>NZ_CP015732.1:2924246-4386369 GCF_001750145.1 Arthrobacter sp. U41
CCGTCGCAAAAAGCACAAAAACCCCGAAGAACGCACCAGCCGTTTCCGGGACCCGATGATCAACATCTCCGAACGCCCCGCCAAGATCGAAGACCGCGCCGTTCCGGGGCACTGGGAAGGCGACTTAATTACCGGAGCCTACAACCAGTCGGCAATCGCAACGCTCGTGGAACGCACCACCCGCTACGTGATGCTCGTGCACCTGCCCACAGACCACACCGCCGAATCCGTGCGCGACGGTCTCATCAAGACCATGGCCACACTGCCGCAACATCTGCGCGGATCCCTGACCTGGGACCAGGGTGCGGAAATGGCCCTGCACAAGTCATTCGGCATCGCCACGGACATGGACGTGTACTTCTGCGACCCCGCCAGCCCCTGGCAGCGCGGATCCAACGAGAACACCAACGGCTTGCTGCGACAATACTTCCCCAAAAGCACCGACCTGAACGCCTACGGACCCGAGGACCTGGAGCACGTCGCCCAGGAACTCAACGGACGACCACGAGAGACCCTTGGATGGGATACCCCCGGGTAGCGTCTCCGTGGTTTACTGATAGCCAATTGACCTCGGGTGTTGCATCGACCCCTTGAATCCGCACCCTGCGGAGCCTCGATTCGCCAGGAATGGCCGCTAAACCGCCCCGTTTAGCGACCATTTGCGTCGAATGGACGTGCGGGCCCGGACTGTCCTAGACGCCGGCCGTCTCGCCGGCGGGCTCCTGCGCCGGCTGGGAAGCATCCCCTGCAGCCGGGAACGTCAGGTATCCCTGGCGGCCTGCCCAGCGCTCAAACCAGACAGTGGCGAAGGGGAACACCGCGGAGAGCCCCGCGAACAAGGCGACCCGGAACGGCCAGCGCTGCATACCCCACAGGCTCAGTGCAGCAACCCCGTAGCCGATGAAAAACGCCCCGTGGATCGGGCCGGCGATCTCCACCCCGAGCTCCGTGGTCCGGGTGACCCATTTGAGGAACATACCCACCAGCAGCGCAGCCCAGCTGAAAGCTTCGGCGATCGCCAGGGCACGGAAGATCCGGATCACGGCTGGAGTGGAAGGCAGTTTCATGGCGAAGTCTCCGGTTTTCTGTCCATGCGGGACGTGGGGTATGTCGGGGGCAAAGCAAACGCCCCGGCTGCCGGCCTGAAAGGCGGTTACCGGGGCGTCCCTGTGCTCTGGCGTGTGGGCCTAGCGTCCGCGGGCTGCCTTGCGGTCCGGGCGGGCCTTGTAGGGATCAATGCCCTTGGGGATGGGCAGCCGGCTGCCGAGCGATGAGATGCGCTTGGAGACGGTGCTGACCTCAAGCTTGGTCAGTTCGTTCTTCAGCTTGGTCATCTTCTTGGAAACCTGGCTGATCGGAACCTGGCCCTCGCCGCGGCCGGTTTCAATCACGTGAATGGTGACGTTGGGCAGGATGCGGGCGAGCCGCTTGCGTTCGGCCTCGAGCAGCGGCTTGACCCGGTGGCTGGGGCCTTCGCTGACGAGGACAACGCCGGGACGGCCGATGGCACGGAAAACCGCGTCCTGGGTGCGGGGGTTCACCGCGACGGGCTGCTCTTCGACAATCCAGCCTCGCTTGAGCGTGCCCAGCGCAGCGCCCGAGGCGCCGGGCTGGTTCTCAATCCGGGCGAAAGCGGCACGTTCGGCGCGGCGGGACAGGATCAGCGTTGCCGCCAGGACACCCAGCGGGATGCCGATGATCAGGCCGGTAATCCAGTTGTCCAGGAGGAATCCCACGACGAAGCTGACAGCGACAACGCCGAGGAACGCCAGCAGCATCAGCCACGGGACCATCGGGTCGTGCTGGCGGGTCATCTGGAAGACCTCGCGGATTTGCTTCAGACGGCTCGGCTTCTTGACCTTGGCCACCTTGGGCTTGCGGGAGAAGAGGCCCCGCTTCGGAGCGTCAGAAGCCGGAGTGGGGTTGCTGGAATCAGGGGAATTCGCCATAGTGCCTTAATTCTACGTGATGGACAGCGAAGGGCCGGACGCCGAATTCCTCCGGTGCCGGCCCTTCGCCGCAATCGCTACAACTGGATTCAGGAGTGCGCGGCGAGGATGGTGCTGGCTTCCTGGCGGGTGGTGCCGGAGGACTCGATGTGGGCGAGGTGGGCGGGGATTTCGCGGCCCTTTTTGCGCATCGCGGTGGCCCAGAGCCGGCCGGCGCGGTAGGAGGAACGCACCAGCGGTCCGCTCATGACCCCGAGGAAGCCGATCTCGTCGGCTTCGTGCTGGAGGTCCACGAATTCCTGGGGTTTGACCCAGCGGTCCACGGGCAGGTGCCGTTCGGACGGGCGCAGGTACTGGGTGATGGTGATCAGGTCGCAGCCGGCCTCGTGCAGGTCCCGGAGGGCTTCGGAGATTTCCTCGCGGGTCTCGCCCATGCCCAGGATCAGGTTGGATTTGGTGACCATGCCGAGTTTGCGGCCCTGGGTGATGACGTCCAGGGACCGCTCGTAGCGGAACGCCGGGCGGATGCGCTTGAAGATCCGCGGGACGGTCTCGACGTTGTGCGCGAAGACCTCGGGTGCGGACTCGCAGATCGCGGCGATGTGTTCGGGTTTGCCGGAGAAGTCCGGGATCAGGAGCTCGACGCCGGTGCCCGGGTTCAGTTCGTGGATCTTGCGGACCGTTTCGGCGTAGAGCCAGACGCCCTCGTCGGCGAGGTCGTCGCGGGCCACTCCGGTGACGGTGGCGTAGCGCAGCTGCATGGCCAGGACTGAGCGGGCCACCTTGGTGGGTTCGAAAACGTCCACGGGGGAGGGTTTGCCGGTGTCGATCTGGCAGAAGTCGCAGCGCCGGGTGCACTCGGAGCCGCCGATCAGGAAGGTGGCTTCCTTGTCTTCCCAGCATTCGAAGATGTTGGGGCAGCCGGCCTCTTCACACACGGTGTGGAGGCCTTCCTTTTTGACGAGGTTCTTGAGCTGGACGTATTCGGGACCCATCTGGACCTTGGCCTTGATCCATTCCGGTTTGCGTTCCACCGGGGTGGCCGCATTGCGCTGCTCAATACGCAGCATTTTCCGGCCTTCTGGTGCCAGGGTCACAGTAGAGCTCCTTCATGGGTTGCGACTAGCGCTTCTTCATTGTTGCGCAGTTCTTCGGTGATCCGTGCCACGAGATCGGCGGGGGTCACGTCCCGGCCGGTCTCCTGCGCGATCGTGGTGACGCCGGCGTCGGTAATGCCGCACGCGATGATCTGGGCGTACGGCGACAGGTCGTTGTTGCAGTTGATCGCGAAGCCGTGCATCGTCACGCCTTCATGGACGCGGATGCCGATCGCGGCGATCTTGCGCGCCGGGCCCTTCTCATCCTGTTCGATCCAGACGCCGGCGCGGCCCTTGATCCGGACTGCCACGATGCCGTGGTCGGCCAGGACGGCAATAATCACCGCTTCGAGCCGTTCCACGTAATCGCGGATCCCGGCCGGGTTCCTGAGCTTGATGATGGGGTAGCCGACGAGTTGTCCGGGACCGTGCCAGGTGAGTTTGCCGCCGCGGTCCACCGGGACCACAGGGGTGCCGTCAAAGGGGCGTTCATGGTCCTCGGTGCGTTTGCCGGCCGTGTAAACGGCGGCGTGTTCGAGGAGCAGAACTGTGCTGGGGGCAGTACCGGCGAGGACCCGCGCATGGAGCTCGCGCTGGATGTCCCAGCCGCGGGTGTATCCGACAAAGTCCGGTGCGAGACCCAGCTGGGAGAACTCAAGAGTCATGGCATCCAGCTTAGACCCCGGCTGTCCCAGCGGCTGATTCTGTGGCGAAGCTCTCACGGCCCTGTGGATAACTTCTGCGGGATCCAGGCGGATCCGCTATTCATTGGTTATGGAAGATTACGAAGGGGCCGACGTTGTGGCGCCCGCGGTTCCCGGATACGACGTCGGCCGTTGTCTCGGGCGCGGCGGCAGCGCCATCGTGTGGCTCGTGAGGGAACAGTCGACCGGCCGCGAGTACGCGCTGAAGGCTTTCCGCGCCGACGATGACTCCGGCCGGGAAGACACGGAGGCAGCAGTCCGGCGTGAGGTGAGGATCCTCTCCGCCCTGGAGCACGAGCATCTGGTGCGGGCCCGCGCGGTGTTGCGCCTGCGCGCCGGCGTCCGGCGTGGCTCCGCCGTCCCTGACCGCGACGGCGGCGGAGCTGGCCAGGGCGTCCCAGACGGCGACGGAGCCGGCGACGGTTCCCCGGGCGCGGGCCTCGGCCTGATCATGGATTACGCAGCGGGCGGCTCGCTGGCTGAGCTCATGGCCGGCCGGGGGAAGCTGGGGCCGGGGGAGACGGTGACCGTCCTGACCCCCATCGCCCAGGCCCTCGCGTACCTGCACAGCCAGGGCTTCACGCATGGTGACGTTTCACCCGGCAACGTGTTGTTCACCGCGCACGGAAAACCCCTCCTCGCCGACCTCGGAGTGGCCCGCATGGTGGCTGACGCCAGGGCAGTCACCGAGGCCGGTACCGAGGGTTTCCGAGATCCGGCGCCTGTGGACGCCGTCCGGGCCGGAGTGCAACCGGAGCGCGATGTGTATTCGCTCGCGGCCCTGGGCTGGTTCTGCCTGACCGGACGTGCTCCTGAGCCGGGGGCGCAGCGGCCGCCGCTTCCGCTGCTGGTCCCGGACGTTCCGGCGGCACTGACGGCGGCCCTGGAAGCCGGACTTCATGAGGACCGCAGGCTCAGGCCCGCTGCCGCCGAGCTGGCAGCCGCCGTTCAGCGAAGCGCTCCGGCCGCACCGGTGGATCTCTCGGTCTCGGTCCACCCCACGGTCATTCCGCAGCTGCTGACCCGGCGCGCCCTGCCTCTGACGGCACGCGCACGGAGGGCCGAACGGCTCCGGTCCCTCCAACGCCGATTCAGCAAGCCCCGGAGTGCCCGGCCCCTTCCGCCGGCCGGGTCCCCCAAATTCGGACATTTGGCAGGGTTCCCGGCCGGACGCCCCATCGGGCTCCCCTCCGGGGGCATCGGCGCGCGGCACTCCCGCCGCCGGACCTCCTCCGACCCCGGACCTGCCCGACCGGAAACCGCTGCCCGGCCGAGGCCGGGAACGCAGCTGAAGGGTGGGGACAGCAGGGGCTACCGGGCAGCCAGCGGCACCCGGGCAGCCGCGGTGGGTCTGGCCCTCAGTGGTGTTCTCGTCACCGCGTGGGCTTTCGCCGGTTCCCCGTTGGCCGCGTCCTTCCCGACCTTTGCGGTCGGGAGCTCAGAGGGCGGCCGGGAGTCCGAGCAGGCAGCCGTGGCGCCCGCCGTTGCTGCGCCGGCCGTTCCTCCGGAGGTGCAGATCCAGCTCGCCTCACCGGACCCCGAGGAAGCGGTGCGGGGGCTGGCCCGATTGCGTTCCCTGGCGTTCAGCTCGGGGGACTTCGGGCTGTTGGAGCAGGTAAACGTCCCGGCGTCACCCGCGGCCGAAGCGGACGGACGGATCAGCGCCGGGCTGAGGGAGTCGGGCCGGGTCCTGTCCGGATTCTCCACCGTGCTGTCGCAGGTGGCCGCCACCCGGGACAGCGGGAGCCAGCTGGCGGAGGTGGCCGTCAGTGTGGTTACCTCCGCCTACCAGGAACGCGACGCCGCCGGAGTGGTCCTGGCGGACGCTGCCGCCGTGCCGGAACAGCGACTGCGGCTGGTGCTGTCGCCAGTGGAGGGCCGCTGGCGGATTCAGCAGATCCTCCCGGCCGACGACGGTGCCGGAGACCGCGCTGTCAGCCAGGACCCCGGCACCTCTGGCGGATAAGGGACGCGCCCGCATCCCGCAGCCAGACGGAGGCGGCCGGCGGAGGGTCGCGCCTCGGTAGGTCAGGGCCATGTTGTCGTATCCAGCGGCAGGATCCGCCATTGCCGACAATGTAGAAGCAACAGTGAGGGACCCTGGTCAGGCACATTGGGGCGGGCAGTACTGCGGGTGGTGGTCTTCGCGGGGTTCTTGCCAGCCCGGACTGGGATCCGGGCCGGGGTCCGGGGGCAGGTCCGTATCGAAGTCCAAGTCCGGGTCCACGACCGTACGCGGATCCATGTCCATACCTGTGTCCATGCTCGTGTCCGGGTCCATGCCCGAAGGCGGACCCACGTCCATACATGTGTCCATGCTCGTGTCCGGGTCCATGCCCATGCATGCGCCCAAGTCCGTGCCTTTGGCCGTGCCTGTGTCTGACTCTGTTCCCGAATTCAGGATGCCGTCCGGCCAGTGGGGTGGTTCCCAGTCCTGCTGTTCGCTGGGGTAGTTTCGCCCAGAGGGGGAGGTCCAGCCGGGCGGGGCGGTTTTGCTGGCCCCGGCCGGTGTCCAGGCTGAGTTGTGTTTGAGCTTGTGGTGTTTGCGGCAGGGCTGTCCGAGGTTGGTGATCCCGGTGGTGCCTCCGTCGGCCCAGGCCAGGAGGTGGTCCGCTTCGTTGTCCAGGGAGTGGTTGTTGCACCCCGGGAACGGGCATCTCCCGTCGCGGAGCATCAGCCAGTGCCGCTGGGCTTTGGTGAGGCGGTAGCTGGTGCGGCCGATTTCCAGCGGCGCCCCGTCGCGGGGGTCGATCAGGACCCGGTGGAAGGACCCGGCGCCGTCGGTGATCAGGCGGCGGGCCATCGAGGGCGGGATCGGCCCGTATCCGTCCAGCATCGCCGGTTCCTGTCCGGCGCCGAGCAGGGACAGGGCCGGGACGGTGATCAGCACCTGCGCCCGCGGCGACGGCACACCCCCGCCCGCCCCGGCGCACATGCCGTCGGCCGCGCCGGCGCCGGTGCCGCGGCAGGATCCGCAGCTTCCGCCGCCGGCCACGCCGGTGCCCCCGCAGGTACCGCACGTTCTGCCGCCATCCGCTGTTCCGCCGGTGGTGAGGAGCCAGGTGGCGGCGATGTCGGCGCGGAGCTGGGTGAGGGTGCGTTCCTCCTCCGGGCCCTGCAGGGCGCGGGCGGCGGCGGTGGTCCGTTCCCAGATCCCCGCGGCGGTGTCGGCCGGAAGGTAGGCGGAGAACCAGGCCATCCCGTCAGTGTCCGGGCGGAACTCGACCCGCCGGTCCGCCGCGCACCTGGCATGGCGCTGTTCGATGCTCTCCCGGTGATGGCGTTCACGCCACGTCCGGGCCTTGGCCCGGAACCTGCCCGGGACCAGTTCCCCGGCCGGGCACCCCCGGGCCGGGTTCGGGGCGGCCGGGTCCAGGAAGTGCGCCTCCAGCGCCGCCGCCCCGGCCGGGTCCAGGCTGGTGGTTTCGTCCACCATGATCCGGGCGTGCGCCCAGGAAATCGTGCCCGCCGTCAGCGCGGCGAGGGTCAGCGGCAAAGTCTTCGTCAGGGCCAGGCAGTCGCCCAGGAACGCCCCGGCGGTCTGCTCGCTCACGGTCAGGGCACACGCGATCTCCGCCGTCACCGCCATCTCCTGGCCCATGTTGTCGTGCAGCGCCACCGCCGGCGGCGCCAGAGCGTCGGCGGCCCGCAGATAGGCCGCGGCCAGCCGCACCTTCAACGCAGCGGCCCGCGCCTCCCACCGCGCCATGACGGCCAGGCCATCCAGGCAACCATCCGCCAAATCCCGCAACGGATCCTCCCACAACGGATCAGCGCCCGGCGGACCCGTCTGATCAGCACCCGACGGACCAGTCGGATCAGCGCCAGCGCCGGCCGCGGTGACGGAATCCAGCGCCGCAGTCAACGCCGCAACAGCTGTCAGCGCCGCCCTGCCCTCCGCACACCAGTCCGTGCCTTCCATAAACCCAGCACATCACGAGGCAGTGACACTTTGGCGAAATCCATTGCGTGGCCTGTCACGGTCCGGGACGAGGGCCGGTCAGAGGCTGCGGCGGTGGAGCACCTCGCGGTGCAGCTTGAGGCACCTTGAGTCATCGCGCATTGCTGACGGGCCGCCCGCAAGGCTTTCACGATCGCGTTGCGCCGCCCGGAAGCCAAACCCCAGTGGCGCGGGGATGCTCAGTCCTTGGGACCGCGGCCTGCCACCCAGGCGGCAGCCTGGGCGAGCGACGGATGCTGCCATTCAAAGCCGGCTTCGCTCAGGACGGCCGGTTCCATCCGCTGGCTGGAGAGCAGCAGTTCATCTGCGAGCTTGCCCATCACCAGGCGCAGCACCGGGGCGGGGACGCGGAAAACCGCGGGGCGGTGCAGGGCCCCGGCCAGCTGCGCAATCAGGGAGTTCACATCCGCGCTCTCGGGGGCGCAGAGGTTCACCGGGCCGGACAGCCGGCTGCTGAGCAGGAAGGAAAAGGCCCCGGCCACATCAGGGAGCGTGATCCAGGGCCAGTACTGCCGGCCGTTGCCCAGCGGTCCGCCCACGCCCAGGCGCAGCAGCGGCATCAGCCTTCCCAGTGCTCCACCCGAACGGCTCAGCACGACGCCGGTGCGGGGGGTGACCACCCGGACGCCCGCCGGCGCCTCGTGCGCGGCGGCTTCCCAGTCGGCGCAGATCCGGGCCAGCACGCCGCTGCCGGCGGGGGCGTTCTCGCGCAGCAACGTCAGTCCGGCGTCGCCGTAGTAGTTGGAGCCCGACTGGCTCAGGAAGACCGCCGGCGGAGTGTCCAGACGCCCCATGGCCGCCGCCAGCGTCCGGGTCGGCCCCAGCCGTGAGTTGCGGAGTTCGTTGATGCGGGACCTGGTCCAGGGCCGGTCGCCGATGCCCGCGCCGGAAAGATTGACGACGGCGTCCGCCCCCTTCAGCGCGGTGTCGTCGATGCTGCCCTCCGCGGGGTCCCACTGGAACTCGGTCGGTGCGGCGGGCGGCCGCCTGACCAGCGTGCCGACGTCGTGCCCGGCGCTGCGCAGGGAGCGGGAAATGGCGGTTCCGATCAGCCCGGAGGCTCCGGCAACAATGATTCGCATGATCCATCTCACCATGCCCGGCACGGCTGGGAAACTCCGGGGCGGGAAGGCCGCCTTGACTATGATCTAACGATGACCTCTTCGAGTTACTTCCGTTTCCCGCATGTCCACGGCGATCTGGTCACTTTTGTGGCCGAGGACGACGTCTGGATTGCGCCCCTTGGCGGAGGTCGCGCCTGGCGCGTGTCCTCACTCCAGTTGCCCGCCCGGAACCCCCGCTTCACGCCGGACGGCAAGCGGCTGGTCTGGACGGTCGTTCAAGGAACATCACCGGAAGTTGTCACCGCGGATGTCGACGGCGGCGGCTACCGCCAGCTGAGCTACTTCGGTCACTCCACCACCAAGGTCAAGGGTTTCACCCCCGGCGGCGACGTTGTGGTCACGAGCGCCTTCCGCCAGGCTGACAGCCGCCACACCCACGCCTACAGCCTGCCCGTCACCGGCGGCTGGGCCACTGAACTCCCGCTGGGTCCGGTGGAATCCGTCGCCTTCGGACCCGTGGTCGGCGACGAACGGCCCGTTGTCCTCGCCAGCGTGCTCTCCCGCGAACCGGCGTGGTGGAAGCGCTACCGGGGCGGTGCCTCCGGCAAACTCTGGATCGACGCCGACGGAAACGGCGAGTTCGAACGCCTCGCTGCCGAGCTGGACGGCAACCTGACCGACCCGATGTGGGTGGACGGCCGGATCGCCTTCCTCTCCGACCACGAGGGCTACGGCAACCTCTACTCGGTGCTGCCCAGCGGCGCCGATCTGCGCCGCCACACGGACCATGAGGACTTCTACGTCCGGCACGCCGCCACCGACGGCCAGCGCATCATCTTCGAATCGGCCGGTGAGCTCTGGCTCCTGGCGGACCTCAGCTCGGACGCCCGCAAGCTCGAGATTTCGCTCGGTTCAGCATCCCAGGCCCGCCGCGCCGCACCGCTGAAGCCCTCAAAGCACCTGGGAGATGTGATTCCCGACCGCACCGGCGGCTCCAGCGCGGTGGAAGCCCACGGCACGCTGCACTGGCTGCGGCACAAGGACGGCCCGTCGCGGGTGCTGGAAGCCACCCCCGGAGTCCGGGCCCGCCTGCCCCGCCCCTTCGGCGAGGGCCGGATCGCCTACGTGGCCGACCACGACGGCGTCGAGGCCCTGTACCTGAAGGCGATTGCCGGACCCCTGGACGGCCGAAACCCGGACTCCGGAACGGCACACTCCGGAACGGCGCACGCCGGAGTCACAACGGGCGCGCACCAGCCCGGCGGACGGCCCTTCGAACCGGCGGCGCTGAAAGCCACCCCGCAGGAGGATCCCGACGCCGGCACACCCCTGCCCGCCCCCGTCTCGGCTGCAGCCCTCACCCGGCCGGACGCCGTCGACGCCGCCGCGGCACCAACGGCGGCCGGAACGGGCCACAACACCACCAACATCACCGACACCGCCGACACCGCCGGCCCGGCGGATGACGCCACGGCGGCTGAGGCCGCCCCGGCGCAGCAGGGCCGGCAGGGAGAGTCCGGCCAGCCCACCAGGATCGAATTCCCCAAGCCGACCCGGGCCAGCGCCATCGAGGCCAGCCCGGACGGCAACTGGCTCGCCGTCGGCACCGCCTTCGGTGACATCTACCTGGCCGAGACCCGCACCGGCACCCTGACCCTGGTGAGCAGCATCGGCGAAGGCAGCATCGAGGGCTTCAGCTGGTCCCCGGACTCGGCCTGGCTGGGCTGGTCCGAGCCGGTCACCTCCTTCGGCTCCCGCAGCCGGCTGCGCATCACCGCGGTCGGGGACGGCAGCACCGCAGCGGGCGGGACGCGGACCATCATCGACGTCACCGACGGGCGCTTCCGCGACAAATCGCCGTCGTTCACCCCGGACGGCAAGTACCTCGCGTTCCTCTCGAACCGCAGCTTCGACCCGGTCTACGACGGACATTCCTTTGACCTGTCCTTCCCGAGCCCGATCAAGCCCTACCTCGTCGCCCTGGCGGCGGACACCCCCTCGCCTTTCGGCCCGAGCGTCGACCTTCCGGAGACCCCGGAGACCCCCGAAGCCACGAAGCAGTCGGACAGCACCGGCCCGGACCAGGTTCCTGCGGTCCGGGTCGACGCCGAAGGCCTGGCCCACCGCGTCATCAGCGTGCCGGTGCCGCAGGGCAACTACTCCGCCCTCACCGCCACCGCCGGGGCGCTGCTCTGGCTCGACAGCGAACTTTTCGGCGTCACCGGCGAGGGTCGCGCCAGCCTCGAGGAGAAGAACGCGGCTCCCTGCCTGGTCCGCTTTGACCTGGCCCGGCGCAAGGCCACCACCATCGTGGACGCGCTGGACAGCTACCGCCTCTCCGGCGACGGCGAAAAGGTCGTGGTCCTGCAGGATAGGCAGGTCCGCGTCTCGCCCGCCGGCGCCAAGGCTGACGAGGAGTCCGGCCAGCTGGTCAAGGTCGACCTCAGCCGCATCCGCGTCCAGCTCGATCCGCTCAGCGTCTGGGGCCAGGCCTTCGATGAAGCCTGGCGGCTCCAGCGCGACTTCTTCTGGACCGAAGACATGGCCGGGCAGGACTGGGACTCGGTGCACGCCCGCTACCGTCCGATCGTGGACCGGCTCGGCTCGCACGACGACCTGGTGGACCTGCTGTGGGAGCTCCACGGCGAACTGGGCACCTCCCACGCCTACGTCCGCCCCGCCGCCGTCACCGAGAACGGCAGCAACGGCCAGGGCCGCCTCGGCGCGGACCTCGCCTTCACCGGCGAGGGCTGGGAGATCACCCGGATCCTCGCAGGAGATTCCTCCGACCCGCTCGCCACCTCGCCGCTGACCCGCCCGGGCGCAGACGCCAAACAGGGCGACCTGCTGCTGGCGATCGACGGCGTCGAGCTCACCGAGGCGCGCACCCCGGCCATGCAGCTGGTCGGCGCCGCGGGACGCGCCGTCGAGCTCACGCTGCGCAACGGTGCCGGACACGGAAACCAGGCCGGCAGGCAGCGCCGCGTCGCCGTGGTCCCGGTCAGGGACGAAGAGCGGCTGCGGTACCAGGAATGGGTGGGCGCCAACCGCCGGACTGTCCGGCAGGCCTCGCAGGGAACCTTCGGCTACCTGCACATACCCGACATGATGGCCCACGGCTGGGCGCAGCTGCACCGGGACCTCGACACCGAAACGGCCCTCGACGGGCTGATCGTCGATGTCCGCCGCAACCGTGGCGGGCACACCTCCCAGCTCGTCGCGGAACTCATCGGGCGCAAGGTCACCGGCTGGAGCATGCCGCGCGGGGAACGGCCCCGGACGTACCCGCAGTCCGCGCCGCGCGGTCCCGTGATCATCCTGACCGACGAATTCGCCGGCTCCGACGGCGACATCATCACCCAGGTTTCCAAGCTGCGGGGGATCGGGCCGGTCATCGGCACCCGGACCTGGGGCGGCGTCGTCGGCATCGACAACCGTTTCGCCCTGGCTGACGGGACCGGCGTCACGCAGCCGCGCTACGCCACCTGGTTCTCCGGGGGCGTCGGGTGGGGTGTCGAGAACTTCGGCGTCGCCCCGGACATCGAGGTGACCTTCCCGCCGCACGCTTACGCCGCCGGCACGGACCCGCAGCTGGAATACGGTATCGGTGCGCTCAAGGAAATGATCCAGGAGCTGCCCACCGACCGTCCGCCGCTGCGCGAGGGCTACCGTCTGGTGCGGCCGGCCGCGTTGCCGGCCCGCCGGGACGTCTAGGAACCCGGTACCCGGCGCAGAGCCCGCCACGAGTGAAGGCCCCCGTTTCCTGGCCAGGAAACGGGGGCCTTCGCAGTTGGCGCGTTGGGGGGCTAGGAGGCCAGCGTGGCATCCAGCGTGATCTTGAGGCCGGTGAGGGCGCCCGAGACGGGGCAGCCGACCTTGGCCTCCTCGGCGATGCGCTGGAATTCATCTTCGGAGATCCCGGGAATCCTCGCGCTGACCGTGAGGTGGCTGTCGGTGATGCCGGTGCCGGGCACGAAGGTGACGTCGGCCTTGGTGTTGACTTCCTCGGGAGCGTGGCCGGCCTGGGCGAGGGCGAGGCTGAACGCCATGGAGAAGCAGGCCGAATGCGCGGCGGCGATGAGCTCCTCGGGGCTGGTCTTGCCCTCGGAGGCCTCGGTGCGCGCCTTCCAGGTGACATCGAAGTTGCCCAGCCCGGAGCTGTCCAGCGTGGTGTTGCCGGCGCCCGTCATCAGGTCGCCATTCCATACAGTGTGTGCGGTGCGTGTTGCTGCCATGTCCACTCCTCAAGGTCGTTGAAATCCTACAGATCCGTCAATCGGCCGGATCATGCCGTTTCCCATCCTAGGGATTTGGCGCTGTCGCCGCACCGGTGTCCGCTGTCAGTGGATTGTTGCCTGTGGCGCGTGGCCTGGCCCGTACCGGCACCCGAATGAGACGGCGACGGCGGCGCACCCGTGCGGGGTGCGCCGCCGTCGCCGCCGCCTTGGTGGCGGCTTACTGCCAGAGGGTTGCGATGGCCACGTTCAGCAGGGCCAGGCCGCCGACGCCGTGCGCGAGGCCCTTGCCGACGTCCTCGCCCTTCTTGTACCTGCGGCGGCCCATGAAAGCCAGGACACCGACGGCCAGGGCCACAACCAGCTTGATACCGAGCTTGGCGTAGTCCGGGTCGGCGAACCGGGGAATGGTTTGTCCCAGGACGGGAATCAGCCCCATCAGGGCGATGCCGGTAAGGAGCTGCAGCATCGCGCCGTCGAACTGGCGGGGGTGGACGGTGGGCTTCTTCATCTGGCCGATCCAGATGCCCACGATCATGGCGGCGCCGACAATGTGCAGGAAGACCACGATGTTATAGACAATTTGCATGGCCCCAGTCTAGCCAGAAGATTCTACGCGCCGTAGTAGGACCCGCTGCCGTCAGACCCGCAGTTGCTGCAACGCAGCCTGACCCGGGCACAAAAACGGCGACGGCGGCACGGGCCCGTGGTTTCCCGCCGGTGCCCGCACCGCCGTCGCCGTTGGTGTCCTTGAACCCTTGAGGCTAGAGTCCGAGGTCGGCTTCGAAAGCGCCTTCCTCAAGGCGGGCCTTCAGCGTCTGCAGGAAGCGTCCCGCGTCGGCGCCGTCGACCAGCCGGTGGTCGTACGTCAGGCAGAGGTACATCATCGAGCGGATGGCCAGCGAGTCATCGCCGTTCTCATCGGCGACCACAACGGCGCGCTTGACGATCGCCCCGGTGCCGAGGATGGCAACCTGCGGCTGGTTGATGACCGGCGTGTCGAACAGGGCGCCCACGGAACCGATGTTGGTGATGCTGAAGGTTCCGCCGGAGAGCTCGTCCGGGCCGATCTTGCCCTTGCGGGTCCGGTCCGCGACGTCGGCGATCTTTCCGGCCAGGCCGGCGAGGTTCAGGTTGCCGGCGTCGGCAATGACCGGGACCAGCAGGCCCTTGTCCGTGTCCACCGCAATCGCCAGGTGCTCGGCGTTGTGGTAGGTGATCTCCTGCTTGTCCTCGTCGTAGGAGGCGTTGACCTTCGGGTGCTGCTTCAGGGCCTCGGCCACAGCCTTGGCGATGAAGGGCAGGAAGGTCAGCTTGGAGCCGTTCTGGGCCTGGAAGGAGTCCTTGGCCTTGGCGCGCAGCTTGGCGACCTTGGTCATGTCCACCTCGTGCACCTGCGTCAGCTGGGCGGAGATGTCCAGCGACTCGCGCATCCGGCGGGCAATGACCTGGCGGATCCGCGGGGCCTTCTGCACGGTGCCGCGCAGCGAGGACACGTCAGCGGACGGGCGCGCGGCCGGAGCAGCGGACGGTGCGGGAGCCGAAGGAGCCGGGGCTGCCTTGGCTTCAGCTGCTGCCAGCACGTCCTGCTTGCGGATCCGGCCACCGACGCCGGTGCCGCTGAGGGAGCTGATGTCCACGCCCTGCTGGTTGGCCAGCTTGCGGACCAGCGGAGTGACGTAGCCGGACTCAGCGGACGAAGCGGCCGGGGCAGCCTCAGCGGCCGGGGCAGCTTCCTTGGCGGGGGCAGCGGGTGCTTCCTGCTTGGGAGCCTCCTGCTTCGGGGCCTCAGCCGGAGCAGCAGCCTTGGGAGCTTCCTGCTTCGGTGCTGCTTCCTTCGGAGCTGCTGCTTCTTTCGGAGCTTCCGGGGCCGGGGCCGGGGCCGGGGCCGGGGCCGCGGCGGGGGCCGCGGCGCCGGAACCGATCACGGCGAGGACGGAGCCGACCTCGGCCGTTTCGTCCTCGGCAACGCGGATTTCCTGCAGGGTGCCGGCCACCGGGGACGGGATCTCGGTGTCGACCTTGTCGGTGGAAACCTCGAGCAGCGGCTCGTCGACCTCGACGGTGTCACCGATGCTCTTGAGCCAGCGCGTGACGGTGCCTTCGGTGACGCTCTCGCCCAGGGCCGGGAGAGTGACCTCATGGCTTTCGCCGGCGGGAGCGGCTTCTGCGGGAGCCGCGGCGGCGGGCGCCTCAGCTTCCGGCGCCGGTGCCTCGGCGGCCGACGGCGATTCCGCCGGCGCTGCTTCAGCCTCAGCGGGCGCTTCCTCGGCCGGGGCCTCTGCGGCAGGGGCTTCGGCTGAGCCGGCGGAACCGGAGCCGTCGCCGATGCGCACGAGCGGTGCGCCGACTTCAGCCGTCTCGTCTTCGGCGACGAGGATTTCCTCAATCACGCCGGCGATCGGAGAGGGGATCTCGGTGTCTACTTTGTCGGTGGAAACCTCGAGCAGCGGCTCGTCCACCTCTACCCGGTCACCTACCTGCTTGAGCCAGCGGGTGACGGTTCCTTCGGTGACACTCTCACCGAGGGCGGGCAAGTTAACGGATTCAGACATGTCGTCCCCGTTCTCCTTATTGATCTTTAGTGCGGATGATTGCTGCCTTGATCGAGCTTAGTGCACCCGGCATTTCGGGCCGGGTGCACTAAGCTCTGTGGTCTTGCGGTGGTGCGGGCGGAACTGCTAACCGTGCAGGGCCTTGCCGGCCAAAGCCAGGTGGGCCTCGCCCAGGGACTCGTTCTGCGTCGGGTGTGCGTGGACCAGCTGGGCCACGTCCTCCGGGTAGGCCTCCCAGTTCACGATCAGCTGGGCTTCGCCGACCTGCTCACCCATGCGGGCGCCGATCATGTGAACGCCGATCACGGGGCCGTTTTTCTGGCGGACCAGCTTGACCAGGCCGGACGTGCCCAGGATGGAGCTTTTGCCGTTGCCGGCGAGGTTGTATTCCTGGGTCTGGATCTGGTCGTCACCAAACTTGGCCTTGGCGGCCTTCTCGGAGTAGCCCACCGTGGCGATTTCGGGCTCGGAGTAGGTGACCTTGGGGATGTTGATGTCCTCGACGACGACGGGCTTCAGGCCGGCGATCTCTTCGGCGACGAAGATGCCCTGCTGGTAGCCGCGGTGCGCCAACTGGACGCCGGGAACGATGTCGCCCACGGCGTAGACGTTGCCGACACCGGTGTGCAGGCGCTCGTTGGTGATGACGAAGCCGCGGTCGATGGTCAGCCCGGCGTCCTCGTAGCCGAGGTTCGCCGTGACCGGGCCGCGGCCAACGGCGACGAGCATAAGGTCCGCCTCGAAGGTCTTGCCGTCCACGAGGGTGACCTTGACGCCGTCGGCGTTCTGCTCAACGCCCTGGAAGAAGGTGCCGGTGGAGAACTTGATGCCGCGCTTCTTGAAGGCACGCTCAAAGGCCTTGACGATCGTGGCGTCCTCGTTCGGGACCAGCGAGGGCAGGCCCTCGATGATGGTGACGTCGACTCCGAAGGACTTCCAGACAGAAGCGAACTCGACGCCGATCACGCCGCCGCCCAGGACGATCGCGCTCTTGGGGATGAAATCCATTGTGAGGGCTTCGTCCGAGGTGATGACCTTGCCGCCGATTTCCAGGCCCGGAAGCGAGCGGGAGTAGGAGCCGGTCGCGAGGACAATGTTCTTGCCCTTGTACGCGGTGCCGTTCACAACGATGGTGTCGGTGCCCTGGAGCTTGCCTTCGCCCTCGATGACGGTGATGCCCTTTTTGCCTTTGATGAGACCCTGCAGGCCCTTGAACTTGCCGGCGATAATGGCGTCCTTGTAGGCGTTGACAGCGGTGATGTCGATGCTGTCAAGGGTGACATTGACGCCGTACTTCGCCGAGTCACGGGCGTGGTCGGCCAGTTCTGCGGAGTGCAGCAGGGCCTTGGTGGGGATACAGCCGTTGTGCAGGCAGGTACCGCCGAGCTTGCCCTTTTCGATCAGGCCAACGGTGAGGCCGAGCTGAACGGCCCGCAGGGCAGTTGCGTAGCCGCCGCTGCCGCCGCCGAGTACCAGGATGTCGAATTCTTGCGCAGTTGCCTGATCGGCCACTAAAACGCTCCCTCGCGTGAACGATGACACGAGAGTACGCATCATCTGGTCTTGGAACTTCCTTGCCGCGATTATGCCAGCAGGACAGTTCCCTTTCATTTGTGACTACCGGAGTTCACCTTAGCGAACCACTAATACATGCTCCACCCTGCCATAGCGTTTGTGGAGCGCTTGTGTCCAGTGTCACGCGGCCTGATGTCCGGGGGATCAGCCCCGGCCACCAGGCCGCGCAGAGGACCGGGCGGGCCGTGGGCTCAGGCGGTTTTTGCCAGAATGTCCTCGACATAGGCCACGAGCGTGCGCACGGTGCATCCGGTGCCCTGCTTGTGGTTGTAGCCGTAGGGGCTGCCGTTATTGAAGGACGGGCCGGCGATGTCAATGTGTGCCCAGGGGATCTGCTCGCCGTCCTTGCCCTTGCCGACGAATTCGCGCAGGAAGACGGCCGCCGTCATCATGCCGCCGTGGCGTTCGCCGATATTGGCGAGATCCGCGACCTGCGAGTCGAGGCTGGGGCGCAGCTCCTCCGGCAGCGGCATCGGCCAGACGAGCTCGCCGGCGCGGTCCGCGGCAGCCTTGATCGGGGCGGTGACAGAGTCGGACCCCATCACCCCGGCGGTGCGGTCGCCGAGGGCGATCAGCTGCGCGCCGGTGAGGGTGGCGACGTCGATGATGGCGTCCGGGAACTCCTGGCTTGCGGCGACGATGCCGTCCGCCATCACCAGGCGGCCCTCGGCGTCGGTGTTCAGGACCTCGACGGTTTTGCCGCCGAACATGGTCAGCACGTCGGCCGGGCGCTGCGCAGCGCCGGAGGGCATGTTTTCGGCGATGCAGAGCCATGCGGTCGCCTTGACGGGCAGCCCGAGGCCGGCAATGGCCAGCACGCTGTTAAGGACGACGGCTGCGCCCGCCATGTCGGACTTCATGTCGCCCATGCCAAGGTGCGGCTTGAGCGAGATCCCGCCGGTGTCGAAGGTGATGCCCTTACCCACGAGGGCGATCTTGGCGGTGGCCCTGGCGGGGGAGTATTCGACCTTGACCAGGCGCGGCTGGCGGGTGGAGCCCTTGCCGACGCCGAGGATCCCGCCGAAGCCTTCCTTATCCAGGCGCTTCTCGTCCCACACGGTCACCTTGACGGGCAGGCCTTTGGACAGTTCCTTGGCCGCTTCGGCGAAGGATTCGGGGTAGAGGTGGCTCGGCGGCTGATTGACCAGGGTGCGGGTCGCGTTCACTGCCTTGCCGATCAGGGCTGCGCGGTCCAGGACCGGCTTGAGGGCCTTGTCTGCGGCAAAATCAGTGACGATCACGACGTTCTTCACCGGATCCTTCAGGCCGTCCTGGGAGGAGCGGTATTCGGTGAAGGAGTAGGCGCCCAGTGCGGCGCCCTCGGCGACGGCGGCAACCTCGCCGAGGGACGACGTCGGGAGGGCCAGCGCGACGGTACTGACGCCGGCGAGCTGGCGGACGGCCGAGCCGGCGGCGCGGCGGAGTGCTTCTTCGGTGAGCGGCTGCGATCCGCAAACCTTGCCGACGCCGGCGAGGACGAGCACCTTCGCGCCGGCCTCGGCCAGGCCCGGGAGGCGGTGGGCCTGATCGGCTGCCCCGGTGATGCCAAGAACACTCAGTGAGTCCGCCAGGGCTTCGGCGGCCTTGGCCGTCAGGGGGTTGCTGAGCAGGACGGGTCCGTCCGTGCCCTGCCCCACGCCGATGACGAGGGCGTCGCTGGGGGACCTCTTGAGGTCCCCGGCGACTGCACTAAGTTTGACTTCAGTATTCTTGACCACGAGGGCAGTCCTCAATTCTCTGAGTTTTTTTCGGCAGGAACTGCATGTTCGGCGCCCTGCCATGGAACCTGGGCCACTGCCGGTTTGAGACGCAACCAGGTGTCTTCAAGCCGTCATAAGGCCAGCTTCGATCGTAGTCTCTCCCCGGTGCGGGTGTTCAATTGAATGAGAGCTGGGGCACACTCCGCTCAGGAATGCCCCCGCACTCCGGCGTGTTGTACCCGGTAACAGGGCCGCAGCCCCGCACGGCCCGTCCGGCCGCCCCCAATGACTACGACGAAAGGAACATGCCGTGATTGAACGGATTTCCGGCTCCTTGCTGGACCCCGAATCGCTCTACCTGCGTGATGACGCGCTGTTCCACAGCCCCGAACTGCGCGGACTGAACCTCGTTATGGGATTCACCGGATTCGCTGATGCAGGGCACGTCGTCCGGCAGATCACCGCCGAGATGCTCGACACCCTGGACGCCGAAATGGTGGCCGAGTTCGACGCCGACCAGCTGATCGACTACCGGTCCCGCCGCCCGCAGATCAGCTTCGTCGAAGACCATCTGCAGGATTATCAGGCGCCGCGCCTGGCGCTGTACCGGATGGTCGACGGGCTCGGCAGCCCGTTCCTGCTCCTGGCCGGATTCGAACCGGACCTGCAATGGGAGCGGTTCGCCCGCGCCGTCGTGGGAATCGTCGAGGAGTTGGACGTCAACCTCGTCACCTGGATCCACTCCATTCCCATGCCGGTGCCTCACACGCGGCCCGTCGGAGTCACGGTGCACGGCAACCGCCCGGATCTCATCGAGGGCATTTCGGTCTGGAAGCCCACCGTCGAGGTGCCCGCCGCTGTCGGACACATCCTCGAACTGCGGCTGACGGAAGCCGGGCGCAACGTCGCCGGCTATGTGATGCATGTGCCGCACTACCTTGCCGAAGCCGAATACCCGACGGCCGCCGTCGCCGGTCTCGAATACCTCGGAGCGGCCACCTCGCTGATGCTGCCCACCGACCGGCTCCGTGAAGCCGGCCGGGAAGTCGGACGCCAGATTGCGGAGCAGATCGATGCTTCGGAGGAGGTGCAGCAGGTGGTTTCACGGCTCGAAACCCGCTACGACGAGAACGCCGAAGGCACCGTGCGCCGCTCCCTGCTCGCCGACGAGAACGACCAGCTTCCCAACGGGGACGCCCTCGGCGCGGCGGTGGAGGCCTACCTGCGCAAGGAACCCCGCGAATAAATAGTATTTGTCCCGCCGCTGGCATAATGGGGCAGTGACCTCACCCCGCGCCTGGCTGATCTGGATCATCGGGATCTTCGCGTACCTCGTGGCGGTCACCCAGCGCACGTCGTTCGGGGTGGTGGGACTCGAAGCCACGGAACGCTTCCATGCCAGCGCGGCCGAAATTTCCTTCTTCACCGTGCTGCAGCTCCTCGTTTATGCCGCCCTGCAGATTCCGGTCGGAATCCTCGTGGACCGCTTCGGGTCCCGGGCGATGATCGCCGGCGGCGCCCTGCTGATGGGGCTGGGCCAGCTTCAGCTGGCCTTCGCCGAGAACATCCCCGGAGGCGTGCTGGGACGCGTGCTGGTCGGCGCCGGGGACGCGATGACTTTCATCTCCGTGATCCGGCTGATTCCGATCTGGTTCGCCCCCGCCCGTGTTCCGCTGCTCACCCAGCTGACCGGGATGTCCGGCCAGCTCGGCCAGCTGATCAGTGTGGTGCCGTTCGCCATGGTCCTGCACCTCGCCGGCTGGACCCCTGCCTTCCTGACACTCGCTGCCATGTCAGCCCTCGCCGTGGTGCTTGTGCTGGTCCTGCTGCAGGACCTTCCGTCCGGGCATCCCGCGCCGGCGCCGTCCCAGGGGCTGCGCGCAACCGGGGTCAGGCTGTCCCAGGCCTGGCGGCAGCCCGGCACCAGGCTGGGACTGTGGAGCCACTTCACCATCCAGTTCAGCGGCACCGTCTTCGCGATGACCTGGGGCTATCCGTTCCTGATCTCCGCCCAGGGCCTGGACACCGCCGCCGTGTCGGCGCTGATGACCTTGTACGTGGCCACGGCCATCGCCGCCGGGCCGCTGATGGGCAGCTTTGTCGCGCGTCACCCGCTGCGGCGGTCCACCATGGTGCTGCTGATCGCTGCCGCCACCGCCGCGGCCTGGGCGGCCGTGCTGCTGATCCCGGGCCGTTCCCCGCTGTGGCTGCTGGCCGGGCTTGTGGTGGTGCTCGCCATCGGCGGCCCGGGCTCCATGATCGGCTTTGACTTCGCCCGCACCTTCAACCCGGCCCACCGGATCGGCACCGCCACCGGGATCGTGAACGTTGGCGGCTTCATCGCCGCGCTCATCGCCATCTACCTGATCGGGCTTGTGCTGGACATCCTCTACGCCACCGGATTCTCCCAGGGCGAGCTCTATGGGCTCGATCCGTTCCGGATCGCCCTGAGCGTGCAGTTCCTGCTGCTGGCGGGAGGGGCCGTCGCGATCATTGTCATCCGCCGGAAGGTGCGGAGGCAGATGGCGGCCCAGGGCGTTGTGGTGCCGCCGCTGCTGGCGGCACTCGCCGAGCAGCGCAGGCGGAACGCGGAGCGGCGCCGCACCCCCTGACTGCGCTGGGGCGGCTGGGCGGAGCGCTGTTTGTCGGCCAGGTTGTCCACATAGCACGCGCCGGCCCTGACGCGGTCCCGCGCGGGCCGCCAAGCTGGCTGCATGACAGCTCCCGAACATCTGAGAATCACCGGCCCGGAGGACATCCTCGGGTTCATTCCGCATTCCCTGGGGTACTGGCCGGCCCACAGCCTCGTGGCCATGACCCTGCAGGGCAAACGGCTCGGAGCCACGCTCAGGGTCGACCTCCCCGGCGAAGCCGGCAGTGCTGACCGGACCGGCTCCGCCGGACTGCCGAATTTTGCCCGATCCATTGCGTCCTACCTGGAAGCCGACAAGGACGCGGACGGTTCGCTGCTTGTCCTGTTTACCGAAACCGACGGGGACGGGGCACCCTGGGCGGAGCTCCTGTCCGAGCTTGAGAGCGCCCTGGGCGACGCGGGGATGCCGGTGCGGGACGCCTGGCTCGTCGGGGCCGAGTACTGGCGCAATGCCTATTGCGTTGACCCGTCGTGCTGCGCGCCGCCGGGGCGGCCCGTCGAGGAGATCAGGAACAGCAGGCTCAACGCTGAGATGGTTTTCCGCGGCAGTACTGTCGGGCCGGCCCCGGGAACGGCACCACGCACGCCGCCGCCGGAGGCTGCGGATCCTGCCGTGCTGGAGGCCGAGGGGGAGTGGGACCGGCTGTTCGCTGGGTGCACGCGGGACAGGCGCCAGTTTCGCCAGGTACTGGACGTCTGGGCCCGGGTCTTGCACCGCCCGGCGCCCGGGCCGAAACTGGCCGCGGAGCTGACAGGTTACCTGCGTGCCTCCCTGTGCGTCCCGCCCTGGCGCGACGCGGTCCTTGTGATGGCCGCTGCCGGGCCGGAGGCGGCGGCGCGGGGCGCCGAGGACTTCGGCGTTTTCGACGGAACGACGCCGCGCCCGGCTTGGGCCCGTTCGCTGCCCGGGTCCGCGACGCCGCGGAGGCCGCTGGCGCCGCTGCCTCCGCTGGAAGGCTTCCCGCCCCTGTCTCCACCGCCGTCCCCGCCCGCTGGCCATGGCAACGAGGGCTCCGGCGGCGGCTCCGGCGGCAGTCCGCCCCGGAGGTGCCCGGCTATGGTGAGGTCCTGCTGGGGCTGGCCCCGCCGCTGCCTGACTGGATCTTGATGGCACGGCTGGACCGGGTTCTTGAACAGCTCGGCAACGCCGGCGGCGAGGCGGGAGCCGCAGCGCTGACCGGGCGGGGCTGGATTGAATGGTGCCGCGGCAAGGGGTCCTTCGCGGATGCACTGTTCAGCCGCGCGATTGAGGAGCACCCCGGCTACCGGCTGGCGGAGCTGCTGGGCGAACTGGTCCGTCGCGGGACGCTCTGCGGCTGGGCGGGCAGGAGGGAGGCGGCCTGGCAGAGGTTCGAGCCGGACGTCGCCTGACGCCCGCCCGGCCCCGGCCCGGCCCGGGCCGGGGCGCCGGCGGCAGGATATCGAGGCCCGGGGTCCCGGTTCGGTGCCGATTCCGAAAACCGTGAGACAATGGTTGCCGAGACCCGGTTGGGTCCGTGTATTGAGTGCTCGCAGTGGACCTTGGAAACAGGGAACATTTCGGTCGCCCCAGGAGTTCTACTTAGTGGCTCTGCTGGTCGTGATTGCACCTGATGTCAAACACGGACTTGACAGGGTCATAGTGGTGTTGCCCGTATGGTGATTCCACAGACCGCCGCTAGAAAGGTTTTCTGTGACCCCGTCTTCCGCGAAGAAGGAACCCGCCGACCAGGCCGTATTGTCCCCCGAGGAGAAGAAGGCGGCGACGAGCGCCAAGCGTGCTGCCACGCGTGCAGCCAACAAGGCTGTCAAAGACGCAGCCTTGGCCGAAGGTGGCGACACCGCATCGGCGTCCGCCAAGCCCGAACCCAAGAAGCGCGGGCCCAAGCCCGGCGCCAAGGCCGCGGCGCAGGCCGCCGGCAAAGCCGCGAACGGTGATGACGAGACCGATGAGGACGTCGAGGTTGACCTTGACGATGTCGTGGTCGAGGCCGTTGAGATCGGTGAAGACGGCGAGGAGATCCCCAAGGCTGCTGCAGCGGCCACCGGCTCCGGCTTTGTCTACTCCGACGCCGACGATGACGACGCCCCCGTCCAGCAGGTGATGTCCGCCGGCGCCACCGCCGACCCCGTCAAGGATTACCTGAAGCAGATCGGCAAGGTCGCCCTGCTGAACGCCGAGCAGGAAGTCGACCTCGCCCTCCGCATCGAGGCCGGCCTCTTTGCCGAGGAAAAGATCAACGCCGACGACGGAACCATGGATCCGAAGCTCAAGCGCGAGCTCGAATTCGTCATCCACGACGGCAAGCGTGCCAAGAACCACCTCCTGGAAGCGAACCTCCGCCTCGTGGTCTCCCTCGCCAAGCGGTACACCGGCCGCGGCATGCTGTTCCTGGACCTGATCCAGGAAGGCAACCTGGGCCTGATCCGTGCGGTCGAGAAGTTCGACTACACCAAGGGCTTCAAGTTCTCCACCTACGCCACCTGGTGGATCCGTCAGGCCATCACCCGGGCCATGGCCGACCAGGCCCGCACCATCCGCATCCCGGTGCACATGGTGGAAGTCATCAACAAGCTCGCCCGCGTGCAGCGCCAGATGCTCCAGGACCTCGGCCGCGAACCCACCCCGGAAGAGCTGGCCCTCGAACTGGACATGACGCCCGAAAAGGTCGTCGAGGTCCAGAAGTACGGCCGCGAGCCGATCTCCCTGCACACTCCGCTGGGCGAGGACGGCGACTCCGAATTCGGTGACCTCATCGAGGACTCCGAGGCTGTGGTCCCGGCCGATGCGGTGAGCTTTACCCTGCTGCAGGAACAGCTGCACTCGGTGCTGGACACCCTCTCCGAACGCGAGGCCGGTGTGGTCGCCATGCGTTTCGGCCTGACCGACGGACAGCCGAAGACTTTAGACGAAATCGGCAAGGTCTACGGCGTCACGCGTGAGCGGATCCGCCAGATCGAATCCAAGACCATGTCCAAGCTGCGGCACCCGTCGCGGTCCCAGGTCCTGCGGGACTACCTGGACTAGCAAAGAGCCACACCACGCGGGGTCACGTCCCGCCCATCCTCCCCGGAGGATCGGGCCGGAGGTGACCCCGCGTTGTTCGTTAACGGGCGTCCGCCGGGTTGGTCGTTAACGCGGAAAGGGCCCCTCCGAAGTGGAGGAACCCTTTCCTGAGTGGTCCGGCTCTTGAGTGGTCTAGTCGACGGAAACCGGCGGCTTCTCGTGAAGCCGGCCCGTCTCGTCGTACCAGTCAGAGCTGAGCGGCCTGAGCGTCGGTTCCACGGCGCGGGCGTGGTGGCCGCAGAAAAGAAGCTCACCCCCGGAGGCGCCGAGAACAACCCGGACATATGCCTGTGCTCCGCAACGATCGCACCGGTCGACGGTGCTAAGTGTGCGGTCCGCAACTGCTGTTGTCATGTTCGGCCTCCTTGGTAGATCGGTATACCTATATAACCAGCATTCGCAGCGAAACCATGGCTCGGATGGCCCACTTTCGCTGTACGCGTATCACGTCTCGGTAACGGGTTCCGGGGTGCGGTGCGGCCGGGGAGTGGCAGCACGCCGGATGGCGGCACTCCGACTACCCTAGGAAGAGCGCCAAAGTGCTTTGCCCGTCCAATGGGACGGTCCCGTTCCTGAAGGAGTTTCCGCCCCGTGGCACCAAGTTCTGATTACACCGCCCGGCATCTCTCCGTACTGGAGGGCCTTGAAGCCGTCCGCAAGCGCCCGGGCATGTACATCGGTTCCACCGACTCCCGCGGCCTCATGCACTGCCTCTGGGAAATCATCGACAACTCGGTCGACGAGGCCCTCGCCGGCTTTGGCCATGACATCAAAATTATCCTGCACGCGGACAACTCGGTGGAGATCCACGACGACGGCCGCGGGGTCCCCGTGGACATCGAACCGAAAACCGGGCTGAGCGGCGTCGAGGTCGTCTTCACGAAACTGCACGCCGGCGGCAAATTCGGCGGCGGCTCCTACACCGCCTCGGGCGGACTGCACGGTGTCGGCGCCTCCGTCGTGAACGCGCTGTCGGCGCGTCTCGACGTCGACGTCGACCGCGGCGGCAAGACCTACCGGATGTGCTTCCGCCGGGGCGAGCCCGGCCGTTTCAAGGACACCGGCAGCAAGCCGGACCCGGCATCGGTCTTCTCGCCCTTCGTCGACGGATCCGTCCTGGACATCGTGGGCAAGGCCAAACGGGGCGTTACCGGCACCCGGATCCGGTACTGGGCGGACCGGCAGATCTTCACCCAGGACGCCAAGTTCTCGTACGACGAACTGGCCGCCCGCGCCCGCCAGACCTCGTTCCTGGTCCCCGGCCTGAAGCTCACGGTCCGGGACGAGCGCAGGCTCCCCGGCACTCCGGGCGAGTCCGGCCCGCATGAGGAGGTCTTCCACCACGACGGCGGCATCTCCGAGTTCGTCGAATACCTTGCCGCGGACCCCGCCCTCACGGACGTCTGGCGGCTGCACGGCGCCGGCAAGTTCAAGGAAACCGTCCCGGTCATTGATGAAAAAGGCCACAGCAAGCTGACGGAGGTCGAGCGGGACTGTGAAGTCGACGTCGCCCTCCGCTGGGGCATCGGCTACGACAGCACAGTGCGCACCTTCGTCAACATCATTTCCACCCCCAAGGGCGGCACCCACCAGACCGGCTTCGAGCAGGCGCTCCTCAAGACCTTCCGCAAGGCGGTCGAAACCAACGCCCGGAAACTCAAGGCCGGCAACGACAAGATCGAGAAGGACGACATCTTCGCGGGGCTCACCGCCGTCCTCACCGTGAGGCTGGCGGAGCCGCAGTTCGAGGGCCAGACCAAGGAAATCCTGGGCACCTCCGCCGTGCGGGCCATCGTGGCCAAGGTGGTGGAACAGGAGCTCAACGCGAAGCTGACCTCGTCCCACCGCAACGACAAGGCCCAGTCGGCGCTGCTGCTGGAAAAGATCGTCAGCGAGATGAAGTCGCGCATCTCCGCGCGGGTCCACAAGGAGACGCAGCGACGCAAGAACGCGCTCGAGACGTCCTCCATGCCCACCAAGCTCGCGGACTGCCGCACCGACGACGTCGGGCGCTCCGAACTGTTCATCGTCGAAGGTGATTCGGCGCTTGGCACCGCGAAGCTGGCGCGGTCCTCCGACTTCCAGGCGCTGCTGCCCATCCGCGGCAAGATCCTCAACGT
Source organism: Arthrobacter sp. U41 (assembly GCF_001750145.1). Classification (NCBI taxonomy): domain Bacteria; kingdom Bacillati; phylum Actinomycetota; class Actinomycetes; order Micrococcales; family Micrococcaceae; genus Arthrobacter; species Arthrobacter sp. U41. Next base: position 2,950,906 of record NZ_CP015732.1, read on the forward strand.
CCAGAAGGCTTCGGTGGGCGACATGCTCTCCAACGCCGAATGCGCGGCCCTCATCCAGGTGGTGGGCGCCGGCTCCGGCCGCAGCTTTGACATCAGCGCCGCCCGGTACGGCAAGGTCATCCTGATGACCGACGCCGACGTCGACGGGGCCCACATCCGCACGCTCCTGCTGACGCTGTTCTTCCGCTACATGCGGCCGATGATCGAGCAGGGCCGCGTCTTCGCGGCCGTCCCGCCGCTGCACCGGGTGGAGGTCATCAACGCCGGCCAGAAGGCCAACGAGATGGTCTACACGTACTCGGAGGCTGAACTGCACGAACTGCTGGCCCGGCTCGCCAAGGAGGGCAAGCGGTACAAGGAACCGATCCAGCGCTACAAGGGCCTGGGTGAGATGGACGCGGAGCAGCTGGCCGAGACCACCATGGACCCGCGGCACCGCACCCTGCGCAAGGTCGGGATCGAGAACGCCAAGCAGGCCGAAGAGACCTTTGACCTGCTGATGGGATCCGATGTGGCGCCCCGCAAGGACTTCATCATCGCCGGGGCGGCGAGCCTGGACCGGGAACGCATCGACGCCTGAGACCCGGCCATGGCCGGGTGCGTCGGCGCGCATTCTCAGGGCAGCTGCTGAATAGCGCCAGTGCCCTAATGCCCTCTAACCGGTTATGCCTCCTTCCGATAGTGTCGTCTCACGGCCCCGGGCAATGACGCCCGGGGCCGGATTCCGCAGCAAATCCAGGAGACCCCTGTGAGGCAAACTCGGAATATCCAGCGCGCGGCCATCGCCGCCACGATCGGGCTGGCGGTCAGTTTCGCGCCGCCGGCCCTTGCAGCAACCGGAACCACGTCGGACACCCTCCGGTCAGCGGTGTCCGCGGACAACATCATGAACCACCTCGAAGCACTCCAGGCCATCGCCGAGAACAACGACGGCAACCGGGCGGCGGGGACCCCGGGCTACGAAGCGTCCCTCCTCTACATCGAAGGCAAGCTGGAGGAGGCCGGCTACAAGCCGGTCCGGCAGCCTTTCAGCTACGACCGCTACGACTTCGCGTCGGCATCACTGGAACGCGTGTCACCTGATCCGTTGGCCTACGTCTACGGGGAGGGCTTTCTGGACCTGTCCTACTCGGGTGCCGGTGACGTCACCGCCCCGCTGACCGCCGTCGACCTCAACCTCGCCGGTGACCACGCCTCAACCAGCGGCTGCGAGGCGGGCGACTTTGCCGGCTTCACGCCCGGCAACGTCGCCCTGATCCAGCGCGGCACCTGCACCTTCCGGATCAAGGCGGAGAACGCCGCCGCCGCCGGGGCCTCGGGAGCCATCATCTTCAACCAGGGCAACGTCGTGCCGGGGGATGACCGCCTCGGCCTGTTCGCCGGCACCCTGGACCTGCCCCAGGCCGCCATTCCCGTGGTCAGCACCAGCTACGCCACCGGAGCCGGACTCGCCGGCCTCAGCGGTGTGGTGATGCACCTCGCCGTCGATGCCGGGGTGACCACGATCGAGTCATACAACATCCTCGTCGACACCGCCGGCCGCAGCGACCGGACCGTCGTGGTGGGCGCCCACCTGGATTCCGTGGGGGGCGGTCCCGGCATCAATGACAACGGCTCAGGATCGGCCGCGATCCTGGAGACAGCGATCCAGCTGAAGGAATCGGCGATCGCACCGACCAACCGGATCCGCTTCGCGTTCTGGGGAGGGGAAGAGGACGGGCTGGTCGGTTCCGAGCACTACGTTTCCCAGCTGTCGGCCCGCCAGGTCAAGGACCACGCCGTGAACCTCAACTTCGACATGGTCGGCTCGCCCAACTTCGTCCGCTACGTCTACGACGGCGACGGCTCGGCGTTCGGGGAAAAGGGCCCCAACGGCTCGGCGCTGGTGGAGCAGGTCTTCCTGGACTACTTCAAGTCCCAGAGCCTGCCCGTCGCGCCGACGGCCTTCGACGGGCGGTCCGACTACTTCGGTTTCATCAGCAACGGCATCCCTGCCGGAGGATTGTTCACCGGGGCGGAGGACCCGAAGACCGCGGAAGAGGCCGCAATCTTCGGCGGCACCGCGGGTGCACCCCTGGACCCGTGCTACCACCAGGGCTGCGACACCATCGAGAACGTGGACCGGACGGTGCTGGAGCAAATGGCCGACGCGATCGCGCACTCCACGCTCACCTTCGCGATGACCACCTCGGCGGTCAACGGCTCGGCCAAGGGGAACGGTAACGGCAACGTGGATCTCGAATACAAGGCCCACAAGCTGCTCAAGTAAGCACCGGGCCACAGCAGGGCACCGGTGGCCGGGCCGCTCCGCCCGCGGGGCGGCCCGGGGTGGGACCGGGGTGTGCCGGCTCCCGTGGCCGCGCCGCTTCCGCGGCGGGACCGGTCAGCCCAGCAGGCCGGGGACCATCAGCAGTGCCGTCGGGACCGCCAGCAGCAGCACGCAGGCCGCCAGCACCGCGGCGCGGAGGGATTCCGGCAGGGGCGGCTGCGGGGAGAGCAGTCGGCTGATGCGGGACGCCGTCGTCCGGGCCGAACCGGCGCCTCCGGTGGCACCCGGCTGGCCCGGCTCGACGTCGGAGAGTTCCGGTTCGCCGAAGGCCATCCTGGCGCCGTGGGCTCCGGGGGAGCCGCTGGCGACAATCGCGATCGCCTTGATCAGGGTGGCCCTGCTCTCGGTCTTCAGCGCGACGTCGTCGGCGAGCATCTCGATCAGCGAGCTGACCGCCTCCTGGGCCAGCCGCGTCGTGGGCAGCCACGGCAGCGCCTGCCGCCAGGCCGCGAAGGCCCACAGCAGCAGGTGATGGCGCTGGTCCAGGTGCGCGTTCTCGTGGTTCAGGACGGCACGGAGTTCGGCGGGTTCCAGGGCCGCCATGAGCCCGTCGGAGAGGACGGTGACCGAGCGGGCACCCCCGGGCAGGCAGTACGCAACGGGGGAGTCAACACTGATCACCATGGTCCGCGGGCCCTCAGCGGAGGGGGACGCCAGCAGCGCCAGCAGTTCGCGGTGCCGCCGACGCTGGCGCTGGATCTTGTAGTACGTCAGCAGCAGGGTGAACACGAGGTGGGCTGACAGCAATGCCGCAGCCGAGAGCGCAAAGATATGCCAGAAGCCCAGCGCCGTTGTGGGCGCATTGCTGAAGACCATCCCGGCAAGGGCCCGCAGGCCTGCCAGCAGGTTGTCCCCGACCGGCCCCAGCCCGTAGACCAGCATGGCGCCGATCATGGACAGCCCGCCGGCCAGGGCGATCGCCTGCCAGAGCAGCATGGCCGTGAACGGCGAACGTGACGGCCACTGGGCGCGGGAAAGCAGGACAGGCACCGGCCAGGCCAGCGCTATCGCCAGGACCGCCAGAAACCATGAGGTCCAAAACATCGGGCGCTAGCTGAGTCCCAGCAGCTTGCGCAGCGTTTCTGCCTCGGTGTCGGTGACGGAGCCAATAAAGCGTGCCAGCACCGCCTCGCGGTCCGGAGCGGATCCGAGGACTTCGTGCATCAGTTCAGCGGTGTGGTCTTCACGGCTGGAGACTGCCTGGTAGCGGTGCGGGCGGGTGCCGCGTTCGCGCTCGACCAGGCCCTTGCGCTCAAGGCGGGAGAGCACGGTCAGCACCGTCGTCACGGCCAGGTCCTTGCCCTCGTGTCCGGCCGTGCCGTTTTCCGGGCGGGTGCTCTGCGCGAGCAAATCCCGCAGGGTGTTCGCCGTGGCAGCCTCATGGCCTGCCCAGAGCAGGTCCATCACTGCCCGTTCCAGTTCACCGAGACTTGCCATTCCGTACGTCCTTCTTGAGGACCGCGCCGGCTAATCGACTCTGCCGTGCGGTGGGTGAATACTTCTGTCTCAAATTTACCGTGTTTTGCGGATAGTTTCTACATGAGGTAGAACAGCCCCCCGTTGCGGCCCCTTCGGCCGCATGGGACGCTGGGATGCAGGGGACCGCCAGCTTGTTCTACACTCTGTAGAAGAATCTTTCTACGTTCTGTAGAAGTTGCGCCTAGCAAAGTAGGGACTGCCTTGGACGCCTTGGAAATCGCACGGTGGCAATTCGGAATCACCACCGTCTATCACTTCATGATGGTGCCGCTCACCATCGGCCTGGGCCTGGTCGTCGCCGTGATCCAGACGATGTGGCACCGCACCGGCAAGCCGGAATACCTCCGGATGACCAAGTTCTGGGGCAAGCTCTTCCTGATCAACTTCATCATGGGCGTTGCCACGGGCATCGTGCAGGAGTTCCAGTTCGGCATGGCCTGGAGCGAGTACAGCCGCTTCGTTGGCGATGTGTTCGGGGCACCGCTGGCCATGGAAGCCCTGCTGGCGTTCTTCGTGGAGTCGACCTTCCTGGGGCTCTGGATCTTCGGCTGGAAGCAGCTCAAGCCCGCCGTCCACCTCGCCTGCCTCTGGATCGCCGTGATCGGTTCGGTCTTCTCCGCCTACTTCATCATCGTGGCCAACAGCTGGATGCAGCACCCGGTCGGTGTCGAGATGATCAACGGCCGCCCCGTGATGACCGATGCGTGGGCGGTCTTCACCAACAACACCGCCCTCGTCGCCGTCCCGCACACCCTCTTCGGTGCCCTCGCCGTCGCCGGCTCCTTCCTGCTGGGCATTGCCTGGTACCACCTGTGGCGCCGCCGCCACGACGGGATCGACACGATCGGGGCCGACGGCAAGGTCGTCCCCGGCGAGGCCGCCATCCCCGGCCGGGACCGCGCCGACCACGCCGTCTGGATCCGCTCCCTGCGGATCGGCGCCGTCGTCGCGATGATTTCCTTCGCCGGCACCTCCCTCACCGGCGACCTGCAGGGCAAACTCATGTTCGAACAGCAGCCCATGAAAATGGCCGCCGCCGAAGCGGCATGCCACGACGGCACCGGTTTCTCCATCCTGAGCATCGGCAACCTCGGCTCCAAGAACTGCGATGAAATCGTCGCCCTCATCGAGGTGCCCGGAATCCTGTCCTTCCTCGCCAAGGGCAACTTCACCACCGAGGTCCCGGGCGTCAACGGCCTGCTGGACCAGTACAAGGCCGACTACGGCACCCACCTGCCGGACAACCCCATCTACGGGGAACGGGCCGGCCAGGAGATCCAGTACGTCCCGGTCATGGAGGTCACCTACTGGGGCTTCCGGATGATGATCGGCTTCGGCGCACTGGCGGCAGCCGCCGCGCTGGTCGCGCTCTGGCTGACCCGGAAGGGAACCGTCCCCGCCTCCCGCGGCCTGATGCGGCTGGCCGTGTTCGGCATCCTGGCACCCTTCGGAGCCAACGCCGCCGGCTGGATCTTCACCGAGATGGGCCGCCAGCCATTCGTCGTCGCCCCCAACCCCGACCCCAGCGGGATCGACCAGGTCTTTATGTTCACGGCCGCGGCCGTCTCACCCGGCGTCTCGGCCGGTGAGCTGCTGACCTCTCTCGTGGTCCTCACCGGCGTGTACGCGGTGCTGCTGGTGGTCGAGGTCAAGCTACTGGTCAAGTACATCCGCGGCGGGGTGGTCTCGGCCATGCCGGAACTCGCGCACGTCCCCGCCGATGAAAACGCGGACGGCACCCCCGGGGACGGCGGTCCCGGCAAGCCGGCGGGCGCCGACGACGTCCTGGCCTTCGCCTACTAAGCCTCCCACGAAACGCAGAGGATACTCAGCATGGAACTGCTTCCCACCATCTGGTTCATCGCCATCGCGGTGCTGTGGACGGGCTATCTCTTTCTCGAGGGCTTCGACCTCGGCGTCGGGATGCTGATGAAGGGCTTCGCCCGGAACAACACCGAACGCCGGGTGCTGCTCAACACGGTCGGACCGGTCTGGGACGGCAACGAGGTCTGGCTCCTCACGGCCGGAGGCGCCACCTTCGCGGCCTTCCCGCTCTGGTACGCCTCGCTGTTCTCCGCGCTCTACCTGCCGCTGCTGCTGGTTCTGGTGGCCCTCATCTTCCGCGCCGTGGCCTTTGAATACCGCGGCAAGGTGGACAACCCGCGGTGGCGTGCCCGCTGGGACTGGGCCATCTCCCTGGGCTCCCTCGTGGCGGCCTTCGGCGTCGGGGCCGCCCTGGCCCTGACCACCACCGGGCTGCCGCTGAACGCCAACGGCGACCGCGAGGGCGGCCCGTTCGCGTGGTTCAGCGCCTACGCCGTCCTGGGCGGCCTCGCCGTCGTCGGATTCTCACTGCTGCACGGCCTCGCCTTCCTGGCGCTGAAGACCGACGGCGACGTCCGGCACCGCGCACGCCGGTGGTTCGTCCGGCTCCTGCCCGTCCTGCTGCTGCCGATCGCGGGCTGGGCGGTGAGCCTGCAGCTGCTCAGCGGCGAGGTCTGGACCGTGCTGGCCGTCGCGGCCGCCGTGGTGGCTGCCGTACTGGCCTGGAACTTTGCCCGCACGGGTGCCGAAGGCCGCGCGTTCCTGTCCCTGGGCGCCTTCCTGCTGTTCGGCAGCGCCTCGATCTTTGGTGCAGCCTTCCCCGTGGTGCTGCCGTCCACGCTGGACCCGGCCTTCAACCTGACGGTCTCCAACGCCTCCTCCTCGGACTACACCCTGGGACTGATGAGCATCGTCGCCTGCATCGGGCTTCCGCTGGTCCTCGTGTACCAGGCCTGGACTTACTGGGTGTTCCGGCGCCGGGTGAGCGATGCGCATATCCCGGAGGCCCACAGCTTCCTCCCCGCCATCGCCGCCAAAGCCCTGGCACCCAAGGACTAGCAGCTGATGAGACCGCAGTTTCCCGAGGGCCCCGCCAACCGCGCCGCCCTCTACCTGCTGGGCCTGCTCGCGGCGCTGAAGGCCCTGTCCCTGGTGCTGATCGGGCAGGCCGTCGCGTCCATGCTTGCCGGGCTGATAGCCAACGACGCTGCCTGGGGCGACCAGCTGTACTGGGGAGCCGCGGGAGTGGCGCTTCGGTCCCTGACGGTCTGGGTCCAGGCTGTCGCTTCGCGCCGGGCGGCGCTGGGCGTGAAGGAGGAACTGCGCGCGCGCCTGCTTGCGCGTGCCCTGCGCAACGGCACCCGGTCCGCGGGCCCCTCCGACGGCGGACTGGCCATTCTCGCGACCCGGGGGCTTGACGCCCTGGACAGCTACTACACCCAGTTCCTGCCTGCCCTGGTGAACTGTGCGGCGATTCCGCTGCTGCTGGGCGCGCGCATCCTTTACGCCGACTGGATCAGCGCCGTCGTGGTGGTGCTGACCGTGCCGCTGGTGCCGCTCTTTATGATCCTGATCGGCCGCTACACCGATGACCGCGTCCGGGAAGCCCAGTCGGCCCTGGCCCGGCTGTCCGGCCACATGCTGGAGCTCGCCAAGGGCCTGCCCGTCCTCGTGGGGCTGGGCCGGGCAACCGCCCAGCGCCGGGCCCTTGAGGACCTCTCCGAGGAGTACCGCCACCGGACCATGGTAACCCTGCGCACCGCGTTCCTCTCCGCCCTTGCGCTGGAACTCATCGCCACCATCTCCGTGGCCGTTGTTGCGGTTTTCATCGGCGTCCGGCTGGTCCACGGCGACATGGCCCTGGAAGCCGGGCTTCTGGCCCTGATCCTGGCCCCCGACTGCTACCTCCCGCTCCGGGAACTGGGCACCGCCCACCATGCCAGCGATGAAGGCCGCGCCGCGCTCGCCGAAACCACCGCCGTCCTCGAGGCACCCGAGCCCACCCCGCTGCGGCCCGCCGGCCCCGCTGCTGGTGCCGCCGGAACGGCATCCGCTCCTGCCCGTCCGCCCGCCCTGACCGTTGCCGGACTGACCGTGCGCTACGGCGGCAGGACCGACGCCGCCGTCGGGCCCCTCAGCTTCACCGCCGCCCCGGGCCGGATCACCGCCCTCGACGGCCCCAGCGGCGCCGGCAAAAGCACCGTCCTTGGCGTGCTGGCCGGCACCATCGGGTCCGGCGACGGCACGGACCGGCAAACCACGGTCACCGGCCGGCTGGAAGGATTCACGACGGCGGACGTCGCCTGGGTGCCGCAGCATCCCGTGATGGTCGCGCCGACCGTGCTGGAGGAGGTCCGGCTCTATCTGGGCGCCGCCGAGCCTGATTCCGGCAAGTCTGATTCGGCTGAGTCTGATTCGGCTGAGTCTGATTCCGGCGAGGCAACGGCCCGGCGCTGCCTGGCAGCCTGCGCCGCGGAACACCTGGCAGCGAAGCATCCCGCCGAACTCAGCCCGGGGGAGCTGCGCCGGGTCGCACTGGCCCGCGGCCTGGCCCGGATCGAGGCCGGAGCCACCGTGCTGCTGCTCGACGAGCCCACCGCCCACCTGGACCGGGAATCCGCCACCGCGGTCAGCGCGGCCATCGCCGGGCTGCGCGGCAGGGTCACCGTCCTGCTGGTGGCCCACGACCGGCAGACCCGGGAACTCGCCGACGAGCTGGTGGGAGTGGCCACCGGCGCCATGGCAGCAGGCTCCGGGCCCGCCCCCGCAGCCCACGCAGCCCCGGCCGCCCCCGCAGCCCACGCAGCCCCGGCCGGCGTGTCCGGGCCCGGTGCTGCCGACTTTCAGCCTGCCGGCTTTCAGCCTGCAGGCGGCCGGGAATCCGGTGAGCTGCCGGCAGAAAGCGCCGGAAGCGCCGCCAGCGGGTCCACGGCGGCCCGGCTGCGCCGGCTGCTCGCACCGGTCGGAGCCAGGTTCGCCGCTGCCGGCGCCGTCGGCACCCTGGCGGCCCTGTTCGCTGTCGCCCTCGCCGGGCTCTCCGGCTGGCTGATCATCCGCGCCAGCGAGCAGCCGCCCATCCTGTACCTGCTCACCGCAATCGTGGGAGTGCGCTTCTTCGGCATCGGCCGGGCCGCCCTGCGTTACCTGGAACGTCTCCTGCTGCACGATGCCGTCTTCGCGGCCCTGACCCGGCTCCGCGGCCGGCTCTGGGAATCGCTGAGCCGCCGCGCACTCTCGCTGCGCCGGCTGCTGCAGGGCGGCAACGTCCTGGGCACCGTGGTGGACGACGTCGACACGGTCCGGGAGCTGCTGCCCCGCGTGGTCCTGCCCCCGCTGACCGCCGTGGCCGTCGCGGCCGCCGCCGTCACCGGGATTACCCTGCTGTTGCCGGCCGCGCTCCCGGCCACGCTTGCCGCCGCCCTGCTGAGCCTCGTCGCAGCCCCCGCCCTGGCGCTGGCCGCGGACCGGATGTCCGCGGGCACCGAACAGCGGCTGCGCGCAGGTGTCCTCCGCCAGGTGGCGGCAGCCCTCGATGCCCGCGCGGAACTCCACGCCAATTCCGTCTCCGCTCCGGTGCTCGCAGCCATCACCCGCGCCGACCGCTCCGCGACCGCCGCATCCCAGCGCTCGGCCTGGGCCGAAGGGCTCGGCCAGGGCCTCACGGTGCTGGCGTGCGGGTCCGCCGCCCTGGCCAGCGCGGTGCTGGCCGCGCCGCTGGCCCTCAGCGGGGCCGTTGAAGCCTCGACGGCCGCCGTCGTGGTGCTGCTGCAGCTCGCCCTCGTGGAGCCCTACGCGGCCATCACGACGGCGGTCCGCCAATACCCGGCGCTGCGGGCCGTGCTGCGGCGCATCAGCGAAGCGGGGGTCCTTGACGACGCCGACGCGCCCGGCGGGCTGGTCCCGGTGGCAGGGCGGCCCGGCGGCAAACCCGGGATCGAACTCCGGGACCTTGCGGCCGCCTGGCCCGGCGGGCCGGCCGTCTTCACCGGACTCACCGCCACTGCCGAACCCGGGCGCTGGCTCTCCGTCACCGGCACCTCCGGCTCCGGGAAGTCGACCCTGCTCGCCGTCGTCCTGGGCTTCCTCCCGGCAGCAAGCGGCCACATCCTGCTGAGCGGTCGTGCCGCCTGGTGCCCGCAGGAGGCGCACCTCTTCGACTCGACCATCCGCGGCAACCTCCTGCTGGGCCTTCCGGACGGCCAGCGCGGGGAAGTGGCGGAGCCGCGGCTGCAGGAGGCCCTCGCAGCGGTCGGCCTCGGCCCGCTGATCGGACGGCTGGAGCACGGTCTGGACACCCGGATTGGACCCGGCGGGGCCTTCCTCAGCGGCGGCGAGCGGCAGCGGCTCGCGGTTGCCCGCACGCTCCTGACCGGAGCGGACGTGATCCTGCTGGACGAACCCACCGCCCACCTGGATGCCGAGTCCGGCCGGGCGATGCTGGCTGAGCTGCGGCACGGCCTGCGGGACCGCACAGTGGTGCTCGTGACGCACAACCCGGAGGACATCGCCGCGGAGGACCAACGCCTGGACCTTGACCGCGCGTCGGCCTGGCCCGCAGCACCCGCGCAGGAACCAGCGCCGCTGCTGGCGCGGGGGTAAGCCGGACGTTAGCCTGTTGCCATGAACGGAGACGCCGACGCCCTGGCCAGCCTGGACCCGCGCCTGGAGTGGCGGCCCGCCGGGGCCGCGGGCCTGGACGACTGGGCGGCGCTGATCGCCCGGACCGCCGCCGTCGAACGGCCTGTCTGGTTCGAGCGTCGCGCCGACCTGGAACAGGTCCTCGAATCACGGAAGAACCCGGCCGCCGCGAACACCATCCTCGGCTTCGACGCGCAGGGCACGGCCAGGGCGTACGGCCGGATCACCAAAAACCCGGACGGCGAGAAGGCGATCGGGTACGGCTGCGTCGATCCCGGGTGGCAGGGAACCGGGATCGGCACCGGGCTGCTGGGCTGGATGGAGGCGCGGACCCGGCAGCGTTTTGCCGGGGACGCAGTGCAGGGTTCCACACCCCGGCTGCGGCTCCACATGGAGCAGCAGCACACGCACCAGGCCGCCCTGTTCGGGGGCGCGGGCTACCGGATCGTCCGCTACTGCAACGAGATGCACCGGCCCCTGACGGTCGGCTTTCCCGACGCGGTGCTCGGCGACGGGCTGGAAATCGTGGGCTTCGGGCCCGAGCTGCACGAGCCGGTTCGGCGCGCACACAACGAGGCTTTCCGGGACCACTGGGGCAGCGAGCCCCGCGACGAGGAAGCCTGGGGCTTCGTGGTGAATGATCCGCTGGCCCGGCCGGACCTGAGCGCCGTCGTCGTGGAGCAGGCCACCGGGAAGGTGGCCGGCTACCAGCTCGCCAGCCATGACGCCATCAGCGCCGAGTCCCGGGGCTACAAGGAGGGCTACACGGACCTGCTGGGCGTGCGGCGCGAGTTCCGCGGCCGCGGCGTGGCGCAGGCGCTGCTGGCCGATGCCATGCGCCGCTTCGCCGCGGCCGGGATGGACAAGGCCTCACTCGACGTGGACTCGGAGAACCCCACCGGCGCCCTGGCCCTCTACGCCAAAATGGGCTACGTCGCGGTCAACAGCAGCATGGCCTGGGACAAGGAACTCTAGCTCGCCGTCCGTGGGCCGGCCGTCGGCGCGCTGGGCGTCCGCGCACTAACCGTCCACATCGTGGAGGTGATGGACGATGTCGTGCAGAAAGTACTGCGAGAACGTGAGCACCGTGAACTCGGAGCCGTTGCTGCGGGTTCCCGTGCGGCCCCACTGATCCTCCGGAACCCGCCCGAAGGAAGCGGCGATCTGCTCGCCCTCTGTGGTGAGTGCAGCACTGACCTCGGCCGGGTCCGCGTTGGTATAGTCCTTCTCGACCGCGGCCAGATCCTGGTCCCAGTCCTCGAACCGGGCGCCCTCCTCGCGCAGCATGAGGTCCAGCCGGTGGTCGAACAGGCTAAAGACGTCCCGGACGTGGCAGGCGTACTCAAGGACGGACCACGTGTTCCCATCCGGGCGTTCCGCCACGTCGGGGCGCCGCAGCGCGGCCCGCCAGCGCGGCAGCATGCTGGCCAGCTTTCCCGGCGTCGTGGCCGGAGTGCACGTAGAGACGTCGAAACCGCACTCCGGACACGGCCGCTGCAGCACCCAGGTCCAGTCCTTGTTGTCCGCGATGATAGGCATGCGAGCATTCTAAACGCATTTTCCCGGGCCGGATCGGTGCGGCCGACGACTCCGGCCCTCGCCGGCGGGAACGTCCCGGGCTTCGCCGCATTCGTTTCCCCGCACTGGTACAGCGCAGCGACCGGCCGGCGCCGGTTAGATCACCCGTTCGTCACAAATGGCCGCTTTGGCGCGCCCCGTGGCGGCCATCTGTGGCGAATCGGTGACCCGGCGGCGCCCCGCCGGCCTCCGACACGGCACACACAGCAGCCTAGGCGGCCGTCTCCGGGTCCGGCTGCCAGGACATGCTCGGACCAATCGCCTCGATGGCCTGCGAGAGCGGAATGCCGGACCCGTCGCGGCGGCCGTGCTCCCCGGGAAGGGAACGGGCCACCCCGGCCTGGGAGGAGGCCTTTGCGGGGCCGTGACCGGCCCACGCGAGCAGCAGGGTGTCCTCGCCCTTGAGGAAGCGGTGCGCCCTGACCCCGGCGGTGGCGCGGCCCTTGGCAGGGTATTCGGAGAGTGCGGTGACCTTGGCGGCCCCCGGAGCGGTGCCCGGGAGCGCCCCTTCCGTGCCGGCGATGGTCACAACGACGGCGGCGCTGTCGGCCGTGCCGGCGGCGCCGAAGAACATCACCCGGTCCCCGGCAGCGAGCTTGATCCCGGCCATGCCGCCGGCGGTCCGGCCCTGCGGGCGGACGGCGGACGCAGGGAAGCGCAGGAGCTGCGCCTGCCGCGTCACGAAGACGAGGTCGACGTCGTCGGAACCCGCGGGAGCCACACCGACCACGGTGTCCTTGTCCTTGAGCGCGATCACTTCCCAGTCTTCGCGGTTCAGCGGGTAGTCGGGCTGGACCCGCTTGACCACGCCCTGGGCCGTGCCGATCGCCAGCACGTCATCGAGCGGCGCGAAGCCGACCAGGGTTTCGCCCTTGAGCAGCGTGATGAAGTCCTTGGCCGGCACCCCGCCGGCCATGTTCGGCGTGCCGGAGGTCGGCGGAAGTACGGGCATGTCCATCACCTGGAGCCGGAGCATGCGGCCCTGCGAGGTGACGGCGGCAATCTCGCCGCGGGCGGACGTCTTCACCACCGACGTGAACACATCGTGCCTGGTCCGCGGCCCGGACTCGGCGAGGCTGTCCTGGTTGGCGGTCCGCGCGATCTGGCCGGAGGCGGTCAGGATGGCCCAGCAGGGGTCATCCGCGATTTCCAGGGCCAGGGGAGCGGCCTTGCCTTTGGCGCCCGGCGCGGCCAGGGCGGCGACGGTGGGGGAGACGGCCTCGGATTCGAGCAGCACGGTGCGGCGCGGGGTGCCGTATTTCTCGGCGATCTCGGCCAGCTCGGCGGACACGAGGCCGCGGAGCCGCTCGCTGGAGCCGAGGATGGCTTCGAGCTCGGCAATCTCGCGGCGCAGCTCCTCCTGCTCCTTCTCGAGTTCGATCCGCGAATACTTGGTCAGCTGCCGGAGCCGGAGTTCCAGGATGTAGTTGGCCTGGATCTCGGAGAGGTCGTAGATGGACATCAGCCGGGTCCTGGCCGCGGCCACCTCGTCCGAGGAGCGGATGATCTGGATGACCTCGTCGATGTCCACGATCGCGATCAGGAGGCCCTCGACCAGGTGCAGGCGGTCCTTCTTTTTGCCGAGGCGGAAGGCCGTGCGCCGGCGCACCACGTTGATGCGGTGCTCCACGTAGACGGTGAGCAGCTGCAGCAGCCCGAGGGTCTGCGGCTGGCCGTCGACGAGCGTGACGTTGTTGATGCCGAAGGAATCCTCCATCGGCGAGTAGCGGTACAGCTGCTGGAGCACCGCGTTCGGGTTGAAGCCGTTCTTCAGCTCGATCACCAGGCGCAGGCCGTGCTTGCGGTCCGTGAGGTCAACGATGTCGCTGATGCCGGTCAGCTTCTTGCCGTTGACGGCGTCCTTGATCTTCTCGATCACCTTTTCCGGGCCCACCATGTAGGGAAGTTCGGTGACCACCAGTCCGGTGCGGCGGGCCGAGAGCTGCTCGACCTCCACCTTGGCCCGGGTCTTGAACGAGCCGCGGCCGGTGGCGTAGGCGTCGCGGATGCCGTCCAGGCCCACGATCCGGCCTCCGGTGGGCAGGTCCGGGCCGGGGACGAACCTCATGATGTCCTCGAGGGTGGCGTCCGGGTGCTCGATCAGGTGCCGGGCTGCGGCGATCACTTCCACCAGGTTGTGCGGGGCCATGTTCGTGGCCATGCCGACGGCGATGCCGGTGGCACCGTTGACCAGCAGGTTCGGGAATGCCGCCGGCAGCACGTCGGGCTGGGTGAGCTGGTTGTCGTAGTTGGGAACGAAGTCGACGACGTCCTCGTCGAGGTGGTCCGTCAGGGTCAGCGCCGCAGCCGCGAGGCGTGCCTCGGTGTACCGCGGGGCGGCCGGGCCGTCGTCGAGCGAGCCGAAGTTCCCGTGCCCGTCGATCAGCGGCAGCCGCAGCGAGAAGTCCTGTGCCATGCGCACCATGGCGTCGTAGATCGCGCTGTCACCGTGCGGGTGCAGCTTGCCCATGACCTCGCCCACCACGCGGGCGCTCTTGACGTGGCCGCGGTCCGGGCGGAGTCCCATCTCGCTCATCATGTACAGGATGCGCCGCTGCACCGGTTTCAGGCCGTCGCGGGCGTCCGGAAGGGCCCGCGAGTAGATCACCGAATAGGCGTACTCGAGGAACGAACCTTCCATCTCGGAGGTGACGTCGATGTCGACGATGTTTTCTACGAAATCCTGGCTGGCTTCCCCTGCCGGGGACGGAGTTTGGCGGCGGGCCATGAGACTGGTGGGTCCTTCTGAGCGGTGCTGAACGGGTGCTGCGTAAGTTTATGACTAGGCTAAGCCTATGGTGGATCAGCCCGTGGACGGCGTATATCCGGAATATTGGGAAGCCGATGTTGTCTTGCGGGACGGCGGGACGGCTCATCTGCGCCCGATCCACCCTTCCGACGCGGACGCGGTTCAGGCGTTCCACGTGGGGCAGTCGCAGAAGTCCATCTATATGCGGTTCTTCGCGTTTAAGTCCAAACTCTCCGACAAGGAGCTCAAACGCTTCACCGAGGTGGACTACAAGGACCGCGTGGCCCTCGTGATCACCATCGGCCAGGAAATCATGGGTATCGGCCGCTACGACCGGCTCGATGATCCCGAGGAAGCGGAAGTCGCGTTTAATATCGCCGATGCGCACCAGGGCCGCGGCATCGGGTCCATCCTGCTGGAGCACCTTGCCGCTGCCGCCCGCGAAAACGGCATCCGGAAGTTCAGTGCCGAAGTCCTCCCGGAAAACCGCAAGATGCTGATGGTCTTCTCCGACGCCGGCTACGACGTCAAACGCCACTTCGACGACGGTGTGGTCAGCCTCGAATTCAACATCGACCCCACGGACAAGTCCCGGGCCGTGATGGAATCCCGGGAACACCGCGCCGAGGCGCGCAGCATCCAGGAACTCCTCGCCCCGTCCTCCGTCGCCGTGATCGGGGCGAGCCGCAAATGGGGCACCGTGGGCTACCAGCTGCTGGAGCACATCATCGAGGGCGGCTTCACCGGCCCGGTCTACGCCATCAACCCGGAGGCCTTCGAGCTCGCCGGCATGCTCTCCTTCGCCCGGCTCTCCGAGGTGCCCGGGCCGGTCAAGCTCGCCGTCATCGCTGTCCCGTACGCCGAGGTCCCCAAGGTTGTGGAGGAATGCGGTGCGGCCGGGGTCAAGGGGATTGTGGTGGCCACTGCCGGATACGCGGACGACGGCGAACGCGGCCTCGTCCGGCAGCGCGAACTCGTCCGGCAGGCCCGTGCCAACGGCATGCGCGTGATCGGGCCCGCCTCGCTGGGCATCATGAACACCAATCCCGCCGTGTCCCTCAACGCCTCGATGGCTCCCTCGCTGGGCCGCCGCGGCGGCCTGGGCCTGTTCAGCCAGTCGGCGGCGATCGGCGTCTCGCTCTACGCGGCCTCCAGCCGGCGCCGCGTCGGGATCTCCACCTTCCTCTCGGCCGGCAACCGCGCCGACGTCTCCGGCAACGACATGATGCAGTTCTGGGAAGACGACGCCGACACCACCGCCGTCGGGCTCTACCTGGAATCAATCGGCAACCCGCGCAAGTTTTCCCGCCTGGCCCGGCGGCTGGCCCGGACCAAGCCGGTCATCGTGGCGAAGTCCGACGCGATGGGCCTGGGGCTGCCGCCCGGCCATGCCGTCCGCACCACCCAGGCCCCGCCGGAGGCCCTCGACGCGATGATGCGCCAGGCCGGCGTCATCCGCGTCGAGACGATCGAACAGCTCATGGACGTCGCCCAGATTGTCTCGAGCCAGCCCCTGCCGCAGGGCCCGGGGATCGCCGTGTTCAGCAACTCACGGGCCCTCGGCAAGGTCGTCGCGGACAGCGCGGCCGCGCAGGGGCTGGGCGTGGAACGGATCGTCACCGACATCGACCTGGACGCGGGGATGTCCCTGGCCCTGCCGGCGCTGCGGCGCAGCCTGCAGGAAGTCCTCACCGCGGACACTGTCCACGCCGTCGTGGTCGCACTGCTGCCTGCCCACGGCCTCACCGTGGAAAAGATCGCCGGAGTCCTTGCCGAGTGTTCGGTCGCTGCCGGCAAGCCCGTTGTGGCGGCGTTCAGCGGACTCCTGGACCCCTCCATCTATGTGGAGGGGATGGTGGGCGACGAAGCAGGGTCGGCGGTCGTTCCCTGCTACTCCAACCCCGGCGCGGCAGTGGCCGCGCTCGGTGCCGTGGTCCGCTACGCCCAGTGGCTGAACCGGGACCAGGGCCTCTTTGTCGAACCCGAGGGCTGCGACCCGGAGGGCACGCACGACGAGCTGGAACGCCTGCTGGACGATGTCGGCGGCGAGCAGCTGATCCGGCTGGACCCGGACACGGCCGCGAGCCTGCTGGCCCGCTACGGCATCAGGGTGGTCCCGTCCGTCGGCTTCGACACCGCCGAACAGGCCGTCGCTGCGGCGGAACGGCTCGGCTGGCCGGTGGCGCTGAAGACGACCGATCCCGCGCTGCGGCACCGCCTGGACCTCGGCGGGGTGCGCCTGGACATCCAGGATGCAGACTCCCTGCGGCGGAATGTCCTGGAAATGCGCAAGTCGCTGGAACGCTACGGTTCGCCATCCCTTGAGGTCCAGTCAATGGCACCGGTGGGCCAGGCCTGCACCTTCCGTGCCATCGAGGACCCCCTGCTGGGTCCGGTGATTTCCTTCGGCCTCGCCGGTGACGCGGTCAACCTGCTGGACGACTGGGCCCACCGGGTGCCCCCACTCTCGAGCTCGGACCTGCACGACTTCATCCGGGCGCCCCGGGCCTCGCGGAAACTTTTCGGCTACCAGGGGTTGCCGCCCGTGGATGCCCGGGCCCTGGAGGACCTGGCCGCCCGGCTGACCCGGCTCAAGGACAACCATCCGGAAATCGCCCTTGTCGACTTCAACCCCGTGCTCGCCGGGCCGGAGGGGGCGTCCATCCTGGCGGCCGACGTCCGGATCGCCAACGCCGCCCAGCGCACAGACAGTGCCCGCCGCGCCATGCGCAGCTGACGCGGCGGGGGAGCGGCGGGGGCACCTCCGGGCCGGCAACGGTTAGCATGTCCCGGGCCGATCTGTGAAAATGGAGACCATGAGCTTTCAGCCTCCGACACCCGAGCCCCAGGCGACCTTCACCGGACGCCCGGGCGCGCACCATCACGGCCTGCATGACCACAGCGCGAAGGGTCAGAGCCTGGAAGGTTCCCTCCAGCAGGCCGGCTTCTACCCACGGCTGGTGGCCGACGTCGTCGCCGATGCCCTCGACGGGCGCGACTGCGTGGCCCACCTGGTGCACCTTGAGACGCACTTTGACCGCGCCGAGGTCCGCCGCCACATCACTGTGCTGGTACTCACCGAGGACATGCTCGTCATCACGCACGTGGATGACCAGCAGCTCGACGAGGCCGGGGAGCAGACCGTCGCGCAGGTCTCCACCGAATCCGTCCCGGTCACTCAAATCCGCTCCGTGGTCCTCAGCTACGTGTATGCGCAGCCCCAGGAATACAAGTCATCGGATCCGGTCCGCGAGCTGACCCTGTCCATCGCCTGGTCCGGCGGCCAGCGCCTGGACATGGGGCCGGCCAGCTGCGGGGACCCGCAGTGCGAAGCGGACCATGGCTACAGCGGCACCATCGCGCAGGAGGACATTGTCATCCGGATCAGCGCCGAAGCCGACGGGCTGCAGGCCGTCCAGGACGCCAAGCTTTTTGCCCGTGCCCTCCGCGCGGTGAACACCGGATCCTCCGCCCCGGTGCCGCATGCCGGCCCCGGGCTCCCGCCGCGCCCGCGGATGGGTGTTTTCGGAAGCCGCGCCAGCCGCGGCCACCAGCGCTGAGATGACACCGGTCCGCGTGCCCGAAGCCCTGTCCGCCGCCCCCGCCATCGCGCAGAGCCTGCCGGCGGCACCGGCCTTCGGCGACCGTTCCATCGCCGAGGTGCTCACGAGCGCCGCGGCCAGCCTGGGGGTGCCGGGCTTTGAGGACCGGCTGAATCTCCCGGCGGCGAAGCGCATCTGCGTCGTCCTCGCCGACGGGCTGGGCCGCAACCTGCTGAAGCAGAAGTCGGCGCACACACCGTTCCTGCGTTCCGTGATGCAGTCCGGGCAGGGGCGGGTGCCGGTCTCGCTGGACTCGGCTTTTCCCTCCACGACCGCGGCGTCGCTGGCGAGCTTCGGCACCGGACTCCCGGCCGGGCAGCACGGCATGGTGGGCTACGACGTGCTGGACCCCGACCAGGACCGGGTGGTCAACATGCTCGGCGGCTGGGACGCGGGTGTCGATCCGCAGCAGTGGCAGCCGTTCCCCACCGTGTTCGAACGGGCAGCGGAACACGTGGACGTCACCACGGTCAGCCTCCCGCAGTTCAGCGACTCCGCCATGACCCGGGCCGCGCTCCGCGGCGGTCGCTACGTCACGGCCACCACCTCACACGCCAGGACCGGGGCCGCCGCCGAGGCGATGGCCGGTGCGGGACGTTCCCTGATGTACTTCTACGTCAACGAACTCGACAAGGCCGGCCACCGCCACGGCTGCCAGTCACCGGAGTGGGAGCACCAGCTCGAGGAACTCGACGCCACCGTGAAACGGCTCAGCGCCACCCTTCCGACGGGCACCACCATCCTGCTCACCGCGGACCACGGCATGCTCGACGTGCCGGAGCCCCAGCGGATCGACTATTCCTCCGACCCCGCCCTCGTGGCCGGGGTCCGCCACACCGCCGGCGAGCCGCGAATGGTCCACCTCTACCTTGAGGAGTCCGAGGGCGACGCCGGCCGCGCGCGGCTGCTGGATGCCTGGCGGGCCCGCTTCGGCGACCGGATCTGGGCGTTCACCCGGGCCGAAGCCATCGCCGCGGGGCTCTTCGGTCCGGTACGGGCTGAGGTCAGCCCGCGGATCGGCGACGTGATGATCGCTGCCAGGGACGCCCTGGCCCTCTATGACACCCGCCGTGTCCGGCCGACGGCACTTGAAGTCGTGGGCCAGCACGGTTCACTGACGAAGGCCGAACGCGAAGTTCCGCTGTTGTGTTTCCAGGCCGACGGAAAAAGGGCCCCCCGCGCCTGACTGCGCGTGAGGGCCCTGAAGCCTGCGGTTTCGCTAGTCCCCGCGGGCTCCGAAGACGATGTCATCCCAGCTCGGAATGCTGGAACGCTTCGGCTTGGCCGGCTGGCGTTCCGGCTGGTCCGCGTCGCGGTCATTCGGGGCGCTGCCGGGAGACTCACGCTGCTGGCGCCGCGAGGTTCCACCGCCCAGGAGCTCGTCCAGCCCCGGGCTGGAGGCGGGGCGCTGCTGGCCGGCCGGCCGCAACGGTGACGCCACGATGGTGATCTCCCGGGTGTCGGTGCTGACACCGTCATGCAGTTTCAGCGCGTCGTCCGGTTCGCCCTGCTGGCGGGGCGCCAGCGTGAGCCGGGACATAATCGAGGGCTTGCCGTCGCGGCGGCGTTCCCACGGACTGCTGGACGGCCGGGCTTCGGTCTCCGCTGCGGGTGCCTGCGCCGGCTCCTGTTCGGGGGTGGCGGGCTCGGCGCTGTCCTGCTCGGCCGGCTGCCCGGCCGGCACCTCGGTGGGCCGGGGGTGGGCTGCGGGAACACCGTTGGTCAGGAGCACCGCGAGGGCGTCGTCGGCGTCCTCGTCCACGCCGAGCCGCTGCCCGCGACGGGAGCGCAGCATGTCCAGCAGCCCGTCGGAGTCCTTCTCCTGCTGCAGCTGGAGCTGCTGGACGACCTGAAGCTGTGCGGTGGCGGTGCGCGCGGCAGCATCGGCGTCGGTTTCAAAGTCAAAGGGCCGGTCGGAGACGGCGGTGAGCCGGCGGGCCGGGACAGGGCCGTCGAGGGGCTCGAGCTCGCTGAGCTGCTGCGCCCAGCGGTTGGCGTTCTGCAGGGATTTGCGGGCCGGGCTGAACGTCCACATGGCCGGCGGTTCCTCGCCGATGCCGGCAGGGCCGCCGGGGGTCGCCTCGAAGCGTGCCACCACGTTCCAGCTGCCGTCCGGGCGCCGCCACGAGTCCCACTCCACGGTGGAGGCTTCGATGCCGTGCGCGCTGAGCCGGTGGGCCACCATCTCGCCGAGCGACGCCGGGCGGTCACCGAACACCGAACGGTAGACATCGTGACCCGGGGCCGGGGACGCGACCTCCACCTTGCGGGCCTGCTGGGCCACGTGGTCGCGCTCGGCGAGCACCGGACCCTCATAGCGCTGGACCTTTGCGAGCGGAATTCCGGAGAGCTCCGCCACCTCTGCCGCCGTCGAGCCGCTGCGGATCCGCGCCTGGATATCGCGCGGAGACATGGCAATAGCTGCGGCGCCCGCTCCGGAAGCGGTTTTGGCCGGCGTCCGGCTGGCTGCCACCCGAAGTGCTTCATCGATTGGCAGCTGGAACATCTCGCCGCCGGCACCGCTCAACAGGAGATGCTTCCCGTCGTCGTGGACGCCTACAAGCCGTAGATCCTGCATACAAATCCTCCACCCTGGCATTACTAACAATCGAAACTCTGCCACCGATGGGAGCCATTTCGGGTGAAGAGCAAGGGCGCGCCGTCATTTTCCGCTAATTTCCGCCACTTTTCGGCTGATCAACGGGCCGGACGCAGCCCCGTCCCGGCTGCGGCGGCCGCGGCCCGGTGTCACGGACCGCAAGACTCTGGCGTTCACCGGACGCTTAAGCAAAAATGACCCGACATCGGGCACAAAATCAGCATGTCCGGTGTTGACACCGGAGAACCCTCCCGGGGCCCGGGGCTACAGCCTGCAGGACCGGCCGGGCGGGCGATCCAACCGATCGAGTGCGGAATGCGAGCAACCATAATGGCGACAGACTACGATGCGCCGCGCAAGACCGAAGAGGACCTCAGCGAGGACTCGATTGAGGCGCTGAAAGCGCGGCGTACGGAAAAGCCTTCCGCGGTCGTCGACGAAGACGAATCGGACCTTGCAGAAGGCTACGAACTCCCAGGCGCGGATCTGTCCGGGGAGGAACTGCTGGTCCGGGTCCTGCCGGCGCAGGCCGACGAATTCACCTGTGCCTCCTGCTTCCTGGTCCGGCACCGTTCGCAGATTGCCCGTGAAAAGGACGGCCTCAAGTACTGCAAGGACTGCGAGGGCTAGGAGTTCAGGGCAGCGAGCAGCTCATCCGGGCGGCGGGTGGACGTGAGCCAGTAGGGCGTGCGGTCGGAGGGATCGGTGATCCCGATCCGGACCACAGGATCGATCCATCCGCGGATGCACAGGAAAGCCAGGCCGTTCAGGCGGGTGCCGCGTTCCGCGGTCGCTTCCTTGTCCCGGAAAGCGGACGCGGTGCCCACAAAGCGTCGTTCGATGGTGGCGCGTCCGACGCTCAGCGTGGAGCCGGTGACCGTGATGGCAGGGGTCGAGAGGACCAGCAGCACGGCGATGATCGCAAACAGGACGACCGCGGCGGTGAACCCGGCGGTCATGCTGATGGGGGCAAACACGAGGATCCCGGCGCCCGACAGACCTGCCGACACCAGCCAGATCCAGAAGTTCGGCCAGAGCTTCTCGTGGTACAGGACGGTGGAGTCGCTGGGGGTGCTGTTGGGGGCAGGCACGGCTGCGCTGGATTCGGGCATAAGCCCAGCTTTCCACTTTTCCCGGGCTATTTCACCTTGGCAACGGAATCGCGGGCTGGCGCCCGGGCCGCCGGCCGCCGCTAGGCCGAAGCTCCCCGCTGGCGTTAGAGTGAGGGACTGTGACTGAAGAAACGACTGCAGTGAACGCCGCCGAATCGGCAGCGCCGGAAGAACAGCCGGAAGCACAGCCAGCGGCGGAGTCCGGGGCAGGGTTCGGAACCCCCACCCTGACGGTGCAGCTGAAGATGCTCGACGACGGCCTGGAGCCGCCGTCGTATGCGCACCCGGGAGACGCCGGAGCGGACCTGCGCGCGCGCGAGGACGTGGTGCTGGAACCGGGGGAGCGCCGGCTGGTCCCCACCGGTGTGTCCATCGCCCTCCCCGAGGGTTTCGTCGCCCTGATCCACCCGCGGTCCGGGCTCGCGACCAGGCACGGGCTGACCGTGGTAAATGCCCCCGGAACTGTCGACGCGGGTTACCGCGGAGAAATCGCGGTGACGCTGCTGAATACGGACCGCCACCAGGCGATCGAACTCAAGCGCGGCGATAGAATTGCACAAATGGTTATCCAGCGCGTGGAGTACGCCCGGTTCCTGCCGGTCCAGGAACTCAGCGGCTCGGTTCGAGGCGGCGGAGGATTCGGATCCACCGGCGGTTTCGGCGCGCCGGTCTGACCGGCAGCGGGCAGGACCCGCAGTATTTACGCAGGGACGTATGAGCAGGACCTATTTGCAGGACTACGGCCGACCGCTCTTGCTGCATGAGACAGACTCGGACGGCGGGCGCCACGCGGACGCGGGGCGACGCGGCGGCACAGGATCACAACTAAGGAGACAACCCCATGGTTTTTGGGCGTGGCTGGAAAGCCAAGCAGGAACAGCTGACCGATCCCGGGGAAACCCAGGAGGCAGTAGCTGATGCCGGCGACTCCGCCGGGGCTTCCTCCGCAGTGCCGGTCCGTGGCACCACGGGTCCTTTCGACGTCTCGGAAATCGAGGATCAGGACGGCTACGTGGACCTCGGAGCACTCCTGATTGCCCCCGCCGAAGGCCTGCAGCTTCGGCTCGAGGTTGAGGAGGCGACGCAGCGCGTCGTCGCCGTCACCATGGACCTGAACGGCTCAAGCCTGCAGCTCCAGGCCTTCGCGGCTCCCCGCTCCGAAGGCCTGTGGGACGAAATCCGTGAGCAGATCGCCCAGTCGGTCGGCAGCCAGGGCGGCCAGATCGAGGAGATCCAGGGCGGTTTTGGCCCCGAACTGCTCGCGAAACTGCCGGCCAGCGGTACCGACGCAAGCCAGGGCTACCGCGTCGCCCGCTTCATCGGCGTGGACGGTCCGCGCTGGTTCCTCCGCGGCGTGTTCGGCGGCGAGGCCGCCGTGGACCGCGATGCGGCCGCCGGGCTGGAGGCGCTGTTCCGGCAGATCGTGGTGGTCCGCGGTGAGAACCCGATGCCGCCGCGCGATCTGCTGCAGCTCCGCCTGCCGAAGGATAACGCCGTGCCCGCACCGCAGTCCGCCCCGGATCTTGAACAGCCCGAACGCGGACCGGAGACTACCCAGATTGGCTGATGCCCCCCGCCAGGATCCGGCCTCCTCCGTCTCCGTGAGGGGGTTGCCGGTCCGCGGCCGCGTGCTGTGCCACGGCTACATCGAATCGGTCACCTACCCGCCGGCGAGCCAGGTGGCAGCATTCACCGCGGTCGTCGTCGACCATGATGCGCCTCCGGCCCGGACCCGCGTTGCCGGTACCGTCCCGGCCGGATCCGAAACGCCAGCCGCCGCAGCGCCGGCCGGGACCCCGCGCCAGCGGCCCTCGGTTCCCACGGACCGGCTCCGGGTGGTCTGGCTGGGAAGGCGCCGCATCCCCGGGATCGACGCCGGCACCGAACTCCGGCTCCAGGGCATGGTCACCGTGCGCGACGGGCTGCCGACGATGTTCAACCCCCGCTACGAAATACTCTCCCGCCAGGAGGAGCAATGACCTTGCCCGAGAAACCCGAGCGCCCGGCAGTCCAGCCCACGGTGGCGCAGCTCGCCGAAGGCTATGCGGCCAAAGCCGGACTGCACCGTTCCAGCAACGGCAACATCAACGTGCTCAAGAGCGCCGGCGGGATCCAGGGCATTGCCGAAAGCATCCTCCCGGGTCTGGTTTTCCTCATTGCCTTCACGATCACGCGCGAACTGCCCCTGGCCCTGATCTCCGCACTCGCCGTGGCCGCGGCGTTCACCGTCGTCCGGCTCGTCCAGCGCAAACCGCTGACGCAGGCACTGGCGGGGATTGCCGGCGTCGGGCTTTCCGCGTGGCTGGCCAACACCACCGGCAAGGCCGAGGACTACTACCTCCCGGGATTCTTCACCAACGCCGCCTACATCGTGGCGATGTCGATATCGGTTGCCGTCCGCTGGCCCTTCGCCGGGCTGATCTTCGGCTTCATCCGGAACGAGGGGCTGGAGTGGCGGAAGAATCCGGCCCGGGTCAAGGCGTACCAGATCGGCACCTGGGTGATCATCGGAGTGCTGGCCCTGCGGCTCATGGTCCAGGTCCCGCTGTACTTCATGGGCGAGACCGGCTTCGCGGCCCTCGCCACAACACGTCTCCTGATGGGTGCGCCGCTGTACATCCTGGGCATCTGGGTAGCCTGGCTGCTGACCCGGCCCGCTCCCGCCGCAACGGACACGGCCGCCTAGCCTCCGTTGCGCTATCGGTAAGCGTCGTTCACAGCGTGCAGAACGTGCTGACAGCGCAACCTGGCTACCCGTCGAAGCCGTCGTCCTCGCCCGGAGGGATCTCGTGGCCTTGCCGGTCCGCGGCGGCACGGTGCTGGCCGTTTTCGTGGCCGTCGCCGCCGTCGTCCCCGTTGTCGTTGGCGTCCTCGTCATCGCCCTGGGACTCCGGCGAGAGCAAGGCGCGCAGCTCGTCCTCGGCCGCGATCGTGGTCACGAAGAACAGTTCGTCCCCGCCGTCGATCACGTCATCACGGCTCGGCGTGATCGGCGCCTGGTCCCGCAGGATCGCCACCAGGGTGGAATCCTCGGGCCAGTCGATGTCGCCCACGGTCAGGCCCAGCACGTGCGAATCGTGGGGGACCGTGAACTCGACCAGCGATGACACGCCGGTCTGCAGGGTCAGCAGGCGGACGAGGTCGCCGATCTCCACCGCCTCCTCCACGAGGGCGGTCATCAGCTGCGGGGTATTCACCGCCACGTCGACGCCCCAGGAATCGTCGAACATCCAGTCGTTCTTGGGGTTGTTGACCCGGCCGACCGTCCGTCCGACGCCGAACTCGGTCTTGGCCAGCAGCGAGACGACCAGGTTGACCTTGTCGTCACCGGTGGCGGAGACCACGACGTCGGCGTCCTCCAGTTTCGCGTCCTGCAGGGTGCTCAGTTCGCAGGCATCGCCGACCAGCCAGTGGGCGCCGCGCAGGCCGCTGCGGCCGATCACCTCGGGCTTCAGGTCGATCAGCAGGATCTCGTGTTTGTGGGCCAGCAGTTCGCGCGCGATCGAGGAACCGACGCTTCCCGCCCCGACAATGACGACTTTCACTTAGGACTCCTCGGCGGGGGACTTGGCAAGAATGTGGGCGACTTCGGTGCTGCGGTCCACGCCCAGCATGGCGTGCACGGTGTCGCCGTCCTGGTAGAGGGTGCCGGCCACGGGCAGCATGCCCTCGCCGAAGCGTGTCAGGTAGGCGACCCGGACGCCGGCGGCCTTTTCGATCGAGGTGACCGGGTGGCCGATCCATTCCGGGTTCAAATCCACCTCGGCGAGCACGAGCCGGCCCGAGGGGTCCCGGTAGTCACCGGCCAGATGCTGTTCGGGCAGGATCCGCCGGAGCACCTGGTCCGCGCTCCAGCGCACGGCGGCGACCGTGGGGATGCCCAGGCGCTGGTAGATCTCCGCGCGGCCCGGGTCATAGATCCGGGCGACAACGTGGGGGACGTGAAAGGTTTCGCGGGCCACCCGGGTGGCCAGGATGTTGGAATTGTCACCGCTGGAGACGGCGGCAAAGGCATAGGCCTCGGCAACGCCGGCCTGCTTGAGGGTCTCCCGGTCAAAGCCCACGCCGGTGACCTTGCGGCCGGTGAAGCCGGTGCGGAGCCGCCGGAAGGCGCGGTCGTCCTGGTCGATGATGGCCACGGAGTGGCCCGCGTCCTCGAGTGTGTGCGCGAGGGTTGCCCCCACGCGGCCACAACCCATAATCACGAAGTGCGCCAACCGTGCCTCCTGTTGTTCGGGTACTGCTGCTGCGTAAAACTCTACCGGCCAGCCAGCCCCGGGAGCCGCCCGGACGGACGGGATCGACGCCGTCATGACATCGCGTCCGAATCGGACTAGCTTTGTGTGGTGCCGACAATTTTCAATGCCGTGAAGCGGGTGCTGGTAGGCAGGCCGTTCCGGAACGACAACCTGGCCCACACCCTTCTTCCCAAGCGGATCGCCCTGCCCGTTTTCGCCTCCGACGCGCTGTCCTCCGTGGCGTACGCGCCGGACGAAATCCTCCTGACGCTGGCGCTGGCCGGCGTCAGTGCCGTGGCGTTCTCGCCCTGGGTCGGGCTGGCCGTTGTGGTGGTGCTGCTCACCGTCATCGCCTCCTACCGCCAGAACGTGCACGCCTACCCCTCCGGCGGCGGCGACTACCAGATCGCCAACGAGAACCTGGGCAAATATGCCGGTCTCACCGTCGCCTCCGCGCTGCTGGTCGACTACGTGCTGACCGTTGCCGTGTCGATGTCCTCCGCCGCCACCTACCTGACCACCGCCGTGCCCTCGCTGCACGGCCAGCAGGCCACCATCGCCACGATCGGCGTGGTGGTCCTGGCCCTGGTGAACCTGCGCGGCATCAAGGAAGCCGGCACGCTGTTCGCCCTGCCGACCTATATCTTCATGGCGTCCATCCTCGGCATGACCGCCATCGGTGTTTTCCAGGCCGCCACCGGGCAGCTGGGCGAGGCGCCCTCCGCGGCGTTCGCGATCGTTCCCGCGCCCGGCTTCGACGAGGGACTCGTCGGGCTCGCCGGGGCGTTCCTGCTGCTTCGGGCGTTCTCCTCCGGCGCCGCGGCGCTGACCGGCGTCGAAGCGATCAGCAACGGAGTCCCGAACTTCCAGAAGCCCAAGAGCAAGAACGCGGCCACCACCCTGCTGTTGCTCGGTGTGATCGCCTCCGCCATGCTGGCCGGCATCATCTACCTGGCCAACGCCACCAAGGTGCACATCGTGCTGGACCCGGCCACGGAGTTCCTGCTGGACGGCAAGCCGCTGCCCGAGGGCTACATCCAGAGTCCCGCGATCAGCCAGATCGCCCAGACGATCTTCGGCGCGGGGTCCTTCGCGTTCTTCCTCATCGTCGCCGCCACCGGCGTGATCCTTGTCTTCGCGTCCAACACGGCGTTCAACGGTTTCCCGGTGCTCGGCTCGATCCTGGCCCAGGACGGTTACCTGCCCCGCCAGCTGCGCACCCGCGGGGACCGGCTGGCCTTCAGCAACGGTGTCCTGGCGCTGGCCGCCGGCGCCCTGGTGCTGATCATCGCGTTCAACGCGGACGTCACCAAACTCATCCAGCTCTACATCGTGGGTGTTTTTATCTCCTTCACCATGAGCCAGCTCGGCATGGTCCGGCACTGGGGGCGGGAACTCAAACTCGCCAAGGACCCGGCCGTGAAGCTGCGGATGCTCAAATCCCGCACCATCAACATGGTCGGTTTCGGCATGACCGCCCTGGTCCTGCTGATTGTCCTCGTCACAAAGTTCCAGCAGGGCGCCTGGATCGCGCTGCTGGCCATGTTCGTCCTGTTCCTGATCATGTGGAGCATCCGGGCGCACTACGACAACGTGGCCAAGGAACTGGCCGTGGATGAGGACTCCTCGCCGCGGGCCCTGCCCACCCGTGTGCACGCCGTGCTGCTCGTCTCGCACGTCCGCAAACCGGTGCTCCGGGCGCTGGCCTACGCCCGGGCGTCCCGGCCCTCCCGGCTGGACGCCGTCACCGTGGACATCAGCAGCGAGGAGACCGAGCAAACCATCGCGGACTGGGCGAAGCTGGAAATCCCGGTACCGTTGACGGTGCTGGCCAGTCCGTTCCGCGAAACGGTGACGCCCATCATGGAGTACATCAAGAACATGCGGCGCGATTCGCCCCGCGACTTGATCGTCGTCTACATCCCCGAATACGTCGTGGGTAAGTGGTGGGAACAACTGGTGCACAACCAGACCGCGCTGCGCATCAAGACCCGGCTGCACTTCGAGCCGGGCGTCATGGTGGCCAGTGTGCCGTGGCAGCTGAAATCATCCGAAGAAGCCAAGAGACTGCAGGACATCCAATGAGCTCCGACACCCAGACGCAATCCCACACCGAACTGATCGTCGACGTCGGGCGCGTCGCCCACGGCGGGCACTGCGTGGCCCGGCACGAGGGCCGCGTGGTGTTCGTCCGCCACGGCATCCCCGGCGAGAAGGTCCGGGTCCGCCTCACCGAGTCCGGCCCGGACGCCAAGTTCTGGCGCGGCGACGTCGTGGAAGTCCTGGCGGCTTCCCCGGACCGGGTGGAGCACTTCTGGGACCTGGCGGATTCCGCGCGGTCCTGGTCGCACCGCCACCCTCCGGTGGGAGGCGCCGAACTCGGCCACATCTCCCTCGCACGCCAGCGCAGCCTCAAGGCCGAGGTGCTGGCGGAGCAGCTGCACCGGCTGGCCGGCGTCAACCTCCCGCACGCGGGAAAGGGCATCGTGGAGGCCGTGGGGGAGTCCGGAACCCCGGCGGCGGCGGGCCTGGCCTGGCGTACCCGCGCTGGTTTCGCGGTGACCCCCGCCGGAAAGCTCGGCATGCACGCGCACCGCTCCAGCCTGGTCCTCCCGGTCCGGGAGATGCCCCTCGCCGTGGAGGCCATCAACGCCCTCCGGCTCTGGGACATCGACCTGCAGGGCATCGAGCAAGTGGAGGTCGCCGCCCCGGCCAACGGCTCCCGCCCGCTCGTGCTCCTGGTCCCGGCCCCGGGAACCCGGGCCAAGCGGCTCAGCGCGGTCCTCGCGCAGCTGCCTGAGGACGTTTCAGTGGCCAGCTTCGATCCGGTCAAGGGCGAGGTGCTGCGGCTGCGCGGCCGCACCTACGTGCAGGAGACCGCGTCCGGCCACGACTACCGTGTCACCGGCGACGGTTTCTGGCAGATCCACCGCGACGGCCCGGATACCCTCGTGGGCGCCGTGACCGGCTTCCTGCACGACGGCGGCTTCCTGGAACCCGGCGCCGTGGTGGCAGACCTTTACGCCGGGGCGGGCCTGTTCACGGCCCCGCTCGCGGACGCCGTGGGCGCCACCGGGTCCGTGCTGTCCGTGGAAGGCTCGCCCGGCAGCAGCCGGGACGCCCGCAAGAACCTCCATGAGGCACCCCAGGTCGAGATCGTCCAGGGCCGGGTGGAAAGGGTCCTGCGCGAGAAGGCACGCAAGTTCGACGCGATCCTGCTGGACCCGCCCCGGGCCGGTGCCGGCAAGGCCGTCGTGGACCAGCTGATCGGGGCGGGCACCCGCGCGGTCGCCTATGTGTCCTGCGATCCGGCGTCCTTTGCCCGCGATGTGGGCTACTTCCAGCAGTCCGGCTGGGAACTGGCCGGGCTGCGGGCCTTTGACCTGTACCCGCACACCCACCACATGGAGACTGTGGCGCTACTGACTCCCCGGGGCTAAGGCCACTAGGATGGGCGGAACAGTCCGACGTCGCGCTCCGTAATCACGGCTGACCTCCTGCATCCTGTACTGATCCTTGTGTGAACAAGGCCAAGCACTAGTTAGGACCACCTAACTAGCAAGGGGTCTGCGGCAAGACAAAGATGAAACTGTTGCGAGAGGAGTCCTGCGATGAGCATTGTGGACAGCTTCGGTTCAAAAGGCAAACTTAATGTAGCCGGTACCGAATACGAAATTTTCCGGTTGAACTCCGTTGAAGGTGCAGAAAACCTTCCGTTCAGCCTCAAGGTATTGCTTGAAAACCTGTTGAGGACCGAGGACGGCGCCAATATTACGGCCGATCACGTCCGAGCACTGGCCGGCTGGGACCCCAGCGCCGAGCCCGACACTGAAATCCAGTTCACGCCGGCGCGCGTGATCATGCAGGACTTCACTGGCGTGCCCTGCGTTGTGGACCTTGCGACCATGCGTGAAGCAGTCAAGGAACTCGGCGGGGACCCCAAGCGGGTCAACCCGCTGGCACCCGCCGAAATGGTGATCGACCACTCCGTGCAGATCGACGCCTTCGGCAACTCCGGCGCACTGGAGCGCAATATGGAGATCGAGTACCAGCGCAACGGCGAGCGGTACCAGTTCCTGCGGTGGGGCCAGACCGCGTTCGATGACTTCAAGGTCGTCCCGCCGGGAACCGGCATCGTGCACCAGGTCAACATCGAGTACCTGGCCCGCACGGTCATGACCCGCGAAATTGACGGCGTCGTCCGGGCCTACCCGGACACCTGCGTCGGCACCGACTCGCACACCACCATGGTCAACGGCCTGGGTGTGCTGGGCTGGGGCGTCGGCGGCATCGAAGCCGAGGCAGCCATGCTTGGCCAGCCCGTCTCCATGCTCATCCCGCGCGTCGTGGGCTTCAAGCTGACCGGGTCCATCCCGGCCGGCGCGACCGCCACCGACGTCGTCCTGACCATCACCGAGCAGCTGCGCAAGCACGGTGTGGTCGGCAAGTTCGTGGAGTTCTACGGCGAAGGCGTCGCGGCTGTGCCGCTGGCCAACCGCGCCACGATCGGCAACATGAGCCCGGAGTTCGGCTCCACGGCCGCGATGTTCCCGATCGACGACGTCACCCTCGACTACCTGCGCCTCACCGGCCGCTCGGACGAGAACGTTGCCCTCGTGGAGTCCTACGCGAAGGAACAGGGCCTCTGGCACGATCCTTCCAAGGAGATCAAGTTCTCCGAGTACCTCGAGCTTGATCTGTCGACGGTTGTCCCGTCGATCTCCGGCCCGAAGCGTCCCCAGGACCGCATCATCCTCACGGAGTCCAAGGACCAGTTCCGCCAGGACCTGCGCAACTACGTGAAGGAAGAGCTTGTCGACGGCAGCCTGGACGAGGCGATTGACGAAAGCTTCCCCGCTTCGGATGCCCCCTCATTCACTGCTTCGGGATCGCACCTGACCGACGAGGCCCCGCACGCGCACGGCCCCAAGTCCGACGGCCGCCCGTCCACCAAGGTCAGCGTCAAGACCGCTGACGGCCGCGAGTTCGAGCTGGACCACGGTGCGGTGTCGATCGCCTCGATCACCTCCTGCACCAACACGTCCAACCCGTCCGTGATGCTGGCTGCCGCACTGCTGGCCCGCAACGCCGTCGACAAGGGCCTGACCTCGAAGCCGTGGGTCAAGACCTCCGTGGCGCCCGGTTCCAAGGTTGTCACCGACTACTACAACAAGTCGGGCCTGACCCCGTACCTGGAGAAGCTCGGCTTCTACATCGTCGGTTACGGCTGCGCGACCTGCATCGGCAACTCCGGCCCGCTCGACGTCGAAATCTCCGAGGCCATCCAGGCCAACGACCTTTCCGTCACCGCCGTGCTCTCCGGTAACCGCAACTTCGAAGGCCGGATCAACCCGGACGTGAAGATGAACTACCTGGCCTCCCCGCCGCTGGTCATCGCTTACGCCCTGGCCGGTACCATGGACTTCGATTTCGAGAACGACGCCCTGGGCCAGGACGAGGCCGGCAACGACGTCTTCCTGAAGGACATCTGGCCGAACCCGGTCGAGGTCCAGCAGGTCATCGATTCCTCGATCGACAAGGAAATGTTCGCCCGCGGCTATGAGGGCGTCTTCGAAGGCGACGACCGCTGGAAGGCACTCTCCACCCCGGCAGGCGACACCTTCGCCTGGGATCCGAAGTCCACCTACGTCCGGAAGCCCCCGTACTTCGATGGCATGAAGGCACAGCCGGAGCCCGTCAAGGACATCACCGGCGCCCGCGTGCTGTTGAAGCTTGGCGACTCGGTCACCACGGACCACATCTCACCGGCAGGTTCCTTCAAGTCCGACACCCCGGCCGGGCAGTACCTGCTGGCCAACGGTGTGGAGCGCAAGGACTTCAACTCCTACGGCTCACGCCGTGGCAACCACGAGGTGATGATCCGCGGAACGTTCGCGAACATCCGGATCAAGAACCAGATCCTGGACGGCGTCGAAGGTGGTTTCACCCGCGACTTCACCCAGGCCGACGGCCCCCAGGCCTACGTCTACGACGCAGCGCAGAACTACGAGGCCGCCGGCATCCCGCTGGTCGTCCTCGCAGGCAAGGAGTACGGCTCCGGCTCATCCCGTGACTGGGCAGCCAAGGGCACCGCACTGCTGGGCGTCAAGGCTGTCGTGGCTGAAAGCTACGAGCGCATCCACCGCTCCAACCTGATCGGCATGGGTGTCCTGCCCCTGCAGTACCCGGCCGGCCAGAACGCGGCCAGCCTCGGGCTCACCGGCACGGAAACCTTCGCGGTTGAGGGCGTCACCGCCCTGAACGAGGGCACCACGCCGAAGACGCTCAAGGTCACCGCCACGGCCGAAGACGGCACCGTCACGTCCTTCGATGCGATCCTGCGCATCGATACCCCGGGCGAGGCTGACTACTACCGCAACGGCGGCATCCTGCAGTACGTGCTGCGCCAGATCTCCGCCAACTAGCGGGGAGCTCCTCCGCACGGAGGAACAGCTGCCACAGCACCAAGGCCCCGGCCGGTCCCAGACCGGCCGGGGCCTTTTCGTGCCGGAACGCGTTCCGGCACCGGGCCGACTCCGGAGGCGTTAGAGTTAAAAGGCATGTCTACCACCCGAAGGAGGGGCCGTTGGGAATCTTGGAGACCATCCGGAATCCGCAGGACCTGAGCAGGTTGTCCGAGGCGCAGCTGGATCGGCTGGCAGCCGAGGTCAGGGAATTCCTGATCGGCAACGTCTCCCAGACCGGCGGGCACCTGGGCCCTAACCTCGGCGTCGTCGAACTGACCATCGCGGTGCACCGGATCTTCGATTCCCCCCGTGACAGCATCGTCTTCGACACCGGCCACCAGTCGTACGTGCACAAGCTCCTCACCGGACGCCAGGACTTCAGCACCCTGCGCCAGCAGGGCGGCATGTCCGGCTACCCGGACCGCGCCGAATCCGAGCACGACATCGTCGAAAGCTCGCACGCCTCCTCCTCGCTCTCCTGGGCGGACGGGATCTCCCGCGCCCGGCAGCTGACCGGCGACGGCGACCGGTACGTCATCGCCGTCGTCGGTGACGGCGCCCTGACCGGCGGCATGGCCTGGGAGGCGATCAACAACATCGCCGCCGACAAAAAGCGCCGCGTCGTGATCGTTGTGAACGACAACGGCCGCTCCTACGCCCCGACCGTGGGCGGCTTCGCGGACTACCTCGCCTCGCTGCGCCCCACCATCGACTCCTTCCGCGCCGCGCCGGCCTATGAAGGCACCCTGGACTGGTGGCGGAAGAAGCTGCAGAACGGCGGACCCGCGGGGCAGTTCGCCTACCGCAGCCTGCACGCCATGAAAAAGGGCGTCAAGGACTGGTGGGCCCCCCAGGGCATGTTCGAGGACCTCGGCATGAAGTACATCGGGCCCGTGGACGGCCACGACCTCCAGGCCATGGAGCACGCCCTGTCCACCGCCAGGAACTACGCCGGTCCCGTCATCGTGCACGCCATGACCGAAAAGGGACACGGCTACGCGCCGGCCCGCGCGCATGAAGCCGACCAGTTCCACGCCGTCGGGATCATCGACCCGGAGACCGGCGAACCCACCGAGGCCGGAGGCGCGAAGTCCTGGACCGCCGTCTTCGCCGACGAGATCGCCGACATCGCGGACGAGCGCAAGGACATCGTCGGGATCACCGGCGCCATGCTCATCCCCGTCGGGCTGCACAAGTTCGCCGCGCGGCACCCGGAAAGGGTGTTCGACGTCGGCATCGCCGAACAGCACGCCCTCACCTCCGCCGCCGGGATGGCGTTCGGGGGACTGCACCCCGTCGTGGCGGTCTACGCGACCTTCCTGAACCGCGCCTTCGACCAGCTCCTGATGGACGTCGCCCTGCACAAGGCAGGCGTCACCATCGTCCTGGACCGCGCCGGCGTCACCGGACCCGACGGCGCCAGCCACCACGGCATGTGGGATATGGCCATGGTCCAGATCGTTCCCGGGCTGCACCTCGCCGCGCCCCGCGACGCCACCCGGCTGCGCGAGGAACTGCGCGAGGCCGTCGCGATCGAGGACGCCCCGACAGTGCTCCGCTACTCCAAGGGCACCGTGGGGGCCGAGATTGAGGCCATCGAACGGCTCAGCGACGGCGTCGACGTGCTGGCACGCCGCCCCGCGGGCTCCAGCGAAAACGACGTCCTGATCGTCAGCGTCGGGGCAATGTCCGAACTCGCCCTGGACGTCTCGAACCGGCTCGGCGCGCAGGGCATCAGCTCCACCGTCGTGGATCCCCGCTGGCTCCTTCCGGTCCGGAAATCCATCATCGCCCTCGCCTCCCACCACCGGCTCGTCATCTGCATCGAGGACGGCGTCCGCGCCGGCGGCGTCGGATCCCGGATCCGCCAGGAAATGCGGGCCGCCGGGGTGGACACCGCACTGAACGAGGTCGGCCTCCCGGTGGCGTTCCTGGACCACGGATCCCGCAGCCAGGTACTCGAGCGGGTGGGTTTGACCGCGCAGCAGATCACCCACGACGTCGTGGCGCAGGTCCTGGGGACAAAGGTGCCGTTTGCGCGCCCGCTCCCGGGCCAGGAACACCCCAGCACGGGCAGCCTGCCGATTCTGTGAGGATCCCCGACGGCCTGGCCCCGGGAGACCTCGTGGTCTCGCGGAACCGGAAATGGAACGGCACGGCCCACTGGGTGGTGCCCGGAACCTATCTCGGCGAGGACGCCCACGGCTGGTGGATCTTCCAGGGCACCAACGAGTTCTGCTCCCGCCCGGGCGCGGCGTTCTACGCCGCATCCGACGCCGTGCTGCTCATCCCGCGCTCCGGCGAGTACGTGGCCACCTTCTATGACGAGGCCCACCCCGCCGCCGTCCAGGTCTACGTGGACCTCGCGACGGACCACGGCTGGAGGACCATCCGGCCCGGGGTTACCGAGTTCCACCTGATCGACATGGACCTGGACGTGGTCCGGACCGTGGACCGCGGAGTGTACGTGGACGATGAGGACGAGTTCGCCGAGCACCGGATCGAAATGGACTACCCCGCAGACGTGGTGGACCGGATCAGTGCGGCATCGGACCAGCTTTACCAGGCCGTGAAGGCACAACAGCCACCCTTCGACGGCACAGACCGCGAATGGTTCAGGAGAGGACGGGCATGAGCGGGATTATCCGGGTTTACAAACGCAGCGACGAAGGGGTCCTCGAATTCAGGGAAGCCTGGTTTGACGAGGACTACAGCCAGTTCGTGATGAACCACGGCGTCGTCGGGCACCAAAGCAAGACCGAGGAGACCGACGTCGCGGACGCCGCCGCCGCGGAGGGCCTGATGGATGCCTTCGCGGTGCAGTGCGCCGAGGACGGCTTCGCCGAAATCCCCGAGGAGGAGCAGTTCTGGGTCGTGGCCCAGTACGCCCTGAAGACCAAGGACGGCACGGACCGTGACCGCTACCTCGAGGAAAAGGCCAAGGACGCCCTGATCAGCCACCTGGCCTGGCGCGGGCTCGGCGTTGTGGACCGCTCGGAATTCTCCGACGCCAAACTCAACATCTTCATCCTCACCCCGGACATCAACAAGGCCGTCAACGCGATCAAGGTCTGCATCCGCGGCGAGGACCTCGACTTCACCAAACTGAGCATCGGCGCCGCAGCCTACGGCGAGACCTCTTTCAAGCTCAAGCACTCACCGAAGCCGGCCAACAGCTTCACCCTGTAGCACCCTGTACCTTCAGGGCAGTTCCACCGGCAGGATCCACATCAGTTTTGGGGGCATCGACTGGAAGGTATGCATCATGGCACCGAAATCCGTTGAACCCGGCCGTACCCCGCTGCCGCGGGGGATCGCGGCTCCCGCCCGCCGGGCCCTCGCCCACGCCGGCGTCGAGACCCTCGAACAGGTGGTGGCCATGGGCGGGCGTGTCCTCGCCGGGATGCACGGCATTTGTCCGCGGACGCTCGCCCAGCTTGAGGATGCCCTGGACGAGCGCGGGCTGGAACTGCCCGCAGGGTAGCGCCGGGCCTGCAGCGCCGGTCCTGCCAGGGGGCGCTGCCGGCCGTTATAGGCTGAACCCCATGACTGAATACCGCCGCGTAGGAAATTCCGGACTGACCGTCTCCGTCGTGGGGCTGGGCTGCAACAACCTGGGCCGGCCCGGCACGGCGACCGAGTCGCAGCAGGGGACCGACGCCGTTGTGCACGCTGCCCTGGACGCCGGAATCACCTTCTTCGACGTCGCCGACACCTACGGCCGGGAGCCGGGCCTCAGCGAGACCATGCTGGGCCGGGCGTTGCAGGGCCGCCGCGACGACGCCGTGCTCGCCACGAAGTTCGGCATGGACATGCGCGGGGCCAACGGCAACGACTTCGGCGCCCGCGGCTCCCGCCGCTACATCATCAAGGCAGCCGAAGCCTCGCTGCGCCGGCTCGGGACAGACTGGATCGACCTCTACCAGTTCCACACCCCCGATCCGCTGACCCCGGTCGAGGAGACCCTCGCCGCCCTCGACGAGCTCGTCACCAGCGGCAAGGTCCGCTACATCGGCCACTCCAACCGCGCCGGCTGGCAGATTGCCGAGGCCGAATTCGTGGCCCGCGCCCGCGGGGGAGCACGCTTCATCTCCAGCCAGAACCACTACAACCTGCTGGACCGACGGGCCGAACTCGAAGTCACGCCCGCCGCCGAAGCCTTCGGCCTGGGCGTGCTGCCGTACTTCCCGCTCGCCAACGGGCTGCTGACCGGCAAGTACGCCAAGGACACCGCGCCGGCGGGCTCGCGCCTGAGCCATACCCGCACCAACCTGGTCCACGACGCCGACTGGGAACAGCTCGGTGCCTTCAGCGCCTTCGCCGCCGAGCGGGGCCTCAACGAGATCCAGGTGGCGTTCTCCTGGCTCGCGGCGCAGCCCTCGGTCAGCAGCGTCATTGCCGGCGCCACCCGGCCCGAACAAGTCCGGCAGAACGCCGCCGCGGTGGCCTGGATCCCCAGCGCCGCGGAACTCGCCGAACTCGACGACATCTTCCCGCGCACGCCCAAGGTCGCACTGTTCTAGATGGAGCCCGAACTGCCGGGCGGCGGGCTCCTCCCCGGGATTCCCGTCCCGGCGCACACCATCCTGATGGACGTTGACACTGGAATCGACGACGCCCTGGCTCTCGTCTACCTGCTGTCCCGGCCGGAGGTCCACCTGCAGGCCATTACCTGCACGGCGGGGAATGTTGGTGCCCGCCAGGTCGCGCTCAACACCCTGGCGCTGCTGGAACTGTGCGGGCGGCCGGGAATCGAGGTGGCCACCGGCGCCGAGGTGCCGCTGGAAATCCCGCTGGTCACCACCGAGGAGACCCACGGGCCGCAGGGGATCGGCTACGCCGAGCTGCCGGCGCCCGCCCAGCGGATCTCGCCGCGCCACGCCGTCGACGTCTGGGTGGAGGAAGTCCGGGCGCACCCGGGGGAGATCACCGGGCTGATCACCGGGCCGCTGACCAACTTCGCCCTGGCGCTGCGCCGCGAACCGGAGCTGCCCCGGCTGCTCAACGGCCTGGTCATCATGGGCGGGAGCTTCTACTACCAGGGCAACACCACACCCACGGCGGAATGGAACGTCTCGGTGGATCCGCACGCGGCCCGGGAAGTCTTCGCCGCCTACCGCGGCCTGCCGGAGGACAAACTGCCGGTGGTGTGCGCGCTGGAGACCACGGAGCGGATCGAGATGCTGCCGGAGCACCTCCGGCGTCTCGGCGAGGCCGCCGGGGCCGGGCCGGAACTGGTCCTCCCGGGGCAGCCGGAGGGCCTCCGCAGCACCTCAGCCAGCCCGCTTGTGGCCTGTCTGTCGGATGCGATCCGGTTCTACATGGAGTTCCACCGGCTCTACGACCAGGGCTACGTGGCGCACATGCATGACGCGTTCGCGGCCTGCGCCGCTGTCGCACGGACCCCGTTCACCACCCGGCTGGCAACCGTCGACGTCGAAACCCGCTCGCCCCTGCTGATCGGCACCACGGTAGCGGACTTCCGCGGGCTGTGGGGCCTGCCGCCGAACGCCCGGATCGTCGCCTCCAACAACCCGGAGCACTGCTTCGCGGAGCTGATTTCCTCCGTGGGCGCGCTGGCGCGGCGCAGCGCGTCCGGCGGGCCGCCCGCCACTGGTTAGGATAGGAGCTGCGCCGAGGTGACATAGGCGGATGTTGCAGCCCCCACCGAAGGACCATCCCCATGTCACAGCAGTCCCTGACCCTCCCTGCCACCGGATCCGGTGCCGGTTCCGCCGCCGGCACAGCCAAGGCTCGGCGCAACCGCCGCCTGCTGGAACTCGCCGGTGCCGCCGCAATCGCAGGCACCTACCTCTTCCTGATCCTGACCCAGCCCGCGGACATTGCCAACGGCCCGGCCAGCGTCGCGGCGCTCGTTGCCCTCGGCGGATTCTTCCTGGGCGCGGTGCTGCTGATTGCCGCGGCGCTTCCGGTCCTGCCCACGTCCACGCTGGTGCTGATGCCGGTCGCGCTGGTCCTGAATGTGGTCCTGGGACAGCTCATGGGCAGCACCGGGCTGCCGTTCTACTTCGATGCCATCGGCACCGTCCTGATCGCCGTCCTCGCCGGTCCGGCGGCGGGTGCCGCCACGGGCGCGCTCAGCAGCATCGTGTGGTCCTTCTTCAACCCGACCGTGCTGCCCTTCGCCGCCGGCGCGGCGCTGATCGGATTCCTGGCCGGACTGGCCGCCCGCGGCGGGCTGTTCCGCCGCTTCTACCTGGCGCCCGTGGCCGGATTCTTCACCGGCATCCTCGCCGGCGTGATCTCCGCCCCGATCGCGGCCTTCGTCTTCGGCGGCACCGCGGGCCTCGGCACCGGGGCGCTGGTCAGCGCCTTCCGTGCCATGGGCGACACCCTGCTCGCAGCCATCACCAAGCAGGCGCTGATCTCGGACCCGATGGACAAGGCCATCGTCTTCGCCATCGCCGCGATGCTGGTCTACGCGCTGCCCCGCCGCACCACCGCCCGGTTCCCGTTTGTCCGGCGGCACCGGGTGCTCGCCGGCAGGACCCCGGCCTCGCCGGAAGCCTGAGCCCGAAGCCTGACACGGACTGCCCCGAGAATGCCCTCCGCCCTCCATCCCCTGACGTCGCTGACGGCGGCAGGCTGCACCGCGGTGATCACGACGGCGGCCGGGAACTGGCCGCTGTCCCTCGCGGTCGCCCTCGCCGCAGCCGTGCTGGCCGTGCGCGCCGGCGTCGGCCGCCGCGTGCTGGCCGCCGCAGCGGCGGTCCTGCTTCCCCTGGGGCTGTCCCTGCTGATGCTGCACGGGCTGTTCTTCCCGGAGGGCCGTACCGTCCTGGCGGCCTGGGGACCGGCGCGGGTCACCGCGGAAGGCCTCAACTTCGCCCTGGAGGCAGGCACCCGCACGGGCGCCTGCGTGCTGGTGCTCCTGCTGTTCTCCTTCACCGTGAGCGCCCCCGATCTCGTGGCGGCGCTGGCTGCCCGGGGGCTGCCGCCGCAGTTCGGCTTTGTCCTGGCCGCCGCGCTCACCCTCCTGCCGGCCCTGTCCGGCAGGCTGGAAAGCATCAGGGCGGCGCAGGAGGCCCGCGGGCTGGTGCTCGGCGGCGGGGTGCTGTCCAGGTTCGTCGGGGCACGGCTGCAGATGCTTCCCCTGGTGCTGGGCCTTATCGAGGACTCCGGGAGCCGTGCCCAGGCCCTGGAAGCACGAGGCTTCGGCGGCCCCGGCCCCCGGACCAGCTACCGCGAGGTCGCGGACCCGCCGGTCCAGCGGCGGTTGCGGGCGGTGCTGCTGCTGCTCGCCGCCGCGGCCGTGGCAGTCCGAATCGGGGCCGCCTGGCCGGCTGCGTGGCCCGCATGACCACCGCTGACCCCGCCGCCCGGACCGGCGCCGCCATTGCCGCCCGGATCCGAAGCTTCAGCTTCCACGGCGACACCGCCCCCGCGCTGCACGACGTGGATTTCAGCGCCCGTCCGGGAACTCTCACGGCGGTCCTCGGCGGGTCCGGCAGCGGGAAAACCACCCTGGGCAAACTGCTGGCCGGCTGGCTCCGGCCCGGGCAGGACGGACGGCTCACTGGTACGCTCGCGCTGGCCGGGGAGCTGCTGGACTTCCGCGGCGGCGGGGAGGACCCCCGGATCAATCCCTCCGTCTGGTCAGGCACGGTGGGCTACGTCCCCCAGGATGCGGCGGCCATGCTCTCCACGGTCCGCTCCACCGTCGCCGAGGAACTCGCCTTCGGCCTGGAAAACCGCGGAACCCCGCGGCCCCGGATGCTCCGGGACGTGGCAGGCACCGCGGCACTGACCGGCCTGACATCCCTCCTGGACCGGGACCCGGCCACCCTCTCCGGCGGGGAACTGCGCCGGCTGGCCATCGCCTGCGCCATCATCGCCGGACCCGGTGTGCTGGTCCTGGACGAACCGCTGGCCTCCCTGGACGCTGCGGGTGTCATCCAGGTCCGGGACCTGATCAGCCGGCTCACCGGCGCCGGTACCGCCGTGGTGGTGCTGGGCCAGGCAGCCGACGGCCTCGCACGCTCCGCCGCGCACTGGATCATCCTCGACGGCGGCACCGCCACCGCCAGCGGGACACCCCGGGAGCTGATCCGGTCGGCGGAACTGGCCCGTACCGGCATTGTGCTGCCCGCCCTCACCCACACCGCGCCCGCCGCCCGGGCCGCGGCTCCGGAGCCGGCCGCCGCACCCGTGCTCGAACTGCAGGGCCTCGGTTTCGGCTTCCCCGGAGCCGGCGGAGTTGCCGGGGAGCCGCTGTTGCGGGATCTGCAGCTCACGGTTCGGCCGGGGGAGATTGTGGCCGTCACCGGCCCGAACGGGGCCGGGAAAACAACGCTGCTGCGCCACTTCAACGGGCTGCTCCGTCCGGACACCGGTGCAGTGCGCGTCCAGGGACGGAATACCGCCGGTCTCCCGGCCGGCCGTATCGCCGCCTCGGTCGGGCTGCTGTTCCAGCATCCGCGCGACCAGCTCTTTGAACGGACGGTGCTGCGGGAGGTCAGCTTCGGACTTCGGCGGCTGGCGGGCAGGGACGCCGAGGCCAGGGCACACGGGGCGCTGGCCGCCGTCGGGCTCTCCGATGCCGCAGGTACGCACCCGGCAGAGCTGCCGGCCTCGAAACAGCGGCTGCTCACCCTGGCCACCGTGCTGGCCCGCCGGCCGGCCGTCATCGGGCTGGACGAACCGACGGTCGGGCTGGACCGGCACGGCCTGGAATTCCTGCGCCGCGCCGTCGAGGACTCCGCCGCGCGGGGCGCCGGCGTCGTAATGGTCACCCACGATCCCGGCTACGCCCGGGCCACGGCACATCGCGTCCTGCAGCTTGACGGCGGGAGCCTGCGGGAAACCTGACGGGCACGGGGCTTGTGACCCTACCGGGCCGCCCGCCGGGCCCCGAGCCTTAGGCTATGGACAGCAAAGCAGACACCGCAGCCCGTTCCGGGGTTCCCGCCGTCCTGACAACGTGCTCCTGGATCTGGCTTGTCCTCGGGGCAGCCGGCACCGTCTGGACGCTTCAGGGGCTCCTCCTCGTCCTGGCTTTCAGCGGAATGGTCCCGCCGCAGACCTACCTCCCGGCCCTGGTGCTCTACCTGGCCAGTGCGGCCGTGTTCGTGACCGGCGGCGTGTTCGCCGTGCTCCTGAGGCGGGGCCGCCGGCTGGCCCGCATTGTCCTGTCGGCCTATGCGCTGATCATCCCGGCCCTGTTCATCTTCCGCGGCGGCCCGCCGGTCGGCGAGGTGCCCTGGCCGGCGGTGCTGCTGTCTCCGGTCGGCGCGGCCGGTGCCGCTGCAGTCGCCGTCACGGTGCTCATGTGGCTGCCGGCGGCCAACGCGTATTTCGCCGCCGCCGGTGCGCACAAGAGCGAAACTGCTGCCGCTCCGGAGCTCGCCTCCGACCGCGTGCCAACGGCCGTGACGGCATCGGTCTGGATCCTGGTGGTCGGCGGAGTGCTCGCCGCGCTGCAGGCGGCGCTGGGGCTGCTCCTCCTTGCGGACACCATGGGTTCAGGCGGAAGCACGACCCCGGCCCTGGTCCTCTGGCTGACTCTTGCCTCGGTGGCTGTTGCGGACCTCGCCTGCGCGGGGGCGCTCCGGCGGGGACGGGCCTTCGTCCGGCCCGTCGTCACCGTCATCCCCGTGGCTGGACTGACCCTGCTCGTGCTGGCCACACTCGCCGGACTTTCCTCCGCAGCGGCCGGGAGCCCGGCAGCCACGGGCGGTGTGCTGCCGGCGGTTTTCCTGACGGTCTTCTCCCAGGGGCTGCCGCTGATCGGCGGGCTGGTCCCTGCGGTACTCCTCTGGCTGCCTTCCGCCCGGCGACACTTCCGCCGTGGCGCGGTGGTTCATCCGGCCGGCACCGCAGGACCCTGACACGGCGGCGCCGCCGCCCGCACCGGGTCAGGTGCGGACAGCGGCGCCGTGTGGTCAAAGCCTGGTGGTGAAAGGCCGTGTGGTGAAAGCCGGGTGCCGAAATGCCGGGCGGTGCAGCTTTGGTGCTCAGTCGGTGCTCAGGCGGCCGGAGCGGACGCCACGCCGGGCGCCAGGAACTTCCTGCCGTTGACCCGCTCGGAGGCGCCCACCCGGTCAAGGTACGGGGTGATGCCGCCGAGGAACATCGGCCAGCGCGCTCCGAGGATCATGCAGAGGTCGATGTCCTCCGGTCCTGCCACCATGCCTTCCTCCAGCATGAGCCCGATTTCCTCGGCCAGGGCGTCCTGCGTGCGGCGCAGCACCTCCTCGCCGGTGGAGGGTGTACTGCCGAAGGACATCAGCGCGAGCGTTTCGGCGGGGATGAAAGGCTTGCCGTCCGGTCCCTTGGCCGGCACCCCGTTCTGCATCGCCCAGATCGATTTCACCCCGTTATCGATCAGCTTCTGCAGGTTCCCCGAGACGGTGAAGCGGTCGGGGAACGCCGCGTGCAGGGATTCCTGGACGTGCTGCGCGACCGGCAGCCCCACCATGGCGCCCAGGACAAACGGCGTCATCGGCAGGCCCATCGGCCGCAACGCGCTGTCTGCCACCTCCGCGGGGGTGCCCTCATCGAACGCCGCGGTCACTTCGCCCATCAGGCGCAGCAGGAGGCGGTTGACCACGAACGCGGGGGCGTCCTTGACCAGCACAGCGGACTTCTTGAGTCCCTTGGCGAGCTCGAACGCGGTGGCCAGCACGGCGTCGTCGGTCTTCGGGGCGCGCACAATCTCCAGCAGCGGCATCACGGCGACGGGGTTGAAGAAGTGGAAACCGACCAGGCGCTCCGGGTGCTCCAGGTCTTCGGCCATGGCGGTGACGGACAGCGAGGAGGTGTTCGTGGCGAGGATGCACTCGGGTGAAACGACGGCCTCGACTTCCTTGAAGACCTGCTTTTTGACGTTGAGCTCCTCGAACACCGCCTCGATGACGAAGTCGGCGTCGGAAAAGGCTTCCTTGGACACCGATCCGGTGACCAGCGCCCGGGTGCGGTTGGCGGCATCGGGGCTGATCCGGCC
This sequence comes from Arthrobacter sp. U41, assembly GCF_001750145.1. Classification (NCBI taxonomy): domain Bacteria; kingdom Bacillati; phylum Actinomycetota; class Actinomycetes; order Micrococcales; family Micrococcaceae; genus Arthrobacter; species Arthrobacter sp. U41. The sequence goes on from NZ_CP015732.1 coordinate 2,994,484, forward strand.
CTTCTGCAGCATCTTGTCGACCTCGGCGTGCACGTAGCCCACGCCCTTGTCCACGCGGGCCTGGTCGATGTCAGTCATCACCACCGGCACCTTGAGCTGGCGGGCGAAAAGCAGGGCGAGCTGGCTGGCCATCAGGCCGGCCCCCACGACGCCGATCCTGGTCACGGGCCGGGCCAGCTTGCGGTCCGGCGCTCCGGCGGGGCGCTTGGACCGGCGCTGCACGAGGTCCAGGAAGGCGTAGACGGTGGAGCGGAACTCGTCGGTCTGCATCAGGTCCGCGAGGGTCTCGCATTCCAGCTCCGCCGACTGGACCTGCGTCAGCGTCCGGTTGGCTTCCATTACCTCGAGGACCTTGGCGGGCGCCGGGGAGGCGTTGGAGGTTTTGTCCTCCACGAAGGACCGGCCGGCGGCGACGGCGGCCGCCCAGCGGGCCGCCACCTCCGGGGCCCCGGGATCGACGGCGTGGGCGCGTTCCGGAACCACGGCGCCCGCGATGACCCGCGCTGCCCAGGCGACGGACTGCTCGACGAAATCTGCCGGTTCGAACATGGCGTCCGCCATGCCCAGCTGGAACGCCTGCGGCCCGGTGAGCGTGCGGTTGTTGCTGAGCGGGTTTTCGATCATCACCTTGACGGCGTTTTCCGGGCCGATCAGCCGGGGCAGGATGTACACCCCGCCCCAGCCCGGGATCAGGCCGATGAACGCTTCGGGCAGGGCCAGCGCGCCGGCGCCGGTGGATACCGTGCGGTAGGTGGACTGCAGCGCGATCTCCAGCCCGCCGCCCAGGGCGAGGCCGTTGACGAAGGCGAAGCTGGGGACGCCCAGGTTTGCCAGGGTGCCGTAGACGTCGTGGCCGAGCTGGGCCATCCAGAGGCCGTGTTCACGGCCGCTGATGGACTTGACCGTGGACAGGTCCGCGCCGGCGACCAGGAAGTGGGGCTTGCCGGTGACGCCCACCCCCACGATCTCGCCGCGGGCGGCGCGCTCCTTGAGCCCTTCCAGGACGGTGCCGAGCTCGATCAGGGTGTTTGGACCCAGGGTCGTGGGCTTGGAGTGGTCCAGGCCGTTATCCAGCGTGACCAGGGCAAAGGTGCCCGGACTCCTGCCGTCAACCGCCGGCAGCTCGATGTCCTGGACGTAGGAGTGGGTGACCGTCTCGTTCGGGAAGAAATCGGCAAGCTTGCGGAAATCAGCGGCGCTCATGCTGCGGCTCCAGTCTCGGTGGTGGTGGTCTGGTCAAGGGCAAGGCCGTAGTCGGCGTGGTGCGGGTTCTCCCAGATCACGGTGGCGCCCATGCCCAGGCCGATGCACATCGTCGTCATGCCGAAGCGGACCGTCGGGTCCTCCTCAAACTGGCGGGCCAGCTGGTTCATCAGCCGCACGCCGGAGGACGCGAGGGGGTGCCCGACGGCGATCGCCCCGCCGTAGCGGTTGACCCGGGGGTCGTCGTCGGCGATGCCGAAATGGTCCAGGAAACTAAGCACCTGCACGGCGAAAGCCTCATTGATTTCAAACAGGCCGATGTCCCCGATGCCCAGGCCGGCGTTCCTGAGGGCTTTTTCGGTGGCCGGAACCGGGCCGATGCCCATCACTTCGGGCTCGACGCCGGCGAAGGCGTAGCTGACCAGGCGCATCTTGACCGGCAGGCCAAGTTCCTCGGCGGCGTCGGCGGAAGCCAGCAGGGCGGCGGTGGCGCCGTCATTGAGCCCGGCGGCGTTCCCGGCCGTGACCCGGCCGTGGGCGCGGAACGGGGTCTTGAGCGCGGCGAGGTCCTCCACCGAGGTGCCCGGGCGCGGCGGCTCATCGACCGTGTTCACGGTCCAGCCCTGGCCCGGCTTCATCGTGGCGACGGGCACCAGGTCCGGCTGGATCTGGTCCCTGGCATAGGCCGCCGCCAGTTTGTCCTGGGAGGCGACGGCGTAGGCGTCCGTGCGGTCCTTGGTGATGGCGGGGAAGCGGTCGTGCAGGTTCTCGGCGGTGTTGCCCATGTTCAGGGCTGCCGGGTCCACGATCCGTTCGGACATAAAGCGCGGGTTGGGGTCCGCGCCGGCGCCCATCGGGTGGTTGCCCATGTGCTCCACGCCGCCGGCGATCACAACGTCGTAGGCGCCGAAGCCGATGCCGCTTGCCGTGGTGGTCACGGCCGTCATGGCGCCGGCGCACATCCGGTCGATCGCAAAGCCCGGCACGGTCCGCGGCAGTCCGGCCAGCAGGGCGGCGGTGCGCCCGATGGTCAGGCCCTGGTCGCCGGTTTGCGTGGTCGCCGCTATGGCGACTTCGTCGATCCGCCCGGCGGGCAGGGACGGGTTGCGGCGCATCAGTTCGCGGATGCATCTGACGACGAGGTCATCGGCGCGCGTTCCGGCGTAGATGCCCTTCTCTCCGGCGCGGCCAAAGGGGGTGCGGACGCCGTCGACGAAGACGACCTCGCGGATGGTGCGGGGACTCGCGCTTCCGGTTTTTCCGCTGCTCGGGTTTCCGCTGCTCGGGTGCTGGCTCACGTGTTACTCCTCATCGAGACGTGGGTGCCGGATCCGTGCCCCGGACTCAAGGAGCCAGGGGCAGCAGGTATCCGGGCGACATCAGACAATATGTTACTCGTCAGTAACATAGCTGGCAAGCAGTCCGGTGGCGCGCCGTTCGATGAAACACCGGGAGCCGGAGCGCGGCCGCCTAGTGCGCCGTGTCCGGCGCTGCCCCGGCAGGTGCGGCTGCAGCTGTGGGGTCAGGTATGGCTGTCGCGGTTTTGGCTTCCTTGGCCGGCAGCGGCTGCGGGTTCAGGAACGCCTCGGCGATCAGCGGCGCGACGAGTTCAATCTGCCACTGGCGGGCCCCAAGGTTCGCCAACTCCTCCGCGATGCCTTCCTCGCTGGGTTCCATCGGCGGGCGCCAGGTAACGCGGCGGAGGTAATCCGGCGTCAGCAGGTTCTCCACCGGCATGTTCAGTTCCTCGGCCTTGGCCTGCAGCAGGGGCCGGGCGGTGGCCAGCCGTGCGGCGGCCTCCGGGTCCCGGTCGGCCCACACGCGCGGCGGCGGGGGAGCGTTGGTGGGCAGGTGCAGGGGAGGGAGCTCCTCAAGAGTCCGGGCGGCGCTGATGCAGCGCAGCCACCGCGGTGCCTCACGCTGGGCCGCGCGGCCGTGGAAGCCTTTGGTGCCGAGCAGTTGCGGCACTGTGGCGGGCATGGCCTTGGCGGCGGCCACGAGGGCGGAGTCGGGGATCAGCCGTCCGGGCGCCACGTCGCGCTTTTGTGCCAGCGAGTCGCGTTCGAGCCACAGTTCGCGGACCGCGGCCAGCTGGCGACGGTCGCGGATCTGGTGCAGCCCGGAGGTCTTGCGCCACGGGTCGACGCGGGGCGGCGCCTGGCCGGCCTCGAGGATGGCGGCGAATTCCTGTTCGGCATAATCGAGCTTGCCGTCGGCCACAAGGAGCTCAATGAGCTCCTCGCGTAGTTCGGTGAGGACCTCGACGTCGAGGGCGGCGTAGCGCAGCCAGGGTTCCGGCAGCGGACGGGTGGACCAGTCGGCCGCTGAGTGTTCCTTCGCGAGGCCAAAGCCCAGGAGCTGTTCGATCACCGCGGCAAGGCCCACCCGGGGAAGCCCGGCGAGGCGGGCGGCGAGTTCGGTGTCAAAGAGCTTGTCCGGCCACATGCCGAGTTCGGCCAGGCAGGGCAGGTCCTGGCTGGCCGCGTGCAGGATCCATTCAACACCGCGCAGGGCGTCGTTGACGATGTCCAGGTTCCCGAAGGGCTCCGGATCGATCAGCCACGTGCCGGAGCCTTCGCGGCGGATCTGGACCAGGAAAGCGCGCTGGCCGTAGCGGAAACCGGAAGCGCGTTCGGCGTCTACCCCCGCGGGGCCGTGGCCTGCGGCGAGGGCCGCGGCGCAGCGTTCCAGGCCGGACTGGGTTTCGATGACGAGAGGCACGCCGTCGCGGGGGGAATCGAGGTCGATAACCTCGGGGACCAGGCTGTCGAAGCCGTCCACCGCGATGTGGGCTGTGGTGTCAGCGGTCTCGGTCGTACTTTGAACGGCGCCGGCCGTGGTGATTTCCGGAATATGAGGGGTCATGATGAGTTCAGTTTACCGACAACACAGTGTTCCAGGCCGCGCCTTGGCCAAAACGAAGCGGATTCCCCCGGCGCCCGGGTCCCATCTCAGGCCTGGCCGCGGCGCCAGCGCGGCAGCGGCGTGACGCCCTCGGGCAGCGGCGGAAGGCCGGCGAAGGTGCAGACCATGTCCGACCAGGCCTCGAGGTGCGAGGTGATGTCCGGGGTGTCCGGCGTCCAGGAGGCCCGGAGTTCAATGTCGATCGAATTGGGCCGGTCCGCGAGGGTTCCGAAGCTTTCGGACAGGACCCGCGTCGCGGTGCCGCCGGCCGAGCGGTAGGGTGCTGCGTGGTTTTCCAGGGCTTCGACGAGCCACGCCCAGGCGACCGAGCCGAGCATTTCGTCGTTGCCCATTTCCGGCTCCAGCTGGGCGCGGATGTAGGTGACGATCCGGAATTCACCCTCCCACACCGCGGAGCCTTCGGGATCGTGCAGCAGGATGAAGCGGCCGGTGGCCAGCTCGACGTCGTCGCTTCCGGACGCACGTGCCAGGGCCGCGGCGGCAGGGCCGTGGACCGCCCTGGCGGGTGACGGTTCGCCTGGGGCGATGACTTCCGCCCCGAGCGCGACGGCGAACGGCGCGAGCCGCGCGGGCGCCGGGATCTCCTCCAGGCGCAGCTCACTGCGGGTTCGTGCCTGACGAAGGGTTCCCAGGGCAAAGAGAAAATCAGCCGGAACCTGATCGAGTGCGTTCACAATGGAAGATTATGCAAGCGGCGAGCCCAAGCCCGGCAGGCTCGCCGCCGCTGCCCGGTCGGGCTGACGCCGGAGACTCCCGGGCCGGAGACCCCCGGGCCGGAGACCCCCGGGCCGGTGCGGGCGGCGGCGGGCCCGCCGCCGGGCTCAGCCGGCAGCGAGTTCGCGCCTGATGGCAGCGATGAAGGAATCAACGTCAGCCTCGGTGGTGTCGAAGGAGCACATCCAGCGGACCTCCCGGGCCGCCTCGTTCCAGTCGTAGAACCGGAAGGACTCGCGCAGCCGGTCCGCCACGCCGGCCGGAAGGACCGCGAACACGCCGTTGGACTCGGTCTTCTGGCTCAGCTCGACGCCGGGGATGGACTCGACGCCGGCGCGCAGCCGGGCCGCCATGGCGTTGGCGTGCGAGGCGGAGCGCAGCCAGAGGTCTCCCTCCAGGAGGGCGATGAACTGGGCGGACATAAACCGCATTTTGGAGGCGAGCTGCATATTCATCTTGCGCAGGTAGATCAGGCCCTGGGCCGCGGCCGGGTTGAGTGCGACGACGACCTCGCCGTAGAGCAGGCCGTTCTTGGTGCCGCCGAAGGAGAGGATGTCCACACCGGCATCGCGGGTGAAATCCCGCAGCGGCACGTTCAGGTGGGCGGCGGCGTTGGCCAGCCGGGCGCCGTCCATGTGCAGCTTCATGCCCTTGGAATGGACATGCTCCGCGATGGCCCGGACCTCCTCGGGGGTGTAGCAGGTGCCGAGCTCGGTGGTCTGGGTGATGGACACGGCCAGCGGCTGGGCGCGGTGCTCATCTCCCCAGCCCCAGGCTTCCCGGTCGATCAGCTCGGGGGTGAGCTTGCCGTCCGCCGTGGGAACCTGGAGCAGCTTGATGCCGCCGATCCGCTCCGGCGCGCCGTTCTCGTCCATGTTGATATGGGCGGTGGAGGCGCAGACCACCGCGCCCCAGCGCGGCAGCAGGGCCTGCAGCGAGAGCACATTGGCGCCGGTGCCGTTGAAGACCGGGAAACATTCGATCCCTTCACCGAAGTGCTGCTCCATCAGCTGCTGCAGCCGGGCGGTGTAGTCGTCCTCGCCGTAGGAGACCTGGTGGCCCCCGTTGGCGGCGGCCAGGGCAGCGAGCACCTCGGGGTGGACGCCCGAGTAGTTGTCCGAGGCGAAGCCGCGGACGGAGGGGTCGTGGAGCCGCACCGCGGTGCTGGCAGGGGCAGTTTCAACTGTGCTTGTCATCGATTTGCTCACGCTTTCAGTCTAAGGAGGTCCGGGCCGAAGTTCAGTGCCGGGGGCGCAGGGCCCGGCTTCAGTTTCCGGGTCCGGGGCCCAGCAGCTGCCGCCGGCCATTGAGTTCGGCCGCGGGGGAGCTGAAAAGCGCGACGGCGGCTGCGGCCAATTCCTCCACATCGGTGAATCCGGGGAAAGTGCGGTCCGGGGCCTTGGCCCGCATGGCCGCGTCCGCAAGGGCCTTCACCACAAAGATCACCGCGGCGCTGTGCTGGTCCACGGGGTCCTGCTTGCGGCCCGACTGATCCCGGTGGAAGCCGTCCGCGACGGCCAGGGTCCAGGCTTCGGCGGCGGCCTTCGCGGCCACATAGCTGGCTCCGCCCGCCGTCGGCCTGGCCACGGCGGTGGAGGAGACCATGGCGAAGCGCCCGGTATCCGAGGCTGCCAAGTCGTCGTAGAAGACCCGGGTGACGTTCCGCAGCGTGGTGATCGCGCCGCGTTCCAGGAACTCCCAGTCCTCGTCGCTCTGGTCCGTGATGCCCTTGGCGCCGCGCCAGCCGCCGACCAGGTGGATGACGCCGTCCACGGCAGTGCCCGACCCGGCAAGGCCTGCTCCGGCAAGCCGTGAGTGGACGGCGGCGTGTAGCGACCGGACGTCGGCCAGGCTGGCGAGGTCGCAGACCAGCGGAATGACGCCGCTGCCGGCTTCCGCGGCGGCCGCCTCGATCCGGGGCCCGTCGGAGCCGACCGTGAAGACCTGGTGCCCGGCGTTGTGCAGGGCGCGGGCGGCGGCGATCCCCGAAGGGCCGCTGCCGCCCGTGACCAGCACGTTCAGGGTGCGTCCGGAGCTCATCCGGCGTTCATGGCCGTGGTCACGGAGCCCGTATCCGACATGCCGGTGATGCCGGCGGTGGATTCGATCACGGGGCGCATCTTCTTTTCGAGGGCCTCGTAGAACATGGACAGCGGGAATTCGTCGTCGAGCACCTGGTCGGTGAGGCCGCGCGGCGGGCCGGACAGCGGCAGCGCGCCCGGTCCCTTTGCCCAGACGGACGCCGGGTTGGGTGTGACAGTGCCGGAGATCAGCTCGTACGCGGCCAGCCAGTGGGCCATCTTCGGGCGGTCGATCGAGCGCCAGTAGAGTTCCTCGATTTTGGCGCCGAGTTCAACCACGACGTCGGCGACTTCGTCCCAGTCGATGCTGAGCTTGCTGTCGGTCCAGTGCAGGACATGGTGCTGGTGCATCCAGGCGAAGAGCAACTGGCCGCCGAGGCCGTCGTAGTTGCGGACGCGGCTGCCGGTGATGGCGAACCGGAAGATCCGGTCAAAGATGACGGCGTACTGCACCAGCTTGGCGTGCCGGCGTGCCTCGGGATCGGCTTCCTCAGCCTTTTCGATCTTCACGGATTCGCGGAAGGCGGTCAGGTCGCAACGGAGTTCCTCGAGGGAATAGAGGAAGTACGGCATGCGCTGCTTGATCATGAACGGGTCGAAGGGCAGGTCGCCGCGCATGTGGGTGCGGTCGTGGATGAGGTCCCACATGACGAAGGTTTCCTGCGTCAGCTCCTGGTCCTCGAGCAGGGCCGCGGCGTCCTCGGGGAGCTGCAGTGAGGTGATGTCCGCGGCGGCCCGCAGCACACGGCGGAAGCGTGCTGCCTCGCGGTCGGCGAAGATGGCGCCCCAGGTGAAAGTGGGGGTCTCGCGGACGGCGACGGTTTCCGGGAACAGCACCGCGGAATTGGTGTCGTAGCCGGGGGTGAAGTCGAGGAAACGGATCGGGACGAAGAGCTTGTTGGAGTATTCGCCCTCCTCGAGACCGGCGATGAACTCGGGCCAGATGGCTTCGATCAGCACCGCCTCGACGAGGCGGTTGCTGCTGCCGTTCTGCGTGTACATCGGGAAAACCACAAGGTGCCGCAGGCCGTTCACCCGGTGCTGCTGCGGCTGGAACGCCTGCAGGGAGTCGAGGAAATCGGGCACGCCGAAGCCGCCGTCGGCCCAGCGGCCGAAGTCGGCGACCAGCAACTCGAGGTAGCCGGCGTCATGCGGGAAGGCCGGGGCCAGGGCGCCAATCGACTCCGTGATGGTCCGGACATAGCCGGCGGCGGCCTCGTGGTTGGCGGTCTCCGGGACGGAGCCGTCGTGGACCTGGAGTGCCTGGAGTGCGGTGGCGGCAGCCTTGAGCTGCAACCACTCCGGGGAGCTGGCGGAGATCGGGGCAGTGGTGGTGATAGCGGTGGTAGTCATCGTCAGCGGGCGCCTTTCTGTTGGCTGGGAGCGTCGCTCTTCAGCTTCTATGCCGAGCGTAGCAAGCAAACAGGATTCCTAATGCAAAACCAAGCCGAGCATAAGAAACTCTGTGGCAAGTGGCGTGCCCGGCCCGTCCCAGCTCCAGCAGGGGCGCGGCTTCCGCCCGCGACGGGCAGGGCCGACGGCACGGAACAGGCCCCCGCCCTGCGCCGCAGCAGCGGAGCGAGACGGGGGCCTGGCAGTGGTCGGCCCGGATTCCGGACTATTCGGCGGCGTCGTCCGCCGAGACCAGCTTCAAGGAGACTGAATTGATGCAATAACGCTGGTCGGTCGGGGTCCCGTAGCCTTCGCCCTCGAACACATGGCCAAGGTGGGAATCACAGTTGCCGCAGCGGACTTCGACGCGTTCCATGCCCAGGGTGCGGTCGTGGATGTACTTGACGTTGCCCTCCGCAAGCGGGGCCCAGAAGGAAGGCCAGCCGCAGTGCGAATCGAACTTCTCCTTGCTGGTGAAGAGCTCGGTGCCGCACGCGCGGCACTGGTAGACCCCCTCGGTGTGGGTGTCCCAGTATTCGCCGGTATATGGCCGCTCGGTCCCGGCCTCGCGCAGCACCCGGTACTCCTCCGGCGTCAGTTCCTGGCGCCACTGCTCGTCGGACTTTTCAGCGGGCGGGTTGGCAACCCCTCCGGCGACGCTCCCGGCAGCGGAGCCGGCCGCATTTTCGGCGGCGGGGGCCGCGACGGGCGTGACTTTGGTCCTGTTACTAAAGATGCTCATAGCCTCAATAACGCTCAGGAGTCCCCGATAAATCCCGATCCGGCGTACAGATGCAGGACCGGCAGGCCCAGCTTGTCCTGCGCCTTGGTGGCCCAGTCGGTGTGGAACGTATCCGCGACGGCGTGCGGGCGGGTGATCACCACGGCCTGCCCGGCGCCGACTTCCTTGACCCTGGCGACCATTGCGTCCACTGGCTTGCCCTCGACGATTTCGCCGGTGACGCCGCCGCCGAGTCCGGCCAGCGCCGCGAGCGAGACAGCCAGGGTCTCGGCGGCTTCGGCGCGCTCCCCGGTGGGGTCGGGGTGGGCCGTCAGTTCACGGAAGGCCTTGGAGATTTCCAGCAGGGACAAGTTCTCCAGGAAATCCACCAGGAGGTGCCGTTCCGTGCTGGCCGGAACCAGGACCACGAGCGGCGCATCACCCCCGGCGATCAGGGTTTCGATGTTGACGCGGTCGTCCGCGCCGAGGGGCTCTTCTGTCAAAATGACGATTGGATCACTCATGCCCCCAGCCTAGCTGTATTACCCACTGAGGTTAGTGACGCGGCTTGCTGGTGGCTGACCCTTGAGTGAGGTGTGGCCTCGATGATGATTGTAGTCATGGAGCCAGGCCGGGAAAGCGGCAACGCGCTCGGCCTCTGAGGTGTAGGGGCGGGCGTAGGCCCATTCCTCGAGCATGGTGCGGTTGAAGCGCTCGACTTTGCCGTTGGTCTGGGGGCGGTAGGGCCGGGTTCGTTTGTGCGTGATGTCCGGGCCCAGGGCGTCTTTGAAGGCGTGGGAGCGGTAGCAGGAGCCGTTGTCTGTCAGGACGCGCTTCACGGTGATGCCGGCGGCGTTGAAGGCCTCGTTGGCGCGTTCCCAGAAGCCGGCGGCGGTCTCTTTCTTCTCGTCTTCGAGGATCTCGGTGTAGGCGAAGCGGGAGTGGTCATCCACGGCGTTGTGCAGGTAGGCGTAGCCGGGGCGCCGGTTCGCTTCGGTTCCGGTCTTGTTCCTCTTGCCCGCTGCCCTGTCCATGACGCGGTGCCCGCCGCCGTCGGGGATGCGTCCGAGTTTCTTGATGTCGACGTGGATCATGTCGCCGGGCTTCTCGTGCTCGTAGCGGCGGATCACCCGGCCCGTGGCACGGTCCAGCCAGGACAGTTTCGCCAGCCCGAACCGGGACAGGACCTTGTGCACGGTGGATGGGTGGATGCCCAGCAGATACCCGATCCGGGCCGGCCCCCACCGCCGGTTCACGCGCAGGGCGATGATCCGCCGCTCCCGCCGCTGCGGGGTCCGCGAGGGACACCTCAGTGGGCGGCTGGAGCGGTCCTCCATCCCGTCCTCGCCGTGTTCACGGTAACGGCCGGCCCAGCGTGCCGCTGTCGGCACGGACACCTGGAACCGCTCCGCAGCCCGACGCAACGGCCACCCGTCATCGACGACGCACTTGGCCAGCTGCAGCCGTCCCCGGGGAGCGAGAAAAGCATTAGGGTGGGACATGAAGACCTCCGTTTGTGGAACTGGACTCTAGACAAGCCCACTCCACCCGGAGGTCTTCTTTTTGTCACCTAACCACGCCGCCTGTCACCAACGTCCGTGGTTAATACACCTAGCCGTGCACCGGTGCGCCCGCACGGATTGGGGCGCCGGGTACCCGCCGGTCGCGGTTGAATGTTCTGACCGGCGGTGCTGCAGCGCCCGGCGTCCATCAGCAGGAACCGCCGCCGGTGGTCGCGGATGCCACGGTGGGCGGGGAGTTCAGTAAGAATGGTGCCATGGCTTCCTCCCCACGCCTCCTGCCGGCCCCGCAGCGGATCTCCACCGCCCGTGGACAGTACGCCCGCGCCGTCGCGGCCTCCGCGACCGGCGTTTCGCCCTCCGCGACGGAAGTTTCGGTCAGGGGCAGCGCCAAGTGGGCCCTTGGCGGGATCATCGGCGGCAGCGCCGCCGCCGGACTGCTGGCCGCCGGCTCCTCCGCCCTCGCCCTCTATTTCGCCCGCCGCGTGATCACTCCCGCCCGGATCAAGGAGGAGGACCAGGAAGTTCTCGCAGTGATCCGGGGCGGGCACGGGCTCCAGCTCATCCTCGCGGCCACTCCCGAGACCACCGTGGAGGGCGTCTACGGCTTCTTCTTCGACGGCGGCCGGGGGCACGCCCGGATCGGCCGGATCGTGTCCTATTCGCCGGGGGAGCGCACGGTGCAGCGCGAAGTCGAGGCTGTCTACAGCGGCGACCTCAGCACGGCGCGCCGCGGCTACTGGAGCGGGGCCGCGCACCCGGATCCGGCCGGCATCGGCCTGCCGTCGGAGGACGTGGACATCGACGTCGACGGCGGGACGGCGCCGGCGTGGCTGGTCCGGGCCCCGCAGGAGTCCGGCATCTGGGCGATCATGGTGCACGGCCGCGGCGCGAGCCGGCAGGAATGCCTGCGGGCGGTCCGGACCGCCCGGGAACTGGGCATGTCCAGCCTGTTGATCTCCTACCGCAATGACGGCCTGGCGCCCTCGGCGCAGGACGGCCGCTACGGACTCGGCTCCACCGAATGGCGCGACGTCGAGGCAGCCATCGGCTTTGCCCTCGAACAGGGCGCCAGCGAAGTAGTACTTTTCGGCTGGTCCATGGGCGGGGCCATCTGTCTCCAGACCGCCGACTTGTCCCGCTACCACCCCCTGATCCGGGCGATGGTGCTGGACGCGCCCGTCATCAACTGGGTGAACGTGCTGGCCCACCACGCCGAGCTCAACCGGATACCCTCGGCGGTGGGACGCTACGGGCAGCTGATGATGAGCCACAGACTGGGCCGGCGGCTGACCGGCCTCGCCGCGCCTGTGGACCTCAAAGCGATGGACTGGGTTTCCCGGGCGGTGGAACTGCGGACGCCGACGCTGATCATCCACAGTGTGGACGACGAATACGTTCCCTATGGCCCGTCCGCTGCCCTGGCCGAGAAGAACCCCGAGATGGTCACCTTCGAGACGTTCGACAGTGCCCGGCACACCAAGGAATGGAACGTGGATCCGGAGCACTGGGAGCGGCTGGTCACGGCCTGGCTCGGGCAGCAGCTCGCTCCCCGCCCGAATCCGGGCCAGCCGAGTCCGGAGCAGCCAAGTCTGGAACAGCCAAGTCTGGAATAGCCAAGTCTGGAATAGCCGGACCCGGAGCATTCGGACCCTGAACGGCCGGACACTGAGCAGCCGACCCGGAGCGGCCGAACCCGGAACAGCCCCATGCGGGGTAGTCGGGCCCGGGGCGGAGCCCGGATCAGTTCCTGCGGGTGCCGATTTGCGCCGTGCGTGCCCCGGTGAGTCGGATCAGTTCGGCCGGGCTCAACTCGATGTCCAGGCCGCGCCGCCCCCCTGAAACCAGGATCGTGTCCAGGTCCAGCGCGCTGGCATCCAGAACCGTGGGGGAGGGCTGCCGCTGGCCCAGCGGAGAAATGCCGCCCAGCACATAGCCGGTGCGGCGCTCCGCCGCGGCCGGGTCCGCCATCACAGCCTTCTTGCCGCCCAGCGCGGCCGCCATCGCCTTGAGGTCCAGGTTCCCGCTCACGGGCACCACGCCGACGGCAAGGCGGCCGTCGACGTCGACCATCAGGGTCTTGAACACCCGGGCCGGATCGACTCCAAGCACCTCCGCGGCTTCCAGCCCGTAGCTGGCTGCACCCGGGTCATGGCTGTAGGGATGGGCGAGGAAAGGAACCCCGGCTGCCGCCAGTGCTGCGGTGGCCGGGGTTCCCTGCGACGCCTGTTTGCGTGCCATTCTGTTCGGATATCCGGGTGGGTCCGGTCCGTGGTCAGGACTGCTGCGGGAGGGCAGCAACCTTGCGTTTGATCCGGCCCAGCATCGCTGTCATCCCGCGCATCCGCAGCGGGGTGATGGCCCGGGTAAGGCCCAGCAGCTCAGGCATGTCGTCCGGGACGGCGAGGATCTCTGCCGGGCTCAGCCCGTCGAGGCCCTCATGCAGCACACTGGCGAACCCGCGGGTGGTGGGGGCTTCGGGCGGCGCCTTGAAGAAAAGCCGCACGCTGCCGACCGCGCCACCGTCGGACGGTTCCGTTTCGATGGTCAGGAAGAGCGGCGACTGGCACTCGACCACCTGCTCCATCAGCTCCGGGTGGTCCTTGAGCCGGTCCGGGAGTTCGGGCAGCTCGCGGGAGAACTCAAGCAGCAGCTGGAGCCGTTCCGGTTCGGTTACGGCCTGGAAGTCGTCAACAATTTCCGCAAGTGCGGCGGGGAGGGCAGAAGTATTCATCCCTTCCAGCTTACGCACGCGCGGCAATTGTGTCCCGGTCGCTGCCCGTCGACGCGGGGGACGCTACCGGGCGGCCGGGACCGCGCCGCGTTCTGTGCCCTTGACGATCGGGGCGCGGACGGCGTTGCCCCATTCGGTCCAGGAACCGTCATAGTTGCGGACGGAGTCGAAGCCCAGCAGGTACTTGAGCGCGAACCAGGTGTGGCTGGAACGCTCGCCGATGCGGCAGTACGCCACGACGTCGTCGCCCGCCTTCAGTCCGGCCTCGCCCAGGTACAGCGTCTCCAGTTCGGGGCGGGTCCGGTACGTGCCGTCCTCGGCAGCCGCCCGGGCCCAGGGGATCGAGGCCGCGGTGGGGATGTGGCCGCCGCGCAGGGCGCCTTCCTCGGGATAGGCGGGCATGTGCGTGCGCTGGCCGGTGTACTCCTCGGTGGAGCGGACATCAATGAGCGGATTGCCGAAGTGCGCCATGACGTCTTCCTTGAAGGCGCGGATCGGCGCGTCGTTGCGTTCAATTACGGGGTATTCGCCCGGGGTGGTGACGGGTTTGTCCGTGGTGAGGGCGCGGCTTTCGGCGATCCATTTATCCCGGCCGCCGTCGAGCAGCCGGACGTCCTCGTGCCCGAAGAGCTCGAAGACCCAGAGGGCGTAGGCGGCCCACCAGTTGGATTTGTCGCCGTAGATGACGACTGTGCTGTCGCGGGAGATCCCCTTGGCCGCGGCCAGGGCGGCGAACTTTGCGCCGTCGACGTAGTCGCGGGTGACCTCGTCATTCAGGTCCGTGTGCCAGTCGATCTTCACGGCGCCCGGGATGTGGCCGACCTCGTAGAGCAGCACGTCCTCGTCGGACTCCACCACCACGAGCTTGCCGTCCTGGAGGGCGCCGGAGTCGATTGCGGCGGCCAGCCATTCGGTGGACACGAGCCGCTCGGGGTGGGCGTAGGCGGCGAACTTCTCATTCTGCTCAACGGGGTAGGGCATGGTGATGGCCTTTCACTGAAACGGTCAGGGACCGGGCCATGGAAGGGTCAAACGCGGCGCCGGGCCTTCATTAACACTAGCCACGCCCCGCCGGGTTTGCTCTACCGGGTCCATACTCTGAAATATGGTCTTCGTCACGTGATGTCCCCCCGTCCCACGTTGCCACACGAGCTGTCCGTGCATTGCCGGTATTCTGTCTGGGGACAAGAGACCAGCAGAACGGACCACCTTGGTACAGATCGAACAGCTCGCCGCCCGCACCCCGGCAGTTTCAGTGGATGAAATCCTCAACGGTTTCTATCCATCGCCGCGCTTCGGTGAGGTTTCGTTTTCCAGCTACCGGCCGGATCCGTCCCAGCCCAGCCAGGCAAACGCCGTCGGGGCACTGGAAGGTTTCGCGGCAAACGTCGGGGCCCGCGACGGCGACGGGCTCTTCAAGCGCCTCTTCGGCAAGAAGGACACCTCCCGGGCCGGGATCTACCTCGACGGCGGCTTCGGCGTCGGCAAGACCCACCTCCTGGCCTCGCTGTGGCACGCGGCGCCCGGGCCCAAGGCCTTCGGCACCTTCGTTGAGTACACCAACCTGGTCGGGGCACTGTCCTTCCGCAAGACCGTCGAGGCCCTGAGCCACTACAAGCTGGTCTGCATCGACGAATTCGAGCTGGATGATCCGGGCGACACCGTCCTGATGTCCCGGCTCATGCGTGAACTGGCCGACGCCGGCGTCAAGCTCGCGGCCACCTCGAACACCCTGCCGGGGTCCCTGGGCGACGGCCGGTTTGCCGCCGTCGACTTTGCCCGCGAAATCCAGGTGCTGGCGGACCAGTTCGACGTCGTCCGGATCGACGGCGAGGACTTCCGCCACCGCGGTCTGCCGGCCGCGCCGCTGCCGCTGCCGAACGATCAGTTGACGCACCACATGCAGAATGAATTCCACGGCAAGACGGTGGCACGCGATGAGTTCAGCACGCTGATCAACCACCTGGCTGGCGTCCACCCGAGCCGTTACCGCCAGATGCTGGACGGGATCGAAGGCGTGGTCTGGAAGAACGTCCACACCATCACCGAACAGGCTGTCGCGCTGCGCTTCGTGGTGCTCGCGGACCGGCTGTACGACAAGGACGTGCCGATCCTGGCCAGCGGCGTGCCCTTTGACCAGCTCTTCACCGAGGAAATGATGACCGGCGGGTACATGAAGAAGTACTTCCGCGCCGTCTCGCGGCTCACCGCCCTGGCCCGCGAGGGCCAGAACCACGAGCCCTCCTAGCGTTTAGAGCAACGCGGGGTCAGCTACAGCCCATCCTGATGCACCGGATGGGCCGTAGCTGACCCCGCGTTGCTTGTTTAAGCGCCGTTAAACGCCGGAGGTGCCGGCGCCGCCTCTCGGCGGGACCGGCACCTCGCTGACGTATCTGGGTCAGAGGCCTGGCTGGCGGGGTTCCCCGGCTACGGGGGGCTCACCGGCGACGGGAGGCTGGTCGGTGACCGGGGCCGTGTTCGGCCGGTCGTTCGCCTTGTCCACGAAGTCGGAAGCGCCCCGCTGCGCGGCATCAATCTTGTCGGCGTGCTTTCCGCCGGTCTTGGAGTCGACGAAATCGCCGGCCTTCTTGATGCCGTCCTTGATGGCTTTTTCGTTGCCACCAATAATGTGCTGAGCCTTGCCCTTTAGATCGTCAAGTAAACCCACGGGCACCTCCCTTCAGTCGCGGAGCCAGATCGCTCCTTGCGTTTTCTACCCTAGCCGGAGGTGATGGAGGTGCCAAGGGTGTCCGCCCACAGGGTAAAAGGCGCCGGGTCAGGTGCACAGGGCAGAAGGACCTGTAGGGCACAAAAAAAGCAGCTCCGGGGAGCTGCTCGTGTGGTGGGCGATACTGGGATCGAACCAGTGACCTCTTCCGTGTCAGGGAAGCGCGCTACCGCTGCGCCAATCGCCCGCAACCGGAAGGATCCGGAGTGGAGTTGTAATGAAGAGAGCGGACGACGAGATTCGAACTCGCGACATCCACCTTGGCAAGGTGGTGCTCTACCAGCTGAGCTACGTCCGCATTTTAGTCCATGCCGGCGGGGCCGGTGGTACTGCATCAAGCAAGTCGCCTTGCTTTGGTGGGCGATACTGGGATCGAACCAGTGACCTCTTCCGTGTCAGGGAAGCGCGCTACCGCTGCGCCAATCGCCCCTTGCATCCGACCTAAACCGGAAACCAGGGTTTTCACCGAGGTGGGTACGGGATTCGAACCCGTGTATACGGCTTTGCAGGCCGCTGCCTCGCCTCTCGGCCAACCCACCGTGTAAGTACGGTTCCGAAGAACCCTACCGTGACAGTGTCCTGCGAGCGGACGACGAGATTCGAACTCGCGACATCCACCTTGGCAAGGTGGTGCTCTACCAGCTGAGCTACGTCCGCAATATTGTCTGCAATTCCCCGCCGCAATCGGCATTTCCTCGCGTTCCAACGAGTAAGAACTCTATAGGAGGTTCAGGGAACTTACAAATCGAGATGGCGGGGCCGGACGCCAAGGCCGCTACATCCTTGATATCTAGACATTCTTGCTAATTACAGCGCTGTAATTAGGCGCGGTTTCCAGGCGGCATCCAGATGCTCCCCGTGGCCCACCCGGGTTGATCGGTGCCTCCGCCGACGACGCATTCGAGGACAAAGTGGGAGGGTGACGCTCCGATTTCTAAATTCCGCCGGGGTGGGCTAGCATTCAATGGCATTGGGGCGATTGGCGCAGTGGTAGCGCGCTTCGTTCACACCGAAGAGGTCACTGGTTCGAACCCAGTATCGCCCACCCAAGAAATGGTCCGTTCCGCTCACCGAGCGGGGCGGACCATTGTTGTTAGTGCAGTGGGGCCGCTGTTTGCCCCACTGTCAGAGCCCCGTGAAAGAGTCTTGCCATGACCGCCCCACTTCTTGCCCACGCCACGGACTATGGCCGGATGTATGCCCGCTCCACCTCGGAGCAGTTCTCCGTGCCGTCCATCACCACGGTGATCGGCCAGCAGCCGCACGGCCTGGACGGCTGGTTTGGGTACATGGGCGCCAATAGCCTTGCCCAGGATCCGACCCTGCCCGGCATTCTCGGCAGCCCGGCCAAAGTGCGCCAGGCAGTGAGCCGCGCGGCGAAGGCGGCGGAGACTTACCGGGACGACGCAGCCAAGCGCGGGGACCGGGTACACAACTACTGCGAGCAGGTTGCCTTGCGTGCCCTGGGCCGCCCGCACCAGATGAAGGAAACGCGCGAAGCCCTCGCCGCCAACGGCGAGGAAGGGTTTGCGGCCCGCTTCGACGAGTGGTGGGAACTCTTTCAGGTGGAGCCGATCGCCCCGGAAATTACCGTCTGGAACAAGACCGTCGGCTACGCCGGCACGCTGGACCTTGTGGCCAAGATCAATGGCCGGACCTGCCTCATCGACTACAAGACCAAGGGCACCAGCCGCGACGGCACCGTCAAACCGCTGGACGACAAAGTGGTCATGCAGCTCGTGGCCGGCATGAAGGCCGAGGAAAGCCTCGTGGACCCGGTTGCAGGGGAGTGGGAAGCCTGGCAGCACGGCGAATCCCCGATCCTGCTGGCGGTGGCGATCGGCGAGACCGAAGTCCGTCCGCTGCGCGCCAACCCGGACGTCCTGAAGCACCACTGGTGGAAGTTCTGCGCCCTGCGGCGCGTCTGGGAGATGTCCGCCGACACTACAGCTGCCGGAACGGCGCTGCTCCCGCTGGCACCGCCGCCTACTACCCGGTAGTTCCAACTCGGCCGACGCCAACGCCGCGCACTCCGGCTGGTGGCGGCGTCGGCCAATATTCGTGCCGGTGACGGCATCGGCCAATAGCTGCGCTGTCCTGCAGGGTCCCCGATTGCGGCGTCACTGACCACCGCAGTCCTGCCGCCGAGCTGGACCCGTCAGGCTGCGGGGCCGAGGGCTGAGGGGCGGAAATAGGAGTTGCGCCTGGGTTTTTGGCGTGGGTCCAGGTGGGGTGGCGGGATGAACCACGGAACGCCGTTTTGCAGCTGGATGGTCCAGTGTTCTTTGTGGATCACGTGGTGGTGGTGGGAGCAGAGAAGAACGCCTTTCTCGGTGCCGGTCGTGCCGCCGCGGGACCAGTAGTCGATATGGTGCGCTTCGCACCAGGGCGCCGGGATGGTGCAGCCGGGGAACGCGCAGCCCAGGTCACGGGCGGTGAGCGCTTTGCGGATGTGCGGCGGGAAGACCCGTGAGGCGCGGCCGATGTCCAGGATCCGCCCTTCGCTGCCGAGGAGGATGGGGATGATGTCCGCGTCGCAGGCGATCTTCCGGACCGTGGAGGCGGTGACGGGTCCGGTGAAGAGCAAGTTTCCGGTGTGCTCCATCGGGTCACCGGGGGCGGCGGCGCCGTCGACGGTGGCGAGGCGGGCGAGCAGGTCGCGGTAGTCGATGGTGACCATGACCTGCGGGCGCAGTCCTCCGGCGGCGGGCAGGGTTCCGGCGGCGAGGGCGACCTTGGCGGCGCTGACGAGGCCGTCGAGGTGTTTCTGCGGGCGTGAGCGGAGATCGAGCGGGATGTCGGCGCTGTCCTGGCCGCCCTCGGCCCAGGGGACCCGGCCTGCGGTGGAGGAGGTGGCGGTTCCGGCGGCCGTGAACCCGGCGGCGGCGCGGGGGTTGGTGGCGGTGTTCATGACGGTCATGAGGTGTTCGAACTGTTCGGCGGTCGCGAAGATTTCGAGGTGCTGGAGTCCGTGGCGGGGTTTGCGGATGAAGGCGCCCTGGAGCTGGCGCAGGAGTTCTTCGGAGGGCTCGGCGCCGTCCTGGTCCAGCGCGTCGGTCCAGCTCCGGGCGACGCGGGTCAGGAAGTCCGGGTCGTTCTCGGCGGCGGTGCGGGTCAGGGCGTGCTCCATCCGGTCGGCGGCCTCGGCGTCGCAGACGTGCCGGACCCGGTCCAGCGCGAGGGTGATGATCGTCGCGGAGCGGGACGGGACCTCCCCGGTGGCGACGGCGGCACTGAGTTCCCCGTGCACCGGCGGCAGGCGTTCGCCGGTGAATCCTTGGCGCGGCAACAGACTCCCGGCGAGTGCGAGCCGGCGGCGGGCTTCGGCGGCGCTGATCCGCAACCGCGCCCGGAGGAATTCCGTGGTGTTCCGGTACCCGTCATCCACGGCTTCAGCAACAGCAACAGCAACCGTCGGGCCGTCAGCGGCGGCCGGGGCGTCCACAGCTCCCGCCGCGGCCTCGGCCACGCTGTCCAATCCGGCAGTCCCAGCCCCGGCCTCCGTGAACGTGCCGGGGCCGGTGTTTTCCCGCCAGCCGGTGGTCCATGAGGTGCCCGCCCTCGTGGCGGAAGCCGCGGCCCGCTGCCGGGTCCGGTCCACGGCCCCGGCCGCCACGAGCTGCAGATATTCCATGACCCGAGAGAGCTCCTCCACCGTGCCGGCGAAATCCGAGGCGGCCTGGAACCCAAGCAGCGCCGCGTCCCCGACCGCCGTCAACCCCACTTCCCGGAGGATGGCGAGGGCCTCGTTCACACCGTCCATACCGGGCTGTCCGGCCCGGGGGGTACCGCGGTCGGTGCTGTGTTCAGCGTCCCGGTCCGTGTCCTCGGAAGCAATGAAATCCCTGACGGTTTCCATGAAACAAAATTTACCGCGGAGCTATGACATTCTTGGGAAGACCGGAAAGGGGCAGCAGTTCTGTGGGCGACCTCTTCCTGGCACCCTGCTGTGTCAAGCCCACAGCGTCCACCCACGCCCACCCGCCCCAGCCGTGGCATCCAGCCCAGCCCTCCGCAGTCTTCCCGCAATCCCATGCGCGCCCGGCCCCTGCCGGGACGCCGCTCCGGTCTGCCGGGGGCGACGCTCCGCTCCGCCAAGCCGATTCCTCGAACCCGTCCGGGCCGAGTCCCAGTGTGCAACTAAACTGGACAGGATCCCGTCGTCGCCCACTGTAAGGACAGATTGCACATGGCCATTTTGAATATCCGCATCATCGGGGATCCTGTGCTGCGCACAGTTGCCGATCCCGTGACGGAATTCGGGCCGGAGCTGGCGAAGCTTGTTGCCGACATGACCGAAACCATGGAGGACGTGGACGGGGCAGGCCTGGCCGCACCCCAGGTCGGCGTCAGCCAACGGGTATTCACCTACCGCATCCGCGGCGTCGAGGGACACATCATCAACCCTGTGCTGGAGAACAGCGAGGACTTCCAGCCCGACGAAGTGGAGGGGTGCCTCTCCATCCCCGGTCTGGTCTTCCCGGTCCGCCGGCACCGGCTCACCCGCGTCACCGGCGTGGACCTGCACGGCAACCCCGTCGCGGTGGAGGGCGAAGGCATGCTGGCGCGGGCCTTCCAGCACGAGACCGACCACCTCGACGGCATTCTCTTTACCGACCGGCTGGAGGGCGAGGACCGGAAGGCCGCGCTGCGCGCCATCCGCAACGCCAACTACGACTCCATTACCGAGCAGACGACGGCGAAGCGCGCCAAAACGGTCGGCACCAGCTTCGGATCCGGCAACGCAGGTACCGGAAGCTTCGGCGCCTTCGGTAACTCCCAGTGAGGGTTCTCTTCGCCGGGACCCCGGCCGTGGCAGTGCCGTCCCTGGACGCGCTCGTTGAGGCAGGATTCGACGTCGTTGCCGTCCTGACCCGCCCGGACGCCCCGCTCGGACGCAAACGCGTGCTGACGCCGTCGCCCGTTGCCGCCCGCGCCGCGGAACTTGGCATCCCGATCATCCACGCCTCAAAGGTGGACGCCGCGGTGACCGGGCAGATCGCGGCGGCTGCCCCTGACGTAGCCGCCATCGTCGCCTATGGGGGCCTCATTCCGAGGGCCGCCCTGGACATACCCCGGCATAGCTGGATCAACCTGCACTTCTCCCTGCTGCCGGCCTGGCGCGGCGCGGCCCCGGTCCAGCGGTCCCTGATCGCCGGCGACGACGTCACCGGCGCTGTCACTTTCCTGCTGGAGGAAGGGCTGGACACCGGCCCCGTGTTCGGCACCCTGACCGAAGCCGTCCGCCCCGACGACACCGCCGGCGCGCTGCTCGAGCGGCTGTCCCACAGCGGCGCGGTGCTGCTGACCCAGACGCTGTCCGCGGTCGACGCCGGCCGGGCCGCCGCGGTACCGCAACAGGGCGAAGTCAGCCTGGCCCCCAAACTCACCCTCGAGGACGGCCGGCTCGACTGGCAGCAGCCGGCCCTGGCGATCGGCCGGCGGGCCCGCGGGGTCACCCCGGAACCCGGCGCGTGGACCACCCTGGATGGCCAGCGGGTCAAGCTGGAACCGGTAATCATGCGGTCGGGTGACCCGGCCCTGAAACCGGGACAGCTGGCCCTGGAGGGCAAGAGTGTGCTGGTGGGAACCGGCTCACATCCGGTGGAACTGACCCGGATCCAGCCGTCGGGCAAGAAAATGATGACCGCCGCTGATTGGGCGCGCGGACAGGCAACACTTGAAAGCGTGGTATTCGAATGAGCGAGTCCGGGACGAGCGGCAGCGGCCGCGGCAGCGGCCCCCAGCGCGGGGGATCAGGCGGCCAGACCGGCGGCCAAAACGCAGGCCAGGGTGGCGGCCAGGGCGGCCGCGGCCGGGACGGCAGCCAGCGGAACGCGCAGGGCCGGGAACGCAACCGCGGTCCGCAGCGCGGCTTCACCGAGAACGCGCCTTCCCAGCGCACGCGCCGGGCGGATCCTGCCCGGCTCGTGGCCTTCGAAGTGCTGCGCGCCGTCGCCGCTGAGGACGCCTACGCCAACCTCGTCCTGCCCGCCCGGATCCGGCACCACGGCCTGGACAAGCGGGACGCCGGCTTCGCCACCGAACTGAGCTACGGGGCGCTGCGCGGCCAAGGCACGTACGACGCGATCCTGGCACGCTGCGTGGACCGGCCGCTGGACCAGCTGGACCCGGCCATCCTTGATGCCCTCCGGATCGGCGCCCACCAGCTGCTGGCCATGCGCGTCCCCGCCCACGCAGCCCTGGACCAGACCGTGGGACTGGCCCGCGCCGTCATCGGCGCCGGGCCGTCGGCGCTCATCAACGCCGTGCTGCGCAAGGTTTCCGCGCACACCCTCGAGGAGTGGCTGGACCTCCTGCTCAGCGATGAGACGGACGAAACCAAAAAGGCTGCCATCCGCTACGCCCACCCGGAGTGGATTGTCCGGGCTCTCCGGCAGTCCCTGGTCGCCCACGGGCGCCCGGTCAGCGAAATCAGCGACCTCCTCGAGGCGGACAACGCCGCGCCGGTGGTCAACCTCGTGGCGCTGCCCGGGCTCGGCAGCCTCGACGAGGCCCTCGAAGGCGGTGCCACACCCGGTGAACTCGTCGAAGGATCGGCCCTCTCCAGCGGCGGAGACCTCGGCCGGCTCGCTTCCGTCCGTGAAGGCACCACCCGTGTCCAGGACGTCGGATCGCAGCTGGTGGCCCGCGCCATGGCCGCGGTCGACCTTGGCACCGGCACGGAGGGCACCGGCAGCCCCGGCGAGGAAAAGGCAGCCGAACGCTGGCTGGACATGTGCGCCGGACCCGGCGGCAAGGCGGCCCTGCTCGGCGCCCTCGCCCGGGAACGCGGCGCCACCCTGCTGGCCAACGAACCCGCACCGCACCGCGCCAAACTGGTCCGGCAGGCCCTCGCCGCCGTTCCGCACGAGGTCTGGCATGTGAGGACCGGCGACGGCCGCGAGGTCGGCACCGAAATGCCGGAAAGCTTCGACCGCGTGCTCGTCGATGCGCCCTGCACCGGACTCGGTGCCCTGCGCCGCCGCCCGGAGTCCCGCTGGCGCCGGACCCCCAAGGACCTGACGGACCTCGGCCCGCTGCAGCGCGAACTGCTGAAGTCCGCACTGGACGCCGTCAAGCCCGGCGGTGTCGTGGCCTACGTGACCTGCTCGCCGCACCCGGCGGAGACGACCGCCGTCGTCAGTGATGTGCTGCGCAAGCGCGACGATCTTGAACTGCTCGACGCCGGTGCGGCGCTGGACAGCGTCAGCCTCACCGGCCACCTCGACGCCGGACACGAGCTCACCGC
The DNA here is from genome assembly GCF_001750145.1 of Arthrobacter sp. U41. NCBI lineage: Bacteria > Bacillati > Actinomycetota > Actinomycetes > Micrococcales > Micrococcaceae > Arthrobacter > Arthrobacter sp. U41. The sequence continues at coordinate 3,017,754 of NZ_CP015732.1, forward strand.
GCAGCTCTGGCCGCACGTGCACCGGACCGACGCCATGTTCCTGGCGCTCATCCACAAAAAGGCCTGATCAACAGGGAATACTGGGTCACTGGACGCCCCGCCTTCAACAGGACATCTCAGCAGAACGACAAGGAATTCCACATGGCCAAGTGCTGTATCAACCCGAGCATTCTCTCCGCCGACTTCGCCAACCTCGAAGCGGAACTGCGCAGGATCAGCAACGCCGATGCGGTGCACGTGGATGTCATGGACAACCACTTCGTCCCCAACCTCTCGTTGGGGTTGCCGGTCGTCGCGCGCCTGCAGGAGATCAGCCCGGTGCCGTTGGATGCCCACCTGATGATCGAGCACGCGGACCGATGGGCTCCGGCCTACGCCGACGCGGGCGTCGCCTCCGTCACGTTCCATGCCGAAGCGTCGATCGCGCCGATCAAACTCGCCCGCGAGCTGCGGGCCCGCGGGGCCAAGGCGGGCCTGGCGCTCCGGCCCGGCAGCGGCGTGGAACCCTTCCTGGACATGCTGGGTGAACTGGATGTGCTGCTGATCATGACGGTCGAGCCGGGCTTTGGCGGCCAGGAATTCCTCGACCTCACGCTTCCCAAGATCCGCCGGGCCCGCGCGGCGATCGACGCCTCCGGGCTGGACGTGGCACTGCAGGTCGACGGCGGCATCACCGAGGACACCATCTGGCGGGCCGCCGACGCCGGTGCCAATGTCTTCGTGGCCGGCTCCGCTGTCTACGGCGCCGACGATCCCGCCGAAGCGATCGAACGGCTCCGCGCCGCCGGACGCCGCTAATCGCTCCGCGCCGCCGGACGCCGCTAATCGCCCCGCGCCGCCGGACGCCGCTAATCGCCCCGCGCGCGAGGGCCGGCCGCCTCGCGCGGCGGGCCGGCCGCCTGCCAGCCGCCGGCGCAATGCGGCGAAAAATGACGCACTCCGTAACATCCTGCCGCCGGGAATAGCCAAAGCTACCCGGCGGTTGTGCCAGAATAGCAAGACACATACGTGCTCCGGGGTCGGTGTAAGTCCGAACCGGCGGTTATAGTCCGCGACCCGCGAGCCGGCGCTTCCCTTGGGAAGCTTGCCGGCAGACGGTTGAACCGGTGGAACTCCGGTACCGACAGTTAAAGTCTGGATGAGAGAAGCACGTACAGCTGTTACTGCGGCGCCCTCCTGGCGCCGCGGAAGTTCGCTGTCGTATACCCCCGGAGCCATCGCGGCTTTAGAGGGAAGGAACGACACACATGGACTCTCTGCGATGGCTCTTCACCCACACTGAGGTTTTCGAAAGCCCGGTGGCAGGTTGATGAGCCTTAGACACCCCATCCACGAGAAGCACCCCGCCCACGAGGCGACGGACGACGCCGCGGCCGTTGCCGTTGCCGGTTTCAGCGCAGTCGAGGTCGCTGCCATGGACGCCGCCCTCGAGGCAGCCCTGCAGGGGCCCCGTGGCGTGAACCCGCTGGTCGGCGCCGTCGTGATCGCCGCTGACGGAACCCGCCTGGTCACGGGCTACCACCGCGGCGCCGGCACCGCGCACGCGGAAGCCGATGCGATTGACCAGGCAAAGGCCGCCGGCCACGACCTCAGCGGCACCACCATGGTGGTCACGCTGGAGCCGTGCAACCATTGCGGACGCACCGGGCCCTGCGCCCAGGCGATCATCGAGGCCGGTATCGCTGACGTCGTCTACGCGGTCGACGATCCGCACGATCCCGCCGCCGGCGGCGCTGCGACGCTGCGTGCCGCGGGAGTCCGCGTCCGCTCCGGGCTCGGCGCACAGGCCGCCCTGGAGCTGAACCGGCAATGGTTCGACGCCGTTGAGGCCAAGCGGCCTTTCGTCACCCTGCACATCGCGCAGACCCTCGACAGCCGCATCGCCGCCAGCGACGGCACCAGCCAGTGGATCTCCAGCCCGGAATCGCTCGCCGACAACCACGCCCTGCGCGGCCGGATCGACGCGATCCTGGTCGGAACCCAGACGGTCCTCGTGGACAATCCGCGCCTGACCGCCCGCGGCGCCGACGGCGAACCGGCCGGCCGGCAGCCCCTGCGCGTCGTGATGGGCTACCGGGGGATCCCCGAGGGCGCCGCGATCAACGGCGACGACGGCAAGGTCCTCCACCTGCCGACCCGTGATCCTCGGGAGGCGCTGGATGAGCTGTTCGCCGCCGGCGTCCGGCACCTCATGGTCGAGGGCGGCTCCCGCATCCTCAGCGCCTTCCTCTCCGCCGGTCTCGTGGACGAACTCATCGTCTACCTCGCCCCGACGCTGCTGGGCTCGGGGACCCCGGCACTGGAGGACCTCGGCATTACCACCCTGGCCGACGCCCAGCAGTGGGAATGGGACCCGGCGTCCGGCGGGGCGGTCCAGCAGCTCGGCCGCGACCTGCGGCTGCATTTGCGCCCCGCCCGGACAGGCGCGAACGACCAACCCCTGGCGCCAAACAACACTTCATCCGACTCAACCACGCTCCGCGCAGACGCGGACACCGCCGCAGGAGGCAACTGATGTTCACCGGAATTATTGCCGAGCAGGGGAAGGTGTTGTCCGTTGAGCGCAACGGCGACATCAGCGCCACCGTCCGGCTCCACGCGCCCGGAAGCACGGAGGGACTGGCCCTCGGCGGCTCTGTCGCCGTCAACGGCGTCTGCCTCACGGCCACGGAGATCGACGGCAAGGACTTCAGCGTCGACGTCATGGGCGAGACCCTCACCCGCAGCACCATCGGCGAACTCTCCGCCGGGGACCCGGTCAACCTGGAGCGCTGCGTTCCGGCCGGCGGCCGGCTTGACGGCCACGTCGTCCAGGGCCACGTCGACGGCGTCGGACAGCTGATCGAGCGCGAGGGCCTCGGCAACTGGGACCGGCTCCGCTTCGGCGTTCCCGCCGGACTGGCCCGCTACATCGCCGAGAAGGGGTCCATCGCGGTCGACGGCGTTTCGCTGACCGTCACCGCCGTGAGCCCGGCGGCTGAACCTGCGCCGTGGTTCGAAGTGGGGCTGATCCCCACCACCCTGGCCGACACCGGACTGGGCGCGAAAGCAATCGGCAGCCACGTGAACCTCGAAGTTGACGTCCTGGCGAAGTACACTGAGCGCCTGCTGGCATTTTCGGGCACCGCCGCCGGGGGAGCAGCAGCAGTACACGCGGAGGGGGCAACAGCGTGAACAACGTCAAGGACATCCCTGCCCGGCAGCCCCTGCTCACTGACGCCGCCGAGGCCTCCCTGCCCGACGAGCTGGCACCCCTGCCGGTCATCCCGCCGGCGGGCCTGGACCTGATCGAAGACGCCGTCCGCGCCATCGCCGCCGGACGTCCCGTTCTGGTGGTCGACAACGAGGACCGCGAAAACGAAGGCGACATCATCTTCGCCGCCCAGCACGCCACCCCGGCCCTGATGGGCTGGACCATCCGGTACAGCTCCGGTGTGATCTGCGTGCCGCTCGACGCCGGCCGTGCCGACGCCCTCGCGCTGCCGCCGATGGTCGAAATCAACGAGGATGCCAAAGGCACCGCCTACACGGTGTCCTGCGACGCCGCGGTGGGCGTCAGCACCGGAATCTCCGCCACGGACCGGGCCCTCACCGCCCGGATCCTGGCCGATCCCGGCAGCCAGCCGGCGGCGCTGACCCGTCCCGGGCACGTTTTCCCGCTCCGCGCCGTTATGGGGGGAGTGCGGGAACGCCCGGGCCACACCGAAGCGGCCGTGGAACTGTGCCAGCTGGCCGGACTCGAGCCCGTGGGTGTGATCGCGGAAGTGGTGTACGACAACGGAGAAATGATGCGGCTGGACGGACTGCGCGGCTTCGCCCTGGAGCACGGCTGCCCGCTCATTTCGATTGCCGACCTGGTGTCCTATCTTGAGGGCGGGCAGAGTGCCGGCCACGCAACGGACCACATGTGATGGAGGAGAAACGATGACGACGTCGGAAGCACAAGAACAGCGGACGGCCGGACGCCAGCCGCATCCGGTCAGCGCCGGCCCCATCGTCCAGCTGCCCACCGCCTTCGGTGACTTCGTGGCGCAGGCCTGGACCGATCTGGCCACCGGAGCCGAGCATCTGGCGGTCAGCTCCCCGCTGCCGCCGGTCGACGGGATGGCGCCGCTGGTCCGCCTGCATTCGGAGTGCCTCACCGGCGACGTGTTCGGCTCCTACCGCTGCGACTGCGGTGAGCAGCTGGCCTATGCCCTCGAGATGATCAACGAGTTCGGCGGCACCCTGCTGTACCTGCGCGGCCAGGAGGGCCGGGGCATCGGCCTCGCGAACAAGATGAAGGCCTACGCCCTGCAGGAGGCCGGCTTCGACACTGTGGAGGCCAACGAACAGCTGGGCCTTCCCGTGGATGCCCGCTGCTACAAGGCCGCGGCCCAGATCCTCGCGGACATGGGCCTGCACGAGGTCCGCCTGCTCAGCAACAACCCTGACAAGCAGGACCGGCTGGCCCAGGCCGGTGTCCGGGTCGTGGAGATGGTGCCCACCGAGGTTCCCTCCCGGGAGCAGAACATCCGCTACCTGCAGACCAAGAAGGACCGGATGGACCACCGGCTGGTCCTGGACATGGAGCCGGCTGCGCCGGCTGCCGGCCCGCGCGGTTTTGACCCCGATCCGGTCTGACGTCTCCGAGACGACTTTCAGCCGGCCCACACGGGGCCGCGCTGACCTTTCACCACGCACACCACGACTTAGCAGAACAAGGATTCCCAGATGAGCGGACACGGCGCACCACAGATTGACCTGAGCACCTTCAAACCGGAGGAAACCGCCCGGCTGAAACTGGCCATCGTGGCAGCCAGCTGGCACACCCAGATCATGGACGGGCTGCTGGACGGCGCGCTGCGCGCGGCGAAGGACGCCGGCATCAGCGAACCGACTGTGCTCCGCGTCCCCGGTGCCTTTGAGCTGCCCGTCGCCGCCGCCCGGCTGGCACCGCACTTCGACGCCGTGGTGGCGCTCGGCGTCGTGATCCGCGGCGGAACCCCGCACTTCGAGTATGTCTGCGAGGCCGCCACGATGGGCCTGACCGAGGTCTCGGTGCGCACCGGCGTCCCGGTCGGCTTCGGCGTGCTCACCTGCGACACGGAACAGCAGGGCATCGACCGCGCCGGGCTGCCGGGCTCCACCGAAGACAAGGGCCACGAAGCTGTTACCGCCGCTCTCGCCACCGCGGTGACCCTCAAGCAGTTCAGCTAAGCCGGCAGGCGCCGGGCCCGGCCGCGCCCGGAAGGGGCGCGGCCCAGCCCGGCCCAGCCCGGCCCAGCCCGGCCCAGCCCGGCCCAGCCCTTGGGACTGTGTAATCGCTCACATCCCCGCCGTCATGGAACGGCCCGGCAGGCGTCCTCCGCCCGCGAGCAAGTAGGCTGGAGGGTGTGAAGAATTTCGAATCGCTGTTCGCAGAACTGAGTGAGAAGGCAGCCGTCCGTCCGGAAGGCTCCCGCACCGTCGCCGAACTGGATTCCGGAGTCCACGGCATCGGCAAGAAAGTCGTGGAGGAAGCAGCCGAGGTCTGGATGGCTGCCGAGTATGAATCCGATGAAGCCGCCGCCGAGGAAATTTCGCAGCTGCTTTATCACCTGCAGGTTCTGATGCTCGCCAAAGGACTCAGCCTGGAAGACGTCTACAAGCATCTCTAGCCACGTCCGCCCCGGAACCTGGCAGGCCCTGCCCTGCGAATCCGGTGTCCAGCGTGGCCCGCTGTGCCTGAACCGACTGATCCCGGACGGGCTGTTCTGAACGGACTGTTTTGAACGGACTTCGTCCCGACCAAGAAAGACCTTCCCGATGCTGAGAGTTGCCGTCCCGAACAAGGGATCCCTGTCCGAAGCCGCTTCCGCCATGCTCGCCGAGGCCGGCTACCGCCAGCGCCGCGACACCCGCGAGCTGGTCATGCTGGACCCGGACAACGATATTGAATTCTTCTTCCTGCGCCCCCGTGACATCGCCGTGTACGTCGGCCAGGGCACGCTCGACGTCGGCATCACCGGCCGCGACCTGCTCCTGGACGCTGAGGTTGAAGCCGAAGAGCTGCTCCCGCTCGGCTTCGCCGCCTCCACCTTCCGCTTCGCCGGCCCGGTGGGCGACTTCAGCACGGTCGAACAGCTCGACGGCAAGCGCCTCGCCACCAGCTACGACGGCCTGCTCCGCGGCTACCTGGCCGAGCGCGGCATCAAGGCCAAGGTCGTCCGCCTCGACGGTGCCGTCGAATCCTCCGTGCGCCTCGGCGTCGCGGACGCGATCGCCGACGTCGTCGAAACCGGCAACACCCTCAAGGCCGCCGGCATGGAGATCTTCGGCCAGCCCATCCTGCACTCCGAGGCCGTCCTGATCGGACGCAAGGGCGAGCGGAACCCGGCCGCCGAGGTGCTGATCCGCCGCCTGCAGGGCGTCCTCGTGGCGCGGCAGTACGTGATGATGGACTACGACATCCGCAAGGAACTCGTGGAAGAAGCCGCGGCCCTCACCCCCGGACTGGAATCGCCTACGGTCTCGCCGCTGCGCGATTCGGACTGGGTCGCCGTCCGCTCGATGGTGCCCAAGAAGCAGACCAACCGGATCATGGACGAGCTGTACGACCTGGGCGCCCGCGCCATCCTGGTCAGCACGATCCACGCCTGCCGCATCTGAGCGGGCGAGCCTTTCCGTGAGCGAAAACCAGGAGAAGTCATGGCAGTAGCCGTCCGCGTTATCCCGTGCCTGGACGTTGACGCCGGCCGAGTGGTCAAGGGCATCAACTTCGAAGGACTCCGCGACGCCGGAGACCCCGTCGAACTGGCACACCGGTACGACCACGGCGGCGCCGACGAGCTGACCTTCCTCGACGTCACGGCCTCCTCGGGCAACCGGGAAACCACCTTCGACGTCGTCCGGCGCACCGCCGAGGAAGTCTTCATCCCGCTGACCGTTGGCGGCGGCGTCCGCGGTGTGGCCGAGGTGGACAAGCTCCTGCGCTACGGCGCGGACAAGGCGGCCATCAACACCGCCGCCGTCGCCCGTCCCGACGTGATCGATGAGATCACCCGGCACTTCGGCTCCCAGGTCCTCGTGCTTTCCCTCGATGCACGCCGCACGCGTCCGGGCTCGCAGCCCACCCCCTCCGGCTTCGAGGTCACCACCCACGGCGGGCGCCAGGGGACCGGAATCGACGCCATCGCTTGGGCCCGTGAAGCCGCCGACCGCGGTGTCGGTGAAATCCTGCTCAACTCGATCGACGCCGACGGCACCAAGGACGGTTTCGACCTGGAACTGATCCGGCTCGCGCGGGCCGGGGTCAGGGTCCCCCTCATCGCCTCCGGCGGCGCCGGCAAGCCGGAGCACTTTCCGCCTGCGGTGGCGGCAGGAGCCGACGCGGTCCTCGCCGCGTCCGTCTTCCACTTCGGGCCGCTGGACATGATCGCTCAGGTCAAGGCCGCGATCCGGGAAGCAGGCTTCGAAGTCCGCTAATCCCCACCCAAAGCAACGCGGGGTCACTTACCGCCCATCCCAACGGGGAATACGGGCGGTAAGTGACCCCGCGTTCCTGCGTTTTGGAGAGCGGGCCCTACAGCCCGACTTCGGCGGACTGCAGGAGCGCGACGGCGTCCGGCTGGCCTTCGAAGGTCACGAGGGCGTGGCGGGTGCGGCCGTGGGCGTGCATCAGCAGTTCACCCGGCTCACCGACGATCGCCACGGACACCGGAGCTCGCTTGGCGACGTGCCGGGGGCCGGAGGGCCGGACCAGCACGATCCCCAGATCCACTCCGCGGTAGAGAATGGCCGCACGCTTCACCAGATCATCCCAGAGGGCGTCCGAATACGCTTCGTCCAGGGCTCGCGGCGCCCAGCGGTCCACGGCCCGGCGCACGTCCTCGGTGTGTACGAAGTATTCGATCAGGTTGGCACTTTCGTCCAGTGCCTTGATCTTCATCGGCGAGAACGCGGACGGGCCGGCGCGGAAGGAGTTGACCAGCTTGTTGTAGTCCTCGGGCGTCCTGAGCTTCGCGGCCAGCGCGGCTGTGGCCTCGTCCGACGCCTTGGAGAAGCGTTTGATCAGCAGCCCCAGTCCGACGGCGGCTTTCCGCTCGCGCAGGTACAGGTGGGCAGCTAGGTCCCTGGTGAGCCAGCCCTTACAGAGCGTGGGGGAGTCAGGACCGGCCGCCAGTAAGGTTTCGGCCAGAACTTCTCGGGACGGTTCGACGAAATGCATCACTTGTGAAACTAGCACGAGACGGCGCCGCGTGGGCACGTGAACCGCCGCCGTTTTGGCCGCCGGGAGCCGAATCACTCCCCGGTGACGCCGATGTTAAGCGCCGGGCCGGGCGGCCGGGCGGCGCCGTGCCGCGAGGCACTAGACTGGATCTGATGTCTGAGCAGCCCGCCCCCGCCCCCGTTCTTGGAAGCCCTGTCCCCGGAAGCACCGATCCCGGACCGGCCGCGCCCGCACACGCCCTCCCCGCCGGGCTCGCCGCCGCGCTGAAGCGGGACGGCGCCGGCCTGGTCGCCGCGATCGTGCAGCAGTTCGACACCAACGAGGTGCTCATGCTCGGCTGGATGGATGACGAGGCCCTGCGCCGCACCATGACCAGCGGGCGCGTGACGTTCTACTCCCGCTCCCGCCAGGAATACTGGCGCAAGGGCGACACCTCCGGCCACGTGCAGTGGGTCAAGTCGCTCGCAATGGACTGCGACGGCGACGCGCTCCTGGTCCGCGTTGACCAGGTCGGCGCGGCCTGCCACACCGGTACCCGGACCTGCTTCGACGGCCGCGGCCTGGACGTCGTCACCGGCCAGGCCGACTAACCTCAGCAGCTGCCGGCGCCCCGGGCGCCGCATCGGGGCACAGCCCCGCACACTCAACCTTCAGGACCACTGAAAGAACAGGCGGAAACCACAGCCATGCAGGACCTTGGAATCATCAGCCCGGGCCTGGAGGAGTTCCGTGAACTCGCAGGCCACAGCCGTGTAATCCCCGTCCGGCTGAAGGTGCTGGCTGACGCCGAAACACCGATCGGGCTGTACCGCAAACTCGCCCAGGGCCAGCCCGGCACGTTCCTGATGGAATCCGCGGCCGTCGGAGGTTCCTGGTCCCGCTACTCCTTCATCGGCGCCCGGTCCCGGGCCACCCTGACCACCAAGGACGGCCAGGCGCACTGGCTCGGCGAGCCGCCGGTCGGCGTACCGCTCGGCGGCAGCCCGGTGGATGCAATCCGCGACACCGTCGAAGCCCTCCGCACCGACCGATTCGAAGGCCTGCCGCCGTTCACCTCCGGCCTGGTGGGCTTCCTCGGCTGGGAAACGGTCCGCCACTGGGAAAAACTGACCAGCCCGCCGGAGGACGACCTGCAGCTGCCCGAGATGGCGCTGAACCTCGTCACCGACATGGCCGTGCACGACAACATGGACGGCACCGTGCTGCTGATTGCCAACGCGATCAACTTCGATAACAGCTCCGAACGCGTGGACGAGGCCTGGCACGACGCCGTCGCCCGGGTCAAGGCCCTGCTGGCCCGGATCAGCACTCCCGTCCAGCAGCCGGTTTCCGTGCTCGACGCCGCCGCCCTGGACTTCGCCTCCAGCGTGCAGGAACGCTGGAAGGAGTCGGACTACCTCGCCGCCCTGGACCGCAGCAAGGAAGCGATCGTCGACGGCGAGGTCTTCCAGGTGGTCATCTCGCGCCGCTTCGAAATGGAGTGCGGCGCGGACCCGCTGGACGTGTACCGGGTGCTCCGGAACACCAACCCCAGCCCGTACATGTACATCTTCAGCCTCGAGGATGCCGCTGGCCGGCAGTACTCGATTGTCGGGTCCTCCCCGGAAGCGCTGGTGACCGTGACGGGCCAGGAGGTCATCACCCACCCCATCGCCGGCTCCCGGCCGCGCGGCAAAACCGTGGAGGCGGACAAGGCCCTGGCCGAGGAACTCCTCGCGGACGAAAAGGAACGCGCCGAACACCTGATGCTGGTGGATCTGTCCCGCAACGACCTGTCCAAGGTCTGCGTGGCCGGTACCGTCGACGTCACCCAGTTCATGGAAGTGGAGCGCTTCAGCCACATCATGCACCTGGTCTCCACCGTCGTCGGAAAACTGGCGCCCACCGCCACGGCCTACGACGTGCTCAAGGCGACCTTCCCGGCCGGAACACTTTCCGGCGCCCCCAAGCCGCGCGCTCTGCGCCTGCTCGATGAGCTGGAACCGCACCGCCGCGGAATCTACGGGGGAGTGGTGGGCTACCTCGACTTCGCCGGCGACATGGACATGGCCATCGCCATCCGCTCGGCCCTGCTCCGGGAAGGACGCGCCTACGTCCAGGCCGGCGGCGGCATCGTCGCCGACTCGGTGAACGCCACCGAGGCCATCGAAACGGTCAACAAGGCCGCCGCCCCGATGCGGGCCGTCCACACGGCCCGGTCGCTGCGCAACATCACGGCCGACTCCCTTCCCGACGCCGGTACGCAGTCGTGAGCGGCACCACGGTCACGAGCACCAGCCCGGCCATTCCGGGCTGGGCCCGGAAATCCACCCTGGTCCTGGCCATCGCCGCCCTGGCCCTGGCCGTGTTCGGGACCACGACGCAGACCTGGCTCACCGTCCACCTCGACCCGGCCCAGCTCGGGGCGGCCGTCAACAGCCAGGACGGCCTGCAGGTGCAGGGCAGCAAAGCCGCGACGACGGTGACGGCCCTTGCGCTGGTGGCCCTCGCCGGCGGACTGGCCGCGTCGATCGCCGGGCGGATTGCGCGCTGGATCATCACAGCGCTCATCCTGCTGGCCGCCGCCGGCATCGTCGGCGCCGCCGCGATCGTGGTCGCGGACCCGCTGGCCGCAGCCCAGGGCTCCATCGCCGCCGCCACCGGGATCACGGGCAGCGACGTGTCGGTGGATGTCACGGTATTCCCGGCCCTCGCCGTCGTGGCCGGCGTGCTGCTGGGACTCAGCGCCCTGCTGATCATCCCCGCGGGCCGCTTCTGGAAGTCCCGCACAAAATACGACACCCCGGCAACGGGCGGTGCCCCGGACGGCTCCGGAGCGCCCGCCGGGCCGGCGGACGAAATCGACAGCTGGGACCGTTTGTCACGCGGTGACGATCCCACCTGAGCCGATGCCGCGGGCGCGCCCGGCAGCGCGCCCGGTGACGCGGCCGGTAACGCGGCCAACAACACGGTCAATAAATGGCAGAATGTAAGCAGTATTCACCCTGAGGAGATTTCAATGAGCAAAGCCCCTGTTTCCGCCCCCAAGCCCGCTGCCGGAACCGGCTACTCCTACGACGACATCGATCACCGTGAACCGACCGGCCACGGCAACAGCCCGGCAGCCTGGACCACGGTTTTCGTCATGCTCGTCGGCGCCCTCATCATGTCCATCGCCTTTGTCATCGCCAACACCCCGATCTTCATCGCGGGCGGCGTTGTGATGCTGATTGGCCTGGTCATCGGCTTCATCATGCGCAAGGCCGGATACGGCGTGGGCGGCAGCAAGCTGAAGAATTCCGGCCACTAAGGGTGAGCGTTCTCGATGACATCAATGCCGGTGTCAGGGAGGATATGGAGGCCCGTCAGCGCCTCACCACGCTCGCCGAGCTGAAGGACCGCGCCGCCGCGGCCGCACCGGCACGCGATGCCTGGGCCGCCCTGGGCGGCGCCTCGGCAATGCGCGGGCAGCTGAAGGTCATCGCCGAAATCAAGCGCCGCAGCCCCTCCAAGGGCGATCTCGCCAGCATCGCGGACCCCGCCTCGCTCGCCGTGCAGTATGCCGACGGCGGCGCGGCCGCGATCAGCGTGCTGACCGAACAGCGCCGCTTCAACGGTTCGCTCGCCGATTTCGACGCCGTCCGGGCGGCAGTGGACATTCCGCTGCTGCGCAAGGACTTCATGATCGACGAGTACCAGATCTGGGAGGCCCGGGCACACGGGGCCGACCTGATCCTGCTGATCGTGGCGTCCCTGTCGGACGCGCAGCTGCGCGAGTTCAGCGCCCTCAGCCGCGAACTCGGCATGAACGTGCTCGTCGAGACGCACACGGCCGGGGAAATCGAGCGGGCCGTCGCCGCGGAAGCCCGGATCATCGGCGTCAACGTGCGCAACCTCAAGACGCTCGACGTCGACCGTTCCGTCTTCGCCGAACTCGCCGGGGGCATCCCCGCCGGCGCGCTCGTCATCGCGGAATCGGGCGTGCGCGGCGTCGACGACGTCCGGCACTACGCCGCCCACGGGGCCAACGCGGTCCTCGTCGGCGAAGCCCTGGTCAGTGACGCGACGCCGCGGGAGCGGATCGCGGAATTCATGGCAGCCGGAGCAGAAGAAATCGCCGCACGTTCCTGACTTGTGCTCCGGCCGGGCAACGCCTGGCCGGACGCCGGCAGCGCCTCCGTGCGGCACCCAGATCTAACTAGCAGTGGAACAGGATGGTGAGACTGATGGTCGATGCGCCAGCAGCCGGCTCAGACGAAAGTACCGTGGACGCGTTCCTGCAGGGTGGAGAATCCCTGCGGCACGCCCCCGGACCCTACTTCGGCTCCTACGGCGGCCGATGGATGCCGGAGTCCCTCATCGCAGCCCTGGATGAACTCGAGGACACCTTCGAAAAGGCCAAGGCCGATCCGGAGTTCACCGCGCAGATCGCGGAGCTGAACAAAAACTACTCCGGCCGGCCCTCGCTGCTGACCGAAGCCAAGCGCTTCGCCGAGCACGCCGGGGGAGTGCGGATCTTCCTCAAGCGCGAGGACCTCAACCACACCGGTTCGCACAAGATCAACAATGTGCTGGGCCAGGCGCTCCTTGCCAAGCGGATGGGCAAGACCCGGGTCATCGCCGAGACCGGGGCCGGGCAGCACGGTGTCGCCAGCGCCACCGCCGCGGCCCTGATGGGCCTGGAATGTGTGGTGTACATGGGCGCCGAGGACTGCCGCCGGCAGTCCCTCAACGTGGCCCGGATGGAACTCCTCGGAGCCACCGTCATCCCGGTCACCAACGGTTCCCAGACCCTCAAGGACGCCATCAACGAGGCGCTCCGCGACTGGGTCGCCAACGTGGACAGCACGCACTACCTGCTCGGCACCGCCGCCGGGGCGCACCCGTTCCCGGCCATGGTCCGCTACTTCCACGAGGTCATCGGCGAGGAAGCCCGCGCCCAGATCCTGGAGCAGACCGGCCGCCTGCCCGACGCCGTCTGTGCCTGCATCGGCGGCGGCTCCAACGCCATCGGCATCTTCCACGGCTTCCTGGATGATCCCTCAGTCAAGATCTACGGCTTCGAGGCCGGCGGCGAGGGTGTGGAAACCGGACGCCACGCCGCGACCATCACGCTCGGCAAGCCCGGTGTGCTGCACGGCGCCCGCTCCTACCTGATGCAGGACGACGACGGCCAGACCATCGAGTCGCACTCCATTTCGGCCGGCCTGGACTACCCCGGCGTCGGCCCGGAGCACTCCTACCTCGCGGACATCGGACGCGTCAGCTACGAGCCCATCACGGACAGCGAGGCCATGGACGCGTTCCGGCTGCTCTGCCGCACCGAGGGCATCATCCCGGCCATCGAGTCCGCGCACGCGCTGGCCGGAGCCATGAAGATCGGCCAGCGACTGGCCGCCGAAGGCGACGCATCAGAGAAGATCGTCATCGTGAACCTCTCCGGCCGCGGCGACAAGGACGTGGCCACCGCCGCTGAATGGTTCGACCTGCTGGACAAGGATTCACCCGAGCATGAGATTGCCAAAGAGGGGGAGCAGCTGTGAGCCACGTCCAGGACCCGGGTACCGCCCGGACCGCCAGCAAATCGGCTGCGGCCATTGACCGGGCCAAGGCCCAGGGCCGCGCCGCCCTCATCGGATACCTGCCCGCCGGCTACCCCAGCGTCGCGGACACCATCGCGGCAGGCATCGCCCTCGCGGAAAACGGCGCGGACCTGATCGAAATCGGCATCCCGTACTCCGACCCGGTCATGGACGGCCCTGTTATCCAGGCCGCCACCACCGAGGCCCTGGCCAAGGGCTTCCACGTCCAGCAGGTCTTCGACGTCGTCCGCGGCATCACCAGCAAGACCGACGCCGCCGTGCTGGTCATGACCTACTGGAACCCCGTGGTCCGGATGGGCGTGGACGAATTTTCCCGCCAGCTGGCCGAAGCCGGGGGAGCCGGGCTCATCACCCCGGACCTGATCCCCGACGAAGCCTCCGAATGGATGGCAGCCTCGGACAAGTACGGCCTGGACCGGGTGTTCCTGGTCGCGCCCTCATCCTCGCCGGAGCGCATGAAGCGCACCGTCGAGGCTAGCCGCGGCTTTGTCTACGCGGTCTCGATCATGGGCGTCACCGGCGCCCGCACCTCGGTCAGTTCCGCGGCCCGGGACGTGGTTGCCGCCGCCCACGCTGCCGGCGCCGAACGCGTCTGCGTCGGGCTGGGCGTGTCCAATGCGGACCAGGTCCACGAGATCGCCGCCTACGCGGACGGTGTAATCGTTGGCACCGCGCTCGTCGTGGCCATCGGCGACGGCGGCGTGGATGCGGTAGCGTCCTTGACCAAAGACCTCAGCACCGGCCTTACCAGGGAAGAAGCCTAAGCACATGCAGTCAGTCCTCCACGCGGCGGCGATGATTCCCGCGAGCATTCCGAGCCCGGACTGGTCCGGCTTCGACATCCCGCTGCCGTGGGGGTCACTGCGCATCCATGCCTACGCGCTGTGCATCCTGCTGGGCATCATCGTCGGCCTGTGGCTTACCTCGGTGCGCTGGTCCAAGCGCGGCGCACCGGAGGGCAGCGTCTGGGACATTGCCATCTGGGCCATCCCCTTCGGCATCATCGGCGGCCGGCTGTACCACGTGGTGTCCTCACCGGACGCGTACTTCGGCCCCGGCTTCGACGGCACCGGTGACCTCTCCCTGATCCCGCAGCTCCAGCGCGGCGGGCTGGGGATCTGGGGCGCCGTGCTGCTGGGTGCCGTGGGTGCCTGGATCGGCTGCCGCAAGGCGGGGGTCAAGCTGAGCGCCTTCCTCGACGCTGCCGCGCCCGGGCTGCTGCTGGCCCAGGCGATCGGCCGCTGGGGCAACTACTTCAACCAGGAGCTCTTTGGCGGCCCCACCACCCTTCCGTGGGGCCTGCAGATCGACGCCGACAACCCGAACTTCCCGCCCGGCATGGCCGCGGAGACACTCTTCCACCCGACGTTCCTTTATGAATCCCTCTGGAGCCTGGCCGGCGTCGGGATCTTGCTGCTGCTGGACCGCAAGTTCCACTTCCGCCGCGCCCGCCTGTTCTGCCTCTACGCGGTCTACTACACCCTGGGCCGGGTCTGGATCGAAGCGATGCGGATCGACGACGCCGAGCAGATCAGCCTCTTCGGGATCACCACCAGGCTGAACGTCTGGACCAGCATCTTCGTCCTCATCGCCGCGCTGGTCGCCTTCATCCTGCTGGGCCTGCGGAAGCCCGCGGAGCCCGACACGGCCTACCTGCCGGGCCGCGAGCCGTCGGACAGCGACTCCCCGGAAGCCGCCGGCCCGGAGGCCGCCGCCGCGGAAGCCGACGCTGATTCGGCACTCAAGGAGCCGGCCACGGTTCCGGCCGCGGGCGCCGGAACTGTCCGCCATTCGGATTCTGCTGTCTCAGATAGTGATCCGCGTGGTAATCTCCCTGATAACCAAAGCGGTCCAGGCCACGTTTCCGCCCCAGCTGAAGCGTCCAAGGAATCCACTGGCGGCACCCAGCCCGCCAAGGGAACGCCGGCGGCCGGAGCACCCGGCCACCAGGCCACCGGAACCGCGCCGGAAGCTGAGGGCACCAAATAGCTCAGCCAGGGTAACCGGGCCGCGGAGTCACCCCTCGCAGAGCCCGTCTCCACAGCGTCGTGGCAGCAAGGAATCCAGCGGACAGCAGAGTGTTGCCGTTCGCGCAATTCCGGGCCGGCGTTTGCGTAACTGTTAGTGCAGGACGCGGCGCTGACCTACAATTCCAATAAGAAAACACTTTGTTGTGCCCATCACACCGGCGCACCGATGCGGGCCAATGTTGTCCCTCCCATACGCACGATCAGGAGGAAGGACGTCTCCCATGACCCAAACCCTGCACAGCCCCAGTTGGTCCGAGCCTCAGCAGCCCGCCATCTCACCTTTTAAGCGCTTCGCGGCGCTTCCCGAAGCGGCCGGGCTCTACAACCCGGAGCAGGAGAAGGACGCCTGCGGCCTCGCCATCATCGCCACGCTGCGGGGGGAGCCAGGCTATGACATCGTTGACGCCGCCCTGACAGCCCTGCGCAACCTCGAGCACCGCGGTGCCGTGGGCGCCGACGAAGGCACCGGCGACGGCGCCGGACTGCTCATGCAGGTCCCGGACGAATTCTTCCGCGCCGTGACGGACTTCGAACTTCCCGCCCCCGGCCAGTTCGTCGTCGGAACGGCGTTCCTCCCGGCGGAGCAGCGCGAATCCGACGCCGCCAAGGCCGGCATTGAAAGCCTCGCCGCCGACGAGGGCCTGACGGTCCTCGGCTGGCGCGAAGTTCCGATCGTCGCCGACCTCGTCGGTGCGATGGCCCGGGCCTGCATGCCCTACTTCTCCCAGCCGTTCTTTGCCTCCAGCACCGGGGAAGTGCTGGAGCGCAACGAACTGGACTCCCGGGCCTGGCGCATCCGGAAGCGGGCGCAGAACAAGTTCGGCGTGTACTTCCCGTCGCTGTCCTGCCGGACCATCGTCTACAAGGGCATGCTGACCACGGCCCAGCTCGAGCCGTTCTACCCGGACCTCTCGGACAAGCGCTTCAAGACCAAGCTCGCGATCGTCCACTCACGCTTCTCCACCAACACCTTCCCGTCCTGGCCGCTGGCCCAGCCGTTCCGGACCATCGCCCACAACGGCGAAATCAACACGGTCAAGGGAAACCGCAACTGGATGCGTGCCCGCCAGTCGCAGCTGGCCAACCCGCTGCTGGGGGGTTCCCCCGAGGAGCTGTACCCGATCTGCACCCCGGGCGCCTCCGACTCGGCCTCCTTCGACGAGGTCGCGGAACTGCTCTGGCTCTCCGGCCGCCCGATCACCCACTCGATCATGATGATGATCCCCGAGGCCTGGGAAAACCACGCCACGATGGATCCGGCCCGCCGCGCCTTCTACGAGTACCACTCCATGCTGATGGAGCCCTGGGACGGCCCCGCCGCGGTTTCCTTCACCGACGGCAACCTCGTCGGCGCAACCCTGGACCGCAACGGGCTGCGCCCCGGCCGGTTCTGGATCACCGAGGACGGCCTGATCATCTTCGCCTCCGAGGTCGGCGTGATCGACGTCGAACCGTCCAAGGTGGTCAAGAAGGGCCGCGTCTCACCCGGCAAAATGTTCCTCGTGGACACCGAAGCCGGCCGGATCATCAGCGACGCCGAGGTCAAGGCCGAGGTGGCGGCAGCCAACCCCTGGGCCGACTGGGTCAAGGAAAACCTGATCGACCTGAAGGACCTGCCCGAGCGCGAGCACGTGGTGCACACCGCGGCCTCGGTCAATATCCGCCAGCGCACCTTCGGCTACACCACCGAGGAACTGAAGATCCTGCTCGGCCCGATGTCCCGCACCGGCGCCGAGCCGCTCGGAGCCATGGGATCGGACACCCCCGTGGCGGTGCTGTCCAAGCGGCCCCGGCTGCTCTTCGACTACTTCGTGCAGTCCTTCGCGCAGGTCACCAACCCGCCGCTGGACGCCATCCGCGAAGAGCTCGTCACCTCCCTGACATGTGCGATCGGCCCGAACGGCAACCTGCTGGACACCAAGCAGGTCCGCCAGCCGCAGGTTGCGCTGCCGTTCCCCGTGATCAACAACGACCAGCTCGCCAAGATCGCCAACATCGAGAACGCCGACGGCGACAGGGTCGCCATGAAGGTCCGCGGACTCTACCGGCCCGAGGGCGGCGAAAATGCCCTGCGCGCCCGGCTGACCGAAATCTGCGAGCAGGTCTCCGGCGCCATCAACCGCGGCGTGCAGTACGTTGTGCTCTCGGACCGTGACTCGAACGCCCAGTGGGCGCCGATCCCGTCCCTGCTGCTGGTCAGCGCCGTGCACCACCACCTGCTGCGCAGCGCCAACCGCACCAAGACTGCCCTCGTGGTCGAGGCCGGCGACGTCCGCGAGACGCACCACGTGGCCGTGCTGATCGGCTACGGCGCCTCCGCCGTCAACCCGTACCTGGCGATGGAATCGGTGGAACAGCTGATCTCCACCGGCGACGTCGTCGGGGTCACCCCGCAGGACGGCGTCTACAACCTGATCAAGGGCCTCGGCAAGGGCGTCCTGAAGATCATGTCCAAGATGGGCATTTCCACCGTTGCCTCCTACACGGGAGCCCAGACCTTCGAGGCCCTGGGCCTTGGCCAGGACCTGGTGGACGAGTACTTCTCCGGCACACACTCCCAGCTTGGCGGCGTCGGACTCGACGTCATCGCGGCCGAGGTCGCGGCGCGCCACCGGATGGCGTACCCCGAGAACGGCATCGAGCAGCCCCACCAGGCGCTGCTCGGCGGCGGCGAGTACCAGTGGCGCCGCGACGGCGAGCCGCACCTGTTCAACCCGGAGACCGTGTTCCGGCTGCAGCACGCCACGCGTGAGCGCCGGTACGACATCTTCAAGTCCTACACCCGCGGGGTCGACGACCAGTCCGAGAACCTGATGACCCTGCGCGGGCTCCTGAAGTTCAAGGCCGGGCTGCGTCCCGCGGTCCCGCTGGAGGAAGTGGAGTCCGTCTCCAGCATCGTCAAGCGGTTCTCCACCGGCGCGATGAGCTACGGTTCCATCTCCCAGGAGGCCCACGAAACCCTCGCGATCGCCATGAACCGCCTGGGCGGCAAGTCCAACACCGGTGAGGGTGGCGAGGACGTTGACCGGCTGCTCGATCCGACGCGCCGCTCGGCAGTCAAGCAGATTGCCTCGGGCCGCTTCGGCGTGACCAGTCTCTACCTGACCAACGCCGACGACATCCAGATCAAGATGGCGCAGGGTGCCAAGCCCGGCGAAGGCGGCCAGCTGATGGCGCAGAAGGTCTACCCCTGGGTGGCCCGGACAAGGCACTCGACGCCCGGCGTCGGGCTTATCTCCCCGCCCCCGCACCACGACATCTACTCGATCGAGGACCTCGCGCAGCTGATCTATGACGCGAAGCGGGCCAACCCCTCGGCCCGGGTGCACGTCAAGTTAGTCTCCGAGGTCGGGATCGGCACGGTGGCCGCCGGCGTCACCAAGGCCAAAGCCGACGTCGTGCTGGTTTCCGGGCACGACGGCGGAACCGGCGCCTCGCCGCTGAACTCGCTCAAGCACGCCGGGGTGCCGTGGGAACTCGGCCTCGCCGAGACCCAGCAGACGCTGATGCTCAACGGCCTGCGCGACCGCGTGGTGGTGCAGGTGGACGGCCAGCTCAAGACCGGCCGCGACGTGGTGATCGCCGCGCTGCTCGGCGGCGAGGAATTCGGTTTCGCCACCGCGCCGCTGGTGGTCTCCGGCTGCATCATGATGCGCGTCTGCCACCTGGACACCTGCCCGGTGGGGGTCGCGACGCAGAACCCCGAGCTGCGCTCCCGCTTCACCGGCAAGCCGGAATTCGTGGTCAACTTCTTCGAATTCCTCGCCGAGGAAGTCCGCGAGATCCTGTCCGAGCTTGGCTTCCGGAGCATCGAGGAAGCGATCGGCCACGCCGAAATGCTCGACACCCGTGAGGCGATCAACCACTGGAAGGCCGAAGGGCTGGACCTGGACCCGATCCTGCACGGACTCGAGTTCGACGACGACGCACCCCTGCGCAACCTCACCGGCCAGAACCACGAGCTGGACAAGCACTTCGACCAGCGCCTGATCGTGATGGCCGCGGAGGCCCTGAGCGACCGCACACCGGTCAAGATCGCCGTCGACGTGATCAACACGGACCGCTCCGTCGGCACGATGCTGGGCCACGTGGTCACCAAGACCTTCAGCACGGACGTGCTGGCCACGGACACCATCGACATCACACTGACCGGCACCGCCGGCCAGTCGCTCGGTGCTTTCCTGCCGGCCGGCATCACGCTGCGGATGTTCGGTGACTCAAACGACTACGTCGGCAAGGGGCTTTCCGGCGGGCGCATCATCGTCCGGCCGGACCGCACCAACGTGTTCCCGGCGGAGCGCAACGTGATCGCCGGAAACGTGATCGGCTATGGCGCCACGAGCGGCGAGATGTTCCTGCGCGGCCAGGTCGGCGAACGCTTTATGGTCCGCAACTCCGGCGCCACCGCGGTGGTCGAGGGGATCGGCGACCACGGCTGCGAGTACATGACCGGAGGTCAGACGCTGATCATCGGGCGCACCGGCCGCAACTTCGGTGCCGGCATGTCCGGCGGTACCGCTTATGTGCTGGACCTGCAGACCGAACGCGTGAACAAGCAGGCCCTGGAGTCCGGCGAGCTGCAGCTGCGCGAACTGGACGCCGAGGACCGCGACATTGTCCATGGACTGCTGCTGAAGCACTCCGAGGAGACCGAGTCGCTGCTGGCGGCCCGGCTGCTGGAGAACTTCGATGACACCGCAGCCCGCATAACCAAGGTGCTGCCGCGCGACTACGCGGCCGTGCTGCAAACCCGCCTTGACGCCATCGAAGAGGGCCTTGACCCCGACGGCGAAGAAGTTTGGTCTCGAATCCTGGAGGTGACCGGTGGCTGATCCACGCGGATTTCTGAAAGTACGTCAGCGCGAAACCCAGCCCCGCCGTCCCGTTCCGGTCCGCATTATGGACTGGAAGGAAGTCTACGAGGCCCAGGAAAAGGGTGTCCTGAAGGCCCAGGCCGGCCGCTGCATGGACTGCGGCGTGCCGTTCTGCCACCAGGGCTGCCCGCTGGGGAACCTCATTCCGGAGTGGAATGACCTCATCTGGCGGGACAAGGGCGAGGAAGCGATGGAGCGGCTGCACGCCACCAACAACTTCCCCGAGTTCACCGGGCGGCTCTGCCCGGCCCCCTGCGAGGCCTCCTGCGTGCTGGGCATCAACCAGCCCGCGGTGACCATCAAGCAGGTCGAGGTCTCCATCGTGGACCAGGCGTTCGAGAACGGCTGGGTCAACCCGCTGCCGCCGGCCCGCCTCAGCGGCAAGACGGTCGCCGTCGTCGGCTCCGGCCCGGCCGGGCTTGCCGTCGCGCAGCAGCTGACCCGGGTGGGCCACACCGTCGCCGTCTATGAGCGCGATGACAAGATCGGCGGCCTGCTGCGGTACGGGATTCCCGATTTCAAGATGGAAAAAGAGCACGTGGACCGCCGGCTGGAGCAGATGAAAGCCGAAGGCACCCGCTTCCGGACCGGCGTCGCCGTCGGCACCGACGTGACCTGGGAGCAGCTGCGCCGACGTTACGACGCCGTCGTGGTCGCCACCGGCGCCACCGTCCCGCGTGACCTGCCGATCCCGGGCCGCGAGCTCGAGGGCGTGCACTTCGCGATGGACTACCTCGTCCCGGCCAACCGTGTGGTGGCGGGGGAGACGGTGGAGAACCAGATCAACGCTGCCGGAAAGCACGTTGTTATCCTCGGCGGCGGCGACACCGGCGCGGACTGCCTCGGCACCGCGCACCGGCACCAGGCCGCGTCCGTCACCACCCTGGCAATCGGCAAGCAGCCGCCGGCGGAGCGCGCCAGCCACCAGCCGTGGCCGACGTTCCCCACCCTGTTCGAGGTGGCCAGCGCCCATGAGGAGGGCGGCGAACGCACCTACCTCGCCTCCACCGTGGAGTTCGTCGGCGAGAACGGCAAACTGACCGGCGTGAAGGTGGCCGAGACCGAATTCGTCGACGGCAAGCGCCTCCCCAGGGCCGGCACCGAGCGGATCATCCCGGCCGACCTGGTCTTCCTCTCGCTCGGCTTCACCGGCCCGGAGCCGGCAGGGATCACCGAGCAGGTCAGTGCCGAGTTCGACGGCCGCGGCAACGTGGCCCGCGACGGGTACTACATGACCAACACGGAAGGCATCTTCGTCGCCGGAGACGCCGGCCGCGGCCAGTCGCTCATCGTCTGGGCGATCGCCGAGGGACGCGCCTGTGCCGCCGCGGTGGACAAGTTCCTGATGGGCAGCACCATCCTTCCGGCCCCGGTGGCGCCAACCGACCGGGCCATGGCCGTCCTGTAGTCCAGCTGGTTTCCAACGGCCCCCGGCCATTCACCTTGATACAACTACATCCATACAATCGACTACTAGGGTAGGTATATGAGACGCGCTAAAATAGTGGCCACGTTCGGACCGGCAATCGCGAGCTTTGAGAACACTCTCGCCGTGCTGGAAGCCGGCGTCGACGTGGCCCGCATGAACATGAGCCACGGCGACTACGCCGTGCACGACTCCACCTACGAGAACGTCCGCAAGGCAGCCGGGCAGCTCGGCAAGGCCGTCGCCATCATGGCCGACCTGCAGGGCCCGAAGATCCGCCTGGGCCGGTTCGTGGACGGACCGCACCTGCTGGCTGTTGGCGACACCTTCACCATCACCACCGAGGACGTCCCGGGCACCAAGGACATCTGCTCCACGACGCTCAAGAGCCTCACCCAGGACGTCAACGCCGGCGATGCCCTGCTGATCGACGACGGCAAGGTCGCGCTCCGCGCGATCGACGTCGACGACGTCAAGGTCGTCGCCCAGGTGATCGTCGGAGGGTACGTTTCGAACAACAAGGGCATCAACCTGCCCGGCGTTGCCGTCAACGTGCCGGCGCTGAGCGAAAAGGACGAGGACGATCTGCGCTGGGCCATGCGCCGCGGCGTGGACATGGTGGCACTGTCCTTCGTCCGCGACGCCTCGGACATCAAGCGTGTCCACGAGATCATGGACGAAGAAGGCCGCCGCGTGCCGGTGATCGCCAAGATCGAGAAGCCGCAGGCCGTTGAGCAGCTCCCCGAGATCATCGACGCGTTCGACGCCATCATGGTGGCCCGTGGCGACCTCGGCGTGGAACTTCCGCTCGAGGAAGTGCCGATCGTGCAGAAGCGCGCCGTTGAACTGGCCCGCCGATGGGCCAAGCCCGTCATTGTGGCCACCCAGGTGCTGGAGTCCATGATCGACAACCCGCGACCGACCCGAGCCGAGGCGTCCGACTGCGCCAACGCCGTGCTGGACGGCGCCGATGCGGTAATGCTCTCCGGCGAGACCAGCGTGGGCAAGTTCCCGATCGAGACCGTCAAGACCATGGCCCGGATCATCGAATCCACCGAGGTCCACGGCCTGGAGCGCGTCCCCCCGCTGGGCACCAAGCCCAAGACCCGCGGTGGCGCCATCACCCGGGCCGCCGTCGAAATCGCCGACCAGCTGGATGCCAAGTACATTTGTGCCTTCACGCAGTCCGGCGACTCGGCACGGCGCCTGTCGCGGCTGCGTCCGATCCGGCCGGTCTTCGCCTTCACCCCGGTGGAGCACGTCTGGAACCAGCTGGCGCTGACCTGGGGAATCCAGCCGGTGCTGGTCCCGATGGTGGGCCACACGGACGAGATGACCGCACAGGTTGACCGCAGCCTGCTGAACATGGACCTGGTCGAGGACGGCGACATGGTGGTCATCGCCGCCGGTTCGCCTCCCGGAAAGGCCGGTTCCACGAACATGCTGAAGGTCCACAAGGTTGGCGACCTGGCCGACGCCGGCAGCCACGGCGAAGCCGAGGTTACCAAGGACAAGCTCGGCCCCTGGCCGGAAAAGAAGAAGCGGAACGGCAAAGCCTAGTTCCGGAGATTGACAGCACGAAGGAGGGTCCCCGCCACGCGGTTTGCGCGGCGGGGACCCTCCCCTTTTTGTCTTCTTTGCCGGGCTCTTGTCTGCCCGGGCCGGGTCAGTTGACCTGGTTGATGATGGTCTCGGCAACCTCGCGCATGCTCAGGCGGCGGTCCATTGAGGTCTTCTGGATCCACCGGAACGCCTCCGGCTCGGTCAGGCCCATTTTGGTGGTCAGGAGGCTCTTGGCGCGCTCCACGAGCTTGCGGGTGGCGAACTGCTCCTGCAGGTCGGTCACTTCGCTTTCGAGGGCCTTGATCTCCTCATGGCGGGAGAGCGCGATCTCCAGGGCGGGGATCAGGTCCGCCGGGGTGAAGGGCTTGACCACGTAGGCCATGGCGCCGGCGTCGCGGGCGCGTTCGACGAGTTCCTTCTGGCTGAACGCGGTCAGCAGGACCACGGGGGCGATCCGCGCCTTGACGATCTTTTCGGCGGCCGAGATGCCATCCATGATGGGCATCTTGACGTCCATCAGGACGAGGTCCGGCTTCAGTTCCTCGGCGAGCTGCACGGCTTTCTCGCCGTTGTCTGCTTCGCCGACGACGTCGTAGCCTTCGCCCCGCAGGATCTCGATGATGTCGAGCCGGATGAGGGTCTCGTCCTCGGCGACAACCACGCGGCGCGCCGGCTTGGACGTGGGGTTTGACTCCGTCTGTTCTGACACGGGAACTCCTTGGAAAGGTACGGCGGGAACTAGACCATCTTAGGTTGTCACCGCTGGTGTACTGGGACCGGGTTGGGTTCGATGCGGCGTCACTGGCGCGATTCTGGAATTCAGCCTATCTGCATGTAGAGTAATTTCGGGCACTGGAAGCGATCGCGTTGCTCACAGCACTGTGGCTGGGCGATTATGACACCGGTGTACTCCGCGCCCGAGTGGCGGAATGGCAGACGCGCCGCACTCAAAATGCGGTATCGAAAGGTGTGTGGGTTCGAGTCCCACCTCGGGCACAGTGTTTCCGCAGTTCAGGGGCTTTTTTGGTGTTTTTTCGTGTGGACAGTGTCCACACTCTCGCCTCTGATCTGATGTTTCGGGTGTGTGGGGTCCCGGAACGGCCTATTTGGTTGTTTGGGGAGCTGCTGCCTATGGCGGAACGGGTACCGCTCTGTGGGGTCTCTTCTGGGTGTTCATCCTCGTTCGTCCTTTCGTTTGGTTTTTTCGCGTTCACTACTTCATGGTGGCCAGGGCCGCGTACAACATGACGTTCTGATTATTCTTTAGATGGACCTGGGTTTGCCGCTGGTCCGGATTTTCCGCTCTGATACCTGTTCATGCAGGACTGCGGGGGGAACGGCATGACCTGGCAACTGATCCGGGCAGGTCATGGGCTCGCTGAGCCTGGCCAGTCGGCAGGCGGGGCCGGCTTCGAGGGCGGGTTGTTGGACCTGGTGGGACCAGTTGCCATGTCCTTCCCACCACTAACCCGCCGCCGTGGCCATCATTTTCCCGTCATCGTCGCATCCGGATTCTGGTATCCGGCGTCACTGTCCTCACTGTCCTCGCTGTTTTGGGTGGGGGGAGCTGGCCACGTTGCTCTCAATCCGATCGCACGGAAAAGCTAACGAGGCGGTGGGCCTAGGCCAATGGGTGGATTCAGGCTAAGGCGTGTGGGGCTGGGCTGACACTTCCTCCACCGGGGTTCCGGAGGCCGGTGCCACTGTGTCGTCGGCCAGGGCTTTACGCCGGCGGTAAATCTGGACCCCGATGGCTGCCGGTATTACGGCTAGGTCAGCCGCCCTCATCCAGGGCCGGTCCAGGATATGACCGGTGAGCGAGTCCAGGGAGAGAGGTCCGGGCCCTCCGATGGTGAACGACGCTGCCGCCAGGCCCAGTACCGCGGGGTACTCAAATCCTCACTCTGTGGCGAAGAAGCCGTTAGGGGCGTGGACGCTGGCAGCGACGCCCATCGTGGTGGCAGCGGCGGCGCCGGCGGCCGGAGTGGCCAGCCCCAGGGCCAAGGCAACACCGGCTCCTGCTTCACCCACGCCTGCGAGGATGGCGCTGGGTTTTGCTGGGCGGAAGCCCATGGCGTGCATGCCCTTGCTGGTTCCTTCGATGCCTCCTCCGCCGAACTGGGCTGCTGCGGGGATTTCGGACAGCGGAATTAGTGGATTCTTCTACGCTGCCAAGGCTGGCTGTTGATAACCATAGTGGACTTCGTTGGGCCGGCGGTAACCCAGCGCGGAGTGACGGCGCCGGCTGTTGTAAAACCCCTCGATGTAGCGAATGACGTCGCTCCGGGCTTGTGATTTGGTCGCGTAAACGGTCCGGTAGACACGCTCGTTTTTCAGGGCGGAGAAGAACGATTCGGCCATGCTGTTATCCCAGCACACGCCGGTGCGTCCCATCGAGGAGCGCATACCGAGGCCGGCCACCAGGGCCCTGAAATCCGTCGAGGTATAGACGCTGCCCCGGTCGGAGTGCCAGATCGCGGACGGCTCGATCCGGGTTGTCGCGGCGGCGTTCCTAAGCGCATCGGTCACGAGC
Organism: Arthrobacter sp. U41; assembly: GCF_001750145.1. Lineage (NCBI taxonomy): Bacteria > Bacillati > Actinomycetota > Actinomycetes > Micrococcales > Micrococcaceae > Arthrobacter > Arthrobacter sp. U41. The sequence goes on from NZ_CP015732.1 coordinate 3,043,953, forward strand.
TCGGTGCGCATGTGATCGGCGATGGACCAGCCGACGACTTTCTTTGAGTAGCAGTCGATGACGGTGGCGAGATAGACGAACCCTTGCCAGGTGTGGATGTAGGTGATGTCGCCGACGAACTTCACTCCGGGGCGGTCGGCGGTGAAATCCCGGTTGACGAGGTCGGGCATGCCCGCGGCGGCCTCAGCGTCAGCCTCGGTGGTGATGCGGAACGGGCGTGGCTGACAGGCCACCAGACCCTGGTGGCGCATGATCTGCCGCACCAGCTCGGGAGAGCACTCGGTCTGTTCCGCGGCGAGATCGGCGTGGATCCGCCGGTACCCGTAGGTGCCCTCGGACTCCTCGAAGAAGTGCTGGATCCGTGCCGTCAGGGCCTGCCGGCGCCCCGAGGTGGCAGATTGCGGACGGGTGGCCCAGTGATAGAAACCGGAGGTTGAGACGGCCAGCCAGCGGCACATTTTCACCACCGAGTTTAGATTGGCGGGCTCAGCTTTTTGGGAATCGATGAATTCATACTTGCTCACTACCGCTGCTCCCGCGCGAAGTAAGCGCTGGCTTTTTTCAGGAAGGCAGTCTCCGCCCGCAGCTCTTGAACTTCACGCTCGAGCTCCTTCAGCCGGGCCCGTTCCGGCACCGTCAGATCCACCTCTGTCCCGCCGTTGGCCTCGCGGTACTTGACCAGCCAGTTGCGGAGCGTCTCGGGGCCGACACCGTACGCCGTGGCCACGTCCTTGATCGGCTTGGACGTGGTGATCACCTCGCGGCACAGCTCGTCCTTGAACTCCTGGGGAAAACGCTTCCGTGATGCGGTCATGCTGATCTCTACTTTCGGTAGACCCCCATTTTAAGGGGGCCCACTGTCCGAGATCTCCGCGGCAGCCCAAACCATCCGAAGAGTTTTTGGGATCCGTGCGCGATGAGCACGCCTCCGAGGGCAACCCGGAACAGGGTCTGCGCGGCGGCGGCAGCCTCAGGGCTGGTCGTTGCAAGGCTCATAGGGGTTCTCCTTGGATGGGCCGTGGCGCTGCGCCGGCCGGCGCTCCTTTACAAGCATGATTCTACGTCGGCGGGCCGATCCGGTCACGGGAGGTAAAGCCTAAGAAGAGTTCTTCTCCCGCCGCTGGCGGCAAGGGGTTTCACAGGTACTGCAAGAAAACGTGCAGCAAATGACACCGGGTTAGGCGCTGCGGGGACAACGACAACCCCTGACCCATCCATCTTGGTCCCAGCAGCACCCGTGGCCGGATACGCTTCGCGAGCACTTCCCAAATGAGGCACGCACCACATTTCGTGAGCACTATTAATGAGTCTCGTAGAACCCTTGTGGCGCCGAGGGCGCGAGAGGAAAATAACCGCAGGGACGGGCACGCCGTCGAAGATCAACCGCTCAATGGCCGCACAAATTCACACGGCGGCATGCGGAACGTGATGCCAGTCCCTTCTAAGCGGGTCGGGGAACCGGCCAGGACGGAGTGGACCATGCCCGGCTACGTGGAAATTGACGGGCACCCAACGTGGGTCGATGATCGGGGCGGTCCGGGCACACCTCTCCTGCTGTTGCATGGCGGCCTGAGCAACAGTGACGAGCTGCTCAACAGCATTGGGGCAGGTCTCGCGGAGCGCTACCGAGTCGTCGCGTTCGATCGCAGTGGCCACGGCTACACCTCGGACACCGATGCAGATTTCCACTATGCGGACATGGCGGACGAGACCGTTCGGGTGCTTGAACAGGTCGTCGGCGGACCGGCCCATCTCGTGGGGTGGAGTGACGGCGGGATCGTTGCCCTGCTCGTTGCGCTTCAGCGATCCGATCTCGTACAAAGGCTTGTTGTCATTGGCGCTAACTACCACTTCGACGGCTCCATGGCCGTTGAGATGGATCCTGAATCTTCGCTTGCGCAGGCACTGGGCAAGGCCTACATCGAACGCTCACCTCACGGTCCCGAGCACTTGGAAGTGGCCATCAGCAAGAGTTTCAGAATGTTCGGTGCGGAGCCGACGCTCACGACGACCGACATCGCGCGAATTGCCCGGCCTGTGCTCGTCGTCGTCGGCGACGATGATTTGGTCGCACTGCCACATACGGTCTCGCTGTACGAGGCCTTGCCTGAAGGCCAGCTGGCCGTGGTCCCCGGGGCCTCTCACGCGCTTCCATTGGAACAACCGGATGTCCTCACCGGTCTCATCCTCAATTTCCTGGCCGCGGTTGAGTCTGCCCGCACGCTCCTTCCCGTTCGCCGGGCACGGCCCAGGCCCAGCAGCAACTAGGGCCCCGAGGGCACGGGGCATGACGCTTAACAAAAGCAGCCAAGAGGTGCCCTGGTTTGGCCAGCTGGGCACCGAGGGAACGTCAGTCCGGATTTCAACCTGCGGCATCGCCATGAACTCATCCAAGGACCAGGGCGGCGTTGATCCGTCTCGGTCACAATGGCGAACTTACAGTCCTCCGGCGAGATAAGGAGCAGGACCGCAGTCAGCACGGGAAAGCTTTCGGTCTTGTATTGGCCCCGTGGTAAGGCTCGATGTCCAGTGCGCGTCGAGGCCCGGGTCCCTGAAGGCCACAGGCTGATCGTCATCCGTACGTTCTAAGCGCCATCCTCGCAGCCGCCCGCCACGAACCGGGCAGAGCCCTCCTGACAACCGACAGTCTCCACCCCACATGTCAAGCGGAACCGAGATCAAGTGAGCGCGGGGTGACCGTGATGCGGATGCCAGCATTGTGACCGAGCAGGTCCCGGGATATTTCTGGTACTTCGATCCGCCCGCTCCAATGCTCGGGTGCGGGGTCGGTGTCCTCCAGGAAGTCCTTGTCTTCAGGGTCCCAGTCCCGAACCGCGGCCCGAACGGTGCTGTTCCATGCTGCCCACGCCCTGGGCAGCAGCCTGCCCTCGGAGGGGGGTTCGATCTCGACGAGCAGCGTGTCCTGCCAGTCCTCCGTCTGTTCGAGATGGTCGTCAAAGAAGAAATGGCCGTCCCTCTCCGTGATGGACATCAGGCGCAGGTTCAGCGCGTGGCGCAGCCGCGGCACCACGATGCCTCCCACACGCGGGCGAGGTGCCTTCGAAGAGAGAAATGTGGTCAGGAGAGGCACAGGAGAATCAATGGGGTCTCCTTCTCTCCATCGCTCGATTTGAACGGGGCAGTAGTGTTCAGCGCTTTGTTCATGGACCAGGACGGGAAGGCCTCGGATAGCCAGTCCGACGTCGAGCTGGAAGACGACCTCGGGAGGTGCATCTCGGCCGACGGTGAAGCCCACGGTCTGTACTTCGACTTTGAGGTCGCCGAAGAGGAAGCGCTGAAGGTTTTGGTAGCCCTCCTCAGAGTTCACGATCCCGTACCTGCCGCTGTGGCTGCGGTGGACGACGGCCAGCGGCGCCCCACGGACCGCGGCGTTTTCAATCTGGACTAGGCCGTCGCTGCGGGGGCCAACGGCCTTCGAGGACAGGCCGAATGCAACGTCATAATCCTCAGGGTTGGAGCCGACGAGGCAGAAAACTTCATCCACGGGGAATCCGTCGTCGGGTATTTCGGTGCTGAGGAAGTTCTCTCGGGTCCGTGTTGACCGGACGGGGGCTGGAGTCAGATATTCATACATCCTGTCCGGACCGAAAATGTCGGCGCCCTGGATCGCCGTGGCGTCACGGATGCGCTCAAGCACTCCGAAGCCAATGGCGAAAGTTATCCCTCCGTGGGGGGTGGCATACGTGAAGAGCCGGGCCACGTATTTGGTGCCGGCGGCCGGATCGAACACCTCCCCGGCGTCTGCAAGTGCTTCAGGGATGACGCGCTGCAGGAGCGAGCGGCAGATCAGCCCGCCCATGGAGTGCGCGACCAGGAACACCTTCGGGGCCCCTGTCTTTTCCAGGACGAGCTTGATCAGCTCGAACAGGTCAGCAGCTGCCTCCTCGAAGGAGAACGTCTCCGGGTCCCGTGAAAAAGTGTCCGAAGACCCGTCATAGAAACGGTAGATCCAGACGGAGGCCGGGTTTACCGAGGCCGTTTCGGCACGGCTCAGGAAAGCCCACTGGTCCCCATGGACGGGCACCTCATATTTGTGGTCCGTTATCAGGCGCAACATCGGCGATTCGAACTGGTGGAATTGTGCCCGGCCATTGCCGTCAGCGCGGACGTGCACCGATCCTTGGCTGAAACCGTAAAACGGATCGTCCACTGCATTGTTTATCGCTCCGGCCCCACCTGCGAACCCGCGGACATAGATCACCGGAAGCCGGCCATCACCACCCGGAAAGCCCATTGCATCCACCTTTTCTGACAACAGGTGCACTTTAGTCGAGCAGGCGAATGCACCCGATTCCCAAGTGGTGCCTGCGCCACCATTCCGTCCGACGCCGCCGGGACTCCTGCGGCGCCACATCCGGATCAATCCGCGAGCCCCTCGTTGTCTCAAGGGAAGCTGCTGCCACCTTGTGGAGCTGGCCGGGACCGGTAGAAACGACAATCCTCAGAACCACAGGCCTTGTCAATGGAGCGCCCGCCACCCAGTGTGGCTGTTCCCATCAGGCGGGCAGTCTGCTTGCATGGAGGCATGACGGAACAGCCGCCGGCAGCCGTTGCCGAAGACCTGGACCGGTTGCGCACTGCCCTGGACAACACCATCCCCGTCAGAGCCGAGTCCAACCTCTTGATCGGGACGTGGAACATCCGTGCCCTTGGCAGCCTGACGGCCAAGTGGACGGCCGGTCCCAGGGACTCACCCACACGTGACTGGCACGCGGTCGCTTGCCTTGCCGAAGTGATCTCCCGTTTCGACGTCGTGGGCGTCCAGGAATCCCGCCGGAACCCCCAGGCCCTCAAACACCTGCTGGCCACTCTCGGGCCGCGGTGGCAGGCCATCGTCTCGGACGTGACGGAAGGAGCCGCTGGCAACGGTGAACGACTCTCATACCTCTACGACACCGAACGGGTCCAGCCCTCGGGGCTGGTCGGGGAGATCGTACTGCCGCCGATCGAGGACAACCAGCAGCGCCAGTTCGCCCGCACCCCCTACACAGCCAGCTTCTCTCGGGCCGGTACCGAATTCACCCTCGCGTCCGTCCACGTGATCTGGGGCAAGAACCCAGCCGAGCGGCTGCCCGAGATCACAGCCTTCGCCCAATGGATGAGGGCATGGGCGCTTCGGCCCAACGACTGGAACTCCAACCTCATCGTGCTTGGGGATTTCAACCTCGACCGGATCGGTGACCCACTGTACGAGGCGTTCGTCGCAACCGGCCTGTGGCCACCGACAGAGCTGAACGCCGTTCCGCGGACGATCTTCGATGATGACCGCACCCGGCACTTCTACGACCAGATCGCATGGTTCTCCGACCCTGACGGCACCTCCCTGCTGAAGGGGCTCACCTACGGGCAGGGTGCCGGCTCCTTCGATTTCATCCCGCACATCTTCCGGGACAAGACCCGCACCGAGGTGTCCTGGCGGATCTCAGACCACTACCCGCTCTGGTGCGAATTCCTGCTGGCCTGAACCGACTATCCGTAGACGCCCGCGAATAGGGGCCCGGCGCTACAGCGGGACATCACTGCAGCGAGGCAGGGTGAGGCGCTCGCTGAGCCTGGCCAGTCGGTAGGCGGAGCCGGCTTTGAGGCGCGTTGCAGGAATTGGTGGGCTTTGCGCCTCGTCGCCGGCCTGATCCACTAAAGATTAAATCCGGGACCCGTATCTGGTTTAATCACTTTCTGATAGCAGCCCAGGTTGCCGGGCGTATGAGGAAAGCCTCCGCGCGAGTCCAGGGACTCAAGCGCGGAGGCTCCCGGCTCTCCAAGCTGGGGGGACTGGAGAGCCGGTCTAAGTCTACTCGCAGGGTGAGTTCATGACCGGTGGGCGGCGGGGAAGCTCGGCCTCTAGGCCCGGTCGAGGTCCTTCGGCTGCTTGGCGCGGCGTCCGGACAGCCACCGCGCCATCTACCGTTCACACCTGTCACCGGAGCGGCCGCCACCTTGGACACTTCGCAGGGGTGAGCACATCACGACCAGGGATCTTCCGGACGGTGGCGCCGCACGGCGCCGCCGGGGACCTGGCGCACCAATCCGGAATGGACGTCGCAGAATCCGGCAAGGGCTTCTTCGCAGACGGACAACCCGTGACTTTCACCGCCACCGCGGCAGCGAGCGGGATATCCCGGGCGACCCTCTACCGAAACCCCGAACTGCGGGCACTGATCCAGGAATACCGGCTCCGTGGCGTTCAAGGACCCACGCTCTCCGGCCTGAGCACCGAGATCGCCCAGCTCCGCGCCAGCCTCGACGCCGTCGCCGACCGCGCCCGGCAGCACGAGGAACGCCTCCGCCGGCTCGAACGAGTCAACACCACGACCAAGACCAAGACCAAGACCACGACCAAGACCAAGACCGAAAGATAGAGGTCCAAAAAGGACGACAACGGACAATTCCAGACCCCGACTAGCCGGTTAAGGCAACGATAATCCGTACTCAGAAAGACTCTTCAAGACCATGAAATACGGGCCCATGTTCCCCGAACGCTTCGCTTCCCTTGGCGATGCCAGGGCCTTTATCAGCGAGTTTGTGGACTGGTGTGTTTCGTCAAGTTTAAGTAGGCCGTTTCAGCGCTAAGAATTAGGCCACGTCGGCTCTTTTCTGGTCCATTTCAGCGGTTGGCTATTTCATGAGGGCATTTTTGACCCGGTAGGACTCGCCGCGGAACTGCAGAAGCCGCCCGTGGTGGACCAATCTGTCAATGACGGCGGCGGCCATGTTGTCGTCTCCGAACACGGTGCCCCAGCGGGAAAACTCCAAATTTGTTGTGATGATCAGGCTTCGTTTTTCATACCCGTCCGCGATCACTTGGAAGAGTAGCCTGGCCCCTTCGGCGTCGATCGGGAGGTAGCCCAGCTCGTCGATGGCCAGGAGCCGGTTCTTGGCCAGGGAGGCCAGTTCCTTGTCGAGGCGGTCTTCGTCCTTGGCGCGGCGCAGCATCATGACCAGGGCGGAGGTGGTGAAGAACCTGGCGGGGATGCCCTGCCGGCAGGCGGCGGCCACCAGGGCGGTGGCCATGTGAGTTTTGCCGGTGCCCACGTCGCCGTAGAGGACCAGGTCCTGGGCCCGGTTGATGAAATCCAGGGATTCGAGAGGTCCGCGGCCGTAGTCCTCCGGGAACCTGACACTGCTGTAGTCGAACCCGGTGAGTGTTTTCATGGCCGGCAACCTTGCGGCCTTCAACAGCCGCTGGCGCCGTGACTCCTGCCGGGATTCGTGCTCGGCGACCAGCACCCCGTGCAGGTATTCACGTTGCTTCGGGGTGCCCTTCTCGGCCCAATCGGTCAACACGCTGCCGGTCAGCGAGGCGTGCTTGCCCGCCTCAAGGAGGTCCTGGACGGTGATCGTGCTCATGCTATTTCTCCTGTGGTGGTGTTCAGGGTGGTGAAGGTGTCATAGACGCTCAGGTCCACGTTCGTTGCCTCCGGTTCGGTGCCATCAGCCAGACGGCGGGCCAGCATGCCCAGCATGGCCATGTCCGGTGCATCCCCGCGCTGGATCAGGGTGTCGGCAGCGGCCACCGCGGCATCGAATCCCGCCACCGATGAGGCAGCATCCACCGAGTTGAGCAGCCGGCGCCGATCCGTGGCCGTGGCCCGGTCCAACCAGTCACGCACCGGGTCCGTCACCAGGGCCCGCAGCGGCGAATGGGACCACGCCCCGGGCTTCGTCACCAGCAACGGCACCAGGGAAGCAGGGTCAAAGACCGTCTCGGCCTGCTTGCCGAAGACGCGCGGGAACGTGCGGACAGGTTCGGAATGCTCATCAAGGATCTGCACCACGTCGTGTCCCAACCCCACCGTGAGCATTCGCCCGTGGAAAGCGGGCCCGGCGGCGTACGTGTTCCCGTCAATGAGCAGGTTCCCGGTCTTGTCGGCCTTGCGCGATTCGTAGCGCACGGCATCGAAACCGATCCCCGGCAGGTCTATGGACGCCGCAACGTCCTGGGCGAACAGCTCACCCAGGGGCAGGCCCTTGCGGTAGTGCACGGTGGTGGCCAACGCGTCGCAGCGCGCCATGAGGTCCTTGTTCAGCCCCTCCAGGGTGGCGGCCTCCGGCTCGGGGACCATGAAGTTCCGGCGCAGGAACCCCACCGCGTTCTCCACGTTGCCCTTCTCATGGCCCGAGTACGGATTGCAATAGCGTGACTCGGACCTGTAGTGGAGTTTGAAGGCGCCAAACAGCTTCGTCTCGGTCACCCGGGTTCCCACCCGATTTCCGATGCCCGTGGCATTATCAAAGACCATGTGCCGCGGCGCAGCCCGAATGTGCTCAAACACCCTCCGCAGCCCGTGGGCCACGCATTCGGCGGTCTCGCCCCGATACGCCTGCACGAAGCGCATGTTCGAGAACGGGAAGGTCACCACCAGGATATGCAGGACCTGCCGGATCCCGGCAACGATGGCCTCGGCCTGACCGAAGTCGACCTGCACGGTGCCGGCAGGCCAGACCAGTTCGGTAAACCCCTCACCGGGCTGCCGGTGGGCGGCCAACCATTTCTTCACGTACCGCTGGACCGGTGAATAGGTGGCGGTAAAACCATGCTCGTCAACGAGCCGGTCGAAGATCCGCTTCGCCGTATGCCGCTGCTTGCGGTTCCGGCGCTGATCCTCGATGAGCCACCGCTCAATGATGTGCTCGAACCCGGTCAGCACCGAGGCCCCCGGCCTGGCCAGCGGTGCCCGCGGCGCCGGGGAGAAGTCCTCCTGCTCGGCGTACTTGGCCGCCGAGGTCCGGCTCACTCCAAGCCTTCGGGCGATCTGACGCACCGGGACTCCCTGGGAGTCGAGTCTTCTGATATTTTCTTGAACGGACATGGGTACCGTCATCTCACTTTCCAGCCCTTCCGGCGCATACGCTTCGCAATGGCAGCACCGTAAGGAACCTATCTGGGGGTGGCGGGCCCATGTCCCCAACACTCTGGGAAAGGCCCCCGACCACCCGGGTGATCTCTAACTTCAGGCAAGCCCCCGAAACCTGATTCCGGGAAGAAAAAACTGGCCTAATTCTTACCGCTCTTTTGGCCTGAAACGAGCCACCAACATGGCTCAAATTCCTGGCTGAAACGGCCTACAGATAGTCGATCACACACAACTGGTACAACCATCACCACCAGCATTCCGGAATCGGCTTCCACACGCCCGCGAACGTCCACTACAGGCTCGCCGCCAGTATCGCCAAGAAACGCTCCGAAACCCTCGCCACGGCACGGGCGAAACACCCCAACCACTTCACCAAAACCACCGACCCCAAAATCCTGGCCCTGCCCGGGCCCGCATGGATCAACCAACCCAAGGAAGACACCGAACAGTCAGCCGCCTAACTCCCGTTGGTACCGTTCAGCTTGAAAAATTCCGAACGGACAGTACTGTCGGGGTAAGACACACTCCAAAGATGGGGGAAGCATGAAAATGCTCTTTAAGTTGAGAGTGGCGGGTGCGCTTGGACTTGTATCTGTGATCAGCATGGCGGCGTGCGCGGCGGCGCCAGTTCAGAAGGACGCCGCCTATAGAACCTTGAACGATTTGGTTAGTGCGGTAGCAACAACCGGGCTGAAGTGCGAAGGCGCATATCAAAGGTTCGATGACGGCGCCAGCGAAGTCAGGTCCTGCAGAACAAATAGCTGGGTGGGCATCTACGGAACACCGTCTTCACGCGACCGACAAGTTGAGATACAGAAAGGGAGTAACGACACTGTGATGGTCGTCGGGCCGAATTGGATCGTAAAGGCCCCCCTCGGTTATGCCATGAACGTCAGCGACAAGCTCGGCGGGACGATTCAAGAGTAATTTGCGGCGTGAGTGTGTCTCACCTTCCGATTAAGGGCTCTCCTGACGTAAGTGTGGGTCAGGGTTTGCGTGTTATGAGGCATGGGTAGCCCGGTAGATTTGGGAGTTCTCACACTGTCCAAATTTCGGAGCTACCCATGCGTGCTACTACTCTACTCAACGGCGTCTTGAATCTGGCCGGGGTCCGGGTTGTTGACGTTGATCCTGGCGCCGGGGGTCCGCTGCTGGTGCGGGTGGCGTTGAAGGCCCGCAAGCGCCTGGACTGCCCGCACTGCAGCTACTCAACGATGGCCGGGTATGACACCCGGTGGGCGGAATCGTCGTGGCGGCATCTGGATTTCGCCGGCAGGGTCCTGGTGCTCACAATGCTCCGCCGGCGGCTGGTCTGCCCCAGCCACGGCGTCGTGGTGCAGGGCGTGCCGTTCGCCCGGCCCGGCTCCCGGTTCAGCACGGAATTTGAGGACATGATCGCCTGGCTGGTCACCCGTGCGGACAAGACCACGGTGTCCACCTTCGCCCGGATAGCGTGGCGGACCGTCGGGGCGATCTGTGAACGCGTCGTGGCCGAACAACTCGATGAGAGCCGCTTCGAAGGCCTGGTCAATATCGGCGTGGATGAGATTTCCTGGCGCAAACACCACCGCTACCTGACCCTCGTCTCGGACCACGCCACCTCGAAGATCGTCTGGGGCGCACCGGGAAAGAACGCGGCGACACTGGATGGATTCTTCAAGGAGATCGGACCGGTGAACACGGCGGCGATAGAGGCCGTCAGCATGGACATGGGCCCGGCTTTTGCCAAGTCCGTGAAGACCAACGCACCCGGCGCGGTCATCTGCTACGACCCGTTCCACGTCATCCAGGTCGCCACCAACGCGCTGGAAGCCTTCCGCCGTTCCATCTGGCAACGGACCCGTGAGCTGCCCGATCAGGACATCGCGAAGAAGTTCAAAGGAACCCGCTGGGTGCTGCTGAAAAACCCGCAGAACCTCACCGAAAAACAACAAGCCACCCTGGCCGGGCTCGAACGCACCGGAGGGCTGCTCTGGGACGCCTACCAGCTCAAGGAATCCCTCCGGGAGGTCTTCGCCGGCGACCTCAACCCCGATGACGTGATGGAGATGATCACCACCTGGTGCGACCTCGCCGCCAAATCCAACATCCGCGAGTTCGCCAGGGCCGCCGCCACGATCCGATCCCACACCCAAGGGATCCACGCAGCAGTCACCAGGAAACTCTCCAACGGCCGCCACGAAGGACTGAACAACAAGATCCGCACCATGACCCGCAGATCCTACGGATTCCACACCCCCGAAGCCGCCCTCGCCCTGATCATGCTCGCCTGCGGACCCGTCGAAATCAAACTCCCATACCAGACATAACCGAACCCACATTCACGTCAGGAGAGCCCGATTAAGCCTCGGACTTCCCACAGGTGCGCCCTCAGCGGAGGGCCCTAGGTAAATAACACATGTTCCACATTGGCCACACCATGCATTTCACACTTTGACCACTTGGAATGATGAGAGGCAGCACAATGGGGAATGCCGGCAGGAGTGCTGAGCCCGCCTGCCGGTGACTCAGAAGTGGACCGGTCCGAGTACGTGCCTTAAATGCCCGGAATTGGAGCCGGCGGACTGCTAACCAACCTCCACTACTAGACTCGCTGGAAAACACGATGCTCGCTGGATGAAGCGAGAAAATTTTGGGGGACAGCATGGTTCAAGGCGTGCAGGATTTGCGGCAGTATGGCATCCGACCGGAGGACTGGCATTGGTACCGCGAACACGGCCGGGTACGCCCGGATCGGTCGCCGCATTACCGGACCACGACGCGGCGGGTCGCTCGAAAGTCTGTGATCCTTTTCGCCTTAGTCCTCGTAGCAGTCGTGCTGGCCATGCCAGTGATTTACTGGACGGCAGTGATTGCTCATGTCAGCCTGTACCAGATTGCGCCGGCAACACTGGTTGTCCTTGTGGTGGGAGTGGCGTTGCTCCTCGCTATCTGCGTCGCGTGGGCCCGTGCAGTGCGCGAGGCGCGAAGGACGGGGATCCGGCTCGGGACTGCCGCGAACGTGGAGCGGATCATGCCGGTGGCGTATTCCCCGGTGATGAGCAGGGCGCCCAGGACGGCGATGGTCAGAATGCCGAAGTGGAAGCCGCCTGCGATGACCTCGGCGCCATGCATCTGCTCGATGCCCGGGGCCAGGGCGGGATCGTCGGCCATGGCGTTCAGCGACATGGCGGCGGCCAGGGCCACCAGCGTGATCACTCCGGCGGTGGAGGCCAGCGCCCACCACGTCGAGCGCAGGGCCAGCAGCTTGATCCACTCCCCGCGCATGACCCCCGTGAAGGTGGGCTGCACCTGCGCGGCGGCGGGCGGGGTGGCGGCGGGTGAGGTCATCGGGGGGGCCGGCGGTCAGGTTGCTCATCGGTTCTGGCCCTTCTGGGCCGGGGTGCTGCGGGCGGTGGTGGGCTCGGAGCGGTACTCGACCGCGCCCTGTGTCACGTTCATGTACGCCTCTTCGAGGCTGGCGCGGCGCGGGGACAACTCGTACAGTGGCAGCCCGTTTCGGAAGGCGACCTCTCCGACGTGCTCTGCGGTGGTCCCGCTGACCTCGAGCATCCCGGCCTCCGGAGAGGTGATGGTCACACCGTCGGTGGCCAGAGCGGCGGCGAGCTCGCCGGCGCGCGGGGAGCGCACCCGCACAGCGCCGCTGGCGACGGAGTCGGTGACCTGTTGGACCGAGCCGGCGGCGATGATGTGACCGCGGCCGATCACGAGGAGCTGGGCGGCGGTCTGGGACATCTCGCTCATCAGGTGCGAGGACAGGAACACGGTCCGTCCCTCGGCGGCCAGGTCGCGCACCAGCTGGCGAACCCACTGCACGCCCTCGGGGTCGAGCCCGTTGACCGGCTCGTCGAGGATGAGTGTTCGGGGGTCGCCAGGAGTGCGGCGGCGATGCCCAGGCGTTGGCTCATGCTGAGGGAGAACCCGCCGACGCGCTGGTCGCGGCCCCGGCCAGGCCGGTTATCTCGATGACCTCGCTGACGCGGGTGGTCATGATGTTGTGGGTGGCGGCCATCGTGCGCAGATGCGAGCGGGCGCTGCGGCCGCGGTGCACGGCCTTTGCGTCGAGCAGGGCGCCGACCTCCCGCAGCGGGGAACGGCGCTGCCCGTAGGGCTTGCCGTTGACCGCGACGGTGCCCGACGTCGGCCGGTCCAGTCCCATGATCAAGCGCATCGTCGTGGACTTGCCGGCACCGTTCGGGCCGAGGAACCCGGTCACGGTGCCAGGCGCGATGGTGAAGCTGAGTGTGTGCACGGCGGTCTTGTCGCCGTAGCGCTTGGTGAGCTCGTGTGCCTCGATCATGACCGGGACCTTCCTGGGTGATGGTGGGACTGGCGGATCTGATACGGCGGCTCGGCGTGCCCGTCGTGGCGGGTCGGCGAGGCGGACGACGACGTTGCCGCGCTTAGGGTCGGTGTCGACGACGTGGCGGGCCTGTGTGCGCATCCGATGACCTGGCCTGCCGGTAGGGGCCTTGGAAGGCCCCTACGCGACGTCCCAGTGGTAGTTGGTATCCCACCGCCAGGAGGCCCACACCGCGGCACCGAGGCAGATGGCTCCGAACAGGACGGGGACTGCTCTTGGGTTCACGCTTGCGGCAGGGCGCGATCGCCCTCACGGCTGGTCGGCATGGTCGCCGACGGTGCGGTGCGGGGCCAGGTCCAGGCGGCGCGCAGGATGAAGGCCAGGATCAGCACCTCGACTCCGATAGTGAGGGCGTAGTAAAAGGCGTAGTCCCAGGACGCCCCTGCCGCGTTGAACACCATGACGGGGATGTACAGCGATGCAACGACGAGGTTCGTGGCGCGGTTCACACGGGCGGGCAGCGTCATGGAGAGCATGATCATCAAGGCCGGGATCGCGATAATCACGAAGAAAATGGACATCAATGTCCCGCTGATGTCGAACTCGAAGATGACGCCACCGCGAATTAAGTCGATTTCGCCGGGCTGGTAGAGGTGGTAGTAGTCGATGTAAATGACGAGGAACATGAGGCTGGTCCAGGCTGCCGCGAGCTTGGCCTGCACGGGGATCGGTGGGTTGTCGACCAGGTTCGGGGTTTTCGTTCGGATGGTCATCGGTTCGTCTTTCAAGAGGAGCGGTCCGTCCGCCGGAGTGGCGGCAGGTCTGGGCGTGCATACGTACGGGTTGGGTCGTTCTCATCGGTCCGGTCGTCAGACGGTGATCACGACCTTCCCTCGGGTGTGGCCGGCCCCGACGTAGCGGAGGGCGTCCGCTGCTTCGTCGAGGGGGTAGGTGCGATCGATGACCGGCGTGACCTGCCCGGTCGCGAGGAGGTCGGCCAGGGTGAGCAGGTCCTGGCGCTTCTCGACCGACAGGAAGGGCTTCAGCTGCTGACGGGTGAACCCGGACAGCACGCGCGCTTTGACGATCCGACCGAGGGGGCCGAGCCAGGGGCCGCCGCGTCCGCTGTTGGGGATGAGGGTGCCGGTGGGCGTCAGCGCTCGGCGGACAGCCGCTAGGGGCTGGGCTTCCACGTTGTCGAGGATGACGTCGTAGCGCTTCTCGGTGCGGGTGAAGTCGGTCCTCGTGTAGTCGATGACGTGGTCGGCACCGAGTGACCGGACCAAGTCGACGTTGCGGGTGCTGCACACACCCGTCACCTCGGCGTTAAACGTCTTGGCGATCTGTACGGCGAAGGAGCCCACGCCGCCCGACGCGCCCGTGACCAGCACCGCCTGGCCCGGTTGAACGTTCGCGATCTCGCGCACCGCCTGCAACGCAGCCATGGCCGACGTGGGCACCGCTGCCGCGTCCACGACCGACACGTTGGCGGGCACGGACACAAGGTTGTCCGCCGGGACGCAGGCGTACTCCGCGAGCGTTCCAGCGGTGCTCCAGCCGAACACCTCGTCGCCGGGGCGGAAAGCGGTGACATCATTCCCGACCGCTGCCACCACGCCGGCGAGGTCCCTGCCAGGGATGCCGTGGCGCGGCCGGCGGAGCCCGAACGCCAGGCGCGCCACGTACGGCTCACCGGTCATGACGAAGTAGTCGCCAGGGTGTACCGAGGCCGCGCCCACGTGGACGAGCACACAGCCTCGACCGGGCAGCGGTAGCCCGACCTCGGACGACTCGAGCACTGAGGGCGGGCCGTAGCGTTGCTGGACGGCGGCCCGCATCGTCGCCGCCCCGGCCGGACTCGCCTCCGGCACCAGGCGTGCTCCGGCATTCGATCGCTGTTCGATTCCCACAGAGGCCTCCTCACGTCCGAGCCGCGACTCTCGCTGGCTCGTACACCGTACGACGTACGGTGTACGGTATACTTTGATCGTACGATGTACTATTGTCAAGCCTTTTGAGAGAGCGAGGAGACCCGTGTCTGCGAGGGAACAACGCCAGGTCGCGTCAGACGCGGGGTTGAGCAAGCAGCGGGTGGTGGTCGAGGCGGTCCGGCTCGCCGACCGCGAGGGGGTCGACGGGCTGAGCATGCGCCGGCTGGCTGGCGTGCTCGGTGCGGGCGCGATGTCGCTCTACCACTACGTGGCGAGCAAGGACGAGTTGCTGGACGCCATGATCGACATCGTGTTCGAGGAGATCGAGCTCCCGCCCGAAGAAATCGACTGGCAGTCGGCGATGCGACGGCGGGCGGTATCCGCCCGACAGGTTCTCGCACGCCACCCGTGGGCGATCGGCCTGTTGGAGTCGCGGACATCGCCGGGGCCCGCGAACCTCCGCCACCACGAAGCGGTTACCGCCTGCCTGCGAAGGGCCGGCTTCCCGGTCTTGATGGCGACACACGCCAACTGGTTGATCGACAGCTATGTTTACGGTTACGCCCTGCAGGCAGCCAGCCTGCCGTTCGACACCGCCGATGAGCTCGCGGACATGGCCAAGGACGTTTACCTGCCCCAGCTTCCTCCTGACGAGTTCCCCTACCTCAACGAGTCCGCCGCGGCGCTCGTCGCTGCCGGCTACGACCCGGCCGAGGAGTTCATCTTCGGCCTCGACCTCGTCCTAGCCGCCCTCGAGCCCCTGAGAGCCTCCGCATAGCGACTCTCACGGACAGTCGCGCGGCCCTCTGCACCGCAGTTCCGATCCATAACCGCCGTGTTGTAGTTTCTTCTACGACTCGGAGTCTCGAAACCTCTGTGTCTCGAATTGAACCGTACCGGGTTTGATGCCGCTTCCTTTTTTGTGAAGGATAGCGATTATGCCCAAGCGATACCCCCAGGATCAGCGTGCGCGTGCCGTGCGGATGGTCCTGGACCACCTCAGTGAGTACGACTCCGTTTTTGCCGCCTGTTCCGCCATCGGACCGAAGCTCAATATTGGCAGGGAGTCCCTGCGCCGGTGGGTTCTCCAGGCCCAGATCGACGCGGACGAACGCCCCGGCGTCACCAGCGCCGAGCAGACCCGGATCAGAGAGCTGGAGAGCGAGAACCGGGAACTGCGGGAGGCAAACGAGATCCTGAAGAAAGCCTCGATTTTCTTCGCGAGGGACCTCGACCCTCGCCGCCGCAAATAGCTGGATTCATCTACGAACTGCGTGCCGATGGCCACGGTACTAGCACCCCCGAGCCGCCGAGCAATCTCTCGATCATCCACTCCCGTTCAGGTGATGCCCACCCAGCGTCTGAAGGTGCGCCGCCCGGTTATGCAGAGGTCCGCCGATCGGATCATGAATAGTTTAAAGGGAGGTGACGTCGTGATGGAGCGTCCAGAGGCTGAGCACGCCGTGCTGCATGCCCAAGACTCGGCAACGGGCGCGTGCGGGACCCGGTTGCAGCCGCGGTTGAACTTCTCCAGCAGGATCAAGTCTTTTCAGGGCAAAGAAGTGCCGCACCCTGTCGATGCGGGGTGCGGCAGTTTGGGGAGGCCGCGGGTGGGGAGAATGGGGGTGTGGACAGTGTCCACACTTTGGGTCCCGGACTGGGCCGTACCGGTGCCGGACTGGCCCGGATTCCGTATGTTTCGGCGGGAGTCCAGTGTTTGCAAGGGCTGGAACCCGGTTCGAGTCCCACCTCGGGCACAGTGTTTCCGCAGGTCAGGGGCCTTTTTGGTATTTTTCGTGTGCACAGTGTGCACACTCTCGCCTCTGATCTGATGTTCCGGGTGTGTGGGGTCCCGGAAACGGCCTATTCGGTTGTTAGGGGAGCGGCTGACTACGGCAGGCCGGGTGCCGCCCTGCGGGGTGCGTTCTGGGTGTTCATCCTCGTTCGTCCTTCCGTCGGGTTTTCGCGTTCACTACTTCATGGTGGCCAGGGCCGACTACAACATGACTCGCTGAATATTTTTTGGATCGGCCCAGGTTTGCGGCTGGTCCCAGAATTTCCGCTCTGATACCTGTTCATACAGGAACGCGGGGGGAACCGCATGACATGGCCACTGATCCGGAGCAGGTCATGAGCCAGTTGAGCCTGCCCAGTCGGCAGGCGGGGCGGGCCTCGAGGGCGAGTGTGTCGGAACTGGTGGGCTTTGCTGCCTCTGCCTTCCCACCAGTCAATCCGACCGCCGCAGCCATCATTTTCCCCGTCATCGCCGCATCCGGATTCTGGGTATCCGGCGTCGCTGTCCTCGCTGGTCGACCGTCACCGACACCTGCAAACCATCCATCAGTGCCACCAGCTGCCGTGCCTCCAGCTGCCGTGACGCTGCGGGCTGGCACCGCCCCGGGCCTCAACCTGCCTCGACGATCCAGATCGGAAGCGGCTTGGCTGACAACTTCTCGGACTCACTCGTAGCGTCTTTGAAATACTCATGCGCGGGATGCATCGGGTTTGTCGACTCGGCTGAACGCGATGTGAGGAAAGCCCCCTCGATTGAGGGGGCTTTCCTGGTCATGATGGGCTTAGGTGGTGGGGCTCAGATCCATTTCGCGGCGGCCGGGACCGCCACAGGCGCAGCCGCGCCGTCGACTGCGGTCACACCGGCGCTGCCCCGGCCGGCCGCCCACTCGACGACGGACGCCAGCGGTCCTGAGACGACCGTCGGCGACGCCGACGTAGCATTTCCGAACGCCAGATCGCGGTCGGTCACTTTGATGAGGAGTCCCGTGTCGGTGCCGCGGGTGTGCCAGGCGCCGGTGATGTCCTTGAGGAGCCGGTCCAGCACGGGAACCGGAATGTCACGGAAGCTGGCGCCGTTGTCGAGATCGACGGCGTGCATCCACACTTCGCGGCTGCGCATCCAGACGGTTTCCGTGGCGGGGACTTCCCGGTCCTGGATGGTCCGGACTGTGTGGTGCCAGGCGTCCTCGGGCAGGTCCCGCCATTCGACGTTGAGGTGCACGGCGGAGTGGTCGAAGAGGTGCCGTAGCGCGATCGGACTCAGGGTCGCCCCAAAGTTGATCTCGTGGTCCCGGACCGCGGTGGAGGCGTACATCGGGGTCTCCACCCCGGTGACTGCCCACTCCACGAGCCGGGCGATGGCCCGGGCGTTGTAGCCGATGTGCGCGGTGATGTGGCGGCGGGTCCAGCCGGGAAGCAGCGAATCGCCGTCGAGCTCCGCGTCGGAGAGTTCGTTGAGCTTGCGGGCGAAGAACGCCGTGCCGCGGCGCGCCTGCAGCAGGGCCGCCAGCAGCTCCGGGTCCGTCGTCTGGTCATGGCGGGCGACCATCAGGCTTCCTTGACCACGCGGTTCTTCAGCTCTCCGAGGCCCTCGATGGTGGTGACCAGGAGCTGGCCTTCCTGCAGGTAGCGCTTCGGGTCCTGGGCGTGGCCGACCCCGCCGGGGGTGCCGGTGGCGATGACGTCGCCCGGGTTGAGGGTGATGATGGTGGAGATGTAGGAGACCAGGAACTCGGGGGTGAAGACGACGTCGTTGGTGGGGGTCTGCTGCTGGATCTCGCCGTCGACCGCGGTGGTCATCAAGCCGCCGCTGAACTCGTCCTTGGTGACCAGTGCCGGGCCGAACGGGGTGGACTTCTCCCAGGTCTTGCCCTGCAGCCACTGGATGGTGCGGAACTGGTAGTCGCGCATGGACACATCGTTCAGCACCGCGTACCCGGCGATGTGGTCCGCGGCGTCGGCTTCGGCGATCCGGCGGCCCTTCTTGCCGATCACGACGGCGAGCTCGGATTCCCAGTCGACCGTGTCGGATTCCTGCGGCAGGGCCAGGTCATCGTTCGGGCCGATCAGGGATTCCTGGTACTTGGCGAACAGGGTCGGGAACTCGGGGACTTCCCGGCCCATTTCCTTGATGTGGTTGCGGTAGTTGTGGCCCACGCAGATGATCTTGCCCGGGGAGGGGACAACGGCGTCGAGGTCCGCGCCCTCGAGGGGGTGCTTGGCGCCGTTGGCGGCCTTTGCGGTGGCTTCCCAGTCCGGGGAGCGCAGCAGCTCTCCGACGTCGGCGAAGCCGTCGATCTCGGTCAGGGTGTCGCCGTCCTGGCGGACAGCCTTGGTACCGTTCTTGGTGCGGAGGGTGAGGAGTCTCATTTGTTGTTGCGTCCTTCGATGCAGGTGCGGACGGTGCGCTCGGAAGTCCGGGTTGGCCGGGCAGATTAGCGGAATGAGCGGAAGCAGAAAAGCGAAAAAGACGAAGATGAAGCCGGTGAACATAAAGACCACCAAACCCAGCACCAGCATCGCCAAGAACTTCTACACCTGCTCCACGGGGAGCCGGTTCTTCGAAGTTTGTCGGCTGAGCAGCAGCCCCCAGCAGGGAGTCCGAGCAGCCAGCCTCAACACCAGAGGCCGTCGCAAACGCCTCGTACCACCACGGTCTCTTGAGGGCACACAAGGCGCCGTCAACAACGGAAAGCAGGAGTTGGCAGGCCCACAATTCGAATTATTTCGAAGATCGTTGGGCGGCGCACGCATGCGCGTAGATGTCCTGCCATAGTCCGGGCGCGGCACGGTTAGTCGCCGGGACATTAGACGGTAAGCAGGACTTTGCCAATATGCGAGCCCGAGTCGAAGTATCGATGGGCGGCGGCTGCCTCGGCCAGGGGGAAGGTCTTGTCCACCTGCACTTGGACCTCGCCCGAAGTGACCATAGGCCAGACGTTTTTGGACAAAGCCTCCATGATGGCAGTTTTCTCCTGCACGGGCCTTGGCCGCAGCAGGGTGCCAATCACGCTGGCACGCTTCATCATGAGTGACCGGATGTCGAGTTCGGCTTTGGCTCCGCCTTGCAGCCCGATAATCACAAGTCGGCCAGAGAAGTTGAGAGCGTCGATATTGCGGGCCAGATACGTCCCGCCGACAACATCAAGGATGACATCCGCCCCCCGACCGCCCGTGGCGTTCTTGATCTCGTCAACGAAGTCCTGTTCCCGGTAGTTGATCAGGATGTCCGCACCCAGATGGGCGGCCGCGTTCAGCTTCTCCCTGGAACCCGCGGTGACAGCCACGGTGCCTCCGAAGGCCCTCACCAGCTGAATTGCAGTGGTTCCGATGCCGCCAGCGCCGCCATGGATCAGCACAGTCTCGCCAGGGGCGACGCTAGTGGACATGAAGAGGTTGGAATATACGGTTGCCATGGTTTCGGGCAGGGCGGCCGCGCTGACAAGGTCGACGCCCGCGGGGGCCCTGACCACCTGGCCCGAGGGAACGGCTACGTGCTCTGCATAGCCGCCACCGACCAGCAGCGCCACGACTTCATCGCCCACCGAAAACTGGTGGACACCGGAGCCGACAGCTGAGATCGTGCCGGACACCTCGAGTCCGAGAACATCTGTCGCCCCGGAAGGAAGCTTGTAGTTACCCTCGCGCTGCAGCGTGTCGGCTCGGTTGAGGCCGGCTGCGGTAACGGCGATGAGCACTTCGCCGGGTGCGGGAACCGGCACAGGCATCTCTTCGATTGCGAGTACTTCAGGGCCTCCTGGTCTATTTGCGCGAACTACCCTCATCGATACCTCCAGTAGATGTCTGCCGCCCGGTTGGGTGTGCAGGAGTGTCATTTGATTCGAGCGTTGGGTTAGGCAACTCAGATTCCTGCCATGCCCACTGTCTTGCCACCGCAAACGTACAGGGCCTGCCCGGTCACGAAACCGGATCGATCGTCGAGGAAATGAAGCACGCTGTTGGCTATGTCCTCGGGCTCCCCCATCCTTTGCACCGGGATGGAGTCAATGATCTCCTGCGTTCTGGGGGCGCCGGGCGGGTTGGCTGCTTCGAACATCGCCGTCCGAATTGGGCCCGGGCCAATTGCGTTTACGGTCACTCCGTGTCTTCCAAGTTCCAATGCCCACGTCCGGGTTAGCCCCAGCAGTGCCGCCTTCGACGAGGCATAAGCTGTTCTGCCTTCCTTGCCCAAGGCCGCCCGGGATGAAATATTGACGACGCGCCCGAACCCGCGCTCTTTCATGGCGGGCAGGACGGCCTGCAGGCATTGAATGGCTGAGCGCACGTTGACTGACCACGTCAGTTCTAGGTCCTCCATGCTGACGGTTTCGATGGAGGCGACCTTTATCATTCCGACGTTGTTGACGAGCCGGTGGATCGGCCCGTCCGCCAACGCCTCCTGCAGCACCTCGGCGGTAGCCTCGGGATCCGACAAATCGGCTCTCAACTTGGAGCCGACGCGGTCTATCACGACGGGCTCGTAGCCCTCTTGCAGGCAGCGCTCTACGATAGCTGCCCCAATTCCGGACGCTCCACCCGTCACCAATACGCGTTCCTTCATGTTTCTGTCCTGACTTCGATGATCTTTCAATGAGCAACGCGCTTCAGCAGACTGGAACTTGAGAGCGCGGTCCGTGATTCCCGAAACGAGTCAAGCAGAGGGACCCCCGGGATGGCAATGGGATCCAATAATCCATTTTCAGCCCGATGTAGGCGCTGTAGGAGAAGAGGAGGTAAGTCCCAAATCCTCGCACATGGTATGCAAAAATGTGACTTGACTTACATCTCAAGGGCCCCATAGCCTCTGTTGGACGGAAGTTTTGATAGTGCACTTCTATCAGCTGACGGGTCAGCAACGAAGCTCACACCTGAACTGGAGACCTCATGAATAAGAAATTCACCCGCACGGCACGTATGCTCGCCGGCGTCGGAGTTATGTCTGTTGCAGTCGTAGCCTGCGGCAGTACGGCAGGCACCCGATCAGCTGAAGGGTACCCCACCGAAAATATCCGCTTCATTATTCCCTATTCCGCCGGAGGTCCGACCGATGTAACGGCCCGTGCCCTTGCGCCGTGCCTGAGCAAGGAGCTCGGTCGGTCAGTCGTCGCTGAGAACGTAGCGGGCGGCTCCGGTGCTCTGGGGATGCAGAAGCTGATCGGCTCCAAGGCGGATGGACATACCGTGGCGATTGTGTCGACTGGAATGACTGTGCTGACGCCGCTGGTCAATGATCTCGACTATTCGAAGGATGACATCACGCCGATCGGAGTCATTTCCCATGTACCAATGAACCTGGTGGTCGGAAAGGACTCGTCCTACAAAGATGCCAAGGCATTCATTGATGCAGCCAAGGCTGATCCGGGTAAGCTCACCGTTGCTGTATCCGGATCATCCACACCGCAGGCCATCGAACTGCAGCGGCTCGAGGACCAGTATGGCGTAGACATCACGGTTGTGCCGTTCGATGGCAGTGCAGGAGCAACAACGGCAGTTCTGGGCGGCCACGCGGACGCAGCTTTCATCAACGATGCGCCCGAAGTCTCGGCCAGGGTCGAAGACGGTTCGTTCAGGGCACTTGCAGTCTCTGCCGAAGAAAGGCAGAAGCACCTGCCGGATACGCCCACGCTTGTCGAGCTCGGTTACCCTGACCTGACCCTGGCGGTTACTACATATGCGCTTGCGGGCCCGGCGGGTCTGCCAGGCGACGCCACCTCCAAACTTGCGGCCACCCTGGAGACGTGCCTTAAGGACCCGAAGACAGTCGAGATCATTGGCGCACGCTTCGTCCCTGAAACGTTTGATGACGCTGAAGCCCTCAAGGGGATACTCGATGAGGGCGCGGCTGTCTACAAGACGATGCTGAAGAAGTAAGTCGCGCCAGTAGAGAGAGGGCGGAGCATCATGGCCCCTGCGGCAATGAGCAGTGCACGAACACAGGAGACAAAAGTGTCCGCAACGCCTGTCCATACACAATGGCCCCGCGTCATTCCGATCGTCCTATTGCTGGTTGGCGTGGCTGTAATGGTTGGCGCTTATCAGCTGTCTTTAGGGCAACTAAACAAACCGGGACCCGGATTGTGGCCGTTTATCCTCGGAATGTTTCTTACAGTGATGGCAGGTGTCCTCCTGGTTGTCCAGGATCCCACCGAATGCGAACGCTGGAACCGCCGGGCGTTGTACATCGCCGGGGGTCTGGCGAGCTTAGGTATCTTTATCGTCCTTTTTCAGGCGATCGGTTTCCTCATCCCGGCTTTCCTCATGCTGACCTTGTGGCTGAAGACTTTCGGCGAGGAACCGTGGAAGCTGGCGGTACCGCTAGCCGCCGCCGGTTCCGTTGTGATGCATTTTCTCTTCGTAGTGGCGTTGGGCGTTCCGTTCCCCAAGGATGTCGTCGTTACTCTATTTTCAGCTTTGGGAGTCTGACATGGACGCGTTGAACAATCTCGCCTTGGGGTTCTCTGTGGCCTTTGACCCCATGAACTTGTTGTATGTATTCATCGGTGTGACGGTTGGTACTGCCATCGGCGTTTTGCCCGGTCTTGGTCCGACGGCCACGATCGCCCTTCTGCTGCCTCTGACGCTCACGCTTGATCCCACGGCTGCGGTCATCATGCTGGCCGGCATTTACTACGGCTCCATGTATGGAGGAACAATAACCTCCGTGTTGTTGCGCTTGCCGGGCGAGGCCGCCTCGGTGGTCACGACGTTTGACGGCTATCAAATGGCTAAGCAAGGACGTGCCGGAGCTGCTCTCGGTATCTCAGCCATTGGCTCCTTTATCGGCGGAACGGCGTCGGTTATTGGTCTGGTCTTCCTTGCTCCGGTGCTTGCGGACGCGGCGCTCGCTTTCGGTCCACCCGCTTTCGTGGCGCTCATGGTTCTCGGACTCTTTCTCGTCACCTCGCTGGGTACGGGTTCTACGGTCAAGGCGCTGTGCATGGCTGCAGTGGGGCTCCTGCTCTCAGCGATTGGCCAGGACCTGGTAACGGGCAAGCCCCGCTTCACCTTCGGCCAGACGTCCCTGCTCGATGGTCTGGACTTCGTCGCCGTCGCCATGGGCTTGTTCGGCGTTGGCGAGATTCTGTACAACCTGGAGCAGACAGAAAAAGTCCAGGCCTTTACCTCAAAAATAAAGAACATCCTGCCCACGCGGAAGGATCTCAGGGACTCTTCCGGAGCCATTGCGCGTGGTTCCGTGCTCGGCTTCTTCATCGGCATTCTCCCGGGCGGAGGCGGCGTACTTTCTTCGCTGGCGTCCTACGCGATGGAGAAACGCCGGGCTAAGGATCCAAGCAGGTTCGGGAAAGGGGCCATCGAGGGGGTTGCAGGACCGGAAACCGCCAATAATGCATCCTCGACGTCGGCTTTCATCCCCCTGCTGGTGCTTGGAATTCCGTCGAACGTCGTGCTGGCGCTGCTGTTCGGTGCTTTGCTGGTTCACGGCATTACGCCAGGCCCGCAGATGATGACCAATAACCCCGAGGTCTTCTGGGGCGTCATTGCATCAATGTTCATCGGCAATCTGATGCTGCTTGCGCTCAATATACCCTTGGTCGGTTTCTTCGTTCAGCTGCTCCGTATCCGCGCCGGCATACTCGTCACGTTTGCCTTGCTGGTGGTCATGGTAGGTGTCTTCTCGATCAGCAACGACGTGTTCGACATGTGGGTAGTGCTCGTGTTCGGCGTGCTCGGATGGCTAATGAAGAAGACCGGGTTTGATCCGGGCCCCTTGGTCCTGGCCTTCGTTCTTGGACCAATTCTCGAGACCTCCGTGCGGCAGTCGCTACTGCTCTCGGGCGGCAGCTTCGGGATCTTTGTAACAGATCCGATCTCGCTGACTATCTTCCTGGTACTGGGCGCAGGCATTATCTTCGGATTCGTCAGCAAGCGCCGCCGTCGCCCGATGGCACTGCTTGCCGCCAACAAGCCGGAAAAGATGCCCGCAGAATAGCGCCCGCGTCCAGGAGGAAGTCCGTCAACTGGTGCGTCACAAACTGGGACAGGAAGTCAGAAAATGATCGTCGCCGAACCGGGACCAACCATCCTTGCCCAACTTGCTGATTACGTTGACAGTCTCAGCTACGACGCGATACCGCCAGACGTCACCGAGCGTGCCAAGACGGTCTTATTTCATAACCTCGTCGTTGCATTGGGGGCGAGGAACCTAAATATTCCCGGGCAGGACCGGGTGAACTGGCCGGAGGGCGCGCCCCGCACGGTGACAGCGACACGGTTGACCGACGGTTGGAGGGGACCGAACGAAAGCAGTTTGTACACCAACTCGCTGCTCATGGGGGCTCGCGCCCAGCACGACGAGCACCCCGGTTCGGTAAGCCACTTCGGCAGCTGCGTCATTCCGCCTCTGCTCGCCGTGGCGGAAAACCGTTCCCTGGGCGGCCGGGCATTCATCGTCGCCATGATTGCCGGCTACCAGGTGGGCGCCGGCATCGGTGGCAGCTCCGTGGGTGCAGTAACACGGCGCGGGTTCCGCCCTACTGGCCTGTTCGGTCCATTTGCCGCAGCGGCCGCTGTCGCGAAGGCGCACGGGGGAGGGGCGGCACAAATCGCCAACGCACTCGCCATTGCGGCCAGCTCTGCAGCGGGCATCACGCAAATGTGGAGACGCGGAACGGATGAATGGCGCTACCAGACGGCGGCTGCGGCAAGAAACGGTTTCTTCGCGGCAACTTTGGCCGAGGAAGGGGTTCAGGGTGCGCCGGATGCCATTGAAGGTGCATCCGGCTTCCACCGGGCCTTTGCCGGTCAGGATCCAGCGGACGGGGATGAAATTCTGGGCAGCCTGAACACGTGGGCCGTGAGCGATGTCATTCTCAAGCCGTTTCCGGTATGCGCGATCAATCAGGCTGCCGTCCAAAGGATCGTTGAGCTCAGAAGTAGATACGGGTTCGGGGCTGAGGATGTGGACGAGGTCGTCGTCGCGGTGAGTCAAAGTGACAGGTCCTATCCAGGAGTCGACGCGCGGGGTCGACCACCGACAGCCACGGCGGCAATGATGAGCATGCAGTTTGCCCTTGGGGTGGCGCTGGTTTACGGGAGCGTCGACGTCGGCCACCTCGCCGAGCACGGAAATCCTTCCGTGCTCGGCGCTGCGGCGAAAGTGAGACTCGAGACCGGACCGGCTGAACCGGGGGACCACCGGGCTTCGGTGCGGATACGCCTGCTTGACGGTCAGCGCATGGATTCGGGTCCGGCCCGCGCAGTTGAGTACGATCGCGACGGCATCATGGACCTTGCCCGTCACCTGCTGCCTGCCTCAGGGCTTTCCTGGTCAGAAATGAGTGCGGTGGCGGACTTCGTCTATAGCTTGGAGGACCGCGATGACGTGGGACAGTTGCTGCCACTTTGCCTTCCGTCCCGGAACCGGCACGGTGCGCTTGCCCCTAAGCCGGATTTGTTGGCATAAGCACCCGCGCTCGGGTCTAGGGCGTCAGCACGATTTTTCCTGTTGTTCGGCCAGTCTCACCCAACTCGTGGGCACCGCGGGCGTCAGACAATGGAAGGACCGCCGAGACGTGGGGGCGAAGTTCTCCCGAGTCCACCAGCCGTGCAAGCGCCTTCAGGCCTTCAGCGTCCGGTTCAACGACCACCAAGGTGTAGCGGACGCCGGCAGCAGCAGCCGCCGCCGCCGTCGGGCCGTGCCTTCGGGGAATCAAAGAAACCAGAGTGCCTCCGGGGCGAATAAGGCCGACAGAGCGTTGTCCGGTCTCTGCGCCGATCAAATCAATGACAACGTCCACCTTTGAAAGGCTTTCAACGGAGTGGGCTTCCGTGTAGTCCAGCACTTCGTCCGCGCCCAGGCTGCGGACGAACTCATGCTTTGAACGCCGGGCTGTGCCGATGACGTATGCTCCGCGTGCCTTTGCGATCTGTACCGCTAGATGGCCGACGCCGCCGGCTGCTGCATGGATGAGCACGCGTTCTCCAGCCAGCAAGCCGGCGGCATCAACCAAGGCCTGCCATGCGGTGAGACCCGCCAACGGCAAGGCCGCAGCCTGAATGTGGTCCAAGCGTGCCGGCTTGCGGGCGAACTGGCGGGCGGGTCCGGCAACATACTCTGCGTAAGCCCCCGCCTGTTGAGGGAAATGGGGCATTCCGAAGATCTCGTCGCCCGGCTGGAAGAGAACGGAACCTTCGGCCACCTCCTCAACAACGCCGGAGACATCGAACCCCAGGATCGGGGGGTTCTTCCACAGCCTCCTGCCGCCGGTAGCCCGGCTCTTCCAATCTGTCGGATTTACCCCGATTGCTTTGACACGAATCAGGACTTCGCCCGGTTGGGGGGAAGGCCTGTCCACTTCAATTTCCCGGAGGACCTCAGGTGGGCCCCAGCTGGAAGGACTGACGGCTCGCATACGCGGCCGAAGCTCAACATTCATTAGAGGCCTCCTTGTGAAAAACCCTAATGGCAGGGGTTGTGAGCGGAACCACATCAGTGATGTAATGATAGTACACTTCATTAGGAGTGAACTATCAAAAGTCTCTCTCTGAGATGGTTGTGATGAAAGGAAGCAGAGTGACTTTCTACCCGGGAGTATCCCAAGGTACCGTCAACGTCGACGGCGTCGAAGTGTCGTATTACGACACCGGTGATAAGGAAAGGGGCGGAGCACCCATAGTCCTCCTTCATGGGACAGGTGGGAGCGCGGAAAACAATTTTGCTGCCCTTCTGCCCATGTTGTCGTTCCGGCACCGGGTGTTGGCCCTCGATTTCGTGGACGACCTCCCCGACAGCTCCGGGCCGCTGTCCGTGGATCACTTTGTCAGTCAGGCCTCCGCGGTCATCCAGAGGCTGTCACCAGGCCGACCCGTCACGCTTGTCGGCTATTCACTCGGCGCTGTCGCTGCCGCTGTAGTGGCCGCCGAGCAACCCGAACTGGTCGGAAACCTGGTTCTGGTCGCAGGTTGGATGAAAACCGACGAACATCAGAAACTGCGGAATTCAGTCTGGCAGCAGCTTCACGATTCGGGGTCCGAGGCATTGGCGGAGTTCATGCTCCTCACCGCTTTCAGCTCCCGGTTCGTCGCCACCCGACAGCCCGGCGAACTCCAGAAGCTCCTCGCAGGCATCAAGAGCGCTCCCAGCAGGGCGCGCAAGATGCGCCTCAATAGAACGGTTGACATCTCGTCGAAGTTGTCAGGCATTAGGGCCCGGACGCTCGTCATTGGATGCTCCGACGACCAGATGGCTCCCATTCGACACAGCCATGCCCTGTTCGGCGCAATCAACGACTCCCGTTTTGTCGAGATTTCAAGTGGTCACGCCGTGGTGCATGAGCGACCTGCTGAACTCTTTACTCGCATTGACAATTTCGTTCAGGGACACGATTCCGAAGATGCCGGGGCCGTTCTGGCCCCCGTCCATGCATGAGCCAGAATCAGAGAAACGAGGAGTACCGATGAATCATACTGAAATCGCAGCAACTGCCGACAGTGACCCGAGGGACGAACATGATCCGTTGAGAAGTGTCGATGTGATCATCGTCGGGACCGGTTTCTCGGGCCTTGGGATGGGCATCCAGCTCGCTCGAGAAAACAACAAGTCATTTGTCATGCTGGAACGCGCCGCTGATGTAGGCGGGACGTGGCGCGACAACACTTATCCGGGGGCTGCGTGTGACATTCAGTCACACCTTTATTCGTTCTCGTTTCGTCCCAACCCTGACTGGTCAAGGGTCTACGCCACTCAGCCGGAGATTCTCCAGTACCTTCAGGCTGCAGCCCGCGAAGAAGGGCTCGTCCCACACATCCGTTTCGGGGCGGAAGTGCTGGACGCCCGCTGGGACGAAACCCAGGAGCACTGGACGGTCTCCACGCCCCGGGGAACCTTCACCGGGAAGTCTTTGGTTACAGCGTCGGGACACCTCTCGGATGCGAAATTTCCCAACATCAAGGGGATAGACAGTTTCTCAGGTGAGATCTTCCATTCCGCGCAGTGGGACCATGATGTGCAGCTGGAGGGCAAACGGATCGGAGTGGTCGGTTCCGGCGCGTCAGCGATCCAGATTGTCCCGGAAATCGCAGAAACGGCCGCTGAGCTAACGGTCTTCCAGCGCTCAGCGCCCTATGTGATTCCCCGGCTGGACTACTTCTATACTGATGCCGAACGCGGAATGTTCAGGAAGTTTCCCCATACCGCCCAGGCCATCCGGGATGAGCTGTTCTGGGGCAATGAGGCACGTTTCCCGCAGCGCAGGGGCGTTCCGGCCTTTATTGACCAGATTACGGAGACAGCGGACAACCACCGTAAAAGCCAGATTGCTGATCCCGTCCTGTACAAGAAGCTCACTCCGAACTATGCAATTGGCTGCAAACGAATCCTGATCTCCAACGATTACTACCCGGCCCTGACCCGCTCCAACGTCACTCTGGAAACGGACGGGATCAGCCACATTGAGGGGAACACAGTAGTCACCCGGGAAGGGGAACGGCACGAGCTGGATGTCCTGGTCCTGAGCACCGGATTTGAAGCGAGCGATCTGCCGATTTCGCATCGTATTTACGGAAAGGGCGACGTCTCGCTGGCGGATCACTGGGGCAAAGGAGGGCAGGCGTATGCCTGCACAACGGTAAGCGGCTTTCCAAACTTGTTTGTGATGCTCGGGCCGAACACCGGATTGGGGGCAGGATCCATTATCTTCATGGCAGAAACCCAGATCTCCTATATAGCGGGGGCATTGAAGTACATGAGTGAGAACTCGGTTTCCTCCTTGGAAGTGAGGGCCGAAGCGGAGGAGGAGTACGTGAAAACCATTCATGATCGCAGCCAGGGTACTGTGTGGCTCTCAGGTGGTTGCGAAAGCTGGTACGTAGATCCGAGGAACGGTCGGCTGACTACGCTTTGGCCCGATTTCATGAGCCAGTTCAGGAAGGAAAATGGGACCTTCCGGGACGATGATTACGTTGTAAGGGCCCGTTCGGACCAGAGTCAGCCGATATTGGCCGGTGGACGATGACCACGTCTCCTGCTCTCGTTCAAGTTGAGGAGTCCTGGCTGAGGTCGACAGTCGGGCGGATTTTTGGCTCCCTGGGCTACTCGCCGGCATCGGCGGCCAGAGTCTCAGATTCACTGGTTGAAGCGGATCTTCGCGGCGTCCGGTCCCACGGCACAATGCGCGTGCCCATGTACGTGGAGCGCATCAGAGCCGGTTCGGTTTCGCGGCACGAAAGCGCGGAGGTGGTGCGAGAGCGGGGAGCCATTTGCGTTCTGGATGCCCGCCACGCCCTCGGTGCTCTGACGTCAGATCAGGCAATGGCCATGCAGAAGGCTGAAGCGTTCGGTGTGGGCGCCGTGACTGTCCGACACGGCTTCCATTTCGGCGCCGCCTCCCGGTACGTGCTCCAGGCGGCCGAATCCGGCTACATCGGTATTGCAGCTGCCAACACGCGCCCTCTCATGGCCGCGATAGGAGGCGCAGAAGCCGTCGTCGGGAATAATCCCCTGGCCATCGGCGTGCCGAGCGGCGACGGAGCTCACTTGGTTCTGGATATGGCACTTTCAGAGGCGGCATTTGGAAAAATCAAGTCGGCTGAGCAGAGCGGGACTTGCATACCAGACACCTGGGCGACCGGACCGGACGGGTCCGCGACGACGGATCCGGCCGAAGCTATCCGCGGGCTGTTGCTTCCGGCAGGCGGTCCCAAGGGCTTTGGTCTAGCCGTGATGGTGGACGTCCTGACCGGAGTACTCTCCGGTGGCGCCTGGGGTGATAGCGTCCAAGGTCTCTACACGGGACCAGAAATCCCCAACGACTGTTCACACTTCTTTCTGGCCCTGAACATCGAAGCTTTCACCGACCCAGACGAGTTCAGGCAGCAGGTGGCCAACATGGCTGCCCGTGTACGGGACTCGCGACGAGCGCCGGGCGTCGAGGCCTTGCTTACCCCTGGAGAGCCGGAGTGGAACGCCCGCGGGGCAGCCGGCAAGGGAATGGTTCTGGTCGATGGCACTGTAGCCCGCGAACTCACGAATTTGGAGCGCTCTCTCGTAGTGCCCCCGGTCATGACGAACTAATATCGTGATTCGTCCCGGATGGTTTGCTAAGGTCAATATTTCGGATCAAACTCTCAAAGGGGTAGCACTCGTGAGTCAAGAACGACTGGGGGCAGCCAATGGCAATAAGCAGCAGCTGAGCCTCCGGGAACGGTCCAAACTAGGGAAAGCTGAGCGAATCAGGGCGGCGGCCGAACAGCTCCTCAGCCAACG
Organism: Arthrobacter sp. U41; assembly: GCF_001750145.1. NCBI lineage: Bacteria > Bacillati > Actinomycetota > Actinomycetes > Micrococcales > Micrococcaceae > Arthrobacter > Arthrobacter sp. U41. The sequence goes on from NZ_CP015732.1 coordinate 3,075,081, forward strand.
GAGCATCGACCAAATCACCACCAGGGAGGTCGCAGAGCTGGCCGGCATTGGGGAGGCAACGCTTTTTCGCTACATCGGAAGCAAGCGCGAACTCCTGATGATGGTGTACGGAGATCAGATGGACGACATCCTGACCAACATCGAGAGGGAAGATGCCGTCTTAGCGTCTTCAGGATCGATGAGACGGGACGACGGGCAGGCCTATTGCGACCGCATCTATAGCGTCTACCGTGCCCGGTGCGAGTTCTACCGCCGTAATCCGGATAACGCCGCCCTCTACATGCGGGAAGGCTTCCAGGTCGGTAGCGCGACCGGAGCCCGCAATATTGCCCAGGGAGACCGGTCTATCCGCATGGTCGGGGCTATCCTGGCGGAAGGTCAAAGCCATGGGGCGCTAATTGCGACCGTGGATCCCTACCTCGTGGCCCAAAACTGTCATGGCATTTTTATCCACGAAGTCGACCGCACGCCGGTTCGAGGCTTCACGCCAGAAACGATATGGGACCGGACTAGCGCCCGGCTATCCGTGCAGTTGTCCCCGCTCGTCATCACTGCCGGCTAAGACCCGAAATGAATGCCCGGCGACGATGACAAATCCCGGCAGACCATCGAGGGTCGCATACTGGGGATTACTGGGATCATCTACGCTGGCCACGTTATCGAGCAATATTCTTAACGCGCCTCTGGAGATTATTAGGACCGAACTAAGCTCCAGCGTCGCTGAAATCGTGCTGATGGTCAGCGCTTTCACCGTCGTTTTGACCGTCGCGGTCCCAGTGGCTGGGTGGTGGTGCGACCGCTTCGGCAACCGCCGTATGCTCGTAAGCGCTTTTGCCCTGATGGTCGCCGCGGACCTCGCAGGGTCGATGGCAGAAACCGTGGGTATGCTCGTTCCCGTACGGGGCCTACAGGGGCTGGCAACAAGCTTTATTGCCCCGACAGTGCAGAAATCGCTCTTCGTCATCTGGCCCGACTTCCGGAAGCGCTCCCTAGCTCTATGGGCCTCGGCATTGGGCATCGGGCAGGCTGTTGGACCGCTGGCAGGCGGTGCCATCAGCCAGACCCTCGGCTGGCGGGCCGTGTTCATCGTCCATGCAGTACTTTGTGCCGCCATGCTGTTTCTACTCTTAGCAACGCTGCCGCGAGTTGTCGACCGAACGGTGCGAACGAACGTTGCCGGCCTCCTCCTGCTCATGGCTGGAACGGGAGGAGTCGTAATCGGACTCACCCTGTTTGCCCAGCGGACGGTGTCATCCGCAGCGATAATTAGCGGACTCCTCGGTAGCGTGCTGCTCGTGGGGTTCGTGTGGGTGGCGTATCAAAGACCCGACGACCTTATCGACCCTCGGCAGCTGATTGGGCGTACATTTGCCGGAAGTGCAGCCGGAGCCTCGGCAGCGATGTTTGCAATGGGCTCTTTCCTAGTAGCCACACCTTTGTTTCTGTCAGCGCGCCTGAACACTCGTCCGGACGTCATCGGCGTCATCCTGTGTTGCTTGGCCATCGCCATGAGCCTGGGCGGTCCCTTGACTGGCGTCCTTTGCCGAAAGTGGGCGACCAGCGTGGCGATGAGGCTCGGTCTGCTCGTGAACCTGGTCGCGGCGGCAGGCATGGGGCTGGTGTTGCTCTTGCCGACACCACTGGCAATCACGGTGGCAGTGACTCTCTTGCTCACCCTTGCGGGATTTGGAATCTCAATCGTTCAGAGTACGTCGGCGGAGGCCCTCGCAGCCTCACCACCCGGGCGATCGGGGTTTGGGATCGGTATTCACAATATGCTGAAATTCGCGGGCATGGCCGTTGCCTATGCTTGGATCGCTGCTTTCCCCCCCGGGGAAAACCCGCTACTGACTTACATGGGAGTCGCGGTGGGGATCGCTGCGGTATTTGTTTTTGTCTGGTTGACGGGGGAAGCTGCTCCTCCGTCCGGCGGCCGGCGAATGTGGTCGCGATCCCGGGCCCGGCGGGGCAGCCAAAAAGGGCCTGGCGAACCCGACGGCGGTTCCTGCGAACCGCAATCAGACTTGGCGACCTGATGACCGAGGACCACACGCTAGATCCCTTGGCCAAGAGCACACTCCACTATTTACGACTTCTGCTGCAGCCCGACGCTGTTCGGCTTTTTGAAGTTCGGCCATCGGTAGAACTCCAACGGATCTGGAAAAAATTTGAACAGGCTACGAGCCACGTGGTGCTAATCGGCCACGGAAATGCCGACAGCATTTGCCTCCTTGACTGCGACCAGCCAGTAACGGGGGCCGACTTTGCGAAGATGCTAGAGGTGCATCGCCAACCGGATTCCCTAAGATGTTCGTTTCGATGAGCTGCTTGACCGGTCGTCAGCCGTTCGCGAAACCATTTGGCGAAAGCAATGTCTGTGCCGACTATCTCGCACCCTTCCAATCCGTTCATTCCGCCGCCGCATCATTGTTTGCTCAAGCTTCTTTACCAACCATCTACTCAATGGCCTTGGCGTGATTTCTTCCTACCGTCATGCGCGCATGGCAGTCGGGTCAGGCATTAGCTACCGCCACTGGAGGAACGGCAAACTTACACCGAGTTCGGGGGCGTAAGAAGGTAGGTCGCATCAAGTCCAAATGCGTGGTGTAACGCGGTTGCCGCGTGATCTTTGGTTTGTTTAGGCGCTGAGCGCCAGTTCTGGGGTGTTCGCTGTCTCCTCTGTGGTTGTGGTGCCGGTGGTCTGGGCCTGTTGGATGAGGTCCAGGCTGAGGTAGCGGCGGGCTTCGATCCTGTCATCGTGTTGCTCGGCCAGGACGGCGCCGACGAGGCGGATGAGGGAGTTCCGGTCGGGGAAGATCCCGACCACGTCGGTGCGGCGGCGGATCTCCCGGTTCAGGCGTTCCTGCGGGTTGTTGGACCACACCTGGCGCCAGAGCCCCCTCGGGAACGGTGTGAAGGCGAGCACGTCGGCGCGGGCGGTTTCGAGGTGGTCCGCGACCTTGGGCAGCTTCTCTTCGAGGGCGTGCAGGACGCGGCCGAACTGGGCGTGCACGGCGTCCGCGTCGGGCGGGTCGTAAACACTGTGCAGCAGGGTTTTCACCCAGGGCCAGGAGGTCTTGGGTGTGAGGGACATCAGATTCGCCGCGTAGTGGGTTCGGCAGCGCTGCCAGGACGCTCCGGGCAGGGTTGCCCCGATCGCCGCGACGAGCCCGGCGTGCGCATCGGAGGTCACCAGCTTCACCCCGGTCAGGCCGCGGGCGGTCAGGTCGCGGAAGAAGCCGAGCCAGCCGGCCCCGTCCTCGGAGGAGGTGGCCTGGATCCCCAGGACTTCCCGGTGCCCGTCGGCGTTGACGCCGGTCGCGACCAGGGCGTGGACGTTCGCGACCCGCCCGCCCTCGCGGACCTTCAACACCAGCGCATCGGCGGCGACGAACGTATACGGGCCCGCGTCCAGGGGCCGGGTCCGGAACGCCTCGACCTGTTCGTCCAGGTCCCGGGCCATGTTGGAGACCTGGGACTTGGACAGCCGGGTGATGCCCAGGGATTCGACGAGTTTCTCCATCCGACGGGTGGAGACCCCGAGCAGGTAGCAAGTCGCCACCACCGAGGTCAGTGCGGCCTCGGCCCGGCGCCGGCGCTCCAGCAGCCAGTCCGGGAAATACGTGCCCTGGCGCAGCTTCGGGATGGCGACGTCCAGCGTCCCGGCACGGGTGTCGAAGTCCCGGTGCCGGTACCCGTTGCGGGAGTTCACCCGCTCCGTGGAGGCGATGCCGTATTCGGCGCCGCAGACGGCGTCGGCCTCGGCACCCATCAGGGCGGTGATGAAGCTCTGGAGCATCTGGCGCAGCAAGTCAGGGGACGCCTGCTCGAGCTGCTCCGACAGAAAACGGGTCGGATCGATAGAATAAGGTGCGGTCATCGCGGAGTTCTCCTTCAGGAAAGACATTGGACTGTCATTTCCAAGGATCACGCGGTGACCGCCTTCGCATCTGGCAAACACGCCCGAGGTGGGCCGATACACCACGCTAATGGACGTAACCAAAGTTCCCCGGAACTAACACTCTGTTGTAGCCTGCAGAGCATTCTTCCTCGTCGAGCGTCCCGGCGATGGCACACTTGCGACTTAGTGTGACTGTTAACTCCGTTTGGCGGCTATTTCGCAGTTCAGAATGGCGCTGGGATGTCGCGTCAGATTGGATGTCGCGCGTCAAGGATAAAGGCTGGGAGGGGCATTCTCGCCCCGGGTGGCGTCATACGGCTTCAAGGGCCCTTGCTGATTACGGGCTGAGCCGGACAACGGTCAGTGCTGGCTGGATGATTTGACAGTTACTGCCCGTGCATCCGGGCGATGTCACGAGGAGCTGACCACAGCAATTGGGTCTCATCCGGGTTGCCCTTGTGCTTATGCGCTGTCGGGTTCTTACTGGTGGGAGGAACCGAACCATCCGGTAGAGCTTGTCGCGGGCAGCATGTGTTCCGGCCACACAGGTCCCCTCCATATGTTGCAGATTGAATCGGTAAGCGGGTTCCAGCCAGGGAGTATTGGAGGAAAATCGATGTTCGCTAGAGTCAGCACCTATAAAACCGGCCCCGAGACCACCGCAGACGCGCCCTCGGAAGACATCGTCAAGAGAGTGCTTGAAATCCCCGGATGCCGGGGAATCTATTACTTGAACGGGAAGGAAACTGACAAGGCCCTCTCCATTACGCTGTGGGATACCGAGGAAGCTCTGGGTGCGAGCCGAGAGGCGGCAAACAGAATCCGGACAGAGACCAGCGGTGCGCAAAAAACGCAGATCCTTGAAGTGGAAGAATTCGAAGTCACTACCAGCAGTCTCAAGGACTGAGCGTCCGCGGATCGCCTGACCCTTCCGTCAGCGCCTGCTCCCCGCTGGCAGACGGTGGGGAGCTGCGGGGTGGCAGGGCCCGGGTGTTCGCCAAAGAGGTCCGGGTCGGCCGGGACTTCCGCCACGTTCACCGATCGGGATGCAACCGCACTCGCGCTGTACTGGCTTCGCGGGCACCGTCGCCTTTATGACTCTGCGGGAGCGGTGTTGCCTCCTTTGGGCCAGGTTCCCGATGTTCAGGCGGCTCGGCCCTGTGGAAAAGGCGCGCGTTATGTTGCCAACTTGTCCGTGAACCTCCACGATTGGGTGCATGAGTAGCGATCCGGAGGCGGTGGCGCAGCGCTGGGTTACATCCCTGTCGGCGCATGACCTGGAAGCGGCCGTGGATTGCTTTGACGCCGCCTATGTTGATGAAGCGCCGGCACGCCGCGGGGAATCCGTGCGGGGGCAGGACTCCGTCCGTCGAAATTTCAGCATGCTTCTTAGCGACCTGCCTGATCTCGCTGCCAACATATCCCGGACTGTGGCGGACGGCGATGATGTTTGGATGGAGTGGAGCATGCAGGGAACACGCCGGGATGGCACGCTCCTGGAGTTCGTGGGGGTCAACATCTTTCGGGTCAAAGACGGCAGATTCCGCTCGGGTCGGATCTATACGGAAATTGTGCGCGACGCCGGTGGGATTGATGCGCAGATTAACCGTATGGCTAAGGGAAATAGCTGAGGACCCAATCGCTCCGTCCATGCCTTCATCTGAAACGACAGCCAATCACCGTTTTGAGCTGCGGAAGAGCCGCAGTGACCTGACGACCACCTGACCCGGGAGAGGGTGACACCTGGCCGCAGTAGTTAGGAATCCAGCCCCATCTCCGTCAGTCCTTGTCCCAGAACGAGCTCCAGTGTGGAGATCTGCATGTCATCCAAATGTTCTTTCATCCGCGCGATCATGGCCGGGAAATCCGTCCGCGCCCTGAACTCGTCGATCGCTTCCCGGCTCTCCCACACGGCGTAACTGAGATAGTTCCGAGGCTGACTGAGATCCCGAAGTAGCCGGGGACGCTGCAGGAGCCCGCGAATCGGAGGATCGACATCTTTTACGCCCGACTCCTCGAACGCCCGAGCGAATGCCTCCTCATGGCCTTGCCTTACTGACCAGCGGCCGGATGTATAGAACACCCCGCCGACAGCTGGCCGCTCAAGAGGTGGTTCGGCGGCATCCCTTGGCAGGTCATCGCCGGGCCGTCGTGGACTGGTCATCGACTGCTCCTTCTGCTAGTAAAAGGGACATCAGGCATGACCGAAACCAGGAGGCGTTCCGGCCTTGCCAGCAGCAGAAACCAAACCCATCTCGTCAGAGAGGGAGGGGAAGGGCATCTGCGAGAATTACTACTAAATAACCAACAGTGGCGCTTGGGCACCCCAGCCGCGGTCGGGGCGCCCTTCTGGATACTAACGTTTGGGCCTTAGCTTATGGTTTGGCGTAGTCGGCGAACCCCTGCCAGTCGATCACCACGCAAGGTTCGTCTCCCACTACCCATGCGTCATGTCCAGGGGCCATGGTGGCGAAGTCGCCAGGCCCATAATCCATTTCTTCACCGTCGTTCATAACGACCTTCATCCGGCCGGAAACGAAGTAGCCCATGTGGGCTGCCTGGCAGCTCTCCGTTTTGCGATCGGTTTTACATGTTCGGACCAGCGCCATCCAGGCAGGAATGTGGCGCGGCCAACGGCGCCCGCTTGCAGGTTAACAAGTTGGAGCTGGCCCGTACCACCTTCGTAGGGGCGGGTCTCCTCGGGCGAATCAACGCTCTTGCGATCTAAACTCGGCATTTCATCTCCTATGGTCGGTAATGCTTTTTGTTGCGGGTGAGGCTCAGGCAACTGCTCAAAGGTGAATCGCACCGGGTTTGATGGAGACATCGATTATCCGGAAGGATGATTCCCATGCCAGCACAACGGAAGTACCCAAACGAGCTGCGTGAGCGCGCAACGCGGATGGCCATTGATGCAAGGAAAGACCCTGCGACCAGGACCGGCGCGTTCCGCCGGATCGGTGAGCAGCTCGAGGTAAATCCCGAGGCGCTGCGGACCTGGGTGAGCCGGGCCGGGACCGACGAGGGCCTGAGGCCGGGCACGACAACGGCGGACGCGGACCGGATCACCGAACTTGAGCGTGAGGTCCGCGAGCTGCGCCGGGCGAACACGATCCTGAAGCAGGCCTCGGCTTGTCTATCGCGGCGGAGCTCGACCGCCCGTCGAGGTGATGTGCGCCTTCGTGGACAAGCACCGCGATGAACACGGGGTCGAGCCGATCTGCAAGGCGCTGCAGATCGCCCCTAGCACGTACTACGCCCGCCGTTCCCGGCCGGAGTCCGCCAGAGCAGTCAGCGACCGCGAGCTGGGGGAAAAGATCGAGAGCGTCCACGCTCAGAACTACGGCGTCTACGGAGTCCGGAAGATCCACAAGGAGCTGCACCGGCAGGACATCCCAGCGGCGCGCTGCACCGTCGAGCGGCTGATGCGCCAGAAGGGCCTGCGCGGGATCTCGCGGTCCAAAGGGCCGCGCACCACGAAGCCGGCACCGGAGACCGGCAGGCCCGCGGACCTGGTCGAACGCCGGTTCCAGGCCACGGCGCCAAACCGGCTGTGGGTCGCAGACATCACGTATGTCCGCACGTTCGCCGGCTGGGTCTACGCGGCGTTCGTCATCGACGTCTTCTCCCGCAGAGTCGTCGGCTGGCAGGTGGCCACGAGCCTTTACACCGACCTGGCGCTGGACGCTTTGGAGATGGGCATCTGGGCCCGGACCCGGGACGGCGCAGACCTTACCGGGCTGGTGCATCATTCGGACCGCGGCGTGCAGTATCGTGCGATCCGCTACACCCAGCGCCTCGAGGAAGCAGATGCGGTGGCCTCCGTCGGGTCCAAGGGCGATAGCTATGACAATGCCCTCGCCGAGGCGTTCAACTCGCTATTCAAGGCCGAACTCATCCGCAACAAGGGCCCATGGCGGGACATCAACCACCTCGAGGTCGCCGTGGCTGAGTACGTAGATTGGTTCAACCACCGGCGTCTCCACGGCGAGATCGGCCACGTCCCTCCAGTCGAATACGAGCAGCTCCACGCAGTCCACCCGGCCCCGGAACTGCTCTCAATTTCCAACTAAAAACGCCTCCACAAAACCCGGGGCTTGACATGTCGTCGTCCACCAGTGGCACCCGCACGGGGAACGGTCTGCCAACGATTGGCACACCGGTCATGCCTGACGGAGTGGCAGAGGGCCCTCCGTGACCAGAAACTACGCAGACAATTGCATGGTGATCACCCAAGGCGAGGGCTGCCCGGGGCGTTCATCAGGATAGGCTCGTGATCGGGGCTGCCGAGCTTACGCCCGCAGCTCCCGATCAATCCGTTCCATTCGAGAACGCACCAACTGGAAACGCGCGTCCCCAGGACCGGTCAATCTTGCCAGCGCGGCAGCGGCGGCGATGTCGCCCGAGCCCATGTCGCTGGCGCACCAACGTGACATCATCTCGGCGTCTCCGCTGGAACGGACCGAGGCCGCAACCGCCTCATTCAATTCGTCACGCATGAGCTCCACGGTCAGATTCGTCGAGCGGTTGAGCAAGCGGGCCGGGTACGCGGCCAACGCTTCTCCGAGGCGGCCGGCCCGCAGATACGCGGCCACTTCGTCGGCGTCGGACACCACACGCACGCCGGCGGTAAAACGGTATGGATTGGGCTCCACCACGGCACCCAGCACCGAACGGATCCGGTGCATTTCCGTCCGGATTGTCGCGGCCGCTCCGTCCTCGCCGTGCAGCTGGTAGGCCAGCTCTTCTGCGCTCCAGCCTTGCGTCCGGGAGGCCAGCAAGGCCAGTATTTCGGCTCGGCGCAGCGTGATCGGAACGCCGCGGCCGCCGTCGAGCTCTGCTGTCGGTTTGTCGCCGAGCAGCCGCAGGAAGAGCGTGGAGGCGGTGTAGGGGCTGGACAGCCCGACGGCGGCACGCGGACCCGCGTCCGCCGTCGGGCCCGCGGACCGCAGCAGTTCCTCGGCCAGCCGCACGCCGCAACGCACCATGCGCAGGCTGTCCCGCGTCATGGAATCGATCGGCCCGGAAACATCCAGCACGCCGACGATTTCCCCGCTGAAAGGGTCACGGATAGGGCCGGCAGTGCATGCCCAGTCGTGGTGTGTCCGGACCAGGTGCTCGGACGAAAACAACTGGGCCGGGCCCCCGGAAATAAGCGCTTCGCTGATGGCATTGGTGCCGATACCGGACTCGGACCAGTCGGCACCTTCAACGAACTCCAGCGAGTCGGCCTGCCTCAACGCTGACCCGCTGCCGACCCGCCACAGCACCTCGCCCTGATGGTCAGTGACGATCAGCAGGTGACGGCCGGCGGCCGACTCATCGGCGAGCAGCTGGGACAAAGCCGGAACCACGGATGCCAGACGATGCTCCGCTCCCAGCGTCCGGGCTTCAGACACGTCATGCAGATGCAGCGGACTGTGCTGCTCGGGATTGATTCCCAGAGCCAGGGAGCGGCGCCATGACTCAAGCAACGACGGCGAGAATGCCGGATCCGGCGCGCCGGCCAGCGTAGCCTCCCGGGCACTGCGGAGCGTCATGGCGTATTCCAGTGGAGAGGAGAAGCGGAGCCCAGGATCGGGCGCCAACGCGTGCCGCATGTGTCTACTCCCAACTCGCCGTCGAATCGATCCGCCCGAAAACCCCACAGCAAAAAGGGGAGAGGCCCGTGTAACCCGATTGTAACCCCCCGCGACATTTACTTGTGATGGAAGTCACCATCTGGCCGGCTGTTACGGAACCGGGAAATGACTCATCGTCAGCAAGGGAAAGAGGAAACATGCCTGAGACCGCAAACGGCATAGCCGAGGCTTGGCTGGCGCAGTTTGACGAGGCGCTGCGCAGCCGCAACACCGGGGCCGCACTGGAATTGTTCGAGGACGAATCGTATTGGCGCGACTTCGTATCCTTCACCTGGAACCTCAAGACCCTCGAGGGCAAGGACCAGATCAGGAGCATGCTGGACGCCACGCTCGAGAATATCCAGCCGGCCAACTGGACCCTCGCCGAAGATGCCACCGGGGACGCCGCGAACACCGAAGCATGGGTCAACTTCGAGACCTCACAAGCCCGAGGTTACGCACATCTGCGCCTGCGCAACGGCAAATGCTGGACCCTGCTCACCACCATGCAGGAGCTGAAGGGTTTCGAGGAGAAGAAGGGTGCCAACCGTGAGAAGGGCGTGGCCCACCACATCAGCAAGGGCCGCAAGTCCTGGCTGGAACTGAAGGAAGAGCAGGAAGCCAGGCTCGGCTACCAGGACCAGCCATACACGGTGATCATCGGCGGCGGGCAGGGCGGCATCGGCCTCGGCGCCCGGCTGCGCCGGCTCGGCGTGCCCACCATCATCATCGAGAAGAATGAGAAGCCCGGCGACTCCTGGCGGAACCGCTACAAGTCCCTGCACCTCCACGACCCGGTCTGGTACGACCACCTGCCGTACTTGAAGTTCCCGGAAGACTGGCCTGTGTTCGCGGCCAAGGACAAGATCGGCGACTGGCTGGAGCATTACACCCGCATCATGGAACTGAACTACTGGTCCAGCACCGAATGCACCAACGCCCGCTACGACGAGGACGCCCAGGAATGGATCGTCCAGGTCATCCGCGACGGCGAGCCGGTCACCTTGCGTCCCAAGCAGCTCGTCTTCGCCCTGGGCGTCTCGGGTTACCCCAATGTGCCCACGTTCGACGGCGCCGAGAGCTTCCTGGGGGAGCAGTACCACTCCTCCAAACACCCGGGTGGCGGCGACTGGACGGGCAAGAAGGCCGTGGTGATCGGGTCAAACAACTCGGCCCACGACATCTGCGCCGACCTCTGGGAACACGGCGCCGACGTCACCATGATCCAGCGCTCGTCCACCCACATCGCCCGCAGCGAGTCCCTCATGGACCTGGCCCTTGGCGATCTCTATTCGGAGAAGGCGCTGGCCAACGGCGTCACCACGGAGAAGGCCGACCTCCTGTTCGCCTCGCTGCCGTACCGGATCCTCCCGGAAGCCCAGATCCCGGTCTACCAGGAGATGGCAAAGCGCGACGCCGGCTTTTACTCACAGCTTGAGGCCGCGGGGTTCGAGCTGGACTTCGGTGTGGACGGCTCGGGGTTGTTCCTGAAGTACTTGCGGCGTGGCTCCGGCTACTACATCGATGTCGGCGCCTCCCAGCTCATTATCGACGGCCGGGTGAAACTCGCCAACGGCCAGGTCAGTAAGATCACCGGCAACGCCGTGGTCATGGACAACGGTGCCGAGCTGGAAGCCGACGTGATCATCTACGCCACCGGCTACGGCTCCATGAACGGCTGGCTCGCCGACCTCGTCTCACCCGAGGTGGCGGACACGGTGGGCAAGTGCTGGGGCTTCGGCTCCGAAACCCCCAAGGACCCCGGCCCCTGGGAGGGCGAGCTGCGGAATATGTGGAAGCCCACCAACGTGGAGAACCTCTGGATCCATGGCGGCAACCTGCACCAGAGCCGGCACTATTCCAACTACCTGGCACTGCAGATCAAGGCCCGGCTGGAGGGGCTGCCCACACCGGTGTTTGAGCTTCAGGCTTCGCACCACACCCGCTGATAACCACCCACTCAGGCGACGGCTGCGCCAACATGGCGCAGCCGTCGCCATGCCTAAAAGGATGCTAACAACATGACTGTTCAAAACAAAGTAGCCCTCGTCACCGGCGCCGGCCAAGGGATCGGCCGGGGTATAGCGCTGAGATTGGCCCGGGACGGATTCAACGTTGCCGTGGCGGATCTTGATTCCCAGCAGGAGAAGGGCGAGGCCGTAGTTGCCGAAATTGAGGCCGGCGGGGGGCGGGCGGTCTTCATCGCCGCCGACGTCGGGCGGCGGGCCGATGTTGTGGGCGCAGTCGAGACGGCCACCCAGCAGCTCGGCGGCTTTGACGTAATCGTCAACAACGCGGGCATCGCCCAGGTTCGGCCGGTGCTGGAGATCACGGAGGAGGATCTGGAGCAGGTCTTCCGGATTAACCTGAACTCCGTGATCTGGGGCATCCAGGCGGCCGCTGCAAAGTTCGATGAACTTCAACACGGTGGCAGGATCATCTCAGCCGCTTCGATTGCGGCCGTGAAGGGCTTTCCGATTCTCGGGGCGTACTCGGCATCCAAGTTCGCGGTCCGGGGCATCACCCAGGCCGCGGCGCAGGAGCTGGCGCCGAAAGGCATCACCGTAAATGCCTATGCGCCGGGCATTGTGGGCACGGGAATGTGGGAGTTGATCGACCGGGAACTGAGCAAGATCAACGGTAAGCCGGCCGGCCAGAACCTGAGTGAGAACGTCAAAGCCATCGCCCTGGGCCGCATCGAGACGCCCGACGACGTCGCGAAGGTAGTCTCCTTCTTCGCCAGCCCGGATTCGGACTATGTCACCGGGCAAACGCTGATCGTAGACGGCGGCATCCTGTATAGCTGAGCCCGACGAATCAGACATCAATACAAAGGAAGAAGAAAACATGAAAGCAGCACGATTTTACGCCCGCAATGACCTTCGGATCGACGATGTTCCGGAGCCGGAGGTGCGGGCCCGGACAGTAAAAATCCAGGTTGCGTGGTGCGGCATCTGCGGAACCGATCTCCACGAGTTCCTGGAAGGCCCCATCTTTGTCCCATCGCCCGGACACCCCCATCCTCTCTCCGGAGAAGAAGCCCCAGTCACCCTGGGACACGAATTCTCCGGGACGATTGTGGAGGTCGGGGAAGGTGTTGACGAACTAGCAGTCGGCGACAATGTCGTCGTCGAACCCTATTTCGTGTGCGACGAGTGCGCACCCTGCAAGGCAGGCAACTATCATCTGTGCACGAAGATGGGCTTCATCGGCTTGTCCGGCGGGGGCGGCGGTCTCGGCGAGAGAATTGTTGTGGACACGAGGTGGGTCCATAAAATCGGTGACATTCCGTTGGATGAGGCCGCGTTGATCGAGCCGCTGTCGGTTGCCCACCACGCGGTGACCCGCAGCGGTGCCAAGACAGGCGACGTCGCACTGATCGGCGGTTCCGGACCCATCGGGCTGCTGACGGCGGCCGTTTTGAAAAGTAGGGGCGTCACTACAATCATCAGCGAGCTCAGCGCGGCCCGCAAGGAAAAGGCACGCTCCAGCGGGGTCGCGGATTACGTGATCGATCCGAGTCAGGAAGACGTCCAGACACGGGTACAGGAAATCACGGATAGCGTCGGCGCGGACGTGGCCTTCGAATGTGCCGGCGTCAATGCCGTGCTGGATACCTTACTCAGTGCCGTAAAGCCCGCCGGCGTGGTAGTGAACGTGTCCATCTGGGGCCATCCGGCGACGGTGGATATGCAGAAAATCGTGCTGAAGGAGATCGATTTGCGGGGCACAATCGCCTACGTGCGCGACCACGCCGAGGCGATCAGGCTGGTCCAGGACGGCAAGGTGGACCTCAAGCCATTCATCACCGGCAGGATCGCGCTGGAAGACCTGGTCGACAAGGGGTTCGATACCTTGATCAACCACAATGACACCGCGGTGAAGATTCTGGTCCACCCGTAGCCTCCGGCTGCGTTCAAAGACGAAAGCAACGTGAGATGAGGCGTGAAGATGGATTTTTCGACAACGGTCGGCAGGGATGCCGACGCTGAGGTTCCAATTGACAGAGTTCCAGACACGACGCGAACACGGTGGTTCCTGTTCGGTATCTCGAACCTGGGTGTTGTGGTGGTGTTGGCGCTCGCGTCGTGGTATCTGCTTGCGGACCCGACTACGAGTCCCTGGGCGTTTTATCCGCTGCCGTTCAATGCGGCATTGTTCTGGGCGATTCTGTTCATCGTCTTTATCGGCTTCAACACCGAGTTCTGGGGATTCGACCGTATCCCTCAGCCGCTGCGCGGGTTTGTCATCATCTGCGCGGCTACGGTGTTCGCAGTGGTTGTGACCTGGGTGCTCGCCAACGTGCTCGGCCACTTTTCTCCAAGTTTCGCTGCGTCTCGCGACGGTGGGCTGGGGTACTTTGCCGGCGCACTGTTCGTCCTGTTCGGCTTCGCGACTTGGGTGATGGTCGTGCTCAACTGGCTGCACTGGCCCTGGACCAAGCTCGGCATGAAGCAGCCGTTGATCGGACTGTGCGAAATCGGGTCCATGATGGTGCCCACACTGGCGCTATACCTTGTTTTCGGGCTGCCCTCGGTATCCGAAAGCGCGGCCACTTCGCTGATGTCCGTCGACACCGTGCTGGGATGGTTCTACTCGATCGTCGTCGCCGTGATCCTCACGGGTCAAACACTCGACAACTGGCCGTGGCGGCTGTTCGGTGGCGGGGGACGCACGGCTCTCGCGTCGCTGATCGGAAACGTGCTCTTCGGAACCGTAATCTACTTCCTCATGGTGCCCCTCTCCAAAGTGCTTGTCGGGAGTGCTGCGGTACATGAGTTGGGCGGTGCAATCAATCAGTTCCCGGCCCAGATCGGTGTGTGCTGGGCGTTCTGGATGATCTTCTGGGCGAATGCTTTCGGAAACAAGCCCACAGGGTTCGGGGTTGCGGCGAACCTCACGGTCCGTACACTGGTCACCTTCACGCTCGGCATCGCGACTTTTCTGGGGTACTACTACTTCGCTGCAGAACACATCCTGCACGAGCCGATGGTCGCAGGCGCGCTGTACGGCAACGCCCTGGGGTTTATCGACTGGTTGGTGCTCTGGACCCTGTTTTACGTCGTGGGTTTTCAGTCATTCGGACTCGGCGCCCTTCGCTCCCTTGAGCCTTCTCGCGGATGAGGTCCAACCGCTTGTAGCGCCAGACTCGAAAATGACAGGTGCGGACGCAATCGGTGGATCAAGGACAGGGGGAAGTACACCGTCGTTGGTCTCCGGGGGACCATCGCCTACAGCGGTCTCACGCGGATTCCCGCCTGGACACGTTATCCATCTAAGAGAGTAGAGAGCAAAAGTGACACGTATTGGCATCGTGGCCGAGTTGGGTCGCGAGACGAGAGTGGCGGCGACGCCTGTCACCGTCAGGCAGTTGGCGGAGTTGGGCTACGACGTCGTGGTCGAAAAGGGGGCAGGGGAATCATCGTCCTTCCGTGATGAGGCGTATACCGCAGCTGGCGCACTGATCGTAGGCGCGGACGAGGCATGGGGCAGCGAGGTCGTGCTGAGGATCAACCCGCCCACCGGGGAGGAGATCGGACGGCTGGCCGACGGGGCAACCCTGATCGGGACGCTGGCTCCAGCCCTACGGCCGGAGTTGGTGGAGGCCCTGGCGGCGCGTCGGATCACCGCGTTGGCGCTGGATGCGGTGCCGCGGATATCGCGGGCGCAGTCGATGGATGTGCTCAGTTCGATGGCGAACATTGCCGGATACCGGGCGGTGATCGAGGCAGCCCACGAATTCGGGCGGTTTTTCACCGGTCAGGTGACCGCGGCCGGCAAGGTCCCGCCGGCGAAGGTCCTGGTCGCGGGCGCCGGCGTCGCCGGCCTGGCGGCGATCGGCGCGGCGAGCAGTCTCGGCGCGATCGTAAGGGCGACGGACCCTCGGCCCGAGGTGGCCGACCAAGTGAAGTCCATCGGCGGGACCTACCTCAAGGTGGAGGTGGAGGAGGAGATGAAGTCCTCCGACGGATACGCCAAGGCCACCTCTGAGGCGTATAACCGGCGGGCGGCGGAGATTTACTCCGAACAGGCCCGGGATGTCGACATCATCATCACCACGGCCCTCATCCCGGGCCGTCCCGCGCCGAAGTTACTCACCGCGGAGGATGTGGCCGGCATGAAGCCGGGCAGCGTGATCGTGGACATGGCTGCCGGTCAGGGCGGCAATGTGGAAGGCTCTGTCGCGGGGGAACGCGTGGTCACCGACAACGGCGTGGTGATCCTGGGTTACACGGATCTTCCGGCCCGGCTGCCGGCCCAGGCCTCTCAGCTGTACGGGACCAACATGCTGAACCTGCTCAAGCTCCTCACAAAGGACAAGGACGGCCAGCTCAGGATCGACTTCGATGACGTGGTGCAGCGCTCAGTGACAGTGGTGCGCAACGGTGAGAAGACCTGGCCCCCGCCCCCTGTCCAGGTCTCGGCCGCACCACCGGCCCAGGCCCAGACCGCCAGCGTGGGGGACTCCCCTGCCGGTACCGCGGCGAAGAAGACGGGGCTCAGCCCGGCCGGTAAGGCCGGGCTGTTTGCCGCGGGCATCGCGGTGCTGTTTGGGATCAACGCTGTGGCCCCGGCGCCGCTGCCGCAGCACTTCACGGTGCTGATGCTCTCCATCGTGGTCGGGTTCTACGTCATCGGCAAAGTCCACCACGCCCTGCACACCCCCCTGATGTCCGTCACCAACGCCATCTCGGGGATCATCGTCGTCGGCGCGCTGCTGCAGGTCACCTCCGAAAACCTCGTCATGCAGGTCCTCGCCGCCGTCGCGGTCCTGCTGGCCAGCATCAACATCTTCGGCGGCTTCGCCGTCACCCGTCGCATGCTCGCAATGTTCTCCGCAGGAAAGAGGGCCAACGGATGAACGCCGCACACGAAGCAGCAGGAATTCTATCGAGGAGCTTTGCCGTGTCTGAAACCATCTCCGGTCCCTTGACCGCGGAATCCATCGCGGGGGCGGCCTACATCGTCGCGGCCCTGCTGTTTATCCTCAGCCTCGCGGGTTTGAGCAAGCATGAGAAGGCCCGGGCAGGGGTCATCTACGGCATCGCTGGCATGGTCATCGCCCTCGCCGCGACCGTCTGGCTGACCATCCAGGACGCCTGGGGGACCGACCACGGCATTACCGGCCTGATCCTCCTGCTGGCCGCGGTGCTGGTCGGCGGCACCATCGGGCTCTGGCGCGCCCGCGTCGTGGGAATGACAGGCATGCCCGAGCTGATCGCTTTGCTGCACAGCTTCGTTGGCCTCGCCGCGGTCCTTGTGGGCTGGAACGGGCACCTCGAAGCCCCGGCCCTGTCCGCGGACCTGATGGCTGTCCATCACGCGGAGGTGTTCATCGGCGTGTTCATCGGCGCGGTGACGTTCACAGGCTCGATCGTGGCGTTCCTGAAACTCTCGGCGCGGATGAAGTCCACGCCGCTCATGCTGCCCGGAAAGAACGCCATCAACCTCGGCGCCCTCGCCGCGTTCATCGCTCTGACCGTCTGGTACGTCAACGATTCCCAGCTGTGGCTGCTGATTGTTGTCACGGTCCTGGCGCTGGGCCTGGGTTGGCATCTGGTGGCCTCGATCGGCGGCGGTGACATGCCCGTGGTCGTTTCCATGCTCAACAGCTACTCCGGCTGGGCCGCGGCCTCGGCGGGTTTCCTGCTGAACAACGACCTGCTCATCATCACCGGCGCCCTGGTCGGATCCTCGGGTGCCTACCTGTCCTACATCATGTGCAAGGCCATGAACCGGTCCTTCATCTCCGTGATCGCCGGCGGCTTCGGGATCGCCGCCCCCGCCGCGGCGGACGCCGACTACGGTGAGCACCGCGAAATCACGGCCCAGGCAACCGCCGACATGCTGACCAACGCCTCCAGCGTCGTCATCACCCCCGGCTACGGCATGGCAGTCGCCCAGGCCCAGCACCCAGTCGCCAAACTCGCCCACCAGCTGCGGGAACGGGGAGTGAATGTGCGGTTCGGCGTTCACCCCGTCGCCGGACGGTTGCCGGGCCATATGAACGTGCTCCTCGCCGAAGCCAAAGTCCCCTACGACATCGTCCTCGAAATGGACGAGATCAACGAGGACCTCGACGGAACCTCAGTGGTCCTCGTCATCGGTGCCAACGACACCGTGAACCCCGCCGCCGCCGAGGACCCCAGCAGCCCCATCGCAGGCATGCCCGTGCTCCGCGTCTGGGAAGCAGACAACGTCGTCGTGTTCAAACGGTCCATGGCCGCAGGCTACGCCGGCGTCCAGAATCCCCTGTTCTTCCGGGATAACTCTCAGATGCTCTTCGGCGACGCCAAACAACGCGTCGAGGACATCCTCCGCGCGTTCTAACTAGGGCCTCTTGACGGAGGCCCAGGGGAACAACAAACTCCTATGGAGTCAGCCAACCGGCGACAAGCACCACCCCGGGTCCAACGCGAAGCCTCCTTCGGCCACGCTACGAGCAGCTGCACTGCGGTTGGACGATCCGCGGACCAGCTATTACAGACTCGCGGTATCGAATGCAGGCAGACAGAAACGACGTCCGGGAAGGGGGCGCACATCACCGCTGACCAACACCACCAACCCACTGTTTCATCCGCGAAAGCCCCTCCGCTGAGGGGCCTTCCTATGTGCCGCGAGTCCCGCGGCGGGGCGGCGTTTACAGGCCGCCTGATCATGGGTCCCAGCGCGCACCCGGCGACCCACATCGAGCCGACTGCCGTCGGCTGGCAGCAGCGGTCGGCTCGACTCCCTTTCCCAGCGCCGGACCTATGCTTTGGTTAACGCCTATCCGTTCCGCCGAAGGAGAAATCGAATGTCTCGCATCATTTCGACCGGCTTGGCCAAGACCGGTCTCCTGCTCGGCTACAAGGTCGCCCGCGATACAGGCAACAGGCAGGCAGGCGGCGCCATTTTGGCAGCCTGCGGCTTGGCCGCCTTCACGGTTTGGAAAAACGACGCCGGCGCGGCCCGGGCTGCCGCCCTCACGGGCACGTATATTACGGCCTTTGGCGCGTCCCACCCCCTGGCGAAGAAGATCGGCGCGTGGCCGGCAGTATTCACCGTCACCGGGGTCATGGCGCTGGCCTCGATGATCTTTGGCGGGCGCCGCAAGGAGTCCTAGTACAACA
This sequence comes from Arthrobacter sp. U41, assembly GCF_001750145.1. Classification (NCBI taxonomy): domain Bacteria; kingdom Bacillati; phylum Actinomycetota; class Actinomycetes; order Micrococcales; family Micrococcaceae; genus Arthrobacter; species Arthrobacter sp. U41. Next base: position 3,093,716 of record NZ_CP015732.1, read on the forward strand.
GGCGCGCTGGCTGTACCCAGCCAGCAGGTTGGTTACATCTGCTGATGGGTGGTCCTCCTCCGAGGGCGCTGACTTGTGGTCCTGGAGGCGGGGGCTCCGCTGCTGGTCCGTGCTCACCACCTGGAGGCCGGCCGGGCAGCCGGTCGGTCATGCAGGTTGCTGTTTTCTTCTCCATGAGACGTTCGGAGAGGAGGCACCCGCAGCCATGATGGTCAGCGATTTTCAGCAGGAGGGCCGCCTGGTGCGGTGCTTGTACGCGGCCGGCCCGGTTCCGGAGGCCTACTCTTCCTATCGGAGCGAAATCGAGCGCAAGGCACAACCGACCCGCCCGGACAGCCGGTTAAGCAGCCTGGTTGGGGGCGCCGAAACGGGCAAGAAAGAGGGTGTGCACAATGTGCACACCCTGGGCTTCGGATCGGGCCGTACCGGTGCCGGACTGGCCCGGATTCCGTATGTTTCGGCGGGAGTCCAGTGTTTGCAAGGGCTGGAACCCGGTTCGAGTCCCACCTCGGGCACAGTGTTTCCGCAGGTCAGGGGCTTTTTGGTGTTTTTTCGTGTGCACATTGTGCACACTCTCGCCTCTGATCTGATGTTCCGGGTGGGTGGGGTCCCGGAACGGCCTATTCGGTTGTGTGGGGGATCGGCTCTCTACTGCCGTCCGGGTACCGCCCCGCGGGGTCCCTTATGGGTGTTCATCCTCGTTCGTCCTTTCTTTGGGTTTTCGCGTTCACTACTTCATGGTGGCTAGGGCCGCTTACAACATGACTTGCTGATTATTTTTAGATCGACCCAGGGTTGCGGCCGGTCCGGAATTTCCGCTCTGACACCTGTTTATGCAGGAATGCGGGGGGAACGGCATGACATGGCAACTGATCCGGAACAGACCATGAGGACGCTGAGCCTGGCCAGGTGGTAGGCAGGCCGGCCTCGAGGGCGAGTTGCAGGAATGGGTGGGCTTTGCTGCCATGGCGTTCCCACCCGTTAACCCGCCGCCGCAGCCATCATTTTTCCCGTCATCGCCGCATCTGGCTTTTGGGTATCCGGCGTCGCTGTCCTCGCTGTTTTGGCGGTGGGAGCTGGCCACGTTGCCCTCAATCAGATTCCGACGATCTCTGCCTCCCCGGCGTCAACGCATGATGGGCGAGCGGCGCGGCGACGACCCAGCCGGGAAATTCCGGCTCGGCTGCGGAGTAGCCGGTATCGGCATCGGGGTTCGGCAACATGAGGAAGCCGGCGGAGCAATGTTCCGCCGGCTTCCTCTCTAAGGTGCGCTGTCTCGGCGATGCCCTCCAACTGAAGGGGCTGAAACACTCAGCCGAGCATAGGGATCAATTTTCGTACTAGCCCTCGTATTACCGGACCGGGAACTCGTTGTCCTGGTAGAAGAAGGTGGGGTCAAAGAGCGGAACGGCAGGCGGCAGGAGCTTGAAACAGAGGAGATCGTCGTTGTTCCGGTCCTCAGCCTCGATTGCCGCTTCGAAACCTGGCGTTGCATACGTAAGAACTTCTTCCACAGATAGCGTTTGGAAGCCCTTAGGACAGCCTGCTCCCTTGGGGGCTGCACTCGCCGGTGCCGCGAGACTGATGGAGCAGGCGGCTACTACAGCATGGGCTGCCGCGGAGATCTCGGACAGTGGGCCCTCTTAAAATGGGGGTCTACCGAAAGTAGAGATCAGCATGACCGCATCACGTAAGCGATTTACCCAGGAGTTCAAGGACGAGCTGTGCCGCGAGGTGATCACCACGTCCAAGCCGATCAAGGACGTGGCCACGGCGTACGGTGTCGGCCCCGAGACGCTCCGCAACTGGCTGGTCAAGTACCGCGAGGCCAACGGCGGGACAGAGGTGGATCTGACGGTCTCGGAACGGGCCCGGCTGAAGGAGCTCGAGCGTGAAGTTCAAGAGCTGCGGGCGGAGACTGCCTTCTTGAAAAAAGCCAGCGCTTACTTCGCGCGGGAGCAGCGGTAGTGAGCAAGTATGAATTCATCGATTCCCAAAAAGCTGAGCCCGCCAATCGGAATTCGGTGGTGAGAATGTGCCGCTGGCTGGCCGTCTCGACGTCCGGTTTCTATCACTGGGCCACCCGTCCGCAATCGGCCACCTCGGGGCGCCGCCAGGCCCTGACAGCGCGGATCCAGCACTTCTTCGAGGAGTCCGAGGGCACCTACGGCTACCGGCGCATCCACGCCGATCTCGCCGCGGAACAGACCGAGTGCTCGCCAGAGCTGGTGCGGCAGATCATGCGCCACCAGGGCCTGGTGGCCTGTCAACCACGGCCGTTCCGCATCACCACCGAGGCTGACGCTGAGGCAGCCGAGGGCATGCCCGATCTCGTCAACCGGGACTTCACCGCCGACCGCCCCGGGGTGAAGTTCGTCGGAGACATCACGTACATCCACACCTGGCAAGGGTTCGTCTACCTCGCCACCGTCATCGACTGCTACTCGAAGAAAGTCGTCGGCTGGTCCATCGCCGATCACATGCGCACCGAGCTCGTCGCCGACGCACTCAGGAACGCCGCCGAGACAACCCGGATCGAGCCGTCCGCGATCTGGCACTCCGATCGGGGCAGCGTCTACACCTCGACTGATTTCAGGGCCCTGGTGGCCAGCCTGGGCATGCGCTCCTCGATGGGACGCACCGGCGTGTGCTGGGACAACAGCATGGCCGAATCATTTTTCTCAGCCCTGAAAAACGAGCGCGTCTATCGGACCGTTTACGCGACTAAATCACAAGCCCGGAGAGATGTCATTCGCTACATCGAGGGGTTTTACAACAGCCGGCGCCGTCACTCCGCGCTGGGTTACCGGCGGCCCAACGAAGTCCACTATGGTTATCAACAGCCAGCCTTGGCAGCGTAGAAGAATCCACTAATTCCGCTGTCCGAAATCACCGCAGCAGCTCAGCACAAGCGGCGATGGCGTTTCTGGTTTTCATTTTGGTGCCTTTCAACAGGAGACCATTCGATAACCCCAGCCCGACCATCTGCTTAAGCCGGACTCTCAAGGTAGGCGAACAACGCCGTTGGCACTACAGTCCACGCAAATATTACGGACTGAAACCTGGGCGGCATTGGGCCGGATTGTGCCAGAAAATAGGTGGCCACGATCTGGCCGCCCCCACAGACACGGACCACGTAGCGCCCACAAGTGGGCTGTTACTGGTCAGTACCGGCCACATTTCGACCTTCTAAAACACAGGTGACCGACTCTGGGCCGATTCTTGGCAGGATCGTGCTAGCTACGGGCCGAAAAGATTCCGCACCAGGCCAATAGCGTTTTGTCACTGTCGTGGCCGCCGATTCTGCTGTCTTCGACGTGCTGGTTGTATCTTCTCCCTACGCGTCAGCATTGGTGAGCCCAGCAGCTCGTAGCAACTTCGTCTGATTCGTAGGCGAGAATCAGGAACATCACCAATGTCTGTCTCCACGATTTTCCCGGTGCGGGAAGATGGATACATGGGCAATTCTGGCCCCCGCTTCGGAGGCCGACCCCTCGGCCCAACGCCGCAATGGCGGGAAACCGCGCCCACTTGGCCTGATTCTTAGCGCCGAAATGGCCGACTTAAAGTTGACGAAACACAGAAGGCCAAGGGGAGGCTCCGCGACGGGCCCACATACGCTCTTCTGTTGCTGTTCTGTTGTTGCGGGACTGAAGGCTGGGTGATGCGTCCTTAGCCGCTGTAGGAGGCAAGGTGCGGCAGGTGGAGGTCACTCAGGCGCTCATTGAGGACCAACGCCAGCAGGTTACAGTCGTGGGCCGGCAGCGGAATCAGTCCGTTCAGATATGCATCGACGACCAACAGGCCCTGGTTGCCCCCGTACGCGAAGTACGCCAACCAGGCTTCATGGGCCTCGAGGTCTGCGAGCAGGAACGCAACATGAGTCAATTCCTGCGGGTTTTCATCCATCAGAACACACCCTCTGACCCCCCGAACTTCGCAGAAGTGCGGGGATTTCACGCCGTTGCTTGATCGCAGGACATGCATTCCCGCAGTCTCCCATAAGGCTACAACTGCGCCCGCACAGCGGCCACCGTCTCTTCATCGGGCCACCGCGCACTGCAGTGTTCTGTCCGGGATGGCCGGAAGCTGGCATGACAGTCGACAGCCAGGGCCGATACGGGCCTCGCTGCGCTCGGACAGCACAAGCACTCTTCCTTTTTTGCTGCTGTCCGTTGGATCATACGTACCCGCTCCACCGCTGTAACCGTCCTGCGGACGGCCGCGCACCGGCTGCCTTGTGTCGGCGCTGCGCTTATTTCCTCACCCAACCCCTGCGCTGCCTGCCCTTCGGGTTGCCCCGGCTCCGTCGGGCACAGCTACGCGATGCCCCGCCAGCAGGCAAAAACACGGTGGGGGAGAGGGAAGCCGGTAATCCAGGCACCCGCCCCGCCCGAGTGAAACGGAGCATCACCTTGAGCACAGGAACCATGACCCGCACGGCCACGACCGACACCGCCGAAGCGGTCGCCGCCCCGGCCCTGCCCGCCGACGACCGGGCCGGGGACGGGTACGACTGGATGGACATCCTTGACGGCACGGCCTGGTCGGTGCTGCCGAACTGGGGCAGTGAGGGCTGGGACGCCGGGACCTGGCCCTACATCATGTTCGCCGTCGCCCGCACCCGGGACGGGAACGGGGGACTGTCCGGCTACGGCACCTGCGTCGAAGGTGACACCGCCACGCACCGGTTCCGGTCCCAGGACGCCTGCTTCGAAGCGATCGCCGTTGAGGTGTTCTTCCACTGGGCCTCCGGCCAGTCCGACGGCCCGGACAACCTCCCCGCCACCGCCGCCGAACTGCCGCACAAAGACCGGAAGCCCTACCCCGGCTGGACGGACTAGAAACACCCCGGGTGTCCCGGCCATAACCGGCCGGGACACCCGCCAGTATCCGTTGACAACATCATTGAGATTGCTGCGGGTTCTATGCGTCCGCTGCAGCCCGTTCGCTCAGGGTGACTCGTGGGATACGCGGTGCGTGTCGTTTGGAAGTGCGGGGAAGTCAGGATTGTCGTTCAGGCATCGAACCGGGTGTCTGGCGGCACGTGGCCGGAGAGCCCGAGCAGCAGTTCTTCGGCGACTTCCTGTAGTTTCTGGTTCCGGTGGTTTGAGGCCCGGGTCAGGATGGCGAAGGCCGCTTCCTGGCTGCAGCGGTTTTGGGCCATGATGGCTCCGCAGGCGAGGTCAATCGTTGACCGGCTTATCATGGCGGCTTTGAGGTCTTCGGCCAGGAGCTGTGCGGTTCCTATCCGGACAGCCAGGCGCAACGCGTCGCCGGCGATCCTGGCGAAATTTTCGGCGATGGCGATGGACGCCGGGGTGAAGGCCCCGGCGGCCGGAGCGAACAGGTCAAGAGCGGCCCAGGAATCTTTGCCGAGCTCGAGCGGGATTCCGAGGACGGCGTGGTAGCCACGGGCCGTGAGTTCGCGTTGGAAGTCGGGCCAGCGCGGGTCGCGGTTAACGTCGTTAAGCAGGACCGTGGTGTTGGTTTCCAGTGCCAGCATGCAGGGGCCGCTGCCGAGGGCCTGCTCGATCTGGTCCAGGGCGCGTGCTTCCTCGCTGCTTCCGGCGATCGTGATGGTGCGCCGGCGCCGCCGCAACGCCACGGCGCACTCGACCGGATGGCCGATGGCCGGGCTGATGGTCCGGGCCGCGAAGAGCGCTAGTTCGTCCAGGAACTCGCTGACGGTACCGGACTCCGTGATGAGGTCCTGAAGGTCTGAGACGGTGGATTCATCGGAAGGACTTGTCATGGCCTCAGAATACGACGCAAGGGGTCCCGTGTGTGCCTTTTTCATATCCGGTTACCCGGCCTGACGCTGATCTTGCATCGACCGGCCGTGGCGGCTTCACTGCCCTGGGCCATCAGCAGATCTCCGTCCGCGAGCGGCACCATGTTGTCTAGGATTCTGCCCACGCCCGGACCGCTGACAGGTTCTGAAGCGACTGAGGCTGTCCCGGGTCGAGGACTGCCGGCTCCGCTATCGCGCGCGGGTGTGGGAAGCCTGCTGAGATGCTCGATTCCAAAGCGGGCAGAGACGGGGCCTCATCGCCGAACGAGGGATGCCGGCCGGACCGGTAAGCAGAGGCGATGATCGGTTCGAGCTGGTCGAGAACAGACCGGTTCCCAGGGAAGACCACATGCGCCAAAACACTGGATGGGACCCTTTGCGGAACATTCCTTGGCGTCCCTTTCGCGAACAGAAGTCCGTGGCCCTGGGCGTATAGTCAGCAGACGGTCAAGACGCGGCCATGGAACTGTATCGTGGAGCTGCCATGCCTGATTCTTCCCCTCCTCGTTCCGCCGCCCCGCGCGCGCCCGCCCGCCAAAGCGCCGCCCTGGCCCAGGCGCCTTCCGGGCCGGCACGCTTGAACTCGTCCGAGTCGAGGGTGGCAGAATCCTCATACGGATCCTGGACGGGACCGGAGCGGCGCTGGCCCTCTCACCGGACTACCTGGATATTGCCGCCGCCGTGAAAGGTGTTGAGGCCTTGCGGGAATGCGCTGCCACCTCTCACATCTCGGACCAGACAGGCCGCCTTGCTCCGAAGCCATTCGGTATCCGGCCGGGTGGCCGGTCCATGAACGCGCCCCGTCCCCGCGGCGGGGCCCGAAGCCAGCCCGGCCAGGACCTGCCGGCCCGTTCCTCACTCTTGGCCTTGCAGACTGTGTAGGACGCATCCGCGACTGAGCTGGACCATGTCGCCGACCTGTCCGGAGCACCAAACCCCGGCGGGTTGTCGGGGCCTCGGGTCCTCCCTGCCGAAGGAATACCCCGTTGAAGTGGCGTGATCCGATGAAGCGCCGGGCCGGGGATCTGCTGCGGGCGTCCATGGGCCGGGCCGATGAGCTGCTCCGTACCCAGGACCGGATGCGGGGTCTGCTTGCTGCGGTCGTGTCCCTCACCGAGGATCTGAGCCTGGAGGCCGTCCTGGACCGGCTGGTGCAGTCGGCGTGCGAACTGATCGGTGCCCGGTACGGGGCGCTGGGCATCATCGGCGGGGACCAGGCGCTGAGTCATTTCATCACCGTCGGCATCGACGGGGACGGCATCCGGATGATCGGTGCGCCTCCCACGGGAATGGGGGTTCTCGGGCATCTGATCCGGGATCCGCAACCGTTGCGGCTGCACGATCTGGGCGGGCACCCCGCGGCGGCCGGATTCCCGCTCAACCACCCGCCCATGAAGACGTTTCTCGGCGTCCCCGTCAGGGTCCGGGACACAGTCTTCGGGAACCTGTATCTGACGGAGAAGCAGGACGGGGCGGACTTCACCGAGGAGGACGAGGAACTCACCGTAGCACTGGCCGCGGCCGCCGGCATCGCCATCGAGAACGCCGGCATGTTCGAGGACAGCCGCCGTCGGCAGGGCTGGCTGGAGGCCAGCATGGAAATCAGTGGCAACCTGATCACCGCGGCACATCCGGGCGCCCCGGACTACCTCGATCTGGTCGCCGAACGCGCCGGGGCGGTTTCGGGCTCCACGTTATCTGTCATCGCGGTTCCCGGCCCGGACGGCGTCCTCCGGTGCCGGGCGTCCCTGGGGGAGCAATCGCTGCCGGCCGGATTTGAAATCCCGGTCTCCGCGGCCATCACAGGCGTACTGGAGACAGGGGACACGGCGGTGGTTCCGGACTCCGGACAGCTCTTCGGTCTTGGTGCCTCCGGGAAGATGGGCCCCGTCCTTATCGCCGCCCTGGGCCACCCCGGACCAATAACGGCCTGCTCATTCTGGGCCGGCCGGCGGGCGCCGACGGCTACCCCCAGTCCGATCTAGAGTCCAGCGCCCTGTTCGGCTCCCGGATCGGACTGGCCCTTGACCTGGTCCGGGCCAACCAACTCCGGGAAGAACACCTGCTCTTCGCAGACCGGGACAGAATCGCCAAAGACCTCCATGATCTGGTGATCCAGCGCCTGTTCGCCGCAGGGCTGAGCATCCAGAGCCTGCGCCGGTACACCGACAACGCCGTCGCCCATGAACGCATCGCCGCAGCCACCTCCGAGCTGGATGCAACGATCCGTGAGCTCCGGGCCACGATCTACTCTCTCCAGGACGGCGAAGGCGGTGCGGGGCTGCTCACCGACCGGGCCCTGCGCGCCGTCCAGGCCGGGGCACGCGATCTCGGCTTCACCCCAACAGTCCAGCTGATCGGGCCCCTGGACGATAACGTCTCAGAGGAGCTGGCATTGCACCTGCTGCGCGTCCTCTCCGAGGGACTCAGCAACGCCATCAGACACTCCGGAGCGAAAAACATCAGCATCAGCCTCACAGCCAGCCAGGACAACGTGGAGCTACTCATCACCGACGACGGCTGCGGCTTCCAAAACCCTGAACGAATCAGCGGCCTGGCCAACATGGAACAGCGCGCAGCATCCCTCGGCGGAACCTTCAACATCGACAGCCCACCCGGCCACGGCACCCGACTATGCTGGACCGCCCCCACAACCTGACCTCAAGCGCGCCGAGCAGTGGCCCCGGTCTCTTCGCCGTGCCACCGCACCGTGCCGTGTTCTGTCCCGAATGGCCGAAAGCTGGCATGACTGGCGGCAGCAAGGGGCTGATAGGGCCTCGCTGCGCTCGGGCGGCACAGAGCGTTTTCCTGACCTTTGTCGAGGGAGACCCCGCAACGCCTTGGTTCCGGATCCAGGTGGCCAGACCCGGTTTAGCCGCGACGCAGAACCTCCCGTGCCGGTCACCACGGCTCTTTCTGGCCGGTCGCGGTCCTTTGGCCCTAGCAGCAGGTCTTCCCGTTTGGAACGATTTTGGTAGGTGACCCCCGGGTGGGAGGGACCTGCACGAAGTGGCGGGTCGGTGGCGCTCAAACAACAGGAGTCTGTCGATGGGTTTGCCTTTGGACGCCGCTGTGGGCCGGGAACGGGCCCCGGGGTCGGTGCGCGTGTTTGTCGTCGATAGTCACGAGCTCGTCCGGGAAGGGCTGAGGGACTTTCTCGAGGGGGAAGGCCTCGAGGTGGTCGGTGAGTGCTGGTCAGCGGCCGAGGCCAGCCGCCGGATCGTGGAAGCGGGCGCGGACGTGGTGGTGCTGGATGGACCTCTGCCTGACGGGACCGGAATTGAAGTCTGCCGGTATGTGCGCTCCGTTGATTCGGATCTGCAGTGCCTGATGATGACCAGCTATGTCGATGACGAGGTGCTGCGCAGTGTCGTTCTTGCCGGCGCGGCAGGTTATGTGCTCCGGCAAGTCCGCGGCCACCACCTGGCCCGGGCCATCCGTCGTGCCGCGACGGGGGAATCGCTCCTGGGCACTGAGGTGGTGGAGCGGGCGAGGGCGTGGTTCGTCAACGCGACGGCAGACCCGGGGTTTGGTAGCCTGACCGGCGCGGAGAGGGAAGTGCTGGCACGGATTGGCAAGGGTCTGAGCGACCGGCAGATCAGTGAGGCATTGGGTCTGGCTGAGACGAGGGTACGTGGCCTCGTTTCCACGCTGCTGGTCAAACTGGGGTTCGGAGGCGGTAGCGGGCCAGCGGTCGGCCGGCCGACAGATGCACTCCCGTGAATCGACGAGACTGAGCCGTCCGGCGGCCGGATCCCGGGCCTGATCAGTGCACTTCACATTGGGTTGCCGCTGTGGCGTTCGCCCGGTAGCTCATCCTCCACGGATGAGACGAGGAGAAGGATCCGGCCACATTCGCGGGATTCCTCCCCGCCCCGAATACCCCTCTCGGCTGGCTCATTGAGAATCGTTGGAAGACCGCCGCACGCTGTTATCACCCGCAAGGACTGGCGATTCCTCTTTTTCGGATGAGGCGTCCGGATCTTCTTCCCCGGGTGCGGTGCAGACGATACAAGGGTCGCAGTAGGGCCTCGCTGCGCTCGGGCAGCACAAGCATTTTCCCTATTTCCTTTTTTGCTGCTGTCCGTTGGATTGCGAACGGCAAGCAGTTCAGGAGATGACATGTCCCTCGTCCGCGTGCATAACTTCTCGGTCTCCCTCGACGGCTTCGGTACCGGCGAGGGCCAGCAACTCGACGCTCCGTTCGGGCACGCAGGCTCACGGCTCATGGAGTGGGCCTTTGAGACGCGCACCTTCCGCGAGATGGGCATCCACGGGGAGTCGGAGGGATCCTTCGGCGTCGATGAGGCGTTCGCCAGCATGTGGGGGCCCGGGATCGGTGTGGAGATCATGGGGCGCAACAAGTTCGGCCCTAAACGCGGTGCCTGGGGGGACGGGGCATGGAAGGGATGGTGGGGTGATAACCCTGTCTTCCACACCTCTGTCGTTGTTCTGACCCACCATCCCCGGCCGGTCCTGGAGATGGAAGGCGGAACAACCTTCCATTTCGTGGACGCCGACCCCGTCTCCGCGCTCGAGCGGGCCCGTGCCCTGGCTGGCGACCTCGACGTCCGGATCGGCGGCGGGGTCGGCACGGTTCGGCAGTTCCTTGAGGCCGATCTGATCGACCACATGCACATCGTCCTCGTGCCGATCGTCCTGGGCCGGGGCGAACGGCTCTGGGATGGACTCGAAGGACTCGAACAACGCTTCGACATCGAAGCGACCCCTTCCCCATCCGGAGTTCTCCACCTGATCTTCTCCTGTCGCACGGCCCCGTAGGCCGACGTGGGAGCGATCGCCCGTGGACGACCGTTTTACGGGACAGTCTGACCAGTTGAACTTCCGCGAAGGGCGAGGCCGCATGCCCGACGCAGCATAGTTCCAGGAGGCCGACCGGCTCGTGACCTACGCCTTATCTTTCTGCTATTTCCACCTACACCAGTACTGACATATGGTGATACTCACCACACGATTACCGTGCGGGAATTAAAGGAGACTCTCATGCTGCTCTGGATAGCCATCATTATCGCAGTTCTCTGGCTTCTCGGCCTGCTCGGCAACATCGGTGGCGGGTTAATTCACATACTTTTGGTTATCGCCGTGGTCGTCGTGATCCTCCACTTCGTTCGCGGCAGGTCCCGCGCCTAAAATACAAAACTGTGGTCCGCCCCTGCTGGACAGCGAGGTGGGAGCTGCCGCCGTTCTCGGGCAAGGCCTACAAGTCGCCTGACCCGACCGACAGATGGCTCTGTACTGACGAACATGCCAGCCACCCGCCGGGCGGCCAGCCCTGAGGCGGGCGCAGAAGTCACCGGCAGCCGCTGACCTGGCCAGCTGCGCCGTTGTTCCTGGCCTGGTCGTTGTCATCGCCGCTGCCACCTGCGGCACCGAATGCGGACCGAAGAAAACGGGACCAGATGCGCGATTCTCTCATTAGACGACCGTGTATTGGAACGCTGATAACCGGCCTTTCGTCGTTCTGGGAACTCGATGGGTTCGGCCGTGCTCCCGTGCAGAGGGTTCTGGTCATACGCGGTTCTATTCTTTCCGCCATGAGATGTCCGAAGGAGGTGCAACACCATGGCGCTCGTTGATTCCCCGTCTTCCGCTTGACCGGATGTTGGTGCCGGTCGAGGCCGAGCCCCGGCCAGGGCTCGGGCATGTGGGTGACACAGGGCGGAATGACGGCGCGGAGCAGACCGGCTTCTCCATGCCGGCAGGGCTCCGGCCCTTTTTCTGGTTGTTGCATCAAATTGGTCAAAGAAGAGGGCGTGCACAATGTGCACACCCTAGGCTTCGGATCGGGTTGTACTGGTGCCGGACTGGGCCGGATTGCGGAGGTTTTCGGGGGAGTGGCGGTTTTGCAAGGCCCGGAGTCCGGTTCGAGTCCCACCTCGGGCACAGTGTTTCCGCAGGTCAGGGGCTTTTTAGTGCATTTTTCGTGTGGACAGTGTCCACACTCTCGGCCCTGATCTGATGTTCCGGGTGTGTGGGGTCCCGGAAACGGCCTATTCGGTTGTGTGGGGGAGTGGCTGCCTACGGCGGACCGGGTACCGCCCTGTGGGGTCTTTTCTGGATGTTCATCCTCGTTCGTCCTTCCGTCGGGTTTTCGCGTTCACCACTTCATTGCCGCCAGGGCCGCGTACAACATGACTTGCTGATTATTCTGTAGATGGACCTTGGGCTGCGGCCGGTCCGGAATTTCCGCTCTGATACCTGTTCATGCAGGAGTGCGGGGGGAACGGCATGACATCGCCACTGATCCGGAGCAGACGATGAGCTCGCTGAGCCTGGCCAGTCGGAGCGGGGGGTCTGCCTCGGAGGGCGAGTCGTAGGAACTGGTGGGCTTTGCCGCCATGGCCTCATGGGCGCCGGGGTGGGGCGCCGGGGCCGCCCAAGGTTCGATCTTGCAGTGGCAGGGGACGCTCGGACAGGCTTGGGTTCAAGGAATCAGTGCAACACCCCTTGCTCTGAGGGGTCTCAGCGATGTCGCCAGCATCAACTTCGAGAAAACCGAATCGACAGTACTCGGCAGAAGAGAAAGCAAACATTTCTTGCCGGCTGGATCGAGGGGGAACTATTCGGGCTGTAGCGGCCGAACTCGGGATTAACGTCGACGCATGTTATCGGTGGCGGCACGAGACGGGCCAATCGACCGCGCGCGGGAAGACAACGTTGGCTCTCGGGCGACCATTGGAAGGAATGGCCTCCTCACGTTCGGGAACAACACGCCCGGGGCCGGGCCGTTACACCACGCTAATGGGCACTACCGCTGAACGTCCCTCCTAATGGGCACAAAGTAGCCAATGGCACGAGGTGGCTATCATCGGTGACATGTATGAACCTTGGAGCAAGGGAACCGTGAAGACCTGGCACAGCGAAGAAGGGTGGGGATCCATCCAAATAGAAGGTGTGGCCGCAGAATGCTTCGCCCATTTCTCTTGCATCGTCCAGAGGACTAATGAGTTTCTTGAGCTTGTCCCAGGCGAAGCCGTAAGGCTCACCTGGCACGAGGCGCAGCAGGATGAATTCTTCATCGTTGCAGACCGTGTGGAGCGTTCCTAGCCGAAGCCTCGGCGGCACGATCCGTTAGGGGATCCCCTAACGAACCATGTGGACACCGTCAGTGCTCGTAAGTCCCTTGGTCGTGGTCTTCGTGTACCGTCATGGAATCGATAGCTTGGGGGCAGCGACATGACACGTCATCCATTTCCGGTTATTACCGCCGTGGTCGGCGCAGCACTGCTGCTGGGCGGCTGCTCCGGCCAAGCCGGGCTAAAGGCCTTGGACCGTGCCGCGACGCCGGAAGACAAGCTGCCGCCAGGCATCACCTTCCAACAGGATGTGAAGGCGGACAGCGCCCGCCTGCTCGCCACCCGGGATGGTGTCAGGTACTTTGCCGCCGAAAATGACGATGCCACGGTGGCCTGCGTGGTCGTCGTCCCACCAGATGAAGATCCCCGCTGGATGGCCGGCTGCAGCACCCTGAACACGACCGGCCGGATCGTCGAGGTCTCCAGCGTGGGCAGTGCATCGGCCACCATGCTGATCACAGACGGCTCCGACACCCGCAAGCTGGAATCGGAAGGGTGGACCAAGGTCACCGAAAACATTCTCGTCTCAGGTGGTTAGCGGTCAGTGGCCTGACGCCCGCTTGGGGGAACCCACCCGTTAGTCGGCCCCGTCCGCCTCCCACGACTGAACCTGCGGGGCGAGACATCTGCCGGGCCTCTGTGAACGCTGGGGCATGTCCGTCATCCTGAATGAGTATTTGAGGCTTTGAGCACCACCCAATCGTGCGGTTCAGCACCACCGATCGTGCGGGAGAGCGCCAGTGGTGGTGTGGCTGGGAGCCACTGACGCTCTCCGTCATCGATTACGCGCTGGCCATCGCGGTGTGCTCCCTCATGTTGTAGGTGCCCGTCTCAACCCAGATCGTGTTGTGGATGATCCGGTCCATGATCGCGTCCGCATGAACACCGGAGCCGAGGCGCTGGTGCCAGTCCTTCTGCGAGTACTGGGTGCAGAATACCGTGGACGTTTCGCCGTAACGGCGCTCCATCAGCTCCAGCAGCATGGTGCGCATCGACTCTGTCGGCCGGTCCAGCAACCACTCGTCAATGACGAGCAGCGTGAACGCGGCGTATTTGCGGAGGAACTTCCCGGCCCCGCCGGGGGTGTCTTGAGCGGCGACCCAGGCTTCCTCGAGGTCGGGCATGCGGACGTAGTGGGCGCGGATGCGGTGCTCGCAGGCGCGTTTGGCGATCGCGCATCCCAGATACGACTTCCCTGACCCGGTGAACCCCTGGAAGACGACGTTCTGCTGCCGGGTCACGAATGAGCAGGTGCCGAGCTGGGTCAGCAACGGCCGGTTCAGGCCGCGCTCGTCGAGCAGGTCGATGCGGCGCAGGTCAGCGTTCGGGTAGCGCAGCCCCGCCCGTCGGATCACCCGGCGACCTTGGAGTGCATGAAGGTGGAGTAGGCGTCATCGACGACCAACCTCACCCGCTCTTCGAACGACGGGCTGATCGAGAGCGTCTCGTCCTGGGTGTCGATCGCCTCGAGCAGCTCGCTCGCGTTCATCTCCCGGAGCTTGCGTTTGGTCTCCCCGTCCAGGCGGTTCAACGGGTCCCTCTGGCGTAGTAGGCGCTGCCGCGGACGTATCCGCCATCATGGCCCTCAGGCTCCTCCGAGACGTGGCCGGTTTTGTCCTGCCCGGTATCGAGGATCGGTCTCAGGTGGGCGTAGCGGGGCGATCGTATCGGCCCGCGCAGCGCGAGTTGGCATGCGGCTTCGACCCGGGCTGGTGAGAACTTACGAGACAGACGCAGGACCGCCAGGGCGGGGTCGTAGCCGGCCTCCTCGATGGAGGCTGCTTCGAAGATTTTGCCGATCACCGTCACCGTGGCCGGGCCCATCCGGGCAGCCCAGTCGTCAATCCGGGGCCGGTCCCAGGCCTGCCAACTGCGTCCCTCGGGCAGGTCCGCGGCGTTCGTCTGATACTGATTCGCCGTGCTTGCCGGCAGCAGCAGGTGGCTGGTCAGGCGCTCATCAGCCCGATAGACCTCCAGCATGGTGTCCGTGAGGCGAAGGTCAACGAGAGAGCCGATGTGGCTGAAGGGGACGGAGTAGAAGTTCTTCGCCCAGACCACGTGAGCGTTCTTGTTCACCTTGCGCCGGTAGGACCACGTGCTGATCTCGAACGGGGCTGCCGGCAGCGGTTGCATGAGCGGCAGTTCCTCGGTGGTGAAGACGCTCAGCCGGGACCCGGGGCGTTTCTGGAACGGTTGCCGGTTATAGGCATCGATCTGCTCATAGACCCGGGTGCGCAGCTGCGCCAGGGACGTGAACTGCTCGTGCCTGAGCCCTGCGATGACCCAGGTCGCGACGTGGGAGACCGTGTTCTCGACGCTCGCCTTGTCTTTCGGAGCCCGGACTCTGCCCGGCAGCACGGCGGCCGAGTAGTGCGCCGCCATCTCGCGGTAGGCGTCGTTGAGAACGATCTCTCCCTCGCGGGGGTGGGAGATCACCCCGGTCTTCAGGTTGTCGGGCACCAGGCGCGGGACGGTGCCGCCGAAGAAGGCGAACATCGCCGCATGGGCGCGCAGCCACGACTCCTGCCGCATATCCAGGCTCGCTTCCACGAACGCATACCGGCTGAAAGGCAGGCAGGCGACGAACAAATACACCTTCGAGATCTCACCCGTGGTCGGATCCAGCAGCTGCATCGTGGGCCCGGACCAGTCGACCTCGATGCTGCGGCCGGCCTTGTGCCCGACCCGGGACGACGCCCCGGTCACGGCGGCGTACCCGCCGTAGAGCCGGCAGAACCGGTCATAACTCATCACCGCCTGCCCTGCGCGAGAAGACGCGTCGAGATACTCCTGGTGCAGCAGCTTCAACGTCACCCCCACCCGGGCCAGCTCGGTGTGCACCCGGGCCCAGTCCGGCTGCGCAAAGACACTCTCGCGGACGCCGCGGCCGGGAAACAACGCCGCATACACCTCGGCCTCCGACAGCTCGGCGACGTCATCCCAACCGAGACCTGCCAGCTCCGCCGCATCGAGGACCGCCTGAATGCTGTGCCGGGATATCCCACGTCTTATGCCGACGTCGGCATAATACCTGTTATGCCGACGTTGTGATTATGCCGATGTTGGTCTGCGATCCCAGGTTCCAGGCGGTGGACGGGGTGAAAAGGTCGGCATAATCACGCTGTGGTGATCGGCTTGTCTTCTCAACTATTGGGCAGACAAGGAGCACACGATGACAGCGACAACACGAGCGGACCGGGTCCAGATCCACGGTCCGCTGCAGAAACACGCCGAGGGATTCAAGGCCGAACTATTGCGGCTGGGATTCACCCCGGCATCGATTGTGAATCAGTTCCATCTGCTGGCACATCTGAGCCGGTGGCTCGAGGCGGGAAGCATGCGCCTTGGCGATCTGACGGTGGTGCAGGTCGATGCATTCCTCGCCGAACGCAAAGCGACACATACCGCGTTGTTCACCCGCAAGGCGCTGCGCCCGTTGCTGGGCTGGCTGGCTGAGTCAGGGATGATCACCGCGGAGGCAGCGTCTCCACCCCGGCCGCCGGAGGATCCGGCGGTGCTGGTCCGGTTCGAGCGCTACCTTCTGACGGAGCGTCGTATCGGGGCGCGCACCACGTCAGCTTATGTGGTGCGGGTCCGGCGGTTCCTGAAGACACATTGTCCGTCCGAGGGGTTCGCCGGGTTGAGCGGTGCCGACGTCACGCGCGCGTTGCTGGAGGAGGGAGTGGGGCGGGCACCTGCGTCGGTGAAAAAGTTCGGCTATGCGCTGCGGGCCTTTCTGCGGTTCTGTTTCATCACCGGCGAGCTCGACCGTGATCTGACCGGAGCGACGCTGGTGATTCGGGAACCGTTGCCCTCCCTTCTTCCGCTGGGCGCCAGCGCGGAACAGATCGACACCCTCCTGCAGGGCTGTGACCGGACCACAGCTGCGGGGCGGCGCGAATATGCGGTAATCCTCCTGCTAGCCCGGCTCGGCCTCCGCGCCGGGGAAGTGGCCGGAATGCAGCTGGAAGACATTCACTGGCGCCACGGCGAGGTCCTCATCCGCGGCAAGGGCGCCAAACTCGAGTGCCTTCCGCTGCCAGCCGAGGTCGGCGCCGCGGTGGTGGACTATCTGATGCATGCCCGTCCGGCCGATGCGGACTTGCGGGAAGTGTTCTGCACCATCCGTGCTCCGCGACGACGGCTAAGCTCTCCGGGGGTTTGGGCGATCGTGACCCGTGCCTGCACCCGCGCGGATTTGGAGACATTCGGGCCCCACCAGCTGCGCCACAGTTTGGCCGAGGCGATGGTTGCCGCCGAAGTGCCGTTGGCCGCGATCGGGCAAGTACTCCGCCACGAGGATCCCGCGACGACGGCGAACTACGCCCGGGTGGACGGGATCCGGTTACGAGAGCTGGCCCGGCCCTGGCCGGCCGGGGGTGAACTGTCATGACCTGGAACGAGAAAGTCACCGATTATCTGCGCCTGCGCCGCCAGCTCGGCGCCCGCCTTACCTGGCCTGAACACCTGCTGCACCAGTTCGCCACACACCTCACGGCCGCGGGCATCGAGGTTATCACCGTCACCGAGGCAATCACTTGGTGCAGTCTCCCGCCGGCCGGGGTGACGGCCGCGCCGAGGACCCGGGCGTCGAGTCGGATGACCGCCGTCCGTGGGTTCGCCGACTACATGCACGCCCTGAACCCGATCCACGAGGTTCCGCCCCGCGGGATCTTCGCCGGCCCCGTGCATCGTCAGGGTCCCTACATATATTGTTCCGCTGAAATCACGGCGGTGATCCGCGCAGCCGCCACCCTGGAGGGCAGGAGTCGGGCGCAGACTTACCCGGTGTTGTTCGCGCTGCTGGCGGCCACAGGACTACGGGTCGGGGAGGCCCTCGCACTGGACAGGGACAGCGCCGATTTGGATGCCGGAGTGCTGCTGATCAGTCGGGGAAAGGGGCGCGACCCACGGCTGGTTCCGCTCCACCCGACCGCCACTGCCGCACTCGAACGCTATGCTCACTGGCGCGATGACCAGCACCACGGTCGCAGGCCAGCGTTCTTCACCGACGCAGACGGCGAACGGTTGAAATACGCAACTGTTCGCGATAACTGGGTGCACGCTTCTACTGCCGCAGGACTACGCACTGCGGCGCGGCAGCCACGGATGCACGACCTGCGGCATACGTTCGCGGTGAACACGCTGCTGGGCTGGTATCGCGACGGGGCCGATGTTGCCGCGAAGATGCCCGCCCTGTCGATCTATCTGGGCCATTCCGATCCGGCGAATACCTACTGGTATCTGAGCGCCGTTCCCGAACTGCTCGCTCACGCTGCCGCCCGCCTTGATGCCGCGAACACCCGGGAACAGGCAGAATCATGAGCAGTCTCGCCCCGCTGCTGCAAGCGTTCTTCACCGACCGGCTGGTCACCCAGCGCCAGGCCAGCGGCAACACAATCGCGGCCTACCGCGATACGTTCACGTTGCTTCTCGGCTACGTCTGCGATCTGAAAGACAAGACGCCCTCACTGGTGGAAATCAGCGATCTTGATGCCGACACCATCACCGGGTTCCTCCACTATCTGGAGGAAGTTCGGGGCAACAGCCTCCGCACCCGCAACGCCCGCCTAGCCGCGATTCACTCCTTGTTCGGTTACGCCGCATTGCGCCACCACGAGCATGCCGAAGTGATCCAACGCGTCCTGGCGATCCCGACCGCGAGAATGCACCGCAACATCGTCACCTGGCTTGACCCCAGCGAAGCCGATGCACTGCTGCGCGCCTGCGACCAAGACACCCGCACCGGCCGCCGCGACCATGCAATGTTCACCCTGGCGATCCAGACCGGACTGCGCATCAGCGAGATCATCGGGCTCACCATCGCAGACGTCCACACCGGTGTCGGCGCGCACGTCCACTGCCTCGGCAAGGGCCGCAAAGAACGCCGCACACCGCTGCTGCCAGCCACCGTCACCGTCATGAATGAATGGATCGTCGAACACAGTGGCCCCGCCGATGCCGCGCTGTTCACCACCAGCACTGGCCGACGTCTCAGCCGTGACGCGATCGAGCACCGCATCCACCACACCATCACCACGGCTGCAACGTCCTGCCCCTCGCTGGTCGGAAAACACGTGACCATGCATACGCTGCGCCACACCGCCGCGATGCGGCTGCTGCACGCCGGCGTCGATACCACCGTCATCGCTCTCTGGCTCGGCCACGAACAGATCTTCACGACAAACATCTACCTCCACGCCGACATGACCGTGAAGGAGGAAGCGATCGCGAAAGTCACCCCACCCGGCATCGCGGCTACGGTGCGCTACCAGCCCCCCGACACCGTCCTGGCCTTCCTCGCGATGCTGTGATTATGCCGACCTTTTCACCCCGTCCACCGCCTGGAACCTGGGATCGCAGACCAACATCGGCATAATCACAACGTCGGCATAACATGAGCGGACTCAATTGCTCTTCGCGACAGGCTTTGATTTCGCAGCTGCAACACCAGCTTCGCTTTGATCTTCCGTACCATTACCGGTACTCCTTCCACCATGTGTCCGTCACATGGTGGAAGGAGCTTTTCAGGTGGTGCTCAACCACACCAACGGTGGTGCTCAACCACGCCAGTCGCGCTACCGGACGATGGCGCTCATCCGCGCCACAGGTGGAGCCCACAGAAGCCAATATTCACCTGAACATATGACTACCCTGCCCCCTGCCGAGAACACGGTTGCTGCCGCCTTCAACGCCCGTGCCGAGCAGTACGACCAGTGGTTCGACGAGCATGCGGCCCTCTACCGTGCCGAGCTCACCGCGGTTGCCGAGCTGCTCGCCCCTGTCCAAGCAGCCGCAGGGACCGGATCCGAAGGCCTTGAGATCGGCGTGGGCACCGGACGCTTCGCCGCCCCGCTGGGCATCAGCCGTGGCCTGGAGCCTGCTCCCCGGATGGCCCAGCTCGCCCGGGCCCGTGGAATCGACGTCGTGCCCGGGGTGGCCGAGGACCTGCCCTTCGACAACGGACGCTTCGCCTACACTGCTTTCCTGACCTCGCTGTGCTTCGTCAATGACCCCGCCCGTGCCCTGCGCGAAGCCCGCCGCGTCACCGTCGGAGGCGGGGCCGTTCTGGTGGCCTATCTCAACCGGGCCGGACCGGCCGGCCAGGAACTGGCGGCGCGCCAGGCCGAGGATCCGTACTACTCCCATGCCCACCTGATGACCGCGCGCGAGCTGGAGGCCCTGCTGCGCGGGGCAGGTTTCACCCCGGAGGACTCCCGGCAGGTCCTCGTCGGTCCCGACGGCTCACCCGTGGTGCGGCCCGGTGCCGGGGAAGGGCTGTTCTGCGTGCTCCGGGACCGCGCTGCGGGTGCGGCAAGTCACGTCCAGGGATAGCGAACAAAAGGACGGGCCTCTCACCGGTGCCACTGCAATGCAATCCCCGTGACCGGTGCCGGCAAGCCGTTCGGTCATTGCCTGCTGCTCATCTTCGAGAAAACGCCGCCATATATGCCGCCATATATATGGTCAACAGTCACACCGCTCCACTGCGCAGTGTGCCTTGCCGTCAGACTCTGGTCTGTGGCGTTTCAGCGCGGGAAACGCGGGGTCATGGTCTCAGGCGGCGGGGTGGTGGTCGGTGCCGCGCATGCGGACGGCCACCAGAAGACCCGACAGGGCTGTGAGTCCTGCGACGACGCCGACGGCGGCCGGAATGCCGTATGCGTCGGCGATGACCCCGGAAAGCAGCGCGCCGACAGCGAAGCCGCCGTCGCGCCACAGACGGTAGATGCCAACCGAGCGGGCACGCCACTCCGGGTGCGCGACGTCGCCGATGGCCGCGAGCAGCGTGGGATAGACCATGGCCGTACCGAGACCCAGGAGGACGGCGGCGGTCAGCCAGATCCCGAAATCCTGGCCCACGGCGATCATCGCCAGGGCGGCGGCCTGGAGAAGCATGCCGCCGACGATCAGCCATTTCCGGCCGTATTTGTCCGACATTGCTCCGGTGACGAGTTGGGCGGCGCCCCAGACGGCGGGGTAGACGGCGGCGAGGATGCCGATCTTTTCGATGGTCAGTCCGGCGGCGGCGAAGAGGACGGGGAAGAGTCCCCAGGCGAGGCCGTCGTTGAGGTTGTTGACCATGCCGGCCTGGCTGACCGAGGAGAGGGACTTGTCCCGGAAGCTGGTGAGGGTGAAGATTTCCCGGTTGCTCAGTTCACCGTGGGCGCCGGCGTGCGCGGACGTATGGTTGGCGGATTCAAGCTTCGCGTGGCCCCGGGTTTCCTTCACGGCGAAGACCGAGAGGCCGAGACCGAGGGCGATGTAGGCGGCACCGAGCAGGAAAGGTCCGGGCCGCAGCCCGTAGGTGGCGGCGATGTAGCCGGTGGCCAGGGCGGTGCCGGCCACACCGAGGTAGCCGGCCGCTTCGTTCAGGCCCATGGCGAAGCCGCGGCGCTCCGGGCCGACGAGGTCCATTTTCATCATGACGGTGGTGGACCAGGTGAGGCCCTGGCTGATGCCCAGGACAACGTTGGCGGCGACAATCCAACCCCAGTCCGGCCCGAAAATCAGCATCAGCGGGACGGGCAGGGCGATGACCCAGCCGGCGACCAGCACAGGTTTGCGGCCGTAGCGGTCTGAGAGGGTGCCGGCGAAGTAATTGGTGGCGGCCTTGGCCAGGCCGAAAGCCAGGATGTAGGTCAGCGCGGACGTGTAGAGGTCGAGGTGGAAGACCTCTCCGGCCAGCAGCGGCAGGACGGTGCGTTCCTGGCCCAGGGTACCGCCGACCAGGGCGTTGACGGCGACGAGGAGCATGAACTGGGCCAGGTTCTGCCGCAGGCCCAGCGTGATGCCGGTGCTGCCTGGTTTTCCGGTGGTGGTGCTGTGGTTGCTCATTTGGCCGCCGCCGGATCCGTACCGGTTTCGACGTTGTTGCCGGTTGCGGCCGCCCAGTCGGCGGGTCCGCCGTTGAATACTGCGATGCCGGTGCGGCCCGATCCGGCGAGGATGCTCGCCCCGCCCATGGCGCGTTCGCCATGGCCGCACATGACGATGACCGGCCCGGCCGGTACAGCGGCGATGTTGTCGGCGAGGTAGCCGAGTTCGATGTTGACCGCGCCCGGGACGTGCCCTGCCGCGTATTCACCGGACTGGCGGATGTCGAGGACTGTTTCCCCGGCCTGCAGGCGTTCGATCATTTGCCCGGGCTCGAGCAGGGCCACTTCTTCCGTGCCGGTGTGTGCCTGGGTCCAGGCGGGGTAGCCGCCTTCCAGTTCCCCGGCAAGGGTGTCGAATCCGACCTTTGCGGCGGCGGTAGCAATGTCGGTCGGGTCCTGTTCCGGGGAGCGGACAAGGACCACGGGCCGGTCCGGGGTGGCGAGCCATCCGAGCCAGGTGGCGAAGACCGGACGGAAAGGGATCGAGAGGGAGCCGGGGACATGGCCGGCGCCGTAGTCTGCCGGCTGGCGGGCGTCGATGACCTGCGCACCGTCCGCGATGAGTGCCGCAACGGCAGCCGCGGACAGGGGCGCGAGGCGGGGCTGTTCGTGCAGGACGGCCGGGCCGCGCTTGTTGATTTCCCCCAGCCGGAGGAAGTACTCGGGAAAGGTCCCCAGCGTTCCCAGCAGGGCATCGACGAAGGCGTCTTCGCCGTCGACCTGCAGCAGCGGGTTGGTGGCGCGTTCGGCGCCGATGGTAGTGACCCGGTCACCGCTGCCGCCGGCGGAGCAGAAGGAGCCGGCTCCGTGGGTGGGCCAGACGGGGGTGGTGTCAGGGAAATCCATCAGGCGCTGCAGGGACCGGTACTGTGCCCGGGCCAGGGGTACCGTCATGTCCGGACTGACCAGGTCAGTGCGACCCGCGGTGCCCACCATCAGGGACCCGCCCGTGAAGATTCCGGCCAGATCCCCGTCTTCAAGCAGCAGGTACGACAGGTGCTCGGGAGAGTGCCCCGGGGTGTGCAGGGCCTGCAGGGTGAACCGGCCCATGTCAACGCTTTGCCCGTCGGTGAGCCCGGTGTGAACGAAGCCGCGGTGCCCGACCTCGGGGGCCAACACGGTGGCGCCGTCAATCTCAGCAAGTTCAGCGACGCCGGAGATGAAATCGGCGTGCAGGTGGGTTTCCACCGCGTAAGCGATGCTCAATCCGCGTCGGGACGCTTCGGCACGGACCTGCCGCAGATCACGCTCCGGATCCATAACGAGAGCGCGGCCCTCACCGAGGTCGAGCAGGTACGTGGAGTTGCCCAGTCCCTCGTCCACGACGGGGATCAGCTTCAAGGGGCCCATGGTTCTCATTCCTTCCGCACCGGGGCGAGCTCCGGCGGTAGAGTGGTATTCCAGATATACATGGAATAGTATTTGTTCCAGTATTACATGGATCTTTGGAGGAGCAAGTGGGAGACAAGACCAGGAAATCTGAACTCTTCGAAGAGTTCGCCCGGGTAGGCAAGGCCCTGGCCAACGGCAAGCGGCTGGAGCTGCTGGACCTGCTCAGCCAGGGGGAGCGGAGCGTGGAAACCCTGGCCGCCGCCGCCGGGCTGGGCCTGAGCACGGCCTCGGCGCACCTGCAGACCCTGCGCCAGGCCGGACTGGTGACCACCCGGCGGGACGGCAACCGGATCCACTACGACCTCGCCGGCCCCGACGTCCTCCGGCTCTACAGCCTGCTCCGGTCAGTTGCACAGGAACACGTGACCGACGTCGAATCCAAACGCATCGCCTACCTCGGGCTGGAAGGCGCACGGGCCAACGACGAGGAAGTCACGCGCGAAGACCTCCTGACCCGCGCCGGAGCAGGAACGGTGACAATACTCGATGTGCGCCCCGACGAGGAATATGACGCCGCCCACATCCCCGGAGCCCTCTCCATCCCGCTCGAACAACTCCGCGACAGGCTCTCCGAACTGCCCGAGGACAGCGAAATCGTCGCCTACTGCCGCGGCGCCTACTGCGTCCTGGCCTATGAGGCGGTAGACCTGCTGCGTTCCGCCGGCCGCAGCGCCTCACGGCTGAACGAAGGAATGCTGGAATGGAGACTCCGCGGACTGCCGATGGCAACAGGCCGGGCAGCCTGAGACCGGCGGCGAAACAACCCGAAGCCATCCCTGCCATGCGGTACAGATATCCGAAGAACGGAAAAGTCTCCCCATGAAGATCCTGATGATCATCAACGGTGCCGCCTACGGCCAGGACGCCACCTACAACGCGCTGCGGCTCGCCAAAACCCTCGCCCAGCGTGACAACGCTTCCCTGCAGATCTTCCTCATGGGCGACGGCGTCACCGCCGCCATGGCCGGACAGAAAACCCCGGACGGCTACTACAAACTGGACCGAATGCTGACCGACACGGCCCGACACGGCGCGCAGATAGGATGCTGCAGCACCTGCATGGACGCCCGCGGCATCACCGACGAACTTCTCATACCGGAAGCCCGGCGTTCCACCATGAACGAACTCGCCGACTGGACCATCGAGGCGGACAAAGTCCTCGTCTTCTAGGTCGTATTCAGAGTCGAAAGCCATCGAAGCAACGCTTGCCCGCCTAGCCCGACGCGCTCAATCCATAATTCGCAGGGCCCCCCAATTTTCTGATCAGGAAATTCTCCGTAGCCTGACTGTGACTGTTAGTTCGGAATGGCGGTTTTTTCACAGCTCGGTTTGGCGGTTCTAACTGATCCCGATGACGAGGGTTGAGCGTGCGGCTTCAATGACGTCGTCGGTGATGGTGCTGAGTTCGTTGATTTTCATGATTCGCTCGATTTGGGTGAAGAGCCGGTCGATGAGGCGGAAGTTGCCTCGGGTGATCCGGGCAACGGTGGCGATGGCCTGGGCATCGGTGAAGTCTTCCGGGTTCAGGGTTTGGCCGAGTTTGTGCCATCGGCGTTCCAGGACGAAATTCAGTTCTTCCTGTGCGAGTGGGCGGTATTCGTGGGCGAAGCCGACCCTGCTGTAGAGCTGTGCGTAGCGGCTGAACCATTTTTCGATGCCGGGCATGCCGATGAGGATCAGGGCTATGCTGTCGCGATCGTAGCGGTCGCGCAGCAGTTCTAGGGAAGTGGCGTTGAGGCGCTCGGATTCGTCAATGATGAGCAGCTCTACATGCTTAGCGGTGCGGGTGTGCGGTCCTGTCTTCTTGCCGATTTTTTCCAGGTGCTGGTCCACGCAGATCGAGACGCGGGTGCTGATGTGCTCGAGGTCGGCGTGGATCTGTTTGGGTGAGGTGAGCACGGCCGGGGTGTAGAAGACGCTGCGTGCCCGGGCCAGGGCCGCGTAGATCTGGTAGTCGGAGTCGTCCCGGGGACCCCACTGTTCCAGGAGGTTCTCTGCCTTGTGCCAGTTGGCGTAGCGCTTGGCGGAGAGGGTCTTTCCGATGCCGGCCTGGCCGTAGCAGATGCCGATGGTGTGCTGGCGGCGCACCGCGTCGGCGAACTCCGCGAACCGGCGGTGCTCTTTGGTGGCAATGAAGCTTTGTGTTGTCATCGGTCGTCCTCCAGATAGGTGCGGAGCTTCGGGCGCTTTTTGGGTTGATCGGCAGGGTCCGGGTCGGGAGCCGGTTTCGCTGATGCCAGGTCGGGCAGGCGCCTGGCGACGACGGCGATGCGTTGGTTGATTTGTCCGCGCAGTTCCCGGCGGCGGGCCGATCGTGCGGCCTGGATGTCCTTGAGCGTCAGGGTGGAGGTTTCGTGGTCGGGGTCCACGGCCTTGCAGATGAACTGATTCTTGTGGAAGACGCGGATCTCGGTGATGTCCCGCGGGTCGTAGCGGACAATGACTGGTTCGCGGACGTAGGCGGCCAACAGGGGCGAGACGTATCTGAGTCCCTGGAAGTGCACGCCGTCGCGGTGGACGATGCGGGGTTTTGCCACGGTCAGCAACAAAAGGTTCAATTCGTCCATGGTTGCCGGGAGCCGGGGCAGCCAGCCGTCACCTACCCAGGCGTGGTGCGGGGTGGCCCTGATCTCGTTGTGCTCCCGCTGGTGGTAGTCCTCCGTGATGAAGCGGCCGATGGCCGTGTCCAGCTCTTTGAGTGTCAGTACTGGTGCCGGTCGCGGGTGGCCACGGGCCAAATGTCCGGGCAGTTCGGCCAGCAGCTCCGTATTAACGGTGCCGTAGAACCGTTCGATCTTTCCCCGGCCTTGGGGTCTGGCGACCGTTGAGTAGGTGATTTCGAAGTGCAGGTCCTTCGCGGTCTGGGCCAGGTGGTGACTGGTGAAGTCTGACCCGTGGTCGACGTAGAGGACGTCGGGTATCCCGCACATCGGCCACCCTGCGCCGGCTTTGGGCCAGATCCCCTGCCGCAGCGCCAGTGCGGTGTTCAGGGCAGACGGTGCCCCGAGGAAGAGCATGTAGCCGCAGATCGCGCGGGAGTAGTCGTCCATGATCGTGGTGAGCCACGGGCGCCCGGGTTTCAGGTTTGCATCCAGGACGAGGATGTCCAGTTCGGTGTGGTCTGCCTGCCAGATGGCGTTGGGGCGCTCGGCCCGGTGCCGCCAGGCCAGTTCGTAGGTGTCCCGGTAGACGGCAGTTCCCTGTTGGGCGAGTGTTCTCATGCCGGGGTCAAGGCCCATGGTGATGGAGCGGACCGTACTGTAGGAGAGCGGCGACCAGTCGTGGTCGGCGGCGACGCGGTTGGCCTTGCGGGCGACGGCAGCCACAGACAGGGGCGGTTTCACCAAAGCCAGGCCTTCGACGAGGGCGACCAGCTCGGAGGTGCTCCGGCGTCGGGTGGTCCCACGGTTGGCTGTAGCCAGTCCGGCGATGCCGTTGCGCTTGTGGGCCGCGTGCCAGCGCTGCAGTGTCCGAAGCCCGATGCCTTCGTGTGCCGCGAGGGTCGTCAGCGGCACTCCGTCCTCGATATGCCGGCGCAGGATCTGCCAGCGCACCAACGCCGTCTGGTCAGGCATGGAGGCAGTGTTACCGCTGAGGGTACCACTGCCTCCGGCCGTCACCGGACTGTCTTATGTGTTGCCGTTGAACGCCGCCGCGGCGCAGCAGGGACCGGTTCGCGCCGGAGCGCCCGATACACAGTGGTCCGGCTGACGCCGAGGACCTCACCGATCTTTTCGACCGTCATGTCCTTCTGCTCATACATCCGGCGGGCGGTCCGGAGCTTGTCCTTCGTCAGCAGCGGAGGCCGGCCTCCAACGCGCCCGCGCGCCCGCGCTGCCTGAAGCCCGGCGTTGGTGCGCTCACGGATCAGATCCCGTTCAAATTCGGCAAGGGCTGCGAACACGTGGAAGACGAGACGTCCGCCTGATGATGTTGTATCGATCGCCTCCTGCAGGGACCGGAAACCGATGCCACGCCCCTGGAGATCGGCCAGCTGGTCAATCAGATGCCGGATGGACCGGCCGAGCCGGTCCAGCCGCCACACAACCAGCGTGTCCCCGGGCCGGAGCTGATCCAGAACCTTCGTCAGTTCCGGGCGCGACTCCAGAGACCCGGAAGCCGTGTCGGTGAAGATCCGGTAGCAGCCGGCAGCCTTCAACGCGTCCTGCTGCAGGGCCGCGTCCCGGTCCCCAGTCGATACCCGGGCATAGCCCAACAGATGTCCCATGCGCCCAAATGTACCAATACCCGTCAACCACCAGAAGAACCGGGACATAGAAACCGGCACTGTGTTTCGCTACAAAAATCGAGTGTGCATGGAATTTTCTAGATGTCATTTTCAGGAGTCGTCTGCACGGAATGTCCGAAGTCGTCTGCACTGTTAATGCCGCGGATTAATCTGGTTCTTGGCAAGCAGTCTGACACGTATGGCAATGTCCCGGGAGGATGATCAATTTAGCGGCTGCTCACTGGAGCTACTGCTGCCGGCCTGTCAGGACCAAGATCTTTTGCGCCGCAGATGAGCGGGCGTCTTCCGTGCCCATCAAGGACGGCGGGTGCGGCTGTGGGGCGGCTGGCGCGAGTGTTAAGTGGGCAGGGACGGAACATGCTCAGAGGATTCTTGTGGGCTGTGTTCGCGGATCTGCCGGGTGAGCCAGTCGATGAGGAATTGGTTGGAGTCGGGGTGTATCCCCGGTATCTCGTGTTGTTGTGCGTGCCATGGATTCACCTCGGCGGAGGCGTTGGCGTCATGGATGAAGTGGGTGAGGGGGCAGCGGTCGAGTTCCAGCGGGTGCGGCGCGGCTAGTCGGGCGAACTGCCAGTGATAGGCCAGAGCGCCGAGCGGTGTCTGTATCGGGGATAGGTGTGATTGGAGGGTGAAGGAATCAGACCACCGAAGGCAGTCTTGTGGTGGCATTGGTTTGGCAAGGTAATAGCCCTGGCCCAGCGGTGCACCGAGGACGGTAGCGGCTTCGGTCAGGCTTTCGTTCTCCAGTCCTTCGATAACGACATTCATGCCCAGGTCCCGGCCTAATTGGATGAGGGTTGCCATGACGCTGAGCGTTTCCACGGGCCTGTCCTTGACGTGGAGGAGTAGTCCGCGGTCGAGTTTGATGGCGCTGAACGGGAATGTTGAGAGTCTTTGCAGGCTGCTGTAGCCGGATCCGAGATCATCCATGGCAAGGCCTACTCCCAAGTCGACGAGCTCCCGCAAGGTAGTGCGCTGCTCCTCGAGGCTTATGTCCTCCGATTCCAGCAGTTCCAATCCCAAACGCCCCGGCTCGATGTTATGTGCCGAGAGCATTTCCTGGACGAGCGCCGGTGTCGACCCGTCGAGCAGAACTGCTGGTGGCAGGTTCACCGACACGTCGTGACGGATACCCTCCTGGTCCCATGCTGCGAGGATTCCCAACGCCCGATCGAGGACGCCGGTGAACAAAACGCGCAGATCGTCAGGTCCGAAGTGAGGCAGGAATCCATCGGGGTACGCGACGCGTCCTCCGGGTAGCTTCAGGCGCGCCAGAGCCTCGAACAGGTGCACGCCCCCATCGCGGAGATCCACCACGGGCTGGAGGTGAACAAGGATGTTTCCACTCTTTAGAGCGCCTCGATAGTCCTCCGGACTTGCTTTTTCTCCCGTGCCGGAGCTGCCATTGGCGCTACCACTGTTGTCGCTGTCTTGTGAGTGGGTGCCGGCGTGTTCCGTGGTCTCCCACCAGGTCCTCCGATCGTTTCGGCGTTCCTTGGCTACATAGAGCGCCTCATCGGCGCTGCGAAGAATGGACCGGCTGTCGGTGCCGTCCTCGGGAACCAGTGCGATCCCCAAGCTCATTCCGATGCGGACCTGCCCGCCGTCAACAGCGAAGGGTTCCTTAACTGCCTCATGGACCCGGTGGAGTATTCCGGGCAGGTCCTCGTTTGCGGTGCTACGGGTGATGTTTTTGAGGACCAGGATGAATTCATCCCCGCCCATCCGGGCCAGCACATCGCCTTCCCGCAGACATGAGAGCATACGGTCCGCCCACTGCCGCAACACCTCATCGCCCGCAGCATGACCCAGCGTGTTGTTGACGAGACGGAAATCATCCAGATCAATCAGGCCAACCGCCACAGCCACTTCCCGGTGAAGGGACCGTTTCACAACTTCCTCCACGACCCGTTCGGCCGCCGTCCGGTTCGGCAGCCCTGTCACGGAGTCGTGAAGTGCCTGGGTCTGCAGCTGCTTCAGCAAGGCCACCTGGTTGCTGATATCGCGTTGGATACTCACAAAGTGGGTGATCGCCGTTTCGGCGCCCACCCGCATCGGGATGATCTTCAACGCTGTCCAGAACGCGGAACCGTTCTTGCGGTAATTGAGGATTTCTCCTTCGAAGACTTCCCCCGACGCGAGGACTTCCCGCATGAGGCGTCTCGTGGTGGAATCGGTGCCCGGTCCCTGCAAAACACGACAGTTCCGGCCCATCAACTCAGCCTGCTCATACCCGGTCATGGCGGTAAAAGAAGCAGAAACATACACAATTGCCTGCGTTGAGTCGGTTATCAGCGCAATATCAGCGGTCGCCTCCCGGGCAGCCGCGAGGACTGAGGCGAGGCAATCATCCTCGTCCACGTTTCCATTCATCCCCAGGGTCATAGTTTCCTTAAGTGAGACCGAACCAACAAATACTGTGGCCACGAGCCTACAAGCGCCCGGCTTATCAACATGACAGATGGTTCTCCGACCTTCACACCGCACAAGGACCCAACGGACACGGACAGGCCCAGTAACGTACGCGTGCGCCTACCGGGAAAGGAGCTTTCGACCGTCTTGGCGCAGCTCCCCGGTGGGTGAAACGTGCCGGTACAGGGTCTGGCGGGTGATGCCGAGCTCGATGCAGAGTTCGCTGATTTTGGTTTCGGGTTTTCCCATGGAGGCCATGGCGAGCCGGAGTTTCGCGGGAGTCATCTTGTAGGGGCGTCCGCCGTTGCGGCCGCGGGCCCGAGCGGAGGCGAGGCCCGCGATGGTTCGTTCGGAGATCAGTTCGCGCTCGAATTCGGCCAGGGCGGCAAAGATCCCGAAGACCAACTTCCCGGACGCGGTCGTCGTATCAATGGCAGCGCCCTGGCCGGTGAGGACTTTGAGTCCGATGCCGCGTTCGGTCAGGTCGTGGACGATGTTGACCAGGTGCCGGAGGTTCCTGCCGAGCCGGTCCAGTTTCCAGACGACCAGTGTGTCTTCATGGTCGCGCAGCGCCTTCAGACAGGCGGCCAGTTCCGGGCGGTCATCCGTCTTCCCGGAGGCCTTGTCCTCATACAACTGACCCGGCCCGACGCCGGCAGCCAAGAGCGCGTCGCGCTGCAGGTCGGTGCTCTGGGACCCGTCCGCTTTTGAGACGCGCATGTATCCGACGAGCATGATTTTCCCCTGTCATTTATACGTCCGTTTAAGTGACAGTGTGATTCCGAATCGGGCTGGAATCAAAATATGTCACTTAACCGGTTCTTTATTCTAAGTCAGGCAAAGGGTCATTGATTCTCTGTTTGTGACAAAAAGTCGAGGGGTATGTGAAGCTCGGCGAAGGTTTCCCGGAGACTGCCCACGGATTCTTCACTCCGGCATCCGTACCGTGCGAAGTCGTAGAGCTGCTGCGCGACGAGCGGGTCTGCTTTGGCTGCTGCGATGCAGACTTCCAGTGCGTCCGTTGCCTGTTTCCAGAGCTCATCGAGAGTCGGCTTCTTCCAAGCTTCTGCGGTCGCTGTCGGTCGGCCGGGCCGGATTCCGTCGCTGATCCGGGGGTTTGGTCCGGGGCGCAGGAGGTGTGCGGAGGTTCCCAGGGCGCTCAGCGAGCCGGCTTCGATCAGTTCCATCGCTGCGGCGGCTGCTTCGAGCAGCTGCTGCTGGACGGTCCAGTGAAGGGTCTCGAACGGCTGCCACGAATACAGGCCGGCCCGGAACGGGTGACCGCAGTGTTCCCAGACACGACGCACGTCGTCCAGTTGCCGGCCATATCGTCCCTGGGCTGTGGTGAGTTCGTCCAGGAGGGTCCGCAGCAGCCGGAACCAGATGCCGGCGTGAACCGGATACCGGGGCAGGTCAACGGAACCGGTCGTTATCGCCTGCCAGGTGCGCCGGTCCAGGAGGGACAATGACTCCGGCAGGGGCCGCTGGTCATGAGCGGGAGTTGCCCACAGAATGTAATCAGGAGGGTTTCCTTCGTAGGTTTCGAGCCGGCGCCCGTGTACCGGGCAGCTGGCCATGACCGGCAATTGCCAGAAGAGCAGCAGCGTCGGGCTGGACTCCAGGCAGTCCGGGCATCCCCGCCGCACCCCCGCTCCCGGCAGCCATGGCAGCCACTTCCGCGGGGCGTAGATATTGCGCCGCTTGGGCGGCAGGAGCACCGAGAGCTGGTGCACATAGGTTTCGTAAGCGCCGGGGGCAGGGATGAGGCTGTCGAAGAGCCATGGCACCCATCCGGCCATGGTCATGGCGTTTACGCGGTGTTGGTCAAGACCGGTGCGGTTGGCGAGCTCTTCGAGCAGGTCCGTCGGCGGGTTCAGATCCAGCTCGGTATCGCTGAGTTCCCGGTGGCCGAGTCCGTGTTCGAGCAGCTCGTAGGAGTACATGCCGTAGCTGGCGGCAATCCGCCGCAGCCAGGAGGACAACGATTCCGTTTCTGCAGGTGCCGGGTGCAGGGGCCAGCGTTCCGGCGGTCTCATCTGAGTTCGCGTTCGAACAAGCGCCGCCGTTCGGTGGGTCCGGCGTAGTCGGCCATGACCAGGGTGCGGCGATTGATGCGTTCTTCACCGCTTTCTACGGCGGCGATCGCCGCGGTCGTCAAGAGCCGGGTGAGTTCGCCAATGGTTCCCTCGCTTCGGGTTAGCAGATACTGCGCCATATCGGGGGTAGCGATGTCCGAGGGGCGGTGCAGCGGCAGGGCGGCGGCGAAGCTGGCCAACAACGACAGGGTGTCCTCACCCATGTTCCACAGGGGAAGGACGATGGGTTCGAACCGGTTCTCCAATTGATCATCGGATCTGACCGCAAGATACGCCTCCCGTGTTCCGACGCCGATGATCGGGATGCGTAGCTCGTTGCCCAGGAATCGCAGGAGATTGAGGAACTCCCGGCGGCTGTTGCCCTGCCCGGCGAGGATGTTGTGCAGCTCGTCGATGACGAGCATGCGCACTCCCGTTGTGCGCAGCAGCTTCAGCGAGATCTGCTCAACGTCGGCCAGACGCCGGCGTGGTTGAAGAGGTGCTCCAAGCGCCGCCAGGAGCGCGATGTAGAAGCGCAACACGGAGGGCTCGGACGGCATCTGCACGCACAACACTGGAATGTTTTCCCGGTCTGCCTCGGTCACAGGTAGGTGCCCCCGGCGAAACTTTTCCACGATCATCGACTTGCCGTTGTTCGTCGGCCCGATCAGCAACAGGTTCGGCATTCGTTGTTTGACTGGCCAGCACAGCAGGGTCTCCAGGCGGGCCACGGCCTCCACCGCGCGCGGGTAGCCGATCCACCGGTCGGCCCGGATCAGTTCAACCCGTTCGTTCGCAGGCAATCGGGCCGTGTCCCGCACACTCGGGTGCAGGTGGGACAACTCGGGTGCCTCGTAGTCGGGCATGGTCACCACTGCTCGATCTGATCGAATCGCGGCACCCGGGCCGCATCCGACACCGTGTCCTGTGCCTGATCAGCAGGGGCTTCCGGCGGGAATAAAGGGGCTGGTATCCCGCCGCGCCGCGTCGTCGCTGCATTGCGGCGCTCGGCGTCGCGTCGCATGCGCTTGGTTGTTTTCGACGCAGTAGTCGCGATCTCTCTCATCTGCTCGATCGTGCGGAACAATGCCGCCTCATCCACTTGCGCTATGCCGCGCTCGTGTAGCCGCGCCAAGGCGTGTCTGTGCTCCCACAGGCTCACAGCCGGGTTCGCCATTGTCCGGTAAGGAACCTCCACATAATGAACCCCCTCTGGTTCCAACACCCAAATCCTGCTGATGTCCCGGGGGTCCCGACGGATCAAGAACGGCCCAAGCGTGTCGCGTCGGCTGATCCACGGTTTCAGCACGTTCGAGAAATAGTGGACGTGGTCGATGACAAATCCCGTCCGCGTCAGGGTACGCCGCACGACGGGAAGGAAGTCGACCAGGAACGCTGTCGGGCTCGAGGCAACCGCCGGCAGCCCCGTGGCCGCCACTCCTTCTGCCCACCGACCGGTGGGCGTCTGCCCCAAGGTGCTGTGGATGGTGCCGTGGTAGCTGGTAACGGCCAGGGTCATCCATTTCTCCAGCTCGCGCAGGGTCAGCGCCGCTTTCCGGTCCGAGTCATACCGGCCCCGTTCGACGGGATTGGAAAAGGTGGTTCCGGGGAGTTCGTGGATTTGCTGCATTGCGGTGCCGATCACCCGTTCCACGATCCCGCCATAGTGAGGCCGGCCCGGCGGGCGGTAGGCCAGCTGGATACCGTGTTGCTCGCATCCTCGCCGGAGCGCCTCGCTCTTGAATTCGCTGGCGTTATCCAGGTGCAGCTGTCTCGGCTTCCCGCTCATGGGCCACTGCGCCTCAATACCCAAACTTTCAAGCCATGGCCTTTTGTCAGTGCCGGCATGCGCCAGGCACAGCCCGACCGACACTGCCGAGGGCGCCTCCAGGGTGACGACCATGCCAACAATGCATCGGCTGTAGACATCGATCGCGACAGTCAGATACGGGCGGCCGATCGGTTGGCGCTCCCGCTCGTCCACGACGATGACATCGATGACCGTGTGATCGATCTGCACCTGTTCCAAAATTGTGCTGATCGCCGGCACCTCGTCGCCGGCAGACTGCAACGGCCGCACCGCATTGGGGCCACCCCTGCGCCGGCCTACCTCAACTGGATTCAGCGCCCGGATTCGCCGCTCGACCGTGTTTCGGGCCGGGACAGGGAGCTGTCGTGCGCGGCACGCTGCAGCGATGTCGCGATACACCGCCGCCAAGGTCCGTTTCTGCCGGGTCAGGAACTGCTTCCGCACGATCTCGCGGACGAGGTCTTCGACTTCGTCCAACAGACGCGCGGTTCCTTTCCCTCCGGAGGAGCGGCCCGGGGCCAAATCCGTCAGTAACCCAGACCCGTCGCGATGGCGTTTGATCAGCACGTAAACCTGGCGTCGCGATATGCCCAACGCCAGGGCGGCCGCATCAACTGCCGCCCTGCCGACGACCGCGTGCGCTGCCAAGGGCGTGATCACCGCCGAAATTGACTTCGTCCGGTCCCACAGAGCATCTGGCATGGTCAACGTGCCCGGCTCACGAATGTGTGTAGATTCTGCATCCACTCCGCTACCTCCCTTGGTGTGCAGAGGAGTAGTAAGCAACAACGACATTAGTGCAGAGGAGTATTGAAAAACCAGTGCTCAACACTCGCCTGCACAACCGCGAGAACAGGCGGCCAGCCGTGCAGGCGAGTATGGAAAATGACACTAGACGGACCTGCTTGTCTGTAGCGAATACGGTCGTTTTTGACGGTCACTGCTTTCATGCAGGATGCCGTGGTTTGGT
Source organism: Arthrobacter sp. U41 (assembly GCF_001750145.1). NCBI lineage: Bacteria > Bacillati > Actinomycetota > Actinomycetes > Micrococcales > Micrococcaceae > Arthrobacter > Arthrobacter sp. U41. Next base: position 3,128,394 of record NZ_CP015732.1, read on the forward strand.
TTCATTTCCATATGAGTCTCGGATACCGCACGTGGGGCTGAGAGGCAGCAGGTGGCCGTCCCGGAAGGCCCTGCTGGTCCTGGCAGCAGTGCTCATCGCGGCCACGCTGTTCATAACCTCCGTGGGAATTACAACTAGTGCTGGTGGCCGTGGATCTCGTCATCGGCAGACCTGCAGCGGGGGCCTTTCATGTCCCTCCGGATAAACCGCTAATCCCCAGTTTCCTCTTGCCAGTTCGTTCGAACGGTGGGAATCTGCTCGGAGGAGTGAGAGGTCCGTGATGTTATGGCAGAGGGCACGAAGATGGCCGGCGGTGCTGTCGATGAACTACAGACATCCTTTCGGGGTGAACTCGTACGGCCGGATGATGTTGGTTACGATGAGCATCGCAAGGTGTGGAACGGATCGATTGATCGCCATCCCGCGCTCATAGCCCGCTGCACCGGCGTCGCAGATGTACGTGCTGCCCTCCGGCTCGCCCGTTCCCAAGATCTGCTGGTCGCCGTGCGTGGAGGCGGTCATAGCTTTCCTGGGCTGTCAGTGTGTGACGACGGCATGCTCATCGATCTCGGGCTGATGAAGGGGATCCGCGTGGACCCTGAAGCGCGAACGGCACGTGTTCAGGCCGGCGTACTGCTCGGCGAGCTCGATCGTGAAACGCAGGAGTTCGGACTCGTTGTTCCTTCGGGAATCGTCACCCACACAGGAGTAGCGGGCCTCACGCTGGGCGGCGGCCTCGGGTGGGTCATGCGCAAGTACGGACTCACGATTGATCAGCTTCTGTCCGTGGACGTGATCACCGCCGAAGGCGAGCTGGTCAGGGCCAGCGAGGATCACAACGCCGACCTCTTCTGGGGCGTGCGGGGCGGTGGCGGGAACTTCGGCATCGTCTCTGAGTTCGAGTTTCGTCTTAACCCTGTGGGCCCCTACGTTATGGCAGGTCCGGTCTTCTGGCTGATGGAAGATGCCCAGGAAGTGCTGCGGTTTTATCGTGATTGGATCGCGGATTGCCCCGACGAGCTCATGACGGTCGCCGTGCAGAGAAGGGCGCCGGCGCTACCGATCGTCCCGCCCGACCTGGTCGGAAAGCACGTCGTAGCGATTGCCGCCTGCTACGCGGGACCTGTTGAGGAGGGTGAACGAGTCCTGCGGCCGCTCAAGGAATTCGGCTCGCCTGTGCTCGATCTGTGCCGGCCGAAACTGTTCGTGGAGCATCAGAAGATGTTCGACCCGTCATTCCCCCACGGCTGGTCCTACTACATCCGGTCCTGTGACGTCGCAGCCCTTAATGACGACGTCATCGATATCATGATCGAGCACGGCAGACATATCACCTCGCCGATCACCAGCATCGGCCTGTGGCAAATGGGCGGAGCGGTGGGGCGGATCGACGACGGCGCCACTGCGTTCAATGGCCGCCGGGCCGGGTTCACCTTCAACATCGCCGGCAACAGCAAGACGGCCGACGGCTTCGACGCTGAGCGCGAATGGGCCCGCAACCTCTGGTCCGCCCTCGCGCCCTACCACACCAGCGTCTACGTCAACTTCCTCATGGAAGAGGGCGAGGAGCGGGTCAGGCAGGCCTACGGTGCCGCTAAGTACGACCGACTCAAGGCACTCAAACGCAAGTACGACCCGACGAACTTCTTCACCCTCAACCAGAACATCAAACCCGACTGAGGACCTTATTCTTGGGCTCCGAGAACATGGCATCGGGCTCCACACCCTAGAAACGCGAATGGCCATCGGCGACGGCGCTTGTTTTTGGCTGCCACCTGTTATGGGATACGAATGCCGCGGCACGGAGGAAGAGCAACGGAACATAGAAGCCGGTCTCGCCGTGGGGGTTCGTATGCGCCTTGTGCGGATCGTCGCCTGCCAGGGCATCACGATCGTGGAAGCTGAGTATGACAACCCGCCGAACGACGCAGATCACTGCCCGCCCTGGCACACCGAGATCCGGATCCATCCAAGGGGCCCGACCACCCGCATCGTGCTGCACTTTGGGCAACGACCGGTACCCCGGTCATAAGGTCAAAACCGCCATTCGATCTGTGATTTAACCGCCATTCCGGGCTAACAGTCACAGCCCAGGATCTCGGCGATGCGCACGGAGATCCTGGGTCCCCGAGCAGGGGCCGTTGGACGTCAGTGCTGGTCATCCGCAGACCACGACGTCCTCGAGTGCCTCGGCGAAGCTGCCGTACATCTGCGCTCCGACGAGGACGGGGCTTGAGGACCAATGCTCGGGAAAGTCACGCTAAGCCGATCTCCAGTGGTAACGATGGTAGCCCTGGGTCGCGAGCACCAGGCAGCGGCAGTCGTTCGGACCGGTCGCCTTAGCCTTGATCCACCGATCCGTCTGGGCTGATGAGCTGAATCCGGTTTCGGCTCGTTGTGCGGGCAGCGGGCATGCTGGGGTGCCGGCCTCGCTGCCCTTGGGTGTTCCACTGGTGGTTTCCGGTTGCGCCGTGTGGCTGGGTTGACGGTGGTTCAGGCGGGTTGCTGTGGCGGGTAGAGGTGGTCGAATAGGGCCTGCCATGGTGTTTGCCAGGGCCAGGATTCGGGCAGATGAAGACGGATGCGCCGGGCGCTGGTGGCGATCCTGGCCGGGACGTGGATGAGTTTGCGGCGGATCGTTCCGGTCCGGGCCTTCCCGAAATGCCCTGCGGCGAGGAGCCCGGCGGCGCGGGTGAGGTTGTAGGCCATGACCGCGGCGACCAGCCAGGCCGAGTTCGCCGCGAAAACACCCGAGGGCATGTGGGCCAGGGCGCTGTCCTTCAGATCGGCATTGACCTGCTCAATAATGGCGTGTTTCCGGTGGGTTTTGTCCGCCCCGACGGTGTCCAGGACCGCTGCGTCCACGGTGGTGAAGAACGCGTGGTGCCGGTGGGTCTCGAAGAGGGTTTCCTGTCCGTCGGCGGTTTTCGGGTTCAGTTCCGGGATGCGGCGCACGACGAGGCGGCCGGTGATCTGCTCGTCCTTTTTGCGGGAGCTGAACGCGGTGAACACGGTTTCGGCGACCTCGGCCTTCGAGACCCAGATGTTGGTGGTCTCATCGAAGACCGCGTCGGTGTATTCGATGGTTTTCCACGCCGCTTCAGGGATCCCGGTGATGGCGCGTTTGACGGCCGGGTCCATACGCACCGTCACGGAGACTTCCGCCCCGCCGGCCAGGGCCGCGGAAACCGCGGCATGGCCATAGTAGGCCGAATCGAACCGGCAGAGCACCCGCCTGCCGGTCTGGACACGCCTGAGCGTGGACAGGGCGTCGGTGATCAGGCGTTTGGCTCCGCGGGCCGAGTTCGCCGCCCCTTTGCGCAGCCGCTGGGCCAGGATGACCGGGGCATTGTCCTTCGCGGAGACCGTGGCCAGCAGGGCGTTCAGGCCGCGGACCCCGGAATACCCGTAGCCGGAGCCCTGCTTGGCATAGCCGTGGACCTCGATGATCGTGTCGTCAACATCGACGAAGACGAAGTCCGCCGCCCCTGGGCTCCCGAGCAGCGGCGCCAGAGTCCCCAGGTTGGCCAGGAAACGGGAGGCGACAGCATCCAACTGCCGCACGTGCCCAAACGTGAAGGACCGCAGGAACGAGCCCAGGGTCGAGGGTGCATAACCGGCGGTGAAGAGCCGCTTCATCCCGCCGTGGCGCAGCAGGGCCATGTCATCGATGCTGTCCGCGCCGGCGACCATCCCGGCCACCAGCGCGGCGACTTTCAGCCCGGCGTTGGCGCCCTTGTCCGTCGGCACCGACAGCCACTCATCGGCCAGTTCCTGCAGCCCGGCGTCCCGGGCCAAGGTCATCACCGGCAGCAACCCGGCCACCGACACGAGATTCGGCTCGTCAAAGGAAACTGACACGGAGGCGCGCTTATGGGAAACTTGCATCTACGAGATGCCCTCTTTTCGGTGGTTAATGTGCTCTAGACAAGCTCCATTTTCCTTGAAAAGACGGGCATTCTCGGTTTAAACCGCCGTCGGCGCCCCGACCATCATCGGTGGATCAAGGCTTAGTGAACCGGGCGGTATTGACGTTATCCCCGTCGAACGGCCGGTCATAGGCCCGCTCCAGGACTTCGAAGAGTTGCGCGAACACGCCGCTCATTTGGTAGGTGTATGACAGGTCGCCGCTGGCGAACCCCGCATTGATCAGATGCAGGGCGATCGGGGCGGGTATCGGCTCGTCGATGGGGTTGTTGACAAAGTGCATCACCTCGAGAGCGCATATTTGGAGCGAGCGGTCGGAACTCCGACCCATGAATTGGGTAAGCCCAACAATTCGCCCCGGCAAGGCAGGCACAAAGGGGGCGCTTCAGAAAACGGAAAAAATACTACGCCAAGCCTTGGCCAGTGGTGGTAATGGCCTGAATTTGCCTGTGCCGACCCCTGCCGCCCGCATAGGACCAGCGCGTTGATCGGCTGATGTCAACTGCCTGGAGAGTGCGGACACCTCACCTGACTCATCGGCTTACGGTCGGCCCACGTGGGCAACGTCTGTTGTCCCGGCTGATGGGGTACTCCTTCGCCGAACGCGCGGCACGGGGCTGCTTCCTCAGCCTTGCATCAGCGGCGGACCTTCCTGTTCAGACGAGGGAGCTTGCGTCCAGCGGTGCGGGGGCGTCGGCCGGGGCCGGAACGCCGGTTAGGGCTTCCTCGTAGAGCCGTAGGTGTTCGGAGACCATTCGTTTGGCGCTGAAGCGTGTTGCGGCCGCACGCCGGCATCCGCTGCGGTCCAGCGTTCCCGCCTCGTTGAGGGCTGCCGCGAGTTCGCGGATTCCGCCGCGCAGGAATCCGGTTGCGCCGTCGTCGATGATTTCCGGGGCGGAGCCCCGGGGTGTGGCGATGACCGGGGTGCCGGCGGCCAGGGACTCGATCATGACCATGCCGAAGGGCTCGGGCCACTGAATGGGATTCAGGAGGGCCACGGCGCCTCCGAGCAGCGCGTACTTGTCCGCCGTGTTCAGTTCGCCCAGGTACTCCACGTCCGGCCCGAGCAGCGGCTCGATGACGGTGCGGAAATACTCGTGCTCGTCCCTGTTGTGCATTTTCGCCGCGATCCGCAGCGGCATCCGGGCCAGCCGTGCGGCCCCGATGGCCTGGGGCAGGCCCTTGTCGGGGTGCATCCGGCCCAGAAAGCATGCGTAGCCCCCCTCGCCGCGTCCCACCGGAACCGCGGCGGTGGTGATGCCGTGGTGGATGACCCGGCTGACCCTGAGATCTGGGGCGGAGCGGGCCTGGTGGTGTGAGATGGCAATGAGCGAGGCTTCGGCAGTCATGGCGTGGTAGATCCCGCGCATCCCTCCGGTTAGGGGTCCGTGCGCGGTGGTGATGAGGGGTGTTTTTTCCGGCCGGTGCCGGTACAGGGGCCCGGCGAGGGTGTGATCGTGGATCAGGTCGACGCCGTCCATCGCCTCATAGGCGAACACACTGTGCCGGAGCTCGTCAGCGCACGCGCCCATTGTTGCAGGATCCGCGGCAGGAGCACCGGGAACCTTTGGAACCGGACAGGTACTGCCGGCCGCGGCCGCCAGAAGCACTTCGTGTCCTTCTGCGGCCAGCCCCCGGGCCAGCACATCGACGACGGACTCGATGCCGCCGTACGCCGGCGGGGGCACCGGGATCCACGGCGGAGCGATCAGGCCGATGCGCATCCCGACCCTCCCTCCGGCCGGGACCCGGCGGCCCTTGCCGTGCTGATGATCATGTCCTGAAGCTCATGGAAGGATTGCTGGCCCGCGGCGTTGGTCATGCCCCAATGTAGAGCCGGCCACGCCGCGGCACAACCATAGCCTGGCCCGGACCCATGCAAGGGGCGGGCAGCATGGCCGGTGGCCACGCGAGAGATTTGGCAGTGCACCGCGTGCGACTACCAGGTCTCGCTGACCGCCGGCACGATACTGCACAGGTTCGGCTCTCCAGTTCCCGTGCGGCGGTGGCGAAATTTCAGGTCTGCGAACGCCGCGAGGGCCTGCTTGGTGACGCGAGCTTAGTGGTGGAACGCGGCGGGGGTGGCCCTCTCCGGGCATGGGCCCGGTCAGCGCGTCGAGATATGAGACTTTGGTAGAGGTCTCCGAGGAAGCTCCCGGCAAGGTCACGGCTGAAGCCGTTGCCGACGACGACCCGCTGTGCGGTCCCTTCGGTAAGTTCGGCCGGCATCGGATGGGCCGGAACAATCATCCGCGCCTGCGCAGCCGCTCGGAGAGGTGGTAGAAGTTCCAGTTATCCGAGTAACCGTCTTTGAGCCGCCAGGCGAAGATGGGGACGCCGGGGCCATCCTGATCGCCAGTCACACACCGCAGGGCTTGAAATTTCAAAGATGAGTCCTGTCTTGCAGCCCAGGGCTTGGGAGACACACGAGCTGTTGATGATCCCATCGAGACCGCCGTTCATCGCTGGTCATCGGATTCAGCTGGAACGGCCGTCTCGAACTGTGATCAACCGCCATTCATAAGTAACGGTCACACCGATCCGGCGTCGAACTCCGGGAGGTGTTATTGCGGCAGAGATCACACGCGGTGACGTGGCGGATAGCGGTGCGAAAAATCTGCCGCTTACGTGGGAAAGTCACGGAACCTGGCTCTCTTTGTCCTGCCTCCGGCGAACACCCCACGAGGGCCCGCGGCGACGTAGCATCAAGGTAGGCGGCAGCTAGGAGTGTGGCGAAATGTTTGAGCGATTTACGGACCGTGCCCGTCGCGTAGTTGTGCTTGCCCAGGAAGAGGCACGCATGCTGAACCACAATTACATCGGTACCGAACACATCCTCTTGGGTCTGATCCATGAAGGTGAAGGTGTTGCTGCCAAAGCCCTTGAGTCCTTGAGCATTTCGCTCGACGGCGTCCGCGAGCAGGTACAGGAGATCATCGGACCGGGCCAGCAGGCCCCGTCCGGGCACATCCCCTTCACCCCCCGCGCCAAGAAGGTCTTGGAACTCTCGCTCCGCGAGGCCTTGCAGCTGGGACACAACTACATCGGCACCGAGCACATCCTGCTCGGCCTCATCCGCGAGGGTGAAGGCGTTGCCGCCCAGGTGCTGGTCAAGCTCGGGGCGGACCTCAACCGCGTCCGCCAGCAGGTCATCCAGCTGCTCGCCGGCTACCAGGGCAAGGAAACCACGGGCGCAGACCTAGGCCCGGGCCAGGCCGAAGGCACCCCCGCCGGTTCCGTCGTCCTGGACCAGTTCGGCCGCAACCTGACCCAGGCTGCCCGGGAGAACAAGCTGGACCCGGTCATCGGGCGCGAATCCGAGATGGAACGCGTCATGCAGGTCCTCTCCCGCCGCACGAAGAACAACCCCGTGCTGATCGGCGAGCCCGGCGTCGGCAAGACCGCCGTCGTCGAGGGCCTTGCCCAGGCGATCGTTCGCGGCGACGTGCCCGAAACTCTCAAGGGCAAGCAGCTGTACACGCTGGACCTCGGGTCCCTCGTGGCAGGTTCCCGGTACCGCGGTGACTTCGAGGAGCGCCTCAAGAAGGTCCTGAAGGAGATCCGCACCCGCGGTGACATCATCCTGTTCATTGACGAGATCCACACCCTGGTCGGTGCCGGTGCGGCCGAGGGTGCGATCGATGCGGCTTCGATCCTGAAGCCGTTGCTGGCCCGCGGTGAGCTCCAGACCATTGGTGCCACCACGCTGGATGACTACCGCAAGCACATCGAGAAGGATGCCGCGCTGGAGCGCCGCTTCCAGCCGATCCAGGTCAAGGAACCCTCTGTTGCTCACGCGATCGAGATCCTCAAGGGCCTCCGTGACCGGTACGAGGCGCACCACCGGGTCACCATCACCGACGGTGCGCTGGCCGCCGCGGCGAGCCTCTCGGAGCGTTACATCTCGGACCGGTTCCTGCCGGATAAGGCGATCGACCTGATCGATGAGGCCGGCGCACGGCTGCGCATCCGCCGGATGAGCGCCCCGCCGGAGCTCCAGGCGATGGACGAGCGCATCGCCGTACTGAAGCTGGAGAAGGACTCCGCGTTGGATGCGGAGGACTACGAGGGTGCCGCTGCGCTGCGCGACAAGGAGCAGAAGCTCATTGCCGAGCGTGCCGAGAAGGAACGCCAGTGGAAGACCGGCGGCATGGACGACATCTCCGAGGTGGATGAGGAACTGATCGCCGAGGTCCTGGCGAACTCCACGGGCATCCCGGTGTTCAAGCTGACCGAGGAAGAGTCCTCGCGACTGCTGAAGATGGAAGACGAGCTGCACCAGCGCGTGGTGGGCCAGGAGGACGCGATCAAGGCGGTGTCGCGGGCGATCCGCCGTACCCGTGCAGGCCTGAAGGACCCGAAGCGCCCGGGTGGTTCGTTTATCTTCGCCGGCCCCACCGGTGTCGGTAAGACCGAACTCGCCAAGGCCCTCGCCGAGTTCCTGTTCGGTGACGAGGACGCCCTCATCACGCTGGACATGTCCGAGTACTCGGAGAAGCACACGGTGTCGCGTCTCTTCGGTGCCCCTCCGGGCTACGTCGGCTACGAAGAGGGTGGGCAGCTCACCGAGAAGGTCCGCCGTCGTCCGTTCTCCGTGGTCCTGTTCGACGAAGTGGAAAAGGCACACGCTGACCTCTTCAACTCACTCCTGCAGATCTTGGAAGACGGCCGCCTGACCGACTCCCAGGGCCGGGTGGTGGACTTCAAGAACACCGTGATCATCATGACCACCAACCTGGCACGCGGGATATTTCCAAGAGCGTTGCCACCGGTTTCCAGTCCGGCACGGACACGCAGACCGGGTACAACCGGATGCGTGCCCGCGTGACGGAGGAGCTCAAGCAGCACTTCCGCCCGGAGTTCCTGAACCGTGTGGATGACGTTGTGGTGTTCCCGCAGCTCACCCAGGACGAGATCATCGAGATCGTGGACATGTTCGTCAGCCGCCTGGGGCAGCGACTGGCGGACAAGGACATGGGCATCGAGCTCACCACCGCGGCCAAGATCCTGCTGGCAACCCGCGGCTACGATCCCGCCATGGGTGCCCGGCCGCTGCGCCGCACCATCCAGCGCGAGATCGAGAACCAGCTCTCCGAGAAGATCATCTTCGGCGAGATCAAGCCCGGCCAGATCATCGCGGTCGACGTTGCCGGCGAGGGCGATGACGCGACGTTCACCTTCACAGGAAACACGAAACCGCGGATCCCGGACGCCCTGCCCGTCCCGGGCTGAGGGGTGAAGCGGCCGGCGCCCGCGTCGCAGCCGGACCTGGGACACGGCGCCCCGCCGCTGGCTGATTACGACGGACGCCCAGGGCGCCGACGGAGAATCCGACTGTGCTCATTCATCGGTCGTCCTTGAGGGTTTTGGGGGCTGCGGATGACTGTGCTGCCGGGACCCGCGCGCCGGCGGCTGCGGGAGCCGTCAACGGCACCTTACTAGTGATCCGCAGCGGGTTCCCCTGCAGCATGTGCTTCCCCTGCGGGGTGCCGGGCCTGTTCCAGATGGTGTGCCAGCTTTTCTTCAGCGTCCTTGCGCCGCTTTCCAATGATGCGCATCTGCTGAGTCGTCAGATTTTCGCGACGGAAAGGGTGACCGGGATGACGGGCTCGTTCCGTGCCGCCGGGGGCGCCGTGGGCCGGATCCGGACCGGTGTTTTCGCTCATGAACGCATCGTCCCACAGCACTTCCCGGAGCAAAAGAGGGCCATGTACCGCCCTCGCGTGCGCTCTGCCTATGGGGAGCGGCACGTTGTCAACCGCCGTCGGCCGGACTTTCCTGGTGCCGCCGGCTCTCGGCTAATAGTCGGTGCCGCGCAGGGGCGCGCACCCTATGCTTCCGGCCCGCACGCGCGGCCCCGTGTCCTTGTCAGCCTCCTGACGCACAGCTACCCTGATGCCAGAGGGGGGCACAATGGTGGGGCCACGACCGGCAGATCCTGGGCGGGGCGGCTCTCCCGGACAAAGGAGTCTGTCAATGTCGATCATGTCCCATCCCCGCAAACCGGCTCGAGCAAACGGACCGCGCGGGCAGCGGCTCTGGTGCACCGAATGTGACACCGACGAGCATCTGGTCATCGAATCCATCCAGGCCCTGACACCGCCGAGAACAGGGCTGGTCGATGCCGCCTACACCTGCATTGAATGCGACTTTTTCTACGCGCACCCGGCCACGGTGGCCCAGGTTGCCGCGGTCCTGAACCGTCCTGGTCCAGGATCCGGGGTGTCGCAGTTCGGCGGGGCCTACCTTCACTGCGGGGAACCGATGTCCGCCGCCGGCTCCGAGCACCGCAGCGTCTACGTCCCGGTGTCCACCGAACACTCCGTTGACAGACCCCTGGAGGTGTACCTGCGCACCAGGGTCCTGCGCTGCCGCTGCGGTTTCCAGATGGAAATACCGGACTGACTCCACCGCAGGGCCGGAACGACTGCCGGTGAGAGGGTACGGATGCCGTCACGGTATCTAGAAAACCCGTGGCTGACGGACCCTCGTAACCGGTGACCGACCGCCACCGGCAACGGCGCCGAGGCCGTTCCCCGCCAAGAGAGCCAGGCGGAAAGTGAGGACTGATCGGGCCGGTGGCCCGTGAAAGGGCCCCCGGGACTTGTCCAGGCAGCAATGACTGTTGGGCGGCCACGGCCCAAGGCATCTGTCCTGGACCGGTTCCTTGAACGGGGGAGGGGGATTGATCCTAATGTCCGCCCGCTCTCTCGGTTCCCGTTCAGATTGGAGTGGCGGATGAGATTGCAGACCCCGGGGTGTGCCCAGATGGGGGAGGAGAATGGCAACCGGGGATAAGGGTGACAAGCCGGACGTATTCACACGGTTCACGACAAAGTTGGCCAGCGTGCTGGGGCTTGCCTGGGTGTTTGCCGTTGCGGTCGCCGTTTTGACTGTCTGGGCTTTCACCGGTCCGCTGCCCGGTTTTTCTGACAGCTGGCAGCTGATCATCCATACGAGCACGACCATCGTGACGTTCCTGATGGTGTTTATCATCCAGAACACGCAGAACCGTGACACGGCCGCGATGCATGTGAAGCTGGATGCGATCATGCTCGAGCTGAAGGTCAGCAACTCGAAGCTGTACTGCTAACGGGGGCCCCGACCACGAGGGCGGGACGGAGCTCGAGGACCAGCGCAAACGCATCGAGCGTGAAGGCGAGAAGGAGAACGGGTAGTAGCTCAGTCAGACTGCGTGCGGAGCCCACATCACTGGTTTCTCCAGAGCGTCCACGGGGACCGGGACCCGCACATGAAGCCCGATGCCCTGTCAACCGAAACTTATCAGTCACACATGTTGGGACGTGAAAAAACTTCGGGAGCGGCCGCTTGATCTTTCCTGCTGCCAGGCATAGGCATAGGCAGAGGTGCGGTCCGTCCGGACCGCACCTCTGCCTTCTGGCTGCGTGTCTCAGTGTTTCTTGAAGGCATCCTTGATTTTTTCGCCGGCCTGCTTCAGGTCCGCTTTGACTTGCTCGCCTTTGCCCTCGGCCTTCAGCCGGTCGTTGCCGGTGGCATCGCCGGCGGCTGCTTTGCCCTTGCCGTGGAGTTTCTCGGCGGCGTTGTGGATCTTGTCACCCAAACCCATGGTCGTTCTCCTTATTTGGCCGCCCCCGAGACGTGAATGCCGTGGAGGCCGACAGTTAATTGTAGGGACGGAACCGTCAAGAGTCGGTGCGATGGGCGATCGGAATAGCCGGTGATTTGGGCCGGAATTGGCGGTCGGTGCCGGCCGGTGGGTCCGCCGCGTGGATTTTGGCTCCGTTTCTTCGCTGCGGGCATACGGTTGTAATTTTCGGCCCCGGGTGGCAGGTCTTCCTCAGTGCTGAAATGGCACCCGGACACGCAGAACAAACGTGACGCACCGCCGCCGCGTCCCGGCAAGCGGTTTCATCCACGAACGGTGAAGGCCCGTAAGCAGCCTGGATTTGCGGGGTCCTATGCGATCAACGTGTGCAGATCGACCCCGAAGAGGGCCACGAGAGGCCACAGGACAATCGCCGCGAGGCCTTCCAGAATGTTGCCGGGAACGTTCCATGCCACGAGATAGCCGTGGGTGGCGGCGACCACTACCCCGATGATCAGATACACGATCCCGATCAGACCTATTCCGCGCCTGCCCATTTTGCGCCTGCCAATTCCGCGTATCATCGCTCATCTCCCGCTGCGGGGTGTGAATCAGATTATAGTATCGCCGGGGGCGTTCGGGGGAGTGTCACCATCGGCTCAGCTCAGAGCCTCAACGCCTCTGGGATTGCCATCGAGTGAGCTTCTCAACTCAGGCCTCGCCCCAGCTCATCCTTGAACTCCTGACTGAACTGCCGACGTGGTGCAGACACACTGCCGTTTTCTCTTTCAGGGGAAACCTCAGAGCACGTTCGACCGGCCTGCAGCGCGCAGACCGGTGGGACCGGCGTACCTGACCAGCACGGTCCCCGGGAAAGCCCGCTCAAGGCCAGGGAATATCTGCAGCAGCGACCGCAGACGGTTGATCGCGCGGGTGCATTCATGGGTCAGGTCGGCATCGAACCCGGAGAGCACCTTCAGTGCGGAGAGGACCTCGCTGTCCCGGCCACGGACCCATGCCCGGGGATGCGACGTGGCTGCCTGCTCCGGCGTCTTACTCCTAGTCGCTGTCGCGGTGGTCTGGATCGCGCAGCGTGCGGCGGCCGCCGGAGAGGTCGGGAAGTTGGAAGGAGTAGTGGCCGTGGACGTTGATGTGCCGGCGCACGTACGCCGACAGGCGGACGACATCGGCATCGAGCACCGGGTAGCCCTGTTCCCGCAGTGCGGTCAGGGCGTGGTCGAGGTAGACCGTGTTCCACAACGTCACACAATTCAAGACAAGGCCCAGGGCGCCGAGTTGGTCTTCCTGCCCGTCACGGTACGCCTGGTGGAGCTTGCCCTCGCGGCCGTGGAAGATGTGCCTGGCCAGGGCGTGGCGGCTCTCCTGGAGGTTGCGCATCGCTTTCATCTCCCGGCGGTAGGCCGGGTCATCGACGAAGGTGAGGACGTGCAGGGTTTTGAAGATCCGGCCGTAGTGAGCCACCGCCTCGCCCAGATCGGTCGGACGGCCGTCGCGTTGCAGGATGCGGATCACATCGTGGGCGGAGACCTCGCGGGTGTGGATCGAAGCGGCGATCCGGCAGATGTCCGGCCAGTGCCGGCGGACCTTCTCAACGTCAACCTTTCCCCGGGCGGTCCTGTCGAGCCGGCCGTAGTCGGCTGACCCGTTGATCCGCCACAGCTTGGCGTCGGGCAGGTCCGCGAGGACCGGCCGATAGTCGAACCCCAGCAAGGTGACGAGTCCGAACACGATGTCGGAGTAGGAACCCTGGTCGGTGATCAGCACCTCGGGCCGCTGGCTGCCGTCGGGGTTGTAGAGCAGGTCCACGAAGTGAAGGGTGTCCTTCGGGGTGCCCGACACCACCTTGGCCGCCAGCCCGACGGACTGATCGGAGATCATGTTCAGCCAGGTCACGCCCTTCTTTCGGTGGAAGTACTTCGGGTTTGGGCGGGCGTCGACGGAGCGGACCGGCACGATGAACCGCATCCCGTCGACGGCGGCGACCAGCCCACCGCCCCACGCCTGCGCCAAGTCGCTGGTGCCCTGGGCATCGATGAGCACCGCGTTGGCTGCGGCGTAGGAGTCCGAGCCGAGGTAGTGCTGGTCGACGTGGGAGAGCCGGTCGCGGGTCAGCGCCGGAGCGTCGGCGATCACCGGTCCGAACCCGATGTTCAGCGCGTGCGCGGTCAGCAGCGCGGCGACCGAGACGTGCAGGTCGCTCAGCCGGGAGGACACGCCGGCTGCGGAGGTGAAGGAAGCGGTGAAGTCCGGGCGCCAGCCCATCACCTCGAGCACCAGCTCCGACAGATCCACGCGCGGGATCATGCCGGCTACACGGGTACGCAGTTCTTTCAGGCTGGGCGACTCCTCCAGGGCGTCGTCCTTGTCCAGGTGCATCCGGCCGTCGGTGTCCACGGTGATGTCCCCGCCTGCGATCATCCCGCCGGCCACCGTTCGCCATGCCGTGTCCAAGGTCCCGGCATGCTCGGCGAGCAGCGAGTCGGGCTGCTCCGGCAGTAGCAACGCGCCCAGCGCCGGGCCCTTCGCGTTCTCCCACGCCGGGCCGGACAGTAGCCGGGCCCGGGGATCTGACCAGCGGTCGGAGGTGGCCGCGAAGATGTCGCGGTGCTTGAGCGCGGTGTGGAACTGCTCCAGGACGCAGAACACGTAGGCGTTGCGGTCCACCGTGCCCCCGGGCCTGCCGGCGGGGAACACCAGCTTCTGCCACCAGCCCTTCGGCACCACCGACAGGTCGACTTTGCGGGCATCGAGGTACCCTTTGGGCACCTTCACGCTCTCCCGCAGGTCCAGCAGATGCGCCAGGTCCTGCATCGCCGCCAGGATCTTGTGTGCGTCGGCGGTCGCCGCGAACCCGACTACCTCGCATAGCATCTTGGCGAAGCCGCGTACGGTGGCGTACCGCTCCACGACCGCCTCCCGCCACTGCCCCTCCGGTTCGGCCTGCGGCGGCGGGATGATTTCCCGGATTCCCTCCACCGCCGCGGCGATCTGCGCCCGGGAGCCCACCTGGTGCTCGATCATTTCCCACACCAGGCCCAACGGAATCTCCTCACTCGCCCCCTCGGCCTCGAGCAGAAGTTCCACCACCGACTGGAGTACCCGGGCGTGCCGGGCGACCATCGGCGCCCGCTTGATTGTGGCCTTCTCCGCGGCCTTGTTTGCCCGCCCGATCAGCTCGTTGGACATGAATACGTCGAACAGTTCCAGGGCGTCGTCGGTGGCGCTAAATTCCAGCCACCGCACCGTGGCCAGCAGTGTGGTGATCTTCTTCTCGTACGGCAACCGGTCAAGCTTGGTCGCCGTCTCGTTCCTGCCCTCCTTCGCCAGAGCGATCAACCGCCGCTTGGGCACCCCGCCCACATCCACCTCGCCCAGGTGCAGCCCAGCGATCTCCGATACCCGGTTCAGCGCCATGACCATGCCGCGCCCTGTCGTGTTCTTCCCCGCCTTGCGCCACATCTCCAACTGCGACCAACGGCTAGGCTCGGGCACCTGCAGCAGTTTCTCCAGCTCAAGGGCCTGCTCGCCGGTCACCGCCCCCGCCAGGGCGGCGTACAGCCTGGTCTCCGCCTTCTTACGGACGCTGGCCACCTCGTCCCGTAAAGTCGTGACCCCCGGCAGCAGCGCTCTCCGCGCCCGTAACCATCCCACCGCCGCGTAGAACAGCGGCTTCGGTTGATCACCGGTCGTCCACGCCTGTCCGTCCAACCAGCCGATCAACTCCGCCTCCGCCGAGGCGTAGGAGACATAACCGTATACCTCGGCGATCTCCGCCTGATGCTCAAACCGCGTCGGCCGCCGTTCCAAGTACCCCTTCACGCACGACGGATCCGCCACCCCGACTTGTCCGGCCACATAATCCACCACCGTGGTCGGTACGTCGAGGGGGTCCTCCAGAAACGTGCCCAGGTGTCGGACGGTCACCAGCTGGAGACTGAACCCGATTCGGTTGCGATCACCGCGCCGTTTCGCGACGAGGTCCAGATCGGCGTCGTCCAGGAAGAAGAACCGCTCCAACACCGCCTGTTCCGGGGCTTGCGCCTCGAATCTCCCGTACGAGGCCTCCTCGGCCGCAGTCAAATATTTATGTTTATCCATACAGGCTCAACGAACCGAGGCGACCATCGTTACCACTGGAGATCGGCTTAGCGTAGCGTGGTCGATCCAACGAAACTCGCCTACGCAGCACACCTTCGCGACCAGGAGGACCGTGGACCGTTTGCTCATAGCTGGCTCTCGAGTTAGCTCCGCATGCTGCCACGTCACCGGTGTACCACCGTCCGGGGCACGTTATGGTCAGGCCGCGTTCATGCGTTCTCCTTGCTGGAGCGGGGCGGCCAGTGACCAGCACCAGCCGGCGAGCTCGCGGGCGATGGCGGTGTTGGCCTTGACTGACATTTTATGGCGGTCATCGAAGTGCTCCCACTTGTGGTCACAGGCTGCCGCCGGGCGTCCATGCCCTCCAGCTGGACCTGCGCGAGGCCATGTCCACGGTCCATGATGGGGAACGTGGATGGGCCTCCGCCAGCGCAGCCACACTCACCGATGGCCAGTGCGTCATCTTCGCCCGCAGGATCCTGGACGCCGCCCGCCTCCTGCGGGAGGAACGCGGCGGTGCCCAGGTACGCCGGCCGGGCCGGTTGTGGGAGAGAATGAGGAACCGCCGGCCGGCGGGGTGGTGGTGCTGCTGGCGGAAGGGAGGGGCTGTGGAGGACCCGTACACGGTTTCGCTGCACCTGATCTTCCTGGGAACGCTCATGCTGGTCACCATGTTCCTCGCCGGGCTTGTGCTGTTCGCGGCCCTGCTGTTCCTGGCCGGGGCTGCCCGGTTGCTGGCACTGCTCGCCCGAGGGCTCTTCCGCCGGGCGGTTCTCAGGCACCGGCCACGTCCCCTCGGGAAGGCATCCGGATCAGGCCGAAGCGGCAGCGCGAATGAACAGCGCGCAGTGCCCACGGTGCCTCGGAATCCGGGTCTGACGGGGATGCCCGGGGGCCGGACCGCGGGCGGCCTTATCAGCACAATGTCGGGCCAGGGCGAGGGCAGGTCCTCCGGCGCGCAGAATGAGGATCCGGTGACGGCACCCGGGGTTACGATGAACATGTCCCCGGGGCTCTCCGGCGGACCATCCGCTCGATAGGGGAATGATCATGGGTTTGGGTGACAAGTTCAAGCACGCTACCGAGAAGGCCGCGGGCAAAGGCAAAGAGACGACCGGGGAAGCGACCGGCGATGAAAGCCTGAAAGCCGAAGGCAAAACCGACCAGACCAAGGCAAGCCTGAAGCAGGCTGCAGAGAAGGTCAAGGACGCTTTCAAAAAACGCTGATGCGCAACTCATGGATTGCCGCGGACGGGGCGCACGGACCGCCCTGCCCTGGTTAGTCCAGCCCTCGGGGATGGAGAACGCCAATGGGAGGAACGAGGAGACCGCGTGAATGCTGAACCGCCTCCGGCGCCTCAGCCGGCGCCTCAGCCGGCGCCCGGCCCGGCGCCCACACCGGCCGCCGGCAAGCGCCCGGCGGTCACCCGCGCCGGGATGGTCTGGGTCTCCACGGTAGCTGCCCTGGTGCTGCTGGTCCTCCTCATCGCCTTCATCGTGCAGAACCAGGACGATGTCAGGGTACGTTTCTTCACCCTGGAGGGAACCATATCCCTGGGGATGGCCCTGTTCATCGCAGCGGTGGGCGGAGGTGTCCTGGTCGCCGTGGCCGGTGCGGTAAGAATCATCCAACTCAGGTCCCGCAGCCACCGGACCGTAAGGAGATCACCATGATCGGATGGAACAAGACCGCGCACGACGTTCAGCCCCGCGTGGCGGGCTGGATCAAACACGTCGCCCAGGACCGCTCGCCCCAGGCGGAAGCGGCTGTGCGATGGGCGCTGTCCCGGCTCGACGACGCCAATGTGCCCGAGGTGGCCCACGCGGTGGTCCTCACGCTCACGGGGAATCAGAAGGCCGCGAAACAGGCACGGAAGGCTGCCGAAACGGCAGTACACCGCGCCGAGCGCAAACTCAGGCACACAGACCACGGCCACGCCAAGGCATGGCTGGCCGCGGGCCTCCTCACCGCGGCCGCGGCCGCAGGAGTAATCATCTGGCGGAGCCTGTCCGGTAGCGGAGAGCCCGAAGCAGCCCAGTCAGGGGACCACCCCACGGACCTCACCTGACATCAATTCCGGATACATGCCCGGAACGGACACCAGCCCGGTTGCCGGTGTGCAGAGGAGTTCTGGACCGACGGCCTGATAGTGGTACCCGCTGCCGGGGTCGAGACCCAAGGAATGCGGGAATTCCTCGCGCTCTGGCACTGCCGGCCTGGTTCAAGTTCAGGGCCGCGGGCTTCCGGTCCGTCAGGCCCGGCCTGGTTCGGGTACTGGTCAGTACGCTTGCTGACCGCGTAGTCTTAGCCCGCATGTGCGTGTCGCGCGTCACAGACACGCAGAACTGAGTCCCTTGCCTGACCAGAGTCTCCGGAATGCAACGTCGCGTCCCGGACCCGAGGAGAAAGCCGGCGCGGCTCCTTCCGCGTCCAGGAGGACACCCATGACAGGTACATTCGAACTCTTCCACGACGAAGACAAGCACTTCAAATTCAGGCTCACGGCCCCCGACGGGACCGTGATGGCCGTTTCCAGGCCATTCCCTGACAAAGCGGCCGCTGTCGCCGGCATCACCGCCGTCCGCGAATACGCCGGCATGGGCTTGATCACTGATCTCTGCCCCGACATCCCCCTCCACAGACCATCGGCTAAAACCCGGCCCGCGACCCGGACTACCTCCCCGGTATCCACCGCCGCTCCGCTGACGGCGGCCCGTTCGGCCGGCGCGCTGCCACCCTGGACGGCGACCGGCGCGCCCGCAAGGCCGGGACACAGCACACGCGACCGCGACCCCCGCCGCCACAGGGCTGCCTGAACCGTTCCAGGGCAGTTCCCCTGGCCGGGGACGGATCGCCCCGGTGACCGGCACGGCGGCAACAGCAACCCATAGGAGCGACCTTGCCCATCAGTGAAACGCAGATCGAGAACGGCACCTTCCGGGTAACCCGCTGGGAACTGGAACCGGGCGATACGATCCCGGCGCACGTGCACGAGCACGAGTACGTGGTCGTGCCCCTCACCGAGGGCACCCTGTGGGCGACCGCCACGGACGGCACCGAGACCGCCGTCGAACTGAGTATTGGCATAAGCTACGCCCGCCCCGCCGGCGCCTCCCGCACCGTCGAAAACCGCGGCACCGCCTGGATCATGTTCGTCGAAATCGAGACGCTTTCCTAGCGTCCCCGTGCTTCACCCGCGCCGCCGGCCTGCCCCTGTCCCTTCACCGACCGGAGGGCGTACCCTGAGCACACTCTCATACCGGGATCCCATGCCGGGGTTCTGTCGGCATGAGTTCACACAGGAAGGAAGCAGAGATTGGCATGAGCATCAAGGATCAGTGGGACCGCCTCGATTCCGCCACACGGAAGTGGCTCATCGATAATCCGGGGTGTCTGATCCTGCCCCGCACCATCACCGCGACTATATGTAAGGAGACGGGCACCGACGAGGGTGACCGGCCCGGCGAGACCGTGCTCTCCCAGGAGGACCGCGACTTCATCCAGGCCAAGGCACACGAGGCGGAAGCCCCGCCCCGGGAGTACCGGTTCTTCGACGCAGCACAACCCTGAAAAACCGGGCACCCTTGCCGCCGGGCAGGGGTGATGCCCGCAGAACCGCCCTGCCGACGGGGGATTCCGGACAGGCCGCCTCGAGAGTAGAGTGACCCGAACCCCCGCTCTGGTATCCGCGCCCATTCGGAACCCTTCAACAGGAATACGGGCCTGCGCCGGCGGGGCGAGCCAGCATCTGATTTGCGTACACCTGCCGGGAGAACCATGCCGGGACCGGTACCTTGCTCCCGGGATTGGATCCGGGCAGAACAGGCCGGCATCACTTAATGAGGAGTGTGTGGGACCTACATGACAATCACAGCCCCGAGACGCGACCGGCGACACCTCCGGGAGTCCGTTCCCGCCCGACCGCCGTCACTGCCCAGCTGCCGTCACTGCGGCACCGACGCCTACCTGGAATTCAGCGGATATGTTCCGGCATCCTACGCCCCGGACCGGGACAGCCTGCGGCCTCCGGTCGTCAGCTACGGCTGCAAACACTGCGGCAAACACTACTCCCACCATGCCCCGGAAGACTGGGCACCGCCGGGCTGGCAGTGGTACGCCTAAACGCGCACCGGCCGAACGCGGGCTCCCCGCTGGCGGAGACCGGCGCGCTCCGGTCCCGATGCGCACCCGTGCACGGGCGACACTGAACGCCTGAATGCTTCCGGTCCCTCGTTGTGGCAGAGGATATCCGGTCCGGTCCGGAGCGGGTGCCGGCGCTGATCCCGCCCCGCCTCTCAACCGGGACCCCCGATGACAGGGGTGGGCGCTTAGCGGAAGTTGAGCAGCGGCCCGGCGATGACAAGGTCAAGGTCGTCGCCCAGGGCGGCGAACGCCGCGAACATCACCAGCGCCGTTCCGGCCAGCGACAGATCCTTCAAGAACTGGACCTGCTCCATCGCCCGGCTTTGAGGGTAGCTTTCCTTCCCGAAGGCATGCATCAGGAAGGCCGTCGGCAGGAGAAAGACGAACAGGATCAGCGCGCCAAGTTGATGCTTAACGATCCGTTCCGCCGGCTGGACCGGCTCGCCGAACAGGTGCTGGGTACGGTGGCGCACCCGGCGGCGATGCCAATGGATGCCTGGCGGGAAGGCGATGAATTCGTCGTCGCGGTCGATCTGCCCGGCGTAGAGGTCGACTCGATCACCTCAACGTGGAAAAGAACACCCTGACCGTCCGCGCCGAGCGGAAGAACCCGGTAGGTGAAGGCACCGAGATGGTCGCTTCCGAGCGTCCCCGCGGCATCTTCGGCCGGCAGCTGATCCCCGGTGATGCCCTGAAGCCGGACAACGTCAAAGTGTCAAGCCCCGGGTTTTGTGGAGACGTTTTTAGCAGGAAATTGAGAGCAGTTCCGGGGCCGGGTGGCCGGCGTGGAGCTGCTCGTATTCGACTGGCGGGACGTGGCCGATCTCGCCGTGGAGACGCCGGTGGTTGAACCAATCTACGTACTCAGCCACGGCGACCTCGAGATGGTTGATGTCCCGCCATGGGCCCTTGTTGCGGATAAGTTCGGCCTTGAACAGCGAGTTGAACGCCTCGGCGAGGGCATTGTCATAGCTATCGCCCTTGGACCCGACGGAGGCCACCGCATCCGCTTCCTCGAGGCGCTGGGTGTAGCGGATCGCACGATACTGCACGCCGCGGTCCGAATGATGCACCAGCCCGGTAAGGTCTGCGCCGTCCCGGGTCCGGGCCCAGATGCCCATCTCCAAAGCGTCCAGCGCCAGGTCGGTGTATAGGCTCGTGGCCACCTGCCAGCCAACGACTCTGCGGGAGAACACGTCGATGACAAACGCCGCGTAGACCCAGCCGGCAAACGTGCGGACATACGTGATGTCTGCAACCCATAACCGGTTGGGCGCTGCCGCCTGAAACCGGCGCTCGACCAGATCCGCGGGCCTGCCGGTCTCCGGCGCCGGCCTCGTTGTGCGCGGCCCCTTGGACCGCGAGATCCCACGCAGACCCTTCTGGCGCATCAGCCGCTCGACGGTGCAGCGCGCCGCCGGGATGTCCTGCCGGTGCAGCTCCTTGTGGACCTTCCGGGCCCCGTAGACGCCGTAGTTCCCGGCGTGGATGCGCTCGATCTTTTCCCCCAGCTCCCGGTCGCTGGCCGCTCTGGCGGACTCTGGCCGGGACCGGCGGGCGTAGTACGTGCTCGGGGCGATCTGCAGCGTCTTGCAGATCGGCTCGACCCCGTGTTCATCGCGGTGCTTGTCCACGAAAGCGCACATCACCTCGACGGGCGGTCGAGCTCCGCCGCGATAGACAAGCCGACGCCTGCTTCAGGATCGTGTTCGCCCGGCGCAGCTCTCGGACCTCACGCTCGAGTTCTGTGATCCGGTCCGCGTCCGCCGTCGTCGTTCCCGGCCGCAGGCCCTCGTCGGTCTCGGCCCGGCTAACCCAGGTCCGCAGCGCCTCGGGATTCACCCCGAGCTGCTCACCGATCCGGCGGAACGCGCCGGTCCTGGTCGCAGGGTCTTTCCTTGCATCAATGGCCATCCTCGTTGCGCGCTCACGCAGCTCGTTTGGGTATTTCCGTTGTGCTGGCATGGGAATCATCCTTCCGGGTAATCGATGTCTCCATCAAACCCGGTGCGATTCAAAGCAAACTACAACGCCGGCGTCCTGACACTTCGGATCCCCGTGACCGAAGAGGCCAAACCGCGCAGAATCGCAATTGAAACCAAAGGCGGACCACTGGAGATCGGCTTAGCGTGACTTTCCCGAGCATTGGTCCTCAAGCCCCATAGCCGAGGGAGTCGCACTGTTTCTGGTGGGATTGCTGTTCATCATTGCCACCGTTACCGCCCGCCCTCAGGAGTGCACTGGCCTGGATGGCGGGTTGAAGGCGCTGCGCGAGCAGCCCTACGGGGTATATATGCTGACCGCCGTCGGCGCCGGTCTGATCTGCTACGGCCTTTACCTGATGGTGAAGGCCAAATTCGCGCGGATGTAAACTTCCCCCGGCGCGGCCGGCTCCTGCTCCATTGGCGTGAGGGGGAACGGCCGGCCCGCTCGGGACGGCAGCCGCCACGAGCGCGCCGACAGTCGACGGGGCCGGGCGGTGGGAAGGTCGGCAGGCCTCACCGGAGTTGACCTGCGCGCTGCAGACGTGAACCGTGCCGGTTCCGGACGCACCTGGTCACACCCGGATCCAGATCAATGCGGCCGCAGGTGATTCCAGGACAAAACGGCCCGCAACACTGATACGCCCCGGGCACCGGAAATCCGACAACCGGTCCTTCGCACTGACGTGGACGGCTCGACGCCGCACCGTGCCGCGTTGGATTCGCCCGATAAACGGCCCCCCGTCATGCGTTCGGCTGACGGGGTCACCGGGATGAAGGATGCTCGCCCGGACCCGCAGCCCGTCACGGTAGGCGTATGAGAATGACACCCGCCCGTCGCCTGATTTCGCATCCGAGGATTGAATGAGCATCCGCAAAAACCCCTGCGATCGCCGCAGTTCACCGCCATCGGCAGGTCAGGGCCGACCAGCCGATAGCGACTCTTCGCAGACTCCTGCCGCCCGGGGTTTTCAGGTCCTCCTGCGCCCGGCGAAGAAACCGACGGCAGCGAGGATCAACAGCACCACGCCAACCCAGATCAGGAAGTTCAAAGAAGGAACCAGCCCTCCTCCGAAGAAGAACAGAACCGCAAGGACCACTACGACGATGAGAAGAATGTTCATGACCGTTACCTGCCTTTTCTTTTTTTGAAACGTTCAACAATGACACTCATAATCGGATGGTCCCACGGCGCCTGGACATGCGGCAGGGTATTGAGGCCTTTTCCTGCAGACCCGGGATGGCCCCGACTCCAGCGGGGCTCCAGTGGCAGGCGCCAGGAGCGGGACTCCTGTGTTGTCCGTGGCTTGGCCTCGATCCACCGATGATCCTTGGATCGGGTCCGGCGTTTTAAACACGAAATGCCCCGTTGGGGCGAATCCAAGTTGCCGTCTCTGGTCAGCTTAAAGTTGCAGCTAACAGCCCGGAGAGCCGATACGGCCGCGGTGATCGCCGCCGCTGTCGAAGCCAAAACCGCCACGGGCCATGGGCACCGGAGGATCGCGGCCAGGCTGGGCCGGCCTGTCTCCACGGTGCGCGGCTGGCTGCGCGCTTTCGCCGCTTCCGCCGGCCCGATCGTCGAAGTGTTCACCGCCCTTTCCCACCGTTACGGCGCGGACGCGGCCGAACTCTGGCCTGCCCCGGCCCCGGCACCGGCCGGGCGGGCGCTGGCCGGGCGGGCGCTGGCCGCGGCGGCGTACGCGGGCGTGCTTGCAGCCCGGTTTTCCGTCGCCACCCTGGCGTGGCAGAGTGCCGGGCTCGCCGCGGCGGGCCCGTGGTTCTTCAGCGCGTCCGGGTGGGTCGGGCGGGAGCAACACGAGCTGGCCCTTATGCCTGGTACTCCGGGCCAACCACATCAAACCAGGCAAATACAGGACACTACGACGCCCGGCAAAATCTTAGAGATATTTCACTGTTTCACAAGCCGCCCCTTCTTTAAGGTGGGCCCCGATCAAGCTGCGATTTACCACCAAAGTGGGCTCAAGTCAGATTGACAAAATCACCACAGCCCCTGCGCGTTGCGACTGTCGCTAGAATCTGCCGCGTACTTAGGGGGCTCCGGACAGGCTGACACATCCGGACGAGCTGGGGGTGATTGAGCTCACTCAATCACCGGGACTTTCTGCTCTGTCCGGCCCGCAGGATACCCGGACATGCTGAAAGTGGATTTCTATGCCCTCCTTCCGGGGGGCCAGACGGGAGCACTTTGGGCACGATCTTGGAAGCAATGGAAGGCGACGGCGAAACAAGGCCGGAGAGGCTGAGAGTCTTCATCCTCGATGACCACGAGTTGGTGCGGCAAGGCCTGCGCGAGGTCCTTGAAGACGAGGGCATGGAGGTGGTCGGCGAGACGGGATCAGCGGCCGAGGCAGTCCGTCGCATCCCGGCCCTGCGACCCGACGTGGCAGTGCTCGACGGTCGTCTCGCCGATGGGACGGGCATCGCCGTCTGCCGGGACGTCCGCTCAGTGGACCCTTCCCTGCGCTGTCTGATCCTGACCAGCTATAACGACGAGCAGGCGTTGCGCGGTGCGGTTCTTGCCGGGGCCTCCGGGTACGTGCTCAAAGAAATCGCCAGCAGCGATCTCGTCTCTGGAGTACGCCGTGTCGCTGCGGGGGAGTCTCTCTACGCCCCTGATGTGGAGGCAAGGGCCCGCGAAGGACTCGCCACGGCCCCGCCCGAAGACATGAGGCTGACAGGTCTGACGTCCCAGGAGAGGCGCGTGCTGTTACTAATCGCCGAAGGCCTGACAAACCGCGAGATCGCACGGAAAATGTTCCTCGCAGAGAAGACCGTGAAGAACTATGTGTCCTCGCTGCTGGCAAAACTCGGTTTCCAGAGGCGCACCCAGGCAGCGGTGTACGTCAAGCACGGAACACTCCCTGCGCCCTCTTCCTCCTGACGGGGGCACCGGCGGATCCCGGCGGTCGGGCGCGGTGGCGGGGATCCCTGGCCACCCGCCTGTTGGGCCGCACTTGAGCTGAAAGATGCCCGGCCAAGGACCTTTGTTGCAAGGACCCGGCTTTGAACAGCGGGCTGGGCGCCCCGGTGAGGGCAGCGCCGGACAAGACGCTCCTGGACTGGGTGGCGGTCGCCGCACCGGCGTTCTTGAGCCGCTGCGTGTACAGCCTTCGGTATCGCCGCCCGGTCACGGTCCACTTCTCAAATATCACCCGGCCGAGGTTGAAAAATCCTCACCCG
Organism: Arthrobacter sp. U41; assembly: GCF_001750145.1. NCBI lineage: Bacteria > Bacillati > Actinomycetota > Actinomycetes > Micrococcales > Micrococcaceae > Arthrobacter > Arthrobacter sp. U41. The sequence continues at coordinate 3,153,334 of NZ_CP015732.1, forward strand.
CACACCAGCGGCGTCGTTGCGCACCGGGCAGGAATCGGCTACTACAACACCTTCCTGCTCTCCATGCGCCGTCAAGGACAGGCGAGAGATCTGATCACTGCGACCGGGTCTTAGGCCCTGTCTTTCCCCGGCCGGGTCTTTGGCCCCTGTATTGACGCAACGGTTGGCGCGATGCTTTGGGAAGTGCTGCTCGTGGAATCGGCGCGCGGCGGCCCTGAGTCCGTCGCTCACACAGGGCCGGGCTTCCTCGAAGGATCCTGCTCCGGCGAGTCGTCGAGCAGCGGCCGTCCCCGTTCGTACGGCACGCAAAATTGCGGGCTGGCGGGCAGGCGCCCAGTACCACCTCTTGAAAGGACTGCCGTGGCAGCCAAGTACCTAGTCCTCGCCGCATACCGCAATGCCGTCGCCGTGGGAGCTGCCCCGGTCTTGCCTGATGCTGTGTCCGCATCGGCCCGGCTTGAGGCGATGCGGACCCATCCCTCCAGTTTCCGGCCTACGGCGGTACAGCGCCCCCCGCTGCACCTGGTGTCCTGAATGCCGCGGCGGCGAAGCGTTCCCCTGTCGGCAATCCCGGGCCTGCCGGCGCATAAGCTCAATGTACTCGTTGGCCTGGACAGCGAGTTGACCTCCGCCCTGATCGGCGTGCGGGGGGCCGTCACCGCGGATAACCTCGGGGCGCTGTATGCGGTAGTGCGGCGCACCAATTCCTTCCTCGGGGGCATGGAAATTGTCCTGGATCTCAGCGGAACCACGGCAGATGCGGTGGTTCTGGAGAGCATCCGCGCCTCGGTTCGCACGGGACTACTGCCGCCCGCATCGGACCCGGCCGGTGCGCCCTGCAGGCTGCGTATCATCGACCCCGTACCGGCAGGTGGACTCGTCGCTGCGTAGACCGTCGTGTTCCGGGCAGCCCCCTCCCTGACCTTTTTCAGCGCAGCGGACAGTCCCTTCAGGCTCCGTCCGAGCGGCAGTCCGGTCCGGTCGGCAGTTACGTCGAAGCCGCTTCGTGATCCCACCGGGCGACGGACCGGCCCTCCGCGGCTGCCGGGGTAGGGTGGCTTCGGGTGATTGGCGGAAACGGTCATTCCAGCTGACCCACGATTCGCTTGTTCCCGGTGGTCAGCTGGGTTTGATGTTGCCGCAACACGTGGGTCGGCCATCACCTGTCCCGGAAGCAGTCCGCGGTCGGGGGGGACAGCGCCGCCACACGGGAGAACTTCATGAACCCAGACTCCAGATTCCCATTCACAACCGCACCCGCGGGTGCCTTGGCCATCGGGTCTCCTCTTAGCCGGAGAGGTTCCCTCTGATGGGGAGAGATCCGCTGAAGCAACGGGTAGAGGATCAGCTGCGTGAGTTGATGGCCCGGGCCGATGAACTTCTGCACACCCAGGATCAGATGCGGGGACTGCATTCGGCCGTGGTCTCCCTCACCGAGGATCTGGGCCTGGAGACTGTCCTGGACCGTGTGGTGCAATCGGCGTGCGATCTCATCGGTGCCCGGTTCGGGGCGCTCGGCGTCATCGGCGAGGACCAGGCGCTGAGCCATTTCATCACCGTCGGCATCGACGAGGACGGAATCCGGATGATCGGTGAACTGCCCAAGGGGCACGGTGTTCTCGGTCATCTGATCCGGGAACCCCAGCCGCTGCGGCTCCACGATCTGGGCGGGCACCCCATGGCATCAGGCTTCCCGCCCAACCATCCGCCCATGAAGACGTTCCTGGGTGTCCCCGTCAGGGTCCGGGATACCGTCTTCGGGAACCTGTACCTGACGGAGAAGAAGGGCGGCGAGGACTTCACCGACGAGGACGAGTACCTCGCTGTTGCGCTGGCCGCGGCCGCCGGTGTTGCCATCGAGAACGCCCGACTGTTCGAGAACAGCGGCCGCCGGCAGGGATGGCTGGAAGCCGGCATGGAAATCAGCGGCAAGCTGATCACGGCGGCGGATCCGGGGGCTGCCGAATACCTCGATCTTGTCGCTGAACGCGCCCTGGGTGTTTCGGATTCAGCGCTGGCAGTCATCGCGGTTCCCGCTCCCAACGGTGTTCTCCGGTGCCAGACCTCCGTCGGGGCACAGCCGCTGCCTGGAGGGTATGAGCTGCCCCCCTCCGCGGTGGTTTCCGGCGTTCTGGAGACCGGAGACCCGGCGGCGGTGCTGGACCCCGTGCAGATCTTCGGGGCAGAAGCGGCGCAGAAACTCGGGCCCGTCCTTGTTGCCGCCCTGGGCCACTCCGGCACCAACAACGGCCTGTTGATCCTGGCCCGTCAGGCGGGGGCCGCCCGCTACCCCGGGTCTGACCTGGAATCCAGTGCCCTGTTCGGATTCCGGATCGGGCTGGCCCTGGACCTGGTCCGGTCCAACCGGCTGAGGGAAGAACTCATGCTGTTCGCAGACCGGGACAGGATCGCGAAGGACCTGCACGACCTGGTGATCCAGCGCCTGTTCGCCGCCGGTCTGAGCATCCAGAGTCTGCGCCGATACACGGACAACGCCGTGGCCCATGAACGCATCGCCGCGGCCACTTCGGAACTGGACGCAACGATCCGTGAACTCAGAACCACCATCTACTCGCTCCAGGATGGCCAGGGCGGCCAGGAACTGCTGGCCGGCCGGGTCCTGCGCACCATCCAGGAGGGTGCCCGCAACACCGGTTTCACTCCCAAAGTCCAGCTGATCGGGCCCGTGGACGACGCGGTGCCGGATGACATCGCTTCTCACCTGCTGCCCGTGCTCTCCGAAGGTCTCAGCAATGCCATCAGGCACTCCGGGGCGAAAAACATCAGCGTCAGCCTCACGGCCGGCCAGGGTCAGGTGGAGCTGCTGATAACAGACGATGGTTGTGGCTTTGAGAATCCCACGCGGATCAGCGGCCTGACAAACATGGAACAACGCGCCGCCTCGCTCGGTGGCAGCTGCACCATCGACAGCACCCCCGGCCACGGCACCCGGCTGATCTGGACTGCACCAGCGACCTGACCGGCAGCAGGCCGCGCCGACAGAGGCCCCTACTCCCTGACGAATCGAGGTCCCTGAGTCAGGGCACCTCAAATCCGCCCGCTGCCCACCTGATTGAGAAGCCGGCGGCCCGGGTGCTGCGTCCGAACCCGAGTTTGGCCAGAAGTGCAGAGACATGGTCTTTCACGGTTGTCTCGGTCAGAGCCAGATCCTCACTGATCTGCCGGTTGCTCAGGCCTTCGGCGATCAGGGCCAACACATCCGTCTCCCGGGCGGTCAGGCCATCGAGCCCGGGGACCCTCGGTGATTCCGGCAGACCCGCCCTCACCCTCTCCACCACTCCCGGGGCGAGGAGCGACTCGCCGGCAGCCGCACGACGGATTGCCTCGACCAGACCATCGCTGCGGACCTGCCTGAGCACATAGCCTGCCGCTCCGGCAAGCACGGCGCCGCGAAGCGCCTCATCGTCGTCGTAACTGGTCAGAATCAGGCACTGCACGCCCGGATCCACGGAGCGCACATTCCGGCAGACTTCGATGCCGGTACCATCAGGCAGAGACCCGTCCAGCACCGCCACATCCGGACGCACCTCCACGATCCGGCGGCTGGCTTCAACTCCGGACCAGCACTCACCGACCACCTCAAGACCCTCACCTTCCAGCAGGTCCCGCAGGCTCTGCCGGACCAACTCATGATCATCGACGATGAATACACGCACCGGACCCGGACCCGGCAGGACACCGGCTCCGGCTGCAGGCAAACCCATGAAACTGCTCCCGTTGTATCGGCGCCTCAGACCCGCCACTTCGTGCGGGTCCCCCCCAAGCTGGCGGGCACCTACGGCCAATCGTTCCGTAAGGAAGACCGTGGCACTAGGGTCAAAGGGCCGCCACCCCACCAAGAGAAAAAGAGCCGGTTACCGCCCGTGGCCGACAGAAACCCCGGTGCGGGTGCGCGCATCAAGCGGTCCAAGCCACCGCCGGCAGGCCCCCTCAGACCGCCACAGCACCTTAGCCACGACGACATGTTGCGTGGCACCCGGACGACTCTGCGCCCGGTCAGGGTTCGGATTACGCCAGGGAACTCCCATCAGGGCCTGAATGCACTCGCCTTCGGACATCCGTGCAGACGACTTCGGAAAATGACACCCGGCCTTGCGGGCGCACCGGTCGCCGTCCAGGGTGGCAGCACGTCGGCCGAACGGGCCCCCGCCGGCGGAACGGCGGTGGATACCGGGAAGGTGGTCCGGGCCGCGGACGGGATTGTAGCCAATGGTCTGTGGAGCGGGATGTCGGGGCAGAGATCAGTGATAAGGCCCATGCCGGCGTATTCGCGGACCGCGGTGATGCCGGCGACAGCGGCCGCTTTGTCAGGGAATGGGCTGGAAACGGCAATCACGATCCCTTCGGGGGCCGTGAGCCTGAATCTGAAGTACTTGTCCAGGACACCTCCGCCCACCGCTACGAACAACAGGGCCTTCCCCAGGGACATGGTTCCCTCCAAGGTGAAGAAACCTACCCTGATATCGTCCGGTTCTGCACCATGAAGACGATGAGCAGGACCAGCAGCCCAGCGCACGGCACTCCTCGTCCGCGGCAATCCATGAGTTGCGCGTCAGCGTTTTTTGAAAGCGTCCTTGACCTTCTCCGCAGCCTGCTTCAGGCTTGCCTTCGTCTGGTCGGTTTTGCCTTCGGCTTTCAGGCTTTCATTGCCGGTCGCTTCCCCGGTCGTCTCTTTGCCTTTGCCCGCGGCCTTCTCGGCAGCGTGCTTGAACTTGTCGCCCAAACCCATGATCTTTCCCCTATCGAGCGGATGGTCCGCCGGAGAGCCCCGGGGACCTATTCATCGTAACCCCGGGTGCCGTCACCGGATCCTCATTCTGCGCGCAGGAGGACCTGCCCTCGCGCTGGCCCGAGATTGTGCTGATAAGGCCCCCCGCGGTCCCGCTTCGGCCGATCCGGATGCCTTCCCGAGGGGACATGGCCGGTGAACCGTCGCCGGTCCCTAGTCTCAGCTGGTCGCCGACTGGAAGGCTTCGGCGATTCTCACCGGGATCGTGCCGTGGGAGATGACCTGACACCCGTTATCGATGGCCCAACGGCGGATCGCGCAGGGTCGGAGAGCCTGCCGGGCGGGGCATCTTTGCCGCGGTACAGCCGCTCCTCTGGTCTGGCGTCCGTCGGCAGCCGGAAGGTGTGCAGACGACTTCGAACATTCCGTGCGGACGACTTCGAAAAATGACACTGCCTTCGGCAAATCCATTTAGGTAGTCTCCCTGGCATCTCAAATACGATCAATTACTGAGACGGTTGGGCGCGGTTTTCAGGTGGCATCAGGAGTGTCGAGGATCTCGCGGTTTGAAACGGACCTTGGCTGTCTCGGAAGCCGTCCAACAACAAATAGTCTCTCATCGCCATATGTTGTGGGATTAATAGAATATTGAGGCGGCATAACATGACGGTTGGTGCGGGCGACGTCGGTCAAAACGACGGCTGATATTGACGATCGAGGGCCTCCATGTCGGGAGCCGCCCAGACCAGCGTTCGATTCTTCGTGCCGAAATGACGGGCAACTCTACCACCTAGTGTCGCCTGATCTGTCGCAACGGGTCCAAAAGGCTGTGCGGCTACCGCCGGATTAACCTCATCGTGCCACATGTGCACTCTCGCCCCCGGACACAGCAAGAGACTGGCCGGCCGCAACGGCTGACCAGTCTCTCGGGGACTGCTAGAGGGGCTGAATGTTTTCAGCCTGGGGGCCCTTGGGGCCCTGGGTGATGTCGAACTGAACCTTCTGGTTCTCGTCCAGGGACTTGTAACCGCTGGATGCGATTGCCGAATAGTGTGCGAACACGTCAGCGCTTCCGTCGTCAGGGGCAATGAAACCAAAGCCCTTTTCGGAGTTAAACCACTTGACAGTACCTGTTGCCATGCTTGATTTCCTTCACGGGTCGCTGGGCGGTTCCGCTTCTCGGAATACCGTCCCCGCCACTCACATGGATGAGCCTATGGGCGATCGTTTGCAGGGGCAACAGTTGGCTTCAAAAGGGCGGATTCAAGGGGTCGATGCAACACCCGAGGTCAATTGGCTATCAGTAAACCACGGAGACGCTCCGCGGGGGTATCCCATCCAAGGGTCTCTCGTGGTCGTCCGTTGAGTTCCTGGGCGACGTGCTCCAGGTCCTCGGGTCCGTAGGCGTTCAGGTCGGTGCTTTTGGGGAAGTATTGTCGCAGCAAGCCGTTGGTGTTCTCGTTGGATCCGCGCTGCCAGGGGCTGGCGGGGTCGCAGAAGTACACGTCCATGTCCGTGGCGATGCCGAATGACTTGTGCAGGGCCATTTCCGCACCCTGGTCCCAGGTCAGGGATCCGCGCAGATGTTGCGGCAGTGTGGCCATGGTCTTGATGAGACCGTCGCGCACGGATTCGGCGGTGTGGTCTGTGGGCAGGTGCACGAGCATCACGTAGCGGGTGGTGCGTTCCACGAGCGTTGCGATTGCCGACTGGTTGTAGGCTCCGGTAATTAAGTCGCCTTCCCAGTGCCCCGGAACGGCGCGGTCTTCGATCTCGGCGGGGCGTTCGGAGATGTTGATCATCGGGTCCCGGAAACGGCTGGTGCGTTCTTCGGGGTTTTTGTGCTTTTGCGACGGGTCCGTCCGGTGCGCAGGGCTTCTTTGACCTCGCGTTTGAGTCCGCCGCGGGCTTGGATGTAGAGGGCTTGGTAGATCGTTTCGTGGGTCACACGCATGAGGGGGTCATCGGGGAATTCCTTGATCTGGGCTGCCGCGGAGATCTCGGACAGTGGGCCCCCTTAAAATGGGGGTCTACCGAAAGTAGAGATCAGCATGACCGCATCACGGAAGCGTTTTCCCCAGGAGTTCAAGGACGAGCTGTGCCGCGAGGTGATCAACACGTCCAAGCCGATCAAGGACGTGGCCACCGCCTACGGTGTCGGGTCCGAGACGCTCCGCAACTGGCTGGTCAAGTACCGCGAGGCCAACGGCGGGACAGAGGTGGATCTGACGGTGCCGGAACGGGCCCGGCTGAGGGAGCTCGAGCGTGAAGTTCAAGAGCTGCGGGCGGAGACTGCCTTCCTGAAAAAAGCCAGCGCTTACTTCGCGCGGGAGCAGCGGTAGTGAGCAAGTATGAATTCATCGATTCCCAAAAAGCTGAGCCCGCCAATCGGAATTCGGTGGTGAGAATGTGCCGCTGGCTGGCCGTCTCAACGTCCGGTTTCTATCACTGGGCCACCCGTCCGCAATCGGCCACCTCGGGGCGCCGCCAGGCCCTGACGGCACGGATCCAGCACTATTTCGAGGAGTCCGAGGGCACCTACGGGTACCGGCGGATCCACGCCGATCTCGCCGCGGAACAGACCGAGTGCTCGCCCGAGCTGGTGCGGCAGATCATGCGCCACCAGGGCCTGGTGGCCTGTCAGCCACGCCCGTTCCGCATCACCACCGAGGCTGACGCTGAGGCAGCCGCGGGCATGCCCGACCTCGTCAACCGGGACTTCACCGCCGACCGCCCCGGAGTGAAGTTCGTCGGCGACATCACCTACATCCACACCTGGCAAGGGTTCGTCTATCTCGCCACCGTCATCGACTGCTACTCGAAGAAAGTCGTCGGCTGGTCCATCGCCGATCACATGCGCACCGAGCTCGTGACCGATGCGCTTAGGAACGCCGCCGCGACAACCCGGATCGAGCCGTCCGCGATCTGGCACTCCGACCGGGGCAGCGTCTATACCTCGACGGATTTCAGGGCCCTGGTGGCCGGCCTCGGTATGCGCTCCTCGATGGGACGCACCGGCGTGTGCTGGGATAACAGCATGGCCGAATCGTTCTTCTCCGCCCTGAAAAACGAGCGTGTCTACCGGACCGTTTACGCGACCAAATCACAAGCCCGGAGCGATCTCATTCGCTACATCGAGGGGTTTTACAACAGCCGGCGCCGTCACTCCGCGCTGGGTTACCGCCGGCCCAACGAAGTCCACTATGGTTATCAACAGCCAGCCTTGGCAGCGTAGAAGAATCCACTAATTCCGCTGTCCGAAATCCCCGCAGCAGCCCAATCAGCAAGTGCGAGATCTGTTCCGGGGACCAGCGTGTGAGCAGCTTGGCGTGCACATAGTTGCGCAGTTTCCCGGGTGCGGCCAGTTTACTGTCCTTGGGCCGTGCCCGGGCCGCGGTGGCACGCCGGTTGGCGCCGTACGGCAGGTAGCCAAGCACCGGGTGGCTATTGCGGCCGATCTCCCGGCTGACCGAGCCCGGCGACCGGCCCAGAGTCCGGCCGATGTCACGCATCGACTTGCCGCCGCTGAGCAGGTCAGCGATCAGCTCCCGCTCACGCAAGGACAGGTAGCGGGTGCTGATGGGTTGCTCCAGGGCATCCAGGGCCGCCGGGGCGGGTGCAGCAGAGTCCGCCGCCGGTGCCGTCGGCCCGGGCGCCGCAGCAGGGGCTGGAGGTTCTGCAAAAGTAGTTCTCACCTCTTGGTTATACGGCAGATCCGCGGTATCGTCCCCGGCGGTCTCCTTGTCCTTTGCAGCCCGTTGCCGGTCCCATTGGTAGGAGCTGTGTTCGCTGGCGCCGGCGGCGAGGGCGGCGTCCCTGCGGCCGGCTCCTTCTTGGCGCAGGCGCAGGTAGTGAAGCTGTTTCGCTGACGGGCGTCGCGGGCTGGGGGAGGCCATGCCGGCATCGTTCGCCCAGTTCGAGCACGTGGAGATGTTCAGGCCGAGTTCCCTGGCGGCCGCGCTGACGTTGCCGACGTTCCGCAGCACGTCCAGGAACTCCTCAATCACCGCTGATGAGTGGCGCTGCTGCGGGCCGCGTTTCACGGTTCTGGTTGTGCGCGGCTTCCCGGCCGCGCGATTGACCCGGCCGGCCCAGGAATTCGCCGTGCTGGTGTTCAGCCCCAGTTTCCTGGCCGCCGCGACGATGTTGCCGGTCCGATCAAGGACGGCATGGAACTGGTCCTTGTCGGCCTGGACGTACTGGCGGTGACGCCTGATCCCGGCAGCGTTCGCCCACTTCTGGCAGGTGCTTCTATTGAGTCCCAGCTCTTTGGCAGCCGCGGCGACACTTCCAAACCGCGCCACGGCGGAAAGGAAATCCTGTCTTTGGGCACCGGAATGGGACCGTTGATGACGCTTGCCGGCTACACCTGCCGGGGACGCCGATTTTACCGTTGAAGGAGATTCTTTCCATGAGGAAGAACTCCTTCCTGATGATGATTCCATTCGCGCCGCCACTCCCGATAATTCAGGGGTGTTGCAACGATCGCTTGAACCCGCCCCGCTGCGGGTGGGGAATTGCCGCCAATGGCCAATTCCGGATGGCTTCGTCTTGTATGGTCGAGATCAAAGCACTCCCGGAAAGGCCGCCATGCCCAGCCCCAAACAGCCAGCAGTCCCGCGCGTTGATGTCGAACGCCATCATCGGGCACTCCTTGCGGCCGCGGCCGATGAACTCTCCCGCAACCCCGACTCATCCATGGCGGACGTGGCGCAGGCGGCGAATCTGACCAGGGCGACCCTGTACCGCCACTTCAGTAACCGGCAAACACTGCTCAAAGCCATCCAGGCTGAGGCCCTCGCGCGCGCATCGGAGACGCTCATTGCGTGCCGCCTCGACGAGGGCAGCGCCCTGGAGGTCCTTGCGCGCGTGATTGACTCCCTGAGCAGGCACGGGATGCGTTTCCGCATCATTCTGCTCAGGGCGCCTGACCAAAATGCCCGGTTCCTCGCCCAGCGCGACGAGGTCCTCGCCCCCCTGGTCGAGGTCATCCGGCGCGGGCAGAGAGAGGGCGACATCCACGCCGATCTATCGCCGGAATGGATCGTCACGGCGATGGCCTCCCTGCTGATTTCCGCTGTGCGGGCAGCGCCGAAAACAAAGCACTCCGACGCGGACGTGTCCAACCTCATCTTCCGCACCCTCGTCGGCGGGATCGCCGCATGCGCCACTACTGGCGGTCCGAAAAACTAGACATTACTGTCTCACTTCATCTAGGCTCAGGTTAGACGCCCCAAACTGGTGCCGTCCGACTCTATGAACTGTGATGGGAATATCCGTGCTCTCTGCACTCGCTCGTATGTCAACCAGGTACCGCTGGATAGTGGTCGCAATGTGGCTGGTGTTGATACTGGCGGCGGCGCTGGGCAGCCGTGCGCTCGGCGGGACGTTCAACAATGACCTGACCCTCGCCGGGACCGACTCCCAGGCCGCATACGACAGCCTCCGTGAGCAGTTCCCTGAGCTTGCCGGTGACGGCATGCAGGTCATCGTTCACAGCACGGAAGCCGGGGAGTCCGTCACCTCACCGTCCATGCGGGCCGCAGTGGAGAACGCCGTGGCCACGGTCGCCTCGCTGGACGGCGTGGCCGCTGCCAGATCGCCCTACGGGCCGCCCCTGCCGATGGTCTCCGGGGATGGCATGACGGCGATGGTGACGATCCAGTTCACCGACCGATCCAAAGACATCCCGCTTGAGACGGTGAACCGGGCGCAGGCTGCCTTCGAGGGTGTGCAGGATGCCGGGGGCCAGGTTGAATTCGGAGGTCCGGCCGCTCAGACCGAGTCCGGACCATCCGGCAGCGAAGCCTTCGGGCTGCTCGCGGCAGCCCTGGTGCTGCTGCTCGTGTTCGGATCGCTGTTCGCCATGCTGGTCACTCTGGCCACCGCCCTCGTGGCCCTCGGCGTCGGGCTCGCCTCAATCTCAATGCTCGCTTCAACAGTGACAATCGGCACCTCCGGTCCCATCGTTGCCGCCATGATCGGACTGGGCGTGGGCATCGATTACGCCCTGCTGATCGTGACCAGACACCGGGAGGGGATGTCCAGGGGCCTGGCTCCCGACGAGTCCATCGAAGCGGCCATGACCACCGCCGGCCGCTCAGTCCTCGTTGCCGGCGCCACAGTGATTATCGCCATCCTCAGCCTCTACGCCATCGGTATCCCGTTCGTCTCCTCACTGGGCCTGGCCAGCGCCATCGTCGTCAGTGCCACGATGCTGGCCTCCATCACCCTGCTGCCGGCACTGCTGTCGATTTTCGGCCGGAACCTGGACCGGGTCAGGGTGCGCAAGATCGGCAGGAAGACCTCCGCAACGTCGGATGCGCCCGGCCAGCCCGCTTCCTCGCCCGCGACGGGATGGCGCGGTTGGGTGGGAGGCGTCCAGAGCCGCCGATGGGCCGCAGCGTTCGCCGCCATGCTCGTCCTGGCCATTCTTGCCCTGCCACTGCTGTCGCTGCGCCTCGGTACCGCCGACGGCGGGTCCCAGGCCGCGGACACCACGCAGAGAAAAGCCTATGACCTCATCGTGGATGGTTTCGGGGCTGGCTGGGCCGGCCCGCTGCTCGTCACGGTCGACTTCGGCCCCAACTCGGCGCCTGCCGATAACCGGACCGCGAGCATTGAAGTGCGCGACCAGTTGGCGGCGACGGATGGCATCAGCGCGGTGACCCCGCCGCGGCTCGGTGAAGACGGGGCTACCGCGCTGTACACGGTGATCCCCGCGAGTTCGCCGGATGACGCGGCCACGGAAACACTGGTCCATGAACTGCGCGACACCGTCCTGCCCGCGGCGGCGCCGGGCGCCGCCGCCCACGTTGGCGGGGCAACGGCGACCAGCATCGACCTGGCCGACACGCTCCTGGCCCAGATCGGCTGGTTCATCATGGTTGTCGTCGTGCTGGCCTTCATCGTCCTCCTGATCGAGTTCCGGGCACCGTTCATCGCGGCCATGGCTGTCATCATGAACTTGTTCGCGGTGGGGGCAGCTTACGGGCCAGTTGTCGCAGTGTTCCAGTGGGGATGGTGGCCCGCTGAACTGCTCGGGGTTGTCCCCGGCCCCGTCGAATCGTTCGTTCCGGTCATGCTGTTCGCGGTGCTCTTCGGACTGTCCACCGACTACACCGTGTTCCTGCTCAGCCGCGTGAAGGAAGAGTTCGACCGCACGGGAGATCCCGACCTGGCTGTCCGCAGCGGCCTCGCCGCCACTGCCAGGGTCATCCTGGCCGCGGCCTCCGTCATGGTCGTCGTCTTCGGCAGCTTCATGCTTAACGACCAACGCACCGTCACAATGTTCGGCTTCGGCCTCGCCATGGCCGTAGCCGTGTATGTGCTCGTCGTCATGCTGGTCCTGGTGCCCGCTCTCCTCGCCATCGCGGGCCGCACCGCCTGGGGGCGGACGAAACGTCACCCCTCAGATGATCCCGTGGCCGAGCCCGAACGAGAACTGGAACCCATCCCGGCAACTGTCGGACGAGGATGAGTAAAAAGTAGCGCAGTGCAGCCTTGGTCAGGAGAAAACGCGCATCACGGCTTGAGCGCCCGCGTTGTTTCCTGGCGGGCCCGAACACTACGCCGCCTCCTGGGCCCGTAACCTCCAGTGGGTTCGAACTAAAACTCGTTGCCACGGCAAAGATCAAAGTGTCATTCCAAAAGGCGCTTAGGGCTTCTCATTTGGGGACCTATTCGATCCAGAAGCTGCTCCGCGAGTTACCGGTAGAACCACGCGGTATTGCACTGATGCATCATCTACGCAGATTCAATCATGGAGGGTGGCTACGACAGTCCGCGATCCGCGCTCTTGCCGGGGGCAGCCGGGAGAAGGGGTTGCACTCCAATGGGGACAGCCTGAGCTGTGCGGAGGGCTTCCGGAGCGCGCCGCAACCGCCTGTCCATAACGGACCCCATCCTGCCACGGCCCTGCCCAGACAATACGGGGGGCACCGCGGGACCAAGGACTGGGCTGCTGCGGGGATTTCGGACAGCGGAATTAGTGGATTCTTCTACGCTGCCAAGGCTGGCTGTTGATAACCATAGTGGACTTCGTTGGGCCGGCGGTAACCCAGCGCGGAGTGACGGCGCCGGCTGTTGTAAAACCCCTCGATGTAGCGAATGACGTCGCTCCGGGCTTGTGATTTGGTCGCGTAAACGGTCCGGTAGACACGCTCGTTTTTCAGGGCGGAGAAGAACGATTCGGCCATGCTGTTATCCCAGCACACGCCGGTGCGTCCCATCGAGGAGCGCATACCGAGGCCGGCCACCAGGGCCCTGAAATCCGTCGAGGTATAGACGCTGCCCCGGTCGGAGTGCCAGATCGCGGACGGCTCGATCCGGGTTGTCGCGGCGGCGTTCCTAAGCGCATCGGTCACGAGCTCGGTGCGCATGTGATCGGCGATGGACCAGCCGACGACTTTCTTTGAGTAGCAGTCGATGACGGTGGCGAGATAGACGAACCCTTGCCAGGTGTGGATGTAGGTGATGTCGCCGACGAACTTCACTCCGGGGCGGTCGGCGGTGAAGTCCCGGTTGACGAGGTCGGGCATGCCCGCGGCTGCCTCAGCGTCAGCCTCGGTGGTGATGCGGAACGGGCGTGGCTGACAGGCCACCAGGCCCTGGTGGCGCATGATCTGCCGCACCAGCTCGGGCGAGCACTCGGTCTGTTCCGCGGCGAGATCGGCGTGGATCCGCCGGTACCCGTAGGTGCCCTCGGACTCCTCGAAGAAGTGCTGGATCCGTGCCGTCAGGGCCTGGCGGCGCCCCGAGGTGGCAGATTGCGGACGGGTGGCCCAGTGATAGAAACCGGAGGTTGAGACGGCCAGCCAGCGGCACATTTTCACCACCGAGTTTAGATTGGCGGGCTCAGCTTTTTGGGAATCGATGAATTCATACTTGCTCACTACCGCTGCTCCCGCGCGAAGTAAGCGCTGGCTTTTTTCAGGAAGGCAGTCTCCGCCCGCAGCTCTTGAACTTCACGCTCGAGCTCCCTCAGCCGGGCCCGTTCCGGCACCGTCAGATCCACCTCTGTCCCGCCGTTGGCCTCGCGGTACTTGACCAGCCAGTTGCGGAGCGTCTCGGGCCCGACACCGTACGCCGTGGCCACGTCCTTGATCGGCTTGGACGTGGTGATCACCTCGCGGCACAGCTCGTCCTTGAACTCCTGGGGAAAACGCTTCCGTGATGCGGTCATGCTGATCTCTACTTTCGGTAGACCCCCATTTTAAGGGGGCCCACTGTCCGAGATCTCCGCGGCAGCCCAGACACTGCTTCGGGCGTCCGCTGGCGCGGCCGGCTGTTGGGTCCAGGGTGCGCCGTCGCAGGGCTCCGGCCCGCCCTGGCCCTCTTGTCTACGACGTCTTTTGGTTGCTGTCCTTATGTTGTTACCGGGTGAAGTTCTGCGGCCATTGTAGGGTCGTGGCTACCCAGGGGAGGCGGGTATGGCTTTTGTTGCTGTGCCGGACGGTTCATGTCGTGACGGCTTCGAAGGATTGGCCGCCCGCACTCTCCGCGATGACCCGACCGCTGATTGAGAGACGCGACATGATCGCCGGATAAGGACACGACGGCGCGGTTATCTGCTGGGTTATATCTAACCGACAGACTGGAGGCTGTTTTGGCGAAACTCTGGGCCGGTATCGACGCCGGCAAAGCCCATCATCACTGCGTCGTGATCGACGCCGACGGAGCACGGCTGCTCTCGCAGAAAATCCCCAACGACGAACCGGCCCTGCTCGAGCTCATCGCCGACGTCCTGAAACTCGCCGGCGGGGATGAGGTGATCTGGGCAACGGACCTGAACCACGGGGGACCGGCACTGCTGATCGCGCTGCTCGTCGCCCACGGCCAGAACATCCTCTACATCCCGGGCAGGGTCGTCCACCATGCCTCCCGCCTTTACCGCGGCGAGGGCAAAACGGATGCCAAAGACGCTGCTGTGATAGCTGACCAGGCCCGGATGCGCCGGGATCTGCAGCCGCTGCGGGCAGGGGATGAGATCAGCACGGGGCTGCGGATTCTTACCGCCCGCCGGGCGGATAAATCCGCGGACCGGGTCCGGGCGATCAACCGTCTGCAGGCCCAGCTGCTCGAATACTTCCCGGCGCTGGAGCGGGCTTTTGACTACAGCCGCTCCAAGGCAGCCCTGTTGCTGCTCACCAGGCACCGGACCCCGGAGGGGATCCGCCGCACCGGCCAGGCCAGGCTCCAGGCGTGGCTGAAGAAACACGGTGCCCGTTCGTCCGCCGCGGTGGCCCAGGCCGCCGTGGACGCCGCGAAATCTCAGCACACCACCGTGCCGGCCCAGCACGTCGGGGAGTTGATCGTCGCCGCCCTCGCCGAGGAAATCATCACCCTGGACAAGGAACTGGCCGACCTCGACGCGCTGATCAGCGAGAAGGTCATCGAACACCGGCACGCCCGGGCCCTGTTGAGCATGCCCGGCTTCGGGCCCGTCCTCGCCGCGGAGTTCCTCGGCGCCACCGGCGGGGACCTGGAAGTCTTTGAAACCGCGGACCGGTTTGCCGGCGTCGCCGGACTCGCACCCGCACCCCGGGACTCCGGCAGGATCACCGGCAACCACCACCGCCCCCGACGCTACGACCGGCGGTTGCTGCGCGTCTTTTACCTCTCGGGCCTCTCGGCCCTGAAAAGCTGCCCCGCCTCCCGGGCCTACTACGACCGCAAACGCGCTGAAGGCAAAACCCACATCCAGGCCATGCTCTCCCTGGCCCGCCGCCGACTGAACGTCCTCTGGGCCATGCTCCGCGACGGCACCACCTACACCCCGGTCTCCGCTCAGGCAGCCCGCCTGGCTTCCTGAGCTGCCCAGGTCCCGCGACGGGGGCCCCTATCGGCCAGACTCGTTAGAGACCGCTTCTTGAACGAGAATAGAGGCTGGAGGCAGGAGGGAAACTTCACCATGAATACATCCACACCAGCAGGGACTGGACAGCCCGTACCGGAAGAAATAGCCAGCCAGGACCAAGGATCAGCGGAGCAGGGCCCGCGTTCCAACCGGTCGGCACGCAGGACCTTTACCGCCGAGTTCAAACGCGCGATCGTCCAGGAATACGATGCGGCACCGAACGGTTCCAAGGGCGCAGTGCTACGCCGCGAACGGCTCTACGATTCCCATATCCAGGAATGGCGGGCCGCGTTCGATGCGGGCAGGCTCGCGAAGCCGGCGGCACGCCGGGGCCGGCCGAAGAACACGGACGAGCAGGCCCAGATCGCCCAGCTGACCAAGGACCTGGTCGCGGAGCGGGCCGCACACGAGCGGACCCGCGGGAAGTTGGCTTCCTCGGATGCCGCCCTGGATACCTTGGGAAAAGGAGTCGCGTTCTTGGAAGCTCTCTCATCGAAGAACGCGCAATCACCAGCACCGCACACCAGTCGTGGCAATCAGCAACCGCAACGGAACTGACCGGGCACCTCGGGGTGGTGAGGGCCTGCAGGCTGGTGGGCCGCTCCCGGGCCACCCATCACCGGCAGGCCGCGCCCAAGCCCCGGATGCACGGGCCCTGGCCCAAGGCCCAGCACCCGGCGGAGCTCTCGCCGGCCGAGCGTGCCGAGATCCTGTCGGTGCTCAACCGCCAAGACTACGCGAACCTTTCACCGACCCAGGTCTATGTCCGTGAGCTGGACGAGGGGCGGTACTGGTGTTCGCAGCGCACCATGTATCGCGTGCTGGCGGACGCGAAGATGGGCGGGGAACGCCGACGGCAAGCCACTCATCCGACCAAGGTGATTCCGGAGCTCATGGCCACAAAACCGTGCGAAGTGTGGTCCTGGGATATAACGAAGATGCGTGGCCCGGCGAAGGGAATCTGGTATCACGCCTACGTGGTGCTGGATATTTTTTCCCGTTACGTGGTGGGCTGGCGCATCGAGCGTATCGAGGACGGCCAGCTGGCCGCGGACCTCGTGCAGGAGATTGTCGCCGAGACCGGTGGTAACCCTCCGGGGTACCTGCACGCCGATGGTGGGGCGGCGATGACGTCCAAAGCCCTTGCCTCGATGCTGGTGGACATGGATATCACCAGGTCGCATTCCCGAGCCCATACATCGAATGACAATCCGTTCAGCGAGGCCCAATTCAAGACCATGAAATACACCTCTGACTACCCGGAACGGTTCGACTCCGTGAACGAGGCCAGGACCTGGATGGAAGGATTCACCGCCTACTACAACCACGAGCACAGGCATTCCGGGATCGGCTATCACACCCCGGCCAGCGTGCACTACGGCACAGCCGAGGACGTGCGTGAACAACGCCAGCACACCCTGGACCGGGCGTACGGCGCGCATCCCGAGCGGTTTGTCCGCCGTCCTGCCGCACCTCCGCTGCCGCTGAAGGCGGCGATCAACGACCCGGCAAAAAGAGCCGCGCCCTCGGTGCATTTACAACAACCACTACGTCTCATTTGATTTGACAAATTCCGGGCGGTCGGGGTGGGCTGGCTGGGCGCTGATTCCGCGCGTTGGTCCTGGAATCCGGACCCGTGCTGTTGAGGGGTGCGCACGGAGCCGGTCCCTGGTGGTTGGTTACGTCGCTGGCGGTACGAGCTTGAATTCCGCCGATTTCGTTCCTCTCAGCAAAGTCAGGGCGGTCAGAGTGGCTGGTCCATCACCGTCACAGCCCGAGGGGCTTGGAATGACAGGAGCCGGATCCAGTCTGGATTCACGTCCCGGAGCTGTATTCGCGAAAGTGCCGCGGCGGTTTCCTGGACAATGATGGCGGCCTCGAGTTCTGCCAGTTTGGCACCGAGGCAGCGGTGGATGCCCGAGCCAAAAACCAGGCCGTATGTGGTCGGTGGTTTGTGCTGGGGCTCTTGAGTTCGGGGAGAGGAACCTCGGATTTCGGCTGGTACCGTGACGTGGTTGCCACTCAGTTCGAGGAGGATTTCGGTGCCAGCAGGGATCGGGGCTCCCTCAAGGCTCGTGTCATGGGCTGCCACTCGGCGCCAGGTCGGGACGGATGATTCGGTGGCGAGCACGTGCCGGACCGTGCTCCTGGAGCCTTCTTCGGATGCGGCGTCTTTCCAGCCCACTGGGTTGGATCCTTCAAGGAGTCGGAACAGGGTGGTGCTGATCAGCTGGGTGGTTGTTTCCTGTCCGGCGATGAGCAGGAAGTAGCCGAGCGAGCAGATCTCGGGGGTTGACAGGCCGTGTTCAGCCAGAGATTTGAAGAGGTTGCGTCCCGGTGCCGTCATGGATTCTGCGACGAGTTTGCGGAGCCAGACGTAGAATTCGGCGGCGCTGTGGGCGAGTTCGAGTTGCCGGGCTTCGTCGGGCCAGCCCCAGAACAGCTCCATGGAGTGAAGACTCCAGCGTTTGAGGTCTGCAAGGTCCCGTACGGGCAGCCCGAGGAGTTCGAGCATGACGATTGCCGGCGGAAACGCCGCGACTGTCTGGACGAGGTCCACATGGCCGGACCTCGCGAGCTGGTCCGCGGCGTTCCTTGCCGCTTCCTGTGCCAGTTCCCGGATCCGCGGCTCCATGGCCGCGACTGTGGCGGGCGTGAAAAACCCTGCCACGGTCTTGCGGATCCCGGCGTGCGTGTCGGTGTCGTTGCTGGCCAGCACGGGAGGCAACGCAAAGCGAACGCGCTGCAGCACGCGCAGGGCAGGCCCTGCCAGGGGTGTCACCGCGACGAGCGCATTCGCGGGGCTGAAGTCGACAGGCCGGTGCAGGACCTCGCGGACCGTGTCAGGGTCACGCACCACGAGGTACGGGCAGCGCGGCTGCTCGGGGGTCTCCCGCTGTCCCGGGCATGCTGTCAGCGGCTTCGCGTGTCCCGTGGTCGTTGATGTCGGGGTCATCCGGGTAGACCGCTCAGCCATGCAGCTGCTCCGGCACGGAAAGCGGCCGGGGACAGTCCGGAGGCGTGCCCGGGGAGGGCGCCGAGGAAGGGCACCGACAGCGATCCGAGCACCTGTCGGTTGCTGTGGTGTACGACGTCGGGGTTGCCTGGCCAGCTTCCCAGCACTACGCCGAGGACCCGGAGGTCGCGGGTGTGCAGCGCTTCGAGGGTCAGGGCGGTGTGGTTCAGGGTGCCGAGGTCCGGCCGGGCGACGACCACGAATGCCGCTGCCAGGAGCGATCCGAGGTCCGCCAGGGTGCAGCCGTCGGAATCCAGCTCCACCAGCAGGCCGCCTACGCCCTCAACCAGGACATGGTCGTGGGACGCGGCGAGCTCGCGGACCCTCCCGGCGTGCGCAGACACCCGGGGGAGGGGTGTTTTATCGATGGCGGCTGCCGCTACGGGTGCCAATGGCTCCTGGAGAACCACCCCGGTTTCTGCTGTCACGGCGCCTGCGAGCCGGATGATTTCGGCTGTGTCGGAATCGCCGGCGGCAGATCCTGACTGGCAGGGCTTGTAGACCGCGACGCTGCGCCCTTTTTCGTGGAGGGCGGCGGCGAGGGCCGCCGTTGTGATGGTCTTGCCGACGCCGGTGTCCGTTCCGGTGATCATGATGACATCGGGCAGGTTCATGGAAGTTCCTCCAAAATGCTGCGCAGTACTGCGCAGCTGTCTTCGATTTCCTGGGGCGTAAGGGTGGCCCGGGCGGTGAGCCGCAGCCGGGAAATCCCGTCCGGAACGGACGGGGGGCGGAAGCAGCCGATCCGAACGCCGGCGGTGCGCGCGGCCCCGGTGGCTGCCAGGGCCGATTCGGCCGACGGCATGGCGATGGACTGGACCGCCCCCGCCCCGTGCTCGACCTCAGCGCCGCGGGCTGCAAGGGCCGGTTCCAGTCCGGCGGCCAGCGCCGCAGCATTGCTTCGGACGGATCCGGCCCGCCAGGGTTCCTCGCGGATGATCCGCACCGCGGCGAGGGCCGCCGCTGCAGAGGCCGGCGCCAGGCCGGTGTCAAAGATGAAGCTTCGGGCCCGGTTGACGAGGTGTTCCCGCAGCAACGCGGATCCCAGGACCGCCCCGCCCTGGGATCCCAGGGCCTTGGACAGCGTCGCGGTCACGATCACGTTCGGATGCCCGGCGAGGGCTGTTCCGGCTACCGAGCCGCGGCCCTGAAAGGTGCCGGCGCCGGTGACTCCCAGGCTGTGCGCCTCGTCGATGAGCAGCACCGCGTCGTACTGCACGGCCAGGGCCAGCAGACCCGCGAGCGGGGCTTCGTCGCCGAGGACGCTGTAGAGGGATTCGATGGCGATCAGTGCGCGCGGCTCCGGCCGGCCGGCCAACAGACGGCCGGCGTCCTCCACTCTGTTGTGGGTGAACGATTCGGTGCGGGAGCGGCTGAGCCGGAATCCGTCGATCATCGAGGCGTGGCAGTGTTCATCCGCGACGATCAGGGTCCCCGGACCGCCCAGCGCGGTGATCACACCCATGTTCGCCAGATAGCCGGAGGAGAACACCAATGCTGTCTCCATACCGGCCAGCATGGCCAGTTCCTGCTCGAGGTCCAGGTGCAGCCGGGTCGTTCCGGCGACCAGCCGCGAGGACGTGGCTCCCGCACCCCACATTGAGGCTGCCGCCGCGGCGGCCTCCGCAAGCCGCGGATCCGTTGCGAGGCCCAGATAGTCGTTGCTGGCCAGGTCGATGAACTGTTCGTCCGCGGCGCGGGGGAGCGGGCGGCGGACCAGACCACGGCGGTCCCGGACGGAAGCCTGCCGTTCAAGCCACCGGGTCATCGAGGTGCTCATGCTGCGTCTCCGGAGCGTTCCGGGCCGCGTTCGTGGACTTCGGTGACGGCAGCCGTCATGCCTGCGGTGATCTGTTCGATGTCCGCCGCGGTGCTGACGTACGGGGGCATGGTGTAGACGAGGTTCCGGAAGGGGCGCACCCAGACCCCCTGCCGGATGGCAGCCCGGGTGACGGCGGTGACGGCGACGGCGTCATGGAGTTCGATGACTCCGACGGCGCCGACGGTGCGGACCTCTGCCACGGACTCAAGTCCCCGGGCGGCGGCGAGCCCGGATGCCAGGCCCGTGCCGATCCGGGTGACGTCGGCGCGCCAGGCACCGTCGTCGATGATGCCCAGGCTTGCGTTGGCCACCGCACATGCCAGCGGGTTGCCCATGAAGGTGGGGCCGTGCAGCAGCGCGCCTGCTGGCCCGTTGGACACGGCACTAGCGACGTCTGCGGTGCAGAGCATGGCGGCCAGGGTCAGGTATCCGCCGGTCAGGGCCTTGCCCACGCACATGATGTCCGGGACCACGCCGGCATGGTCGGCGGCGAACAGCTCGCCGGTGCGGCCAAAGCCGGTGGCGATCTCATCGAAGATGAGCAGCAGACCGTGCCGGTCAGCTGTCTGCCGCAGTACTGTCAGGCATTCGGCCGGGTAGGGATACATGCCCCCGGCGCCCTGGAGGATAGGTTCGACGATGATCGCAGCCAGCTCCCCGGAACGCGCTGCCGCGATGCTCTTGAGCTCGGAGGCCCACGCCTGGATCGTTTCCGGGGTTGCGGACGCCGCGGCCGGGGGCCGGGGAGCAAACACGTTGCCGCCCAGCAAACCGGGGAAATCCGCGTGCATCCCGTCCACGGGGTCACAGACCCCCATGGCCGCAAAGGTGTCACCGTGGTATCCGCCGCGGATGCTCAGGAACCGCTGCCGCTGCGGGTGGCCGGACGCGGTCTGGAACTGCACTGCCAGCTTCAGCGCGACCTCCACCGATACCGAACCCGAGTCCGCGAGGAACACCCGGTCCAACCGTGACCGTCCTCGTGCGGAAGGGGCCATATCCACCAGCCGCTCGGCCAGTTCCACCGCCGGGGCATGGGTGAGCCCGCCGAACATCACATGGCTGAAATCATTGAGTTGCCGCTTCGCGGCCGCGTCCAGTACCGGATGGCGGTAGCCGTGGATCGCCGACCACCACGAGGACATGGCATCAATGACCTCATGGCGTGTGCCGTTTTCGCTGCGGAGCCGCAACCGCACACCGTCGGCCGCCTCGACCTCCCACAACGGGAGGTTGGGGGACGCGGGGGCGTACGGGTGCCACAGGCGTGCGCGGTCCCGCTGGATCAGGCTCATCGGAGCCGCAACCTGCGTCATCGGATGAGTACTCCGTGGCGGGAACATTCTGCGCTCCAGCCGGTGGGCGTGACCTGGACCTTCATCCGTCTCCTGCAGTGGGCGCAGTAGCGTGGCGGTTCCAGCGTCAACAGCTCGACGCAGCGCCGGTGCTCATCCCACGCCGGGAGGCGGACGTCGTCGGGCTCCCCGCAGTGTCCGCAGAATGGGCCGTTGCTCGAGCCGGTCCGGGCCCCGGCGGCCGGGACCGTGTTCATAGTGACTTCTGGAATTCCTTGATGGGCATGTTCAACTCGACCAGCAGGTTCAGGTCCGCGTCGGCGGCCCGGCCCAGGGTGGTCAGGTAGTTCCCGACGATGACGGCGTTGATGCCGCCGAGCAGGCCGTCCCTGGTTCCGAGGTCACCGAGGGTCAGTTCGCGGCCGCCGGCGTAGCGCAGCACGGTCCGTGGCATGGCCAGACGGAACGCAGCGATCGCGCGGAGGGCGTCCTTTCCGTCCATGATCCCCTGGTTTTCGAGAGGGGTCCCGGGCCGGGGGTTCAGGAAGTTCAGCGGGACCTCGTGGGGTTCGAGGGCGGCGAGCTGGGCGGCGAGTTCGGCGCGCTGTTCGAGGGATTCGCCCATGCCGATCAGGGCGCCGCAGCAGAGCTCCATGCCGGCGGCCTTGACCATGTTGCAGGTCTCGAGACGCTCCTCGTAGCTGTGCGTGGTGACCACCTCGGAAAAATAGCTGCGCGCTGTTTCCAGGTTGTGGTTGTAGCGGTGCACCCCCCAGGCGGCGAGCTGGTTCACCTGATGCTGGGTCAGCATGCCCAAGGAGCAGGCGATGTTGATCTCCACGGCTTCGTTGATACGGTCTATCGCGAACTTGATCTGGTTCATCAGTTTGATGTCGGGTCCACGGACGGCGGCCACGATGCAGAATTCGGTGGCACCGGTCGCGGCCGTTTCTTTTGCCGCCTTGACCAGTTCGGGAATGTCCAGCCACACGCCCCGGACGGGGGAATCGAAGAGCCCCGACTGGCTGCAGAAATGGCAGTCCTCGGGGCACCCGCCGGTCTTGATGGAGATGATGCCTTCGACCTCGACGTCCTCACCGCAGTGCCTCAGACGCACCTCGTGGGCCAGCTGCAGCGCCGCCGGAAGGGCTTCATCGGGCAGGCGAAGCACCTCCAGCAGTTGGCCCTGCGTCAGCCCGCGTCCTTCTTCAAGGACCTGCTCTCTGGCTGTTTCGAGAATCTCGTACCGGGTAATCGCCGGATGTGCCGGAATCGTCATTGATCGTCCTTTGCGCTGCTTGGTTGCGGGTATGCCGTAGAACTGAGGCTAGTTTCCTGATCAGGACAGGATTTTGTTGAGTATCTACAACCGGGCGGTTGAGGCCTTGGTCCGGCCCTCACCTTCAAGCGACCTGCATCCCGGTGTCTGGTCCCCGCGCCGAAAGCCCTCAGACTGCGTGAATCGCTCGACTCCCAACCCCCTACGGAGACGTCGGACGCTGGGCGGCGGCGGGGAGGAAAAGGACCTCGCTGCGCTCGGACAGCACAAGCATTTTTTCTTTTTTGCTGCTGTCCGTTGGATCATACGTGCCCGCTCCACCGGCTCAACCGTCCTGCGGACGGCCGCGCCACGGCTGTCTTGGGTTCGGCGCTGCGCTTATTTCCTCACCCAATCCATCCGTTGCTTGCCCTTCGGTTGCCCCGGTTCCGTCGGGCACAGCTACGCGATGCTCCGCCAGCAGGCAAAAAACATGGTGGGGGAGAGGGATAGCCGGTTGTTCAGGTGCCCGCCCCGCCCGAGCGAAACGGAGCAATCACCTCATGAACACAGCAACAACCACCCGCCGTCTGACCGACGACACTGCTGAACTTTTGACCGCACCGGCGCTTCCGGCCGACGACCGGGCAGGAGACGGATATGACTGGATCGCCGCCCTCGAAGGCACGGCGTGGTCCGTGCTGCCGAACTGGGCCAGCGAGGGCTGGGACGCCGGATCCTGGCCGTACATCATCTTCGCCGTCGCCCGCAGCCGTGACGTGAGCGGGGAACTGTTTGGCTACGGAACCTACGTCGAGGGTGACACCTCCACCCACTGGTTCCGGTCCCAGGACGCCTGCTTCGAAGCCATCACCGCCGAGGTCTTCTTCCACTGGGCATCAGGCCAGTCCGACGGCCCGGACAGCCTCCCCGCCACAGCCGCGGAACTGCCGGACCAGGACCGGAAGCCCTACCCCGGCTGGACTATCTCTGGGCTGCTGCGGGGATTTCGGACAGCGGAATTAGTGGATTCTTCTACGCTGCCAAGGCTGGCTGTTGATAACCATAGTGGACTTCGTTGGGCCGGCGGTAACCGAGCGCGGAGTGACGGCGCCGGCTGTTGTAAAACCCCTCGATGTAGCGAATGACGTCGCTCCGGGCTTGTGATTTGGTCGCGTAAACGGTCCGGTAGACACGCTCGTTTTTCAGGGCGGAGAAGAACGATTCGGCCATGCTGTTATCCCAGCACACGCCGGTGCGTCCCATCGAGGAGCGCATACCGAGGCCGGCCACCAGGGCCCTGAAATCCGTCGAGGTATAGACGCTGCCCCGGTCGGAGTGCCAGATCGCGGACGGCTCGATCCGGGTTGTCGCGGCGGCGTTCCTAAGCGCATCGGTCACGAGCTCGGTGCGCATGTGATCGGCGATGGACCAGCCGACGACTTTCTTTGAGTAGCAGTCGATGACGGTGGCGAGATAGACGAACCCTTGCCAGGTGTGGATGTAGGTGATGTCGCCGACGAACTTCACTCCGGGGCGGTCGGCGGTGAAATCCCGGTTGACGAGATCGGGCATGCCCGCGGCGGCCTCAGCGTCAGCCTCGGTGGTGATGCGGAACGGCCGTGGCTGACAGGCCACCAGACCCTGGTGGCGCATGATCTGCCGCACCAGCTCGGGAGAGCACTCGGTCTGTTCCGCGGCGAGATCGGCGTGGATGCGCCGGTACCCGTAGGTGCCCTCGGACTCCTCGAAGAAGTGCTGGATCCGTGCCGTCAGGGCCTGCCGGCGCCCCGAGGTGGCAGATTGCGGACGGGTGGCCCAGTGATAGAAACCGGAGGTTGAGACGGCCAGCCAGCGGCACATTTTCACCACCGAGTTTAGATTGGCGGGCTCAGCTTTTTGGGAATCGATGAATTCATACTTGCTCACTACCGCTGCTCCCGCGCGAAGTAAGCGCTGGCTTTTTTCAGGAAGGCAGTCTCCGCCCGCAGCTCTTGAACTTCACGCTCGAGCTCCCTCAGCCGGGCCCGTTCCGGCACCGTCAGATCCACCTCTGTCCCGCCGTTGGCCTCGCGGTACTTGACCAGCCAGTTGCGGAGCGTCTCGGGCCCGACACCGTAGGCGGTGGCGACGTCCTTGATCGGCTTGGACGTGGTGATCACCTCGCGGCACAGCTCGTCCTTGAACTCCTGGGGAAAACGCTTCCGTGATGCGGTCATGCTGATCTCTACTTTCGGTAGACCCCCATTTTAAGAGGGCCCACTGTCCGAGATCTCCGCGGCAGCCCAGTCCGGCCGTTGCCGCCGCCGTACCCGTGCCCGTGGACGGGGAGTTCTCTTGGCCCTGTCCGGACTTCGTTGCCGATCTAGACGTCACGGGCAAGGCGGGAACCATCGTCCTGCCCGGTGACCGTCTGACCTTTACCGGTCCCGACCTGAGGGTCACGGTATCGGGTCCGACGGGGAAGTCCGTTAGCTATGTCATCACCGGGGCGACCCACGTTCAGATCCTCGCCGACGGCGGACAACTTGTCACAGCGACCGGAAGGAACGTCGTTCTGGTTCCCGAGACCGAGGACCATTCCGCGGGGCTGTTCCTCACTGTCGGCACCGTCAGTTGGACCCTCAATCCTGACGGCTCGGAAAATACGCTGTTCTCCGGCGAGGGCAAGGTGACCGACGTCTGCGCGCTGGTGGCGCCGTAATCCCCAATAGGACACGAGGCACCCCCGGCCTTCGCCGGGGGTGCCTCTGTGCGGTCGTCAAGTTATTGGCACAGCTTCGTGGTTCATTCGGTTTGCGCGGCCGGGGCCGCGGGCAGGAACTGGCTGGCGCCGGGGGCAGTTCCTCGACAGCCAGATCGAGAGCGTCCGCCGCCTGGTCGACGCCGGCCCCAGGTGGCCCGTGACGTCGGCATGTCCCGGGCGACTTGTACCGGCGCGTTGGCGGGCCTCGACGCCCGGCAATGTCACCTCAAGACTCAGTGAGGCAGACCGGTAGAAGTGCGCTGCGTATTGCTCACTCCGGCAGGCATTGACACTCGTTCTTGCCCGGGCGTGTACTTGAATCGGCTTCTGTTTGAACAGGAGCCCAGCCTGGGGCGGCCCGCCCTTCCGTGAGGCAGCCCGTAGACGGAGGTCGAGAAAATGGGACAGGCACGCGAGGTCATGGACCGCTTAACCATGGCCATGACGGCGAAGGATATAGAGACGCAGGCGGCGTGTTACGCCGCGAATGCGGTGGCTGTTACTCCCGATCAGGGCGAGATTGTCGGGCCGGAAGCCATTAGCAACTACTTGTCGCAATTTGGGGAATCGTTCCCTGACGTTGGCTATGAGTATGTGCAGAAGTATGAGGCTGGAAATGTGGCGATTGATGATGGCTTTGTCACTGGAACGAATACAGGACCGCTGGCCTTGCCGTCCGGGGAGAGCCTGCCTCCCACGGGCAAGAGCATCAGGGTGAGGAGTTGCGACATCGCGCACGTCGAGGACGGCCTGATTACACAGCACAAGTTCTACTTTGACCAGATGGAGTTCCTGGGACAGCTGGGCCTGCTCCCTGAATCCCTGTCCAAGCCAGGGGCCTGAAGGGGAGCCGGCGCCGACGAGGGAGGCAGAGCGCACTTGCTAGCGTGCGAGGGTCTTCAAGCGGCTCTTGCACCAATGCTCAACGGCGGGGACAAGGATGACCTGAATGGCGAGTGCGGCGCACTCCGCTGAGTCCGGATGTGAGGGCCGCGGAGAGCCCGGCATGGCCCGCCGGGTCGTGGCTGCCCGGCTAGTCGGGTCTTAAGGAATTCAGTTAGTATCCCGGATAAGTACAAGGCGGCGCTTTGCGGCCAGCTGGGCCGTCTCGTTGAAAAGGGCCAGCACCGGGACGCCCAGGGCCGCCGAGATTGACTCGACGTCATCCAGGGTGAGCGGGGCATCGTCGCGCAGCCGCTTCGCCATGTAGTTCTGGGAGACACCGGCCATGGCGGCCAGCCGATTGCCGGACAAGTGTTGCCGTCCCATGTGGCCGCGAATGGCCTCCGACATCGAACTGGCCATGACGCCGGAACATTCCATGGAACCTGACGGCATGCCGGCTACTTCCCCAGGGCCTGAAGATCAGCGGCCAGTGCCACCAGCCCCGACGTAGGCGGCTCCGGCTCGCCCGCAGTCCCGCCCATTCTGTCCCCGAACCATTTGTGCCAGACGGTGGCGACGACCTCCGGCGTGATGGGCGTGCCGGCGGCAATCAGCGCCGCGAAGTCTTCCATCTCCGGGTCGTACTCGTCCTCCGGCGCCCCGTGGTCCATCACGTCGAGCAGGTCGTGGGCGTTCAGGAGCTCGGTGATGGCGGTGGCGCAGTCGGGCGTATTCCGGGGTGATGGTGTCCATGGCGGCCAGTCTATGAGCAATCGGGACCGCCTGTTTGAACGGGCAGGTGCCCGTCCCTCACCGCTCTCGATGTGTACGCTTCGAGAATGACATTGGGGGATTTCATGACTAACTATCGCGACTTTAGCGAAGCCAGGGCCGCCGCGGCTCTTCAGGAGTATCTCGACGAACGCGGCCCGGCACTCGAACGGCTCCGGGAGCGGCTGCTGGCAGATGGCCAGAACCCGGCAGTACTCCTCGACGGCACACCAGAAAGCCTCGTTCCCCTGTGGCGTTGGATGCTGTCCCGCCTCACACGCCAGGACGCCCCCGGCGCTACCGACCCCAACTCCGCGCCTCCGGAGGAACTGCCCTCATGGGAACGGTACAGACCCGGGACGGAGCCGATTCTGTCGCTGGAGTCGCTGACGCTCATTGACGGGCTGGTGTCCTACCTCGGGGAAGTGGTGCAGGAGCGTGCACCGATGGCCCGCTGGGAGTTCGCTCGCCATCGCATCAAGGGCTACCTGCTCAACAAGCACCCGGTCCTGGTCAGCGGCACGGGAGAGACCCACAACTTCCTGCCCATGTTGCCCCTGATCGACGCGCGTGGTGTCCTTCACGGGGTACGGGAGTCGCCGGATGGCACGATGTTGGACTATGCGCGGCGGCTCATCGAACAACTAAACGGGCCCGGGGAAAACACCGACTGGCTGACGGAACCGGAGCCTCCCTTCGAGGTGGAGGAAATCCGTGACGAATCGGGCGGGTACGACTTCGAGATCGGCCTGAGCGAGGAGATCGCCCACGTCTATTCACTCAAGGTCGACTGGCTGGTCCGCAAGCTATCCCGCGAGGACGGCGTCATCGAGGCCTTCCGTGAGGACCGGGAAGTCATCCTGGTGCGGGCACCGTCATGGAGCGCTGCCCAGCTCGAGTCGTGGCTGGTGCCGCGCCTAAAGAACGGATGGATCTCCGCCATCATGCGCAAGATCCGGCAGTAGTAAAAGTCCGGAGGCGGCTGGTCGGTACAGTCCAGACCATGGATACGAACGTGGGAATTCAGGCAGATGGTCGGTTGCAGTCGCTGTTGGATGCGGCCGAACGGGGCGAAAAGTGCCCCGACATCTTTCTCCTTGTCGGCGGTTGGGTCGTCCAGGGACGTTCGGTGAGCACGGCCGAGTTCATGAACATCACCTACTGGGACTACCACCGGCAAGTGGCTGAATCCCGGGAGGCGCGCAAGATGAGTAAAAGCGTGGAAGAACGGGACCGGCTCATCGGACAGCACCTCGCCCCCGTCATGGAAGCGTTTGGGAACCCGTCCCCGCAGGACGGCATGGCGCTGAGCATCGCGAACGCCACTGTCTCTGGACTGGCTGGACCGAACCTCCAGGTGCCCGCCCTTCGGGTGCCGATCGGAGCCGTCCAGACGTGGTGGGCGGCAGCGGCCACGGTCGACCTGAGCCGCGGGTACAGCGGCGGCGTTGCGGTCGGCTTCGCCTTCTAGTCACTGGAGGGCCGAGGGAATTTGGGCTGAACCTGAGGCGAAGTAGGTGCCAGAGTTTCCGTCCCCGGTGCGCCTGCTGGCATCCCGCCGCGCGTCTGCTTGCATGGAGGCATGACTGAGCAGCCGCCGGCAGCAGTAACCGAAGACTGGACCGGCTGCAGGCAGCGCTGGCCGCCGCTGTTCCCGCCCGGACCGATTCGAACCTCCTAGTCGGGACCTGGAACATCCGTGCCCTGGGCGACCTGACCGCCAAGTGGCTGGCCGGGCCCAAGGACTCACCGAAGCGTGACTGGCATGCCAGCGCCTGCCTGGCCGCGGTGATCACCCGGTTCAACGTCGTCGCCGTCCAGGAGTCCCGCCGCAAACCCGTGGCCCTGAAGCGGCTTATGGCGACCCTGGGCCCGCACTGGCAGGTCATCATCTCCGACGTCACCGAAGGATCCGCCGGCAACGGTGAACGCCTCGCGTTCCTGTACGAGAGCAACCGGGTCCAGCCCTCGGGCCT
Source organism: Arthrobacter sp. U41 (assembly GCF_001750145.1). Classification (NCBI taxonomy): domain Bacteria; kingdom Bacillati; phylum Actinomycetota; class Actinomycetes; order Micrococcales; family Micrococcaceae; genus Arthrobacter; species Arthrobacter sp. U41. The sequence goes on from NZ_CP015732.1 coordinate 3,182,711, forward strand.
GGTCGGGGAGATCGTGCTTACCCCGCTCGGGGATGACCCGAAGCGCCAGTTCGCCCGCACCCCGTACACCGCCAGCTTCTCCCGGGCCGGCGTGGAATTCACCCTCGCCTCCGTCCACATCCTGTGGGGCAAGAAACCCGCCGAGCGCCTACCTGAGATCACCGCCTTCGCCCAATGGATGCGTGACTGGGCCGTCCGGCCCAACGACTGGAACTCCAACCTCATCGTCCTCGGCGACTTCAGCCTGGACCGGATCGGCGACCCGCTCTACGAAGCCTTCATCTCCACGGGTCTCTGGCCGCCTGCGGAGCTGAACGCCGCCCCCGGACGATTTTCGATGACGACAAGACCCGGCACTTCTACGACCAGCTCGCCTGGTTCTCCAAACCCGACGGCACTTCCCTGCTCCGGGGCCTGACCTACGGGCAGCGGGCCGGATCCTTCGACTTCATCCCGCACATCTACCGGGGGCTCACCCGCAGCGAAGTGTCCTGGCGGATCTCTGACCACTACCCGCTCTGGTGCGAGTTCCGGCTGGGTCAACGGAGAAGACCCCGCCCGCGACAACAGGTGCCGTGGGTGGGGTTCGACCGGGCCTAGCCTTTGCGGCCGGCCAAAATGAGGAGTGCGTCTCCGGCCGGGCGTTCACCGGTTTCGTCGGAGGGGGAGTTTACGACCTGGCCGTCCTGGACCATGGTGGTTGATCCTCCGCCGTCGAGGTTGATCGCGTCAACCATGCCCAGTGAGCGGGCCACGTCGGCGGCTTCTTTGATGCTCAGTCCGAGGGACGTCGTCTGGCGCCCGTCGGCTGTGACCAGGAGGGTGCGGCCCTGGGCGTCAACGCCTGCAATCGTACGCGGGTTGCGCTTGTGCACCCACCCGTAGAAAAAGGAGTTGCTGTCGTCGGTGCGGACCATGCCGTCGCGCCTGGCGGTCACGTTGAGCTCACCGTTTTGGACGAGTGTGGGTCCGCCGTTGACAACGTCGGTGGTGGCGCTGGTCTTGAGGAGCTTTCCGCCCTCGTTGAGGAGGTCTGTCTCTACCTTGAGCTTGGAGCCGGGTTTAGCCAGGGCGGCGAGCTTGTCGACGTCGGTTCCGATCGCCTGCAGGGTGTGGCCGCCGGCCGGGACGGCGGTGCCCCGGGTGTTGTTCACGGCGGTGACCGTGCCGTGGGCGTCGAGGACGGCTTCAAGTCCTGGACCGGACGGTGTCAAGGCGCCGAAGTCAGGGGTGAAGGCGACGATCTCGTTCGCGTCGGTGCAGGTGAAGTCGTGCAGCGGCGGGTTCGTCGGAGTGTCGTCGGTGCCGCCGCAGTTGCGGATGAGGCCCGGCACCCGGTTCAATCCGTCCAGAGCGAGCGTTGCTGTGTTGCCGGGGGCCGTGACTGTGCCGTGCCAGCGCAGTCGCTGGATGGAGGTCTCGTTCTTGGCGCCGATGACCAGGGAGGGCCGGTCCCCGACGGGCTCGCTGAGGACCTTGCCGTCGTGTACTGCCGCGCCTGCGGGATCGCCCGGGGCTCCGGCGGCAGGGTCCATGACGAAGTAGCCGCCGTTGGTCGCAGCGAGGGCGCCCGATGCCGCCGCGAGCTGGCTGGTCTTTTCCCGGTCCTCGAGGTTGGGGCCGAAGGAGGACGTGAGGTCGCCGCCGGAACTCCTTGGGGTCGATAGTGAGGACCTCCAGCTTCCAGGGCCCATGGTCGTTCTCGCTGGAGTTTTCGTCGCCGTCCCAGCCGGTGTAGATCACCGAGGATTTGTAGCCGGCCGCCTTGACTTGAGCGACTGTCGCGGCGCCGTCGGCTTTGGCCGTGAAGTGTCCGGCACGCACGCGGTAGCCGAGATCCCCTCCGGCGTCGGCCAGCTGCGGTGACTGGACATGTTCGACGCGGGCAACAACGCCTGCGGCGTTGAGCTTGTCGGCGACCTTCTGGGCCTGCGTTTGGGTGGACAGCGCTGACGCCGGCGCGTCCGGATCCGGGGAGGTGGACGGAACGGCAATCTCAGCGGTCCAGAAGAAGTCCTGGTTGGGGGTTCCCCGGGTGATGGATGTCCGAGTCAGGCCGGGGGCCAGGGTGGTGACGGTGAGGGACTCCGGGAGGCCTGGAGCACCCAGATCGAGTTTGGCGGACGGGTCTGGGGTGACGGCAGCAGCGTGGAGTGCGGTGCCCGGCGCCGTCGTGGAGGCACCGGCGGGGGCAAGGAAAGCAACCGGCAGGGTCACGGCCAGGGCGGCGATGGCAGCATTGCGGAAACGATGATTGGGTGTGATCATGATCGAGACGCTACGGTGCCGGGGGACGCGGGTTTCAACGCACACGCCGCAATTCACGGTGTCTTCGCCATGTGTTCACGGCGGATCCAACACTCACTTCGGTGTTGTTGGCGTAGCCGTCCGCCAGTCTCGCGAACTATAGGTCATACTACATCTGCTTTGCGGTTCCCGTTTTTCGAGGAAACGTGCTCAAAAATGTCTCACGAACCCGGTACAGATTGTTGTCTCAGATGCCCTCAAGGAAACCCGGACCCGAGCTGTCACGAAGCTCGGTAAGACGGCATCTCCACCTCAGACCACGCAAGCGAAGGGGCCGAAACGCTCGGATTGGTCATCCCCAGGCTTAAGTAACGGCGCAACGCAGAGCCTTGGGTGCCCCACTTCTGCAAGGGCGGCCAGTGAGTGTCGGGTCATGCAGCTACGTACCCGTTTGCTTATGAGATGTTCGGAAAGGAGGAACGAACAGCCATGACTCATGTCCACTCCCAAACTGTGCAATGCCACCTCGGTGGGTATCTGATAGCAGTCGTCACCGACGCTTCGGAGAACATTAGGCCAGAGCGGAGCCATCACGTGCAGCGTGAAACTGTCGTTGCCCGCACTGTCACGGCAGACGTTTGGGCCGGCAACAAAATGGGCAAAATCAGGGTGTGTGCACAGTGTGCACACCCTGAGCTTCGGATCGGATCGTATATCGGCCGGACTGGGCCGGACTGCGGAGGTTTTCGGGGGAGTGGCGGGAATTCAAGTGCTGGAACCTGGGGTGACCGTGGTCGGCGACGGACGTCGTCGGTGAACGCCCACGCGGCCGGATCGGGGGAGGGCGAGGGTGCGCGGGACCTGGCTCCCGCAGAGCACGAGTTCAGCCTCAATCATGCTCGACAGGACAGGTGAGCGCGGGATTTCCGGGGCCATAAAACACCACGTGGATCCGGTATTCGTTGTCGTTTTCCGCCAACGGCGGGGAGAGCGCAGAGGCGCCGGTTATCGGCTGGACCACGAGTTCGACCAATCCGGCAACCGAGTGGACGGAGCGGCGAAATGAGAGGGACCCGGTCCTGTCAGAAGCCGTGTCTCACGGCTTGAGAGGTGGAATCCCGGCTTTTTCGGGGGTCTCTCCTTTCGCCCTGGAGCCCTTCCATAGATGATGGGAGCGGTGGCTGCTTTCGGCATGCAGCACTAAGACGGGGCAGTCCGCGTGGGCAACACATGCAGAGCTCACGGAGCCGAGGTGCATGCCCAGGAAACCCCCATGGCCCCGGCGTCCAACCACCAGCAATGAAGCGCCGGCCGCCGCTTCCACGAGCTTCGCCGCAGCCGGTCCGCGGACCAGCTGCGAGGTGAGTCTTTCCGGAGTCTCCTCACCGAACGCCTTTTCCAGGGCGTCCGCAAGAGTCTTCGCCGCAGCCGCTTCAAACCGGGCGAAATCGGGTGGGACATATCCGGCGTAAATCTCCGGAAAATCCCAACAGGCAATAGCGACGATGGTGGCGTTCAGGGCCGGCGCCAGCTGCGCCCCCAGACGGAGCGCCTGGATGGACGATTCCGAACCGTCCACCCCGACAAGGACTTTCGCTTCCGCATCCATGATCATTCTCCTTCGAAGGTGAATCCCCTGGTTGTTCCTAGTTTGCAGCTCCCGCTGGTGGTAGCTGTGTGCCGAGCATATGCGCACCCGCAGGCGAACGGAACTGCCTACGGATGTTTGTCGGGATGAGTCGGGCATGACATCTTCGACAATGCCCGTCGTGTCGGCATAGGTCATTGTCGATATGAACGTCCACCGCCCTTCCGGCCAGGGATACCCGTTCCCCCGTGCGGCGCATCCCTGGGATTGCGGCGCGCCTGTTATCTATCCCTTGCTACGCGTTCTTTGCGGGTGGGTGGGGCTATTTCTTCAGTGATTGGACGATCGTGGCCATGTGTTGTCGGCCAAGGTGCTGGCGCCGCCCACTTCCCTCCGCGATGTCCTTGAGCAGCCAACATGATTTTGCCCGAGCGGGTCTTGGGCAGTTCGGGCACTATCAGGATGGTCTTGGGCTTGGCGTTCGGCACGGTCTCTTTGCTGACGTGGTCCCGGAGCTCCTGGACGATCGCGTCCCCGGTGCCCGCGGCGTTGCCGCTCAGGATGACCCCACCCGGTCACAGGGCGCATGTACCGCGGGCCTATGCAAAACCGGAGGTCAGGTGTTGTTCCGTTCGGGTCGGGCCCGGTAACTTTTCTGTCCTGACAAGAATACGGCGGCCATGGTGAGGGTGGTGGCGGCTGCGGTGAAGAGCAGGGCCTGGGGGTAGCCAATGGTCGGGGCTATGAGGGCCAGCAGGAATGGTACCGCCAGTCCGGAGTAGGCGAGGCTGTAGAACAAGGCGATTAGCGCGCCCAGCTGCTCGGGCGCAGCGATTTCCTCGACCTCCCGCAGCCCGACAATAAGGCATATTCCATAGCCCGCCCCTAGTATTAGGGCCGCCGTGGCCGCGGTGGCAATCCCGGGGAAGGCGGTGGCGAACGCTGCCGCGGCGCAGCCCGCAGCCACAATGCCAAGGCCTGTTACCGCGGCGGTGGTGCTGCCGCGGGCCGCCCCGGCCTCGTACAGGCGCCGGCCCAGACGCTGGGAGACCACGCCCGCGGCGAGGGCACCGGCGGCGAGCAGTCCGGGAAAAGCCACACCGAGTACACCCGTGGGTCCGGTTCCGTGCCCCGGAAGGGTGGTGAAGACCAGCGTGACGCTGCCGAAAACCCAAGGCCCAAGCGGCACAACCACGAGGCGGAACCGCGCCGAGGAGGCCGACGGCGGCAGCAAAGGACCCGGAGGATCTGATTTCCTGGCACCTGACACAGTCTCCCGGGCGCGCGGGAGCATCAGCAGGGCACTCCCGGCCAGGGCCAGGTGCACAATGTAGGGCAGGACCTGCGGCGCCGGCCCCCACTGCGCCAACGGACCGGCCACGAGCGGGCCGATACCGAACCCCGCTGTCAGCGCCAGCGCCGCCCGGCGTGCGCCGGCACCGGCACGTTCGTCTCCGGAGAGCTCCTTTACCCAGGCGGTGCCGGCCGTGAAGACCGTTCCGGAGACCAGCCCGGTCAGCAGCCTGCCTGCGTACAGCCCGGCCGTACCCCACTGCCCGGTCATCAAGACGGCTGTAGCCAGCAACGACAGTGCGGTGAAGGCCAGTAACACTGGACGCCGTCCCCGTCTGTCGCTGATCCTTCCGCCGAAGATCAGACCAGGGATCAGGCCCAAAGCGTAGACGCCGAACACGGCGGTCGCATCCGCGTCCGTGAGGGCGAGGGTGCGGCGGTAGAGCGCGAGCAGGGGAACGAACTGGTTCGCCCCGTAACCGGCGGCGAACATCGCAAGGGCCGGCCACCGCCATTGTCCCCTCACGGACGCGGCGTCACGGCGCGGTCTCCTGCAGCGAGGGTCTTCGCCAACAAGGGGGTCAGAGGCTGGAATGGCCGGCAAGGGCTTCCTCCAGGGCGCCTTTGCGGGCCAAAAGCGTCCGGTCCACTCTGGCTGGGTCCTCACCACCGCGTTCCCGCACCGCCGCGGCTACCTCGTCCAGGGGACCGCGCCGTCGGCTCACGAGCTTGAGTCTGACCGAACGTGCGGCCAGCTGCAATGCCAGCGTCGCACCGCTACCGCCGCCGGGCCCCGTGGGCAGAATTGAACGGTCTTGCAGATCCATCGAGCGTCCCGTCAGAAAGCAAACAATAGTATGTGGTGTACGCGGCCCGGTCGCCGCAGGGACTGGGCCCGAAAGCCACAACCCCTGCCTGGGCGCCGGCATTTCTTCGCCTTCGAAAGCCACGGAGCTCATCGTTACCTCCCGTGGTCAATCCGTTGTCTCGCACAATGGTGGAATTTCTGAGGCCCGTATCGATTTGGGCAGCCCGGAGTAACGCGTTGGAGGACCTAGTGAGCCTGCCCAGGTGTTGTCCCCGGGCTTTGCAGACAAGGATACTGTGTGCCAACGGACGAGGCCGTCTTTGTCAACGTGAATGAGGCCAGTGAGTCAGGCGGCCTCGTTTGTTGTGGTCCTCCCGGCTGGATTGGCAGGGGCTATGAGTGCCGGGCCGACGACAACTGCTCGGACCAGCTCCGGTCTGGTCCTGGCGGTGCTGGCGGCCAGCCAGTTCCTGATGACTGTCGACAGTTCGGTGATGAATGTTTCGATGGCGGCCGTGGCCGCGGACCTCGGCACGACGATCACCGGCATCCAAACGGCCATTACCCTGTAAACGCTCGTCATGGCCTCACTGATGATCACCGGAGGCAAGGTAGGAACCATCTTGGGCCGCCGTCGCGCGTTTGCCCTCGGCCTGATCATCTATGCCGCCGGTTCGCTGACGACGGCGCTTGCGCCAGACCTTGGGGTGCTGCTTCTGGGCTGGTCCCTTCTGGAAGGCGACGGTGCAGCACTCGTTATGCCCGCGGTCGTCTCGCTTGTTGCGGCCAATTTCCCGCCCGAACGCCGTGCCGGGGCATAACGGGCTGGTGGCTGCAGCAGGTGCCATGGCCGTCGCTGCAGGTCCGATCATTGGCGGCAGTGACCACCTTTGCATCCTGGCGATATGTATTCGTCGGAGAAGTCATCATCGTGCTGACCATCCTGCCGGTCCTGCGCAGGGTCGAAGACGACCCACCGGCCAGGGTCAGGCTCGATTACTGGGGCTCTGCATTGTCGATAGTCGGACTGGGCATGATTGTCTACGGTGTGCTTCGTTCGGGTGAATGGGGCTGGGTGCAGCCCAAGCCCGGCGCGCCAACGGTCCTCGGCCTCTCCCCGGCGGTGTGGCTGCTCATCGGCGGGCTCAGCGTGTTCTTCGCTCAATTCCTCATTCAGGCTGGCGTGTTCTTCACCATCCCACTGTTCCTGTCGGTGGTGTTGGAGCGCTGGGGGCACTGTCGTCCCAGCTGGGGGCCATCACGGTTTCCGCGGTGCCGGACTCGCAGAGCGCGGAGGTCGGCGGGCTCCAGAACACGGCCACCAACCTCGGGCCTCCCTGGGGACCGCCCTGATCGGGTCGGTCCTCATTGCCACGTAGAGCGCCTCGTTCATGGACCCGTCCTCGCACGCTGCGCAGGCCGCCAATGCTGACAAGCCACGATAGGCTCTGGGCCTGCTGCGTCGTTGGGCAGCCGGTGACCGAGTGCGGAGTGACGACGGCGGCCGTTAAAGGCTCTCGTAGCGGCCGGCCGCAGTTCAGGCACCGCTGGCAGCAGTCGTGGAACCGGCCTCGATGACACACCGCCGGCTGCTGTTCCAAGTCATTGGATGACGGGTTTGAAAAGCGCGGCCCCTTCATCGGTTGTGAGTCGTTTATTACGGCGCGGTTTGGTGTCCGGTACGGATATGCCGTTATGTGGCGTGTACTGACCATCCCGAGCGGCCGAGAGACCTGGATCGATGACGCCGCAGCAACCCTGGTCACCGGGACCTTCCGTGGGTTCCGGTGATAACAAGGGGCAAAGCCGTGGGACGCGGTCTGACCTCGCAGGCCAGACCGGAAGGCTTGCTCCGTAGGGTGCTACCGCCAGGACCGATGGAGTGATCTGATGAACGCAGTGTCTGTCCCCGCGCCCGCCGCCGACCTGGCGGTGACGGTGCCCCGGCCCTGGATGAAACCGGTGCGTGCCGCCGGTTCCTGGCAGGGCTCAATGACGACCGAAGTCCAGGTGCGGAAGTTTAGCTTCCGCACAGACGAGCCCATTGCGGTGGGCGGCACCAACCAGGCCCCCACTCCGATGGAGGTCGTCGCCGGAGCGGTGAACGGCTGCATCACGGTCGTCATTGAGACGGTCGCCAAGGAACTGGGCATCAGGCTCGAGCAAGTAGAAACCGAATCTGTTGCCTTCATGGATTCTCGCGGTTTCCACGGCACTGCCGAGGTGTCGCCGCATTTCCATGACTACACTCTCCGGATCCGGGTAGTGACGCCGGAACCAAAGGCCTCGCTCGCCGGCTTCCGAGCACAGGTGGAAAAACGCTGCCCCGCGCTGAACCTTCTCCGTGATGCCGGCGTTCCCGTGGACCTGCTCTGGGAATTCTCCGTGGGGCCGCTTCCAGCCGTGGAGGCCAGCGAATGACCGCCCCCGGACTCTGGACGATCGGCCTGGCAGTCGGGTACACCCTGCTCCTTGCCATCGGTGGGCGCTATGTTCAGCGCCGGGCGGCCGCGGGGGAAGGCAACGGAGGCTTTTTCGTCGGCGGCCGCACGTTCAGCCCGTGGACCGTGGCTTTCTGCATCACCGGACTGTTTTCCGGCTCCTCCTATATCGCCATCATGGAGCTCAGCTACAGGACGGGAATTTCAGCGGTCTGGTATGGCGTGGCCGAAACGGTCCAGGTCTTGCTGATAGCGCTGCTCCTGGTGAAACCATTGCGCGAGAAGCTGGTCGTGACCGTAACGGGGATTATCGGTGACCGTTTTGGGCGGGCGGCGCAGGCCGTCGCTGGCATCATTACGGCATTCACCTTTCCCATGTGGTCTGTCGCCACAGCCATCGCCTTCGCCTCGGCCCTCCACGCCTTCACCGACCTGTCAATCTACGCCTCTATCATCGTCACGGCTGTGCTTCTGCTGGTCTTCCTCTGGTCTGGCGGGATGAGGGCCGTCGCCTTCACCCAGACCATGAACTGTTTCGTCTTCGTCGCCATGTTGATTGTTGGGGTGGCAGCGTTCCTGATCAATCCGGGCTTTGCAGGGCTCCGCCACCTCGCCCTTGAACGGCCGGGAATGCTTGATCTTTACGGCGCCGGTCCCACCCTCATCGCTGCCTGGTTCGGGACCTTCATCGTGAACGTGATCTTGGCCCAAGCCGCTTTTCAAATGACGATGTCGTGCCGGACGCCGGAGGAGGGACGCAAGGGTCTATTCATGGCCGCGAGCTTTGGCATCCCGCTGATCGTCGTCGGCGTTCTGCTGGGCACCGCAGCCGCCGTCGTCGTACCTAATCAGAACCTGCCCCTGGTGGCGGTTCCCGTCTATATCGCGCAGGTTCTTCCCGCGCCGCTTGCCGGCGTCTTCTTCTTAGGAATATGGGCCTGCGCTCTCGGCTGGGCGGGACCTTGCCAGTTCTCCGGCGCCACCAGCCTGGGCCGCGATGTGGGAAGCGCGTTGCGCCCGCGCGCCAGCGAACAGGATTTGATCCGTTACACCCGCTGGTCCCTGGTCCTGCTGACTGTCCTGATGATCGTTTTCGCTTTCCTGCGCACAGAACAGTCCGCTTGGTGGAACGTTCTGGCCTGGACTCTTCGCAACGGTGCGACTTTGGCGCCGGTTCTTGCAGCGTTCTTCTGGCCGCTGGCAACTCGCCGCGCGGCACTTGCGGCCATGCTTGTTGGCTTTGCGGCAGGTTTGATTTGGTACCAGCTGGGTGGATGGTCTCCGAGTAAGTTCCACCTTGGGATCCATCCGGTCTGGGTCGGGATGTCGCTGAACGTGGTGGTCCTGATCGGGGTCACCTTGGGCAGCGTTCGCTGGCGGGTCACGGGAAATGCCGTGCGGAGGCGGCGCGGATTTGTTGCCGCTGTGCTCTGCCTGGCCGTCATCGGGACGGCCGGTCTCAACGCGCCGTTGCTCGGGTCCTCCGGGTTTTTGGGGCTGGTGGCCTTCGTCGTCGTCGTTCTCGGAGCGATTGCCACGTTCTTGCTAACGCAGGCATCTGAGAGGCAGCAGGACAACGACATTCCAGCGAACAACGAACGTCGGGTCACCGTTTAGCTGACACAGGCCGCTGGCGAGGCCGTGCATGCGGAACCCCGGATCGCTCGCCGCTCAACAGCGGTCGGGCCGATGGGCGTTTCGGTGAACTGGTCCCGGGCCGCGGGTGAGCTGCCGCGGAGATCTCGGGATGTGCACCCTCTTAAAGATGATGTTCGTCATAACGGAATCAAAAGTCGAAGCCCCTCCAGCATTGCTGATGGGGCTTCCCCTTTGCCCTGACAGCCCGGCGTCAGCCGCGGCAGCCTGCCGCACCGGCCCACGCACACTCAGCCAAAGCCATAGAAACGGGGCCGCATCGCCCCAGCCGGGGTCGGGTACTCCGCCGACCTGGTTTGGTTGGTCAGTCATGATCTTCCTTCTGTTGTCGGGGGACAACCGCCGCCGGTCTGCCGGTATCCGCCGTCCTGGGCGCCTGCACACCGACTACCGCCACTCGCTGGACCTGCAAAACCCTTTGCCGCCGCCCTTCCTGCAGTCGTCGTCGGCCGCGACATCGACGACATCAACATCGATCGGCTCGCCGGTTCCAGCCACACAACCGAAGGTTTCTGGGCAGCCCCGAGGGCGGATATGGCTGAAGCTGATAGCAGTGGGACGTCGTTACATGCAGCGGGCAAGATCGACCGCACTTCTGCTACAACTGAAGAACCGCTGCCAACGAAAGGGCCGCCTCATCATGAGCAAGACCGCCGTGATCGACGCTGAAGTCCCCGCATCGGCACCGGCCGGTGAGCCGGCCGCTACCGGCAGCCACCAGGTCTGCGTGCGGCGTGCACGTTTGCACCCGTGATGACCACCAACGATACCCATGGAGTCCGGCGCCGCCCCATTCGGCTGCTCGCGGGCCTTGTCCTGCTTGGGATGCTCGCGTCAGTTCTGGTCCTCCTCGGGCCCGGCTTGCTCAACGGCTTGCTCGCCGAGGACGGTCCGCTGCGAGGGGGCCCGGCATGCACGGTCGAAACCGCGGAGGGAAAGATCGAGCTCCACCGCGAGGAGGCGCAGCTGGCCACGACGGCGGTGGCGCTCATGGCCCGTGGGGCAGAGGCACCGGACACTTCCGGCATCGACCAAGCGGTATTACAGCGGCTGGCCGACGGGCCACCCGGAGACGCCGGTGCCAGCCTGAGCTGTCGGGGACAAGCCTCCAGCGACCTTAGGGAGGAGCAGCCGGGTGCCACCGGTCTGACACCCCGCGCCCAGCAGTTGCTCGAGGCCATGACCGGGGTGTTCGACAAACAGAGCCTGGGCGGGTACGCGCCGGGCGGCGTCGGCCAGGGGCACGGAGCGGACTCGACACACTATGACGGCCGGGCGATCGACATCTTCTTCCGCCCGGTGACGGAGGAGAACCGGCGTGAGGGGTGGATACTGGCCCACTGGCTCGTGGCTCATGCCGGGGACCAGGACATCCAGTTCGTTATCTTCGACGACCGGTTCTGGAGCGCGCGCAGCTCCCGGGGTCAGTGGCAGGACTACGCCGCGCCTGACCCCGGTAACGAGATCCTGCGTCACCTCGACCACGTGCACGTGGATGTGCTGGGCGGCCGTGCTGAGTGAGGGGAAGACCTGCCGCCCGGCGCCGGGCGGTGATCCCGGGTTTCCTCAGTCGTGCGGCGGACGCCATGAAACTGGTGATGGGCGGGTGCCCGTGCCGCGGGCCCGCAAGGGGATTTGTCGAAAATATAGTAGGAAGTCCTAGTAATTAGCGGGACTTCAGACTACATTGAGTCAAAATCTATACTTCGGAGGACTGGGTATGTTTGAACTCAACGAGGACCAGCAGGCGCTGGTCCAGATGGTGCGCGAATTCGCCAACGAGGCCCTTGCGCCGAACGCCGCGAAATGGGACGAGACCAAACACTTTCCCGTGGACGTGCTGCGCGAAGCAGGCGCCTTGGGCATGGGCAGCATCTACGTCCAGGAGGAATTCGGCGGCTCCGGCCTCACGCGCAGCGACGCGGTGCTGATCTTCGAGGAACTGGCCAAGGCCGATCCGACGATTGCCGCATACATCTCCATCCACAACATGGTGGTATGGATGATTGACTCGTTCGGCAACGACGAGCAGCGCGCCCAGTGGGTCCCGCAGCTCGCCTCCATGGAGGCGCTGGGCAGCTACTGCCTGACCGAACCCGGCGCCGGATCCGACGCCGCAGCGCTGAGCACCAAGGCAGTGCGCGACGGCGAGGACTACGTGCTGAACGGCGTCAAACAATTCATCTCCGGGGCGGGAACATCCAGCTACTACATCGTGATGGCCCGTACGGCCAACACCGGAAACCGCGGCATCACTGCCATCGTCGTGCCGGCGGACGCGCCTGGTCTCTCGTTCGGGGCGAACGAGAAAAAGATGGGTTGGAACGCCCAGCCAACCCGCCAGGTGATTTTCGACAATGTCAGGGTTCCGGTGGCCAACCGTCTCGGTGAGGAAGGCAGCGGTTTTGGAAGCGCGATGAAGGGACTCAACGGAGGCCGCATCAACATGGGTGCGTGCTCCCTGGGCGGTGGCCAGACCGCCCTGGATAAATCGGTGGCATACCTCAAGGAACGACAGGCGTTCGGCGGCCCGCTGATCAACCAGCAGGCGCTGCTGTTCCAGCTGGCGGACATGGAAACCGAACTGGTCACCGCACGGACGCTGCTCTGGCGGGCAGCGGACGCACTGGACCGCGGCGCCCCCGACGCCGTCAAGCTCTGCGCCATGGCCAAACAGGTCGCCACGGATGCCGGGTTCAACGTCGCCAACAGCGCCATTCAGCTGCACGGGGGCTACGGCTACCTCTCCGAATACGGTCTGGAAAAGATTGCCCGTGACCTGCGGGTCCACCAGATCCTCGAAGGCAGTAACGAGATCATGCGCATGATCGTCGGGCGCATCGTGGCCGGCACCTAGACCGGGAAAACGATGCCAGTCTGCTGCGCCGGGCCGGCCGGCGGACGAGGGACCCTCTTCAGACAGTCCCTAGGCGAACGTTCCGACGTCGGGCTACCGGGGCGTGTGACGGGTGAAGACCAGATGGACAACCCCGGATAGAGAAGGTGTCGCCTCGATGTCGAAGCGTTGTTCGAGTCCTTCGAGTCCATCCCAGAGCCGTTCGCCCCGGCCCAGGACAATCGGGACGAGGACGATGTGCATGTGGTCGATGAGATCAACCTCGAGGAACTGCCGAACCGTGCCGACGCCGCCGCCGATCCGGACGTCGAGGTCGCCAGCCAGGGCCCGCGCCCGCTCGAGCGCGGAGGCGGGGTCGGCGTCCACGAAATGGAAGGTTGTTCCGCCTTCCATCTCCAGGACCGGCCGGGGATGGTGGGTCAGGACGACGACAGGGGTGTGGAAGACGGGGTTATCGCCCCACCATCCTTTCCATTCCTCGTCCTCCCAGGGACCGCGTTGAGGGCCGAACTTGTTGCGCCCCATGATCTCCACACCGATCCCGGGCCCCCACGCGCTGGCGAACGCCTCGTCGACGCCGAAGGATCCCTCCGACTCCCCGTGGAAGCCCATCTCGCGGAAGGTGCGCGTCTCGAAAGCCCACTCCATGAGCCGTGAGCCTGCGTGACCGAACGGAGCGTCGAGTTGCTGGCCCTCGCCGGTGCCGAAGCCGTCGAGGGAGACCGAGAAGTTATGCACGCGGACGAGGGACATGTCATCTCCTGAAGTGCTTGTCGTTCGCCATTACTGTATGGCGACCGCAGCCAACGACTCAAGACCCGGCGATGGATGTGGCGGGTTCTGCGGCCAGGAGGGTCCGTTGCCCGCGTCTGGTCCGGCGCCCGGCGGGAATTTCCGGTCCGGGGCGGTGTTAGGTCTGAGTATGAAAGCAATCGTGTACCGTGCCACCGGCGATCCGTCTGTTCTCGAACTCGTCGACCGCGAGATCCGTGACCCGGGGCGCGGGGAGGTCCGCCTTCGGATCATGGTCTCCGCGGTGAACCCCACCGACTGGAAGTCGCGCCGCGGCGCCAAACCGGGCGAGCCGTTGCCCTTCGCGGAGGTTGTGCCGAACCAAGACGGCGCCGGAGTGGTGGACGCCGTCGGACCCGGCGTCGAGCACCTCCACGTCGGCGACAGAGTCTGGCTGGCCTTAGCCGCCTACCAGCGCGCCGACGGCGGGACAGCGCAGGAGTTCGCCGTCCTGCCGGCCGAGCGGGTCTTTCCGCTGCCGCAGAACGCCGGGTTCGACCTCGGCGCAAGCCTGGGTGTTCCTGCGGTCACCGCCCACCGGGCCCTGACCATCGCCGAGGACGGCCCGCGGCGGCTGCACCCGGGAGCGTTGGACGGCAAGGTAGTTCTCGTCGCTGGAGGCGCCGGTGCTGTGGGTCATGCGGCGATCCAGCTCGCCAAGTGGGCCGGCGCCGTTGTGATCACGACCGTGAGCGGACCGGCGAAGGCTGCGCTGGTCACGGCCGCCGGCGCCGATCACGTCATCAATTACCGGGAAAGCCACGCGGCCGCGGAGATCCGCCGGATCGCTCCCGGGGGCGTCGACCAGATCGTGGAGCTGGCGCCCGCGCAGAACGCGGAACTCGACCTGGCTGTGATCCGCAACCGCGGCTCCGTCGCGGTCTACGCCAACAACGGCGGCGATCAGGTGAGCCTGGACGTGCGCAGGCATTTCAGCCTCAACGTCCGCTACCAGTTCGTGTTGCTCTACACCGTTGGCATGGCCGCGGTGCACGCCGCCGCCGAGGACATTAATGCGGCCATCGCCGACGGCGCCCTTCCGGTGGGAGAAGCGGCGGGTCTGCCGCTGCACCGCTTTGACCTGGCTGACACGGCCGCGGCCCACACGGCGGTGGAAGCGAGCATCGTCGGCAAGGTACTGATCGATGTGTCAGCGGGCTAGCCGATGATGCTTAGGGAGCCTCGCGGATCCCCCGGTAGGACGGAATTCCCTGGGGAAAGGCCGGGCGGAAAAACCGGGTCTTCCATGAAACGGAAGGTAAAAGTAAAGTCGCGGCATAGCCAGTGAATCGGACTTCCACCTTCATCCGAGAGCGAGCCCACATGGACCGGCCAGAAAAGCGCGGTGTCCAGCGCCGCAGCATAAATCTAACAACCGTTGTGTGGGGCGTGACGGGATGAGCAGCCCGTCCTCTTCCCGCGCCGCACCAGTGAAGCGCGAGACATTTTCCACGCGAAGGCTGTTCATCCTTTCGGCCATCGGTTCAGCTGTGGGGCTGGGCAACATCTGGCGCTTTCCGTACATCGCCTATGACAACGGCGGCGGCGCCTTCCTGATCCCGTACCTCGTGGCGCTGCTGACGGCGGGCATCCCCCTGCTGTTCCTGGACTATGCCGTGGGGCACAAATTCCGCGGCTCGGCCCCGCTTGCCTACCGCCGGCTCCACCGGGCGGCCGAGCCGCTGGGGTGGTGGCAGGTGCTGGTCTGTTTCGTCATCGCAGCCTATTATGCGGTGATTGTCGCGTGGTCCCTGATGTACACCATCTTTTCCTTCACCGAGGCGTGGGGGGACAACGCCGAAGGCTACTTCTTCGGGACTTTCCTCAAGGTCTCCGAGGCGCCCGGTGTCGGCTTCAATTACGTGCCGTCCGTTTTCTTCCCGCTGCTGCTGATCTGGACCGCTGTCATCATCATCATGGTGGCCGGAATCCGCAAGGGAATCTCGCGCGCCAACTCGATCCTGCTCCCGTTGCTGATGGTGATGTTCTTGCTGCTCGTGGTCCAATCGCTGTTCCTGCCAGGTGCGGCAGAGGGGCTCAACGCCTTCTTCACCCCCGACTGGGCCGCTTTGGCCGATGCGTCAGTGTGGGCTGCGGCGTATGGACACATCTTCTTTTCGCTTTCGGTGGGGTACGGCATCATGGTCACCTACTCCTCCTACCTGAAGCGCAGGACCGACCTGACCGGTTCAGGCATGGTGGTCGCCTTTTCCAATTCGGGATTCGAGATCCTGGCCGGCATCGGCGTGTTCGCCGCACTGGGGTTCATGGCCCAGGCCGCCGGAGCAGGCGTAAACGATGTTGTTACCCAAGGCATCGGGCTGGCGTTCGTAGCGTTCCCCACCATTGTTTCCCAGGCGCCGTTCGGGGCGTTCATGGGGGTGCTGTTCTTTGGATCCCTGGTTTTCGCGGGGGTTACATCGCTGATTTCGGTCCTGGAGGTCATTGTGGCGGCGGTGCAGGACAAGCTGGCGTGGGGGCGGGTCAAGGCGTCAGTGGTGGTCAGCGGGCTGGTCGCGGCCGTGTCGCTGGCCCTCTTCCCGACGGCAACGGGCCTATACCTCCTGGACACCGCCGATGCTTTCGTCAACAGCTTTGGCATCACGCTCGGGGCGCTGGTGACCGTGGTGGTGCTGGCATGGTTCCTGCGCAAGCTTCCCCTGCTGTCAGCCCACCTCAACCGCACTTCGACAATCAAGATGCACCGGACGTGGATGGTGCTGGTGGCCGGTGTGGTGCCGCTTGCGCTGATCTACATGGTGTCCAACGAATTCATCAGCAAGATCTCCACCACCTATGAGGGCTATCCCGCATGGTTTGTGGGCCTGTTCGGCTGGGGCATGGCCGGCGGCCTCGTGGTCCTGGCGCTGGCACTGACGTTCATCCCCTGGAGCCGCAAATCCAAGGCCCACCATGACCCGGAGTATCAATCCATGGTGGACGAGGAAGAAGAGGAGACAGCACGATGACACCCATCGCAGTCACCATGATGATCATTGCCATCCTCACAGTGTGGGGCGGCCTGGCCCTTGCGTTGCTCAACCTCAAGCGTCACCCCGAGGATGAGGGCGCGCTGCCGGAGGAGCACGCACCGGAGCTTTGACCGGCGGATCAAGTGCTACGGATTAGGCATTGCAGGGAGTTCGACAGGCAGGGTCACCCGTGCCCGAGTCTTGCCGGCGCAAGGGCGATGTGTTCACCATCCGGCCGTGCCCGGGCCACCCTTGAACGGACCCACGATCTGCGGGGTGATCCAACCGCCGTAGAAGTCACCTTCCTGGCAGGCCACCTGCTCGCCGTTGACTTCGCAGGAGTCCATGTGTCCCGGGTAGAGAGCCACCCGGGTGCTGAGCGCCTCGAACCCCCGGGTGGGTTCCGGGTAGGTCCACCCGGCACGGGGAACGACGACTCCGCCGGCAACGACGTCGAAGTAGTGCGCTGCTCCCTTGAACTCGCAGAAGCTGGTGCCCTCGACCGGGACGAGTACACCGGCAGGGAATGAGGCCAATGGCAGGTAGTAGACAGGCGGATGACTCGTCTCCAGGACGCGCACTGCATCGGTGGTGTCGGCAATCACCTGCCCGCCAAGCCGCACGATAACCCGTTCGGATCGCGGCTCGACCCTTGGCGGCCGCGGGTAGTCCCACACCGATTCTTGACCGGCCGAGGGTTTGATGGGCTGGGGACGCCGGAAAAAGCCGGGAAAACCTTGAGCAGGAGTCATGTCACCATGCTGTCATCTTCAGCTGGGATGCCACTGTGAATGTCGGGGAAGCTCGCGGCTGGCACATGCCCGCGGTCCCACCGACCGCGCAGGGGTCACACGTGTCGCACCGGGGACGGAGGTAAACACGGTAGCCTGCCAAGGGAGTCCAGGAAGGGGCGGTGCTGTGGACATTCTGAGCGGCGTAAGCGGCGAGTGGTTGAAGTCCCTGACCTGGCTCTTGGCCATTGCCTCAGGGCTGCTGCTGTGTTTTTGGCGGCCGCGCCGCGTTCACGCGGCTGCGCTCGGCTCCGTGCTGGTGTTTGCGGTGGCGAACATCGCAGCGGGCGTCTACGTCCTGTCCCATCTCGGAGATTCACGCTGGGGCGGAGGCGTGGAGGAACGGCTGGAGGCCCCCTCGCTGGCTGATACCCCTGTTGTTGGACAGTTCCTGGGATCCCTGGAGGCGCTCCTGAACGGAGTAGTGGACGGCATGAATGAATTCACCGATATCCGGGCCTCGCTCCCGGTCGCCGTGGAATTCCTGGCAGCAGCCGGCTGGGCCCTGGTTGTCGCCGTGCCCCTGGGCCTGGTGACGCTCGTGGTGAGCTACCGGGACGCCCAGCGCCGTAAGGCCGACTTTGCGAGATTCAGCCTGCAGGTCGAAGAGCTCAGCGCGGAACTCGATGACATCAAGCGCCACCTCGGGTACCCCCACCGGGGTTAGCGCCCAAAATTGCGCGATTACGGGCTGGCCCTGCCTCCCGGGCGCAGCGAAGCCCCTTGGGATCAGTTCAGTGTGCGGCTTGGCCGACGGTCGCTTCCCGTGCCTTCTGGTGGAACCATTCGATGTGCTCGCGTAGCAGGCGGGCCGCGAGTTCCCCATCGTGTGCCTGTACGGCGTCGAAGATCCCGTGATGCTGGGTCCGAAGCGCTGACAAGACGTCCGGCCAGGCTTCCATGGCGTCCATCGCGCCTTTGATGTAGCCGACGATGGATCCGCTGAGGGATTCCATCATGGTGGTGACCACCGCGTTTCCGGCGAGGGAACTCAGCGCGACGTGGAACCGCGCATCCAGTTCATAGAACGCATCCCGGTCGATCTGCGGATTGTCCATGGCGTGCAGCAGCCGGGATGCCTGCTCCAGTTCCTCCTGCGCGTCGGTGCGGGTTGCTGCCGTTTGGGCGGACCAGGTCTCAAGCAGAATGCGGGTCTGAACGATGTCCTTCACCGGTAATCGGCTGCTGGCGACGTGCAGCCGCAGTGCGGACGACAGGCCCGCGGAGGGATCGGAAATGACAATTGCCCCGGCGGTGGGACCGGATCCGACGGAGCTGCGCAGCACGCCCATTGCGTCCAGAATGCGGATGGCTTCCCGCACTGACGCCCGGGAAATCCCGTAGCTTTCGGCCAGCGTGCGTTCGCCCGGAAGCCGGTCCCCGAGCTTGATCTTGCCCGAGCGAAGGTCCGCTTCTATGTCATGCAGGAGCACGTCGTAGGTGCGACGGCGGGGGGTTGCTTCTGCGGCTGTCACGGCATCCTTCCGGGGGTGCGGGCCTGTGGCAGGCCCGCACCCGTTATTGCGGGAGCGGCTGGACGCCGGGGCAGCATCCACCGGACCACCTTACGCAAAGGTGCAGACAGGTTTCAGTTCCGGCCCGTCAGGACCGGGTTGCCTGGTCTGCGGGCTGGTTCGCTTCGCGATGCGGCTTCTGCTTGAGCATCCACCGGACCAGCAGTGCAAGTCCGGCGATCAGCAGGACCAGCATGATGGTGCCGGCATTGAAGCCCAACCCGTGGATGAAGAG
Organism: Arthrobacter sp. U41; assembly: GCF_001750145.1. Lineage (NCBI taxonomy): Bacteria > Bacillati > Actinomycetota > Actinomycetes > Micrococcales > Micrococcaceae > Arthrobacter > Arthrobacter sp. U41. Next base: position 3,201,905 of record NZ_CP015732.1, read on the forward strand.
GAACGTCATGATTCCAGCCGCAAGGGAGTAGTACATGGTGACAAGGATGGTCTTGCGCAGCAGATCGCCTTCCCTGCCCAACAGGCCCACGGTGGCGGATGCGGCGACGATGTTGTGGATGGCGATGGGGTTGCCGCCGGCGCCGCCCACAGCCTGTCCCGCCACGACCATCTCCGGGGGGACCCCGATTTGGGCGCCGGTGGAGAACTGGAACTGCGCGAAGGTGAGGTTCGACACCGTGTTGGAGCCGGCCACGAACGCGCCCAGGGCGCCAACCCACGGCGCGATGAGCGGCCAGGATCCGCCGGAAATCGCGGCTGCACCTTCGGCCAGCGTGACGGGCATGCTGGAGAGCCCGGAGGCGTTCAGTTCCGGACCGGACTGGATGAGGACGCGGACCAGGGGAACCGCGAAGAGCAGAGCCACCGCCGTGCCGACAATCTGGCTGCCCGAGACCTTGACCGCCTGGAGCATCTGCTTGCCGTTCATCCGGTGCAGGAAGAACGCGAACACCGAGGCGAGGATGAGTACGAAGCCCGGCAGGTAGAACGGCTGGATGCTGGTGCTGATGCCGGTGCCGAGAATGTCCTTGACCGGGATGGCCAGTCCGGTCAGGAAGCTCTTGAGCCCGGGGATCGCCCGGGTAGCTACGAGCAGCAGGCCCATCAGAACGTAGGGAGCCCAGGCCCGCAGCGGGCTCATGGGCGCAGACATGTCGGCGGCCTTGGCCGGCTCGAGAGTACCCATCCACCGCTTGGGCCAACTGGTTCGCGGTCCGAAGTCAAAGGTTTCCTTGGGCATCAGGAATCCGCGGCTGGACGTGTACATGACGAGCGTCAGGCCGATTAGGCCGCCAAACAGCGACGGGAACTCCGGGCCGAGGAACCGGGCGGTAAGGACGGAGGGAATGGTCATGGCAACGGAGGCGTAGATCGCAAACGGCCACACGGCCAGGCCGTCGCGGAAGCGCTTCTCCTGGCCGAAGAACCCCGTCAGCATGCAGACCATGATCAACGGTATGAGCAGGCCCACGATGGCGTGGATCGACGCGACCTGGAATCCGATGGAGGAAACAAACTCCGGCATCGTCAGGCCCAGAACGCTGATGCGTTCGGCAACGGAAGGGTCACCGCCGAGCCCCTGCCCCACACCGACGAGGATGGGAGTGCCCACGGCGCCGAAGCTCACCGGCGTGCTCTGGATGATCAGGCCGACCATCACGGCGGCCATGGCCGGGAAACCCAAGGCCAACAGCAACGGGGCTACAACGGCCGCGGGAGTGCCGAAGCCGGAGGCGCCTTCGATGAAGCTGCCGAAGAGCCAACCGATAATAATGGCCTGAACGCGGCGGTCCGGGGAGATGTTGCTGAACCCTGCCCGGATCGCGGACATTCCGCCGCTCACGGTGAGGGTGGAGAGCAGCAGCAGCGCGCCGAACACAATGTAGAGCAGGGTGCCGGCGGTGATGAGGCCCTCAATCGAGGCGGCGAGCACCCCGGTGAAATCCATCCGCCACACAAAGAGCGCCACCAGCACCGCAATGACGTAGCCAACGGGCATGGCGTATTTGGCCGGCCAGCGGAAGCCGGCCAGGAGGACGCCGACCACAAGGATCGGCGCTAATGCGAGAAGAGCCAGTACGGCTAAGTTGTCCACGGAGTTCCTCCACGTTGAGGGGACGACAGGGGAGTGCTGGTCCGACCACTATGGTCAGACCGGTGAAGTGTAGCGCGTTTATGGCCAGAGTGTGAGCCCTGCCACTTTTATCCCGCCCTTGAAAGTGGCACGCGCTACGTGGTGAACTATGGTCAGACCTCAGTCTCCTAGCCTCCTCGAAAGGGCTGTCATGAGAATTGCCTTGTTCGCCACATGCATCGTCGATGCGATGTATCCGGCCACAGCGCGGGCCACCGTGAAGATTCTGGAGCGGCTGGGGCACGAGGTCGTGTTCCCGTCCGACCAGGCCTGCTGCGGGCAGATGCATGTCAACAGCGGCTACCTCAAGGAAGCGGTCCCCGTCGTCGCCAACCACGTCGCGGCCTTCGACACGGAGGACTACGACGTCGCCGTCGCGCCCTCCGGCTCCTGCGTCGCCTCCGTCAAGCACCAGCATCCGATGGTGGCCCGCTCCTGCGGGGACAAAACCCTGGAAGCCCGGGCCGCCGCGGTCGGCGCCAAAACCTACGAACTCTCCGAACTGCTCGTTGACGTCCTCGGCGTGACCGACGCCGGGGCGCAGCTCGGCTCCTACTTCCCGCACCGCGTCACCTACCACCCCAGTTGCCACGGCATGCGCCTGCTCAAGCTGGGGGACCGGCAGGCCCGGCTGCTGCGCAGCGTCACGGGGATCGACCTGGCGGACCTGCCGGAGGCGGACCAGTGCTGCGGTTTCGGCGGCACGTTCTCGATGAAAAACGCCGATGTCTCCTCAGCCATGCTCGAGGACAAGACCGCCAACATCACCGCGACCGGTGCCCGGCTGTGCGCCGGCGGCGATGCCTCCTGCCTGATGCACATCGGCGGCGGTCTGTCCCGCCAGGGCAGCGACGTGACCACCCTGCACCTGGCCGAACTACTCGCCAGCACCAAAGAGGCCCCGGTGTCCGTCACCGGCGATGTTCTTCTCTCCACCGGAAAGGCAGCGCGATGAGCACCTTCCTGGGCATGCCCGCCCTCCCGGTCTACGGCACGGGCAACCTGCACGCCTCCGAATCCTTCCCGAAGGCGGCGCACCGCGAGCTCGGCAATGCCCAGCTGCGCGCCAACCTCGGCCACGCCACCCGCACCATCCGCGACAAGCGGCTCAAAATGGTTGCCGAACTGCCCGACTGGGAGCAACTTCGCGACGCGGGGTCCGCCATCAAGGAATCCGTGATGGCGCGCCTGCCCGAACTCCTGGAACAGTTCGAGGAGAACTTCACGGCCCGCGGCGGGGTGATCCACTGGGCCCGTGACGCTGGCGAGGCAAACGCAATCGTCGCCGGACTGATCCGGGATACCGGGGAAACCGAAGTGGTCAAGGTCAAGTCCATGGCGACGCAGGAAATCGGCCTCAACGAATACCTCGAAGAGCAGGGGATCACGGCCTTTGAAACGGATCTCGCCGAACTCATTGTCCAGCTCGACCACGACAAGCCCAGCCACATCCTCGTCCCGGCCATCCACAAGAACCGCACCGAAATCCGCGACATCTTCCTGCGTGAAATGCCCGGCGCCGATCCGCAGCTCACCGACGACCCGGCAGTGCTGGCGATGGCCGCGCGCAGCCACCTGAGGCGCAAGTTCCTCACCGCCAAGGTCGCCGTGTCCGGCGCCAACTTCGCACTCGCCGACTCCGGCACCCTCGCCGTCGTCGAATCCGAGGGAAACGGCCGGATGTGCCTGACACTGCCCGAGACGCTGATCACCGTCATGGGCGTGGAGAAGCTGCTGCCGACCTGGCAGGACCTTGAAGTGTTCATGCAGCTGCTGCCACGGTCCTCCACCGGGGAACGGATGAACCCCTACACCTCGCTCTGGACCGGGGTCACCGAAGGCGACGGACCGCAGAACATGCATCTGGTGCTGCTCGACAACGGCCGCAGCGCTGCCCTGGCAGATGAGATGGGACGCTCCGCCCTGCACTGCATCCGCTGCAGCGCCTGCATGAACGTCTGCCCCGTTTATGAGCGCACCGGCGGCCACGCCTACGGCTCCACCTATCCCGGACCGATCGGCGCGATCCTCTCACCGCTGATGACCGGCATCCAGGCGGAGGAGAACAATTCGCTGCCCTACGCGTCCTCCCTTTGCGGGGCCTGCTACGACGCCTGCCCGGTGAAGATCAACATCCCTGACATCCTGGTGCACCTGCGCAGCGTCGACGTCGACAGCAAGCGGGGGACGAAGAAAATTCCCAGCCAGATGGACGTGGGCATGAAGGCCGCCTCGTGGGCATTCTCTTCCGGGAAACGGCTTGCACTGCTCGAAAAAGGGCTGCCGCTGGGCCGCCTGGCGGCCGGCCCCGATAAAAAAATCACCAAACTGCCCGGTATCGCCGCAGGGTGGACGCAAAGCCGGGACATCCCGGCGCCCCCGTCACAATCGTTCCGCGACTGGTGGGCCAAGGAACACCGGGCACCGGACGCCGGCAGCGCCACGCCGTCACAAGGCGGCGTGTCAGAAAACAGCGTGTCACAAAACAAGGAAGACCAGCCATGAGCGCACGCGAGGAGATCCTCGGCCGGATCCGCACCGCCCTGAAGGATAACCCGGAGGCGCCGCAGATTCCGCGCCAGTACCGGGAAACATCCGGACTGGACGAGGCGGCGCTGATCGGGCTGCTGGCGGACCGCCTGATCGACTACAAAGCGCAGGTCTCCGTGGTGGACGCCGCCGAGGTGCCGGCACGGATCGCAGAGCTCCTCGCCGGCGCCCGCAGCTACGTGGTGCCCGCAGGGATCGACGCCGGCTGGCTCAGCGGACCCGGCCACGAGCCCGGCGGCAGCCGACGCCACCTGGATTCCACCGCCGCGCCGCTGACCGTTGCCGAGCTGGACGGCATCGACGCCGTGGTGACCGGCAGCGCCGTCGCCGTCGCGGAAACCGGGACCATCATCCTGGACGGCAGCGCCAACCAGGGCCGCCGCGCCATCAGCCTCGTCCCGGACCACCACATCTGCGTTGTAAAGGCCGCCGACATCGCCGGCATCCTGCCGGAGGCCCTGCGCCGGATCGACGGCACCCGGCCGCTCACCATGATCAGCGGCCCGAGCGCCACCAGCGACATCGAACTCGAACGCGTCGAGGGAGTCCACGGCCCGCGGAAGCTCGACGTCATCATCGCCCGCTAAGTGCCGGGCGCCGCAGCCCTGCCGTATCCGGGAGCCTTGGAAACAGCTGAGGCCCATGCTCCGTCAGGGCATGGGCCTCAGCTGTCACCTCGATCAGGAACTACCAGGAGCGTCAGTCCAGGAGCGTCAGTCCACCTGAGCCGTCAGGCCGGCGGCCTCGATCGCCGTCGATGCTGCGGTCTCGTCATTGTCGGAGCTGTCGCCGCTGATGCCGACGGCACCCAGGATCGTGCCGTCGTTGTCCCGTACCAGCACGCCACCGGGCACCGGGATGAGCCGGCCACCCAGAGCGGCGGTCGCTGCCGCGATGAAGTAGGCCTGCTGCTCGGCGCGCTCCATGATGGCACGCGAGCCCATCCCGAGAGCCAGCGCCCCGTACGCCTTGCCTTGTGCGATCTCAAAGCGATTATTCGAAGCGCCGTCCTGGCGCACGGCGGCGATGACGTGACCGCCCGCGTCGAGCACGACGACGGTCAGCGGTTTGAAGCCGTGCTGCTGGCCCGCTGCGAGGGCGTCGGCAATGATGGACTGGGCGGATGCCAATTTCAAGCTCATGATGCGTTCCTTGCCAGATCGTCGGTGTTTTTGCGCGCCGCACGGCGCCGGTGCAGGATGGGCTCCGTGTAGCCGGATGGTTGAGCCGCTCCCTCGAGAACGAGCTCGCGCGCTGCGAGGAACGCCTCGGAATCGAACGCCGGGGACAGAGGCCTGTAGTCAGGGTCGGAGGCGTTCTGTTCGTCGACGACTGCGGACATCCGCCGCAGTGACGCTTCCACCTCTTCCGTGGTGATGACGCCGTGCAGCAGCCAGTTGGAGACGTGCTGTGAGCTGATGCGGCAGGTGGCGCGGTCCTCCATCAGTGCCGTGCCGTTAATGTCGGGGACCTTGGAACACCCGACGCCGTCGTTCACCCAGCGAACCACATATCCCAGCGTGCTCTGGATGTTGTTGTCCAGCTCGTTGCGCCGGGCATCGGCGTCCCAGTCGGCGGGGTCACCGACGGGGATGGTGAGCAGTTGCCGCAGGGTCGAGCGGCGCTTCCCGGCGAGTTCGGCCTGCCGGGCGTCAACGTCGACCTGGTGATAGTGGGTGGCGTGCAGGGTCGCGGCGGTCGGCGAGGGGACCCAGGCGCAGTCGGCGCCGGCGAGCGGGTGAGCGCCCTTCTGGGCGAGCATCTCCGCCATGTTGTCCGGAGCCGCCCACATGCCCTTTCCGATCTGGGCCCGACCGCTGAAACCGCACTCCAGTCCGATGTCGACGTTGGCGTCCTCGTAGGCCTTGATCCAGCTGGAGTGACGCATGTCGGCTTTGCGGACCATGGGGCCGGCGAGCATTGAGGTGTGGATCTCGTCGCCGGTGCGGTCCAGGAATCCGGTATTGATGAACGCGACGCGTTCCCGTGCCTCCCAGATGCACGCCTTCAGGTTGGCTGAGGTGCGGCGCTCCTCGTCCATGATTCCGATCTTCAGGGTGAGCGGTTCGAGGTCCAGCACGGACTCGGTGCCGGCAAGCAGCGCACACGCCACGCCGACCTCAGCCGGTCCGTGCATCTTCGGCTTAACGATGTAGACCGACCCGGCCCGCGAGTTGTGACCGGCGTGCGGCCCGCGCAGGTCGTGCACGGAGCCAAGGCCTGTGAACAGGGCGTCGAGGATTTCCTCGGGAACCGGAGCGCCGGCGGCGTCGAGCACGGCGTCGCTGGTCATCAGGTGGCCCACCTGGCGGATCAGCAGCAGCGAGCGGCCGGGCAGGGTCAGCTCCGAGCCGTCGGGTGCAGTGTAGACGCGGTCGGGGTTGAGCCGGCGGGTGGAGGTGCGTCCGCCCTTGGCGACTTCGGCGGTCAGCGTGCCCTGCATCAGCTGCAGCCAGTTGCGGTAGCCCGCGACCTTGTCCTCGGCGTCGACCGCGGCCACGGAGTCCTCGAGGTCCATGATCGTCGTCGTCGCGGACTCCAGCACAATGTCCTTTACACCGGCCGGGTCGCCCGAGCCGATGAGGTGGCCGCGGTCGATCTGGATCTCCACGTGCAGTCCGTGGTGCACCAGGAGCACGGACTCGGGCTCGTCCGGGACTCCCCGGTAGCCGGCGAGCTGTCCCGGTTCGGCCAGCCCTTTCAAACCGTCCGGCGTCTCGGCGACGAGGGCGCCGTCCGCGATCCGGTAGGCGGTGACGTCGGTGTGGCTTCCGCCCGAAAGGGGCGTGTGCTCGTCCAGGAACTGCCGCCCGCGTGCGACAACGGCGGCACCGCGGACCGGGTTGTAACCGCCCGTGCGCTCGCGCCCCTCCGCCTCGTCGATGACGTCGGTGCCGTACAGGGCATCGTAGAGCGAGCCCCAGCGGGCGTTGGCCGCGTTGGCCGCGAATCGTGCATTCAGGAGCGGGACCACCAGCTGGGGACCTGAGACGGTCGCGATCTCGGCGTCAACCCGGTCGGTGGTGATGGCGAAGTCCCCGGGTTCCTCGACCAGGTAGCCGATCGAGCGCAGGAAGGCCTCGTAGTCTTCCGGATCCACTGGAGTAGCACCGTGCGTACGGTGGTACTCGTCGATCTGCTCCTGCATCCGGTCACGGGTGTCCAGCAGGTCCCGCACCCGCGGCGAGAACTCCCCGATGAGCGCGGCGGCACCAGCCCAGAATGCGTCCGCCTCGATTCCCGTTCCGGGCAGCGCTTCGTCCCGGACGAAGGCGTAGAGCTCTTCGGCGACGCTCAGCCCGTTGGTCTTCAAGTGATTCGGCATGCCGGCCATCCTTCTCAAATTCTCGTATTGTGGAAAAAAGATACCAATATCTAAACCTAGCCAGCGCATGGGTTCCCTGTCAACGTTGAATTCCCGGAGGCGCGGCACCGCGCCGCGCCGGAGATCGGCTGTTGACTGTGATTTGAATCGCACATAGTCTCTTATCCACTGCACAAAAGATTATTTTCACAATGTGGAATTTCTCAGGCTGAGTGGAGGCTTGCCGCCGACACGTGTTCGGGGCTTTGCCGGATTGAAGAAACAAAGAATACCGATAGAGAGCAGACCTTGTGAGGACCAACGTTAGCGAGATCAATTCAGAGGCCGGGGCGACGCTCGTCGCCGCGGCCCGGCACGGTTCGACAGCGGAAGCTGACCGCATGAACGTCAATACCGACCGGTCCGGGTACACGCCGGAAACCCTGCCGGACGGTGTCGTGTACGCGACCAGCATCAACGACGTCGTTGAGACGATGGTCCGCGCGACAGCAGGGAAAGTTCCCATCGTCGCCCGCGGCGCCGGCACCGGACTGGCTGCGGGTTCGGCCGCCAAGGCAGGCGAGGTCGTCCTGGACCTATCGGGCATGAACCGTATCCTGCGCCTGGATCCGATGGAACAAATCATCGTTGTCGAGCCCGGCATCCTCAATGCAGAGGTCAACGCCGCCGCCGGCGAGCACGGGCTCTTTTACGCCCCGGATCCCGCCAGCACCGCCATCTGCTCCATCGGCGGAAACATTGCCACGAACGCCGGCGGCATGCGGTGTGCCAAGTACGGCGTCACGCGTGAGTCCGTCCTGGCGCTGAAGGTTGTCCTACCGGACGGGCGGCTGCTCGTGACCGGCCGGGAAACGATCAAGGGCGTCACGGGGTATGACCTCAACGCCCTCATGATTGGATCCGAAGGGACACTCGGGGTCGTCGTTGAAGCGACTTTGCGTCTTCGGCCGCTCCCCGTCGCGACGGCAACCGTCGCAGCATTCTTTCCGGACATCGTTACCGCCGCTCAAGCCGCCTCTGCCATCATTGCTTCACGCATCACGCCCTCTGTGCTGGAGCTCATGGACGGTCCGACCCTGTCAGCCGTCGATGCCGCACTGGGGACCGACTATCGAAGCCGCGGGGGCGCCTTCCTCCTCGCCCAGACTGACGGGTACGGGGCCTTCCTGGAACAGGACGTGCTGATTCAAGCCATCGAACCCCTTGCTTCGTCCTATGAAAAGGCCACAGACCCGGAAAGGACCGCCGAACTGTTGAAGGTGCGTCGGGAGGCCATCCCGTCCCTGGAATTGCTGGGCAACGTCTGCATTGGCGACGTCGGTGTTCCACGCGGACGCCTTGCCGAGATGGTCACCGGAATCGAGGAAATTTCACGCCGCACCGGAGTCCGGATCTTCACCGTTGCCCACGCCGCCGACGGCAACCTGCACCCGATGATCGTTCTTGAGCCAGGCCAGCCCTCCACGGAAGGACCGGCGAAAGCCGCGCTGGGTCAGATGTTTGATTTGGCCCGGAGCCTCGGCGGCACACTCACCGGGGAACATGGAGTTGGAATCCTCAAACGCGACTGGCTGCACGACGAACTGGGCAGCGAGTCCCTCGAGCTGCAGCACGCCATCAAGAACGTATTTGACCCGCTGGGCATCCTCAACCCGGGCAAGGCAATCTAGGGGTTCCGGACCGCACCAAGTCGCGGCTCCGGGCGACCCGTTCACTGGGAAGCAGATCGACGCCACTCGCGTCGATCTGCTTCCCGCCCGGTTTCGCCATCCACACCGTTGCCGTGAGAGGGCGTTGAGCGCCCGGCAACCACAGCGCTCCCGAAGCCTGCGGCAACGGCTCGAGGACGTCCGGTTCTTCTCCAAGCAAGCCTGGTGATTATGCGCTGAGGCTTGTTGTATCTTGGGAATCATAAGCAACTTTTTTCATCATGCGGATAAAAGTTTTCAGCAGCGAGCATCAGGAGACATCAACATGGCTGAAAAGAACCCTGGAGGCGTTCAGTCAGTCGAGCGCGTTTTTGAACTTTTGGAACTGATCACGGATGCCGGCGGCGAGGTGATGCTGAGCGAACTGTCATCCTCCACCGAGCTGCCGCTTCCCACGATCCACCGTCTCCTGCGCACCCTGGTCACTCTGGGCTATGTCCGGCAGTTGCCCAATCGACGGTACTCTCTGGGCCCTCGACTGATCCGGCTGGGCGAAGGCGCCAATAAACAACTCGGGGTTCTGGCCCGGCCTCAACTCAAATCCCTCGTGGACCGTCTGGGGGAGACCTCCAACATGGCTGTCCTTGACGCGGACATGATCATTTACGTGGCTCAGGTACCGTCCCGACATTCCATGCGCATGTTCACCGAAGTGGGGCGGCGTGCCCACACGCATTCCACCGGTGTCGGCAAGGCGATCCTGGCCCAACTGGACGACGAGACAGTCCGGGGGATTATTTCCCGCAGCGGTATGCCCACCCCGACCAGCAAGAGCATCGGGGATATCGATACCCTGTTGAAGGATCTGGCGAAGATCCGGCAGCGGGGCTATTCCGTCGACGAAGAGGAGCAGGAGATCGGCGTCCGGTGTTTTGCCATGGCCGTCGCGAACGCGCCCACACCCATGGCCATTTCCGTTTCCGGTCCGGTATCCCGGGTGGACCAGGCCTTTGCGGACCGGGCAGTTCCCCTGCTTCGTGAGGCCGCCCAGGCAATCTCGGATGAGCTGAGCCTGACTTAGCCCGCCACCTGAAGGCTGACAGCGGTGTCAGGCCCCAGGGCGCCCCGGCCACTCTTTGCCCGCCCAGGGGTCGTAATTAGCGATGAGCTCATCCTGTGGCGGACGGTCATTTTCGGGGACGTGCTGCAGGTTCACCCGCACCCGGTACCAGAGCGAACTCGATCCGCGCATTCCGTCGACGAGTATGTCGGCGGGATGCAGGGCCGGGACGAGGTCCGCATGCCGGGTCTTCCATTCCTCGAGCGCCGCGAGCGCCTCGTGCTTGGTCTTCGTACGAGCCACCTCGATAAGCGGCATCACCGACTGCCGGCGGCCCGAGCCGTCGCCGCCGCGCGGCGGCTTATCGGCGGGGCCAAGCTCGGCAGCCAGGGCGAGGAGCCCGTCGAGTGTCCCGACCGCGCCGTCGATGCCGGCGTGGGCGTCGCCAACCGCTGCGAAGCGCTCCAGCACCGTGGGCACCGTGAATTGCTCCGGCCGGGTGGAGGTAACCTCGTCCCAGGTGAGCGGCGTCGAGACCCGGGCGTCAGGCAGGGGCCGGATCGAGTACGCCGATGCCACGGTGCGGTCCTTCGCGTTCTGGTTGAAGTCGACGAACACACTCTCGCCGCGCTCCTCCTTCCACCACCGGGCGGTGGCGAGGCCCGGAGCTCGGTTCTCCACCTCGCGGGCGAGGGTCTCGGCGGCGAGCCGCACGTCGCGGTACGACCACCGGGGTGCGATGCGCACCAGGATGTGCAGTCCCCGCGATCCGCTGGTCTTCGGCCACCCCACCAGTCCCACGTCCCCGAGTACCTCCCGCGCGACATAGGCGACGTCGATGATCTGCTTCCAGTCGACCCCCGGCATCGGGTCCAGATCGACCCGTAGCTCGTCGGGGTGCTCGAGGTCCTCGGCGCGCACGGGGTGCGGGTTGAGCTCCAGGCAGCCAAGATTCACGACCCACGCCAGGCCCGCAGCATCCCGGATGACGGCCTCTTCGGCTGATGTCCCCGACGCGTAGTGCAGCGTCGTTGTGTCGATGAAGCCGGGGTGGTTTTCCGGCACGCGCTTCTGGAAGAACGGCTCAGCGCCGATCCCCTTCGGGAAGCGCTTGAGCACCATGGGCCGTCCGCCGGCGCCCCGCAGTGCACCCTCCGCGACGGCGAGGTAGTAGCGAACCAGGTCGAGCTTCGTCAGACCGGGCTCAGGGAACACCACCTTGTCCGGACTCGAGATGCGAACCTCGGTGCCGGCAATGTTGAGGATCTCGGCCGGGGTCTTCGACGGGCTCATTCCGCCACGCTAGCAATGATCGGATGTCCCAGCCAGACCCGCTGTGCGGTCCGCGGAATTGACCAGGAAAGTGCCCGGTCCCGGCGCTGACCAGCCGGACATCAACCGGTCCGCTGCGGTGCTACTCGGCGGACGGCCGCTGCCGTTGCCGTTTGGTCGCTGACCGCTGTTGCTTCGTGGCGAGGCGCCGCCGGTCGGAGCCCCTGGTGGGCTTCGTCGGACGGCGGTGAGCCGCAGCGGGAGCAAGTCCCTCGGTGACGAGCTCGGCGAGCCTGGCCAGGGCGATCTCACGATTTCGGAGCTGTGAGCGACGCTCGGAGGCCGTCACGGTGATCACGCCCTTGATGAGGCGACGCCCAAGACGCGTGAGCAGCATCAGCCGTTGGTCATCCGAGAGCACCGCGGAGCCGGCGATGTTCCAGGACAGCTCCGCGCGGCTGTCAGAGGTATTCACGTGCTGGCCGCCCGGCCCGGACGAGCGCGAGAACCTCCAGCGGAGTTCCGACGCAGGAATCGTGAGCGCCGGCGACACCTCCAGATCCATGCCACAAGTCTCGCACGGATGCGCCGAACAGAGGCTGGGGGTTCTGCGGTGCAGCTGGTTCCTGCTGGGTGCGGGGAAGGGGCGCCGCAGAGGTCAGGATGCCTGCCAGCTGGCCGGGAGTGTCTTCAGTCCGTAGACGATGGTGCTTTCCATCCGTTCAAGCCGCGATCCCGCCGCGACTCCCAGGCCGGGCAGCCGGGTGAGAATGGCCTGCAGCGCGATCCGTGCTTCAAGTCTTGCAAGCGGTGCACCGAGGCAGAAGTGAATGCCGTGGCCGAAGGCCAGGTGCCGGTTCTGAGCCCGGTCGATGTCGAACTGGGCCGGGCGCCGGAATTGCCGCTCGTCGCGGTTCGCGGAGCCGATCCACGCCACCAGCGGGGCGCCGGCGGGAATCGGCACGTCGCCCAGGCTGGTGTCAGCAACCGTGACCCGGTACATGGACTGGACGGGCGACCGGAAGCGGAGCACTTCCTCGATGGCCGGGGGAAGCAGTGCCGGCTCGTTCACGATCCGTTCGATGGTGCCGGGCACTTCGGTAAAACAAAGAACCGCGTTGCCGATCAGATTCGTGGTTGTTTCGTTGCCGGCGACGAGCAGCAGGGCGCAGAAGCCCAGCAGTTCGGCCACGCTCAGTTTCTGCCCGTCGATCTCGGCGGAGAGCAGATTGCTGATCAAATCATTGCCGGGCCGGCTCCGGCGCTGTTCGATCAGCTCCAGGAAGTACCCGGTCATCTCCAGGTTCGTGGCATGGTGGTCCTCGTCCGCCGCGCCGGTCCGCGTTTGGCTCACGATGACATCGGACCACTGCTTGAACCGGTCACGGTCACCGGCGGGTATCCCCATGAGTTCGGAGATCACGATGACCGGCAGCGGGTACGCCAACGCCTGGATCAGGTCCGCTGTTCCAAGGGAAGCAACCCCGTCCAGGAGCTCTTCCGTGAGCGCTGAGATGCGGGGAGCCAGCGCGTCCACAGCCCTCGGCGTGAAGGCCTGGGTCACCAGGGAGCGCAATTGCCGGTGGCGCGGGGGATCGGTGGTGATCAGACTGGACGCGAACAGGTGGCCTGTCTCGGAGGGATCGTCGCCGCCCATGCGCGAGGAAAACCTGGCATATTCGGACAGCACCCGCTGCACGTCCTCATACCGGAAAACATGCCAGCTCCCGGATTGCTCGTCGTGAAAGACGGGTGCGTCTTTCCGCATTCGCTCGTAATGCGGGAAAGGATCCAGCGGATGCTCGGTGGCCGGGGCGAAGTCCATGGCTGGCCTCTCTGCTCAGCCCGTCGATCTGTCGGCCTGGCCGAAACGTCGGGGCGTCGGGTAATGGCTCCTGGGAACCTGAGTTTATCCAACGCCCGCCCCGCGCGTCACTAGGCAAGTTGTGCTGCCGTCCCCAGGCTGCGACGGCGTCCGGCTGCGTCCCGCGCCCGGGGGCGGAACCACGAAAGAGGACGACGGCGGGAAAGTTCCCGCCGTCGTCCGCCGGTACCAGGGGCCGGTCGCGATCCTGGACGAGCTTTACGTTCGTCCGGGACTGCGCAGCCGGCGTCTGGGCAGCGCACTGCTCGCCGCCGGCTGCGGGCTGGTACGAGAGCGCGGCGGCGAGCTGCTTGAAATCAACGTCAACAGTGAGGACCTCGAGGCACGCCGGTTCTACGAAGCACGCGGTTTCAGCAACACCGAACCAAACGGCACCGAGCCGATGCTGTATGACAACCATGAGCTTTGAACGTCAGCCCTGGCACGAGCCGGGTTCTCTGGCAGTGTCTTCCGTGTCAGGATCAGTTATGCCACACCGCCTGATGCTGCTCGACACCGCGTCGCTGTACTTCCGCGCCTTCTACGGCGTCCCCGATACGATCCGCCGCCCGGACGGCACGCCGGTGAACGCCGTCCGCGGGCTGCTGGACATGATCGCGCGGCTGACGACCGACTACAACGCGACGCATCTCGTTGCGTGCTGGGACGACGCCTGGCGTCCGCGGTGGCGCGTGGACCTGATCCCGACTTATAAGTCCCACCGGGTCGCGGAGGTCGTTGCGGGCGGCACCGATGTGGAGGTCGTGCCGGACGCGCTCGAGGCGCAGCTTCCGATGATCCGCCGGGTGCTTGGCCTCGCGGGCATCGCCGTCGTGGGGGCTGCCGAACATGAGGCCGACGACGTCGTCGGCAGTTACGCCAGCCACGCCGGGTTTCCCGTCGACGTGGTGACGGGCGACCGCGACCTCTTCCAGGTCGTTGACGACACCCGCCAGGTGCGGGTGGTCTACACCGCGCGCGGCATGAAAAACCTCGAAGTCCTCACCGACGCGGTCGTCGTCGGCAAGTACCGGGTGCTGCCCGGGCAGTATGCCGACTACGCGACCCTCCGGGGTGATGCCTCCGACGGGCTGCCGGGCGTCGCCGGCATCGGTGAGAAAACCGCGGCGTCGCTGCTGGGGGAGTACGGCACGCTCGACGGGCTGCTCGCGGCGGCGGCGGATGCAGGAAGCGGGCTGTCCGCGTCGGTGCGGTCGAAGCTCGACGCGGCCGGGGACTACCTCGAGGTCGCGCCCGCCGTCGTGCGGGTCGTGCGCAACCTGGAGCTGCCATCGCTTGAGGAGGCGGGCGCGCTACTGCGCCCCGTCGCCGGCGATGCCCGTTCCGAACTCGAGCGTCTCGCGACCGAATGGAACCTCGGCGGCTCGGTCAGACGGCTCCTCGAAGCCCTCGACCGGCGTCACTGAGGGGAGGGCCACGCCGTGACGAGACACGCCCCGGACGTCGGTTCTATCCCGGCGTGCGGAAGGGGTTCCGCTATTTCCCCGGCCCGGGGCCCGGGGCCCGCTCCAGATAGGCAGCGGCCAGCTCCGACCGCGAGCTGACGTGGAGCTTCCGGTAGATCCGGGTGAGGTGGTACTGCACGGTCTTGACGGACACGTAGAGTTCGGCTGCGGCGTCCTTATTGGTCAGGCCCGAAGCGACCAGCGAGGCAACTGCTTGTTCCTGTTCCGTCAGGTCGTCGAAAAGAGGTGCGGCCTCGGTCGTCACCGGAGCGGTTGCGGTCAGCCGCCGGTTCTCGTCGGTGCTGACTCCGCTGGCACGCAGTTCCCGCTCACACCGGTCGGTATAGGCCGCGGCACCCAGGACAGAGAACAGATCGCGGGCCTGAATCAGCATCCCGGCAGCTTCCCTGCGTTTTCCGGCACGGCGGAAGGACTGGCCGTACACAAACATCACTCGGGCCCGTGCGTAGGGCATCGGCAGTTTCTCCAGGTGGGCGAGACCGCCAAGGAACGTGCTGCGGGCGGCGTCAAAATCGCCGGCCGCCGCCTGGATTCTGCCCCGAACCGAGGCCAGGCGCGCCATTGTTGACCGGTGCTGGCGTTGCTCTGCCAGCCGCTCGTGAGGGCGCAGGAACGCGTCCGCTTCTGCAATCCGTCCGACCATGACCAAAGCGTTGGCGTAGTGGTCCTGCCACGGCCAGAATCCCGGTTCGTCAATGCCGTTGCTGCGTTCGAGCCTGACGACAGGCAGCAGCGCGCGGAGCACGCCGTCGTAGTCCGCCTTGATTTCCGCCACTTGCGCCTGGGCGAGGCAGTAGGGCAGGAGCATTATCGGGTAGCTGTCGGCGGCGACGGCAGCGCGCTCCAGATGGTGGGCCGCGGCGTCCCGGTTGCCGCGGAGCGCGTGAATTTGCGCGCCGGTCCAGTGCAGGAGCGGGCTGAGAAGCTCTATGCCGGACTCTTCCTGCAGTGCCACGGCGTTTTCTACCGTTCTCAGCGCGCCGTCCCAGGCGCCCAGGGCAACGTCAGCCCTGGCCTGCCAGGCCTGGGCCCAGAGGGTGATGCGGTGGGAACCGCGGGCAAATTCAGTGGGAACAGCGCTGGCGAGTTCGGTCCGGGCCTCATCCACCTCGTCCATGGCAAGGCGCAGCCACCCTCTGCCCATGTGGATACGCTGGTATGGGGCGCTGTCTTCAGGGGGCTGGTCTGCAGCCTCGTAACTCGCCTCCGCTTCGGCGTACCGGCCCATCGCGCCGAGCCCGAGGCCCTCGATGGCTTGTGCCTCGAAAGCTGGCGGGCTGTTCGGTGGCGCCGTAAGCCTGGCCCGGACAGCCCACGTCACGAGGTCCCTGCCGTTGAAGCGGGCCAGTGCGTGCAGCACCTGACGCTGGCAAATCTGCCCGGCCGTTCCGGGATCGGTGGCCGGGTCGACGGAATTCCAGGCCTTGCGGAGCAGGGCGTCGGCCTGCATGGGGCGGCCGCGGAGGACAGCGAGGTACCCGCGCACCGCGTCGCCGCGCGGGCTGGGCGCGATGGTCTCGACGGCCGATACGGCCCGGGGGAGTTGTCCGGCCCCGACCATCGCATCGACGGCCATGATCAGGAGTGATTCGCGTTCCAGACCCTGCGGATTGAGCCGGGCGGCATCCGCGTAGGCGTCGGCGGCGGCACCCCAGGCACCTGATGCGGCGTGGGCCGTCGCCGCTGCTTCGAGTTCGCGGGCAAGCGAAGCGTCGGGCAGGAGTGCAGAGGCAGCCCGGTGCCTCAGCTTCTCGGCCCCGATACCCGGCAGGCGTGCGGCTGCGGCATGCAACGTCGACTGCCGGCCGGGTCCGAGGTTTTGATAGACGGCTGACCGCACTGCCGGGAGCGGAAACTCGAGGAGGGTCTCCGTCCCGACAGGTGAAAGTGTCAGCAGACCCAGAGCTGCAGCCGCATCCACGGCGGCTGCAGCGTCCGAAACACCGGACAGTTCCGCGGCAAGCGCCAGCGGGGATCGCGCGCCCAGCACTGCTGCCGCCTCGGTGAGCGCGGCCGCGGCTGGCGGCAGCTGCGCCAGCCTGGCCTGGACAAATGCCCGAAGCTCCGTGGGCACTGGAAGAACCCTCTGACCGGTGGACCAGACGGTGGCCGGATACTGCTCCAGCAGCGGCTGGACCAGCCCGGGGCGGCCGCCCGTGTGCTCCACCAGGATCCTTGCGGCGGACAGCGGAAGTTCCGAGCCCGCGGATCCGGGCACGTGTCGTGCCATCAACTGCACGTCCCCTGGCGTGAGCGGGCCGAGCCTTATGGTCCGGGCGGCGGGAAAACTGAGAAGTCCTGCGGCACCTTCATCCAGTTCACTGACGGTCAAATCCGTAGCCAACAGGGTCAGGAGTGACTGTTGCCCCACGCGGCGCAACGCGTAAAGCAGGGCCTGAAGCGAGGGCAGGTCGGCCCATTGGAGGTCGTCGATCCAGAGAACCAGCACTGCACTATCCCCGGCGGTGCAGCGGTCAATCGTGGAAAGCAGCATCTTCCCGTAGACCGACGGAGCTGCGGTGACGGCAGGGTATTCCGCGGGCGCCGGTTCAGCTGGAGGTTCGGCCCCGCCGGGAGCGGCACCCCGGGGCGCTCCGGACAGCAACTGCTGGATTACCCCGAAGTCGGTGCGTCGTTCCCAGACGGCACCGGCCGCCCTGAGAATCGACGGCCGGATCCCGGCGGTTGTTTCACGGCGCAGGAAGGATTCCACCAGGGCGGTTTTGCCCATCCCCTGGCTGGCGCGTACGACGCCTACGGCGGGCGTCCCCGAGCGGGCGGTCCGGAGCAGGTCCGCCAGCGCTCGGGTCGCCGCAGTGCGCCCGGCCAAGTGTCCGGCTTCGTTGTCAAACATTGTGTCCAACCTTACGGGGGAGAGTGCCGGCGGTGTGAAGTGCGTCCCAGTACCCGCCGGCCCCGCTGGTGATCACCCCGCCTGGGACGCTGGTGCGAGCACTTCTCCGCTCAGCGGCTGGACAGGTTCGGCCGCGATGCGGTGCCTGCGGACGAAGAAGGTGACGAGTCCACCGGCCAGCGCGACGGCGGCGAAGACCACGAACGCGACGTTGCTCGGTGCCCTGGCGCTGATCAGGAACCCGCCGACGAGCGGCCCGAGGATGCCGCCCAGGCGGCCGAACCCTGCGCACCATGCGACGCCGGCCGCCCGTGCCGGCGTCGGATAGTAGTTGGAAACGAACCCGTAGACCAGAACCTGGGTACCCAGACTGCCCACCCCGGCAAAAGCAACGGCGATCAGCAGCGCGGGGAGCGGAAAGCCGAGCGTCAGCAGGATGAGGGAAACCGCTGCGATCACGAACGTTGTTGCAACGACCGCGCGGGGACCAACCCTGTCCGCCGACCGTGAGGCGACGAGCCCGCCGACCACGGCTCCGGCGTTGAGCGCAAGGAGGAACGTCAGGGAGTAGGTCTTGCCGTAGCCGTGCTGGCCCATGATTTCCGGAAGCCAGGTGTTCAGCCCGTAGGTCAGCAGCAGGCCGCAGAAACTCATGAGCCCGAGCAGAATGGTTGGTGTCCGGTAGTTGCCGGTGGTCAGGGCGGCGAAGCCGGCCAGCGGCCGGCCGGCCTTGTTGACCGCCGCCGGGGGGACCGTTGATATCCCGGAAGCTGTGCTGCCGGCGTGCCCGTCTTCGAGCGGAATACCCGTCTTCAGCGACAGCGCGGTGGCCTCGTCCGTGCGCCCTCGGGCGAGGAGCCACTTCGGTGACTCCGGCAGTTTGAAGTACGCCAGCGGGAACAGGATGACCAGGGGCAGGGCGCCGATCATGAACAGGCCGCGCCAGTCCGTCACCCCGCCCAGCACGATGGCCAGCAGCGAGGCGAGCAGGCCTCCGGCGGGCACACCCGAATACACCAGCGCATTGTAGAAATTGCGCTTGCCGGCGGGGGCGAATTCGGCGACAACGGCTCCGGCCGTTGCGACGAGGGCTCCGACGCCGATCCCGGTCAGGAACCGGAGGAACCCAAAGGCCGGGATGCTGGTGGCCATGGCGGTGAATGCCATGCCCAGCGAAAACCAGACGATGTTGATGAGCATCAGCTTCCGCCGGCCCAGGAAATCCCCGACGGCGCCGGCGGTGAGGGCGCCCACCATCACGCCCAGCAGGGCGTAGCTTCCCAGGACGCCGGCCTGGGCAGCATCGAGTGCCCCAATCTGGCTGGGGTCGCGCAGCAGCGACGAAACGACAGTTCCGTAGACCACCAGGTCATAACCGTCAAAGATCAGGGCTGCGGCGGCAACAGCCATCACCCAGCGGACGGTCTTCTTGCGTGTGGCATCCGTGGATGCGGCAAGTGCATTCATTTATTGGCTCCAAGGGCCTGGGCCGCGTCATTGCGGCAGGTTGAGGTCAATCGGGATTGGAAATCGAAGCCGGCACGGCCGGGGCGAAAACTCACCCCAGATCGCCACCGGCAACAGCGAGGACGCTGCCCGTGATGTAGGAGGCCTCGTCCGAGGCAAGGAATGCGATGGGACCGGCCTGCTCGTCGAGGGTCCCGTACCGCTTCATCAGCGACGACTCGATGGTCTGGTCAACAATCTGCTGGTACCAGGCCAATTCGTTCGTCCCCTCGGGCTGCGGACCCCGAACGACACGGCGGGGCGGAGCTTCCGTTCCTCCCGGGGCCGTGGCCACCACGCGGATGCCGTGCGGAGCGGCCTCGAGGGCCAGGGCCGCCGTTATGGCTTTCACGCCGCCCTTGGCTGCGGCGTAGGGAACGCGGTTGACCCCGCGCGTGGCGACGGAGGCGACATTGACGATGACGCCGCCCTGCTGGCTGATCATGTGGGGGAGAACCGCGCGGCAGGTCCACAGCGTCGGAAACAGCGAACGCTGTATTTCCTTGCTGATCTCCTCGGGCTCGTAATGCTCGAAGGGCTTCGCCCAGATGGTGCCTCCCACGTTATTGATGAGGACGTCGATCCGGCCGTGGCGGGACCAGGCCTCCTCGATGGCGGCACTGGCGCCGGCGTAGTGTTCCAGGTCTGCCGTGATGGCGAACGCGGACGCGCCGCCGGCCGCGAGCTCCCCGGCAGCCTCATGGACGAGCTCGGCCCGGTCCACCAGGATGATGTCGGCGCCTTCTGCCGCGACGCGCGAAGCAACCGCGTGACCGATTCCCTGCGCCGCTCCGGTCACCACCACGACCTTGCCGGCGAACCGGCCCGGGCTGATCGCCCGGGCACCGTTCGGGCTCAAACGACGGCCCCGGCGAGAGCCGTCGCTGCGGCTGCAGTACTGCCGACGGCGAAGCGCTCGTAGTAGAAGTTTGTGGGGGTGATGCCCCGGGTGTCCCAGTACTTGCGGACGGCGTCCACCATGGCGGGCGGTCCGCACAGGTAAACGTCCACGTCGCCGTCGTTCAGCTGGGCGGCCGTGATGTATTGGGTGACGTACCCCTTATTCTCCGCAGCGCTCTCCGGGTCCGCCACGCACGTGGTGAAGCTGAAGTTCTCGATGGCGTCGGCGTACCGCTCCAGCTTGTCCAGCTCCACCAGGTCCTTGTCGAACGTGACGCCGTAGACCAGGTGAACGGGATGGGCGGGCGCCTCTTCAAGGCTGGTGGCGATTTTTTCGAGCATTGAAAGCAGCGGCGCGATTCCGGTGCCGCCCGCCAGCATCAGTGCCGGACGTTTGATGTCCCGAAGAAAGAAGCTGCCCATGGGTCCGGTCAGCGGGATGATGTCGCCGACGGCGGCACGTTCCTTCAGGTAAGTGGTCATGGCCCCGTCAGGCGCCGTGCGGATGAGGAAGCGCAGCTCCTGTGCGGTGGGGCCGCTGCTGAAGGAATAGGAGCGTGTGGCGTCGGTGCCGGGGACCGCGAAATTCAGGTACTGGCCCGGGAGGAACTTCAGGTCCGCGCGGTTTGCCACGGCAAGGGTGAGGGCGGCGGTGTTGTCAGCGAACCAGGTCAGTTCGCTGACGCTGCCCTCGAACGTCGTGGCGCCGGCCTTGGCCATTTCCGAGGTACCGGCGATCTGCAGGACCAGGTCTGTTTCCGGAACCATCTGGCAGGGGAGGCAGAAGCCCTTCTCGGTTTCATCCTCGGTGAGGGCCTCATCGATGTAGTCGCCGCCGTCGTACTTTCCCGACTCGCAGAACGCCTTGCAGGTGCCGCAGGCACCGTCGCGGCAGTCGAAGGGGATATTGATGCGGGATTTGTAAGCGGCGTCGGCGACGGTTTCGTTGGGGTTCGCAGTGACGAAGCGGGTGACGCCGTCCTCAAAGCTGAGGGCAATCTGATAGGTCATGGGGGCTCGACTCCAGTTTTTTCGGAAGCTAGATGTGGTAGATATCCACGATGTGGTGGATGTAGTCGTTTTTGAGGACGACCTTTTTCTTGGTGATGACGGGCTGTGTGCCGGCGTAATCGATGGTGTAGAACGACGTTCCGAAGTAGGGGTCGATGTTCTGGTAGCGGTAGTACAGCGTGAACCAGTTGAAGCGGACATCAACCTCGCTGCTGCGGGACTCAACGATTTCCACGTTCGTGATGTTGTGGCCCGTTCGCGGTTCCGGCAGGCTTGTCGCGCTGGAGCGGTCGGTCTTGATGCGGAAGACGCGGTCCTCCAGGCCTCCCCGGTTGGCGTAGTAGATCAGCGAAATTTCGCGCTGGGGATCGCTGGTGAGCTGATCGTCGTCGGCCCACGCCGGCATCCAGAACTCGGCTTCGGGGTGATAGCAGTCCAGCCAGCGGTCAAAGTCGCGGTCGTCCAGGAAACGCGCCTCGCGGTAGAGGAAAGCGCGGATTTCTTCCAGGGTTGCCGGGCCCGCCGGCGCGAAGACCGTTGCGTCCTGGGGGGCGGATTCAATGGTTTGTGTCATGGGGATTCTCCTCTGGCTCCTTGCGGACCTAGTTCTGGGCGGCGGCTTCGGCTGCTTCTTCGGCGGCTGCGGCCTTGCGCATCGTCTCCACCCAGTAGCCGTGCTGAATGGGATAGAGACCCTCGTCTTCGGTCTTGGCGCCGCTGGAAATGGGCTTGAGGCCGATCTTGTCGGCGTTGGCATCAGGGCCGGCGATCTGGTGCATGACCCCGCGGCTGAGGTCGTTCCACTGAGCGGCGGTGGCCAGATAGGTCTTCTGGCAGGAGCGGAACTCTTCCAGGTCATCGGGGGTGGCCATGCCGGAGGCATTGAAGAAGTCCTCGTACTGGCGGATCCGGTTGGCGCGGTTCTCCTCGCTCTCACCCTTGGGCGCGATGCAGTAGATCGTCACCTCGGTCTTGTCGACGGAGACGGGACGGAAGTGCCGGATCTGCGAACCGAACTGGTCCATCAAATAGACGTTCGGGTACAGGCACAGGTTGCGCGAGATGTTGATCATCCAGTCGGCCTTCTCCACGCCATACTTCTCGACAAGTTCGTCCCTGCGGTCGAACAGCGGACGATTGGACGGGTCCAGCCATTCCGTCCAGAGCAGCAGGTGGCCGTGGTCGAAGGAGTAGTAGCCGCCCTTCTGCTTGGCCCAGCCGCCAGCGTCCATGTTCTTGGTTTCGTTGGCCGACTCCCCGGTGGTCCGGCGGGCCGTAGTGGCTGCGTAGTTCCAGTGTGTCGCGGAGACATGGTAACCGTCGGCGCCGTTCTCGGCCTGCAGCTTCCAGTTGCCGTCGTAGGTGTAGGTGGACGCGCCGCGCAGGACTTCCAGGCCGTCCGGGGACTGGTCGACGATCATGTCGATGATCTTCGTGGACTCGCCCAGGTGCTCTTCCAGGGGCAGCACGTCCGGGTTGATGCTGCCGAAAAGGAAGCCCCGGTAGCTCTCGAACCTGGCCACTTTTGTCAGGTCATGGGAGCCCTCTTTGTTGAACTGCTCCGGATAGCCGGCGTCACGGGGATCCTTGACCTTGAGTAGCTTGCCGGTGTTGTTGAAGGTCCAGCCGTGGAACGGGCAGGTGAACGTCGTGCGGTTGTCCGTCTTGCGGCGGCAGAGCATCGCGCCGCGGTGGCTGCAGGCATTGATCAGGGCGTTGAGTCCGCCCTGCTTGTCGCGGGAGATGATGATCGGCTGACGGCCGATGTAGGTGGTGAAGTAGTCGCCCACGTTCGGGATCTGGCTGTCATGCGCCAGATACACCCAGTTGCCTTCGAAGATGTGCTTCATCTCGAGTTCGAAAAGGTCTGCGTCGGTG
This sequence comes from Arthrobacter sp. U41, assembly GCF_001750145.1. NCBI lineage: Bacteria > Bacillati > Actinomycetota > Actinomycetes > Micrococcales > Micrococcaceae > Arthrobacter > Arthrobacter sp. U41. The sequence goes on from NZ_CP015732.1 coordinate 3,224,956, forward strand.
AAGATGCTGCGCTTGGCGCGGAAGACGCCGTTTTCGTGATCCTCCACGAGGGCCTCGTCGAGGTGGGCTCGGATGCCCGCCAGGGTCTCTGTCATGTTGGCTCCTATCGATACCGGGCCGCGTTGCCCGTGGTGCCGGGCTGCGGTGCCCGGGCGGACCGCCGAACGATCGGCCGGTCAATGGTGAATGCTTCAACCCTGCCAGCGCGTGGCGCGCATCACACTAGGTATTTGCCTAGCGTCGCCTAGGCATCCATTGATACTTCGAAAGTCTGAAAGGCGCGGGATTGTATATTTGTTTAATACCAAATTCGGCCCTACGATGTTGAACCAACAACCAACCACGACGGAGCCGGGGCCTGCGACCGGCCGCGGCAGTGCGGAAACGACCACGAAGGAGTCGGTGCGGCATGGAACTGCGTCATCTGCGCTACTTCGTGGCGGTTGCCGAGACCTGCCACTTCGGCCAAGCGGCAGAACGCCTGCAAATGGCCCAGCCCCCGCTCTCGCAGCAGATACGGCGGCTCGAAGCCGAACTCGCGGTCGAACTGCTTGCCCGGACCACACGCAGCGTCAAGCTGACACCCGCGGGCGAAGTGTTTCTCGAGGACGCACGGCGGATCCTGCGGAGCGTGGACGACGCGGCCCGCAGGGCACGCAGCTTCGCCGAAGGAAAAGCCGGCACCCTCCGCATCGGGCTGACCGGGACGGCGTCCTACACCCAGGTCCCGCGCCTGGCCCGGCTCGTCAAGGATCAGCTACCCGGCGTTGTGCTGGATATCAGCACCGAAATGCTCACACCGGCCATCGAACAGGCGCTGACCGCAGGCGAGCTGGACATCGGCGTCCTGCGCCCGCCCGTGCGTGATGCGTCTCTGGCCCTGCGTCGCATTGCCCGTGAGCATTTTGTCGTAGCGCTCCCGGCCGGTCACCGGCTTGCCGCAGGCGATTCCGTGAGCATGGGCGAGCTGCGGGCCGAGGATTTCGTCATGTACCCGGCAGCGTCACGTTCAGTGGTCAACGACGCGGTGATCCGCTCGTGCAGGGCCGCTGACTTCCACCCCCATGTTGCCCACGAATCGGCAAAAACTTCCACCCAGTTGTCGCTCGTGGCGGCAGGCCTCGGCGTGGCAGTTTTACCCGAGTCCGCGCGGGGGATCGCCCTGGACGGGGTCAACTACCGGACGCTGCTCGGAGCGGATGTGGTGGACCTCGCGCTGTCGTGGCGCCACCACGACAGCTCGGCCCTGGTTGGCGCGTTCCTCACCATGCTCGATGACAACAGAGTCTTTATCGACCCGGCCCAGCCCGGAGGGCTCCGGTGAGAATCTTCGCCGTTGAGGCGATCACGCCCGCCGTCCCGTAGAGCAACAATCCCAACCGGGTGCCCGCACCGCAGCAGGCACCTGACCAAGAAAGTGAGTCAATGATGACAACCCAGCTGAACGAATTTGATGCCAAGGCCGCTGAGTCCGGCAACGCCGCCACGGAACGGTTCCGTGAGAGCGGCAAAACCGAGGCGCTCAGCGTTCCGAAGGAACGCGTGTCCCTGCTGGCCAACGAAGTGCTGGGCGCGGTCTATGAGACCGTCCGCAAGCACAAGGTCAGCTATGACGAGTTCAATGCCCTGAAGTCCTGGCTGATCAGGGTGGGCGAGGACGGCGAATGGCCGCTGTTCCTGGATGTGTGGGTGGAGCACGTCATCGAAGAGGTCTCCACGGAGGACCGCGAGGGCAACAAGGGCACGATCGAGGGCCCTTACTACGTACCGGGTTCGCCCCAGTTCGAATCGCCGGCCACGCTGCCGATGCGGGATGACGAAGGCGGCACGCCCCTGCTGTTCCAGGGCCAGGTCCGCGGTGTCGACGGCAGGCCGCTGCCCGGCGCGCACGTGGAAATCTGGCATGCTGACGACAACGGCTTCTACTCGCAGTTCGCGCCCGGCCTGCCCGAGTGGAACCTTCGCGGCACCGTCGTCGCAGACGCCCAGGGCAACTTCGCGCTGAACACCGTCCAGCCGGCCCCGTACCAGATCCCGACCGACGGCGCCTGCGGCAAGCTGATTGGGGCGGCAGGATGGCACGCCTGGCGCCCCGCGCACCTGCACCTGAAGGTCTCCGCGCCCGGCTGCCAGCTGCTCACGGCACAGCTCTACTTCGAAGGTGACCAGCACCTCTCGGACGACATCGCCTCGGCCGTCAAGCCCGAGCTGGTCCTGGCCCCGACGGCCCGGGCAGCTTCTCCCGGCGTCGAAGTTACCTACGATTTTGTCCTGGACGCCGTCCGCCCCTGAGCCGGAGGCTGTCAAAGAGGGCTCAAGAAGATATCCAGAGAAGGAAGTACACATGCACTGTGCAGTCCGACCGGATGTCAGCGCCCTGTTCGGCCGCGGCCCATGGCTTTGACATCAAGGACCCCGCAAGCGCGTTCGCGCCAGGCGGGGCCCTTGAGTCTTCGCTCCGCGATGTCCCTGTCCGCAGTCATGGCCGGGCTGGTCGCCGTTGTGGTCTCATACTCAGGACCGCTGGTGGTGGTCCTGCAATCAGCCAAGAATGCGGGACTCAGCCCCGAGCAGACGACCTCCTGGGTCTGGGCAATTTCCATCGCCAGCGGCGTGGTGTGCTCGGTGCTCAGCCTGGTCACCAGGCAGCCTGTGATGGTTGCCTGGTCAGTGCCGGGAGCTGCGCTGCTCCTGACCGCGCTGGGGAACTATTCCTATTCGGACGCCATTGGCGCCTACCTGGTCGCGGGCATCCTCGGCACCGTGCTGGGCGTTACCGGTCTGTTCGGCCGGCTGTTGGCGGTTGTGCCCAAGCCGATACTCGCCGGTGTGCTGGCCGGCGTGCTGCTGCCCTTCGTCCTCAACGCAGCCGGCGCAGTCGTATCCTCGCCGCTTGTGGCGGGCGGACTGGTGCTGGCGTATTTCGCCGGGAAGCGGTTTGTTCCCCGCTACGCAGTGATTGTGGCCCTCTTCTCCGGGGCGCTGTTGGGAATCTTCACGGGGGGTATTTCCGCCCCGCAATTGTCCCTGGCGCTGGCCGGCCCCTTATGGACAACACCAACCTTCAGCGTTCCGGCGGTGATGGGGATAGCCGTGCCGCTGCTCATAGTCACGACGGCGGGCCAGAACGGGCCGGGGCTGGCGATGATGCACAGCAGCGGGTACCTGCCTAATGACAGGCTGCTCCTGGGCGGAGCCGGCGTCGCGTCCGTGATCTTTGCACCCTTCGGGAGCCACGCCATCAACCTTGCCGCCATCACGGCGGGCATCTGCGCCGGGCCGGAAGCCCACGAGGATTCCCGGCGGCGGTTCATCGCGGGTATCGCCTGTGGGGTCTTCTATCTGGTCTTCGGAACCTTCAGCACGGCTGTCGTTGCCCTGTTCGCGGTCATCCCCGCACCGATGCTGACCGCGTTGGCGGGGGTGGCGCTGCTCGGCGCGCTCCAGGGAGCCGTAAGGGACGTGGTCCTGGGGGCTGAGGGGCGCCCGGCAGAGCTGGAAGCCGCCCTGATCACGCTGGCAGTGACCGCGTCCGGCATTGCCCCGTGGGGAATCGTGTCCCCGTTTTGGGGATGCCTGGCCGGGATCGGTATTTATTTGCTGGCGCGACGCAGGAACACCGTCTGAGCACAGTGGGACCGGGACCGCGGTGCTGGCTACGACCATGACGCAGCGGCCAGGAGCGCGAAGAGCGGTTCGAAGTTGTACTTGCTGGTGCTTGTCCGCCTGGTCGATGGTTCGCATGCGGCGGGCGGACTGGGAGGACCGGATCCGGTTTCCGTCGATCTCACCGTCGCGGAGGTGCATCCGGAGCAGGGCCTCGGGGTCCGGGGGATCCGCGTCGGCCGCATGGACCCAGCGAATCGGCATCAGGTTGGCGAAGCCGGCGGTGTGGTTGAGCAATTGGCCCACGCCCGGCGTCGTTGTCCCGGGTGACCGCAGGTAGTTGATGTACTCCCCGAGCTGGGCATCCAGATCGAGGTTGCCGGGGTTCCGGCAGCGCCGTGGGCCTTGACGGGGAGATCCGAGCCGAGGACCCTCGTTACAGGCCCTCCGGCAGCCCCGGTTCAGCAGATTCTCGGCGCCCCAGGTCCACACCCCTGAACCCCGACTTGAGGAGAGAACGATGAGCCCCCAATTCAACGAGCTGCTGACCCGCCAGGTCGGCAATGAGTTCGCAGCCTCCCAGCAGTACATCGCCATTGCGGCCTGGTTCGACGGGCAGGACCTTCCCCAGCTTGCCAAGCACTTTTACCGCCAGTCGCTGGAGGAGCGGAACCACGCCATGATGATGGTCCGGTACATCCTTGACCGAGGCATCAGGGTCACCATCCCCGGGATCGAACCGGTGCGGAACGACTTCAGCTCGGCGGAGGAGCCCCTGGTCCTTGCCCTGGCCCAGGAGGTGGAGGTCACGGACCGCATCAAGGAGCTGTTCGCCGCGGCCCGGGCGGAAAACGACCCCCTGGGTGAACAGTTCATGCTCTGGTTCCTGAAGGAACAGGTTGAAGAGGTGGCATCGATGTCCACGCTCCTCAACGTCGCCCGGCGGGCGGACAACCTCTTCGACGTTGAAACCTTCCTCGCCCGGGAACGTGTGGGCGACGCCGGCCAGCACGGCGGAGGCCACGGCGGACACCGCGGTTACGGAGTCGGCCACGGCGGACCCACCGATGACTCTGGCACGCCGGAAGTAGCCGGCGGTTCACTCTAGCGGGGCAGGAAGAAACAGTTCATGGTCGATGTAACGACTGAGATTGTCATCCACCGGCCGCGCGAAGTCGTGGCCGGCTATGCCGCCGACCCGGACCATGCCCCCGAGTGGTACACGAACATCAAGACAGTCAGCTGGGAATCGAGACCACCCCTGGCTGTCGGCTCCCGGCTGGCCTTCCGGGCCCGTTTCCTGGGCCGGGATCTGGACTACGTGTACGAATTCACCGAGCTGGAACCGGGCACGAAGCTGGTCATGCGGACGGCCCAGGGCCCGTTCCCGATGCAGACGACGTACACCTGGGCGGACGCGGACGGATCGTCCACCCGCATGGCTCTGCGCAACACCGGCGACCCGACAGGATTCTCCAAAGTGTTGAGCCCCGTCATGGCCCCGATGATGCGCCGGGCCATGCGGAAGGACCTCGCCAGGCTGAAACAACTGCTGGAATCGGACTGACCGCTTGGAGCCGCGCGACAATCAAACAATGGTGCTGAGGTATACCTTCACGGCCAGGCTGTGGCTCTATCCGGGAGAAGCCGGGTGGCACTTCCTCACGGTCCCGGACGAGGTTTCAGCGGAGATCAGGGAGGACACCGTCACCTTCCGCCGGGGCTTCGGCTCCGTCAAAGTCACTGCCGGCATTGCCGGACACCGCTGGTCCACGTCACTTTTTCCGGACAGCAAGAGCGGTTCCTATCTGCTTCCGGTCAAGAAGGCCATCAGAACCTCGGCGGGTATTGGGGCAGGGGATCAAATCACGGTTCAACTGGAGGTGCCCGGGTCCGGCTGAGCCGTCACTCGCGGGCCTGTCTCCGGCGTAGGCTCTGGTGCCTGCCCTTGAAGGCGACGAGAATGGGCTCGTGGACCCCCCTCGCCGTGGCGGGGACGGCGATGCGATGAACGCCGCCGCCCGAAAGATCCAGCGTATCTATCTCACGCTGACGCTGGGCAATACCCTTGCGGCCTCGTTCATCTGGGGAATCAACACCATCTTCCTGCTGGATGCCGGACTCAGCAACCTGGAGGCCTTTGCCGCGAACGCCTTTTTCACGGCCGGGATGGTGCTGTTCGAGGTGCCCACCGGAGTGATTGCCGACGGTTGGGGGCGCCGCGTTTCCTTCCTCCTCGGCACCGCGACACTGGCCGTATCGACCTACCTCTATTACCTGCTGTGGCAGCTTTCCGCTCCATTCTGGTTGTGGGCGGCCGTGTCCGTTTTACTCGGGCTGGGCTTCACTTTCTTCTCGGGAGCAGTCGAGGCCTGGCTCGTGGACGCGTTGCGCTTCTCGGGCTATGAAGGCGGCCTGGAAACGGTCCTCGGCCGGGGACAAATGGTCTCGGGCACAGGCATGCTGGTGGGCTCGGTAGCCGGCGGGGTGATAGCGCAGGCCACCAATCTCGGGGTGCCGTTTCTGCTGCGCGTGGGCGTGCTGCTGGCGATGTTCGTCGTGGCCTTTTTGCTCATGCGCGATGTCGGTTTCACCCCTGAACGTTCGACCCATCCACTGCAGGCGACCCGCGCCGTGCTCTCCGCCTCGATCGAGAACGGCCTGAAAAATCCCCCCGTACGCTACGTGATGCTGGCAGCGCCGTTCACTGCCGGCGTCGGGTTCTACGTGTTCTACGCCCTCCAGCCGTACCTTCTGGAGCTCTTCGGCGACCCGCGCGCGTACTCCGTCGCAGGCCTTGCGGCTGCCCTCGTAGCGGGAGCAGAGGTGCTCGGCGGCTGGATTGCCCCCCGGATCCGGCGTTTTGTCCGCAGACGCACGACGGTGTTGATTCTGAGCAGTGCCGTGAGCGCCGCGATTCTGGTCGTGCTCGGGTTCACCCGGGTGTTCTGGCTGGCTCTGGTGCTGCTGGGGCTTTGGGCTCTGGTCGCCTCGGCGGGCACTCCGGTGCGGCAGGCCTACCTGAACGACATGATCGCCTCGAAGCAGCGGGCAACGGTGCTGAGCTTCGACTCACTCATGGGGTCGAGCGGCGGCGTGGTGGTGCAGCCGCTGCTTGGCCGGGCAGCCGATGTTTCCGGCTACGCCGTCTCGCTGGCGATCGGCGGCGTTATCGAATTGATCGCGGTGCCGTTCCTGCTGGCGAGCCGCCGGCAGCGCCACCGGTCCGATCAGGCCAACGCCGCACCCGGTGCTGCGGATGCGGATTCCCGGCCGTCCTAGACGGGCATTTCGAGCGTCCCGCAGCGGATTCCCGGCGGTATTGACTCTCGGGACCCCGGGCCTACGATAGTGCGCATCAGCACCTTTCGAGGAGGAGAGATGCGCTGTCCGCCGCTGGTGCTGGGTAGGTTGATGACCCGGGAATTGGGGACGGGGTTCACATGACGTGGCCGGTTTCGCCGAGTTGCCGGCGGACGTCTTTTGCAGTGTGGATGGCAGCTGGGGTGGCTTCCAGGAATCTGATCAACGCAGAGCAAGAGGGAGAAAGTAGTCATGCTGAAGGATCTTGAAATCATCGCAGTGCTGCCCGCGAAGGACATCGCCCGGGCGGGCAGTTTCTACCGCGACATGCTGGGACTCGAGCCCGCGGAGAGTCTGGACGAGGAGAATCTGATGTACCGCTGCGGCAAGGGAACGGCTTTCCTGCTGTACAAGACGGACAATGCAGGCACCGCGAAAAATACCCAGATGGGCTGGGCAACAGGTGACATCGAGGCCGAGATGAAGGATCTGCGCGGCCGCGGCGTCGTGTTCGAGGAGTACGACTTTCCGGGCCTGAAGACGGAAAACGGGATAGCGCAGACCCCGGTTGGCAAGGCCGCCTGGTTCACGGACAGCGAAGGCAACATCCTCAACCTATTTCAGCACCAGTAGCCCTGGCTCGTGAAAAAAACGCCGCCCCTGCATCATTGGGGGACTCTGCAGGGACGGCGCACTATCCACGCTACCGCGGGGCGGCGGCATGGGACCCGACCGAGGGAAGTTTTTAACAAATGAACATCCCGGCAACTTCCCGCCGGCCGTCTTACGTCGAGCGGCCTTTCAGGCCTACAGTTGGGCTTCAAGAACCGTCGACAGGAGTGCCCCATGATTACCCTGCAGATCGAACACCAGGTCCGGGACTTCGGCATGTGGAGGAGTGCTTTCGACAGCGACCCACTGGGCCGCGCAGCGTCGGGGGTGCGGTCGTACCGGATCTCGCGTCCGCTCGACCAGGAGGACTACGTGATGCTGGAGATGGATTTCGATACGCAGGAGGCTGCCGTGGACTTCCTCGGCCGGCTGCAGAACGATACGTGGAAAACCGGGGTGACGGCGCCGGCGCTGGTCGGCGAGCCCTCGACCAGGATCATTGAGACGGTCGCCGTCGAGACGGTCGCCGCCAACCGCGGCGCTGACGCCGCAGGATAGCCTTGGTGTATGACTGCCGCAGCCCGACCCACCGTCACCTTCGACGGCACCCTTGAAGGCCGCCTTGACGGCCGCTTTGCCAGTGAGCTGGGGGAGCTGGCCATCCCCTGGCAGGCGGAAGAGGCTCCGGACCCGCGTCTTGTTGTGCTCAACGAACCGCTGGCCGCCGAACTGGGCCTGGACCCCGGCTACCTGCGGGGTCCTGACGGGACACGCCTGCTGATCGGCAACCTGGTCCCCGGCGGTGCCACGCCCGTGGCGCAGGCCTACGCCGGCCACCAGTTCGGCGGGTTCGCCCCCCGCCTCGGCGACGGACGGGCGCTGCTGCTCGGCGAGATCACCGACGCGGCCGGCCGCCTTCGCGATGTCCACCTCAAGGGCTCCGGGCGCACCCCGTTCGCCCGCGGCGGCGACGGCCAGGCGGTTGTGGGCCCGATGCTGCGGGAGTACATCGTCAGTGAAGCGATGCACGCCATGGGGATTCCTACCACACGGTCCCTTGCCGTGACGGTGACAGGCCGCCGGGTGCTTCGCGACTCCCTGCTGCCGGGTGCAGTCCTGACCCGCGTCGCCAGCAGCCACCTGCGCGTGGGCAGCTTCCAGTACGCCCGGGCCACGGGCGACATCAACCTCCTGCGCCGCCTCGCCGATCATGCGATCACCCGCCACCACCCCGACGCCGCTGAGGCCGGGCACCCCTATCTCGCGCTGTTTCAGGCGGTGGTAGCGGCACAGGCGTCGCTGGTATCCCGGTGGATGCTGGTGGGTTTCGTGCACGGGGTCATGAACACCGACAACATGACGATCTCCGGGGAGACCATCGACTACGGACCCTGTGCCTTCCTGGACACTTTCGACCCGGGCACCGTCTACAGCTCCATCGACGAGGCCGGACGCTACTCGTACCGCAACCAGCCGGTCATGGCGGAGTGGAACCTCACGAGGCTTGCGGAGTCCCTGCTGCCGCTCCTTCACGAGGATGAGGAACAGGCGGTCGCGATCGCGCAGGAGTCCCTCGCCGGGTTCCGCCGGCAGTACAGCGCCGCCTGGTCCGCCGGCATGCGGGCCAAGCTCGGTCTGCAGGAGAAGCTCGACGACGAGGTGACCTCGCCTCTGGTGGACGAACTGCTCAGCATTCTCCAAGCGGGGCAGGCTGACCACACCTCATTCTTCCGCAGCCTCGGCGCGGCCGCCCGCGGCCACACGGAATCCGCCAGGAGCCTGCTCCAGGACCCGGCTGCATTCGATGCGTGGGCCGGCCGCTGGAGCGCCCTGGCTCCCGACGCGGACGCGATGGACCGGGTTAATCCCGTCTATATCCCGCGCAACCATCTGGTGGAGGAGGCCCTCGCCTCCGCCACGGAAGGCGATCTGGATCCGCTCACCCGTCTCCTGGACGCGGTGGGCAGCCCGTACGCCGAGCGCCCCGGTCTGGAGCGGTACGCTTCGGCCGCGCCGGAAGACTTCGGCGCCTACCGGACGTTCTGCGGAACCTGAGTCCCCGCCGCGTCCGAGCCTCAGGCGAGGGAAAGGAAGAGCTTTTCCAGATCCTTCGTACTCATCCCGGCTGAGTCTTTCCGGAGAGCGCACTGCTCCAGCCCGCTGGCAATGATGGCGAATCCTGCCCGGTCCAGCGCCTTCGAGACGGCGGCCAGCTGCGTGACGGTGTCCTTGCAGTCGCGTCCCTCCTCGAGCATCCGGATCACGGCCCCCAGCTGCCCCTGAGCGCGCTTGAGCCGGTTGATGGCGGGGGCTAGTTCTGCTGAATCAAGGTCCATGGGAGTCTCCAAAGCTAGGGGTGGCTATGCTCAAGAATATACCCCCTTGGGTATTTTTGACTACCCCTAGGGGTATCTGCAATACTCGGTGGGGTATAGAGCTTTTGTTTGTCTGTCTCGAAAGGACACCCATGACGCCCCCTTCCACTTCCTCCGCCCCGGCGGCTCCCGCCGCACCGGCAGTCACCGCACTGGCCCCGGAAACGCTGCGCAGCTGGTTCCAGGAACACCAGGACCTGATCGTGATTGACGTTCGCTCGGCCGCCGAGTTTGAAAACATGCACATCCGGGGCTCCTACAACGTGCCGCTTCCGCTGCTTTCCGAGCACACTGACGAACTGGCCGCCCGCCTGGGCAGCCGCGTCGTACTCGTCTGCCAGTCGGGAGCACGGGCCGAGCAGGCACGGCAGCGCCTGGGCGGCGCGGGTATCGGCAGCGCCTATGTCCTGACCGGCGGGGCCCCCGGCTTCGCTGAGGCCGGCGGCGACGTGATCCGCGGCAAGGCCCGCTGGGACCTCGAGCGCCAGGTCCGGCTCGCCGCCGGCTCCCTCGTGGTTCTGGGCCTCGCCGGAGGCAAGTTCGTCTCACCCAAAATCCGGCTCCTCGCCGGCGCCATCGGCGCGGGCCTGACCTTCTCGGCCGCCACCAACACCTGCGCCATGGGCCAGGCAATCTCCGCCATGCCCTGGAACAAGGCCGCCCACGAGCCGACCCGCGAGTCCGCCATCCTGCAGTTCCCCGTCTCCGAATCCCTGAACCCGGAGGCTAAGGCCTCATGACCACGGCACTGATCCTCGTTCTCGCCCTGTCCGTGCTCATCGGGCTGTCGCTCGGTGTGCTCGGCGGCGGCGGATCCATCCTGACCGTGCCGATTCTGGTCTACGTGGCCGGATTCGAAGCCAAGGAAGCCATTGCCGCTTCCCTGTTCGTGGTCGGCGTCACCTCGGCGGTCAGTGTCTTCAGCCACGCCCGCGCCGGCCGCGTCATGTGGCGCACCGGACTGTTGTTCGGGGCCGCCGGCATGGTCGGCGCCTTCGTGGGCGGCCTGCTGGGCGGGCACATCCCCGGGCAGATCCTCCTCATCGCGTTTGCCCTGATGATGGTCGCCACCTCCATCGCCATGATCCGCGGACGCAAGAAGAAGGCCGACGCGGGCACCGGAACCCCCAAGCACACCGAACTGCCGCTGTTCCGCGTTCTGCTCGACGGCCTCGTCGTCGGTCTGGTGACCGGCCTGGTCGGCGCCGGCGGCGGATTCCTTGTGGTCCCGGCACTGGCGCTGCTCGGCGGCCTGCCGATGGCAATCGCCGTCGGAACCTCCCTCGTGGTGATCGCGATGAAGTCCTTCGCCGGCCTGGCCGGATACCTCACCACCGTGGAGCTGGACTGGGGGATCACGCTGTCCGTGACCGCGGCCGCCATCGTGGGAACCCTGATCGGTTCCAGGCTCGCCGGCCGCATTCCTGAAGCGGCACTGCGCAAGGGCTTCGGCTGGTTTGTGCTGGTCATGGGCGCCTTCGTCCTCATCCAGCAGGCCCCGGTGGATCTGCGCGGACCGATCGCCCTGGGCGTCGCCGGAGCCGCGCTCGTCGCGGCCGCAGTCTGCTGGTTCTTCGTCAGCGCCTGCCCGCTCCGCAAGTCCAACCGCACCACCCTCGAACGAGACACCCAGACCACGCCGGTCTGACACACTCCCTGAACCGAAAGGCATCATCATGGCAGAAATCACCATCACCGAAGCAGACCAGCGCCGGAACCAGGCGCAGGTCCTGGACGTCCGCGAGGACTTCGAGGTTGCCGAAGGCATGATCCCCGGTGCGATCCACATCCCGATGGGCGAGCTGCAGGCCCGCCTGTCCGAGCTCGACCCCAAGGTCCCCGTCATCGCCATCTGCCGCAGCGGCAACCGCAGCGCCCGGGTCGCGGATGCCCTCAACGCCGCCGGCTTCACCGCCGACACCATGGACGGCGGCATGATCGCCTGGACCCGCGCGGGCCTTCCGACCACCTGATCCGCCCCTGACCAGCAGTTCCCCCTACCACCCCACGACCGACCCGGAGGAAGAGAAGATAGTTATGGCAACCATCGACATCACCGAAAAGACCCTCGCCGAAACGCTGGAGACCAACGACATCGTCTTCGTCGACTTCTGGGCGGGCTGGTGCGGACCCTGCCGCATGTTCGCCCCCACCTATGAAGCGGCCTCAACGAAGCACCAGGACGTCGTCTTCGCCAAGGTGGACACCGAGGCCGAACAGGCCCTGGCGGCGGCCGCGGGAATCACGTCGATCCCCACGCTGATGGCATTCCGCGACAAGACCCTGGTCTTCTCGCAGCCCGGCGCGCTCAACGCCGCCGGCCTGGAGCAGGTCATCGAGAGTGTCCAGAACCTGGACATGGCAAGCCTGCGGGCCCAGGCAGCACAGCGGCAGGGCTGAGCGGAAGCGAGGCCGGGTTGATGCGAACCATCAGTGCCGATGACCTTGCCGCACGCTGGCCCGGCGCCACGCTCGTCGATGTCCGGGGCAGGGAGGAATATGCCACCGCCCACATCCCGGGCAGCATCAATATTCCGCTGGACGAGCTCCCGACCCGGCTGAAGGACGTGCCGAACACCACGGTCCACGTCCTCTGCGGGTCGGGAAAGCGCAGCGCCCAGGCGGCCGTATTGCTGTCCGCGCGGGGCTACGACGTCGTGAACGTCGCCGGCGGCATCACCGAGTGGTACCGCAACGGACACCCGGTGACTTATGCCCCCGCTCCGGCGGACACCCCCGGACCCGGCCGTTGGCGTTCGCTCGCGGACAGGCTCCGGGGACGCCGCCCAGGAACCCACTAGAGGCCGGAACGACCGGCACCAAGCACCTTGCAATATACCCCCTGGGGTATTATTGTTGTTAGTAGTCGACGGGGGAGACCCCGCACCCTTACGAAGGAGAGCACATGCTTCTGGAACGCATTTATGATGAGGATCTTGCCCAGGCCAGCTACTTGATTGGCTGCCAGGCCAAGGGTGAGGCGGTTGTTGTGGACGGGCGCCGTGATATTGCGGTGTACCAGGCGTTGGCGGCGAAGAACGGCATGAAGATCGTTGCCGTCACCGAGACGCACATCCACGCCGACTACCTCTCCGGCACCCGCGAGCTCGCCGCGGCCACCGGTGCGAAGATTTACGTTTCCGGCGAAGGCGGACCGGACTGGCAGTACGGGTTCGAGGGGGAGCGGCTGTTCGACGGCGACACCATCACCCTGGGCAACATCAGCATCCAGGCCCTGCACACCCCCGGCCACACCCCGGAGCACCTGTCGTTCCTGGTGACCGACGGCGCGTTCAGCGACCATGCCGGCTACCTGCTTTCCGGTGACTTTGTGTTCTCCGGCGACCTGGGCCGGCCTGATCTGCTGGATGAGGCTGCCGGCGGCGTTGACACCCGCTTCGTGGGGGCCAAGCAGCTGTTCGCGAGCCTGCGGGATAAGTTCCTCACCCTGCCGGATTATGTCCAGGTCCACCCGGCCCACGGTGCCGGCAGCGCCTGCGGCAAGGCCCTGGGTGCCATCCCGTCCTCCACGGTCGGTTATGAGCGGCTCTACGCCTGGTGGGGTCCCTACCTGGCGGCCAATGATGAGCAGGGCTTCGTTGATGAACTCCTTGACGGCCAGCCGGATGCGCACGCCTACTTCGGGCGGATGAAGCGGGAAAACCGCGAGGGTCCGGCCGTGATGGGCGAACGCGCCCCGCTGCAGGAACTGGACCTCGCCTCCGTTGCCAAGGACCTGGCAGAGGACACGGTGACATTCATTGACACCCGGTCCAATGAGGAGGTCCACCAGGGCACCGTGACCGGTTCCCTGAACGTCCCGGCCGGCAAATCCGTGGCGAGCTTCGGGGCCTGGGTTGTGAACCCGGAAACCGACAAGAACCCCCTGGTGCTGCTGGCTCCGGACCAGGACGCCGCGCAGGACATGTGGGACCACCTGGTCCGCGTCGGGATCGATAAGGTCGCCGGGTACGTCACCGGCTTCGAGGGCCTGCCTGTGAGCACCCCGAAGCTCATCCAGCCCGAAGAGCTCGGGGGCTTCGACGCCGCCATGATCTTGGATGTGCGGAACCGCACCGAGCACACCGCCGGGAACATCCCCGGTTCGCACCAGCTCAGCGGCGGCCGGGTGATGTGGAACCTTGACCAGCTCCCGGCAGAGGGCACGATCGTGAGCTACTGCCAGAGCGGGGTCCGGAACTCCGTCGCGGCCAGCGCGCTGCGCCGCGCCGGCTACGACGTCGTCGAACTCGACGGCAGCTACGCCGCCTGGGCCGCGCAGCAGCACACCCAGGAATCCGTCCCCGCCAGCTAGTCCGCGCCAGCGGCAATGCCTGACTGACACAATTGGCGGCGGTCCTGGAAACAGGGCCGCCGCCAACCTTTGTCCCCAACCAAGTGGAGCAAAATGACTTCCGGCAACACCAGCCCCGTGCAGGGACGGCCCCGCCGCACCGGCCTCACGCTTGGCCTGCGGCAGAACCTGGCCCAGTTCATGCTCCTCGTCGCCGTCAACGCCCTGGTCGGCGGCACCCTGGGCCAGGAACGCACCGTCCTCCCGCTGCTGGCCGGACAGGTCTTCCACCTCGACCTCTACACGTCCGCGCTGACCTACATCCTGGCTTTCGGTCTCGCCAAGGCCGCCACCAACTACTTCGCCGGCACCCTCTCGGACCGCCACGGCCGCAAACCTGTGCTGATCGCCGGCTGGATCATCGCCCTGCCCGTCCCGCTGATGCTGATTTTCGGGCCGGACTGGGGCTGGATTGTCGCCGCCAACGTCGTCCTGGGCATCAGCCAGGGCCTCACCTGGTCCACCACCGTCATGATGAAAATGGACCTCGTCGGCCCGGAGCGCCGCGGCTTCGCCATGGGCCTGAACGAAGCGGCCGGTTACCTCGGTGTGGCCGGCACCGCCCTGGCCACCGGCTACATCGCCGCCACCTACGGGCTGCGGCCCGGACCGTTCCTGCTCGGCGCCGCCTACATCGCGCTGGGCCTTGGGCTGTCGGTTTTCGCCGTGAAGGAAACCCGGGGCCACGCGAAGCTTGAATCCGCCAACCACACGTCCGCCCATGCCGGCGCCCACGGTGAACTGAGCAACCGGGAAATCTTCACCCTCACCAGCTTCCGGGACAAGTCCCTGTCCTCGGTCAGCCAGGCCGGCATGGTGAACAATCTCAACGACGGCCTCGCCTGGGGACTGTTCCCCGTCCTGTTCGCCGCCGCCGGACTGACGATCGAAAAGATCGGCATCCTGGCCGCCGTCTACCCCGCGGTCTGGGGCGCAGCTCAGCTCGTCACCGGAGCAATGTCGGACAAATACGGCCGGAAATGGCTGATCGTCGGCGGCATGCTTCTCCAGGCCGCCGCCCTGGCGATGATCGCCGTGGGCCAGGATTTCGGGATCTGGCTGACCGCCGCCGTCCTCCTGGGTCTCGGTACGGCCATGGTCTACCCCACCCTGCTCGCGGCCATCGGCGACGTCGCGCACCCGGAGTGGCGTGCCCGCTCGGTTGGCATCTACCGCCTGTGGCGCGACGGCGGCTTCGCTGTCGGCGCGCTGCTTTCCGGGGTCATCGCCGACGCATACGGCATTCCGGCCGCCGTCGGAGTCGTCGCCGGACTGACGGCCCTGTCGGGGCTGCTCGTGGCCATCCGCATGCGCGGCACCGACCACCACAGCCCCCGGCCGGTCTAGCCAGGACGCCCCTGCGGAGCAGGCCACCCGGGGAATCATGTCAAGATGCCCGCCTGGGTTGATTCGTGGAATCATTTGGTTTTGCCCGGATAGCCGGCTGGGGTTTCGGGCTTTGTTTTGCGACGGTGAGGGTCAGCAGTTCGGCGCAGAGGGCTTGGATCTGCCGTTGGATCGCGGCCGGATTCAAGAGTTTGTTCTCCCGTCTTAGCCGGGTCTTCACTTCCCGGGCGACGGTGCCGGTGTCGGCCAGGACGCGCTGGAACGGGGTGGCGGGCGTGTCATATTTCTTGCTGATCTTCGCGCCGGTGCGCACCTTCGCGACCAGCTTCTGCTGCGGCCCGAAGTGGTTGGTCAGTAGCCGCTGAAGCGCCCAGATCCGGTTCAGCAGCTCCAGTTCCCCGGCGGTGTCATAGCGGTGGTAGCCGACTGTCTGGCGGACGATATGCCAGTTCTTCTGCTCCACATGGGCGCCGTCGTTTTTGTTCCCGGAGCGGGACCTGGTGAACGTCAGTTTCTCCTGCTCGCACCACCAGATGAGCTCCCAGTTGATGAACTCCGAGCCATTGTCCGAATCGATGCCGAGGACCGGAAACGGGAACGCAGCGGTGGCATCCTTGATAGCGGCGAACACCCATTTCTGGGCCTTGTTTTTCACTGACCGGGTTTCCGTCCAGCCAGTCGCGATGTCAGTGATATCAAGGGTGAAACAGAATTCTCCCCTGCTGTTCCCGCCCTCGTGGCCGACGAGATCGATCTCGACGAACCCGGGCACCGCGTCGTCCCACTCGGCCCAGGTCCGCATCGGAATGGAGTCCTTCAGCAGTGTGCCGGGCTTGGTATGGGACCGGCCACGCGGATCCAGTTTCGCCCGGTCAGCCTTGAGCCTGCGGTCAACCGTTGCCGGTGCGATGCGCAGGAGCAGCGCGGCGGTTCCGGCGTCGATCTGAAGCTCCTTGAACCGGCGAAGGCGCGGCACCAGGTCCGGCAGGGCCGCCGCGAGCAGCCGCCCGCACGGGGTCCCCTGAACCGCCCAGCAGAACCGCAGAGCCTCGATCACCGGCTCTCCATACAGCGGCGGCCGGGCCACCCTGGGCCGGGCCACCTTCAACACCAGCGCCCTCCGCAGCGCCTTGCGGGCATGGTCCCGGTGCCAGCCCGTCGTCGCGCACAGCTCATCCAGAACCTGCTTCTTCGCAGCCCGGTCCGACCGCGCGTAGCGGGTTGCGATGGTCTTCGTGACAGCCCTGCGTTCACTCATCGAAAGCTCCATAGCCCACAATGCCGAAGCGGCGGACACCGGCCCGGCAGACACACCGCTACGCGGGCATTCTCAAATGATTCTTCGAATACAGCTACGCGGGCATCTTTGATGAGTCAACGCGGGCCATTGCAATCTGCAGTGGCAAGGTCCAATATCGAGTTCAGCCCCGCGCCGTCCCCCTGAGGCAGGAGATCGTGATGTCGGATTTTGCGAGCCAGGCAATGGTCTTCGCGGGGGCGTGATGAACGAGATCAGGAACTCGGCCGGACTCGTTCCCGACGCGGTGGACCTCGACGGTCTGACGGAGATACGGGTGCACGGCGTGGGCGGCACGCCGCCGGAGGCTCTCCTCGGCGATATGAAGCCGACGAGGGTCGCGGGGGACCGCATCGCAGGGTTCTACCGGACGACGGATGCCCGCGGCCGGCACCGTGAGGCGTACTCATGGGGAGGCCTGACCTCCCACTCGCCGCTTCGGGTGCTGTGGACGCCGCTGCTGCCGTCGATGCTTGCCAATATGGCCGGCTGGATGGCCCGGCGCGGTGTGAAGTCCGAAGCTGAGGAGGCGACGGCGGAGCCAACGACGCAGAGGTTCCGGTGGTTTGCGCGGCTCGCTGCCCTCGCGCTGACATTGAGCACCGCCACCATGGTCACGATGCCGAGCCTGGATACGTTCGCCTACCAATGCCTTGGCCAGCTTCAGTGCCGCAGCCAGTTATGGGGCATGCCGTTGCTGGATTTTCTGGCGCCGTACGACCGACCGGGATTCCGGCTGGCGGCGGGCACCATCGCGCCCGTTGCTGTCGCGGTGCTCTTTTACGTCCTGGCTTCCCGGTCGCGGACCAGCTATGAAGGCGTTGAACCACCGACCCTGGGAGCGACCGTGCCCGTGCCCACAGGTCGCTGTGCCGCGGCGCAGGCGGGCGGCTTGCGCAGCGCCGATTTCTGGTCCGGGCGCCGCTGGCACCAGCACCTGTCGGACCTGCACCTGGCGGCCGGTCTCGCGGTGGCAGCGGGAACCCTGGGCTGGTGCGTCTCCCGGCTCGGAGGTGTCATGGACCTCACGGATGCAGGGGCCCAGGTCAGTACCCGGACTGCCAGCGCCGTCTCCGTTACTGTCTCCCTTGCTGTCCTCGGGTCGGTCATTGTGATGCTCGCGTCGGACGAGGCACTCGAGTTCCTCGCCCGCGGAACGCTGTACGCCGCAATCGCCGCCCTGTCCGCCGCGGTCTTCGGGGCCCTGGCGCTGCCCCTCGGACTCGGCGATGCCGGCGTCGGGCCAGCGACAGCGGCCCAACCCGCCGGCGTCTTGCCGGGCATCGATCTCTCGGTCGCCGCGGCCTGGACGCTCACCCTCGCGCTGCTGATCCCGCTGATGGTCCTGCAGGCGGGAGCGTGGGGCATCCGGTGGCGGCACGCGCTGAAGGTCGTGCCGCGCGGGCCGGAGCGCATAAAGCGCCTGAAGGTGACGGCGCGCGGATCTGCCAAGGTCTTCCCGTGGGCGGCGCCCGTGGTGCTTAATGTTGTTGCCCTCATCCTGGCCAACGCGGTGCTGTTGTCACTGATGATGCTGGTCGCCGAGGGGCTCGGCACGGTCGGGTACGGGCTCGGGCCGGAAGGCAGCACGGGCGCAGCGGATAGCGGTGGAGGGCCGGCCGGCTATGCGGGGCCGGTGCTGTGGGTGCCCAAGGCGGTGGCGTCCATCGCGTCCCTTCTTGCCCTGGGCCTCATCGGCGTGCTGGTGCTTTTCGCAGTGGTCGCCGGGGTGCTGCTGTCCATCAAGTCGAGGCAGCGGGCCGTGACCCTCGTGGGCGAACTCGAGCGCGATTACGCCGCAGCGGACGCGTTGCAGGCCCGTTCCCCCGGGCAGGCGCCCGCGGAAGCCAACGGGATCTCCAGGGAATTCAGGGACGCCTGGACGGTATCGGCCTTTGCTCCGGCACCGTTTAGTCGGGACCGGTCCGCCGCCTCAAAGGCAGCCTGCAGGATGTGTCCCAGTCCATGGGTCCGCAACGTGGCGAGGATGCTTCTGATCGGCGAGTACGCCCCGGTTATGGCGGCGTACTTGATGGTTGCAGTGGCCGGCGCGGCGCTGCTCGGGGCCGCGCTCTTCGTGACCCGGGTCGTGGTGTTCGGCCAGGATCCTCCCTTCCTGAACATCGGACTGACCACCTGGATCAGTGCGTCCCTGCCCATTGTTTACGGGGTGGTGCTCAGGCTCGCTTTCCGGCAGGAAAAATGGCGGAAGGTCCTGCTGTCACCGTTCGACGTCGGGACGTTCTTTCCGCGGTCGTTCCACCCGTTCGCCCCGCCGTCGTACACCGAGCGGGCGGTGCCTGAGCTGACTCGTCGGATCTGGCGGCTGCATGACAACCAGGGCAGGGTGGTGCTCACCGCGCACTCGCAGGGCAGCGTGGTGGCAGCGGCCGTGCTGGCGCGCCGGTCGGCACGCACCGAGGAAAAACGCGTCGGCCTTGTGACCCTCGGCTCTCCCTTGGCGAAGCTGTACCGGTGGGCCTTTCCCGCCCTGGTCAGCGACGCACTCCTGCAGGGTTTCGCCGGCGGCAATGGAGGTCTCGGGGATGTCCGCTGGCGCAATGTCTACTACGAGACTGATTACATCGGTGGTCCGGTCGCCACGGCTGACTGGCCTGCATCCGGCACCACGGACGTTCGCCTTGTCGACCCGCCAACGCACAAATACGTGTTCGCCCAGCCGCTGCCGCATGTCCTGAGCCATACGGGTTACTGGGTCGACGTCCGGTTCTGGCAGGAGGTCGACAGCATCTGCGACGCAATCGCGGCGGACACCTTGCCGTTGGAACGGCCGAAACCGTCCGCCGCCGACGGGTCTGCACCCGGCAGCGTCCCGGATGCCGCCCAAAAGACTGCGGTGGACACCATCGCTCCGGACCCCGCGGCTCCGGTCCAGTACCGGTCGGCCTCCACCTAGCCGTGAAAAGCTAAGAGCGCATCAATTCACGCCAGCCCGGCGCCGTCAGCCCCAGCCCTGCGTGGACGCCCGGACCACGAGTTCTGGAGGAAAGACGACCTGGCGTGGTAAAAACCCTTTCTCCGGCTTGCCTCGCGGAGCAGCAGCTCCAGGGCCGTTGAACCAATCAGGGCGCTGGGTTGCCGGATGGACGACGGCGGGACCACGGCCGCCGCAGCGCACTCAGTATCGTCGTAGCCAGTCAGCGCAATCTCCTGCGGCACCCGCACACCGCCATCTGCCTCACCGGAAGCGCAGGCCCGGCTGGGTTAGGCCTCCCGCCGCGGAGCCACCGTGACGGAGGCGACAGTTTCCAGCCGCGGATGCAGATGGTCGCCGCCATCCACCACACCGGTCTGCCACCACAGGTTCAGCCCCTCGGGCGAGACCTCCAGGCAGGCCAGATTGTTGTCGAACCATGGCCCCTTGACGCCGGACCAGCGGAACGGCGGGTCCGGTACCTTGGCCGAGCGTGCCACCAGGGCGCCTATCGGCGTGGCGAGACCGTAGGACATAACGGCGGCGAAGGACCTCATCAGCCGGGGCAGCGGGTTGCGGATGGGGGAGCAGACGGCCTGTACGATCCGGCTTCCCGTGGCACGCTCCACCTCCGAAACGTAGGAGTAGTGGACGTCCCCGGAGAGAAAAGTGATTGTGTCCGGCGCCTGGCCCCGTTTGCCGTCAGCGACCTCGGTCACCATTGCCGCCACCTTCCGGAAGCTGTCCTGGAAGGCGCCCCAGTGTTCAAGGTCCACCGCCTGGCGCAGCTTCTCGCCGGCCCGGGCGGCAAGCTTCCCCCACGCGCCCTGGGAAATGGCCTCGTTCCAGGATTCGACGTAGTGCAGGCCCATTGGCAGCAGGAAAGGCAGCGACGTTGCCACGAGCAGGTGCCGGAAACCGCCGCGCATCCGTCCGTCGAGCCAGGCCATCTCCGCCTTGTCAACCAGGGCGCGGTCGTCCGGCGTCAGGTCCCGGGCAGCGCGGGAGTCCACCACAATCAGCCGGGTGTCGCCGAAATCCCGGCAATAGCTCCACCGGTACGATCCCGGGTCCTGATCGGCCCGGTCCGCGAAACTGTCCAGCGCCGCGCTCACGTCGATCTCGTCCTCGCCCACGTGCCGGGCGATCTGCTGCCAGATGGCATCCTCCGCCCGCTCCTTGGGTGACAGGTTCCCCAGATGCTGGTACACCCAGTACGAGGCCAGCCCCGCGACAATGCGCCCATGCCACCAGGACGTGGCCTCCATTTCCTTCTTCCAGCTAAGCGAGGTGTTCCAGTCGTCGCGGATGTCGTGGTCATCAAAGATCATGGCGCTGGGCAGGGTGGACAGCAGCCACCGGTTCGCGGGGTCCGACCAGGCCAGAAAGTAGAGGTGGGCGTATTCCTCGAAGTCTTTGAGCTCCTCGCCCGGCGCTTCATCAATGTTCCGCCGGTTGCGGATGAACTCCTGCATCTGCTCGCTGGTCAGGTCGGCGTACACCTGGTCCCCGAGGAAGGCGACCAGATCCGGCCACGGCAGGTCCCCGCCGGAGGCCATGCCCAGGGCGTAGGCGCGCAGTGAGTCGACGCCGTGGGTCCGGTTGCCGGACTCATCATGGGGGACACTGGTCCGGCAGGAGCCATAGGCCATCCGTAGCGGCTTGCCGGGCTTGAGCGTCGCAACCATCGACGGCGGGAATCCGGTCGCCGGATCGGGCCAGACGTGGGTTCCGTTGACCTCCAGGGCGTAGGACGTGACGGTGCCGGGGTCAAGTCCGTCCAACTCCACCAGCGCATAGTGGTGACCGTGAACCGCGAAGGTACCGGCTGTCCAGTCCCGGCCGCCAGCGCGAATGGAGACCCGGGCCGCAACCCGGGTCTCCACCCAGACACTCGCCGAGGTCTCATCCACGTACCGGATCATGGGGCCGAGCACCAAGGGAGACGTCGTCATGACTCAGTTGTACCTGCTCGGCCCCGGTGCGGGCCATGCCCTGGCGGGAATGATCCGGCGGGAATGATCCGGCGGGACGGGATATCTTTGGTCGTCGGGCAGGGCGACAGCGGCCCCCGTGAGGGCCGCAGCACCCGCCGGCAGGTCACCCCCGCGGGGCCAGCGCGTACGTGGCGGTGGCGTAGGCCAGCGCGGCGGACATTTCCTTGAGCAGGTCCGGGTTGGTGTTCTTGATGGTGTCGCAGGCCTCGTGGTAGCAGGAATCGAGGTCCTTGCCGGCCGTGCCGCCGTAGGACTGCACCTGGGCCCTGGTCTTGGTTTCCACGTCGCCGCTGAACAGCCCGCCGCCGGGGATGCCGGCCTGCAGGAACGGCTCGTAATCGGACCCGCCGTCAAACGGCGTGGTTTCGGCCGGCAGCGAGTTCTCCTCGAAGAAACGGAAAAACACGTCTTCGATCTGCTTCGAACCCGCCGGGCCGGCCTGCTCGAAATCGGACCCGTCGCCGTCGTGGATGGACCGCACCCCGTTCGGGGAGGCCAGCATGTCCACGTTCAGGTTCGCCGCGGTCCGGGCCTTCTCGGCCCGGCTCAACTCATCGACATAGTGCTGGGATCCGTACAGGCCGTCCTCTTCAGCGCCCCAGAACGCAAACCGCACCCGGTTCGCCGGGGTGATCCCGCTCTCCTTCATCCAGCGGGCAATCTCAATCATGGCCGCGACCCCGCTGGCGTTGTCATTGATCCCCGGCCCCTCGCGCACCGAATCCAGGTGCCCGCCCACCACCACGGTGTTCTCGGCACTGCCCGAGGTATCGGCGAGGATGTTGAAGCTCTCCACCTGCTTCCGGTTCTTGCCCTCCCCCCGGAAGGAAAAGGCCTGCCGGACCGGGTTGTACCCGGCCGCGCGCAACTGCTCCTCAACGTACCGGGCGGATTCCTCATAACCGGAGGTCCCCGACGCCCGGTTCCCACCATTGTCATCAGCGACGCGCTGCAGCGCCTCCAGGTGATCCACCATGCCCCGGCCCTTGAACTCCGCCAGGACCGCCCGCGCGTCCACCCCGCCCACCGGCTCCAGCCGCGGAGCCGCAACAGCGGGGCCGGTGGACCTACTGCCGGGGCCGCTGGTCACGCCGTCGGACGGAAAGCCTATCGGGGATCCGGCTGCGGACTCGGACGTGCAGGCCGTTGCCGAGAGCAGCATGACGGCCAGGACTGAAGGAAGTACGTGCTTGCGCAGAGTCAACATGCTCGGAAACCCGTCAGTAGTCGGTTTCAGCTTGAAAGGTCAAGACGCTCGTCGCTGACGTTCGGTAAGCCACGGCCATCATTGAATCCGCGGATACGTCTATCAGTTCCGACCATTCTTGTGGATCCGGCTGTATCTTCAATAGCGCTTGCCTGTGAAAGTGCTGTGCGAATCGTGGCCGCCCTCGAAGAACGGCCGAATCATGGCTTCGCCGGAATTCGCTGGCAGCGGATGGCGCCGCGTGGTTACGGGCAGGGCGGATAGACTGGCAGGCACTATGGATGACCCTCCTTCACATATGCCCTTGCCCTTCGACTTCCTTGACCGGATTCCCGGCCAACGCAGGAGAGGGGCGCCCGAATGTATGAATGGATCATGATCGGCGTCGGCCTCGTCCTGACGGTTGGTACGGGAATGTTCGTTGCCTCCGAATTTGCCCTGGTCAACCTGGACCGCAACGACCTTGAAGCCCGCCAGGCGCGGGGTGAGAAGCGGCTGGCGCCCACGATCAAGGCCCTCAAGATCACGTCGACGCACCTCTCCGGCGCGCAACTCGGCATCACCTTGACCACGCTGCTCACCGGGTACACGTTTGAGCCCGCCATCAGCAAACTGCTCAGCGGCCCGTTGACGAGCGCCGGACTCCCCGAATCGGTCGTTCCCGGGGTAGGGGCCGTCGTGGGTATCTTCCTGGCCACGATTTTCTCCATGGTGATTGGTGAACTCGTGCCCAAGAATTTCGCCCTGGCGCTCCCGCTGGCCACGGCAAAAGTGGTGGTCCCGTTCCAGACGCTGTTCACCACGGTCTTCAAGCCCGTGATTCTGCTGTTCAACAACACGGCCAATTCGATTATCAGGTCGTTCGGCATTGAACCCAAGGAAGAACTGTCGGGCGCACGCAGTGCCGAGGAACTAAGCTTCCTGGTCCGCCGCTCCGCGCTGGAAGGCGTCCTCGACCAGGACCACGCGGCCCTGCTGCACCGGACCCTGCGGTTCTCCGACCACAGCGCCGCCGATGTGATGACCCCCCGCGTGCGGATGGCGACAATCGGATCCGACGACACGGCCGAGCAGATCGTCAGCCTGGCGACCGCCACCGGATATTCGCGCTTCCCGGTGATCGGCCGGGACCGGGACGACGTTATCGGTGTGCTGCACGTCAAACAGGCCTTCGCGGTGGGCCTCGACAACCGATCGGCAGTGTCGGCCTCCGGGCTCATGATCGAACCGCTGCGGGTGCCGGAGTCCATGGGGGTCGACACCCTTCTGGGTCTGCTGCGCCGGCAGGGCCTGCAGGTGGCGATCGTCTCGGACGAGCATGGCGGCACAGCCGGCATCGTCACGCTCGAGGACCTGGTGGAGGAAATCGTCGGGGAGCTGGAAGACGAGCACGACCGTGCCCGCACCGGCGTCGTGCGGACGGGCCGTTCGCTGACATTTGATGCATCCCTGCGCCCGGACGAACTCCTGGACCGGACCGGCATCACCGTCCCGGACGGCGAGGAGTACGACACCATGGCCGGCTTTGTCACGGACCGGCTGGACCGGATCCCTGAACTCGGCGACGAAGTGGCCATCGACGGCGGGCGTCTGAGGGTGGAACGTGTGGTGGGCACCCACGTCGAGCGGCTCCGGTTCACCCCGGATGAATCCACCGAACCCCCGCAGAGCGCTCATGACCGGATCATCGACAATCTCACGCAGGAGCTGACCCATGAGTGAATATCTGCCAGGCATCATCTGGCTCGTCGTCCTGCTGGCAGTCAATGCTTTCTTTGTCGGTGCTGAATTCGCCGTGATCTCCGCCCGGCGTTCGCAGATCGAGCCGAAGGCCGAGGCCGGAAGCAAGGCCGCCAAGACCACCCTCTGGGCGATGGAGCACGCCACCCTGATGCTGGCCACCAGCCAGCTTGGCATCACGGTATGCTCCCTGGTTATCCTGAACGTCTCCGAACCCGCCATTCACCACCTGCTGGAGATCCCCCTTGGCCTGACCTCACTGTCGGCCGAGACAATCGGCATCATCGCCTTCGTCGTCGCCCTGTTGCTGGTGACGTTCCTCCACGTGGTGTTTGGCGAAATGGTGCCGAAGAACATCTCCTTCTCCGTGCCAACCCGGGCGGCGCTGCTCCTGGCCCCTCCGCTGGTACTGGTGGCCCGTGTCTTCAAGCCGGTCATCTGGACCCTGAACGGCATTGCCAACTCGATTCTGCGGCTCTTCAAAGTTGAGCCCAAGGACGAGGCGACCAGTGCCTATACGCTGGACGAGGTCGCGAACATTGTGGAACAGTCCACCCGGGACGGGGTGCTGTCGGACACCAGCGGGACCCTGACGGCGGCCTTCGAGTTCACGGCCAAGACCGTCGCCGATGTGGAAGTTCCGATCCAGTCGATGGTCCTGCTGCCCTCATCCGCCACCCCGGCTGATATCCAGCGGGCCGTCGCTCAGCATGGCTATTCGCGTTACATCCTCACGGACGACGACGGCGCCCCCACCGGCTACCTGCACCTCAAGGACGTCATGGACCTCACGACGCCGGCCGCGTTCAGCGAGGCGGTACCGGCCAAACGGATCCGGAAGCTGGCGTCGGCGTTCAGCGGCAGTGAACTCGAAGACGCCCTGGCCGTCATGCGCCGCACCGGAGCCCACGTTGCCCGGGTATTTGATGCCCACGGCACGACAACGGGTGTGCTGTTCCTCGAGGACATCATTGAGGAACTCGTCGGCGAGGTGCAGGATGCCACCAGCGCTTAGATTCCCCAGACCACCTGAATTACCGGACAGCAGCGGCCGCAGAGGCCGGATCCTTCACGGAAGTTGAGCACCATGACCGTTTCTCCCCTAATCTGGGCAATCACCATTGCCGTCATTCTGGCCTTGCTGGCCTTCGACTACTTCTTCCACATCCGCAAGGCCCATGTGCCCACGCTCAAGGAGGCGGCCGCGTGGTCGGGCCTCTACGTGGGCCTGGCTGTCATCTTCGGTGTCCTGGTGTGGATATTCGGCGGCACCGCGATGGGGTCGGAATACTTTGCCGGCTACATCACCGAGAAGGCCCTCTCCGTCGACAACCTCTTTGTCTTCCTGATCATCATCGCCAGTTTCCGGGTGCCCCGCGAAGACCAGCAGAAGGTGCTGCTCTTCGGCATCGTCTTCTCGCTGATCGCCCGCACCGGCTTCATCTTCCTCGGGGCAGCACTGATCAATTCCTTCGCGTGGGTGTTCTACATCTTCGGGTTGATTTTGCTGATCACCGCTGGCAACCTGCTCCGCCCGGACTCCCACGGCGACGAGCAGGTGGATAACTTCGTCATCCGCATTGCCAGAAAACTCTTCCACACCACCGAACACTATGACGGGGACAAGCTCTTCACCATCCACGAGGGCAAGAAAGCGCTCACTCCGATGCTGCTGGTCATGGTGGCGATCGGCGGAACCGATATCCTCTTTGCCCTTGACTCGATCCCTGCCATCTTCGGGCTGACCCAGAACGTGTACATCGTCTTCACGGCCACGGCGTTTTCGCTGATGGGACTGCGCCAGCTCTACTTCCTGATCGACGGCCTCCTGGACCGCCTCATCTACCTCGCCTACGGTCTGGCCGCCGTTCTGGCCTTCATCGGGGTAAAGCTGGTGCTCCACGCCCTGCACGAGAACAACCTGCCGTTCATCAACGACGGCCAGGCGGTTCCGGTCATCGAGATCAGCACCGGCCTGTCCCTGAGTGTCATCATCGGGGTGCTGACCGTTACCGTCGTCGCCTCGCTGCTGAGCAAGGCCGGCAAAGCCCAGACCTCCATCAACAACGCGCGGCGTCACGCCGTCAGTTACCTCGACCTTGAGTACACGGCGGACGCTTCCGAACGCGAGCGGATTTACCGGATGCTGACCGAGGAAGAGTCCCAGATCCTGGCCATGGACCTGAAGTACCGCAACAAGGCCAAGGACATCGACAAGATCCGGGCGCTCGTCGCGGAGGCGCACCGGCAGCACGAGGAGTACCTCGCCCGCTAGTTCCCCCCGCGGTTTAGCTATCCGACGCCGACGCTCGGCCGGCGGGGGAAAACTCCACTGCCGGCCGTCCGCCGGCTTCCGCGATGGCGGCCTGCACCCGGGAGAGCACCTCGGACGGAGTTCCGTCGGCAGCGATGTTGATGAAGCGTGGGAATTCGGGGAGGGACTTGTAGGCCTCGCGCAGGGACTCCAGGTCCTCGAGGCGCTCTGAGTCAGTCCCCGCGCGAGTATCCGCGCGTGGGCCTCGCTGGGGTCGACGTCCAGATGGATGATGAGGTCCGGCTGGGGGAGCGTTCGGAGGAGGAAGGGAAGGAATCGTCCCCGGGGACCTCCGAGCACGGAGCGAAGCGCGAGCTGGCAATGAAGGTGCCGGTCCATGACCACCAGGCCGAGGAATCGTGCGGCGCGCCGGTGTGAGTTCAGGACGTTGAACGTGCGGACCGCCGTTTCAATGACATCCGCCAGCCGCGGGGGCAGGTGAACACCGAGCTTGGCACCGAGCAAGGACATCGTTCGGCGGCCGGCATAGTTTCGCAGGAACAGGGCGCTTGTCCCTACCTGGCGGGCGGCGTCAACGGTGGCCTGGGCCGCCGTCGTCTTCCCTGAGCCGTCAATTCCGGTGAGCACGATCAGCAAGCGGTCTCCTTCTGGGGATGGGTGTCAGGCCGCTACCTACCCAACGATTGGGGGTGTCGGTTGATCCCTGGCGGAGCCGGCGTGGCCGCTGTCGGAGACTGTGGGCCAGCAGCTTGAGCCCGAACAGAAGGCTCAACACTACCCGGCGAACATGATGATGGCCTGTGTAACAGGGATCAGCGGGTGCCGGGAGCCCGGTACTTGACTTCCCCGGCCATCCGCAGGGCCTCCATCGTTTCCTCGACGGTCAACAGCACGGTCGTTTCCAACGAACTCAGGGCACCGCCGCCGGTGATTGCCAGCGACACCGCAGCCATGGATACGTTGTCCGGGGCCTCCCAGAGGTTGTAGCCGTCGTGGGTGCCGAATGCGTACCAGAAGCCGTGGAGCTTTCCTCCGACCGATTCGATGTACGCCTGGGCAGCTTTTCGGCGGTCTTCCGGGTTGCTGATCATCCTGGCCCAGGTCTCGGGGGTGTAGCTGAACTTCGACAGATAGAGCGGCATGGTCTGTCCCTTCCATTCGCTGCGGGGAGTGCGGATTCCCCTAGAATGGCAGTCTCCTGCCCGGCCAGCAATGGCCTGGCGAGAGCAATGAGACAGCGTCGCCCCGTCACGGGGCGACGCTCCCCAGCTTCTGGAGGAGCGCGTCGAGGATCGGCAGTTGGCCGCCGACCAGCTTGCGGCGGGCTTCAGGCTCCCGCGTCCACCCGGCGTCGTCCACCTCAGGGTAGTTGCGGATTATGCCGGATCCCTTCGGCCATTCCAGCGAAAAGGTGTTGCTCACAATGCGTTCGGGCGCAAAGTCCGACTCGGCGGCGAAGACCGTGATGACCTTTCCCGAGGGCTGCCGGAAGTCGCCCAGCGGGATGTAATCGGCGGACGGCGCCGTGGTCCCCATTTCTTCGGCGAACTCGCGGTGCGCGGCCGCCAGCGGGTCCTCGCCCGGGAGGTACTCGCCTTTGGGGATCGACCAGGCCCGGGCATCCTTATGCGCCCAGAACGGTCCGCCCATGTGGGCCAGCCAGACCTCCACTTCCGATCCGGCGCCCCGGCGGTACAGCAGGATGCCTGCGCTCCGAACGCTCATCAGCCCTCCGCGTGTCCGGGTGTCCCGAAGTCAGGCAGGAACTGGCGGTTCCTGATCCGTGATTCGCCGAATTCGACTGCCAACGGCCTAATCTCCCAGGGTCCGCGGTCCTTCGTCCAGGGGCGGCCAACGGCAATGTGGGGAGTCCACCGGGGATATCTGAAGCCGAGGGCACGGGAACTGAGGATGAAGTCATCGACATTGTCCACCAGCAGCTCATCCAACAGCTCATGCAGCCCCCTCACGAGGCAGACCTGATAGTCCCGCACCTGGACAGGCACCTCCACTTCCAGGCCGCTCACGCGGCCGCCGCCGAGCAGGACCAGCCTCTCGGCCCTGGCGGAGAAGCCTGCCAGGACGGGCAGCCCCTCCAGCCAGGCAACCGTCGCGCGTGCCGCCGCCTCGGCAGCGGTTATCCCCTTCGTCCAGTCCGCGATGTCCTGGGCGAAGTCCGCCAGGATGCCGATGTGCAGCAGGGTCAGGTGCAGGCCCTGCTGCCGGCGGAGCGCGTCGACATAGCTGCCCAGTTCCGCGTAGTCCGAGGGGCCGGAGCCAACGTTGAGTACCGGCACCTCCACCGTGATGCGCGGGGACGGATGCATTCGGACCCCCTCCCGTCCGTGCTGACTGTGGCTCTCGGTGTCATTATCCCCCGCGTGGGCCGTGGCGGGGCGCCCGGGCGGAGTGCCCTGCAGCCCGGACCCGGTTGACGACATGACACAATCAACGCATCTCCCACTCCCGGAGCCCCTGAAGCGCCCGGACGGTGGTGATCAGTCCACTGACGACGAAGGAGCCCCGTGAGCAGCCCGATCCAGCGCCCGAGCGGACTCGACGAAGATTTGGCGGCAAAGGTGGCCACCGCCCCGGCGTATCCCCAGCTGCGGCTCAATATCGATGCCCTCGAAAACAACATCCGGGTGATGGCAGCCTGGTGCCGGGAACGGGGAGTGGATCTTGCACCCCACGTCAAGACAACAATGTCCGCACCGATCATCGCGCGCCAGGTGGCAGCCGGCGCCGTCGGCGTCACCGTCGCCACCGTGGACCAGGCCGCCTCGGCACTCAACTGGGGTCATCAGCACGTTCTCGTCGCCAACGAGGTCGTCGACCAGTACGGTCTCATCCGCCTCCGTGCATGGATGGAGGAAGAGCCCGGCAGGGAAATCCGTTGTTTCGCGGATTCGGCTGCCGGCGTCGAGGCGGCGGCCCGGGTCTTCGCCGGAGCGCCCGTCGCCCTTGAACTGCTGATCGACGTCGGCACCCCTGGCGGGCGCACGGGAACCCGGAGCGTCCACGATGCCCTGCGCCTTGCTGAGCTGATCCACGGCACGCCCGGCCTGCGGCTCGCCGGTGTTGCCGGTTACGAGGGCGTCGTCCCCAACACCAGGGCGGAGCCAACGGTCGAGGCAGTCGACCGGCACTGCAGCCTGGTGCGGGAGGTCTACCTCGCCGCCGCAAAGTATTTCGAGACCGCCGCCCCCATTTACTCCATGGGAGGATCCGCGTTCCCGGACCGCGTCGTGGAGCACCTTCCCGATGACAGCCAGGTGCCCGGAACCCGAAGGATCCTCCGGTCAGGCTGCTACGTCACCCACGATCACGGCACCTACGCCGGGGTCAATCCGGTTCCGGGCCTGGTTCCGGCGCTTTCGGTCCGGGCCGTCGTCCTGTCCGCCCCCGAGGAGGGATTCGCCGTCGT
This sequence comes from Arthrobacter sp. U41, assembly GCF_001750145.1. Classification (NCBI taxonomy): domain Bacteria; kingdom Bacillati; phylum Actinomycetota; class Actinomycetes; order Micrococcales; family Micrococcaceae; genus Arthrobacter; species Arthrobacter sp. U41. The sequence continues at coordinate 3,255,431 of NZ_CP015732.1, forward strand.
CGGTGCCGGTAAGCGGGACCTTCCCTACGACGCCGGCCTCCCGGTCTTCCTGTCGGCCCACACGGCGGACGGCGCCCCAAAGAGGAACGAGGCCGCCGTCGTGCGCAACCTTTTCGACCACCACACGGTCCTCACCGGCGTGAGCGGACTGGACGTCACGGATGTGGCCGACTTTGGCATATCCCACCCCTGCTCCGCCTTTGACCGCTGGCCTGAATACATCATCACCGACGGCAACGGACAGGGCGCCGGGGTGTGGCGCACGGACTTCCACCGCTCGTCACTGGTCACGGCCCGGCTGCCGTGAGCCGCGGCCGCTGCTCACAACCTTCGGCAGCGGCACCGGCCGAGTGCCCGGGGAGAAGCCGGATGGGGCGGGCCAACGACTCCAGCCGGCAGTGCCCGATCCAGATGATGGGTGCGGGGCGAATCCTGGAAGGCGGGAAAATCCTGCACGTAGAGCCAGCCAGGATAAACCGTGTCTCCGGCGACCAGCGTGCCGATCGCCACGGCGCCTTGCGATCAACGTGTAGATCACGTACTTCCGTGGCATTTTGCCGAGCAGCCACGCGACGGCCACGAGCGCGCCGGCGCTCAGGACGGTGGTGCAAAGGATGACGTCGCGGGCCACTGTCACACCGCGGCCGTACGGCGAAGCGAAGAGGAACACGTTTTGGGCGGTGGGCAGTGCCGCCATGATGACGCTGGCGAGCAGGTGCTGGCCCTCCAGACCGAAGACGAAGCGGCCCAGCGCCCACACGATGAGCGGCATCACAGCGATTTTCAGGGCCGTGGCGACCAGTGTCTCGGTGCGGCCGTCACCTTTTTGCAGCGGGGCCTTGCCGGCCAGGGAGAGTCCGAAGGCGATCAGGACCATGGGAACGGCACCGCCGGCGAGCATGTCGATGGGTCTCTGCAGGAGCTCGGGAGCGTGCCACCCGGTCAGGGCGACGGCGGCGCCCAGCCCGGAGGCGATGATCATCGGATTCGCGAAGGGCTGGAGCAGCAGCTTCTGCCAGGAGATTCTGGCGCCTCCGGCCAGTCCCAGGACCGTGAGGTGGAACGGGGCCATGACCAGTATCTGGACCAACAGCACCGGAGCAACATGCTGCGCTGTTCCCACGGCGTAGAGGGAGACCGGGATGCCGATGTTATTGGCGTTGGCATAGCTGCTGGCCATGGCGCCGACGGCGGTTTCGGCAACAGGCCGCCGGAAGAACAGGAAGCTCAGCAGGCAATAGAGAAGACCCACCGCCGCCGCGGAAGGCAGCGCCAGCGGGGCATCCGTGCCGAGTGCGGCGCGGATGTCGCTGCCCGCCACCACCGTGAACAGCAACGCGGGGTTGGTCACGTAGAAGGCCGTGCGGGTGAGGGCGCCCTGGACCTCCGGTCCCAGGATCCGCAGCCGGGCGGCGAAATAGCCGACGGCGATGACGGCGGCGACAATCAGGATTCCGGAGACAGCGCCGCCCAAGATTTAGCCCTTCGAAAGACAACTGCCGGCCGTGGAACGGCTGCGGATGGGATTCCGCCCGGCTGCCTCCGGCGGTGCGGGGGCAGAACCGGCCGCGCGGAATGCGGGAAGTCCCGGGTGACCGCAGCTTACCTGACGCCGTTCAGCGGACGAGGCAGGGCCGCGTGGAGTCAAAGGTCCAGCCATCGATGTAATACCGCATGCCGGTGCTGTCGTCGCGGGCGTCAGCACGACCTGGCGGATGAATTTCTCGACCTCGCGAGGGAAGTCAAGGCGTCGTTGATTGTCATCGGCCTGCGCCACCGCTCGGAGGTGGGCACATTCGTCAGGGGCAGCCATGCCTAACGCATCCTGATCCAGGCAGACCGCCCGGTCCTGGCCGTCAAGGCCGACGGTGCCGGGCGCTAGAGACCGCCGCCCAGCCGGAAGGGCCAAAGGGGCCGACGACGGCTGGGGGGAGAGAGGCCCCGGTCTCAGAGGGCTCTCAAGCGTCGCCGACCCCGTCTCACACCGGAACCCCGCGGCTCCGGTAAGTAAATGCAGCCAGTCAGATAGTTGCAGCGCCCTGCCGGCGCTGCCATTACTACCATTCAACACCCTGCGGGCCGTTAGCGGGAGGGCCCGGGACCGTATCCGGCGGGGAGTTCGGCAGGCTAATCCGCGCCGGGAAGGGACCGGCCGTCGGGATCGACCGAACGCAGGATGCGTTGGCCAATACCGCCCAGCTGGCGTGACTGGGCCCTGGTGAGGGGATCGAAGACGAGGGTGCGGACGGCCGCGACATGACCCGGGGCCGTTTGCACGACCTTCTCCCACCCGTCCTCGGTGAGGGTGGCGAGCGTGATGCGGCCGTCGGTGGGGTCGGGGGAGCGGCGCACCCAGCCGCGCTTCTCGAGGCGGCTGACGACCTGGGACAGCCGGGGGAGGCCTGATTCGGTGAACCCGGCCAGCTCGCTCATCCGGCGTGTGCGGCCGGAGGCCTCGGAGAGGCGGGCCAGCACCATGTACTCAAAGTGGCTGAGTCCGGCGTCGCGCTGCAGCTGCGCGTCGAGGGCTGAGGGCAGCCGGATCATCACACCCACGAGTGTCAACCATGCCTGGCGCTCCTCAGCGCTGAGCCATTGGGGTTCCACCGAAGGTTCCATGGTGCCAGCGTAACACTTTCAAGCGTGAACTCATTCCGGCGACATGTTACTTGCATCGTGAACTAACCGCGGATAGCGTTAACTTCAATCTTCAAGTAAGTTTCCGATTGGACCCCACATGACCGTTTCCCGTTTGGACCCCAGATGACCGTCTTGTCCGACTCGGCAGCGACGCTGGCGGCCGCCGCGCCGGCGACAGTGCGCAGCCAGGTCACCATTCCGCTGCGCTTTCCGGACGGCTTCGCCGCCACGGCCGAGATGCTGACGTTCCGGGGGCTGGCCGACGGCAAGGAACACCTGCTGCTCGCACTGGGCGAGTGGGAGCAGGCGCTGCTGCATCAGGATCCGGCGGGCCCGGCGCCCCTGGTCCGGCTGCACAGCGAATGCCTGACCGGGGATGTGTTCGGCAGCCTGCGCTGTGACTGCGGACCGCAGCTGCGGGAGTCAGTCGAGCAGATCGCAGACGCCGGCGGCTTCCTGCTCTACCTCCGGCAGGAGGGCCGCGGCATCGGGCTCTACTCCAAACTCGACGCCTATGCGCTGCAGGACGCCGGCCTGGACACCTACGAGGCGAACCTGGCCCTCGGTCACGGCGAGGACGAACGGGAATACACCGCCGCCGCGCAGATGCTCGGCGCCCTCGGCGCCACCACCGTCCGCCTGCTCAGCAACAACCCGGACAAGGCCGCCCAGCTGACCGCCCTCGGCATTGACGTCACCGAACAGCTCCCCACCGGCGTGCACCTCTCCGCGGCCAACCACCGCTACCTGACAGCGAAACGCGACCACACCGGCCACACCCTCGACCTGCCGGCCGCCGTCGGACCCCGGCCCGACGCCCGCGCCGGGGAGCTCCGCGGCAGGGCCGCAGGCGCCATGGACGCCGGGACGAACCCCAATCTGCCCACTCACGACGAGATGCTGAGCCGGCTTGACGGGCTCATTCCCCGGCTGAGGGAGCGGGCCGAGGAAACGGAGCGGATTCGCCGCCTCCCGGAGTCCACGATGGCGGAACTGGAGGAAGCCGGAGTCTTCCGGCTGCTTTCTCCAAAGGCTGTCGGCGGCTTTGGCCTGGGCGTCGAGACCTACGCCCAGGCCGTCCGCCGGCTTGGCCGGGGCTGCGCCTCCACGGCCTGGACGGTCGGTCATCTGATCGAGCACGTCTGGATGTTGGCCCGGTGGCCGCAGGACATCCAGGATGAAGTCTTCGCGAACGGTCCCGCCCCGTTGGCGGCCGCCACCGGGGCACCGGTGGGGGTGGCCGAGAAAGTCCCGGGCGGCTTCGCTATTTCGGGCCGGTGGAGCTTCGCCTCGGGCGTGATGCATTCCGGCTGGGTCCTGCTGGCAGCGCAGCACGACGACATCCGCCTGCAGTGCCTCGTGCCGATATCCGACGTCGAGTTGCTGGATGTGTGGCACACGGCAGGACTGCGGGGTACGGGCAGCAATGACATCCGGGCAGAGCGGCTGTTCGTTCCAGAGCGCCGGACACTGGACTGGGCGCTCCTGGCAGCGGCGGACAATCCGGGAAGCCGGATCCATCAGGATCCGATCATCCACGCCCCCATGGCCACGCTGCTGAACCTGGTGGCGCCGGCGGCCACCCTGGGTGCCGCCGAGCAAGCCGTCGAATTGTTCGGCGGGCGGATGCTGGTGCGCAAGGTCAAGAACACCCAGGAGAACCGCCAGGCGGATTCGCCGCTCGCACAGGCCCGCTTTGCGCAGGCTTACGGGCTTGTGGTCACTGCACGGCTGCACTGGGAGGAAGCGCTCAGGGTTGTTTCCGCCGCCTATGAACGCCAGCCGGCAAGGCTGACGGACGAGGAACGCGCCCGTCACCGGCTCTCGCTCGCGCTCTCCGGGGAGGCGTCCGCTGAAGCCGTCCGGCTCATCATGGCGGGATCAGGCGGAAGTGCCCACCGGCTGCCCCATCCGCTGCAGCGGATCCAACGCGACGTCAACGTGCTGATCAACCACCCCACCCTGACGATGGATCCGATCCTCGAGCAGTCCGGCCGCGGCCTGCTGGGCCTCGGGTTCACGGTTCCCGCGTTCTGACCATGCCTATTTGGCCTACTTGGCGGCGTCAGTGACCAACTGCCGGAACTCCGCCTCCGTGTCGAGAACCAGTTTCTTGCCATTGAGGAAGAATGTGGGTGTCCCGGTGACCCCCAGGGCCGCGCCGTCCGCGGCATCCTTCCGGATGCGTTCCCTGGTCTTCTCGTCAGCCACTGCCGCGTCGTACCTGGCCAGGTCCAGTCCCAGCTCCTGCGCATAGCCCCGGAACACGGGTGCCTGGGATTCCTGCTGTCCGCCCCACTGAGTCTGGGTTTCGAACAGCCTCGCTGCCATCTGCTCGTACTTGCCCTGTTGCGCAGAAGCTTCCACAGCCAGGGCAGCGGTCCCCGAGTTCCGGTGTCCCGGGAGCGGGAAGTAGCGGTTCACAAAGGTGATCCGGTCTCCATACCCCTGCTTCAGTTCCTCGACGAGTGGATGGGCGGCGCGGCAGGACTCGCATTCGAAGTCCAGGAACTCCACCAGTTGCGCCTTCTCGACGGCCGGAGACGTGAGCCGGTGGCTGTCCTCGCGGACCAGCTGCGCGCTGGCTGCAGGCTGCGGAGCTGCCGGGGCGGGCTTGTTTGCGGTGGACACCGCGAACCAGACGAGGCCGGCCGCGACGGCGGCCCCGATCAGTACCCACAGGACCAGGCGGACCTTCTTCGCCGGGTCACCGGGGGCAGGGAACGGTTTGGTGGTGGTCTGTGGCATCAGTGCGTGCTGCTTTCTGGAAGGGCCTGGCGGCGGGGTTGTTTGGAGAGGGCGGGAGGTCGAGAGGTGGTCATAGGGCTGTCCGCGCCGGGACCTAAGAGGCTTCCTAACCGGCGCCCCGCGGCGCAAACATGATCACGCACACGCCGAACAGGCAGATCACCGAGCCCGCGATGTCCCAGCGGTCAGGCCGGAATCCGTCGAAGATCATGCCCCAGGCAAGCGACCCGGCGACGAAGACGCCGCCATAGGCAGCGAGGATCCGCCCGAAGTGCGCATCCGGCTGGAGGGTCGCCACGAAACCGTAGGCCCCCAGCGCGAGGACGCCCGCTCCGGCCCACCACCAGTCCTTGCCTTCGCGGACCGACTGCCAGACCAGCCAGGCGCCGCCGATCTCGGCTGCGGCTGCGAGTGCGAACAGCAGGACCGACTTTGCGATATTCACGGACTCATCATGGCAGGGCGGCAGCGAGCCGCGCGATTCGCGCCGGTTCCGGGCGTCGTGGAAGCCACGTCGCTGGCGGCTGCATTTCGGCGCGGGGCTGTCCGGCCGGGGGCCGTGGCCAGGGCCTCGCCCGAAGATTCTCTGGCGGGCGGGAATACCGGAGCGGTTCTGTATGTTGAACACCTATCCGAGCAGAAATACGAAGAAGAGAGATTCACTCCAGTGGCAACCGATTACGATGAAGTACGTTCCGACGTCAAGGAATCGCAGGACAGGTCCCTGGAGGCGTTGCAATCTGCCAATGCTCCGGACGCCCGCAGTGTGGTCAGTGAGCTGGATGAGGCGGATTCGCTGGACGGTTCCATTACCCCCGGCGGGGAATTCGTCGCAGAGGAGCTGGTTGTCCAGGTCATCCCGCAGGCGGAGGACGAATTCACCTGCTACTCCTGTTTCCTGGTCCGGCACCGGTCCCAGATCGCGCGTGAAAAGAACGGCCACGCCTACTGCATTGAGTGCGAGGGCTAAGGCGCTTCTGCGGCGCGGGCGGGCAAATCCGCCGCCGCGGCTACGGCACGAAATCAGGTGACGGAAACGCCGAGGGCATTACAATCGGCGCATGACCGTGCTCGAGTGGCTGCTGGATTCCGACCCGTCCATTCGCTGGCAGGCGTTGCGTGACCTGGCCGGCGCCCCGGCCGACGTCGTAGCTGCTGAACGCGCACGGGTGGCCACCGAGGGATGGGGCGCCCGGTTGCTGGGCCTGCGCGGGGAGGATGGCCAATGGGCCGGGGGAGCGTATTTCCCGGCGCACAGCGGGGATCCCGACGTCGGAAGCCCCGAAGCAGCTGCCGCTACGGACCGCCGGGACGACGCCGTCGGGCACGACGTGCCCGACGACGGGAGCCAGCCCTGGACCGCCACCACCTACAGCCTCCTGCTGCTGCGTGACTTTGGCGTCGACCCGGAAAGTGCCCGGATGCGCCAGACCGTGGCGCTGGTGCGGGACAACTGCCATTGGGAAGAGGGCGGGCAGCCCTATTTCACCGGCGAAGTGGAGCCATGCATCAACGGCATGACCGTCGCGCTCGGAGCCTATTTCGATCAGGACGTCGACGGCGTGGTCGCCCGGCTCGTCAGTGGCCAGCTCGAGGACGGCGGATGGAACTGCTGGGCGGAGTACGGGGCGGTTGTCTCGTCACTCGCCACAACGATCAACGTCCTGGAGGGACTCCTGGCGCACGAGCGTGACACCGGCGGTTCGGCGGAATCCGTCGGGGCCCGGCGGCGCGGCGAGGAGTATCTCCTCGAGCGCAAGCTGTTCCGACGCAAAAGCAACGGCGAAGTCATTGACCCGGCCTGGCTGGACTTCACCTTTCCCACCCGCTGGCACTACGACGTCCTCCGTGCCCTGGAGTACTTCCGGTCCGCCGGTGATCCGCCCGACCCGCGGGTGGCCGAGGCGGTGGAGCTGCTCCGGTCCAAGGGCCAGCCCGACGGCACCTGGCTGCTGGAGAACACCCACCCCGGGCAGATCCACTTTGAACTCGAGGATGGCGACGGCCAGCCCAGCCGATGGAACACCCTGCGGGCGCTGCGGGTCCTTCAGTGGTATGAGTACGCAGCGCGTCCCTAGCCGGGCCTGCGCCTTTTCCTACGCCGCGCCCGTCCACCGGGGCGCCATTGCGGCCCGGCGGATCGTCTTCGCGCGGGTATGGAAGCCGTCGGCGCGTTTATGCCAGTCGTGACGGGCCTGCAGGGCATCGCCGGACGGTGCTGATGCCGCAACCTTGTCCCGGGCGCTCGTCTCGGAGCAGAGGTCGGTGATCAGCCCCATGCCGGCGCACTCGCGCACGGCGGCGATGCCGGCGACGGCGGCGGACTTGTCGCGGAACGCGGCCGATACGGCCATCACTGTCCCGTCCGGTGCCTTGAGCCGGAACCGGAAATTCGACTCCGCATCAACAAAAACTTCAAACTTGCCGGCCATAATAATCCTCCCGGTCTACGGAGCCTGCCCGCGGCGGCAATACCGCGGATCAGGCCGGAACGCATCAATGCGTTCGTGTCCCGCTGCTCTGGTCGAACGATCACGAAGGATCAGTTCTTTTGGTGATATTAAGTCTGTTGCAGGCTCCTGGGGCCCACAAGGCGCGGCAGGTAAACCCTGGGTAAAAGCTGTGCAACACCGGGCTCAGACGTGCCGGGAAAACCAGGCCAGCGTGTCGTTCCAGGCGGCGGTGGCTTGGGCCTCGACGTAACGCTGCCCGGTGTCGTTGTGGAAGGCGTGGTCGACGCCGGGATAGACGGTGAGCTGGTGGCGGACGTCCGTGGCGGCCAGCGCTTCCCGCAACGCCGGCAAGGCTCCAGTGATCCGCTGATCGAGTTCGGCATACACGCCGAAGACGGCCGGCTTGATCGTCGGAACCTTGTCCAGATCGGGGGACGGCCCGTAGAACGCCGCGGTGGCCTTCAGCCCCGGAAGCTCCGTCGCAGCCTGCCAGGTGATGCCCCCGCCGAAGCAGTACCCGGTCATGGCGGTCCGCCCCTCCTCGACGAAGTCCTGCGACTGCAGGTAATCGAAAGCGGCGGCGAAATCGGAGACATGGCGCGGGATGCCGGCCGCCGTCAGCGCCCCGGGGACGGCATCGCGGTCCATCGCCGCCGTGCCCCCTTCCCTGCTGAGCAGGTCCAGTGCCAAGGCCGCGTAGCCGGACTTAGCGAAGCGGCGCGCCACGTCCTCGATGTGCGGGGTCAACCCGCGGTTCTCGTGGCAGATCAGTACGGCTGGTCCGGGAGCACCCGACTCCGGCCGGGCAAGGTAGCCGCTGATATCTGTTCCGTTCGCCGGGAACCGCACCATCCCCGTCACCAGACCCGGCGCGCCCTCTGGAACAGAGAGCGGGCTCTTGGCCCCCGGGACCGGGCCGGGGGAGGCGGTGCCGGTCGCCGTGCCCGTCGCCGTGCCGGTCAAGGAGGGGCTGGGGGTCGGCATCGGGTCCGTGCTGCGCGGTACTTCTTCCGGTGTGCAGCCCACCAGCAGCATCGCGGCTGACGCGGCGGCCATACTGCCGGTGATGAACGCCACCCGGCGCGTGAACGTGCGCTGGCTCAGGGCGCCGGCACGGTAATCATCGAAGAATTCCTCAATCAGGTACTTCTCAAACTTGCCAAGCTTGGTCATGAAGGCCTCCTGGAGTGTGCGGACATCCTCCTCCGAAGTCCATGATCAGGCAAGGGTTTCCCTCACCTAAGGACCGCCCTCAGCGGCGTTCCAGCCGGGCCTGCCCCGATGACCAGCCTTGATCGTGCAGGCGCTCAAATCCGTCGAGGAGCAGGTCGAGGGCGAATTCAAACTCGAACTGGTCGTCGCAGCCGTGCCCGATGACAGAGCCTTCGTCGTGGATCTTCGAGGTGGCGATCGCGACGATGTTCGGATACCGCGCGGCCAGCTGCTCGAACATGGCGGCCTGGGCCTGCGGCGACTGCTCTGCCGGCGGAGCCTCCGGGTCGTCGAACAGTTCCTGGGTGAAGCCCCACATGCGGCCCCCGATGGCATGCATTACGTGATGCGTGAGATCCGCGGTGAAGCCGCCGGCCAGGAACATGCCGGTGAACGAGTCCATGTACCCGAGGACCGCGGGTGTCTTATTGGTGCGGGACTCAACCGCCCGGCGGGCCCACGGGTGCCGTTGCAGCGCCCGCCGCGCAGAGAGCACCCGCAACCGGACGGCGTTCTTCCAGTCCGCCCCGGGCACCGGGGGATCGATCTCGCCGATGAGAATCGCGACCATCCCGTCGAGAAGCTCCTCTTTGTTCGCGACGTGTTTGTACAGCGCCATCGGCACGACGCCCAGTTCCTCGGCGAGCCTGCGCATGCTGAGCGACTCGAAGCCCCCGGCGTCAGCGAGTGCGACGGCTGCCTGCAGCACCCGGTCCCGGTTCAGGGGCGTACGGCGTGGGGCCTGCAGCTGCTGAGTCATCCGGACCACCTTTCCCTAGCAGCCTCCCCTTGACAAGTGTACTGCGTACACCTAGCGTTTGTGCCATGAAGTGTACAACGTACACTCCCGGATTTGAGGACCAGGCCATGACAACAGAACCCGCCAGCCCCGCCCGGCGCCCCGGACCCCAGTGGCCCGTGCCTGCCGCCCTAATCCTCCTCAGCCTGATCCCGGTCATCGCCGGTGCGGCGCGGCTGACCGAGCTAACCGGGGGCGCCGCCATCACGCCGCAGAACGCACGGTTCTTTGCCTCGCCGGCGCCGGTGGTAATCCACATTGTCAGCGTCACCATCTACAGCCTGCTCGGTGCATTCCAATTTGTTCCAGCGCTGCGCGGCAGGCGAGCCTGGCACCGCACCGCCGGAAGTGTCCTCATTCCGGCCGGCCTGTTCGCCGCGCTCTCCGGCCTGTGGATGTCCGCCTTCTATCCGCTCCCGGATGGCGACACCGATGTTCCGATTCGGCTGTTCTTCGGCTCGGCGATGCTGGTCAGCATCATCCTGGGGCTCCTCGCGATCCGGCGCCGGGATTTTGTCCGGCACGGCGCGTGGATGACGCGCGGCTATGCAATCGGTGTCGCCGCGGGAACCCAGGCCCTGGTGATTCTTCCCTGGATGCTGCTGGTGGGAACGCCTGACGAGCTGACCAGGGCCCTGCTCATGGCTGCGGCCTGGGTGATCAACCTGGCGGTGGCCGAGTACGTCATCTACCGGCGCGCCCGGCTCTCCGCCCGCACGTCCCGCCCTGCCGTTCGGCCTGTCCGGACTGCGGCCGGGGTGCCACGTTGACGGCCGCCGTGCGGGCAGCCCGAACGTCTTAATTCGACATGAGAATGCCCCGCGGCGGCGCCCGGTCCGTAACATTGAGGGAAGTACGGTTCCCAGCTTGCCAAGTTCACTGAAAAGGACTATTTAGGTGCCACTCGACTCATTGCCCGTCCTGGACTTCTCCCGTTTGAGCGCGGGGCCCGCGGAGGCCTCGCGGTTTCGTGACGATCTGCGCAACGCCATGCACGAGGTCGGTTTCCTCTACCTGGCCGGGCACGGGATCCCGCAGCAGTTGACGGATGCGATGCTCGATGTCTCCCGGCGCTTCTTCGAGCTGCCCGACGAGCAGAAGCTCGCCGTCGAAAACGTCCACAGCCCGCAGTTCCGTGGATACACCCGGGTCGGCGGGGAGCTCACGGACGGAGCGGTCGACTGGCGCGAGCAGATCGATATCGGCGTTGAGCGCGCTGCCGTGGAGCCGGGGCCCGGCGTCGCTGACTACTGGCGTCTTGAGGGGCCCAACTTGTGGCCGGACGCCCTCCCCGAAATGCGCGACATTGTCCTCGAATGGAACGAGCGGCTCAGCGCAATCTCGCTGAGCCTGCTGCGGGCCCTGGCGGTGTCCCTCGGGGCGCCCGAAGACACCTTCGACGCGGCATTTGCGGAACGGGCATTTCCCCTGCTCAAGGTTGTGCGGTATCCGGGGGAGTCCGACCCGGAGCCCAAGCAGGGCGTGGGCTCCCACCGGGACGGCGGGGTCCTGACGCTGCTGCTCGTGGAGCCGGGAAAGGGTGGACTCCAGGTCGAGTACCAGGGGCAATGGATCGACGCCCCCCAGGTGCCGGGAACTTTTGTGGTCAATATCGGCGAGATGCTTGAACTGGCCACGAACGGCTACCTCAAGGCGACCCTCCACCGCGTGATTTCACCTCTGCGCGGCACTGACCGTGTATCCCTGCCGTTCTTCTACAATCCGGCGCTGGACGCAACGATGCCCCAACTCGCGGTGAGCCCGGAATTTCAGGCCAAAGCCCGCGGCCTGTCGGTTGATCCGACGAACAGCCCCATTCTTGAAACCTACGGCGACAATGCCCTGCGCTACCGGCTGCGGGCGCACCCGAACGTCGTGGCTGAGCACCACTCCGACCTGCAGAACGGCTGAGCCGGCGTCTCACGTACCGCTGCCCGAACAGTCCTATGACGCGGAAACGCCCCGGCGCTGCGCGCATCCGGGTAGCGGTGTGCAACCTGCACGTCGACGGCCCCGAAGCTCACCGTCCGGATCGAGGCTGGGCTCGATTCCAGCCGGTGGCTATCCTGATGAATATGGACGTGCTCACGGCACCCGATGCAGGCCTTTGCTGATGGGGACCTTGGACTCGGTCCAGCCGCCCTCTGCCGGCAATACGTGGCCGGACGGCCCGGTGGTTCTGGGCGTGGCATGGGAACCGTCGAAGCATCTGATCCTGACGGGAGCTGGCCTGGCAGCCCGGCTGGGCGCGCACCTGATCTGCGCTTACGTGGATCCGGCGAGTTACCTTACGGAGTGGGAACCTGACCGTTCCAGGGCTGGCGCATCGTTGGATCCGGCCTTCAACACCGAGACCGATTTCCCCTCGGACGACGTTCGGGACCTTCTCCGGACGTTCCTGGGGCCTCCGGGCGGGGAATGGTCATTCAGGGTGCTGAACGGGGCCGTTGCCCCGGCCCTCGGCCGGCTTGCGGAGAACTCGGCCGCCGCGCTGCTAATCGTGGGAGGACAACGCCCGGGCGGCTCGCGGCCATGGAGCGGATGCTGGAAGGATCGGTCAGTGCGGGTTTGACCAGCCTCCAGTCCAGGCCCGTCCTGGTCGTTCCCCATCGGGGGTCCTGACGGTCCTGGGTGCAGGCAGGGGCGCCCGGGTAGGCACAATGGAGGTGTGACTTCTCCAGCCGTTCCGCTGACCCCTGCTCCCGCGCCCTTCGACCTGGGGGTCATCGGGTCCGGTCTGGCGTTTGCGCAGTCGCTCGACGAGCTGGCCGAAGCCCTGCGGGCCGGAGGCCAATCCGCAACCGCCGTGGTGCAGGCGCCGCCAGGGACGGGCAAAACAACCCTGGTTCCGCCGCTGCTGGCCAACCTCGGGCTGGCCAGCCGTGCTGTGGCCGGCGACCGGCAGCAGCGGGAGCCCCTGCAGCGCATCATTGTCACCCAGCCGCGCCGGGTCGCCGCGCGCTCGGCCGCCCGCCGCCTCGCCGCGCTGGACGGCAGCCGGCTGGGGGACCGCGTCGGATACACGGTCCGAGGCGAACGCCAGACCGGCCCGGGGACCCTGATCGAATTTGTCACCCCGGGCATCCTGCTGAACCGCCTGCTCGCAGATCCGGGACTGGAAACCGCCGGCGCCGTCGTCCTTGACGAAGTGCACGAACGCGGCATCGAAACCGACCTGTTGCTTGGCATGCTCACCGAGGTCCGCCAGCTGCGCGGCGACCTCACCCTTGTTGCCATGTCCGCCACCCTTGACGCACCGCGCTTCGCCGCCCTCATCGGAGCGGGTGCCGACGCGGGGGACCCCGACGGCGGCGGGCCGGCGCCAGTCGTCGACTGTCCGTCCGCGCTGTACCCCCTCAAGGTGGACTGGGTCCCTGCCGCGGCGCCCCGGCTTGATGAACGGGGGGTGGCGCGCGCCTTCCTGGACCATGTGGCGGCCACCGCCGCCTCGGCGCACGCCGAGGCGGCGGCATCAGGCCGGGACGTTGACGCCCTGGTGTTCGTGCCGGGGGCCCGGGAAGTGTCCTATGTCGCAGGCCGGCTCCGCGCTCAGACCCGTGCCGAGGTCCTGGAGCTGCACGGTCAGATCGGGCCGGCTGAGCAGGACCGCGCCGTCTCCGGGCGGGAACCCGGCGGCAGCCCGCGGATCATCGTATCGACATCCCTCGCCGAATCCTCCCTGACCGTCCCCGGCGTCCGGCTGGTCATCGACTCGGGCCTGTTCCGTGAACCCCGGCGGGACGCGAGCCGCGGAATGTCCGGGCTCGTGAACGTGTCCTGCTCCCGCGCTTCCGCCGAGCAGCGCGCCGGGCGTGCGGCCCGCCAGGGGCCCGGACGGGTGGTCCGCTGCTACGACCAGAAAACTTTCGGCGCCGCACCTGCCCACCAGACACCGGAGATCGCCGTCGCGGACCTTACAGGGGCTGCGCTGGTTCTCGCCTGCTGGGGATCACCCGGCGGCCGGGGACTGGCCCTGCCGGACGCCCCGCCGCAGGCCGCGATGGACGAGGCAGTTGAGGTGCTGCGGGAACTCGGTGCGGTGGCTCCGGACGGCCTCGCCACCGATCTCGGCAAGTTGCTTGCCAGGGTTCCCGCCGATCCCCGGCTGGCCCGGGCACTGTTGGACGGGGCCGCAACCGTGGGCAGCCGCACCGCCGCGGAAGCCGTCGCCCTGGTCTCCGGGGACCAGCGCGCCCCCGGAGCCGACCTCCCGCGCCTCCTGGCCGCCCTTCGCGCGGGCAGCGATCCGGGGTCCCGGCGCTGGAAGGAGGACGTCCGCCGGATGGAGACGATCGCCCGCCAGGAGAGTCCCGGCGTCGACTCCCCTCCCTTGGCGGCGGCGGTGACCGCCGCGGACGCGGTCGGCTTCGTCGTCGCACTGGCCTTCCCTGACCGTGTCGCGCGCCGGGTTCCCGGCGAGGGGCCGGAGCGCTACCTGCTCAGCTCCGGGACCCGGGCCGGCCTTCCCGCCGGCAGCTCCCTGTCCAGGCACGAATGGCTCGCCGTTGCCGAGGTCTCCCGGGCCCAGGGGCGCGACGCGGCCGGCACCGGCGCCGTCATCCGTTCCGCTGCCCCGCTGACGGGGGACACGGCTGAGGCGGCCGCCCGGCACCTCCTGTCCGACACCGTGGAGGCCCGGTTCGGCCAGGGCCGGGTTACCGCCCGGAAGGAGCGCCGGCTGGGTGCGATCGTGCTGTCCTCCACACCCGTCCGTCCGTCCGCCGGGGAGGGCCGGGCAGCCGTGGCACGGGCCCTGGCGAAGGAAGGGCTGGGAACCATCGGATGGTCGACGGCGGCGGATGCCTTGCGCCGCCGTCTGGCCCTGCTGCGCCGCCAGCTCGGGGATCCCTGGCCGGACGTGTCAGATCAGGCGCTGCTGGCCCGGCTCGACCAGTGGCTGGCTCCGGAACTTGAGGCGCTGGCCGGCGGTGCCGCCACGAGCGGGATCGACCTGGCGGATCCGCTCCGGCGCCTGCTGCCATGGCCCGACGCCTCCCGGCTCGCTGAGCTGGTGCCGGAGCGGATTGAGGTGCCGAGCGGTTCCTGGGTGAAGATCGACTACCCCGACGTGGAGGACGACGGCGGCCGCCCGGTGGTGGCCGTCAAACTGCAGGAGTGCTTTGGCTGGGACCGGACGCCGCGCCTCGTCGGCGGCCGGGTGCCGGTTCTGTTCCATTTGCTCTCGCCCGCCAGGCGGCCCCTGGCCGTGACGGACGACCTCGCCTCGTTCTGGTCCGGGCCCTACGCGCAGGTCCGTTCCGAGATGCGGGGCCGGTACCCCCGGCACCCCTGGCCGGAGGATCCGTGGACGGCGCCGGCGACCGCCCGAACCAAGAACAGGAGCAGATAGACGGGCTGCTGTTACGTCATTGTGACGCGGCTCACGGGTGGTTGGATATCCTAGAGGTGGTCATGCAGTCGGCCGCTCATGCTTTACAGGGGATCTTTTACTATGACTAGCAAACTCGGCATCACCGTCGCTGTCGACCTCAGTTCGGAATCCGCACTGGTAGAACCGGTGGGCCAGCTCACCGTTCGGAACGTTCCAAGCCTTATCGCTGTTGCCCGCCGGGCAGGCTCTTTTGGGTACGGCCTCGACATTGTTGTGGACCTGCGGAAGCTGACTGCCGCCGACCCTGAAGCCGTGGCGATGATCCGCGATTCGGGATGGCAGGGGCGCCATCTCATCGGAGCCGGCAAAGCCGGCCGGAAGCGTGCAGCATGAGGCCGGAACTGGCCGGCGGGTACGGTTCCATCGCCCATGCCCACGGCGCGGGACTGATGTTCGATTCCTTCCGCCGCTGGCCCCTGGTGCCCTCGGCGCAGTTGGTGCGGCTCCGGTCGGCGCTGCTGCAGTGCGTCGAGTTGGCTTCCCCGGGCAACGGCAGGGATCTTTCGGAGTCTGCCGGAAAACTGCTGCGGCTCGTCACCGGTGAGCTGGAGCGCCGTAACGGCGCCGCCGGCGGACCTGCAGTTCCGCCGGAAGGATTTCGGCGCGCCCGGCGGCGGCCTCACGCATAGATGGTCGGAATGGCGGGTTCGCCGCGCTGGAGCCGGTTCACGACGTCGGGCAGTTCGGCCATGGTGTCGGTGTGCCGGCGCCGGGCCCGCGCCACGGCCTCCGGCCCGGTCCAGCCCGGCAGGAGCTCCCCGTCGCGGATGAATTGCTGCAGCAGCGGCCGGCCGTGAGGTTCGTCCGCGGGAAGATGGCCCACCCCCAGGACTTCGTGGGTGGCTGTGCCTGACGCGTCCAGCCGGCGCAGCGCATGCTTCCGTCCCCCGACGTTGATCTTGTTCTTGGAGCTCTTGGCGACCGCGGTGAACTCCCCGGCGTCGTTGGTGCGGCTGACCAGTTTGTAGACCATGCCGGCGGTGGGGGCGCCGGAACCCGTGACCAGCGCCGTACCGATGCCATATGAGTCAGCCGGCGCCGCACGGAGGGCAGCAACGGAGTATTCGTCCAGATCCGACGTGACGACGATTTTCGTATGGGTGTTGCCCAGACTGTCCAGCAGTTCACGCACCCACTTCGCTTGCGCCACCAGGTCACCGGAATCGAGCCGCACGGCCCCCAGCTTGTCCCCGGCGAGCTCGACGGCGGTCCGGACGGCCGCTTCGACGTCGTAGGTGTCCACCAGCAGGGTGGTCCCGGGTCCGAGCGCATCCAGCTGCGCCCGAAACGCGTCCCGTTCGGTGTCGTGCAGGAGGGTGAAGGAATGCGCCGCTGTGCCGACGGTCCGGAGGCCGAAGCGCCGGCCGGCCTCCAGGTTCGACGTCGCCACGAAGCCGGCGATGACGGCGGCGCGGGCAGCCGCGGCGGCGGCTTCCTCGTGCGCCCGGCGGGATCCCATCTCAAGGCAGGGCCTTCCTCCTGCAGCGCTGACCATCCGGGACGCTGCCGAGGCAATGGCGCTGTCATGGTTGAGCACGGACAGCACGAACGTCTCCAGGATGCAGGCCTCGGCGAAAGTGGATTCCACGATCAGGACGGGGGAGTAGGGGAAATAGGCCTCCCCCTCGGGATAGCCCCAGATATCGCCGGAAAACCGGAACTCCGCGAGACGCGCCAGGGTATCCGCGTTGACGACGCCGGTTCGGCCCAGGAACTCCAGCTCCGAGGGACCGAACCGGAACCCGGCAAGGCCCTCCAGCAGCCGTCCGGTTCCGGCGACAATCCCGTATCGGCGGCCCTCGGGCAGTCCGCGGGCGAACGCCTCGAAGACCGTTTTCCGCTCAGCAGCTCCGGAGTGAAGGGCCGCCTGCAGCATGGTCAGTTCATAGTTGGCGGTATACAGAGACGTCATGCGGCCGTCCCACGCCGGCGAGGTGTCCATGATTCACCCTAGTCCCCGCCCCTGGCCGGGGGTACGTTGTCCCCATGGCCAGGGAAGAAGTCACCGTTACTGTCAGCAGCCCCACGGGGAACCGGGAGCTGAGAATTTCAAGCCCCAGCCGGGTCCTGTGGCCGGAGCTCGGGCTGACCAAACTGGACCTCGCCCGCTACATGATCGAGGTCGGAGATCCTTTCCTGACGGCCAACGGCGACCGTCCCCTCACCCTTCAGCGGTTCCCTGCCACCGTCGGGGGCGAGCACTTCTTCTCCAAGAATCCGCCCAGGGGCGCCCCGGACTTTGTCCGCTCGGTGATGGTGGTCTATCCCAGCGGACGCTCACATCCCCAGCTCGTGATCGACGAGATTGCCGCCGCAGTCTGGGCGGTCCAGATGAACACGGTGGTGTTCCACCCCTGGCCCTCGCGCGCCGGCAACCCGGACAACCCCGACCAGCTCCGGATCGACCTCGACCCGCAGCCGGGCACGGGATTCGAGGACGCCGTACCCGCTGCGCTGGAACTCCGTTCCGTTCTGTCCGAGGCCGGGCTGGACTCGTTCATCAAGACCTCCGGCAACCGGGGCCTGCATGTGTTCGCCCCGATCGAACCAAGCCATGAGTTCCTCGAAGTACGGCACGCCGTCATCGCCGCCGCCCGCGAACTCGAGCGGCGGATGCCGCAGGCGGTCACCACCGCGTGGTGGAAAGAGGAACGCGGTACCCGGGTCTTCGTCGACTTCAACCAGGCCAACCGCGACCGCACCATTGCCGGGGCCTACAGCCCGCGCGCCCTGCCCGGCGCGACAGTTTCCTGCCCGATCCGCTGGGACGAGCTGGAGCACATCGACACGAAGGACTTCACCATCACCACGGTGCCGCAACGGCTCAAGGCCACGGGAGACCCCTGGGCGGACATGCATGCCAAGCCCGGCACGATCGACGTTCTGCTTGGGTGGTGGGAGCGCGACCTTGCGGCCGGGCTGGGCGAGTTGCCGTTCCCGCCGGACTACCCGAAGATGCCGGGCGAGCCAATGCGGGTGCAGCCCAGCCGGGCCCGGAACAAGGACTAGGACTGGGACCAGCACTAGGGCCGGGGTCAGACTCCCAGCAGGCGCTGGCCGTTAAACCAGCAGACCGCGCGCAACCAGTCGTCGTCGAGGCGGGGCTCCTTGTCGCGGAGGCGTTCCAGTGACTCCAGCTGATGGGCGTAGGCATACGGGATGTTCGGGAAGTCGCTGCCGAGCACAATCCTTTCCGGCATCACGGCCAGCCGTGGCAGCAACTCGGGCGGAAAGGGTGCGGCCGCCTCGAAGAATTCCGTGAAGACCATGGTCGTGTCCAGGTGGACGCGGGGATACCTCTCCGCCAGATCCAGGAACTCGCCATACTCGGGTGCCCCCAGATGGGCGACGACGGCGGTCAGCTGGGGATGACGGCGCAGCACTCCCTCAAGCTTGTCCGGGCCGGTGAAGCCGGGCCGCGGGACCGGGCCGCTTCCGACGTGCACCACGACCGGAACCCCGGACTCGGCCAGGAGGCCCCAGACCGGGTCGAGCACCGGCTCGCGCAGATCAAATCCACCCACCTGCGCGTGGATCTTGAAGACCCGTGCACCGCGTTCCAATGCCGACACCACCTGGTCCAGGACACCGTCCTCGGGGAAGAATGTGGCGCTCGGGACACAGTCCGGCTCTGCTGCAGCCAGCGCAAGGGCGAAGTCGGTGAGGTCCGCCGCCATGCCCGGGCGGTGTGCGTACGTCAGCGCGGTGAAATGCAGCAGGCCCAGCTGGCGCAGCCGGGCCAGCCTGCTTGCCTCATCCGTGCGGTAGGTGATGGGCCAGGGCCGGCCAATCAGGGGGCCGGCCTCGTCGAAGTGCGCCCACACGCGGCGCAGCATCCGGTCCGGGAGGAAATGCGTATGGATGTCGATCAGGCCCGGAAGTCCGAGCCCCGCCCACCACCGGGGGACGTCCGCGTCCCGCATCGTTTCCACCGGCTCTTCCGTTACGTTGTTCACGCCCACAGTGTGTCACGCCGGACAGCCGCCCCCGGCAGACGCGCCGCCGGGGGAGCGGGGCCCCGGCGTACTTAATTCAGGACAGGATACGTCGCCAGGATGTAGTCGGTGGCTGCCGGGCCCGCCATGCGGAGCCCGGTGCGGCCGGGGCTGATGCGGTGGGACTTCAAGGCCGCCCAAAAGCCTGAGACCGGGCGCGGTGCAGCGTCGTGCAGCAGGCACCAGCTGATGTAAAGACCGTAGAGCTGGTCCTTCCCCAGCGAGGTGGCGTCGTCCATTCCTTCGATGGTGGCTTCGGCGAGGAAGCGGTCGATGTGGGCAGGGGCAGTCGGTGAAGCGGCCATGGTCGGCTCTTTTCCGTGCTGTGCGGTGAATGCTGCCGTGCGGCTACAGCAGCGTGTATTTCGGCGCCGTGCACAAGGCGCCGAAGCGTTCCCTAGCAGAGAATGTCTACGTTGTAGATATTAGGCGTAGACTACGAGCATGGCAAGTGGCGCCGCGGTCGCGGCGCCCCGGCCCAAGGCTTGAGGAAAGTGGCAAGTAACCATGACAACCCCGCAGCAAACCGCCGGCGATGCAGCCGGCAGTGGCACCCGGAAGAACAGGCTCAGCCGCGAGGTCGTGTTGGATGCCGCCCTGAAGCTTGTCGACGACGAGGGGCTGGAGGCGTTGACCATGCGCCGGCTGGGGCAGGCCCTGCATCGGGACCCGATGGGGCTGTACCGTTACGCAGCCAACCGTGCCGCGCTGCTTGACGGTGTCACCGAGCTGGTCCTGAATGAACTGGCGATTTTCGGCGACGACCCGGACTGGCAGGCCCAGCTGCGGCGCATCGCCCACGACCTCCGGCTGCTCGCGCTGCGGCATCCCAATGTGGTTCCGCTGCTGGTGACCCGGCCGCTCTCAACCCCGCTGGGTCTCCGTCCGCTGGGCACCCTCCGGCCGCTGGAGCAAATTCTCGGTCTGCTGATCGACGCCGGGTTTACCGCCGCCGATGCCCTGCACGTCTACCGGGCCTACTACGGATTCTTATATGGCCACATCCTCAACGAACTGCAGGAGTTTGTCGTGGACCCCGATGAGAATGAGGCCCTGCTGCGTCTTGGCCTTCACCGTCTTCCGCCCAAGGAGTTCCCGCGGCTGCGCGCCCTGGCTCCCGCCCTCGCCGACTATGACGGGGCCAAGGAGCTGGACGAGGGAATAACCATCCTTTTGTCCGGGCTCTCGGCCCACCTGTCCGCGCCGCTGGTCAGGCAGGACTAAGGCAACGATGTTCATTCTCTTCGGATTCAAGACCGTGCAGCGTCCCCTGCCCGGGCGACCCGCCACTTGCCAGCGTTGCGGCCAGTTCGTTCACCACGTGCTGGAGGAACGTGCCATCAGGTTCACGATCTTCTTTATCCCGGTATTCACCACCGCACGGTCCTACCTCATCACGTGCTCGAACTGCGGAACGGTAAACACCCTGACCCGGCGGCAGAAGAACTCCCTCTCCGTCTAGCGTCGACCTTTTCGTCTAGCGCCGCCGCACGGTGCGGAGCACGCCGCGCACGGAGATTCCCACGGCACACACAAGTGGAACCAGCCCGGCAAGGACGGCCAGGCTGTTGGGCCGGAACGCCACCTTTCCGTGACGTCCCCTGCAGTACACGCCCAGCGGGAGCACAACGCCGCCTCCGCCTCCACCGGCCGCACTCTCCTGGCCGCTGTCCAAGGCGGAGCTTCCGGCGTCTGCGTTCCCGCCAGCCTTGTTCCCGCCGGCATTGTTCCCGTCCCCGGGGGTTTGACCGCCACCGAAGCCGAAGGACACCAGAGCCACCGGGACCAGTTCTTCACCGCCCACTCTCACGGCCGGACCATAGGCCATGGACACACCCACGTTTTTAAACGTCTCCGCGAGAGACGACAGAGCATCAGTCATGGCAGCGACATTAAGCGTGCGGCACGGGGGGGCGCCAGAGGCGTTGGCCCCGGGCCGCTGAGACGGAAGGGCCATCCGGCCCCTGTGCGGCGCCTGAGCATCGATTTAGATTGGAACGGAATAGTGCTCCGGAGGAAAGGCCATGATCATGACGAAAAAGACTGGGGTGGCACCACGGCTCGCTGAGGTGCTAGCCATCGTTCTTGGCACGGAGGAGATCCCGCTGCGGCTGAAGGCCTGGGACGGTTCGGAGGCCGGTCCGGCCGGCGCTCCGGTCCTCGAGTTCCGCTCCCGGCGGGCCCTGCGCCGCATGCTGTGGTCTCCCGGGCAGCTCGGCCTTAGCCGCGCCTACGTTGCCGGGGACATTGATGCCCCTGGCGACGTCTTCGCCAGCTTTGCCGCCCTGAGTTCCGCCGGCAAGTTCGCCGAGCCTGGACCGTTCCAGCCACCCACTGTCCGCGAAGTCGCGACCATCCTCAAGAACGCCGCCCTGTTGGGCGCCCTGGGTCCGAACCCGGCACCACCGCCGGAGGAAGCAAGAATCGTCCGCTCCGGCGGGCGACACACGCGGAAGCGTGACGCGGCGGCCATCTCCCACCACTACGACGTCGGCAACGACTTTTACGCCCTCGTCCTCGGCCCCTCCATGGTGTACTCCTGCGCGGTTTGGCAGGATGAAGGCACCGCACTGGAATCCGCGCAGGACGCCAAGATCGACCTGGTCTGCCGGAAGCTGGGACTGCAACCCGGCATGAGGGTGCTCGACGTCGGATGCGGCTGGGGGAGTTTCGCCCTGCACGCGGCCCAGAACTACGGAGTCGACGTCGTGGGCGTGACACTTTCGGGCGAACAGGCGGCCCTGGCGGGGAAGCGGGTGGCGGACGCCGGCCTCACGGACCGGGTGTCAATCCGCGTCGAGGACTACCGCGACGTCGTCGACGGGCCGTTTGACGCCATCAGTTCCATCGGGATGTCCGAGCACGTGGGACGCGAGCAGATGCCCGGGTACGTCGCGAAGCTGCACGGGCTGCTCCGGCCCGGCGGGCGGCTGCTCAACCACGCCATTTCCTGGAACGCCGGACCCACCGCGCCGGATCCGGACTCCTTCATCCCGCGCTACGTGTTTCCGGACGGTGAGATGCTCGGTCTGGCGGAGATGGTGGCAGCGCTAGAGTCCGGCGGACTGGAGGTGCTCGACGTGGAGGCCCTGCGGCGGCACTATGCGCTGACCCTGCGGGCATGGGTGCGGAACCTCGAGGAACACTGGGGCGAGGCCGTGCAACTGGCCGGCGAAGGGCGTGCCCGTGTCTGGCGGCTCTACATGGCCGCCAGTGCCCTGGGCTTCGAGTCCGGTCTGACCGGCGTCAACCAGATCCTGGTGCAGCGGCCCGGCGGCACCGAACCGCCGCTTCGCCGGAGCGGCTGGGTCTGAGGCGCCGAGCGTTCAGCCGGGGATGTGTGAGGCGATGAAGGCCGCAGCCGGCGACGCCAGTGACGCCCCGACCTCCTCCGCGCCGAGCTTGGTGCCCCTGACCTCGAAGGTGTGGCCGCCGCCCTCGCGCCACTCGAGCCTGGCTGCCGGGCCGACACGTGCCACCACGGCCTCCAGCAGTTCCGGTGTGGCAAACGGGTCGCGCGTGCCCTGCAGAAAGAGCATCGGCAGCTTCAACCCATAGAGGTGCTCATCACGGATCTTCTCCGGCTTGCCGGGGGGATGGAGCGGGTAGCCAAGGTAGATGAGTCCGGCCGCGGGCATCCCCTCGGCAACAGCCATCGAGGCCATACGTCCGCCGAAGGATTTGCCGCCGGCCCAGAGCGGCTCACCGGCGGACCGGTCGGCGGCCGCAGCCATCGCCGCTCGCCAGGCCGTAATGGCTGCCGGAGGCCTGTCGGGGAACTTCCGTCCGGCCTCCCGGTAGGGGAAGTTGAAGCGGAGCGTGGCGATCCCCAATTCGTTCAGGGCGCGGGTAAATCCGGCCAGGAAGGGGTGGTCCATGCCGGCCCCGGCACCGTGGGCGACCACCAGCGTGGCAGCGGGTGTTGCCGGTCGGGCGTAGACGCCGGAAACGGCGGATTCGCCCACAGCGATGGTGACGGGCAACTCGGGGATGGTCATTACTCCATCATGACGCCTGCAGAAGCCTTGGGGGACTGCGGTAACCGCGGTTGGATCGCTAGGCTGTCGTCATGAGCAATACCGAGGTGGCCCCCCAGGAGATCCTTTGCGAAACAGACGCCAGCTGCGTGGGAGTGGAAATTCTCGTGCCACGGCAGGTCCCGCTGGGCGGGCCGCGGGCCATGGACGTGAGACGGACCCTCCCGCAGCGCCAGCGGAGCCTTATCGGCGCCTGGTGCTTCCTGGACCACTACGGCCCGGACCGGGTTGGTGAATCCGGAGGCATGCACGTTCCCCGCCACCCGCACACGGGTCTGCAGACAGTCAGCTGGCTCTTCACCGGCGAGGTAGAGCACCGAGACTCGGCAGGCTTCCACGCCGTAGTGCGGCCCGGCGAGGTCAACCTGATGACCGCCGGACGAGGCATCAGCCACTCGGAATTTTCCACTCCCGGGACCGATGTCCTGCACGGCGCGCAGCTCTGGGTGGCGCTGCCGGACAGCGCGCGCCAGATGGAACCCACGTTTGAGCACTACCAACCCGAACCGCTGGCCGGACCCGGCTGGACCATGCGGGTCTTTCTGGGATCAATCGCCGGTGCCACCTCGCCGGTCACCACCCACACGCCGCTGCTCGGCGCAGAGATCCTGCTGGAAGCGGGCGGCACGCTGAGCCTGGACACCGACGCGTCCTTCGAACATGGCCTGCTGGTGGATACCGGTGACCTCACCCTGGAGGGTCACCCGGTCGCCAGGGACCACCTCGCCTACCTGCCGGTTGGGCGCACCTCCCTTACCCTGGAGGCCGGCGCCGGACCGCTGCGCGTGCTGCTGATCGGCGGTGAACCCCTGGGTGAGCAGATCGTGATGTGGTGGAATTTCGTGGGACGGAGCCACGAAGAAATCGTCACGTACCGGGCGCAATGGCAGTCGGAAATCGGCGTCGAAACCGTGCCCGTTGATGCCGGACCGGAAACCGCCGGTCGGCGGTTCGGGACGTTCCCTGCGGGGGAACCCCCGCCGCTGCCGGCGCCGGCGCTGCCCAATGCCCGGCTCCGCCCCCGTGACTGAGGCCGGTCGCTGCGGCCGTTTACGCAGCCCGTCCATGTCGCACGCCCTACGAGAAGCGAGCAGCCGTTGGCCCCCATCAGCATCCGCAACAACCCCGACCGGCTGCGCTACGAGGTGCTCGACGGCGATCTGGCCATCGGGCAGGCGGCCTACGTGGACGATGGGGAGGGCCGCCGGATTTTCTACCACACGGTTATCGATGAGGACTACGGCGGCCAGGGCCTCGCCGGCCGGCTCGCGGCCCAGGCGCTCGACGAAACGGTCGCCGCCGGCTTGATGATTGTTCCGGTGTGCCCCTACATCAAGAACTACCTCGGGAAGCACACCCAGTACGCGGACAACATCCAAAAACCCACTCCGGCGCTCCTGACAGTCCTCAACAACGCGTTGGCCCGGCGCACGCGGCGCTGAGCCGGGCCCGGCTGCCGGGCCGGGACCGCAGCGGCCCCGGGCCGCCGTCGAACCGCTGGTTTCCGGGGCTGGACAGGTGGAGAACGCGTCGTTCTCGAATTATGTGTTCCGGCACGACGCCAGGAGGGGCCCGGAGCCGAGGGAGACTTCCTGCTGTGCAGCTTCTGGCTCGTCGACAACCTGGCCGGTCAGGGCAGGATCGATGAGGCCTATGCGCTGCACGAGGCCCTCTGCGACCGCGCGAACCCGCTCGGGTTGCTGCCGGAACAAATCCATCCCGATACCGGCGAGTTCCTGGGCAACTTTCCGCAGGCGTTCAGCCACGTCGGTGTCCTCGCCAGCGGCTTGCGCTTGCTGAAAGCGAGCCGGCGGGCCGCCTCAGAAGGGTGAAGCCCGGGTCCGCCCGATGGCTGGAGCCCGGGCTTCCATCCGAGGAGGGCCGCGGTCAGCGGGTCCGGGCCGGCAATGTGCCGGCACGCGCCGCCGAAAGATGAAGCGTGCGCTTCTAGCTCATGCAGTCAGCGCAGTACGAATGGCCGGCCTTCTCGCGGGCGAGCTGCGAGCGGTGCCGGACCAGGAAGCATGAGTAGCAGGTGAACTCGTCTTCCTTCTGCGGAATGACGGTGACCGTCAGTTCCTCGCCGGACAGGTCGGCGCCCGGCAGTTCGACGCCCTCGGAGGTGTCAGCCTCGTCGAGCTCTCGGGTTACGCTGCGGGCGTCCGGCGCGTTCGCGGAGCGGAGGGCCTCCAGCGAGGCGTTGCGTGATTCCGCAACGTCGGATCGGACTTCGTCATAGTCGGTTGCCACCTGGTTAATTCTCGATTCCGTTGTTCTGGGTTTCCCGGGATTGAACGGTACAGCATCCAGCCGTTAATTGGCTGGGTGTATAGGGATTGTCTGCAGTGACACTCACAACACCGGCGCGTGGGTGCCTCCGGCCTCCGCATCTGTTCGATGATCGTCGTCCGGATTTCACCTGCCGTTCACGACGCGACCCTAGGCTGGTTGTTCAGGCACCGTCCGCCAGAAGGGATCCGTCATGGCCGATATCGCTGCAGTACTCGGAAGGCTCACGCCGGAGGAATTTGACGGCCTCCGGGCGATCGGCCCGGCAGGGCATCTGCCCAGACAGCTCACCGATGCCCTCGACCGCGCGGCCGGGGGTCCGGGCGCGGGCCGCGGCTACTACGTTCCCACCGGCAGTGTCAGCGCCACGGGTGGACCCCACTTCGTGTTGCGCAGTGACGTCTCCGGCTGGCTTTTCGGTTCCGTCTCCCAGGTGCCCCAGGCGCACGAGGACGCGTAGGAATCCGCCGGCTGCCTGGGCCGGAACGACAGAAACCCCCTCCGATGAGGGGGTTTCTGTCGTTTAAGCGGCAACTCCCCTGGAACTTGCAATATACCCCCTGGGGTATTATTGTTGTTAGTAGTCGATGGGGGAGGCCCCGCACCCTTACGAAGGAGAGCACATGCTTCTGGAACGCATTTATGATGAGGATCTTGCCCAGGCCAGCTACTTGATTGGCTGCCAGGCCAAGGGTGAGGCGGTTGTTGTGGACGGGCGCCGTGATATTGCGGTGTACCAGGCGTTGGCGGCGAAGAACGGCATGAAGATCGTTGCCGTCACCGAGACGCACATCCACGCCGACTACCTCTCCGGCACCCGCGAGCTCGCCGCGGCCACCGGTGCGAAGATTTACGTTTCCGGCGAAGGCGGACCGGACTGGCAGTACGGGTTCGAGGGGGAGCGGCTGTTCGACGGCGACACCATCACCCTGGGCAACATCAGCATCCAGGCCCTGCACACCCCCGGCCACACCCCGGAGCACCTGTCGTTCCTGGTGACCGACGGCGCGTTCAGCGACCATGCCGGCTACCTGCTTTCCGGTGACTTTGTGTTCTCCGGCGACCTGGGCCGGCCTGATCTGCTGGATGAGGCTGCCGGCGGCGTTGACACCCGCTTCGTGGGGGCCAAGCAGCTGTTCGCGAGCCTGCGGGATAAGTTCCTCACCCTGCCGGATTATGTCCAGGTCCACCCGGCCCACGGTGCCGGCAGCGCCTGCGGCAAGGCCCTGGGTGCCATCCCGTCCTCCACGGTCGGTTATGAGCGGCTCTACGCCTGGTGGGGTCCCTACCTGGCGGCCAATGATGAGCAGGGCTTCGTTGATGAACTCCTTGACGGCCAGCCGGATGCGCACGCCTACTTCGGGCGGATGAAGCGGGAAAACCGCGAGGGTCCGGCCGTGATGGGCGAACGCGCCCCGCTGCAGGAACTGGACCTCGCCTCCGTTGCCAAGGACCTGGCAGAGGACACGGTGACATTCATTGACACCCGGTCCAATGAGGAGGTCCACCAGGGCACCGTGACCGGTTCCCTGAACGTCCCGGCCGGCAAGTCCGTGGCGAGCTTCGGGGCCTGGGTTGTGAACCCGGAAACCGACAAGAACCCCCTGGTGCTGCTGGCTCCGGACCAGGACGCCGCGCAGGACATGTGGGACCACCTGGTCCGCGTCGGGATCGATAAGGTCGCCGGGTACGTCACCGGCTTCGAGGGCCTGCCTGTGAGCACCCCGAAGCTCATCCAGCCCGAAGAGCTCGGGGGCTTCGACGCCGCCATGATCTTGGATGTGCGGAACCGCACCGAGCACACCGCCGGGAACATCCCCGGTTCGCACCAGCTCAGCGGCGGCCGGGTGATGTGGAACCTTGACCAGCTCCCGGCAGAGGGCACGATCGTGAGCTACTGCCAGAGCGGGGTCCGGAACTCCGTCGCGGCCAGCGCGCTGCGCCGCGCCGGCTACGACGTCGTCGAACTCGACGGCAGCTACGCCGCCTGGGCCGCGCAGCAGCACACCCAGGAATCCGTCCCCGCCACGCTCTGACCGGGACCGGGTCCCCGGCGCTCCAAAGCAGGACGGCGGCCCTGCCCGGTTACGGGCGGGGCCGCCCGCTAAGTCATAACCACCAGATCGAAAGAAGACATGACCAACACTGTTGAATCCACTCCCCGCACCATCGACGCCGCCACCCTGAAGACGTGGCAGGACCGCCATGACGAACTCATGGTGATCGACGTCCGGAGCGGCGCCGAGTTCGACTCCCTCCACATCAAGGGCTCCTACCATGTGCCGCTGGGGCTGCTCAGCGAGCATGCCGTGGAATTCGCCGAAAAGCTGGGTACCCGTGTGGTCCTGGTGTGCCAGTCCGGCAACCGGGCCGAGCAGGCCCGCAAGCACCTTGACGCCGTCGGACTCGCCGGCGCAAGCGTCCTCGCAGGCGGCGTCCCGGCTTATGCGTCCGCGGGCGGCACCGTCGTGCGGGGGAAGAACACCTGGGCGCTGGAGCGCCAGGTTCGCATGACCGCAGGCTCGATCGTTCTCGCCGGAGTCCTGGGCAGCAAGTTCATCTCGCCCAAGCTGGGACTCGTCGCCGGGGGGATCGGAGCAGGCCTCACCTTCTCCGCCGCGACCAACAGCTGCGCCATGGGCAAGATGCTTTCGGTGATGCCGTGGAACCGCTCCGCGAACGAACCCACTGCGCACCAGGCCCTGCAGAGCCTGAACGCCCAGGCCTGATCCCTACCGATGTCCTGACGCCCCAGACGAAGGGCGTCAGGACATCGGCGTTTGCAGACTACGGCCTAGCCGGTGACCCGGATAAAAAGCTGATCCATCGGCTGCCCGGCCGCATACTGGCCGTCGAAGAGCTCGGATCCTTCCGGGGAAATGACGACGTCGACATGTTCCCAGACCAGCGACCCGCCGGCTTCAACCGGTGTCGAGGGGCTGAGGAAGCCGACGGTGGTGCGGTCCTGGCCGCCGCCGACGCCCGTGCTGATGGACAGGATGCCGCCGCCGCTTGTGAAGGTGACCCAGGGGTCCAGGAGCCGGACCAGCAGCATGCCGTGGTGGCCGGCGAGCCGGACGTCCCCGCGGAAGCGCAGCACACCGGTGCCGCGCGCGACGTCGTAGTCGGAAGATTCGGGGCTGAAGCAAAACAGGGACGTTTCAGCGACGGTCGCGCCGTCCGTCGCTGAAACGGACCCGTCGGGCAAGCCGGTGATGTAGTCGATGAAACTGCGCTTGATGCCCCAGCTCAGGCCCGGCGGAGGCAGCGGATCGGGTGAAGCGGACGCTGGGTTCACGTAGGTTCTCCTGTGGCTGAAAGGCTGGTCCCTCTGAGCCTAGCGGCGGTTTGCCTGACGGTTGAACTGCCGCCCGGGTGGCTTGACATCCGGCGTAGTTCCCTGAGGGCGTAGGTAGCGCAGGACTACCGCTGCGGGGCCGGTGGTTGACTTAGATAAGTACCAGACCAGGAGGTGCGCTGTGGCCACTGCGACCAGCCGGGTCCCCGATCCCGAGGCGTACGAGGACCCCCTTGATTCCTATTCCGCAACGGTGATTCGCGTCGCGGCTGCCGTTACTCCCCATGTGGCGGCTCTGGAAGTGACCGGCACCGGCCGGAGCGGCCGGTTCCGCATGGGCGCCGGCTCTGCCGTCCTGTTCACCTCGGACGGGTACCTCCTCACCAACGCCCATGTGGTGGGCGCAGCCAAGGGCGGCAGTGCGGTGTACGCCGACGGGACCCGCACTGCCGTCGAAGTTGTCGGTTCCGACCCCCTTTCGGATCTGGCAGTCGTGCACGGCAAAGCCCCGACGGCGATGCCGGCTGAACTTGGGGATGCGGAGTCGCTCAAAGTCGGGCAGTTGGTCATTGCGGTAGGGAACCCCCTGGGACTGGCGGGCTCCGTGACCGCCGGCGTGGTCAGCGGCCTGGGCCGTTCCATTCCGGTCTGGTCCGGACGCAATCGGCGCATCATCGAGGACGTTATCCAGACTGACGCGGCGCTGAACCCGGGAAGTTCCGGCGGGGCTCTCGCGGACGCGCGGGGAAGGATCGTCGGCATCAATACGGCGGTTGCCGGGGCAGGGCTGGGCCTGGCCGTTCCGGTCAACGCCACATCGCGCCGGATCATTGCCGCGCTGCTCAAGGACGGACGCGTCCGGCGGGCCTATCTGGGGCTCGTCAACACCCCCATCCAGCTGCAGCCAAGCTACGTGGTCCGGACCGGACACCGCGAGGGGCTCCTGGTGGTTGAGGTCCTGGCCGACTCACCCGCGGCCCGGGCAGGACTTCGGGCCGGCGATGTGCTCCTCAGCGTGGGCGAAAAGGCCGTGTCCAATGCCGAGAGTCTGCAAAAGCTGCTGTTTGCCGAGGCAATTGGGGTGCCGTTGGAGTTAGCGGTGCTGCGCGAAGGAAAGGAAATTCGGGTACAGACCATTCCCGAGGAGATGACCGATAACTGACGGCTTTGTGCCGCGTCGAAACTTGCGGCAGGGGATACTTGCCTGCACGGTCGGAGTACTCAGAGTTTTTCCGGAGTGTACTTGGGTGCGCTCCCGGGTGTACTCGACTTTCCGCACGGTAAAGGAACGGGTAGCTTCATTGCTTGTTGCCCACTCTTTTGCGTGTCACGGTTTCCCTAGAAAGTCGGATGGAAGTGAGTCTCAGCACATTCCTATAATTCTTTCCGGCTCTCCGAAAAGCGGTTAAATATTAGGTGGGGAAATCGGAGATGAACGTGGATAAGGTGGGCGGTTCCACGCCGGCAATTTCGGTCAGGCTATTCGGAACATTCGAGATCAGACGAAATGGTGCAGTGCTAACTGCTGCGGACATGGGCGGCTGCAAGCCCCGGCACATTCTGGAAATTCTCTTGCTGAATCTGGGGACCCCGGTGTCCAAGACGCGCCTCGTGGAGATTCTCTGGGGACCCCATGCCAGCGACGGCGCCGTCGCCACGCTGGAGAGCTACGTCAGCGGCATTCGTAAAGCGATCCAGCCCGGAAACACAAAGCTGGGTCCGCTTCGCACCGCGAACAGCGGCTACGTCCTGGACCCGCATCTGGTGGAACTGGACCTGTCGGTGTTCCACCAACTGGTCCGTGCGGCCCGGCAGGCCCCGCCGGCCGAGGCCCACATGCTCTCCATGCAGGCCCTGGAACTTGCGGCCGAGCCGCTGCTGGGCTTTGAACTCGCGGCGGACTGGGCAGAGGAGGCGCGGACGCGGCATGCTGCGGACAAGGTCTCCGCCCAGGTTCTTGCCGCCGAGACCGCGGCCTTTCTCGACAAACCCGGACTGACCATTTCGCTGGCACAGTCCGCCATCCAGTCCGAGCCGTTGAACGAACGTGCGTGGACCATCCTGGTCGCGGGATACGAGCAGGCCAGCCTTCCGGTGGAGGGGCTGTCCGCGTATGAGCGCTGCCGCCGCTTGTTCGACCGCGACCTGGGCTGCGCCCCGGGGCCTGCCCTGCAGGCCGCCCACCTCAGGCTGCTGCGGCAGCGCGCCGAGGGAAACACCGAACTCTCGGAAGTCCTGGCGGCGCTGCTCTACCTGGGCGAACGGCTGCACGGCCCCAAGCCCACCCAGCTTGCCGCGGAGGAATCCCGGCGCCTGCAGGAGAACGCCGGCCGGGTCCTGGACTCTTTCCTGCAGCAGGCGCTGGCCGCCGTCTGACACCGGCGAA
Organism: Arthrobacter sp. U41; assembly: GCF_001750145.1. Lineage (NCBI taxonomy): Bacteria > Bacillati > Actinomycetota > Actinomycetes > Micrococcales > Micrococcaceae > Arthrobacter > Arthrobacter sp. U41. Next base: position 3,286,680 of record NZ_CP015732.1, read on the forward strand.
GGCGGCGACCGCTAAAGGCAGCGGCTGCCGCAGGGCAGTCACGCGGCCTTGACGAGGGGGAGCTCTGCCCAATGCGTCGTGTACCGGGGGACAACACGTCGCGTTTCATGCTCCAGTCCGGCCCGCCCCGGATACCAGCGTGGCCCAAGCCGATCGAACCCTTGACGCCGCCGTCGATGCGGGGGAGCAGAGCATGTGCCGCCCGCGCCAGGAGGACAGGGTCGGCGGTGGGCATCGGCAACGGAACGCACACCGGGGGATAAGAGCTGGCCTGCGGGTTGTAATACGACGTGGCGGCGAACGCCGTCAGGACCTTGGCCTGCAGCCCGTGCCGCGCGAGGCGTGCGCTGGCCTGCTGGGCGTAGACGCCGAGCATCTGACGAATACCGGCGCCGGTGGTTATCGGGGAGGCGAAGGAACGGCTGGAGATCAGCTGGTCCCGGCCGATTCGTTCCTCTTCGAGGGGGATGCAGGGTGTCCCCTGGAGTTCCAGGACAGTCCGCATCAGCACCACTGAGAAGCGGTCCCTGATCCTGACCGGGTCCGCCCGGGGGAGGTCCAGGATGGAGTGGATGCCCAGCCCGTTCAGCCGTTTGGTCAACCGCGTCGCTACACCCCAGAGCTCGATCACGGACTGGCCCGCCATGAGCCTCTCCCGCTGGCCGGCGGGGACGGTATCCCAGTGGCAGACGCCGTCGAACGCCGGACTGTGCTTCGCCCACTTGTTGGCCAGTTTCGCTAGGGTCTCCGCGATGCCAACGCAGACGGGGGGCGCCGACGTTCCGGCGGACCGCCGTTTTCATGCTGTGGCCCAGCCGCAGCAGCTCCTCCGGGGTGCGAGCTTGAACCAGGGCTCGCCCAGGGCAATCCCGAGTGCCTTCGCCTCGGGGGAGCGGGTGACCGCGCAGCCGTCGATGTTGGAGAGGACCTTGCAGGCAGGGTTTGTGCGCGTGTCCAGTGATCAGTTCTCTAGTCGTTTCTCATACGGTGATAGGTATGAACGGTGAGGGCGATGATCTCCTTGAGACTGAGGTTTGGCGGCTGTGTCGGGTTCGCGAGGCTCTTCCCACCCTTGAACTACCGCCTATCGTCACCTCGGTGGCTCAAACCGGGTGGCCAGAGTGGCGGACCAAGTTCGGGATTCCGATCGGTACGCCGTATCTGATTTCGCCGGCCTTCGAGTACGACATTGAGCTCAATGAGTTCTTTTATTCGACCGAGATGCTCGTCTTTCGGATGTCGACCAGGGTGGGCTATGCCCGTGACATCAAGGGCTTTCTAACGTTTCTGCACCGGAACCGGGGCGGGATCGGGTGGCGCGATGCGTCCGAGGAGGATCACCGCGCCTATCTGATTTGGCGGCGCGAAGATCCTGCGGGCCCACGCGTCGGGGGCTCAACATGGGATCGCGAAGTCAGCGGCGTGAACAGGTTCTTCCGCTGGCAGGGCTCCCAAAAGCGTCTGAACATGAACCCGATCCCTCAGAGGCCCCGACGAGCCGCCCCGGGCTTCGGGAGGCATGGCCAGGAGGGCGAAACGGCTGCGACCTACTCTCATGACGCCCGTCGTGAACGGATCCGTTGGTTTCCAGCAAAGTCCTACCGGCAATGGCGGGACGTTGGGGTGCGTGGCTATGGGCCGAACGGCTTGCCCGATGCGGGGTTCAGGGGACGTTGGGCAGCACGGAATTCCGTGTTCGTGGATCTGATGGTACGCACGGGCTTGAGGCTGACCGAGCAGGCTTCGCTGACGCCCTTCGAATTGCCTCAGGTGAGCGGCCGGGGTGGATACCAGCGGTTCTGGTTGCCGGCATCGGTGGCCAAAGCCGGGTCGGCTCGCTGGATATACGTGCCCAGCTCGGTGCTGAGGGATCTGGCCGCCTATGCCGAAGTCGATCGGCGCGAGATGATCGACAACGCCCGGGCCAAGCGGCGGTACCGGCGGATGAGCGGCCAGCTCCTGATCGTCGAGCATGGCCAGAATGTCGCGTTTGTGCCCGGCGCGACAGAGAAGATCAAGGTGTCAGAACTCACGCCGGAAGAGCGCAGGCGGTTGTTCGTGGACGGTCCTGACGGACTGGAACCGGCGGCGTTCTGGCTGAACGAGTACGGTATGCCGATGTCGGTATCGACTTGGAAGGATCTGTTCCGACAGGCGAACGCGCGCTGCGCGAAGCACGGACTAGTTCTACACGGGCACGCTCACCTGTTACGCCACACATTCTCCGTACTCACCTTGGAGCAGCTGCAGCGCGGGCATATCGCCGCCCTCGCTCAGCTCAACTCTGCCCAGCGCGGCCACTACACACGGATCTTCGGCGATCCGCTGGACTGGGTCCGTCGCCGTCTGGGACACAAGAGCGTCACGACCACGCAGATCTATCTGCATGCGCTGGAAGAGCTGGAAATGGAAACACGGATGGCATTGATCTCCGACGACTTGTGGGAGGACCCGCGCGATCCCCGGCCGCTAGTGGATGCTGAGGCCGGAACGGCAGCGCACGGGTGAGCAGCCGGGGCCGCACGAGGGCGGGCAAGCCAGCGTGAGGTGTATTACTGATGTGAGACAGTCTTTGAAAGGATTGTTCCCATGTCTTCCCGTCCCACGTTTTCTGATGAGTTCAAGGCTGATGCTGTAGATCTCGTGATTACTTCCGGCCGTCCGATCGCGACTGTTGCCTCCGAACTTGGGGTCTCCGTGACCGCGTTGCGCCGGTGGGTCCGCTACCACCGAGAAGGTCACCCCGATACCGCGATGAAAACTGACGAACCCATTGATCCCGCGAAATTCTGGGCCATGGAGGCCAGAATGCGGGAACTTGAACGGGAGAACGATTTCCTAAAAAAAGTTTCAGCGTTCTTCGCCAAAGAACAACGGTAGAAGATTCCTACCGGCTTGTTCAGGCGAAGAGCGCAGAGTTTCCAGTCGCGTGGATGTGCGCGGAGCTGGATGTTCCGAGGGCCTCGTACTACCGCTGGCTGAACGCCGAAGAAACCCCGACGGCTGCCCGGCACGCTGAGCTGACCGGGCAGGTGAAGTCGATGTTTGATTCGTCCGAGGGGATCTTCGGTCACCGCATGGTCCACGACAAACTCACCGCCGAAGGCGTCCAAGTATCGTTGGGGACCGTCGCTGCGATCATGGCAGAGAACGGCTGGCAAGCGCGGCGGATGCGTGCCTTCAAACGCACCACGATCCCCTCGGATCCGGATAAATGTTTCGAGGATCTGATCGGGCGTGACTTCACGTCCGCCACACCAGGCACCCGCCTCGTTGGGGACATCACGTACCTGCGCACGGATGAGGGCTGGCTGTATCTGGCCACCGTCATTGACCTGTGTACCCGCATGATCGTGGGCTGGGCGATGGCCGATCACATGCGTGCATCACTGGTTACGGGCGCCTTGACTATGGCCAGGGACCGCGGACATCTGGAGCCGAACACCATCTTCCACAGCGACAGAGGGACGCAATATACATCCCGTGAAATGGGCAAATGGTGCGCCGGGAACAATGTCCGGCAATCCATGGGAGCCACTGGGGTTTGTTGGGATAATGCCGTGGCCGAATCGGCGTTCTCGTCCCTGAAGAACGAGTTCTACCATCACCACAGCTTCGCAACCCGCCAGGACGCCAGACGGGCCACCATGCGCTATATCGAGGTGTTTTACAACCGCTGGCGGCCGCACAGCAATAACGCCGGGTTGCCGCCGGCCACCGCGATGGCCAATTTCAAAACAAAAAACCAGCCACAAACCGTGGCCGCTTAACCGACCAGAAACTACCCGGCTGTCTCACATCCTTGACACACCTCAGCGCAGCTTCCCGTGGGGGCATACGAGCCCCGGCCGGCCGTAGTGCGTGCGGTCACCGGCTTGGTGGTCGACTTCATGGGAGAGGACGGCCGGACCCGGAGTTTCGACGTGGGAGCGCTGCCACTGCCCCAATGGCACGAGAGCCTCGCGGCGAGCTGGGCCTCCCGAACCGGTCCTGCTGGCGGGCTGAGGACGGGCGCGTCGGCGATGCACGGGTGGGGGGCCCTCACGCGGATGATCCGCTACCTTGCGCAGGTTCCGCGGACGCCCCTTCAGCCGTGCGACCTGCGGACCGAGCACATAGATGCCTACCGCAGACACCGCGAGTCGACCATCGGCGCGGACGCCGCAGGGCTCGAGCTACGTACGGTGGCGATGACGTTTGAAACCAAGCCGTTCTCCGATCTGGTCCCGGCCGAAGTCCGTGATCGGATGCGGCCGCGGCTTCGGGTCCGGCCGAGGCCGCGGTCAGGTTACTCCGATGCAGAGCTGGCCCGGATCGTCTCAGCCGCCCGCTCCGATGTGGCCGCCCTGCGCCAGCGGCTGGGCGGGCACGGGCTGGGCGAGGACGCCGCCGAGTCACGTCTGCTGGCCGAGACGCGGAAGTCCGGCCGCGTGATACGGCCCGGAACCGGTGCTCCGGGTCTCGCTGTGGCTCGACGGCAAGTCGCCGAGAAGATCTTCGTAACTCGACAAGACCTCATCCCGATGCTCGTGCTGCTCGTTGCGACAACCGGATGGAACATCGAGGTGGCCAAGGAACTGCCCAGCGAACACCGGGTCATCGAAGGACTGGCGGTCGAACTCGAGCTGACCAAGCGCCGCCGGGGCGCTGGCGGCTGGCACCGCACCGTCACCTGGGAAATCGGTCCGCCCGGCAGGGAGCTGTTCACCCCGGGAGGCGTCTACCTCTTGCTGCACCAGCTGATGGCGCCCGCTCGCGAGCTCCTCCAGGAGCCCTCGTTCTGGGCTGTCTGGCACAACCGAGGTGGGCGTGAAGACGGCTGCCGCAACCCATTCGGCCCCGCTCTCGATGCCAGCCTCAAACCACAGAAATGGGTCCGGTCACACGACCTGCGCGCCGACGAGCCCACAAGAGGGCCCGAAGAGGATCACGACCCCGAACATCGAGCGGAAGCGCCGCCCCTCCGTCTGGACTTCAACCGGCTCAAGACCAGCATCGATGTCCGCCGAACCCACCAGATGGGAGGGCACCTTCCTTCCGCGGCCCGGACCAACACGGCGCCCGTGCTCTTCAGGAACTATCTGTCCGGGGACCGCACGACCATCGAATGGGCGCAGGAACTTGTCGCCGACACACTCGTCGAGGTCGAGCAGGCCGCTTGGGCGGCGCACCGCCGGGCTCTGGCCGGGACGGGACGCACGGCTCTGCGCGTCGTCCCCGCATCAGTGCGAGTAACGTCCTCAACGCCAGCATCAGGCCTGGAGGCTGAGTCCGCGGAACGCGTGGCCGTCGGGGGACTTGACACTGCGTGGGCTGCGTGCGAGGACCACGAGCATCACCCGCTGACCGGAAGGCGATGCGCCGCCTCCTTCCTCGATTGCTTCCACTGCGGAAACTGCGTGGTGACTGATGCTCACCTGCCCCGACTGCTGAGCCTCCTCGACGCTCTCGAGACGCGCCGCCGACACATGGCAGATGACGCATGGTGGGGACGCTACGGCCCCACATGGGCCGCGATCCGCTATGAGGTACTGCCAAGATTCAGCGAAGCCGAAGTCGATCAAGCCCAGACAGATAAACCAAGCGACAGCATGCTCGACCTTGTCGAGCCGGCATGGGAGAGACCATGAGCGAAATCCCCGATTCACTACCCGACCTCGACGACCTCGACGGCGCCTTTGTCTTCCATGGGCGCCGTCTCCGCGACGGGGTTGGGCTCGGCGAGACCGCACGCTTCCACGACGACCTCTGGCCGCTGGCGCCGGCCGCATTGCAAGGGCAGGAACGAGGCCTGACCCTCCGTTTCGACACTGTGCCTCCGCGCTACCGGGTGGCAGCAAAACGGGTGTGCTACACCGCCCTGTCAGGGGCCCTGCCTCCCGACGAGATCAGGCCCAGCATCGTCTCGATTGCGACCTATTTCTACAGCATTCGCTTCTTCTTCCGATGGCTCGAGGACGACCAGGGCGGATGCGATCTCGGAGAAGTCACCGCCGAGGTCCTCGAGCAGTATCAGCGTTTCCTACTTGAACGATTCCGTTCGCGGAACCGACGGCACCACCTCCGCGCCACTGTAGTGCTGCTCTGGCGTTACCGTCACGGCTTGGGACCTGGCGGCCTCCGCCTCGACCCCCGCAGCGTCGACGCGTGGAGCGAACCATACCGGGATGCCCCGAGAGAGAACTCCACGGCTCGCATTCCCGAAGAAGTTCACAGCCGGCTGCTTGTGTGGGCTCAGCGGTTCGTCGACGAGTTCAGCGAGGACATCCTCTCCTCGGTCAAACGGTGGGACCCTCTCCGGCGCTGCCATCGCAGTTCAGAGGGAGCGAGACCGCGGAACGCCCGCGGGCAAGCTCAAGCGCGAATCCGCGACTATCTCGAGGAGGCCCTTCGCCTTGGGCGGCCCTTGCCCGGCGTGGCCGGCCAACCGAGCATGTTCGCTCTCGCCCGGACCATTGGTTGTGACCGCCGGGCGCTGGACGCCCACCGCGCGGCGATCAGATCCGCTGCCCAGACCTTGGGCGTCTCCGAGTACGCCTACCTCAACCTCACCATCGACGGACGAATCGACGGCCTTCCGTGGCTAGAAGGCGTCTGCCTCGATCCGAGCCGCGACGATTCCATTACGGTGCTCACCCAGATGCTCCAGGCGGCGTGCTACATCGTCATCGCATTCCTGTCGGGGATGCGGGACAGCGAAGTGAAGCATCTCCGGCGCGGCTGCAGCTCCGTCGAGCGCGACGGCAATGGCGATACTTACCGGTGGAACGTCTCCAGCCTCGCTTTCAAGGGAGAAAGAGAGGATGCGGGGGTACCCGCCACGTGGGTGGTCGGGGAATCCGCGGCACGGGCAATCGACATGCTTGAACGAATTCACCGCGACCGCGCCCACGACCACACAGACTGGTTGTTCGCCCCGATCAAGGCCGCCCCCGGCGCAGGCTCCGCTGGACCCGGCGGAAACGCGGCGATGACCCTTGCAGGGACCAACCGTCAGTTGAACCGTTTCGTCACGTGGGTCAATGACTATTGCGCCGCAAGAGGCCGTGACGACGGCATCCCCGATGTCGACGGGCGCCCGTGGCGGGTGACCACCCGCCAGTTCCGAAGGACTCTCGCCTGGTACATCGCGCGGCGGCCTGGCGGAGCGATCGCCGGCGCCATCGCCTACCGGCATCACAGCGTGCAGATGTTCGAAGGCTACGCAGGAACCAGCGAGTCAGGCTTCCGCGCCGAAGTCGAAGCCGAGGAGGCCCTCGCCAGAGGCGAGCACCTCTTGGCGATGATCGACCGACACGAGCACAACGACCTTGTCGGCCCGGCCGCTGACGAGGCGGAACGTCGGCTACGCGAACTGGGAGAACAGGTGATGTTCGCCGGGACAGTTACCACCGACCGCCGCCGGCTGCTGCGCCTTATGACCCGCCAGGACCCGGCAGTCTATCCGGGCCACTACGCTACGTGCGTCTACAACCACAGCAAGGCGCTGTGCCGCACCCGCACCGGTGCACCAGCGGACGCCCCCGACCTGACCACCTGCAAACCACTGGCCTGCCGCAACGTCGCGCTGAGCGCGGACAACCACTCGGCCTGGCGGACCGAACTAACCGCCATCGACGCTGAACTGTCCTCGCGGCCGCTGCTGCCGCCGCTGATGGTGGCCCGCCTCGAGCAGCGGCGCGACCAGATCAGAGATTTCCTGAACCGGCTCGAGGAGTCGCGATGAGCCGACGCGTCGTTCTTCCCAGCGAATCCGAGATCCGTGAGGCCCTCGCCCAGCTAAATGCGGGAGATCCCGCCAAGCCACCGACGGTTCTTGCCCTGGCCCTAAGTTTGGGCCTGACGAACGCGACTTCCTGGCGACACTTCCCCCAGATTGCGCAGGAGGTCGCCGACGGACGGCGCAACGCGCTCCGCTCTGCTCGCCCCGCTGACACACCGGCTACCGCGGGTACGGACGCGAAGTGCGCCATTGCACAGCTGCGCAACGACAAAGCCCGTCTCCTCGGCCAGCTCGAAGTCGCCATCGCTCACCTCCAGCGCCTCACTCTCGAGAACCGGGCGCTGCGCGAGGAGCTAGAACGAGCCGTGAAAGTCGTGAGGATCTCGCCAAAACGCTAGCCAGAGACAAGTCCTACAGCTGGTGTCGGCTCCGACAAACCGAATCGGCCCGGGGAGCAGGCGCGTTGGAAGCTCCCATTGCTGGTCAAGCTGTATGGAGCCATTCTCGATAGGTTTGGCTGAGGGCGTTGTTCGAGTTCCGCGTTCGATGGCTGCGGTGGAGCGCTGATGCCTGCGCGCCACGCGACTATGGTGAGCCTGATGATCATCTTCCTCCCCGGCGAGTTTCTCGGCCCACCGTTCGTGTGCGGATTGCCGGCTGATGCCGACGGCGCGGCCGATGTCCGTCCAGGATGCCCGGCGGCCTTGGCGGCTGCGACGGTTTTGTCCAGTCTGTGGCCGGCCTGGTTGTATGCGCGCGCTGCCGCCTCCATACCGACGATGGCTCCCGATGGGGCGATGTGCACTTTCCACTCGTCATAGATGGCGTCCTCGACTTCGCCGGAAGCGTTGGCGAATTTCACGGGCGGATTTTGAAGGACTCCACTTTGGTGGGGTCCCGTTCAATGACCGGGTCCAGAATGTTTTCGATTCTGGTCACCAGGGCCGGGTCAAGTTTCACTCCGGATGCGGTCGCGGTGTCTATGAGCTGGTCAGGGCGTGAAGCGCCGACGATGGCTGCGGAGATGTTGGGGTTTTGCAGCACCCAGGCTACGGCGAGTGCGGGCATTGACAGGCCGGCGTCTGCGGCGAGCGGTTTGAGCTGCTGGACACGGGTGAGGATGTCTTCGGTCAGGTAGCGGTTGTCCGATTTGAGATCGCCGTCCTCTCCTGTGAAGCGGGATGCTGCCGGGGCAGCCTGGCCGGGGATGTATTTTCCGGTCAGCACGCCTTGGGCCATGGGTGACCAGCAGATCTGTCCCAAGCCCAGCTCCTGGCAGGTGGGAACGACTTCCTTTTCGATGACCCGCCAGAGAAGGGAGTACTGGGGCTGGTTGGAGATGAGGTGGATACCCAGGTCCCTGGCGAGTACAGCGCCCGCGCGGATTTCATCTACGGTCCATTCGGAGACTCCGATGTAGTGGGCCTTTCCGGCCCGTACGATGTCGGCGAGGGCCTGCATCGTCTCTTCCAGTGGGGTGTCGTAGTCGTAGCGGTGTGCCTGGTAAAGGTCTACGTAGTCGGTCTGCAGCCGCTTCAGGGATCCGTTAATGGATTCCATGATGTGCTTGCGGGACAGCCCGCGGTCATTCCGGCCCTCGCCGGTGGGGAAGTAGACCTTGGTGAAGATCTCGACGCTTTCGCGCCGCACACCGGCTAACGCTTCACCGAGCGTCTGCTCCGCGCGGGTGCCGGCGTAGGCGTCGGCGGTGTCGAAGGTGGTGATGCCCAGATCCAGGGCCTGCCGGACGCAGTCCGTGGCGGCGTCCTGGTTGATCTGCTCACCGTGGGTGACCCAGTTCCCGTAGGCGAGTTCGCTGATGTACATGCCGGATGATCCAAGTTTGCGGTATTCCATGTTCGTGGTCTTGTCCATATCTGGTTGTGTATTCGGGTTTGTGGCGCCATCTGTGGCACGCGGGGCCTATATCAAGGGCGTGATCGTCAGGCTCTCGAATGTTGCCGAGCCGCCGTGGGCGTAGATGGAGACTCCGGTGCTTGTTTTGTCCGGGAAGATCAGGTCGGTGAGCACGAGCTCGCCGTGTTGGGCGAAGACCTCAACGGAGCAGTGGTCGACGTAGATCTTCAGCCTGTATCGGCCGTCCCGGGCGGTGATGGGGGCGGTGTCGACGGAAGGGAATCCATCATGGAAGCCAGTGTCACCCGAGGCGGTTCGATCGAGGATGAGGCGGCCTTGGGCGGGGTTGATGCCGATTCGGGTTCCTTCCGTGCCGCTCCCACGAACGATGAGGCCGAATTCTTCGCCCGTGCCTGCCGTGAACTCGGCTTCGATGAGCTGAACCGTGCCGGTGGCGGCAGGGATGGGGCGTGTTTCCCCGGCCAAATGGATGGGGCCGTCCTGAACTGCCGGTGACTCATCGCGGCATATGGCTTCCTCGACGACGTTCTGGATTAGTCTGGTGCGGCCGCCAATGGTGGCCAGGGAGAGTTCCCGGGGCAGAGACATGGGGCTCCGCCAGGGTGAAGTCGGGATCTGATTGGCATAGTCCCAGTTGTTCATCCAGCCGATCATGATCCGTCTGCCGTCGGGGGCGTCGCTGAAGGAGACGGCGGCGTAGTAATCCCGTCCCCAGTCCAGCCAGTTGTACTCCTGAAGGCGGTCGGGGTCCTGGTCCCCGCTGGTGATGGTGGAGTCGGAGGTGAATTTGACGCCGTCGAAGTCTCCAGTGAAGTACTGCCCGGCTGAACCGCCGTTCGGGCCGCCGGGGTTCAGATTCACCGTCAGAACCCATTTCAGCTCCGGTGGATTGCCGTCCACCGGCAGGGCAAACAGGTCCGGACATTCCCAGATGCCTCCGGTGGCGTTGGCGGGGCCGAAATCGCTCAGGTGTTCCCAGGTTTTCAGGTCCTCGGACTTGTAGAGGACTACTTTGTAGTCTTCGGCTTCGACGGCCGCCATCACCCAGTAGGAGCCGGCCCCGCCGTTGTAGCGGAAAACTTTCGGATCACGGAAGTTGGCCGAGTTGCGGCTGAGCACGGGATTGCCAGCGTGTTTTTTCCAAGTGAAGCCGCCGTCCAGACTGTAGGCCAGTGACTGCGCCTGGACGCCGTGCAACGGCGAGGCGTCCTTGTAGGCGCTGGTGTAGACGGCTACCAGCGGGGGCGCCGTTTCGGTGCCGAGCCCGCTGCTGTTTTGGCTGTCGAATACGATGCTGCCGGAGAAGATATCCTCCTGCTCGTCGCAGGCAATCGCGACAGGCTGTTCAGTCCAGTCAGCGAGGTTCTCCGACGTGGCGTGGCCCCAGGACATGTTCCCCCAGGTATTTCCGAAGGGATTGTTTTGATAGTAGAGGTGGTAGAGGCCTTGGTGGTGGATCAGCCCGTTGGGATCGTTGAGCCAGGTGTTTCGGGCCGTGTAGTGCAGGGCGGGCCGGAATGCTTCCGGGTGTGTGGTGGTCACGGCCGTCATGGGAGGTGTACTCGTTTCAGGTTCGGGATGGGGCAAGGAAGGGCCTGGGTCTTGCGGTGATCGTCAGGTTGGCCGCGGTGTTGGAGCCGGAAAGTGGTGGTCAGCTGACCAGGCGTGCCCGCATTTCCACCGATGAGGGTAGGTCCGCTCCTGGGCGGCCCACGGTGATGGCGGCTGCCATGGATGCCATGCGGGCGATCTGTTCGAGAATGGGCGGAGCCAGGCCCTCGCCTCCTCGGGTCAGAAGCCCCAGGATGAGGGCCGCCATGTAGGCATCCCCTGCACCGATGGTGTCCGCGACAACGGATTCCACGGAGGGGACGCTTATTTCCGTGTCTGCGGTGAGCAGGAAGGATCCTTCTGATCCGCGGGTGACTACGACCAGATCCGTGCCGAGTCCGCGTATGTGGCGGGCAGCCTCCTCCGGCGACCTGCGCGGATACAACCATGCGGCGTCCTCGTCGCTGAGTTTCACGACGTCCGTGAGGGGAACGAGATCTTCGAAGATGGTTCTGGCTTCGTGATGGCTGCCGAGCAGTTCGGGCCGGATGTTGGGATCATAGGTGACAGTGCTGAGGTCTGCGCAGTGCTGCAGGAGGGACTTCACGCCTGCGGCTCCCGGGGCGAGGAAGCTGGCGATCGACCCGGCGTGCAGGAGCTTGGGAAGGTACGTCGGGGCAACCGGGGCCAGTTGCCAGACGAGGTCAAAGGAATAGGTTGCGGACCCGTCGTCGGCCAGTGTTGCGGTGGCGGTCGATGTAGCGGCGGCGGACTGGGAGCCTGGGAGTATATGGACACCTGCGCCGGTGAGGTGGCTGCTGATGGCAAGACCCCGGTCATCCGTGCCGATGGAGGTCAGGAACCCTGTCGACACATCCAGACGGGCGAGTCCGTAGGCCACATTGGCAGGTGAGCCCCCGGGGTGCTCAGTGACGCCGTCCCCTGTGTGGACCACGTCGATGAGTGCTTCGCCGACAACGATCACCTCGGGTATGCCGGAGAGCGCGGCAGCGGGTTTCATCATGGGATTCTTTCCTGGTCTTTCGGTAGCCTGCAGCGAAGCTGTTTGGGTCTGACGCCGCGGAGAAGGCGGCCTGTCGGGTGGCGGGCTGGGGGCCGTCAGGCGGCAGATTCCGGCACTTTCAGCGCCCAATGGGATTCGCTGAGGGTGACACGTTCGCCGGTGCCCCGGCTGGCGTTCCGCTCCGTGGCATCCCTCTTCGGCGGGCGGACGGTCTGGGTCCTGCGGGCGTCAGGTACGGCGGAGAGCAGCAACTGTGTGTACGGGTGATGGGGGGCGGTCATCAGCTCGATGCTCTCACCGCCCTCGACCAGGTCCCCGGCGCACATCACCATGGTTGTGTCCGCGATGTAGCGTGCGGATGCGAGGTCGTGGGTGATATAGAGCATGGACACCCCCCGTTCATCGCGGAGTTTGCGCATCAGATTGAGAATTCCGATGCGGACCGAGACGTCGAGCATTGACGTGGGTTCGTCGGCCAGTATAATTTCCGGTTCCACTGCCAGGGCTCTGGCGATGGCGACGCGCTGCCGTTGTCCGCCGGAGAGCTGGTGGGGGTATCGGTCCAGCATCTGCTCGCCCAGGCCGACTGTTGCCATTAGTTCACGCAGTTTGAGTTTGAGGGCCTTGGGGCTGTCGTTTTCTCCGTGAAGCTGTAGGGGACGCGTCAGGAAGTGCTCGATGCGGTGTGCCGGGTTGAGGGATCCGAAGGGGTCCTGGAAGACCATTTGGACCTTGCTTCGGTATTTCATTGACGCCCGACGCCGTTCGGTGGAAAAGATGTCTTGTCCGTCAATGATGAGTTGTCCGCCTGTGGGCTGCTCAAGGCGGGCGAGGATGCGGGCGATGGTGCTTTTTCCGCTGCCGGATTCCCCGACAAGTGCCACAATCTCGCCGTGGTTGATGTCAAAGGAGACGTCGTTTACCGCGCGTACGGTCGAACGGAAGGGAAAGCTTCCCAGATGATAGTCCTTGCTCAGGTTGCGTACCTGGACCAGGGGCTCGGTCCCCGTTTCGGGGCGGGATGAGGTGCTGTGTTCGGGGCTCATCGGCGTGACCTTTCGCGGGGGACAACATATTCGGGTACGAGCAGGCACGCTGCGTCGTGGTTTTCGGCTTTTGGAAGGAGCGGTGGCTCGACGGTGGTGCACGCGTCGATGGCGAGCGGGCACCGGGGGTGGAAGCGGCAGCCGGTGGGAGGGTGGGCTATATTCGGTGGGGCGTCCGGGATGCCTGTCAACTCCACTCTCGGGCCGGTCAGCGGAGGGAACGCTCCCATGAGGGCGTTGGTGTAGGGGTGAAGCGGTTTGTCCAGCATGTCCTTGGAGGGAGCGACCTCGACCAGCTTTCCCGCATACATCACGGCCATGCGGTGGGAGAGCTCGACCATGAGTGAGATGTCGTGGGTGATGAACAGAATGGAAAACCCCAGCCGATGCTGAAGTTCTTTAATCTGGTGCATGATTTCCTGCTGAACGACCACGTCCAGGGCCGTGGTGGGTTCGTCCATGATGAGAAGGGAGGGTTTGAGCGCCAGCGCGATCGCGATCACGGCCCGCTGGCGCATTCCGCCGGAGAGCTGGTGCGGGTAGGACTTGAGGCGGTCGGGGCTGATGTCGACAAGTTTCAGCAGCTCCGCGGCACGTTTGCGGGCCGCTTTCTTGGGCATCCGTTCATGTGTGGTGAAGACATCGACGATCTGATCTCCGATGGTCATGACGGGGTTCAGGGAGTTCATCGCGCTTTGGAAGACCATGGCCACGTCGCGCCAGCGGGTGCGTCGCAGTTCTTCTTCACCCAGATGAAGGAGATTCGTTCCGTTGAGCTCGATGGAGCCGGCCGTGATTTTTGCCGGGGTCTGCAGGAGCCGCATGACCGCGTTTGCGATGGTGGACTTGCCGCAGCCTGATTCACCGGCGAGGCCGAACACTTCTCCGGCGCCTATGTCGAAGCTGACTCCATCCACGGCGGTAACGTTTCCGCTTTCGGCCGTGTATTGGACCTGCAGGTTTTTCACGCTCAGCACGGGAGCGGCGGCGGTACTGCCGATGTTTCCCCGGTCCTGTTCAGTCAGGGTTTGCATCTGTCAGCCTTTCTTTTCCACGCGCAGGCGGGGGTTGGTGATTTCATCGACGGCGTAGTTGATCAGGGCCAGGGCGAATGCGACGACGGCGATGGCGACGCCTGAGGGCAGGAGCACCCACCAGTCGCCGGTCATGAGGGCGCCGTCGTTGTTTGCCCAATAGAGGTTGGTTCCCCAGCTGACGGACCCGGTATCGCCGAGCCCCAGGAACTCCAGGCCTGCCTGGGCGCCGATGCCGTAAATGACGCAGCCGAGCAGGGTGCTCATGACGATGGATGCCATGTTGGGCAGGATTTCCCGGAACATGATGCGCCAGGCTTTCTCACCGGTCACCACGGCGGCGGCGACGAAGTCCTTGCTGCGCAGGGACAGTGCCTGGGAGCGGAGCACACGGGCGCTGCCTGCCCAGCCGGTGATGACCAGGACGACGACGACGGTGGCGGGGCCCGGCGGCAGGAATGCGGCGAGAACCACCAGGAGTGGAAGTCCGGGGATGAGCAGGAAAATGTTGGTCAGCAGCGAGAGTAGTTCGTCGATGGCTTTGCCGAAGTACGCGGAGGCGATGCCGACGAGACAGCCGATGAAGGTCGCCGCTATGCCTACGATGAATCCGACCGTCAGTGAGCTTCGCGATCCCCACAGGGTGAGGGCGAGCACGTCCTGGCCTTTGGAGGTAGTTCCGAGCAGGTGGTTCGCGGATGGCGCCAAGGATGCTTCGGGGCCGAAGTCGGAGGGGTTTCCCGGTGCCAGGAGGGGTGCCAGCAGTGCCAGGAGGGCAAATACGACCAGGACGGCCAGTCCGAAGAGGGCCTTTTTGTTCGTGAGGATGCCGTGGACGAACCCTCCGTGGACCAGGCGTCCGGGGACCGGAGGTTCCGGTACTTGAACGGTGGGGTTACCGGCCGTGGTGCTCGCGGTAGGTGTTGAGTCTGTGAGTGACATGGGGGACCTGTTTCTAGCTGACCCGGACCCGGGGGTCCAGCCGTACGTAAATGATGTCGACCAGGAAGTTAGCTGCCAGCACGGCGGCGGTGATGGTCAGGAAGATGCCTTGGGTCAGCGGGTAGTCCAGTGCCTGGACGGAGGTCAGGAGCTGGTAGCCGATGCCCGGGTACGCGAACACGGTTTCGGTGAGGAGAGCGCCGCCGACGACGAAGCCAAGGGACATGCCGAACGACGTGACGGAGGGCAGCATGGCGTTGCGTGCCGCGTACTGGAACATGATCCGTGCCGGACGGAGTCCCTTGGCCCGGGCCATCGTGATGTAGTCCTCAGCGGTGGTGGCGATCATGGTGTTGCGCATCCCCAGCATCCAGCCGCCGATGGAGACCAGGACGATGGTCAGGGCCGGGAGGATGAGGTGAACGGCTACGTCGCCGATGTATTCGAGTGAGAACGCGGGGCTGAGCCCTGTGGAGAAGGCATGGCTCAGAGGCAGCCAGCCCAGAGTTATCCCGAACAGATAGAGAGCGGCCATGGCCAGCCAAAAGTAGGGAAATGATCCGACGAAAATCAGCAGCGGAGGAAAGACGGAATCCAGGAACTTTCCGCGCCGCCACGCTGCCAGAATGCCGAGGAAATTGCCCAGAATGACGGCAATAACCAGGGAGGTGCCGCCGAGCAGGAGGGTCCATCCGATCTGTGCTCCAATCACCTCCGAAACGGGGGCGGGGAACCGGGACAGCGAGATGCCCATGTCCCCACGGAAAATGTTGCCGATGTAGGCGATGTACTGCTCCCATAGGGGCCGGTCGTCCAGGCCGAAGAGCCGCCGGAGCGCATCCACCTGGTCCGGGCGCATCTGAGACTGGACTTGGGAGAACATTCTGCTGACAGGGTCCCCGGGCATCAGCCTCGGGAGGAAGAAATTCAAGGTGATACAGGCCCAGAAGGCGATGATGTAGAACCCCAGGCGGCGGAGGAGGAATACCATGATTCCGCTTCTTTCTTGATGATTGTTGCGCCGCCCGGGGATCGGTCCGGGTCCGGCAGGTGGTAACGGTGCGGGTGCCGTGTGTCCAGCGGCTTTGGTGGCTGTTAGGGGCAGGTTGCCCCGAACAGCCACCTGATGCCTACTTGGCCGGCTTGAGCGAGGTCAGAACCAGGACAGTGGTGGCGGATCGGGCCGAGAGCGTTGCATACGGGTTATCCTTGCTGGGCCAGCCCGTGAATCGCTGGTCGGTGTAGGCGCCCCACTCCGGGCTGGAAAACAGCGGGATCACCGGGGCTACGTCATTGAAGCGTGCCTGCAGTGTGTCTACGACGGTCTTCTGCGCTGCCGGGTCCGCCGTCGCCGCGAGCTTGTCGAGCGTTGCGGTCGCTTCCGGGTCACCGAATCGGTGGTAGTTTTCGTTGGCCTTTTCGCCGACCGGCACAACAACCTTCTGTGACATTACGCCGCGGTAGAACTCGTAGGGCGTCGCGCCGCTGTTGCTCCAGACGATGCCGCTGTCGAAGGATCCGTCCGTGTAGCCGGAGACGACCTGGGACCAGTCAGGGGAGTTGACCTCGAGCTTCACGCCGAGTTTTTCCATGTTCTTGGAGATGATCTGGCCGACGGAGAGCCAGTCCGAGGAAGCCGAGCCGACTGAGAACTTGAACTGGAACGGCTTGCCGTCCTTGAGGGTGCGGATACCGTCGGTTCCCTTTTTGTAGCCGGCGTCATCGAGCATCTGGTTGGCTTTGTCCACGTTCAGCTTCGTCCAGTCGCACTTGTCAACGATGCTCTGGTCGCGCCAGCTGTTATAGGCGTCGCTGAGGCCGGTGCAGTCGGCCGGATGGGTGTAGCCTGACATGCCCAGGCTGGTCACCTGATCGCGGTCCACGGCCATGCTGAGTGCTTTGCGTACGATTGGATCGTTAAAGGGTGCCTTGGTGGTGTTCAGCTGCCAGTTGATCGTGCCTCCGGTGGTGGGGTACCAGAAGTGCCGGTGCGCCGGATCCTTGTCGATAAAGGTTTTCTGGACGTTGGGGATGAACTGGTCGCTCCAGTCCACGTCACCGTTCTGCAGGGCGAGGTTGGCTCCGGAGTTGCCAGCGAATGCGAGCATCCTGATGCCGGTGAGCTGCTGTTTTTCCGGCTGCCAGTAGTTAGGGTTCTTCTCCACTTCGAATGACTGTGCCTGGAAATTGGAGACCTGTGTGTAGGGGCCGGTGCCTACCGGGTTGTCGTTGGTGGCCTTTGCCGGGTCCGCGATCTGGGACCAGACATGCTTGGGGGCGATGACCTGCTGGCCGACTTCGTAAAGTCCGGGGGCGTAGGGCTTGTTGAAATCGAAGCGGACTGTGTGTGCGTCGACGGCGGAGACGTTGGCCAGGTAGTCGAATCCGCCTTGGATCTCTTTTTGGAGTTCAAAGCTGTACACAACGTCGTCGGCTGTCAGAGGCTGTCCGTCTGACCATTTAACCCCGTCGCGGAGCGTGAATGTCACGCCCATGCCGTCTTCGTCTGCTTTCCAGGAAGTCCCGAGCCAAGGTACGGGTTCCCCCTTGACAGCGTTGACGATCAGCAGGGGCTCGAAGACCGACTGCTTAGTCATCGGAAGCGCTTTCGGGGAGAACGGGTTGAAGTTGCTGGTGAACGTCGCGGTGTCCTCCCGGGGAATTGTCAGGAGGCCGTTGGAGGAGCCCCCACCGTTTGCTGTGCCTCCGGATGTGTCTCCGGCGCTGCAGCCGGTTAGAGCCAGCGCGCCGATCGCCAGTGTGGCTGCAACAACCGTCAGTGACCTTATGGGATGGATTTTGGGCATGAGGGAACTCGTTTCGTCAGTGGAATGGAGAGAGTTAGCGGGTGGTGGACGTCAGGACGCCGGGACGGGCAGGCGCACGGATGCGCGCTCCACCAGAGGGCATTCGACAATGTGTTGGAGCGGGGCAAGATCGCGGTTCGCAGCCAGTTTGGCCAGCAGCCCGACCCCCGTAGCGCCCATTTGCCGGAACGGCAGCGCAACGGTCGTCAGGCTGGGCCGCAGATAGGTGGCGATAACTTCCTGGTTGTCGAAGCCAACCACGGAAATATCGTCCCCAATACGAAGTCCACGTTCTTTGATGGCGTCGTAAGCGCCCATGGCCATACGGTCGGTGGCGCAGAAGATCGCAGTCGGGGGCCTGGTGCCATCAAGGAGGGAGGACGCCGCGCGGTAACCCTGGTCGGCCTCACCGTCCTCGTTGATGATCAACTTCTCATCCAGCCCTATACCTGACTGTTCGAGGGCGCGGATGTAGCCGGCCCGGCGGCCGATAGCAGCTGGTATGACGGGATCAAGGTTGATGAGCCCTATCCGGTCGTGTCCGGCCCCGATGAGCCTCATGGTGGCAGCGTAGCCGCCCTGAGCCTCGTCAGGAATGACGGAATGGAGGTTGGCTGCCTCGTCAAAGCAGTGAACGAGGACAGTGGGCACTTCGTCTGCGACAGCAGGCAACCGCACACCCCTATGCCAGCTCGTTGCGTAGATCAGACCCTCGACACGGTGCTCGAGCATCGTATCGATTGCCTTCCGGTCGGCGTCACTGCTGCCGTCGGTGCTGGCGATCAGAAGTGTTTTGCCCTCCCGCGCGGCCTGTTCCTGCGCGCCTCGGACAATATCGGCAGCATAAGGCGCGATAACGATTTCGGTGATAAGCCCGTAGAGCTTGGTTTGCTTGGCTGCCAACGCTCGTGCTCCCGCATTCGGGCGGTAGCCCAATTCGGTCACGGCACGGTGGACGCGGTCACGGGTTTCTTGTGGAATTCCGTTTCCCGTTCCGCCACTCAGGACAAACGAAACAGTCGTCCGCGAGACCCCAACATGGTTCGCGACATCCTGCATCGTCACTTTGGCCTGCCGTGAGTTCGTCATCATTGACCGTCCGATGTCTAGTAGTAGGCCTGAACCTGGATGAACATCCAGTTTGCTACTGAAGCGCGTTACTAACGCGCGTTACCGGATGTGATATAGAACATAGCCCGCATCGGATGGGGGTGTCAAGGAGCGTGCGACCAACCATCGTAATTTGGGCAGCTGCCGGGGCGCTGCACGCCGCCAGACCAGCCTCACCTCGGCCAGTGCACTCAACGACATGGAACCGAACCGCGACGATCAGTGCCTGGGGGGTCCGAAAACAGGCTGTTGGAGGATTGCTAGCTATCGATACCCACTGTCACGCGGTATCCATGCTCCTGCATGCCCATCATCGCCAGGCTGCACTTCTTTGACAGATTTTTCCTTGACAGATGCAAAACGTTTTAGGTAGTGTGATGGACACAACATACAAAACGTTTTGTAAAGGACTGTCGATGGCGACGAAGGTAGGAATCCGCGAAGTGGCGAAGGCTGCCGGCGTTTCAATAACTACGGTTTCCCATTCACTCAACGACGCCACCAGCGATCGCGTGAACCGCAAGACGCAAGAACACGTACGGGCGGTGGCCAAGGATCTTGGCTACGCCCCCAATCGCTTGGCGAGCGGACTGCGGAACCAGCGTTCGCAGATCATCGGCCTCGTCAGTGATCAAATCACCACCACGCCCTTTGCCGGGGCCATGATCCGCGGCGCCCAGGAGACGGCCTATCAGCGGGGCTACCTGCTGATGGTGCTCAATTCGGGGCTTGACAACGATCTTGAGAAACATGAAATCCAAACCCTGCAGCAACACCAGGTGGACGGGATCATTTACGCCCGGATGTACCACCAGGGCGTCACGGTTCCCGAGGAACTTTACGGAGTCCCCACCGTCCTGCTGGACGCGGCCTCCGCTGACACTTCGATCTCCTCGGTGGTCCCGGATGAAATCGCCGCCGCAGAAACTGCGGTGGAAATCCTGGTTGCTGCCGGGCATACGAGGATCGGGATGATTAACAATATTGACGACATCCCGGCCACGCACGGACGGCTGGAGGGCTACCGAAACGCCCTTATTCGCAACGGTCTGCCGGAGGATCCCCGGCTCGTCGCCGCCGCGGTCTCAGACACTGTCGGCGGCAGGCAGGCAACGGCACAACTGCTGTCTTTACCTGATCGGCCCACTGCCATGTTCTGCTTCAACGACCGCATGGCCATGGGCGCCTACCAGTCAGCTTCTGCCGCAGGCCTCCGCATCCCGGAAGACCTCTCCGTGGTGGGAATGGACAACCTCGAACTCATCGCAGATGCGCTGTGGCCAGGGCTGACCACCGTTGCCCTTCCGCACTACGAGATGGGGTGCTGGGCCGTTACCCGGCTCCTGGACGACATCGAAAAGCCGGGCGCGCCGCCGGGGCAGAAAAAACTCATCTGCCCCGTCATCGAACGGGGCTCGGTGGCACCGCCACCCTGACGCAGAACACCAACCTACGCAAAACACCACGTCACAACCCCGGATTCCGAAAGATAAGGGACGCAGCCGTTACAGCGGCTGCGCCCCCAAGGACCCGGGCCAATCATCCACACCCAAAATCAGCAGAAAGATTGAGAATCATGAACAAACGATTCACACAGATCCTGGCCACCAGCATAGCTGCGGCGGCCCTCGTCGGCAGCCTGGGCGCCTGCAGCAAGGGCAGTTCCTCGTCCACAACCGAAGGCCCCAAAGAGATCACCATGTGGACGCACGCCGCCGGAAACCCGGCGGAACTGGCGGCGACCCAGTCGATCGTGGACTCCTATAACAAGAGCAGCGGTGCGAAGGCGCAGATCAAGGTGCAGGCTTTCCCGCAGGAGTCCTACAACGATTCCGTCGTTGGGGCCGCGTCAGCCGGGAAACTTCCCTGCATCGTGGATATTGACGGGCCCAACGTTCCCAACTGGGCGTGGGCCAAGTACCTGGCCCCACTCAAGCTCTCCGCGGACCTTTCCAAGAACCTTCCCAGCACGGTGGCCAAGTGGCAGGGCGAGACCTATGCGGTTGGATACGGCGACGTCGCTTTGTCCATGTTTGCCCGCAAATCTGATCTCGCTGCGGCGGGCGTCCGCGTCGCCACCATTGAGAAGCCATGGACAAAGGACGAGTTCCAGGACGCGCTGACCAAGCTCAAGGCTCTGGGCAAGTGGGATTACCCGCTGGACATGGGTACTGCCGGAACGGGTGAGTGGCTGCCCTATGCGTACTCGCCGTTCCTGCAGTCCTTCGGCGGGGACCTGATCAACCGCAAGGATTACCAGTCGGCTGACGGAGCCCTGAATGGTGACAAGGCTGTCGAATGGGCCAAGTGGTTCCGCGGTCTGGCGGACCAGGGCTTCATGGCGACGAAGAGCGGGAAAGATTCTACCCAGGACTTCCTGAACAACAAGAGCGGCCTTCTCTACACCGGTTCCTGGGCAGGGGACAAGGCCCGGGCCGCCCTGGGAGATGAGCTGGTGGTCATGCCCACGGTGGACCTGGGCAACGGTCCCAAGATCGGCGGAGCTTCCTGGCAGTGGGGCGTCACCAGCGGCTGCAACAATACGGATGCCGCGATGGACTACCTGTCCTATTCCCTGAAGCCGGAAAACGTGGCTGCCGTCATCAAGGCAACGGGAGGCATCCCCGCCACCGATGAAGCCGCGGCCCTGATTCCCGCGTTTGCCGAGGGCGGTGCCAACCGGATCTTCATGGAGTTCTCCCGCGAGTACGCGGTGTTGCGGCCTGAAACCCCGGCTTACCCGTTCATCGCCACCGAATACGGCAAGGCTGTCCAGGACATCCTGGCCGGCGCTGACCCCAAGCCGGCCCTGGATAAGGCGGTCAAGGCGATTGACGCCAACATCAAGTCCAACGGCGGCTACAAGAACTAGCCGGCGGCAGCCGAACGGAACGGCGACGGCGGTGCTCAACCGCCGCCGTCGTCGGACCTCTCGGCCCCGACTGTCAACGGAGAATCCCATGACAACCACCCATCTTCCCCCTACTCCTGGCCGCCGCGTGGCGGCCCCGGCCCCGGCCGCACCGCCCAGCAAACCCCATCGCAGGCCGCGCTACCTGCGCGAGCAGTTCAGCGGGTGGGCAATGATCGCCCCGGCTGCGGTCCTCCTGCTCGCCTTCGTGTTCCTCCCGGCGATCCTGGGCTTCGGCCTGGCATTCACCAACGCCCGCCTTGTGTCGCCGCGGCCTGTTGAGTTTGTCGGTACGGACAATTTCGTCCGGCTCTTCACGGATCCCACGTTCTGGCGGGCACTGCTGAACGTCAGCTACTTCGCGGTTGTGGTGGTGCCCGTCCAGTCCGGCCTTGCCCTGGCGATGGCGCTGCTGATCAACAAGAAGTTCCGCGGGGTGAACTTCTTCCGCACCCTGTACTTCCTTCCCGTGGTGACGTCCATGGTGGTGGTGTCCCTGCTGTGGCTGTTCATGTACCGCAAGGACGGGCTAATCAATGAGTTCCTGTCCGCGGCCAGCTTCGGCCTGATCGACGGCCCGGACTGGCTCAACGATCCCGCCACATCCATGCCGGCCATCATCATCCTGTCGATCTGGCAGGCCGCCGGCTTCCACATGATCATCTGGCTCGCCGGCCTGCAAAGCATCTCCGGGGAACTGTACGAGGCGGCCCAGCTGGACGGGGCCAGCCGCTGGCACCAGTTCCGCTACGTGACCTGGCCGGGCCTCAAGCACACCCGCACCCTGATCCTGGTGACCATCACCATCCAGGCGCTCGGGCTCTTCGACCAGGTCAGCGTCATGACCCAGGGCGGGCCGCTCGATTCCACCACCACCATCATTTTCGAGGCGGTGCGCTCCGGCTTCAAGCAGCAGGAAACATCCTACGCCTCGGCCATCTCGCTCGTATTCTTCGTCCTGGTGCTGCTGATCTCCGCAGTGCAGCGCTACCTGACCCGAGAGAAGGACTGACATGAAAGAGACACTCAAGTCCAAGAGTCTCAGCAGTGCAGGGACCATGGCGGTACGGATCCTGTTTGCCGTCGTCGCCGCCTTCCCCCTCGTGTTCATGGTGGTGTCCTCGCTGAAGCCGGACCAGCAGATCTTCGGGGACATGTCCTCGGTGGCAGCGTTCCTGCCGATCGGCAATATCTCGTTCGACAACTACGGTGCCGTGTTTGACCGTGTGCCGGCCGCCCGCTTCCTGATCAACTCCATCGGGATCTCTGCTGTGACGGTGGTGTTGGGGATCTTCATCAACAGCCTCTGCGCCTTCGCCTTGTCCCGGATGGAGGTTCGCGGCAAGCGCATAGTGTTCACCGCGATTCTGGCCACGCTGATCGTGCCCTTCCAGACGCTGGCGCTGCCGCTGGTGTGGTGGGTGAACCAGTTGCCGTACTTTGAGCTCAACGGGTTCAGTCTCGAGATCTCGAAGGGCTGGCTGGACACCTACCAGGTTCAGATCATCCCCTTCATCGCTAATGCGTTCTCCATCTACCTGTACCACCAGTACTTTGAGTCGATCCCGAAGGAGCTGGATGAGGCCGCGAGGATTGACGGCGCCGGCTGGTTCAAGATCTACCGCCTGGTGGTGATGCCCCTGGCAGGCCCAGCGACAGCCACGGTGGCGATCCTGACGTTCCTGCCCGCCTGGAACTCCTACCTGTGGCCGCTCATGGTGGTCCAGTCCGAGGAGCTCCGACCGGTCATGATCGGCATCCAGTACTTCTTCCAGCTCAACGTCTCCTGGGGCGAAGTCATGGCTTATGCCTCCCTCATCACCGTCCCGGTGGTGGTGCTGTTCATCGCATTCCAGCGCTCCTTCATCAACAGCATCGCCTCCAGCGGCGTCAAGGGCTGACCCGGCTTGCCCCTAATGCGAAAGACAAATACTCCCATGAACACAACCGCCGACCTCGACTGCCGGTACCGGCCCAAGTGGCACTACTCCGCGCAGCGCAACTGGCTCAACGACCCCAACGGGCTGGTCTACTCCAACGGCGTCTATCACCTCTTCTACCAGCACAACCCGGACGGCGACACGTGGGGGAACATGTCCTGGGGCCACGCCACCTCGGCGGACCTGCACCACTGGGCCGAGCATCCTGTTGCCATCCCGTGCGACGAGCAGGAGAGCATTTATTCCGGCTCGGCTGTTGTGGATGTCCATAACACGAGCGGTTTCGGCACCCCCGACAACCCGCCCCTCGTGGCGATCTATACGAGCGCCTACACCTCCGGCTCGCCCCTGGCCGGCCTCCAGGCCCAGTCCCTCGCCTACAGCACGGACGACGGCACTACGTGGATGAAGTACAGCGGGAATCCCGTGCTTGACAGGACCTCTGCTGACTTCCGGGATCCGAAAGTCTTTTGGTACGACGGCGACGCCGGCAGTTACTGGGTCATGGTCGCCGTCGAAGCAGCCCGACGCGAAGTCGTGCTCTACAGCTCACCGGACCTGCTGTCCTGGGAATACCTCAGCACCTTCGGCCCGGCGAACGCCACCGGAGGTGTGTGGGAGTGTCCGGACCTGTTTGAACTGCCGGTGGACGGTGACGCCTCCAACACCCGGTGGGTGTTGGTGGTGAACCTTAGCCCGGGCGGCATCGCCGGCGGCTCCGGCGGCCAGTACTTCATCGGAACGTTCGACGGCGTGACGTTCCATTCTGAAACCACCGTCACGGAAAGCGTTCAGGCTGATGACACCCGGATGGCCGACTACAGCTGGCTCGACTGGGGCCGGGACTACTACGCCGCCGTATCCTTCAACAACATCCCGGACGGACGCCGGCTCATGATCGGCTGGATGAACAACTGGCAGTACGCCGCTGCAACACCCTCCGACGGCTGGCGCAGCGCGATGTCCCTTGCCCGGGAAGTGAAGCTGGTTTCCCGCAGCGGACGTCCCGTGCTGGTACAGGAGGCAATTGACCCTTTCGAAGGCCATGGGACGGAGAATTTGACCCTGGGCCGGCAACGGCTGAACCCCGGCCTGACATGGCTTCCCGACGACGTATCCGGGGAAATACTGAGGATCGACGCCGAGTTCGAGCCCGGGCCTGCCGGAAGGGTCGGCATCGTGCTCCGGGGCGACCCGCAGCGGAAGGCTGGATCGGATGTCTCTTCCGCAGGCGCGGAGCGCACAGTCCTGGCCTATGACTCCGCGACGGGGGAACTCAGCCTGGACCGCACCGAATCCGGCAACGTCGGATTCCACAAGACATTTCCGTCAGTAGAGCGGGTTGCGGTGCCGTTGGAAGATGGCCGGATACGGCTTCGGATGTTTCTGGACCGCTGTTCAGTCGAGGTCTTCGCCCAGGACGGCACGGCGACCATCACCGATCAAATCTTTCCGGCGGACACCAGTACCGCCCTCGCCCTCCTTGCAGAAGGCGAAGGGGCCACCCTGGTGAGCTTCACCGTCGTGCACTAACGGCAGCACCAGCTAAGCCCGCTCGACGCTGTGGATTGGGCGCATTCCGAAGCCACCCGACCATCGCAGCCGTCTCCGCGACAGTCGCCCGATCCCATGGAGTGTCCAGCATCCACAGAACACGGAACCACGTCAGGCAGGCATAGCAGTACGAGCGGATCATGCGTGGGCTGTGATCTGCAGAGGCAAGATACTTCATCCAAGAGCCCACCTCATCGACCACTTGCCCGCCGGGATCAAGAAGCACATATGGCTCTTCTGTGCCTGGACCAGTATCGACCCAACCTGACCAGCTCCAGCGTCCCGTCGGACAGACCTTGCTGGACCCCGCTTCTAAACTCTTGCTCGGACATTCGGCACCGCCTTCGGCATCGGAATTAGTGATCGTCCTGCATCCCTATGCCTACTCCCACGAGTTCAACCAACGAGGGCGCCGCGCGGCAGAAAGTGCAGATAACTCACCAGATCCTCTTGCTCTCATATAGCTGGGCCGCGCACTGGATGTTCCCTGTCAAGGGGACGGTGTATCCGGCTCTACACGCCGGATACACCGTTATTTCCACAGTCCCGCCTTGACTACTGGGTTGCGTCCGCACACCACAGCGAGGTCCGTGGCTCCTACAGTAATCGGTGGCGCGACTTCCCTACGCGTCAGGGTTGGATGAGGCCAGTGGCTCATAGCAACTTCGCTTAATCTGTAGGGCGAGAATCAGGAACATCACCAATGTCTATCTCCACGATTTCCCCGGTGCGGGAAGATGGGTCCATGAGCAATTCTGGCCCCCGCGCCGGCGGCCCGACCCCTCGCAGGTCCTTCACCCCGGCACAAAAACTGGCCCATCTGGACGCCTACCAGCGGGCCTGCGACGACGGCACCGGCGGCGGGGCATACCTGCGCGCTGAGGGCCTGTATTCCTCCCAAATCACCGAGTGGCGCAAGCTCCGCGACGCCGGCATCCTGGAGGGCAAAAAGCCCGGGGATAAGATCGGCAAACCCACTGCTGAACAGTCAGAAATCGGGCGTCTACGCCGGCAGCTGGAGGTGAGCGAACGCAAGCTGGCACGGACTGAAGCTGCGTTATCGATCATGGAAAAAGCACGACTGCTTTTGGAGGATATCTCCGAAAGCGCGGAGCAGCAGCCCTGGTACAAGAAACCCTGATGGGCGCCTACACCGCCCTCACCGGCGCGGACATCCCAACCAGGGAGGCGGCCGTGATTGCCGGGGTCCCCAGGGCCACAGCGACCCGCAAACGCCGAACCCCGGCGGAAGACCCGCTGCCTGCCCCGGCACCGGCAAATAGGCTCTCAGTGGCAGAGCGCGCCCACATCCTGGCGACCGTGAACTCAACGGATTTCATCGACCTGCCACCGGTGCAGATCTATGCCCGGCTCCTGGATGAAGGCACCTATTTATGCTCAATCTCCACGTTCTACCGCGTCCTGGAGGAGAACCGGCAGGTCAAGGAACGCCGCCGACAGGCACGCCACCCGGCCCGGGCCGTCCCGGAGCTGGTCGCGACCGGCCCCGGGCAAGTTTTTACCTGTTATGCCGACGTTGTGATTATGCCGATGTTGGTCTGCGATCCCAGGTTCCAGGCGGTGGACGGGGTGAAAAGGTCGGCATAATCACGCTGTGGTGATCGGCTTGTCTTCTCAACTATTGGGCAGACAAGGAGCACACGATGACAGCGACAACACGAGCGGACCGGGTCCAGATCCACGGTCCGCTGCAGAAACACGCCGAGGGATTCAAGGCCGAACTATTGCGGCTGGGATTCACCCCGGCATCGATTGTGAATCAGTTCCATCTGCTGGCACATCTGAGCCGGTGGCTCGAGGCGGGAAGCATGCGCCTTGGCGATCTGACGGTGGTGCAGGTCGATGCATTCCTCGCCGAACGCAAAGCGACACATACCGCGTTGTTCACCCGCAAGGCGCTGCGCCCGTTGCTGGGCTGGCTGGCTGAGTCAGGGATGATCACCGCGGAGGCAGCGTCTCCACCCCGGCCGCCGGAGGATCCGGCGGTGCTGGTCCGGTTCGAGCGCTACCTTCTGACGGAGCGTCGTATCGGGGCGCGCACCACGTCAGCTTATGTGGTGCGGGTCCGGCGGTTCCTGAAGACACATTGTCCGTCCGAGGGGTTCGCCGGGTTGAGCGGTGCCGACGTCACGCGCGCGTTGCTGGAGGAGGGAGTGGGGCGGGCACCTGCGTCGGTGAAAAAGTTCGGCTATGCGCTGCGGGCCTTTCTGCGGTTCTGTTTCATCACCGGCGAGCTCGACCGTGATCTGACCGGAGCGACGCTGGTGATTCGGGAACCGTTGCCCTCCCTTCTTCCGCTGGGCGCCAGCGCGGAACAGATCGACACCCTCCTGCAGGGCTGTGACCGGACCACAGCTGCGGGGCGGCGCGAATATGCGGTAATCCTCCTGCTAGCCCGGCTCGGCCTCCGCGCCGGGGAAGTGGCCGGAATGCAGCTGGAAGACATTCACTGGCGCCACGGCGAGGTCCTCATCCGCGGCAAGGGCGCCAAACTCGAGTGCCTTCCGCTGCCAGCCGAGGTCGGCGCCGCGGTGGTGGACTATCTGATGCATGCCCGTCCGGCCGATGCGGACTTGCGGGAAGTGTTCTGCACCATCCGTGCTCCGCGACGACGGCTAAGCTCTCCGGGGGTTTGGGCGATCGTGACCCGTGCCTGCACCCGCGCGGATTTGGAGACATTCGGGCCCCACCAGCTGCGCCACAGTTTGGCCGAGGCGATGGTTGCCGCCGAAGTGCCGTTGGCCGCGATCGGGCAAGTACTCCGCCACGAGGATCCCGCGACGACGGCGAACTACGCCCGGGTGGACGTGATCCGGTTACGAGAGCTGGCCCGGCCCTGGCCGGCCGGGGGTGAACTGTCATGACCTGGAACGAGAAAGTCACCGATTATCTGCGCCTGCGCCGCCAGCTCGGCGCCCGCCTTACCTGGCCTGAACACCTGCTGCACCAGTTCGCCACACACCTCACGGCCGCGGGCATCGAGGTTATCACCGTCACCGAGGCAATCACTTGGTGCAGTCTCCCGCCGGCCGGGGTGACGGCCGCGCCGAGGACCCGGGCGTCGAGTCGGATGACCGCCGTCCGTGGGTTCGCCGACTACATGCACGCCCTGAACCCGATCCACGAGGTTCCGCCCCGCGGGATCTTCGCCGGCCCCGTGCATCGTCAGGGTCCCTACATATATTGTTCCGCTGAAATCACGGCGGTGATCCGCGCAGCCGCCACCCTGGAGGGCAGGAGTCGGGCGCAGACTTACCCGGTGTTGTTCGCGCTGCTGGCGGCCACAGGACTACGGGTCGGGGAGGCCCTCGCACTGGACAGGGACAGCGCCGATTTGGATGCCGGAGTGCTGCTGATCAGTCGGGGAAAGGGGCGCGACCCACGGCTGGTTCCGCTCCACCCGACCGCCACTGCCGCACTCGAACGCTATGCTCACTGGCGCGATGACCAGCACCACGGTCGCAGGCCAGCGTTCTTCACCGACGCAGACGGCGAACGGTTGAAATACGCAACTGTTCGCGATAACTGGGTGCACGCTTCTACTGCCGCAGGACTACGCACTGCGGCGCGGCAGCCACGGATGCACGACCTGCGGCATACGTTCGCGGTGAACACGCTGCTGGGCTGGTATCGCGACGGGGCCGATGTTGCCGCGAAGATGCCCGCCCTGTCGATCTATCTGGGCCATTCCGATCCGGCGAATACCTACTGGTATCTGAGCGCCGTTCCCGAACTGCTCGCTCACGCTGCCGCCCGCCTTGATGCCGCGAACACCCGGGAACAGGCAGAATCATGAGCAGTCTCGCCCCGCTGCTGCAAGCGTTCTTCACCGACCGGCTGGTCACCCAGCGCCAGGCCAGCGGCAACACAATCGCGGCCTACCGCGATACGTTCACGTTGCTTCTCGGCTACGTCTGCGATCTGAAAGACAAGACGCCCTCACTGGTGGAAATCAGCGATCTTGATGCCGACACCATCACCGGGTTCCTCCACTATCTGGAGGAAGTTCGGGGCAACAGCCTCCGCACCCGCAACGCCCGCCTAGCCGCGATTCACTCCTTGTTCGGTTACGCCGCATTGCGCCACCACGAGCATGCCGAAGTGATCCAACGCGTCCTGGCGATCCCGACCGCGAGAATGCACCGCAACATCGTCACCTGGCTTGACCCCAGCGAAGCCGATGCACTGCTGCGCGCCTGCGACCAAGACACCCGCACCGGCCGCCGCGACCATGCAATGTTCACCCTGGCGATCCAGACCGGACTGCGCATCAGCGAGATCATCGGGCTCACCATCGCAGACGTCCACACCGGTGTCGGCGCGCACGTCCACTGCCTCGGCAAGGGCCGCAAAGAACGCCGCACACCGCTGCTGCCAGCCACCGTCACCGTCATGAATGAATGGATCGTCGAACACAGTGGCCCCGCCGATGCCGCGCTGTTCACCACCAGCACTGGCCGACGTCTCAGCCGTGACGCGATCGAGCACCGCATCCACCACACCATCACCACGGCTGCAACGTCCTGCCCCTCGCTGGTCGGAAAACACGTGACCATGCATACGCTGCGCCACACCGCCGCGATGCGGCTGCTGCACGCCGGCGTCGATACCACCGTCATCGCTCTCTGGCTCGGCCACGAACAGATCTTCACGACAAACATCTACCTCCACGCCGACATGACCGTGAAGGAGGAAGCGATCGCGAAAGTCACCCCACCCGGCATCGCGGCTACGGTGCGCTACCAGCCCCCCGACACCGTCCTGGCCTTCCTCGCGATGCTGTGATTATGCCGACCTTTTCACCCCGTCCACCGCCTGGAACCTGGGATCGCAGACCAACATCGGCATAATCACAACGTCGGCATAACACGTCTTATGCCGACGTCGGCATAAGAGCTGGGATATTACCAAGCTCGCCGGCCCGGTCAAGGGCAAATACTACGATTGCTACGTCATGATCGACATCTATTCGCGCTACATTGTGGGCGCCTACGTCCATGCCCACGAGTCCGGGGAACTGGCGGTGGAAATGATGAAGGAAATCTTCGGTATCCACGGCATCCCGCAGATCGTCCACGCCGACCGTGGCACCTCCATGACGTCCAAAACAGTCGCCGCGCTGCTCTCGGACCTGGAGGTCACCCGGTCCCATTCCCGGCCCCGGGTCAGCAACGATAATCCGTACAGTGAGGCCTGGTTCAAATCGCTGAAGTTCGCCCCCATATTCCCCGAACGCTTCGGGTCCCTGCCTGACGCGAGGGCCTTCATAAGCTCCTTCGTCGACGGGTATAACCACACCCATTGCCACACCGGCATCGGCCTCAATACACCGGCAGACGTGCACTACGGACTGGCCGCGGGCAAAGCCCTTGAACGGGCCAAAACCCTTGCCGCCGCACGGGCAAAAACACCCGAACGATTCACCACCAACAACGACCCCAAGATCATGGCCATCCCCAACACCGCCTGGATCAACAAACCAGCCGAGAAGACCGACACAAAAGCAGCAGCCTAACTCCCACTGGCCTCATTCACCTTGACAAATTCCGCTTGGGGGCCTATGCGGGAGCAGGAGTCGGCGCGGTTGAGGGGCACCCTGGCTGGATTGACTGTCTTCGGGGCCTTCGAGGGAGGGACGTTGGGCGCTATCCGAGGTGCCTTCTCAGGACTCGGGATCACGGGGCCGAGGGGCGACGGCGGGGGACCAGTGGAGCGAGCGGGGTTGGACGGTGACCAGAGAGAACGGACACTGTCCAGTCGTACACAAAAGACGACCAAGGGGCGGCCCTCCAGGGAGGGGTCAAGGCGCGTTCTGCGCTGGCGTAGAAGCAGTTCACATCGACAAGGGCGATGCTGACCCGGCCGGTCCGGGCCCTAGACATGGTGCAGGCGGCGGGTGGCGACGCCCCAGACGACCAGGTCCGACAGGGCAGGGACCCTGATATCCGGGTAGCGGGGGTTGTCCGCCTGAAGCACGCCGCCTGAAGCAGTGAGGCGCAGCCGCTTGACTGGAGCTCGCCGTCGAGGACAGCGACGACGACGCAGCCGTCGCGGGGCTCGAGGGCCCGGTTGACGATCAGCTCGTCGCTGTCGCTGATCCCGGCGCCCTCCATGGAATCGCCGGACACCCTGACGACGTAGGTGCTGGTGATGTCCTTGATCATTCTCTGTAGATGTAACTGTTAGCCCGGAATGGCGGTTAAGTCGCAGCTTGAAATGGTGATTTTGCCGTTCCGTATGGGGAACCCTGAACGGGACAGTGCAGACGCACGTGGGATCCGGTGGTGCATCACATCTGAGAGGTGCCGTATTCTGCCGGTGCTGCTGGCTAGGCTCCCGTGCTTGTCAGTACCGCGCCCCAGAGAACCAGGAGCAAACCAAGCAAAGCTATGGCGAGGGAGATTCTGCGCCTCGTGTCAAAAGGTTCCCCCCTTCCGCGCGGCTTCCTCGCCCCATACGCGGCAGCGCTGACTCCGACGACAACACGTATGATCACCAGTATCAGGTTCATGGTTTGTAGCATTCCACAGACGTCGACGGCTTCTGTCCGAAATACTCGTCCTGTACGCCCCGATGCGGGTCACCGACTCGGACCCGTTCTACGTGCACATCGCCTGAAAGGACAAGGCTTGTGATCCAATCAGGGGCCTCCAACATCAACGCATGGAGCCACCTTGTCGACCTGGTCGTGGAACCGCCTCAACCTAAAGATCCCATCGAGGCGCTCAAAGCGGCACAAAGCGGCAAGACACCACCAACGCTCAGAGTGCCTTTGGTCTTCACCGGAATCTACGGCGGACCCATCCACCTGACGATCGAGGTCCTTGATCGCGAGCCGGAAACGGTCACCCCCGGATGGGAGGACTGAGCTGCTGCGGTGATTTCGGACAGCGGAATTAGTGGATTCTTCTACGCTGCCAAGGCTGGCTGTTGATAACCATAGTGGACTTCGTTGGGCCGCCGGTAACCCAGCGCGGAGTGACGGCGCCGGCTGTTGTAAAACCCCTCGATGTAGCGAATGACGTCGCTCCGGGCTTGTGATTTGGTCGCGTAAACGGTCCGGTAGACACGCTCGTTTTTCAGGGCGGAGAAGAACGATTCGGCCATGCTGTTATCCCAGCACACGCCGGTGCGTCCCATCGAGGAGCGCATACCGAGGCCGGCCACCAGGGCCCTGAAATCCGTCGAGGTATAGACGCTGCCCCGGTCGGAGTGCCAGATCGCGGACGGCTCGATCCGGGTTGTCGCGGCGGCGTTCCTAAGCGCATCGGTCACGAGCTCGGTGCGCATGTGATCGGCGATGGACCAGCCGACGACTTTCTTTGAGTAGCAGTCGATGACGGTGGCGAGATAGACGAACCCTTGCCAGGTGTGGATGTAGGTGATGTCGCCGACGAACTTCACTCCGGGGCGGTCGGCGGTGAAGTCCCGGTTGACGAGGTCGGGCATGCCCGCGGCTGCCTCAGCGTCAGCCTCGGTGGTGATGCGGAACGGGCGTGGCTGACAGGCCACCAGGCCCTGGTGGCGCATGATCTGCCGCACCAGCTCGGGCGAGCACTCGGTCTGTTCCGCGGCGAGATCGGCGTGGATCCGCCGGTACCCGTAGGTGCCCTCGGACTCCTCGAAGAAGTGCTGGATCCGTGCCGTCAGGGCCTGCCGGCGCCCCGAGGTGGCAGATTGCGGACGGGTGGCCCAGTGATAGAAACCGGAGGTTGAGACGGCCAGCCAGCGGCACATTTTCACCACCGAGTTTAGATTGGCGGGCTCAGCTTTTTGGGAATCGATGAATTCATACTTGCTCACTACCGCTGCTCCCGCGCGAAGTAAGCGCTGGCTTTTTTCAGGAAGGCAGTCTCCGCCCGCAGCTCTTGAACTTCACGCTCGAGCTCCTTCAGCCGGGCCCGTTCCGAGACCGTCAGATCCACCTCTGTCCCGCCGTTGGCCTCGCGGTACTTGACCAGCCAGTTGCGGAGCGTCTCGGGGCCGACACCGTACGCCGTGGCCACGTCCTTGATCGGCTTGGACGTGGTGATCACCTCGCGGCACAGCTCGTCCTTGAACTCCTGGGTAAATCGCTTACGTGATGCGGTCATGCTGATCTCTACTTTCGGTAGACCCCCATTTTAAGAGGGCCCACTGTCCGAGATCTCCGCGGCAGCCCAGACGTTGCGGACGTGTCCCTGGTCATCCCGGAAGGCAAGGTGTACTTCAACCAGCCCACTGGCGCGGACACGCACGAGGTCGGGTTCATGTCAGCGGCGGAGGCGGGCAGTTATCGGGCCCGGCTTCACGCCGTAGGCAGGGACCTGGATTACGACATCGTCGTGGAAGAGTCAAAGGAAAGGCACCTGGTGCAGTTCTGGAAGGCCCCGCCCGCGAACACGATCGTACTGGCAAACGCTTCGTCTGTGGGGAAATCTCTGCCGCGGTTTGTCGCTATGTGGCAAAGCAACCTCTGACCGGTCCAGGGACACGCAAAAAGGACCCGCAGAGAATTCCCGGGGTCCTTTTGTGCGCCGGGAGAGGCTGCTAGCGACACACGCTGAACTCCGCCTATCCGGCCCTCAACTTTTCTTGAGTTCCTCGGCGAGCATCGCGATGATGCCGCTGGGACCTCGGTCTCGCCAAGCAGGATGCTCGAACAAAGCGTAACGAAGGATCTTTTGACCTGTCTCAGTAGCAGGTCCGTTAGAGGAACCCTCTACGGCCACGATTTTGCTGGCATAACCGTTGTCATGGCCCACAACCCCGCCAAGATGAACCCCACAACCACCAGTACTATGATCCAGCCGAAGGTCCGCCAAGAGTTGTTGTCGGTGCCGTCCGTCACGTTGCCCCAATTCAGATACTTCTCTGACGCTGCTTGGTGCCTAAGCGTAGAACGTCCTGGCGATTCTCGAAGATTATTGTTGTGCAGCCACCACGCGTCCCGTTAGAGGGGCCAGCAGGAAACGGCATTTACTGCCGGCCGGTGGGGAACCTTTAGCGGACACCGCGCGGAGATTGCAGATAACTTTTGTCGAGGGTGGCGGTCGGGTATGCCTTACGACGTTCCGTATTGGGTGTGGATTACCCGCCGAGTGGGGCAATACCCCCGAATTCCACTTTGACCGGGCACCCAGCTGCCTGCGAGTACTTCCGCTCCAGGCCGGCGACGTCCGATGCGGCCCTGACTGATTCATCCAGCGTGAGGGTCAGGTGCGACCCATCAGGCGATACCGAAGTGATGTTCACAGCAGGGTCTGAGGCCAACAGCTCGCTGGCGAAATCGCTAAGTTGCTCAGGGGAACAGTCGGCGGGCTGGACTGAAATGTCGACGCTCGGAAACCGGGCCAGTAGGTCCCGCAGCTTCGCGCCCACCGGGCCGTGCCAATGAACGATAATTCGGTTCCCGTTGATCACTTCGACTGAGGCGAATTCAGCATCCCCTGCCAGCTCCCGACTCGGCGTGCTGGCAGCATGAGCGATCGCTCCGTCAGCCGGCGCAGCTTCAGGACTGACCAGTGAGCCAGTGGGCGGTTGGCTTGGCGCCGACTCATGCGTGGGCGGCTGGGGAGTTTCGCCGCCCCGACCCGCAGGCCCCGTTCCGGCGCAAGACGTAGCGAAAAGAGGAAGACTGAGCACGACGACCGTTAGGCGCCTGATCAACTTTGAACTTTCACTTGGCGTGGCCACACCTCATGCTGTTGATCGGTGCGGAAAAGGGCTACCCCGCCGCCGCGGCTGGAGCCATTTGGGGATCCTTTACCGGACCCTTTACCGGACGTTGTAAAAATGACGATCGGAAAGATCCATTATTCGACCGCTTCAAGGTGGGCCATTCATCAGCAGACTGTTTTCAGGGAGCTGTATCTGACACTGAGGTTTCTACGGCAGTCCAGGAGATGGGAGTACCCGCTGGCATCACGCCGTAATCCTTCGTGAGGACTTCGCGTTCCCCGATCAGCTGGCCCGTCTTGGGATCGATGATTATCTCTTGGCGCATAAGAGTGCCTTCTGTCCGCCCGATGGCTACGCCTGTTCGACCGTCGAGGTTCGCTTGCCCTTCCATAATTGTCACCCCGGGAATCATGGCCGCGGCTTTGTACAGTGCGGCGCGCAGATCCGCAGGGACGAGTCCCGTTCGCAGGAGATCAGCGATGAAGACCAACGCTTCTCCGTCCACTGATTGCCCTGCACCCAGGGTTCGTATGTAGATGTGGTTCAGGAGCCGATAAGGGTCTCGGGGGAAGGCAGACATATCCGTGGTGAGCGTGCCGCCTTGCTGGCCATAGAACTCTCCCTTTGGCGCCCGCAGCGTCTCCGGATGGGCTTGAATGCCCTGCTCCTGGACGTAATTTCGTGCCTTGTCGTCGAAGAACGTTGTAGGCACGCGCCCCGAACGCAGCCACACCCACTCCGAAGTCCGGTCAGCCGGGATATACATATCCATCTTTTCTGTATCCAGCCACTGGTATTTGGAACCGTCCTCGGGCCAGTCTTCCGTCGACCAAACGTTGGTGCTTCTGATCCTCAGATACTGGCCTGGATTCACGACGGGATCGGTGCTGGTAATTGCCGTTTCCGCCGCCGTATTGAGAACGTCAGCGGCTTCAGCGGTGGCACCTCCTCGCCAGCCGGCCAGCCCTACGATGTCGCCGGCAACAAGCCCAGCGAGAACGGCTGCTGCAGCTACCGAAGTAACCCACTTCCGCCTCCGCCGTTGCCGCTTAACGGACAGCGAGACGACGGTCGATGAGTGCGCCGGGCTGCCAGTCGCGAAGTATTCGTCTGAAGAGTTTGTCTCTGTGGTCCGGGGGGCTCTGAGGGAACGCTCCCTGCTCATGGCCAGTTCCTGCTCCGTGATGTGTACGGCTGGATCCGAAGCAGCCAGATGGTGCCGTATCCGCTCGTCTAAGGTTTTCTGGTTCATTGTTCTGCCCCCTCTGTTTGTAATAGGTGGGCCAGTGCTTTACGGGCTCGGTGCAGGCGCATCCGGATAGCCGTGGCGCTGGTGTTCAGTAAGTCGGATATCTCCCTGGAGCTGAAGCCGTCCCAGTACTTCAGGAGCAGAACTTCACGGTCTTCCGGGCTCAATCGATGCAGGGCTTCTCGAAGGGGATACTCCTGCGAACAGGCTTCTGCGTCGCCGTGTTGCTCAGGCGGCCGTAGTTCGCCTATGAGCTTCGCGGCGCGGATTGACGACCGGTCATGGTTGCGGAGAACGTTACGAGCAACGCCGAAAAGAACCATCACGGACAAGGATTCGCTGTCAGTCGATTTCTCCCAAGCAATCCGAAATACCTCTGCGCACAGGTCTTCGGCAGTAGCCGCATTCTCAGCTCGTCGGCGGAGATAGCGGTAGATCCGGTCGTGGGCGGCCGCATGCGCAATCAAGAAACGCTTTTCCCGTTCCAAATCCGCTCTATCCTCCCGGACTGTTTGAAAGCTCATACCCGTTAATGTCCGGCAACGTCGAAAGTGTAACGAGCATCTTTGAATAATTCTTGCCAAGCCGTCACCGACTGGTCGCTCCTTCGGCGCCGCAGCTCTCATGCCGCTGTCCGTTAGTCGGTCGTTCAGCGGCGCAAGCGCCACCCAAAATTTCCACACTATGATCGCCGTGCTTCCGGGGTTGGCCGATTCCCGTATGACCGGCCCACGAAAATGCCCGGTGACGGGGGGCTAGTCCGAAAATGAGGTGACGTTGCTGTGGTCGGGGCGTGTGGGGGCCGGGGGCGAGGACGGCCGGATGGGTGATGAAAATTGGGTGTCAGGCTGCAGTGGTGAGGGTGACGGTGTAGCCGAGGGCTTCGAGTTGGCGGACGTGGTTGCGTTTGGTGGTGTCGGGGTTGGTGCGGCGGCTGAAGTGATCGGCGCCGAGGTCACGGAACCGGGCCTCCGGATCCTGCAGCAGGTGCCAGACGATGACAAGAATGGAACGTCCGACGGCGACAATGGCTCGGGTCTTGCCCCTCCTTCGGGCGAGCCTTCGATAGCGTTCGCCCAGGAAGGTATCCGTCCTGCCGGCCACGACCGCGGCCTCGCCCAGGACCCGGGCGAGATAGCGGTTGCCGTGCCCGGTGGAACCGTTGCCCTTGCTCTTCCCGGCCGAGATGCTGATGCCCGGGGAGAACTTTGCCCAGGAACACAGGTGCCCCGCGGTCGGGAACCGCGACATGTCGACCCCGATTTCGGACAGAATGATGGCGGCGGCAACGGGGGCGACGCCCGGGATCTCATCCAGGCGTTCTGCCGCCCCCGCGAAAGGGGCCAGTTCCGCCTCGATCTGTTCATCAACCGCGGCGATGTCGGCGTCAATACCGTCGATCCTGGCCAGCAGGAACGCGTGGTGGTCATCAAAAAGGCCGGTGAACGCCTCTTCAAGTTCGGTGATCTTCGTCCGCATCCTCGAACGCGCCAGCTGCGCGAGGACGCTCGGGTCCCGTTCGCCGGCGATGAGCGCCGCCATCACCTTCCGGCCGGACACCCCGAAAATGTCCGAGGCGACAACGGAGAGTTTGATGCACGCGTCCTCGAGGAGTTTCTCTACCCTGTTCTTCTCCGCCGTTCGTATCCTAAACGGTACATTCAACCCCGGTGCAAAGGACATCGTTAACGAAGGCGGAACCAGCCCAAGCTTTCCAAAACACAGGAGGCACACCTGGTCTCCGTTCACTGGGTGGGGACGCATGCGACGGTGGAACTTGCCTAGCCCCTTAGCGTGAATTTCCGTACCGTTCCTCCTCAGACCCCAAGTCGTCTGCGCGATGACACGGGTGGTCCCGGGGCGGGCCATTTGAGGAACCCCATAGGGAAATATTGAGAATTGTTCTCGGGTGAAGGCGACGTCCGGTGCCTGCCTCGTGCGCATCTTGTCGCTGCAGTAAAAAAGACAGATGTCTTAGACGTAAAACGCATACTCCAAGCGGGAAGGCACGCCCAGAGCTAATGGGAACACATGTTCGATACTTCCAGTGTAGCCCGGCCTCTGACATTGGGTGGACGTTGCCCAATTGCGCCGTAGGCGGTGGACCGCATTCCGCACCCAGCGAGCCCTTGACCCGCAGCAACTTTCCGGCGCTTAATGCAGGAAAGTTGCGTCAGAGAGGGGCCGCGGCATGGGACTCATCCACATCGACCTGTTCACCACGCTCGACGGCGTCGCGCAGGCACCCGGCGGGCCGGACGAGGACCCTGACGACGTTTTCGCGTTTGGCGGCTGGCAGGCGCCTCTTTTGGACGAGGTGGTCGGCGAGCAGGTCGACTCCGGGATGGCGGGGATGGATGCACTACTGCTTGGGCGGCGGACGTACGATATTTTCGCCGCGTACTGGCCGCACGCGGACGGGGGCATCGCGCGGCTGTTCAACCGCCTCCCCAAATACGTGGCCTCGCGCCAGACGCCCGTCCTCGAGTGGGCCGGCTCCACACTGCTCGGCCCTGATGTCGTCGCCGCCATGCGCGAACTGCGCGACCGGCACGCGAACATCCACGTCATCGGCAGTCTCAACTTCGTGCAGACCCTGTTCGCCGAGCGGCTCTTCGATCGGCTCACGCTCTGGGTGTATCCGATCCTCCTCGGCAGTGGAAAGAAGGTCTTTGCCGACGGGGTGGTTCCGACGAACCTCAGACTCATCGAGCCGGTCGTCGCCTCACCGAAGGGTGCGGTGCTGCAGCGCTACGCCCTCGCCGAGGGCACGCCTGGCGTCGGCGATATGTCGGCCGGCAACCAGGAAGGCTAGGGCATGTCCGGGCCGGTGGTACCGATGGCCGTACCGGGCCACGCACGACCACCCGGGCCACGCACGACCACCTGGGGCACTCCGCGGGCACCGATACGCCCGCCGAGTGATGTCCGGTGAGCCGGCGTCAGCTTTTCAGTGGACTACCCGATAGCGCACGTGGGTGACGAGTGTCATGTCTCAGTACCTCGTGGACAGTTGATGTCTCAGTACCTCGTGGACGTTTCCTGTCTCAGCACTTCGTGGACGTTTGGTTGGCCATGAAGCCTCGGGGCTTGTTGTTCCCGACGTAGTTTGTGCCTATGGGCGGGGCGCGGGTGGGTGATGATTTCCGTTCCGCGCCCGTCGAAGAACATGATCGTGGCCTCGTCGTAGAGGACATGGACGGTCGCGCCGACGTGGTCTTTACCCATGCCGAAATGCATGCCGATGACGGCAACGGAACCGTTTTTCCCGACCCGTCGCTGGACGCTGCGCCTGGTGGCGGGCACGGTGATTTCAGGGTTGGGCGGCTCGGGTGGCGTGGCTTTGGCCGTTGCATACCAGGCCTCCTGCGGGGTGGTGCCTGGTGGCAGTGATTGATGCTCACGTTCGGTGTTGTAGTACCGGTCAAACTCGTCGACATAGGCCTGGAGTTCTGCCATCGTGTGTGCCGGCGGTTGTTGATTCAGATACCTGTGCAGCGTCTGGTGGAAGCGTTCGTTCTTGCCCTGGGTGGTGGGTTTGTAGGGTTTGCCGGTGATCGGCTCCACTCCGTGGGACTTCAGATATTCCACCAACGCGCCGGTCCTTCCGCGTCTGGTCGGGTTCAGCGCGGCACCGTTGTCCGAAAGAAACTTCTGCGGGACGCCGTGGCGGGCGATGGCTGCCGATACGACGCGGATGGCGGCTTCGCTGGTCTCGCCGGTGGCTACCAACGATGCCAGTGCCAGTCGCGAATGATCGTCAATGAGTTGGAAGATCGCGACTTTCGTGTTGCCGGCCAACAGCCACTCGGTCGAGTCGATCTGCCAGCACCCGTTCGGCTCGGGATATACAAACCGCTGATAGGCGCTCCGGGGCTTCTTCCTCGGCTCCGGGACGACGACCCCGGCCCGGGTGAAGATCCGGGCCAGGGTCGCCCGTGACGGTGGTTCCAGACCTTGCCGACGCAGTTTTGCGGCAACGCTCAGTGGTCCGTAGTCGTGGCCCATCCTCTTCAAGGTTTCCCGCGTGTCCAGGACCAACTCGACCATCCGCGGGGTGACTTGGGCCGGGCTGGTCCGGGGTTTCGTGGAGCGCATCTCCATGGCCTTCATCGGGCCCTGAGCGGACGCAGCGGCCTTGATCTTGTAGAACCAGGCCCGGGAGACTTTGTGCTTGCGGCAGAACGCCGTCACTGAACCCCGAGGGGCATCCTCAGGCCACGACGCTACGAGATGACGGACCTTCATATCCAGATTGCGTTCGCTCATGAGATGAGCAAAACGCCATCGAGTGTCCACGATGTCCTGAGACACACTGTCCACGATGACTTGAGACAGAAGTGTCCATTAAGTCATGAGACTCCACACACGTGGGTGACGAGGCGGGTACCGCTGACTTCCGTCGGCTCAAGCTTGAGGTTCCCGACGCCGTCCAGCAGCCGCTCGCCCGACCCCAGGAGAACGGGCGCGGTGTGGAGCCGCAGCTCGTCGATCAGCCCCGCTGAAAGGTACTGGCGGACCGTCTGCGCTCCTCCGGCAATGGCGACGTCCTTGCTGCCCGCGGCCTTCCGTGCCTGGGCCAGCGCCGATTCGATCCCGTCGGTCACGAAACTGAACGTGGTGCCGCCCTGCATCTCCAGCGGCCCGCGTGGATGATGGGTGAGTACGAACACGGGCGCGTGATAAGGAGGTTCCTCACCCCACCATCCCCGCCAATCCTCATCCCACGGCCCGGGCCCGGGCCCGGCGAACATGTTCCGTCCCATGATGTAGGCGCCGGCCGCGAGGATGCCTTCGAGCGCGGCTGCGTTGGACTCGGGTTCTTCGAACATCCACCGGCCCAGGAGCTCACCGCCCTCGCCCAGGGGGTTCGCGGGGGTTTGGTTCGGACCGGCGGCGAATCCGTCGAGGGAGATGGTCAGGTCGCACGTGACTCGGCTCATGCGCCCATCATGCCACCACCCGCCGGTCCGAGTCAGGCCTCAAAAGCGTCTTCCGGACGGCCGGCACCCGCGGCACTGAAGTTAGCTTCATCACGTAGTGCGTTTTCGTCAGATACCGGGTTGCGAAGGGCCGCATACTTGACCTGACCCCGGCGGACTTTCCCCACCGCCAGGCACGAGGAGGGTCCATGAAAACTCTGAACATCCTGAAAAGTATTGTCACGAACGAGTACTTTCCCGCGGCGGCGGTGCTGGCCGGGGTGATGCTGTTCTGGGGCCTCGGGCTCTTCGGCGGGCTGTCCCTGCTCAGCAACCACCAGACGCTGCTGACCACGCTGAGTTGGTTGCTGTTCGTCTACGCCGCTGCCGTGCTCACGCCCCTCGCGGGACTGCTTGCGGTGGTGGACCTGTCCCGCCGCTGGCTGCGCAACCGGTCCTCGGACGCCGCAGGGTCCGCCGGCGCCGCGTAGGGACGCCGGCCGGCGCTATTCGAACCGGGACGGGTCGCCCATTCCGCGCCGGACGATTTCCGCGACGCCGCTGGAGTAGTCGACCACGGTGGTCGGCTCCGCGCCGCAGTCGCCGGAGTCGATCACGGCGTCCACCACGTGTTCGAGCCGTTCCTTGATTTCCCAGCCCTGCGTCAGCGGCTCCTCCTCGTCCGGCAGCAACAGCGTGCTGGAGAGCAGCGGCTCGCCCAGTTCGGCCAGCAAGGCCTGAACCACCGCGTTGTCCGGGATTCGCACGCCTACGGTCTTCTTCTTGGGGTGCAGCAGCCGCTTCGGGACTTCCTTGGTCGCCGGCAGGATGAAGGTGTAACTGCCCGGCGTGACTGCCTTGATGCTGCGGAACACATCGTTGTCGATCTGCACAAACTGGCCCAGCTGGGCAAAGTCCTTGCAGACCAAGGTGAAGTGGTGCTTGGAATCGAGCTGGCGGATGGTTCTGATCCGGTCCAGCGCCTCCTTGTTTCCCAGCTGGGCGCCGAGCGCATAGCAGGAGTCGGTGGGGTAGGCGATCAGCCCGCCGGAGCGGAGGATGTCCACGGCCTGGCTGATGGAGCGCGCCTGCGGGTTTTCGGGGTGAACATCGAAGTATCTCGCCATGGGATGAGCTTACGCCCGACGGCGGGCCCGGCACGCACCGTGCAGCCCGCCAGACGGCCCAGGTCCCGCGGCCAGCCAGGCGAATTCCGCTTCCACCGCCGTTGGGCGAAAGGACACAGCTCACACGGCCAAGTGCGCCCGGAAACGGCCCGGGGGACGCCAATCCGGCCTGCTTTGGGGTTCCCCGCAACGCGGAAGAGCTAAAGTTGCGTTGGCCCCCGGGCATTTGTCACGGCGTCCGTAATGATCGCCGCCAAACTGGCGTCCCGGAAATGGCGGAGTCTCCCGCGCGCCGATAGAGCGCAGCGACGGGAGTTCCGCCCGCAAACAACCGGCGTAAAGCGTATGTCTCTTGCCGTCCACCCGGAATTGATATGCAACAGATGAAAGAGAGCTTATTTGTGGTGGATTTCATTTCCGGCCGGCTAAACCAGATCCTGTTCGCCGGCTGGCA
Organism: Arthrobacter sp. U41; assembly: GCF_001750145.1. Classification (NCBI taxonomy): domain Bacteria; kingdom Bacillati; phylum Actinomycetota; class Actinomycetes; order Micrococcales; family Micrococcaceae; genus Arthrobacter; species Arthrobacter sp. U41. Next base: position 3,329,633 of record NZ_CP015732.1, read on the forward strand.
GCATTTCAGTCTCGTGGCCCAGTGCCTGATCCTCGCCACCGTCCTGGCGGTGGCGATCGCCGTCCTGGTCTACCGGAATAAGCGGATGGTCTCTGCTGCGAACTCACTCTCCGCCGTCGGATTGACCATCCCTTCCTTCGCCCTTATCGGGCTTCTTGTTGCGCCCTTTGGATTCGGCGTGGTCCCGGCCGTGATGGTGGTGGCTTTCTACGCCACCCTTCCCATCCTCCGCAACGCCGTCGTCGGCCTGTCCGGCATCAGCCCGGCCGTCGTCGAGGCCGCCCGCGGGATCGGCATGAGCCGGTTCCACACGCTGCTGCGAGTGGAGCTGCCCATGGCATGGCCGGTCATCCTCGCCGGGGTGCGGGTGTCCGCCCAGATGGTGATGGGAGTGGCAGCCATCACCGCCTATGCCCTGGGTCCCGGCCTGGGCGGCTTCATCTTTTCCGGCCTCTCCCGGCTGGGAGGCGCCAATTCGTTCGAGTCGGTGGTGACCGGCGTCGTCGGCGTCGTCATTCTGGCCGTCATCCTTGATCTCCTTCTGGTCGGCCTCGGCCGGCTGGCAACTCCGCGAGGTATCCGTGTCTGAATCTGTCCCAACATCCACTCTCGAACAGCTGCGGCACGCCGAAGGAATCACAGGGGCCAGCATCCTGCTGGACAAGGTCACCAAGCGCTACCCGGGCCAGGCCAGGCCCGCGGTGGACGGCCTGACCCTGGAAATTCCGGCGGGGAAAATGGTGATGTTCGTTGGCCCGTCCGGCTGCGGGAAAACCACCACGCTGAAAATGATCAACCGGCTCATCGAGCCCACCGACGGACGGATCATTCTTAACGGTGAGGACGTCACGAAAAAGAACGGCGACGAGCTCCGGCGGAAAATCGGCTACGTCATCCAGGCCGGGGGCCTTTTCCCCCATATGACGGTGGCGACAAACATCGCCATCGTGCCGAAGATGCTGGGCTGGGACAAGGAGCGGATTGCCGCCCGCGTCGACGAGCTGCTGGAGCTGGTGTCGCTCGATCCGGGGGTCTACCGCAACCGTTTTCCCAAGGAGCTCTCGGGAGGCCAGCAGCAGCGCGTCGGAGTGGCCCGCGCGCTCGCCGCCGACCCGCCCGTGCTCCTGATGGACGAACCGTTCGGCGCGGTGGACCCGATCACCCGGCAGCTGCTGCAGGACGAATTGCTGCAGATCCAGGCCGACCTGCAAAAAACGATTGTCTGCGTGACGCATGACGTCGACGAGGCGGTCAAACTCGGTGACTGGATCGCAATCTTTGACGAGGGCGCCCGGCTGGTCCAGTACGACACGCCGGAACGGATCCTCGGGGACCCGGCCAACGAGTTTGTCGAGAACTTCATCGGCTCGGGCGCGGGGCTCAAACAGCTGACGCTGACCCGGGTCGGGGACGCGCCGCTTGCCGAAGCGGTCACGGGCAGGCCCGGTGAGGCCGCAGCTGACGTCCTTGAGCGCATCACGACGGCCGGCCACGGCCACGCCGTCATCGTCGATGCCCGCCAGCGGCCCCTGCAATGGCTTTCGCGCCGCCAGCTCGGGCGCCTGCAGACGATCAGCCCGGTCCCGGATCCGAAGCTGCCCGTGGTGGGCAGCCGGGCGACGCTCAACGATGCGCTGGACACCATGCTCGTGTCCAGCGCCGGTGCGGCCCTGGTGACAGGCCGGCGGGACGCCTTCGAGGGCGTAATCGACGTCCAGACCGTTATGGCGGCCATCACCAAGGCCCACGAGGCGGCCGCGCTGGATTCGCTGGATGCCCCGGTGGGAACAAACACCGCACCATCCGCGAAGCGGGACCCGCAGAACCGGTGGCCGCCGGCGAAGGACGGGCAGGACAATGAGGCATCCGGGGCAGCGCCCGCCGACCCCGGGCGGGCACGACGCCGGGCAGCCCGGGGCGGAGATGCCGGCCGCGCCGGATGCCGGGGCGCCCGACGCCGAGTCAGCCCGGGGTGCCGACGCCGATGCCGGCACCGCCCAGCGCTCCTGGCGCGCGCTGGGCTATCAGCTCCTGGGCATCACCGCCGTCCTCTCCCTCCTCGTTGGATGGCTGCTCCTCGCGGACCTGTCGCCCGCGGAACTGACGACCCTGGCTCCCGCCGCCCTGTGGGCCCACACCCTGGAACATCTCCAGCTGACGCTGCTGTCGGCTGCGATCGTGCTGGTCGTGGCCGTTCCCCTGGGAATTGCCCTGACCCGCCGGAAGCTGCGCTTCCTGAGCGGTCCGGTGCTGGTCCTGGCGAATATCGGCCAGGCTGCGCCTTCCATCGGGCTCGTGGTGCTCCTGGCCTTCTGGCTGGGCTTCGGTTTCTGGGCCGCCGTCATTTCCCTCGTCCTGTACGGAGTCCTGCCGGTGCTGCGGAACACCATGGTGGGGCTCCAGCACGTGGACCAGCGGCTGGTGGAAGCCGGCCGCGGAATGGGCATGACGGCTGCCTCGGTCCTGTTCAAAGTGGAGTTGCCGATGGCCGTCCCGATCATGCTCGCCGGTATCCGGACGGCGTTGGTGCTGCTGGTGGGGACCGCCGCGCTGGCAACCTTCATCAATGGAGGTGGCCTGGGGATTCTGATCACCACCGGCGTCCAGCTCAATCTGCCCGCCGTCCTGGTGGTCGGATCCTTGCTGGTTGCCGTGCTGGCGCTGTTTATCGACTGGGTGGGTCGGGTCGTCGAACACGTGGCCCGTCCGAAGGGACTGTAGATGCTGACTTTTGAATCGAACCAACCGGCAGGCGCCGGACGGACGAAGGGGCAGGAAACCACCCCCAAGGGGTCAAACACGCCGCTGCGCGCCCGCTCCGGTGCGCTGGGCATGGTGCTGGCTGCCGTGGCCCTCCTGACCGGCTGCGGCCTGGCGCCGGCCGCTTCCTACGTTCCCGACGCCGGGCCGGGCACCATCCAGCCCGTTGCGGGTGCGGCGGGAGCGGAGGTGACCGTCACCGGACGGAACAACACCGAGGGGCTGATCCTGGGCAAGATGGCGGTACTCGCCGCCAGGACCGCCGGCTTTACGGTCTCGGACCTGACAAACGTTCCCGGCAGCCAGCCCACCCGCTCCCTCATGCTCGCCGGAAAAGCGGACATCATCTGGGAGTACACGGGCACCGCCTGGCTGTCCTTCATGGGGCACCCGTCAGGCATCCCGGAGCAGGACGCACAGTGGCAGGCCGTGCATGACGAAGACCTGGGCAACGGCCTGACCTGGGGCGCCAAGGCTCCGCTGAACAACACCTACGCGCTCGCCGTGACAAACGAAACCGCCGCCGAGTACGGGCTGAGCACCTTGTCCGACCTCGCCAAGCTGCCGGTTGACCAGCGGACGTTCTGCGTTGAGCCGGAGTTCAACTCCCGGCCCGACGGCTTCGGACCGATGCTCAAGCACTACGGCCTGGACCGGGGCTCCGAGTCCGGAGTGCCGGAGCGCAACATCGGCCTGTACGACGTCGGAGCCGTCTACAGCGCCACGGACAACGGCGTGTGTACCCTCGGCGAGGTTTTTGCCACTGACGGCCGGATCGACGCGCTGGGTCTGACAGTGCTCACCGATGACAAAAAGTTCTTCCCCGCCTACAACGTGGCGCCGGTGTTCTACTCCGAGACCCTGGCTGCGCACCCGGAGCTTGAAGGAATCCTCGCGCAGATTTCCCCGCTGTGGACGGATACAACGATGCGGGGCCTCAACCTCAAGGTCGACGTCGACGGCCAGGAGCCGGCGGATGTCGCCTTCGAGTGGATGCAGGAACAGGGCTTCCTCACCGGGGCTCCCTAGGCAGGATCAGACAGCCTCCAGCCCGGCATCGCTATAGGCCTCCCGGGCCGGGGCGGCTGTCAGGAACGCAAGCAGCGGGGGCGTCGGAGGTGTTCCGGGCCGAGACGGCGACGGCGGCGGGACCCGCGCCTGGCAGATGTCCCGGTCAGCGTCCTGAGCCACCGCAACGGGTTCAAGAACCAGTCCTACTTCAGCCAGCTCTTCAAGGAGCACACGGGCCAGGCCCCTGCGGAGTACCGGGCCGCGGCGCTGTCCGGTGTCACCCCGCGAGACCCGCGAACATAACAGCCATCGAGGCCGCGGCCACCAGTTGCAGGAACGCCTCGCCGCAGCCAGTGTGACTGCTGCTGCCGCTGCCGCTGCCGCTGCCAGCGAAAGTGCGGCTCCATTGGCCGCCATCGGCGCGGAGCCGCCGGAACAGGAGTGCGCCCCACACCGCTCCTGCTGCACCGAAGGCAACCGCCAAAACGAGGGCGGGCTGGTGGCTCCAGCCCGGAAGCGAGTCCGGCAGGGGCACGGGGAGTGACAGCCCGGCCGCGGCCCCGCCGTGGTGTCCCGCGCTGCCCGGAAGCTCCGCGGTTCCGGGCTCCGCCAGCGTGCCGTGGGCGCCCCGGACGTCCATGGCCGCCAGCATGTAGGCCATCGCGGCCATGGTCAGCGCCTCGTACAGCAGACACCCGGGGCCGGCTCGCCGCGGAAGGCGACTGCGCCCCGGTCCCGGCCCCGCCGGGGCCACGGGACGCCGGGAGACGGCCCGGAGGATGAACCACCAGGCGGCCAGGCCGAAGAAAAGGATCTGGGGAAGCACGGCCCAGCTGAATCCCGGGGTGAGCATCAGCACCATGGCCGCCATCATGGCGGCGTGGAGTCCAAACCCGACCCGGGTGGCCGGCGGCGACTTGCGGCCGGCGCGGAACGCCGCGTAGAGTGCCGCTGCCAGCAGCGGTGCCGTCAGCCCCCAGCGCAGGAGATCGTTCGCGATCAACGGTGCCCGGTCAATGCTGCTCGTCGTGGTGGATGCGTTCCCCGAGCTGCCGGAGTGGTTCCCCGCTTCCGTTCCACTGCTCGGCGATGAACTCCGCGGCGATGGACACGGCCGTCTCCTCGGGGGTCCGGGCGCCCAGGTCGAGGCCCACCGGACTGTGCAGCCGAGCCAGCGCGTCCTCGCCCAGGCCCGCCTCCCGTAGCCTGGCAACCCTGTCGGCGTGCGTCCGGCGCGAACCCATGGCACCGATGAAGGCTATCGGCGGGGCCCGCAAGGCAACGTCCAGCAGCGGAATATCGAACTTCGGATCGTGCGTGAGCACGCACATGACGGTGCGTTCGTCCACCAGGCCCTCGTCCAGCTGTTCGGCGAGGTAGCGGTGCGGCCAGGCGTTGACCACCTCCGCCGCATCGGGAAAGCGTGCCGGGGTCGCAAAAACAGCCCGGGCATCACATACCGTGACGCGGTAGCCCAGGAAGGTTCCCAGCCGGGCCAGGGCCGAGGCGAAGTCGATGGCGCCGAACACCAGCATCCGCGGCGGCGGGGCGTAGCTGGCGAAGAAGACCCGCATCCCGGCGTCCAGCCGTTCCCCGTCAGGGCCGTAGCTCAGGATGCCGGAGCGGCCGGCGGCCAGCAGGCCCTGTGTGTCATCGCCCACGGCGTGGTTGGCCCGCTCGGATCCGAGGTCGCCCTCGAAGCCGTCCGGCCGCACCACCAGGTGACGGCCCAGCCAGGCGGGGTCCGGGTGTTCGATGACCGTGGCGACCCCGACGCGCCGTTCCCCGGCGATGTCCTGCATAACGGCGTCGAGTTCGGCGAAGCTGTTCCGGGACACCGGCTCGACGAAGATATCGATGATCCCGCCGCAGGTCAGTCCGACCGCGAACGCATCGTCGTCGCTGATGCCATAGCGCACCAGAACGGGAGTGCCGTCCTGCCTGACCTGCGTGGCGAGCTCGTACACGGCGCCCTCGACGCAGCCGCCGGAGACCGAGCCGACTGCTTCCCCTTCGGCGGTGACCAGCATCGACGCGCCCGGAAGCCGCGGGGCCGACTTGAAGGTGCTCACTACGGTGGCCAGGCCGGCGGTGTCACCTTTCCGCCAGCCCGGCATCATGGCCGCCAGGACATCACGCACGGTCGAGCTTCAGCCTGCCGATCGCCCGGATCATCCGGAAAGCGGACAGACGGCCCGCCCAGTAGGAGACGCACGCCACGACGGCCACGAGCGCCAGGACCTTCCCGGGGCTGGACAGCTGGTCCGCCGCGATCCCCTTCGCCAGGCTGAGGGCGTCCAGGCTGCCTGCAGGTGCAGGTGCAGGTGCAGGTCCGGATGCCGGGGCGGACGCAGGGACAGGCGCCCGGGCGGCCCCGGCCGTTGCGGGCACGGCGCTCGGCGGCAAACCAGGAAGTTCAGACGACGGTGCCGGTGCCGTCGCAGCGGCGACCTTCGCCGCAGCGGCTTCCGCCTCCGCTTCCGCGTCGAGCCCTGCCGCCACCCCGGTTGCCGAGGTCCCGGCGGCCCCCGGCGCGGTGATCATGGCCTGAAGATTGCTGGCGAACAGTGCCATCATCTGTTCGGTGACACTGCCGATCACCCCCTTGCCCATCGCGGCGGCCTTGCCGGACAGCGACAGATCGGCATTGACGGTGCCGCGGGTTGTGCCGCCGGCCTCTTCGGTCAGGAGCAGCGTCACCGTGGCCTCGGCGGTTCCCTGGCCGCGGGTTTCCTGGGCTTTGCCGCCCAGCACGGCCCGGTGTTCCTCGGCGTTGCGCTCCACAACGTTCAGCAGGCCCTTGTACTGCATGTTGACCGGGCCAAGCTTCACCGTCATCCCCACCTGGTAGGCGTCGTCCGAGAGCTTGTTCAGGATCTTGGCGCCGGGGACACAGCCGGCCACGCGTTCGAAATCCATGATGGTGTCCCAGACCGTGTCGATCGGTGCGACGACCGAAAAAGTGCTGTCTATCTGCATTAGCTGTTCCCTCTTCCCTTGAGTGATGGCCGGCCGTCGCCGCGGATTGCGGCTGCCACGTCCGCCAAAGCCGTGTAGCTGTGTCCACTGACGAAGTCATCGCAATACGGCAGGGCCGCCGCCATCCCGCCGACCAGCGGCCGGTAATCCGGAGCGCTCTTGCGCGGATTAACCCAGATGATCCGGTGCGCCAGGCGGCGCAGCCGCGCCATCTGGACCGCCACCTGTTCCGGGTCCTCCTGCGCCCAGCCGTCCGAGAAGATCACCACCACCGCGCCGCGGGCCAGGCCGCGGCGGCCGTGTTCGTCGACGAAGCGCCGGATGCTGTCTGCGATCCGGGTGCCGCCCGCCCAGTCCGGGGCCGCCACGGCCGCGCGGGCCAGGGCCTCGTCAGGATCGCGGAGCGCCAGCTGCCGGGTCAGGCGCGTCAGCCGGGTGGAAAACACGAAGGCCTCGGCCCCGGCAGTTGCCACGGCTCCCTGCAGCAGCGCCACGAAGATCCGCGCATACGGTTCCATCGACCCGGAGACATCGCACAGCATCACCAGCTTGCGGCGCTGCTCGCGGCGCCGTGCATACAGCAGCCGGGTGGTGTCGGTGCCCGAGCGCCGGGCCGCGCGGACCGTGGCGCGGACGTCCAGCCGGGCGCTGCTGTGGGCCGACTTGCGCGTCCGGCGGCCCAGGCGCCGCGGGGTGGCCAGCAGCAGCCGGGCCGCCAGCCGCCTGATCTCCTGGACTTCCTCCCCGGAGAGCAGGTCGAAGGACATCTGGTGCAGCCGCTCCTCGGGGGAGGCCATGGCCAGCACCGCCTCCCGCTCCGGGGCGTTGCGGTCCCCGCTGTCCGGACCGGCCGAGGCAATCGCCGGCGCCGTCCGTGGTTGCGCCGGCGTCTGTCCCGGGGCGCGGTCCTCGGCCGGGGAGGGCCGGGTGCGTGCCTCCTCGGCACCGCCCGGCGGTGGCGCGGCCGGGGCCACGGGACTCCGGGGCTGTGCGGCGGGGTTGAAGCCGCCGCGGAACACGGCGTCGAACACGGCGTCGAAGACCGTCAGTTGCACCCTTGTGGACACCAGCACCACCCGGGACGCCCAGTACAGCGTGTCGACATCGCGGGGCGGGACCAGGCGGAGGGCTTCGGCCAGCCGGACTGCCCGGTCCGGCGAGCAGGACAGCCCGGCCCGGCGCAGCGCGGTGACGAAGGCCGCAGCCAGGCTGGCAGCCTCCACCGTGGGGAGCGCGGCCGTGGCCTGCGTGGTCGGGGTCATCAGCAGGTTCACCCGCCCGTGCCGGCCACGAGCCAGTCGGCCCCGCGGGCGGCGACGAGTTCCAGGTCATCGCGGTTCTTGACGACCGAGCCGAGGGTCTGATCCGCCGTCGTGGCGTCTATGTGGTCGATGCCCAGCACGGCGAGCGCGGAGACCCAGTCAATGGCCTCGGAGATCCCCGGCGGTTTGGCGAGGTCCAGGGTGCGCAGCTTCGTGATCACCGCGGCGGCCTGCAAAGCCAGCGGGCCGCTGCTGGCGGGCACCCGCCGGCGCACGATTTCCGCGATCCGTTCCGGGCCGGGGTAGTCGATCCAGTGGTAGAGGCAGCGCCGGGTCAGGGCGTCGTGCAGGTCCCGCGTCCGGTTGGAGGTGAGGATGACGATCGGCGGGTGGGTGGCCCGGATCGTGCCCAGTTCCGGGATGGTGACTGCGGCCTCGGCGAGCAGTTCGAAGGTGAAGGCCTCGAACTCGGCGTCGGCGCGGTCGATTTCGTCCAGCAGCAGGACTGCGGGGCGCGGTCCGGGATGTTCGATTGCCTGCAGCAGCGGACGGCGCAGCAGGTACTCGGGGCCGAAGAGGTCGGTTTCGGTGACGGAGGCGTCCCGGACCTCCGCCAGCCGGATCCCGAGCAGCTGCCGCTGGTGGTTCCACTCGTAGAGGGCTTCGCCGGCGTCGATTCCCTCGTAGCACTGCAGACGGTACAGCGGCGTGTCCAGCAGCTCGGCCAGGGCCTTCGCCGCCTCGGTCTTGCCGACGCCCGCCTCGCCCTCCAGCAGGATCGGCTGCGGCAGCCGGACGGCCAGGAACAGGGCCGTGGCCAGCCCGACGTCGGCCAGGTAGTCGTTGCTGTCCAGCGCCGAGACCAGCGAGGCGACGTCGGGAATCCGCCGCTGGACATCCTCCTCCGCCCCGGAGCGTGCCGCCGTGCTCACAACGCGCCCTCCAGCCCGGCCAGGACCCGGCGGTAGTCCTCTTCCGTGTCGACGTCGGGCGGCACAGTCCCCGGAACGGGGAGGGCGGCGACGTCGTCCCCGCGCTGCTCCAGCAGCTTCCAGACTGCCTTGTCGCCGTGCAGGGCGGCCAGTGCGGGGAACATCCGCCGGGCGAACGCGAGGGGATGGCCGAGGCCGTCCTCGTAGCGGCAGACGGCGATGCCGGGGACGCCCCGGCCGCTGCCGGGCCCGCCGGTGAACAGGAGCTCCAGCAAGGCCCGCACGCTTTCGGCCCGGACACCCGGCTGGTCACCGAGCAGCAGGACCACGGCGTCCGTGTCCGGGTGGAGGGCCGCGAGGCCGGCGGCGATCGAGGAGGAACAGCCCTCCCCGAAGTCCGGATTGAGCACGACCCTGCAGCCGGTGGTGTCAACCGTTCGCTGCACCTCCCCGGCTGAACCTCCCAGGGCCAGCACCGTCTGGTCGAAGCCGCAGTCCCGGGCAGTGGCCAGCACCGCGTCGAGGAGGACGCCGTGGCCGTAGGGGAGCAGCTGCTTGGGCCGGCCCAGCCGCCGGGACGCCCCGGCCGCCAGGATCAGCCCCGCCGTCCGGTGTTTGGCGGGCGGACGTTCAGAGAGTGAGGGCATAGCGCTCCGGATCTTTGCGGAAGGCCGCACGGCAGCCGGGCGAGCAGAAGTACACGGTGACGCCGTTGTGCTCGAGCTGCAGGGAGGACTGCACGGCGGCGACGGTCATGCCGCAGACAGGGTCGACCGCCGTCGCCGGAGCTTCCGGCGCCGGGACAACGGCCTGCCCCTGGGCCTGTGCCGGCGCGGCGTGCCGGGACTTCGACCGCTCCTGGATGAGCTGGGCCAGGATCGAGAGCGCGATCTCGCCGGGGGTGCGGGCGCCCAGCTGCAGCCCGGCCGGGGTGAAGACGCGGGAGCGCTGCGCCTGGTCCACGTCGAGGGAATCCAGCACCGCGGCGCCCCGGGTTCCGCTGGCCACGAGCGCGACATACGGCACGCCGGCGCGCAGTGCGGCCTCGAGCGCGACCTCCTCCGCCTTGCCGTGCGAGGCCACGATCAGCGCCGCGTCGCCGGCCTGCGGCGCCGCCGATTCCCCGTCGGTGAGTTCCACGGCCAGGCCGACGCCGGCGCCGAGGGTCGCCAGGGCCTGGGCCACGGGCGTGGTTCCCACCACAAGAACCCGGGGCGCCGGGAGGCGCGGCTGGAGGAAGATCTCGATGGCCCCGCCGCTCAGGCACGGGTTGGACACCTCGACCGCGCCGTCCCCTGCGCTGCGGGACGGTTCGCCGGGGAGCACCCGCAGCAGCAGGGGTTCCTGCGAGGCCAGGACCTGCAGGCTGTACTCCCGCACCGAGGACTCGACGCAGTTCCCGCCCACGAAGCCCTGGATCTCGCCGCTCGGCAGGATCAGGGCGGTGTCCCCGGCGTGGGCGCTGGTGGGATGCTGGGCGCGGACCACCGTGGCGTGCACGAACGGCTCACGGCGGGAGGCGAGGTCATTCGCCCGGGCCGCAAGGGACTCTCCAATCGGTGTCATGTCAGATCGGCGGCCTTGCCCGGCCCTGCATGGCCGCCCAGACCCGGGCCGGTGTGCAGGGCATGTCCATGTGGACCACCCCGTAGGGGGCCAGCGCGTCGACGACGGCGTTCACGATCGCCGGCGGTGAACCGACGGTGGCGGACTCGCCGATGCCTTTCGCCCCGATGGGGTGGTGCGGGGACGGGGTGACGGTGAAGCCGGTTTCCCAGTCCGGCACTTCCATCGCGGTCGGGATCAGGTAGTCCATAAAGGACCCGCCCAGGCAGTTGCCGTCGGCGTCGAACTCGATGATCTCCATCAGGGCCATCCCGACGCCGTCGGTCAGCCCGCCGTGCACCTGGCCCTCGATGATCATCGGGTTGATCCGGGTGCCGCAGTCGTCCACCGCGATGAAGCGGCGCACCTTCACGTGCCCGGTGCCCGGGTCGATGTCCACCACACAGATGTAGGCGCCGAACGGGAACGTCAGGTTCGGCGGGTCGTAGGTGACCTCGGCATCGAGGTTGCCGTCGACCCCCTCGGGCAGCGTCATGGTGCCGTGGGCCGCCATGGCGATTTCGGCGATGGTCTTCCCGGCGCTGGGATCGCCCTTGACGAACCAGCGGCCCTTCTCCCATTCAAGGTCCTCGGGCCGCGTCTCCAGCATGGCCGCGGCGATCAGCTTCGCCTTCTCCCGCACCTTGCGGGCAACGAGGGCGACGGCGCCGCCGCTCACCGGCGTCGAGCGGCTCCCGTAGGTGCCAAGGCCGAACGGTGTCTGGTCGGTGTCGCCGTGGACGACGTCGATATCCTCGGGCGGGATGCCGAGCTCCTCGGCGACGATCTGCGCGAAGGTGGTCTCGTGGCCCTGGCCCTGGCTTTGCACCGAGAGCCGGACGACGGCCTTGCCCGTGGGATGGACCCGCAGTTCGGCGCCGTCGGCCATGCCGAGGCCGACAATGTCGAAGTGCTTGCGTGGGCCGGCGCCCACGGTCTCGGTGAAGAACGAGATGCCGATCCCCATGAGTTCACCGCGCGCCCGCTTCTCCTGCTGCTCGCGGCGCAGCTCGTCGTAGCCGGCCAGCTGCATGGACAGCCGCATCGCGGGCTCGTAGTTGCCGGAGTCGTACACCCAGCCAGTCTTGTTGGCGTACGGGAACTGTTCGGGTTTGATGAAGTTCTTCAACCGCAGTTCCGCCGGATCCATCTCCAGCTTGCGGGCCAGGATGTCCACCATCCGCTCGACCAGGTAGACGGCCTCCGTGACGCGGAACGAGCAGGCGTAGGCGACGCCGCCGGGTGCCTTGTTCGTGTAGACGCCTGTGACGCTGCAGTACGCGGCTTTTAGGTCATAGCTTCCGGTGAAGATAGAGAAAAAGCCTGCCGGGTTCTTGGTGGGCTGCGCGGTGGCGTTGAACGCGCCGTGGTCTGCGAGGACGTTGGTGCGCACCGCGAGGATCTTGCCGTCCTTGGTCGCCGCGATCTCGCCCTGCATGATGTAGTCGCGGGCGAAGGAGGTGGACATCAGGTTCTCCGAGCGGTCCTCCACCCATTTCACCGGCTTGCCGGTGACGATGGACCCGACCACCGCGAGGATGTAGCCCGGGTAGATGCCCACCTTGTTGCCGAAGCCGCCGCCGATGTCCGGGGACACCACCCGGATCTTGTGCTCGGGGATCCCCGCAACGATCGCGAACAGGGTCCGGTGCGCGTGCGGTGCCTGGGTGGTTTCGTACAGGGTGAGCTTGCCGTCGACGGCGTCGAAGTCGGCGATCGCCCCGCAGGTCTCCATCGGCGCCGGGTGCACCCGCGGGTAGACCATCTCCTGGGAGACGACAACGTCGGCGCTCGCGAAGACAGCCTCGGTTTCGGCCTTGTCGCCCATTTCCCAGTCGAAGATGTGGTTGTCCGTCTTGCCCTCGATCTCGTCGCGGATCACCGGGGCATCGACGTCGAGGGCCTTCCGGGCGTCGATGACCGGGGGCAGGACTTCGTATTCGACGTCGATCAGCTCCAGTGCGTCACGGGCGGCGTAGCGGTCCTCCGCCACGACGAACGCAACCTCCTGGCCCTGGAAGCGGACCTTGTCCGTCACCAGAACGGCCTGCACGTCCGCGGAGAGGGTGGGGGCCCACGCCAGCTTGAGGCCAATCAGGTCCTTGCCGGTGATGACGGCGAGGACCTTGGGGTGGGCCAGGGCGTTGGTGGTGTCGATGGAGACCAGCCGGGCGTGGGCTACGGGGGCGCGCAGGATCGCGCCGTGCAGCATGCCGGGCAGGACAATGTCGTCCAGGTAGTTGCCTTTGCCGCGGACAAAGCGCGGATCTTCCTTCCGCTGGATCCGGCCGTAGCCGATCGGGCGGTCCTCGTCGCCGGCCGCCGGATTGGTGGGCCGTTCGTGGATGACGGTCATGCCTTCACCTCTGCCTCTTGGGTCTCGGCTGCAATGTCCTCAACCACGGTGTCCGTGCCGTCGAGGACCTCGTCGGCCGTTGCGTCGCTGTCCCCGCCCGCCGGGTGGTCAGCCGCCCACTGCACCGAGCGGACGATCGTGGCGTAGCCGGTGCACCGGCAGATCTGGCCCGAAATGGCCTGCCGGATCTCGGTGGTGTCCGGGTGCGGGTTCTTGTCGAGCAGGGCGCGGGCGGTCAGCATCATCCCGGGAGTGCAGAAACCGCACTGCAGCCCGTGTTCCTCCATGAACCCCTGCTGGACCGGGTCTAGGGTCGCCCCGGTGGCGAGTCCCTCGACCGTCCGGATGTCATGTCCGGCTGCCATCGCCGCCAGAACGGTGCAGGACTTCACCGGCTGGCCGTCCATCAGGACCACGCAGGTCCCGCAGTTGCTGGTGTCGCATCCCCAGTGCGTACCGGTCAGGCCGAGGACCTCCCGGATGTAGTGGACCAGGAGCACACGGGGCTCAATGTCGGACGTGACTTCGTTGCCGTTGACGGTCATGCTGATCTGCATCCGCTTCAGCCTTCCTGGGTCCGGGCGGCGCGGGCACTGGCCTGTCGCAGCACCCGCCGGGTGAGTTCGTCGGCAAGGTGCCGTTTGTAGTCAATCGGGCCGCGCTGGTCGGCCACGGGGTCGCAGGCTGCCGCGGCGAGCCGTCCGGCCTCCACGAAAAGTTCCTCCCGGGGCTGCTGGCCGCGGAGCAGTTCTGCGGTCCCCGGGACGGTGTGGTCGAGCCCGAGGGCGGTGAGTCCAAGGGCGGCGTCGGCGATGGTGCCGTCCTCCGCGAGGGTCACGGATGCGCCGGCGGCGCCGACCGCCCAGTCACCCACCCGGCGCTCGACCTTCTCGTAGGCGCTGCCGGAACGGGGGCGGATCGGGAAGCGCAGCTCACACAGCAGCTCGTCCTGGCCCACCGCCGTCTCATACGGTCCGCGGTGGAAGTCGGCCATCGCCAGGATGCGCTCACCGGCCGGTCCCCGGATCACGGCGTCCGCGCCCAGCACATCGCAGACCGTGGACAGGTCCTCGGCCGGGTCGGCCTGGCAGAGTGATCCGCCGATGGTTCCGCGGTTCCGGACGACCGGGTCGGCGATTACTGCTTCGGCGTCGCGGACGATCGGGAAGAGCGCCGCGATCTCGTCCGATTCCAGGAGTGTCGTGTGCCGTGTCAGCGCCCCGATCCGCAGTTTGTCGCCGTCGCGCAGGATGAAGTCGAGTTCGTAGAGGTCGTTGATATCGATCAGCCACTCGGGCCGGGACAGCCGGAGCTTCATCATCGGCAGGAGGCTGTGGCCCCCGGCGATAACCCGTGACTCCGGGCCGTGGCGCGAGAGGAGTTCCAGGGCGTTGTCCACGGACGTGGCCCGCACATAGTCGAAAGGAGCCGGAATCTGCATAGTCCCCACCTCACCCAGGGCGCTGGCAACGTGGCGCAGCACCGATTTCAGGCCAGTCTTGCCCCGCCTGGTACGGAGTGTCAATATCGTCATAAGCGAAAGGTTATGACGCCGTGTCGATGACATTGAGCCAGCTCCGCACGTTCGCCCTCGTCGCCCGACTGGGCTCACTGCACGCTGCCGCGGAGACCCTGGGTGTCAGCGAGCCCGCGGTTTCCTCCGCCCTGGCCGCGCTCCGGCAGGACCTCGGGGACCCGCTCTTCGTGCGCGCCGCGGGAGGCATTGCGCTGACCCCGGGCGGCAGGGCGCTGGCGGACTATGCCCAGGACATCGTCGGGCTGGCGGACCAGGCCCGCTGGGAGGTCTCCAACGCCAAGAACGACGCCGGCCGGCTGAGGATCGTTTCCACCGCGCCCTTTGCCGAACACGCGGCCGGCCGGCTGCTGGACCTGTTCACCAAGCGTGTCCCCGGCGCTGCGGTGGATGTCGTGGTCGAGTCCGCCGAGGACCTTGCCTCCCTGCTGCAGGAGCGGGCGTACGACATCGCCCTGGGTGCCCGGCCGACGGCGCCGGCGGGTACCGCTGTCATTGGGCTGGGCCTGGAATGCCTTCCGTTCCTGCGCTACCAGCGGGCCCTGGTTGCGGGGGCCGGGCATCCGCTGGCGGGGCTGCACGGACCGGTGTCCGTGGCCCGCCTGCTGGACCGGCCGTGGTTTGCCGGACCGGCAGGGATCCAGGAGAACTCGGAGGAGGGCCGCTGGCTGGCGTCAACCGGGGTGGCGCCGGAGATCATCCGGCTCAGCAGTGAGACGGAAGCCCTGGCGGCGGTGCGGGCGGGGGAGGGCATCATGCTGGCGCTCGGCCACATTGTCCGGGACGAACTCCAGAGCGGGGTCCTCGTCCGGCTGCCCGTCGTGGGGACACCGGTCAGCGGACTGTGGTGGGCGAGCACCCTGGACCACCACCGGACCACCACGATGGCGCAGATGCTGCAGCGCTTCGCCGGCACCGCCGACGCGACCGCCGCGATGGTTGCCCCCGGCGGCTCCCGGGGACTGGAACGCCGCGGATCGAAGTTCCACGTCGCGTTGTGGAGCTGAGACAGGTCCCCCATTGAGATTTCCTGCGCCGGTTTGCCTGTGTCGCATTGCGGAACTCGGGTCCCGGTGCTAACCCTTGTGGGGAACACGATCCACTGACGCACCCTACGAAGAGGAATAACAATGACTTTGACCCCGGATGAAGACAGCTCGCTGCGGCACTGGAGCGCCCGCCTGATCCAGGCATTGCAGATCCTTGATCTGGAGGTGGACCACGAGAAGATCGTCCAGGTCGCGGACGAATCGCTGAAAGCCGTCGGGCCGCACGCGGATGCGATCAGCGCCTTCATCGTCGGGTACGCCGCAGGAACCGCGTCGACCGACGGCCGAAAGAGCACGCAGGAGGCCGTCCACGCTGCGTCCAACAAGGTCCTCGAGCTCTGCGAGGACGGCGAGTCCGGCGGCCCCGACGAAAAGGGCTGGGCCAAGCGGGCCCAGTAGCCGCAGCGCCGATCCACTCAACCCTCCGCGGGACATGCCCTGCCCTCGCGCGGAGGGGTGGACATGGTGGCATTATGTCCAGTGCCTGGGCCCAGGGCGGGACATGTCCGGTGGAGCGCCTAACGGGCCCCGCGGGACATGCCCTCCCGTCGCGCGCAGGGGTGGACATGGTGGCATTATGTCCAGTGCCTGAGCCTAGGGCGGGGCATGTCCCGAAGGGGTCCGCGGGGCGCAGGCCTACTGCGTCCGGGCCGCGCCGGACGCCACGTGTCCCGAACCGTCCGGGGTCTGGTCCTCGCTGGGTTCGAGCCTCACGATCACGGCCTTGGACACGGGGGTGTTGCTGCCCTCGGCCGTGTGGTTCAGCGGCACCAGCACGTTCGCTTCGGGGTAGTAGGCCGCCGCGCAGCCGCGTGCGGTCGGGTAGGAGACCACCCGGAACTTGCGGACCATACGCTCCACGCCGTCCTGGTACTCACCCCGGATATCCACGAACATGCCGTCGGCCAGGCCCAGCTCCGCGATGTCCTCCGGGTTCACGAACACAACGTGGCGGCCCTTCTTGATGCCCCGGTAACGGTCGTTGTGCCCGTAGATAGTGGTGTTGAACTGGTCATGTGAGCGCATGCTCTGCAGGATCAGCGTGCCTTCCGGCTTCTCCACGTGCTCCAGGTCGTTGACGGTCAGCACGGCCTTGCCCGTCGGTGTCGGGAAGGTGCGGGAATCCCGCGGCCCGTTCGCCAGGATAAAGCCGCCCTCGTGCCGGATCCGCTCGTTGTAGTTCTCGCAGCCGCCCACGACCTTCGAGATGTGGTCCCGGATCAGGTCGTAGTTCTTCTCGAAACCGTCCCAGTCGGCCCTGATTTTGTCCCCGACCAGCGCCTTGCCCAGCCGGCTGACGATCGCCGGCTCGGAGAGCAGATGGTGCGAGACCGGTTCAACCTTGCCCCATGACGGGTGGACGGCGCAGACGGTGTCTTCCACCGACACGAACTGCGGGCCGGACTCCTGGATGTCGATTTCGCTCCGGCCCATCGTGGGCAGGATCAGGGCTTCGGCGCCGGTCACGGTGTGGGACCGGTTGAGTTTCGTGGAGATCTGCACCGATAGTTCGGTGTTCTGCATCGCCGCTTCGGTCGCGTTGGTATCCGAGATGGCGCCGACGAAGTTGCCGCCGAGCGCCACAAAGGCCCTGATCCCGCCGTCGCGCATCTTGTTGATGGTCTCCACCGCGTCCACACCGTGTTCGCGGGGAGGATCAAAGCCGAATTCCTCGCCGAGAGAGTCCATGAAGGACTGCGGCATCTGCTCCCAGATGCCCATGGTCCGGTCGCCCTGGACGTTGCTGTGGCCCCGGATGGGGGAGGCGCCGGCGCCGGGCTTGCCGATGTTGCCGCGCAGCAGGAGCAGGTTGATGATCTCCTTGATGGTGGCCACGCCCTTCTTCTGCTGCGTGATGCCCATGGCCCAGGTGATGATGACTTTTTCGGCCTTGAGGTAGCGGGCCGCGAGTTCGTCGATTTCCTCGGTGCGCAGGCCGGTCGCTGTCAGAACCGCGTCCTCGTCCAGGAGGCTGAGGTGCTCCCGGAGCTCCTCCAGCCCCTCGCAGTGCTCGGCGAGGAACGCGTGGTCCAGCACGGTGCCCGGGTTGCGGGTCTCGGCGTCGAGCACGCGCTTGGAGATCGCCTGCAGCAGCGCCATGTCGCCGCCGATGCGGATATGCAGGAACTGGTCCGCGATCTCCGTGCCGCGGCCGACGATGCCCTTGACCTTCTGCGGGTTCTTGTACCGGCGCAGGCCGGTCTCCGGCAGGGGATTGACGGCGACGATCTCACCGCCGTTTTCCTTGCACGCTTCCAGCTCGGTCAGCATGCGCGGGTGGTTGGTGCCCGGGTTCTGGCCCATGACGATGATCAGGTCCGCTTTGGCAAAATCATCAAAGCTGACGGTGGCCTTGCCGATGCCGATGGTCTGGCCCATCGCCCAGCCCGAGGATTCGTGGCACATGTTGGAGCAGTCCGGCAGGTTGTTGGTGCCGTAGCCGCGGACCATCAGCTGGTAGAGGAAGGCGGCCTCATTGGAGGTGCGGCCGCTGGTGTAGAAAGCGGCCTCGTCGGGCGAGTCCAGACTCTTGAGCTTGTCCGCGATGATCCTGATCGCTTCGGGCCAGGTGACGGGCTTGTAGTGGTCCTCGCCGGCCGGCTTGTGGACCGGTTCGGTGAGCCGGCCCTGCATCCCCAGCCAGTATTCGGAGTGGGTCCGCAGTTCGCTGACGGAATGCTCCGCCCAGAAGGCGCGGTCGATCACCACCGGCGTCGCCTCCCACGTGACGGCTTTAGCGCCGTTTTCACAGAACTCGAAAGTCTTGCGGTGGTTTGGATCCGGCCATGCGCAGCTCGGGCAGTCGAAGCCATCCTTCTGGTTCATCGCCAGAACGGTCTTGCGCGTTCGGTTCAAGCCCATGTGTTCGATCGCGGGCTTCATGGAGTGCAGCACACCGGGGATTCCGGCGGCCCAGTCCTTCGGACCGCCTCCGACCTCGAGGTTTTTTTCGTCGTTTTCCTCGACCTGGGGATTCTTGCGGGTCACGTGAACTTCCCTTCTGCAACCACCGCCTGTTCAGGCTGGCGCGTCTCTACTACCAAGCACCCTACCTTTTGGCCTGTATCAGGCCTATCAGTTGGCCCGGAGCGCCGCAAGGGATTTGCCGTCGACGGCGGCGCCCGCGTTCCGTAGCATGTGCGGTACGCGGGGCGGCGGGACCAGAGGAGCAGAGATGAAACTGATGACAGTGGTGTGGACGGCGGGCGCGACCGCCGCAACCGCAGCGGCCGGCGGAATAGCGACGGATCCGGACAGCAGCTGGTACCGGCGGCTGCGCAAACCGGACTGGCAGCCGCCCGCCATCGCCTTTCCCGTGGTCTGGACGGCACTCTATGCCGACCTCGCCGTGAGTCCCGCCGTCGCTGTGGACAGCCAGGATGCCGGGGAAACGCCCGGCCGCGAAACCCGGCGGCAGGAGATTTCCGCGTACAAAATTGCCCTGGCCGCCAACCTCGTCCTCAACGCGAAGTGGAGTTGGCTTTTTTGGCGCGCCCGCCGGCCGTGGCTGGCCGCGGCGGAGTGCGCGGTGCTGGCGGTGAGCAGCGCCGACCTGGTGCGGCGCACGTACCGCCTGAACCGCACTGCCGGAGTGTCCCTTGCCCCCTACGCCCTGTGGTGCGGGTTCGCCACCGTCCTGTCGACGGCCATCGCGCGGCTCAATCCCGGAGCGGGAAGGCGGTAGCCCGCCGGCTCAGCGCCCCGCCACGAGGGTGTCGCGGATCTCGCGGCGCAGGACCTTGCCGATGAGGGAGCGGGGGAGCGAATCGAGCACGACCACCCGGCGCGGCACCTTGTAGGCGGTCAGGTGCTCCCGGGCAAAGGCCAGGAGCGCGTCCGGATCGATAGTGGTGCCCGGGATCGGCACGACGGCGGCGACCACGTCTTCGCCCCCGCCCGGGCGGGGCAGCCCGACCACCGAGACTTCCGTGATGCCCGGGAACGTGGCGAGGACGTCCTCCACCTCGCTGGGCGAGACGTTGAAGCCGCCGGTAATAATCAGTTCCTTGATCCGGTCCCGGATCGTGACGAAGTAGTCATTGTCCACCGAAACGATGTCTCCGGTGCGGAACCAGCCGCCCTCGAGCAGGGCCTCCTCGGTCTCCTCCGGCCGGTTCCAGTAGCCCGAGAACACCTGCGGGCCGCGGATCAGGAGTTCCCCCTCCTCGCCGGGGCCACGGTCCAGCGCCACGTTTTTGGGGTCCACCACCCGGATGTCGGTGAGCGGGAAAGGAACTCCCACGGTTCCCGGCTTGCGGGTGGGGCCAAAGGGGTTTCCGATCGCGATCGGGGAGGTTTCGGTCAGCCCGTAGCCCTCAATCAGGTAGCCGCCGGTCGCTTTCTCCCAGGTGTCCACCGTCGCCGTCGGCAGGTTCATGGCACCGGAGATGGAGAAGCGGATGCTTTCCAGCCCGACGCCGCGTTCCGCCGCCGCGGCGGCGATCCGGTCGTAGATCGGCGGCACGGCCGGCAGGAAGGTCGCCGGTGACTTCTTCAGCGCCTTCAGCACCAGGTCGACGTCGAACTTAGGGAAGAGGACCAGTTTCGCGCCGATGCTCAAGGCGAAGGTCATGCACAGCGTCAGCCCGTAGGCGTGGAACATCGGCAGCACCGCGTACACCGTTTCCCGGCCGTCCTTGAGCCCCGGCACCCAGGCCCGGCCCTGCGCGGCGTTCGCCCCCAGGTTGGCGTGGCTGAGCATGGCGGCCTTGGGCAATCCCGTGGTGCCGGACGTGTACTGAAGGACGGCGAGATCCTGGGCCGAAGGGCGCGGATGTTTCTTCTTCAACTCTCCGGCATCCAGGAGTTCGCGCCACGGCAGCACGGGCCGCAGGGCGGGCGCCGGCCGGCTCTTCGGCTGCGACTTGCCCACCGTCAGGGCAGCGCGTGCCGTCCGGGCCGCGGCAACCGGAAGCCGCAGCGCCAGCCGCTGCAGCAGCGGCATCGCGGGGATCAGTTCCACCGAGACAATACTGCGGAGCCCGACGTCGGCCGGTAGCTGGCGGACCCGCTGCACCGATTTGTCCCAGACGATCGCGACGGCGGCCCCGTGGTCCTCGAACTGGTGGCGCAGCTCCCGGTCCGTGTAAAGGGGATTGTGCTCGACCACGACGGCGCCCAGGCGCAGCACGGCGTGGAAGGCAATGATGTGCTGGGGGCAGTTCGGCATCACCAGGGCGACCCTGTCGCCGGCCTTGACGCCCAGTTTCGCCAGGCCGGCGGCCGCCCGGCTGATCAGGGTGCCGAGCTCACGGTAGCTCGTGCGGGCACCGAAGAATTCCAGGGCGGTCTTCGAGCCGTAGCGGCGCACGGAGCTGTCCATGAGGTCCACGAGCGAACCCTCAGGGAGCACCAGGTCCGCCGGAACACCCGGACCGTAAAACCGGGTCCACGGGCGGTCGCGCCAGGGCTGCGCCTGCTGTGCCGTGCCCGGGGGCGCCGTCCGCAGGAATTTCTTCTTCATCATCAGTCCTTGCCACTGGATTCCGTCGGGTGTCCGCGGGCCAAAAAGCCTGCCGGGAAAATCCTACCGGTGCCGGGGGACCGGCCCGCGCGGACGCGGAGCGTTGTGACCTTTGGCCCTAGGGGCGGGTGCGGCGCGGGCGGAAGCTGGGGATACATCGCCTCACCGGGTCAGCCCTGCCCCTTCGCGTCGATGCAGGTCATGCCATGCGGGAACGGGAGCACCATGAAGCACCAGCAGCCCACCCTCCGTTTCCTCGGAGCAACCGACACCGTCACCGGCTCCAGGTATTTGCTCGAGGCCGGCGGCAAACGGGTGCTGGTCGACTGCGGGCTGTTCCAGGGCTACAAACGCAGCCGTGAACGCAACCGCGTGCCTTTCCCGGTGCGGCCGTCCTCGATCGACGCCGTGGTCCTGACCCACGCGCACCTGGACCACACCGGCTACGTTCCCGCCCTGGTGCGGGACGGCTTCACCGGTCCGGTCATCGCCACCGACGGCACCACGGACCTGTGCAAGCTGATCCTGCCCGACAGCGGCTACCTGCAGGAGGAGGAGGCCCGCTACGCCACCCACCGGCGATCATCCAGTCACAGTCCGGCGCTGCCGCTCTACACCGCGGCGGAGGCGGTCAAGTCCCTCAACAGCTTCAAAATCCACGGTTTCGACGATCCCCTGGACCTTGGCGGGGGGATGGAAATGACGTTCCTGCCCGCCGGCCACATCCTGGGCGCCGCCCAGGTCCATGTGCGGATCGGCTCCCGTTCGGTGCACTTCACCGGGGACCTGGGCCGGACGGACGATCCGCTGATGTACCCGCCCCGTCCGCTGGTGGCGTCCGACATCCTGGTCACGGAATCGACCTACGGGAACCGGATCCACTCCACCGTGGATCCCGAAAAGCAACTGGCGGATATCGTCAACCGGGTCGCGAAGCGCGGCGGCGTCGTGCTCTTCGCCGCGTTCGCCGTCGGCCGGGCCGAAACCCTGATGCTGTACCTGTCCCGCCTGCGCAGCAAGAACCTGATCCCGGACATCCCGGTGTACCTCAACAGCCCGATGGCCATAGATGCATCCGACATGTACCAGCGGCACCCCGAGGAACACCGGCTCAAGGAGCAGGAGTACCTGAACATGTACAAAGTGGCAAAACTCACCCGATCCGTTGACGAATCCAAGCTGCTGAATCTCCGCGGCGGTCCGATGATCATCATCTCCGCCAGCGGAATGCTCACCGGCGGAAGGATCCTGCACCACCTGGCCGCCTACGGGCCGGATCCGAAGAACGCCGTGATACTCAGCGGCTACCAGGCCGGCGGCACCCGGGGCGCCACCCTGGCGGCCGGCGATCGCGAGCTCCGGATCTACGGCGAAGACGTCAAGGTCCGGGCCGAGGTGATCCAGATGGAAAGCCTGTCGGCGCATGCGGACGCCGACGGAATCATCGCCTGGATGAGAACCGCGCAACGGGAACCCCGGATGACCTACATCACGCACGGCGAACCCGACGCGTCGGATGCCCTGCGCATCAGGATCAAGCGTGAGCTCGGCTGGCGCGCGCGGGTTCCCGAACATCTTGAACAGATCTCTATTGAGGAGCCCCGATGACTTCCGGTGTCGCCAAATCCTCCGTCCTGGCCGAAATCCACTCACTGGCCCGGCCGCTGAAGACTGACCGGGACCTCAACGGGCTGGTCCGCCGCGCGGCGGACTGCCGCTTCGTCGCGATCGGCGAAGCCTCCCACGGCACCCACGAGTTCTACACCTGGCGGGACACCCTCAGCAGGCGCCTGATCGAAGAGGAAGGCTACAACTGGATCGGGGTGGAGGGCGACTGGCCCGATTGCTGGCGGATCAACCGCTGGGTGCGGGGCGAAGCCGGGCAGGACCAGGGCGTCCACGCGCTGCTCGGCGGTTTTGAACGCTGGCCCACGTGGATGTGGGCGAACGAGGAAATTGCCGCGTTCCTGGACTGGCTCCGCGGCTGGAATCTCAGCCGGCCGATCAGCCAGCGGGTCGGTTTCTATGGGCTGGACGTGTACTCGCTGTGGGATTCGCTCCGGGAGATCATCGGCTGGCTCGAGGACAACGTTCCAGACGCCGTCCCGGCCGCCATGCGCGCCTGGCAGTGCTTCCTGCCGCACCACGAGGACCCGCACAAGTACGCCTGGAGCACGCGGCTGGTCCCGCAGTCCTGCGAGGCTGACGTCATTGCACTCCTCACCGAGGTCAGGAACCGGGTGTCCAGCCCGGGAGACCACGGCGAGGGCGCCTTCGACGCGGTGCAGAACGCCGAGGTGGCAGCGAACGCCGAGCACTACTACCGCATCATGGTCCGTGGCGACCGCCAGTCCTGGAACATCCGGGACCACCACATGGCCGACACCATCGACCGGCTCAGCAAGCACCTGGGCCCCGGATCCAAAGGCCTCATCTGGGAGCACAACACCCATGTGGGGGACGCCCGGGCGACCGACATGGCCCAGGACGGACTCGTCAACGTGGGCCAGCTCCTGCGCGAAAGGCATGCCGCGGACGGTGTGATGCTGGTGGGTCTCGCCTCCCACCGCGGCGAGGTGATCGCCGCGGACGCCTGGGGGAACCCGGAGCGGATCCTGCCGGTTCCGCCGGCGCGCCCGGGAAGCCACGAGGACTTCCTGCACGAGGCCCTGGGGGTGCCGTCGGTGCTGGAGTTCGGCGAGGACAGGTCCGGTCCGTGGCTATCCACCTGGCTTGGCCACCGGGCGATCGGTGTCGTCTACCACCCGGAGCGCGAGCTCGGCAACTACGTCCCGACCCGGATGGGCGAGCGCTACGACGCGCTGATCTGGTTCGAGCACACGGCAGCGCTGCGCCCGGTCCATCATGAAGGACCGCCCCGGGAGCCGGAATTCGAGACCGAACCGACCGGCTTCTAGTCCGCTGTCCCCGCAGGGACGCCGGCCGGCCGCACGTGCAGCAGGCGGGCCATCACCAGGCCGCTGATCAGGGCGGCGGTGGCAGCCATGAGGATCCCGGCGCCCGTCCCGATGCCGAGCGCCACCGCCGGGGGCTGGCCGGCTTCCCAGAGCGGCGGTGCCACTGCGAAAAAGACCGCAAGTCCGCCGCACCAGGCGGCGGCGCTGCCGGGGATCCACCAGCCGCTGCGGGGGATGTGCCGCCGCAGTTCCGGCCATTGTGCGAGGCCCAGCGAACAGAGCAGGAGCAGCGCGGCGGCTACGCCGGCCAGGAACTGGACGGCGGCCGGCCACGCAAGCCACACCTCGGCGTACTGTCCGGCGGACATCCCGATCAGCCAGGCGACGGGCGCCGCCACGGCCGTCCGGACCGTCCAGCCCGGAACCGAGAGGCCCGGCAGGCGGCGTTTCAGCACCCGTGCCTGCGCGAAACCCAGGACAGCGCCCTCCACCACTCCCGCGGCGCCCAGTGACACCAGCGACAGCTCGGGATGGGGCAGCGCCACGGCCACCCCGACGGCGGCCGGAGCAAGGAATCCGATACTTTCCGCCAGCGTCACCAACAGCCACCAGCGCAGCAGGAAGCCGGTGCGGTGGATTCCGGGCGCCTGCTGTTCAGGCACGGGACCGCGCGACGCCGGCAGGCGGGGTGGTTCCGGCAGCCGGCAGCCCTGGACCGGCGGCGAGGATCCGCACCGCGCTGAGAGTCACGAATTCGTTCGGCCCGGTCCTGCCCCAGTCCGTCACGTCGCTCTGGCTCTTGGCCCCCGGCGGGTACCACCAGGCACCCTCGACCGGCCAGCGTCCGTCCGGCAGCATCTTGCCCCGCAGCAGCCCGGCGGCTTCACCGGCCCGGGGATCTGCGGTCAGCCCCATCCGGGACAGGAGCAGCAGGGCCGGAAGGATGCCGTAGTGCCAGAACTCCGGATACCGGAGCTTGAGCCAGCGAGGGTCGATCGGACGCCCCGTCGAGGAGGATTTGAAGAGCCGGTGTGCCAGCAGGAGCTCTGCCGCCCGTTCCGCGGCGGCCCGGGCCGCGGGATCGCCGCCGGCCATCCAGTACGCGTGGAGTCCCTTGGCCGCGGGCAGCGTCTCATGGAAGGAGGACCGGCGGCCGCTCGCCTCGACGTCGCAGTTCCAGCCGCCGTCGGGCCACTGCCAGCGGACCAAGTCACGGGCCAGTTGGGACACCCGGGGATCTGCTGCCATCCCCAGCCGGCTGCAAACGTACAGGGCGTTGCCTTCCTGCGATGCGCAGCGGCGGGTGAGTCCGCCGATGCTGCGGATCTGGCTCCGGTGCTGGTCGCTGTGCAGCCATTCGAGCACCGTATCGGCGGCTCCCGGCAGGGACGGGGCGTCCGCTGCCGTCACGCCGAGGTCAACGAGCGAGACGAGCCGCCAGTGCGCACCGGTCCATTTCCGGTACGGGTGAACACCGAAGCTGCCGTCGGCCTGTTGGCCGGACAGCAGCGAGGAGACGATCCTCCCGTTAGCAACGGAGCCTTCGGACCAGGGAATGCCGAGGAATTCCAGCTGCGCCGCGCGGCGCACGGCAGGTTCCTCGGACGCCGCCAGCCATGCAATGGCGGGCAGCAACGCGTCCTGCTCCATGGCTCGACGCTACGCGCGGGGGCACAGGGCAGTGAGGGGCTTAAGGCCCTAACCGGTACCAGCCCCGGCGCGCACACTGAAGAGTCAGCGGACTCGTGGCGCTGCCGCCCGGTTCATGCGATGCAGAAATGACCGCGCCATGGAAAAGAGCAGGATTCAGAATGAATAAACCAATTGTCGTCGGTATCAACGGATCAGACGGAAGCGAGGCCGCACTGGCCTGGGCGACTGAACGGGCGGCGCGGGACAAGCTTCCGGTAACCGTCATTCACGCCGTGGACGACCGCTGGATGTCTCCGGATTTCGAGTACCACGATCTCATCAGGCAGTCGGCCATGGAACTGCTCCAGAAGGCACAGGCCAGCGCCGCCGAGCAGGCCCCCGGCGTGAAGGTGGATATCCAGCTCCGTCACGGCAGCATCGGTTCGGTTCTGCGGGAGGTGTCCAAGGAAGCATCCATGGTGGTTGTCGGCGAGCATGACAAGCACTGGTTGGACGGCGGTCCGATGACGGACCGGGCCCTGCAGGTCGTCTCCGCCGCGGAAATTGCCGCAGCCGTGATTCCGGTCAAGCGCGGGTCCGGGAACAGCGGCGTCGTGGTCGGTGTGGACGGCTCGGAAGAGTCCCTGCAGGCCGTTAATATTGCCGCTGCGGAAGCAGACCGGGGCGGCGACGAGTTGACCGTGGTGCTCGCCTTCCGCCGGCCGGCCCGCTGGATCGAAAACCAGTTGCCGAAAAGCGGGCTGGCGGAATCGATCCTCGAGGAGGACCGGATTGTCCTGGCTGAGTCGGTGGCCGGGCTGGCTGACAAATACCCGGACCTCGTCGTCCACAAGCGGCTGGAGACCGACACCGACCCTGCCAAGGCTCTGGTCGAAGCCGCCAAGGACGCCCGGCTCCTCGTAATCGGCAGCCGCGGCCGTGGCGGGTTCTCCAGGATGGTCCTCGGCTCCACGGCCCACGCCGTCCTGCTGCACCTGCCCTGCCCGACCATCGTCACCCGGCTGCACAAGGTCAAGCACGAGGACTGAGCGCCGGAACAGCAGACATGAGGAAAGCCCCCTCGATTGAGGGGGCTCTCCTTGTCATTGGTGGATCTGGCGCTGCGGCTCAGATCCATTTCGGTGCGGTCGGAACCGCCGCGGGCGAAGCTGCGGCGTCGACGGCGGTCACGCCGTCCTTGCCGCGGCCGGCCGCCCATTCGACAATGCCCGCCAGCGGGCCGGAGACGACCGTTGCTGACTCGGCCGCGGTGTCCCCGACTGTCAGGTCGCGGTCAGTCACCCTGACCACGAGACCCGCGTCGGTGCCCCGGGTCTTCCAGGCGCCGGTGATGTCCTTGAGCAGCCGGTCCAGCACGGGAACCGGGATGTCCTGGAAGCGGGCGCCATTGTCGAGGTCGACGGCGTGCATCCAGACTTCGCGGCTGCGCATCCAGACGGTTTCGGTTGCCGGGACCTCGCGGCCTTGGACGGTCCGCACTTTGTGGTGCCAGGCGTCCTCGGGCAGGTCCCGCCATTCGACGTTCAGGTGCACGGCGGAGTGGTCGAAGAGGTGCCGCAGTGCGATCGGGCTCAGCGTGGCGCCGAAGTTGATCTCGTGGTCACGGACGTCGGTGGAGGCGTACATCGGGGTTTCCACCCCGGTGGCCGCCCACTCGATGAGCCGGGCGATGGCCCGGGCGTTGTAGCCGATGTGTGCCGTGATGTGGCGGCGGGTCCAGCCCGGCAGCAGCGTATCTCCGTCGAGCTCCGCGTCGGAGAGTTCGTTGAGCTTGCGGGCGAAGAACGCCGTGCCCCGGCGCGCCTGCAGCAGTGCCGCTAGCAGCTCCGGGTCCGTCGTCTGGTCGTGGCGGGCAACCATCAGGCTTCCTTGATGACGCGGTTCTTCAGTTCTCCGAGGCCCTCGATGGTGGTGACCAGGAGCTGGCCTTCCTGCAGGTAGCGCTTCGGATCCTGGGCATGGCCGACGCCGCCGGGGGTGCCGGTGGCGATGACGTCGCCGGGGTTCAGCGTGATGATGGTGGAGATGTAGGAGACCAGGAACTCCGGGGTGAAGACGACGTCGTTGGTGGGCGTCTGCTGCTGGATTTCGCCGTCGACCGCGGTGGTCATCAGGCCGCCGCTGAACTCGTCCTTGGTGACCAGGGCGGGGCCGAACGGGGTGGACTTCTCCCAGGTCTTGCCCTGCAGCCACTGGATGGTGCGGAACTGGTAGTCGCGCATGGACACGTCGTTCAGGACGGCGTAGCCGGCAATGTGGTCCGCGGCGTCTGCTTCGGAAATCCGGCGGCCCTTCTTGCCGATCACGACGGCGAGCTCGGATTCCCAGTCGACCGTGGACGATTCCTGCGGGAGGGCCAGGTCATCGTTCGGGCCGATCAGGGATTCCTGGTACTTGGCGAACAGGGTCGGGAACTCGGGGACTTCCCGGCCCATTTCCTTGATGTGGTTGCGGTAGTTGTGGCCCACGCAGATGATCTTGCCCGGGGAGGGGACAACGGCGTCGAGGTCCGCGCCCTCGAGGGGGTGCTTGGCGCCGTTGGCGGCCTTTGCGGTGGCTTCCCAGTCCGGGGAGCGCAGCAGCTCTCCGACGTCGGCGAAGCCGTCGATCTCGGTCAGGGTGTCGCCGTCCTGGCGGACAGCCTTGGTACCGGCCTCTGTGCGGAGGGTGAGGAGTCTCATTTGTTGTTGCGTCCTTCGATGTAGGTGCGGTTGAAGTTCAGCCGTTCGAAAATGGGGGCGTCGCTGAAGCGGAAGAGATCAAACGAAGTTTGAGAGCCGGTCTCCGCCTGCAGCGACCAGGCTGCCCAGGACGGGACGACGAACAGGTCGCCCTTCTCCAGGGTCCGGGTTTCGCCGTTGAGGACCACGGAGCCGGTCCCTTCGAAGACCTGCCAGACGCTGGAGCCGACCTCATGGACGGTCCCGGTGGAGGCGCCGGCGCGGAGGCGGTGGAATTCGGCCCGGATGGTCGGCATCACGTCCCCGCCGGTGGTGGGGTTGGTGTAGCGGACCGCGGCGTGGCCCTGGGACACGGTGGCCGGGTGGCCCTCGTCCTCGAGCAGCAGCTGCTCGCGCAGGGCCCGGTCCGTGTACTCCCAGCGGTAGGCGGCGATCGGGGAGCTCGTGGTGTCGTCCAGGCCGGAGAGCGGGCGCAGCCCCGGGTGGGCCCAGAGCCGCTCGGAGCGGGAGATGTCCGGGGTGGCCTCGTCGGTGACGCGCTCGGTGCCGAACTCAAAGAAGCCGGCGTCGGCGTAGTGCACGAACGGGATGTCCAGGCCGTCGATCCAGGCCATCGGCTCATCGGTGTCGTTGTGGTGGCCGTGGAAGTTCCAGCCCGGAGTCAGCAGGAAATCGCCGCGGGACATCCGGACCGGGTCCCCGTTCACGACCGTCCAGACGCCCTCGCCCTCGACGACGAAGCGGAACGCGTTCTGCGAGTGGCGGTGCTCCGGCGCGGTCTCGCGGGCGCCGAGGTACTGGATCGCTGCCCACAGCGTCGGAGTGGCGTACGGGGTCCCGGCCAGGCCCGGGTTGGCCAGGGCGATGGCGCGGCGTTCCCCGCCCCGGCCCACCGGGACCAGGTCCCCGGCGCGGGCGGCCAGCGGGTACAGGTCGCTCCACCGCCAGACGTGGGGCACCGCCTTGGGGGTCGGGACCATCGGCATCAGGTCCGCGATCTCGGTCCAGAGCGGGATCAGGTTCTCCCGGTCAAAATCGCGGTACAGCTCTTTCAGCTGGGCAGCCTCTTCGGGCGTCGGCTCCGGAGCAGTGTGCGCTGCGGCAACTGACTCATGAGTCGTGTTCTCGGCGCTGATGGACACGTGGGCCTCCTCGGTAGGGCAGAACAGTTTTTTGGCGTAGCCCAACTCTACGGATCCGCCCATGTGACCCCCAACATATTCTGCTGGTCAGAATTATGCGGCCCCAGCTTGCGGGCTGCTAGTCCGGCTCGGCCGGATTGGCCGCGATGTCGATCTCCAGCTGCCGGCAGCTGTCCCGCAGCAGGGGGACAAGCCCGGCGTCGAAGACCCTGCGGAAGCGGGTCGCCGGGGTGGCGACGCTGAGCGCCCCGACGACGTGCCCGTGCCGGTTGTGCAGGGCGATCCCCAGGGCGCTCACACCGTCCTCCGTTCCTTCGAAGTTGGCCGCGAAGCCGTTGCTGCGGACGGACTCCAGCTCGCGCAGGAACGCCGGGTATTCACCGTCCGGGATGGTGTCGCCCCCGATTTCGGCGTTGTGGCTGCGGAAGAGCTGGGCAATCATCTGGGGCTCGAGTTCGGCCAGCATGGCCTTGCCCCCCGAGGTTTTGTTGGCCGGCATGACCGTTCCCTGCCGGTCACCCACCCGCAACACATTGTTTCCTTCCACCGTGGCGAGGAAACGGACTTTTGTGCCTACCCGCACCATAAGGTTCACTGTTTCGTTGAGTTGCGCGGAGAGCAGCTCCATGTGGGGCTGGGCAAGGGAGCGGAGCAGCCGGGTCCAGCTCAGCCCGGCCGGCCCGACACCCATTGCCGGGCCCGGCAGATAGCGGCGGGTTTCATCCTGGACGGCGAATCCCCGGTAGACGAGCATTGCCAACAGGCGGTGGGCTGTGGACGGGGCAACCCCCAGCTCGGCGGCAGCGTCCTTGAGCCGCAGCGCCCCGCCGTCGCGCAGCAGCTGGAGGAGCTGCAGGGCGTTGTCCACGGCCTCAACGGAGTAGCTCGGGCGTTTCTGCACTGGCTTCCGCGGCTTGGTGGACCCTGGCTTGTAGGTTGGTTCGTTCTGCACATCAGAATTGTATTGTGGTTCATCTGCCATGGCGACGACGCTAGTGGGATGAATCACACACTTTCCGCTGCAACGCCGCAACGGTCCTCGCCGGGGGGCCCCGCTCCCACTACTGCTGACGGGCCCGCATCACGGTTCTCCAAAGGTTCGGCAGCTGCCGTCCTCGTCTGCTGGCTCCTGGTGGTTTTCGATGGTTACGACCTCATCGTCTACGGCACCGTCCAGTCCTCCCTGATCACCGAAACCGGGTGGGGCCTGACGAAGGCAACCGCCGGAACCATCGGTTCCATGGCCTTCCTTGGCATGATGATCGGAGCCATCTTCGCCGGCCGCATGGCCGACTCCTGGGGGCGCCGCCGCACCATCCTCGGCTGCGCCATCATCTTCTCGATCTTCACCATCCTCTGCGCCTTCGCCCCCAACGCCGCTGTTTTTGGCGCCCTGCGGCTCCTCGCCGGCATCGGGCTCGGCGGCCTGGTACCTTCCGCCAACGCCCTCGTTGCTGAACTGGTCCCCACCAAATGGCGGTCCACCGTCGCCACCCTGATGATGTCCGGCGTCCCGATCGGCGGATCCATCGCCGCCCTCGTGGGCATCCAGCTGATCCCCGCTTTCGGCTGGCAGTCGATGTTCCTCGTGGCCGTGCTCGCCCTGGTGATTGTGGTCCCGCTGGGACTGAAATACATCCCCGAGACCCTGGCGCCGGTCAGCGCAGCCGAGAAGGCCGCCCGCAAGGCCGGCGTCAAGGGCAGCCTGAACAGGGAGCCCTCCGGCTTTTCCTCCCTGCTCCGCGCCCCGTACCTGGGGGTCAGCGTGCTGTTCGCCCTGGCGACGATCGGTACCCTGTTCGCCTGGTACGGGCTGGGCACCTGGCTGCCTAACCTCATGCAGCTGGCCGGCTACAATCTGGGTTCCGCCCTGACCTTCGCCCTCGCCCTGAACCTGGGCGCGGTGGCAGGCTCGGTCATTACGGCCTGGGCCGGCACGCGGTTTGGGCCGGTGCCGACCGCCGTCGCCGCCGCCGCCGTCGCCGCCGGAGCGCTGGTGGTCCTCGTGACCGGACCGTCGGTCACCGTCGTCTACCTCATGCTGGTCCTCGCCGGCGTCGGAACCCACGGCACCCAGTGCCTCATCATCGCCGCCGTCGCGAGCCACTATCCCGGACACCTCCGGGGGACCGCACTGGGCTGGGCACTGGGGACGGGCCGCATTGGCGCCGTCGCCGCACCCCAGGTGGGTGGCCTCCTGCTGGCCGCGGGTCTGGGCGTCAATTCCAATTTCCTCGCCTTCGCCGGTGCAGCCGCCATCGCCGCGGTCCTGCTGGCCGCCGTCGGCATCAAAATCAAGTCAAAACTCGCAATCTCACCATCACCAACAGGAGCAATTAATGTCTGAGCACGCCACGTCCACTGATGTCCTCGTCATCGGAGGGGGAATGGCCGGACTGGCCGGAGCCCTCGCGCTGCGTGAAAACGGCGCCAACGTCACCCTCGTGGAGCGGGCACCGGAATTCGGTGAG
This sequence comes from Arthrobacter sp. U41, assembly GCF_001750145.1. Lineage (NCBI taxonomy): Bacteria > Bacillati > Actinomycetota > Actinomycetes > Micrococcales > Micrococcaceae > Arthrobacter > Arthrobacter sp. U41. Next base: position 3,361,450 of record NZ_CP015732.1, read on the forward strand.
GTCGGTGCGGGGCTGCAGATGGCCCCCAACGCCTCCCGCGTCCTGGCCCGCTGGGGCCTGCTGGAAAAGGCGCTGGAGATCGGTGTCCAGCCGAAGCACCTGGTCTTCCGCGACGCCGTCACCGGCGAGGAGCTCACCCGCCAGACGCTCGGCGGGGAATTCGAGCAACGCTACGGCGCGCCGTATGTCGTGATCCACCGCAGCGACCTGCACCGGGTCCTCCTCGAAGGCTGCGAGGCGGCCGGCGTCAAGCTCGTCAACGACGTCATGGTCGAGAGTGTCGAAACCGTGAACGGCCGCGGCGTGGCCCACACCGCAGCCGGTGTGGACTACGAGGCCGACGTCGTGATCGGCGCCGACGGACTCCGGTCCACCCTGCGTCCGCTCGTGACCAACGACGAGCCGGTCCCCTCGGCCTACGTCGCCTACCGCGGCACCGTGCCAATCACCGAAAACACCCCCAAGGCCGACCTTGAGGACGTCATCGTCTACCTCGGCCCGGACTGCCACCTCGTGCAGTACCCGCTGCGCAAGGGCGAGCTGCTGAATACCGTTGCCGTCTTCAAGTCCGCCTCCTTCGAACGCGGCGAAGAGCAGTACGGCGGCGTCGACGAGCTCGAGGCTGCCTACAAGGACTGCGTCCCGGCCGTCCAGGAAGCGCTCAAGAACCTGGCCACCGGAATCCGCTGGCCGATGTACGACCGCGACCCGATCGAGAACTGGGTCGCCGGCCGGATGATGTTGATGGGCGACGCCGCGCACCCGATGCTCCAGTACCTTGCCCAGGGCGCCTGCCAGGCCCTCGAGGACGCCGCCGTGCTCCAGGACGTCAGCAACGGGACCGTCTTCACCGCGGACGGCATCCACCCGGAAGCCTGGGACGGTGCCATCCGGGAGTTCAACGACCTCCGCGCAGGCCGGACCGCCCGGGTCCAGCGCACCGCGCGCGTCTGGGGCGAATCGTGGCACGTCTCCGGACTGGCCCGGACGCTGCGCAACCTGCTCTTCAAGAGCCGGAAGGACAACGACTTCCAGTACAACGACTGGCTGTACGGCCAGAGCGGCGACGGCGTCCCCTCACCGGAGCGCTCGGCAGGACACGCGAAGCTTCCCGCCTGACAAACCCCCGCGCCCACCGGCATTTTGAACGCCGGGCACCGAACCGGTGCCCGGCGTTTGCCGTCTCCTGCGTTTGTTTTGCCTTGTTGCCTTTCGCCCGTGCGCTTTAAGCCGTCAAGCTATTTGCTGAACGCCGCACGTCCTCCCGGTGAACACCGGATGAATGTTGCCGGCAACGGGGAAATGAGACCGCTGACCGTCGACTCTGAAGATTGGGCAACAGGTGGAAATCACCATCATGGTGGCGCTAGTCATATCGCTGGCGCTTTTTTGACTTCACCAACGGATGTCATGACACCGCCAACGCGATGGCCACCCCCATCGCCACCGGTGCAATCAAACCCAAAACGGCAGTCGCCCTCGCGGCGGTGCTGAACCTGGTGGGGGCTTTCCTTTCCACGGAAGTGGCCAAGACGGTGTCCGGCGGCATCATCAAAGAGGGGTCGGACGGCATCCAGATCACCCCCGAGATCATATTCGCGGGCCTGATGGGGGCCATCCTCTGGAACATGATCACCTGGCTCAAGGGCCTGCCGTCAAGTTCCTCGCACGCGCTCTTCGGCGGCCTGATCGGCGCTGCCATCGCGGGCATCGGAATCCACTCGATTAACTTCGAGAGCCTGATGCAGAAAGTCATCCTCCCCGCGATCTTTGCGCCGATCATCGCCGGCGTTGTGGCGTACCTGTGCACGAAGCTGGCTTACGCGCTGACCTCCCGCCACGACCCGGAGTCCGGCAGCAAGCTCACGCAGAAGCGCGGGGGCTTCCGCACCGGCCAGATCTTCACCTCCAGCCTTGTGGCCCTCGCGCACGGCACCAACGACGCGCAGAAGACCATGGGCATCATCACCCTCGTGCTGATAGCCGCCGGCACCCAGCAGCCCGGCTCCGGACCGCAGTTCTGGGTCATTGCCTCCTGCGCTTTCGCCATCGCGATCGGCACCTACTCCGGTGGCTGGAGGATCATCCGGACCATGGGATCCGGACTCACAGACGTCAAGCCCGCCCAGGGTTTCGCGGCCAGAAGCAGCACGGCCTCAGCCATTCTTGCCTCCTCGCACCTGGGGTTCGCGCTGTCCACCACCCAGGTGGCCTCCGGCTCCGTCATCGGATCGGGCATGGGCCGCCGGGGCACCACCGTCCGGTGGGGAACGGCCGGAAAGATTGCGCTCGGCTGGCTCTTTACCCTCCCGGCCGCCGGGGTCATGGGGGCCCTGACCGCCCTGCTGGTGCAGACCGGCGTCGCCGGCGTGGTTATCGCCGCCGTGGCCGGCATCGCTGCCGTGTTCTACATGTTCCTGCACTCGAAGAAGTCGCATGTCGGGCACCATAACGCCGTCGAAGTCGAGGAAGCCGGCCAGGCCGTGCGGTTCCGCCAGAAGAAGAAAGCGGTTGCTGTCAGCCGCGCCAAGGACGAGCAGAAGGACGGGCTGTCATGAAGTGGCTGGAACTGGTTCAAGTGGCGGGCGCGACGCTCGTCGCGGCGGTGACCGTGGTGGTGCTGTATTCCCTGGGCGTCCGTCTGACCGCGATTGCCGGTGACGTCAGTGAAAGGAAGCCCGCCTGGGTGCGGCCGCTCGCCATTGTGTGCTTCTGCCTGTGCGGCCTCGCCGTGCTGTTCGGGCTGTACCTGATCATTCCCTACTTCAGCAAGTAACCGGCCCGCTGCACGAAGGATGGGCACCCGCGGCCGGAATGGCTAGGCTGGGGACATGTCTGGTTTCCAGTATTTCGTGGCGTCCTCGCTGGACGGATTCATCGCCACCGCCGATGACGACCTGGACTGGTTGCTCCAGTTCGACGGCTTCGCCGGGGGCAAGGAAAGCTACGACGCTTTTATGTCGGACGTTGGCTGCATCGTGATGGGGGGAGAGACCTACGCCTGGCTGAGGAAGCATGAGCCGGGCAGCTGGCCGTACCCGGATACACCGTGCTGGGTGTTCACCCACCACGAATTCTCGGCTCCCAACGGCGCGGACGTGACCTTTGTCCGCGGACCCGTTGCCGAATTTGTCGAGGACCTTAAGGCCGCAGCGGGCGGCCGCAACGTCTGGATTGTCGGCGGAGGCGTCCTCGCCGCCCAGTTCGCCGACGTCTCCGTGCTGGACGAGATCATCATCTCGATCATTCCCGTGGTGCTCGGAAGCGGCAAGGCGGTCCTGCCCCTCTCGGGCCCGACGGCGCCGCTGGAGTTGGTCTCCTCGCACACCATGGGCCGGGGGATCGTGGAGCTGCACTACCGCTTCGGGAGGAGCCCGGCCTAGTGCCTGCCCGGCCTGGTGCCTGCCCGGCGTCGGGGCTACCCCGCGATGTCGCGGATCAGGTTGGTGATCCGGGCCGTGGAGAGCCGGTGGCCGCTCTCGTCCGTCATGACGATCTCGTGCGTGGTCAGCGTGCGCCCGAGGTGGATTGCCGTGCACGTCCCTGTCACGGTGCCCGTCGTAACGGCCCGGTGATGCGTCGCGCTGACGTCGATTCCCAGCGCCTGCCGCTTCGGCCCGGCATGCATTCCGGCGGCAAAGGAACCGAGGGTCTCGGCCAGGACCACATGGGCGCCGCCGTGCAGAATTCCGGCCACCTGGGTGTTGCCTTCCACCGGCATGGTGCCCACCGTGCGCTCGGGACTCATCTCCAGGAAATGGATCCCCATCTTCACCACCAGGGCACCCACGCCGTATTGCCCCAGCCAGTCGTACAGTTCCTCGGGAATCCCGGCAGCCGCCAGCTCGGCCGCGTAGGGCCCCGGCGTGAAATTGTCCATCATGGGAACTAGGCTGGCATCTGTGAGCGAAACTACCAAACCGGCCCTTGCCCCCTCTGCAGCAGACATCCTCCCGGCAACTGAGACTGCATCAGTGATCACGGCCAAGCCCGCCCGGAAAGCGAGCCGGGCCGCGGAGTCGGTTTCCGCCACTGAGGCCCCCGTGATTCCCATCACGGACCAACCGCGACTCCTCGTCCTGGATGGACACTCCATGGCCTTCCGGGCGTTCTTCGCCCTGCCCGCGGACAAGTTCTCCACCGCCACGGGGCAGCACACCAACGCGATCCACGGGTTTACCTCCATGCTCATCAACCTGATCAAGGCGCAGAAGCCCACGCACATTGCCGTTGCCTTCGACGTCTCGGACGAGACCACCCACCGCAAGGTGGAGTACAGCGAGTACAAGGGCGGACGCAACGAGACGCCCCGGGAGATGAGCGGCCAGATCGACCTCATCGACAAGGTCATGGGCGCGTGGGGAATCAAGACCATCAAGATGCCCGGCTATGAAGCTGATGACATCCTGGCGACTCTCGCCGCCATGGGTGAAAAGGCAGGCTTCGAGGTACTGCTCGTCTCGGGCGACCGCGATGCGTTCCAGCTGATTACGGACAACGTTTTTGTGCTGTACCCCAGGAAGGGCGTCAGCGACATTCCCCGGATGGATGCCGAGGCCATCCAGGAAAAGTACTTTGTCAGCCCCGCCCAGTATTCGGACCTCGCCGCCCTGGTGGGGGAGACCGCGGACAACCTCCCTGGCGTTCCCGGCGTCGGGCCCAAAACGGCCGCCAAATGGATCAACCTGTACGGCGGGCTCGAGGGGGTTCTGGAACACCTCGACGCGATCGGCGGCAAGGTGGGGGACGCCCTCCGGGAAAATGTGGAGCTCGTCAAGCGCAACAGGCGGCTGAACCGGCTTCATCCGGACCTTGACCTCCCGGTAACGCTGGACGAGCTCGCCGACCCGCGGCCGGACCAGGCCGCCCTCGAGGAGCTGTTCGACGCCCTCGAATTCAAGACCATCCGCACCCGGCTCTTTGCCCTCTACGGCGCCGACCTTCCTGAAGCGGAGCGGGTAAGCCTCGAAACCCCGGACTTCGTGATCCCCTCGGACGCTGCCGAGCTGGCTGCCTTCTTCGAGGCGGGGGCCGGCAAGCGTTCAGCAGTCGCCGTCGACCTCGTGCCCGGCCGGATTGGTGAGGATGCGACCGCCCTGGCCGTTGTCCATGACGGGGCGGCCGCTTACATCGACCTCGCCGGCCAGGACGCCGTTGCCGAGAACGTCCTGGCCGGGTGGCTCAGGGACGCCGGCGCGCCCAAAATCCTGCATGGCTACAAGGCGGCACTCAAAGCGCTCACCAACCGGGGCCTGGGCCTGGAAGGCGTGGTGGATGACACCTCAATATCCGGGTACCTCATCCAGCCTGACCGCCGCAGCTACGAACTCGCCGAGCTTGCCCAGCACCACCTCAACATCAGCGTCTCAACCGAGGCCGCCAAGGCAGGGCAGCTTGAACTGGCGTTCGACGGCGACGACGCCGCCGCAGCCGGCGCGCTTGTCCAGGTGGCCGCCGTCGTCCAGGCCCTGAGCCGGTACTTCGAATCGGAGCTCAAGGAACGCAAAGCCCAGGACCTGCTGACCACGCTCGAGCTGCCGGTCAGCCGGGTTCTTGCCGACATGGAACTCGCGGGAATCGCCATCGACATGCCGCGCATGGACGAGCAGCTTGCGGATCTCGCAAAGGTGATCGACAACGCCCAGAGCCTTGCCTTCGAAGCCATCGGCCATGACGTGAACCTGGGTTCACCGAAGCAGCTGCAGACGGTGCTGTTCGAGGAACTGGGGCTGCCGAAGACCAAGAAGATCAAGTCCGGCTACACCACGGACGCCGCGTCGCTCAAGAACCTGCTGGAAAAGACCGGGCACGAATTCCTGGTCCAGCTCATGGCGCACCGCGAGTCGTCGAAGCTGCGGCAGATGCTGGAGTCGCTGAAGAAGTCCGTCACCGACGACGGCCGGATCCACACCACCTACGCCCAGAACGTGGCCGCCACGGGCCGGATTTCCTCCAACAACCCCAACCTGCAGAACATCCCCATCCGCAGCGAGGAAGGCCGGCGCGTGCGGAGCATTTTCGTGGTGAGCGAAGGCTACGACTGCCTGCTCTCGGCGGATTACTCGCAGATCGAAATGCGGATCATGGCGCACCTCTCGGGGGATCCCGGGCTGATCCAGGCCTACAAGGACGGCGAAGACCTGCACCGTTTCGTGGGCTCCAACATCTTCCATGTGCCCACGGACCAGGTGACCAGCGCGATGCGGTCCAAGGTCAAGGCGATGTCCTATGGCCTGGCCTACGGCCTGACCTCCTTCGGTCTCTCCAAGCAGCTCGAGATTTCGGTCGACGAGGCGCGGACCCTGATGAAGGAATACTTCGACCGGTTCGGCGCTGTCCGCGACTACCTCCGCGGCGTGGTGGACCAGGCCAGGATCGACGGCTACACCGCCACCATCGAGGGGCGCCGCCGTTACCTGCCGGACCTCACCAGCACCGACCGCCAGCTGCGCGAGAACGCGGAGCGCATTGCGCTGAACTCGCCGATCCAGGGATCGGCGGCGGATATCATCAAACGCGCCATGCTGGGCGTCTCCGGCGCCCTCGCGGAACAGGGCCTGAAATCGCGCATGCTGCTGCAGGTCCATGATGAACTGGTCCTCGAAGTGGCGCACGGCGAGCGTGAGGCCGTGCAGCAGCTGGTGACGGAACAGATGGGCTCGGCAGCCAGGCTGACCGTTCCGCTCGACGTCCAGATCGGCATCGGCTCCAGCTGGTACGAGGCCGGTCACTGACGCCGTTTCGTTCGAGCATTCGGCAGGATTCCTAGGGGGAGAACGACGTGGCAGAGCAGTATGAAATCCGGCGGTTCCGCGCGGCCGAAAAATCCGATCCGGAGTACGCGCTGGGGGAAGCCTGGCTGCGCGGCGTCGGCGTCGGCTTTTACGACGAGCGGCACAAGGAAGAGTTCGTCGACAAGGTCATGGCCATGTACCGGGTCGACAACCGCGAGATGACGGGGGTCTACCAGACCGGGGCCGTGGCCGACCGCTCCCTGGCGGCAGAGATCCCGGTCGCGACCTTCGCGACCCTGCGCAAGCACCTCAACACCGGCTACGGGCGGCAGCTCGAAGCCCAGCTGATCACCGCCGTGACCGTCCGCGGAACGCACCGCCGCCGGGGGATCCTGCGCCGGATGATGACCGAGGACCTCGCCGCGTCCAAAGCCGACGGTCTGGCCATCGCGGCTCTGACAGCCTCGGAGGCTTCCATCTACGGCCGGTTCGGCTTCGGCGTCGCAACCTTCGAGCGCGGCATCACGGTGGACACCGGACCGCGGTTCCGGGTGCGGCACACACCGGCCGGTTCGGTGGAAATTGCCGACCGGAAAGTGCTGCTGGATTTGGCTCCGCGCGTGTTCGAACGCGTCCACCGCGTCACCCCGGGTTCGATCGTGCGGCAGGACGCGTACCGGCAGCGCAGCTCGGGAACCCTCGGCCAGGACGGCACGGAGGACGACTCGATCAGGTGCGCCCTGCACTACGACGCCGCCGGGGCCGTGGACGGCTATGTCGCCTACAAATTCTCCGGATGGGACACCAAGCCGCACACCATGGAAGTCATTGACCTGGTGGCGGCAACGGATTCCGGCTACCTGGAGCTGTGGCAGTTCCTTGGCAGCCTCGACATGATCCAGCGGGTCACCTGGGCCGAAGCGCCCGTGGACGACCCGCTGACGTGGGCCCTCGAAGACCCGCGCTGCATCCAGTCCTCCGAGAACCGCGACATGCTGTGGCTCCGGATTCTCAACACCGTCGCGGCGCTGCGCGCCAGGCAGTACTCATCCGAGGGCAGCCTGGTCCTGCGCGTCACCGATGCGCTGGGCCTTGCCGGCGGCACATTCACCCTGACCGTCAGGGGCGGCGTGGCGACCGTTGGGGCTGCCCCGGACGGCGACGCACCGGAGCTTTCCCTGGACGTGGCGGAACTCGGATCCATCTATCTTGGCGCTGTCTGCCCGGTCACGCTGGCAGCCGCCGGGCGGATTGCCGAGCACTCGCCGGGGGCCGCGTTGAGAGCGAGACTCATGTTCGCCGTCGAACGCGCACCGCACTGCCTGACGCATTTCTAGCCGGGTCCCAGCCGGGCCGTTGCGCTTTGACCCGCGTTCCCGTATACGACTAGACTAAACGGGCGTGTACTACGTGCGCGCATCTACAATCCACAAATCAGGATGACCCGGCGATGTGCCGTGTTCTGTGCCCGTGTCGCCGACGCGGGCGCAGCGGTTTGCCTGACCGACTAACTATCCACAACGGAGCCCCTACTACATGACCATCACCTCCACCGAGAAGCCCGGTACACCCGTAGTCGCAATTAACGACATCGGTACCGCTGAGGACTTCCTCGCAGCAGTCGACGCCACCATCAAGTACTTCAACGACGGAGACCTCGTCGAAGGTACCGTCGTGAAGGTCGACCGCGACGAAGTTCTGCTCGACATCGGTTACAAGACCGAAGGTGTCATTCCCTCCCGCGAGCTGTCCATCAAGCACGACGTTGATCCCGGAGACGTCGTCTCCGTTGGCGATCTCGTCGAAGCCCTGGTGCTCACCAAGGAAGACAAAGAAGGCCGCCTGATCCTCTCCAAGAAGCGCGCTCAGTACGAGCGTGCCTGGGGCGACATCGAGAAGGTCAAGGAAGAAGACGGTGTCGTCACCGGTACCGTCATCGAGGTTGTCAAGGGTGGTCTTATCCTCGACATCGGTCTGCGCGGCTTCCTGCCCGCATCCCTCGTCGAGATGCGCCGTGTGCGCGACCTCGCTCCGTACATCGGTCAGAAGATCGAAGCCAAAATCATCGAGCTGGACAAGAACCGCAACAACGTTGTGCTGTCCCGCCGTGCATGGCTCGAGCAGACCCAGTCCGAGGTCCGCTCCACGTTCCTCAACAAGCTGGAAAAGGGCCAGGTCCGTCCCGGCGTCGTTTCCTCCATCGTCAACTTCGGTGCCTTCGTGGACCTGGGCGGCGTAGACGGCCTGGTTCACGTTTCCGAGCTGTCCTGGAAGCACATCGACCACCCGTCCGAGGTTGTCGAAGTTGGCCAGGAAGTCACCGTCGAGGTTCTCGAGGTCGACCTGGACCGCGAGCGTGTGTCACTGTCGCTCAAGGCTACGCAGGAAGATCCGTGGCAGACCTTCGCCCGCACGCACGCCCTCGGGCAGGTTGTGCCGGGTAAGGTCACCAAGCTGGTTCCGTTCGGCGCGTTCGTTCGTGTTGAAGACGGCATCGAAGGCCTGGTCCACATCTCCGAGCTCGCCGTGCGCCACGTTGAGCTGGCCGAGCAGGTTGTCTCCGTTGGTGACGAGCTGTTCGTCAAGGTCATCGACATCGACCTCGAGCGCCGCCGCATCTCGCTGTCCCTCAAGCAGGCCAACGAGGGCGTCGACGCCGAGTCCACCGAATTCGATCCGGCTCTCTACGGCATGGCCGCTGAGTACGACGAAGAGGGCAACTACAAGTACCCGGAGGGCTTCGATCCGGAGTCCAACGAGTGGCTTGAAGGCTACGAGACGCAGCGCGCCGCCTGGGAGCAGCAGTACGCTGACGCCCAGACCCGCTGGGAAGCCCACAAGAAGCAGGTTGTCCAGCACGCTGCCGACGACGCTGCAGCTGCAACGTCCGGCGAGAGCGACTCCGGCACGACCAGCTACTCCTCCGAGCCGGCTGCAGCCGAGACCAACGCCGGTGGCGGCACGCTCGCTTCGGACGAGGCTCTTGCAGCACTGCGCGAGAAGCTGACCGGCAACTAATTGCCCATGTACCCAGGGACTCCGCTCCCTGGGGCCAGGCAGTTGGTAGCTTGAAGTAGCACCGTAAAGGTGGCCGTCCCTGCGGGGGCGGCCACCTTTCGTTTGAGCTTTTGATCCCTGGTCACCGGTGCGTCAGCGGAGGACTGGGCATGCTCCAGCGTCCGGGTCCGGTACGCCCGGGCGGCCCAGTGGGACATGCCCAGTCCTAGGTTCGGCCCGGGGACATATGGGCACTATGTCCAGCCCTGAGCACGAAGTCGGGGCATGCCCGGAGCCCGGGACTCCGAGCATGTTTGCCCGCCCTGTCAGCGAAGCCCAGAACGATGACCGGATGAAATCAGCCCGTGCCGTTGGCCCGCCTGTGGAGCAATCTCAGCCCCGGATCTCTAGCTGGCCGGTTTCAGTGCAGTCCGCCATGCGCCTACCGCTTTGGCCGTGCTGAAGGTCCAGGCGGCAGTGCCGCTGGCGCCCGCGGTTGCCTGGACCCGGTCCGCCTGTTCGGCGATCTGGCCGCCGGCCGCCTCCCAGCGCTCCGTCCATCCGGTGGGCGGGGTCGCTGCCGGGTTGGAGCTGTCAAACCCGAGCCCGCCGATCAGCATGGCACCGTTGGTGGCGGTCGTGACACTGCCGACGGCGATGCTGCTGGCGCGGTACGTCGTGTCGACCGCTGTGGCCAGGGAGCTGTCCAGCGGTGTTGTGTTGTTGACCCCTGCGTACGCGGTCATGCCGCCGCCCCACTTCACGGCGGTGCTCAGCGTCCAGGTGTATGTTGCCGGGTCAGATGGGCCGACAACCCGGTAGTACGCGAATACGCGCGCCCCGGCCGAGGACGAGCTGTTGATGCTCAACCCGTTGACGATCGCTATCCAGCCCGCCGGGACAGCCACCGTCGGATTCCAGTCCGCCGTGAACGACGCGATCAGGACGTCACCGGCCGTTCTGCCCGCGGGCGCGGCCAGTGCCACCGTAGTGGTCGCCGTGGCAGTACTGGTTGTTGTCGAGCCGCGCACGGTGATGCCCGGTGATGTGCCGGCCGGGTTCACCGTGATGGTCCGGGTGCTGGACGTGGAGCCGCCGGTATTGGTGGCGGTCAGCCGCGCCGTGTAGGTCCCCGCAATGGAGTAAGTGTGGGCCGGATTTTGGGTCGTGGCCGTGCCACCGTCACCGAAATCCCACGCCCACGAGGTCGGTGACCCGGTGGACGTGTCGGTGAAGTTCACGGTCAGCGGAACCGTGCCGGACGTGGGGGTGGCGGTGAACGAGGTCACGGGGGCGCCCGGCACCGCCGGGTTCACCGTGATGGTCCGGGTGCTGGACGTGGAGCCGCCGGCGTTGGTGGCGGTCAGCCGCGCCGTGTAGGTCCCCGCAATGGAGTAAGTGTGGGCCGGATTTTGGGTCGTGGCCGTGCCACTGTCACCGAAATCCCACGCCCACGCTGTCGGCGGGCCGGTCGAAGTGTCGGTGAAATTCACCGTCAGGGGAACGGTGCCGGAAGTGGGGGTGGCGGTGAAAGAGGCCGCGGGAGGTGGGTTCGTCCCGGCCGGCGCGATGCTGAACGCGTCCGTGAAGCCTCCGTCCGTAGCCACGAACGCGGCATTCAGTGACGTCGAAGTGAACCGCAGGTCCAGGAGGCCATGGCTGGGGTTGGCGTTCAATCCGGAGTAGGCCGCAAAATAGGGCGCTTCCGCGTCCGCGGCATTGACGTTGCGCAGCTCCATACCGCCGGTGCCCACAGTGGAAATGACTGAGCCCGCCCCTTTGTCGAGGGTGTTGTCCGAGTCCCGAACGCAGGACGGGTTGTAGGCGGCGGGCTGCAGTCCAATACACCCGGCAGCCGTGGCCAACTGCTTGCTCCGCTGGTATTGGTGCTCGTGGCCGTTGAGGATCAGGTCCACTTTCTTACTGAGGAGCAGATTCGTAATGGGGGTTCCGGCTTCGCAGCCATAAATACCCATCGAGATGCAGGGCGTGTGCATGCCCGCGACCACCCACGGGATGGAGGCCGCGCGGGCACCGTCGATTGCGGCTGCCGTCCAGTTGTACCGGGCACTGCCCGCGGAATAGTCCCAGACACCATCGGAGAACGGCAGCCCGGGCGAGATGAAGACGAAGCGAACCAGCGGGTTCACTTCCGGAACGTCAACGTAATACTGCCTGCCATAAGACCCGATCGCCCCCGGCAACTGATTGGGCAGGCAGGCTGAAAAATCGTTGATGTTGCCGTTCAGCCCGTTGCTTTCATGGTTGCCGGCAACCAACTCGAAAGGAAAGCCGGAGCCGGTGCGCGACGTCACAAAATCGCACCATGCCTGTTCCGCCCCGGTGGCCCCGTACGAGAGATCACCGAGCGCCAGGTGCAGGTCGGGCGCAATGGCGCCAACCCTCGTCAGAACCCCAGCCGCCGCAGCATTTCCCGAGTAGTCGCTGGCCGCCGTGACACGCAACTGGCCCGGCACTGCGGGGATGGCCGCGGTTGCGACCGCACCGACGGCGGCGTCCGCGCGCAGCGCGCTGGGACCGGCAATCGCGGGGCTGAGCGCCACCGCCCCTCCCAAAACCAGGGCGGCACTGGCAAAGGTCACAGTCAGGAATCTTCCAACGTTCATGGCATGCTCCCACAACCCGAAGTTCCGGATCGCTGATCCGGGGCCAAAGCCCGGGACGGGCAGAGCCACCTGCTGTCCACGGGCAACGGACTGAGTCGGGGGGGAGACCTCACATGGCGTCAGCCACATGCTAAAATCCGCCCCTTGTGGATACCTTGAGTTTCGCTTTGGCTTTCAAATGGGTGGTGGCTGGACTGGTGCCTGTCTGGGAGGATGGCTGCCAGTCCTGCTGAACGTGGCCCGGACCCACCAGCGTGGCAGCCGCCAAGGCGGGCTCCCGGATGCAGTTCGCCATCGACACCGACGCCGCCGACGTCGACCTGGAGAACCCCGGCGTCGAGCTCCTCAGCTGTCAGTAGGACCGGCAGTTCGGGATGCGAACGGAGTTTTTACGCGACTGCGGCGGCCACACCTGGGATATTACAGCGGGGTCGAGTAGCCAGAATGGGGCATGCCCAGGCTGGGGCCGGGCGGATGAGCACAATGGGATTATGTCCAGCGGCCGCCGCCAAGGTGGGGCATGTCCAGTGGCGGCCCCGGGGCCAGCTGGGGACATGTCCCGTGGGAGCGGTCAGCGCAGCGGGATCCGGGCCCTGACCGGAACCGTGGCGTCGCCGGAGGCTTCGGCCTCCTCGAGCTCGGCCCCGGACGAGCGCAGGAGGACCAGCGCCGCGGCATTCCCGGCCGTCGTGGTGGCCTCCAGCACCGCGGCGCCGGAGGCACCCGCCCGGGCGATCACGAGCCGAAGGGCTTCCCGCGCGATTCCGTGGCCGCGGAAACTGCGGCCCAGCCAGATTCCCGTTTCCAGGGTGTCCGCCCCGATGCGCTTGAGCCGGATGGATCCCGCCAGTTCCCCGTCGGCGCTGATCGCCCAGCTTTTCTGCTGCGCGGGCCCGTCGAGCCCCGCCGCGGCGTGGTGGTATTCGCGGAACCAGCTGATCCGTTCCGAGTTCCAGCCGCCGGCGCTGCCCAGGGGCGGCGTCACCTCGTCCGCGTCGGCGTCCTGGATGGCCACGGTCAGGAGCTGATCCAGTACCGCATCGGAGACGTCGAGTAGCCGGACGGCGGCGGGGACAGACTCAGCCGAGGGGGACATCGATCCACTCCGTTTCTCCCGGCAGCAATTCCGCGGTTCCAGCTGACAGTGCGGCAAGCCGTTCACCCGCCCGGGCCAGGCCCGCCCGGTCATCGGGCAGGGGGAGCCTCAGTACAGTAGTCTGCGCCCCGTAACTGGTTTCGCCCATCACATATCCCGCGGCGCGCAGCTCGTTCTCGAGCCGTCCTGCCGCCGTATGGGGGACCGCCACCGTGCAGATCCGCAGCCGGCGGCGTTGCACCAGCGGGGCCCGGTTCAGGGCGGCGGACACGGACTCGGAGTAAGCCCGGACGAGGCCGCCGGCGCCGAGCAGGATTCCGCCAAAGTAGCGGACCACGACGGCGGTGACATCGCTGAGGTCCGTCACGCCGGGAGCGGTCTCGCGTTTCAGCAGCGCGTCCAGCATCGGGTTGCCCGCGGTGCCGGACGGCTCGCCGTCGTCGTTGGAGCGCTGCACGTCGCGGTCCGGGCCGAGGACAAAGGCGGAGCAGTGGTGCCGTGCATCCTGGAATTCCCTGCGCAGCCCGGCCACGACGGCCCGGGCGCCCTCCTCATCCTCGGTGCGGTGCAGCACGGTAATGAAGCGGGAGCGTTTCACTTCGATCTCGTGGCGGAACTGCGGGCCTGCCGCCAGCGTGGTGTAGACGGTGGCCCTGCTCTCCGGGAAAACCGCATCATCAGCCACCGGATCAGTTTAGTCTGGTGGGGTGCTGAAAATCGGGTTGACGGGCGGCATCGCCTCAGGGAAGTCAGTGGCTGCCTCGCGCCTGCGCGAACTTGGCGCGGTGGTGATCGACGCCGATGCCCTGGCCCGCGAGGTTGTGGAACCCGGAACGCCCGGACTTGCCAGGGTGGTCGAGGCTTTCAGCAACGCCGTCCTGACTCCCGACGGCGGACTGGACCGGCCCAAGCTTGGCGGCCTCGTCTTCGGCAACCCGGAACGCCTCGCGGTGCTCAACGGCATCATCCATCCGCTCGTGCGGGAGCGTGCCGCTGCGCTGGCCGCCGCCGCCGCGAAGGGCGCCGTGGTGGTCCAGGACATCCCGCTGCTGGTCGAGACCGGACAGGGCGCCAACTTCCATCTCGTGGTGGTGGTGGACGCCCCCGACGGCGTCCGGGTGCAGCGCATGGTGCAGCACCGGCACCTGAGCGCCCCGGACGCCCGGGCCCGGATGGCCGCCCAGGCCAGCAGGGAGGCCCGGCTGGCGGCGGCCGATGTCGTCCTGGACAACTCGGGTTCAAAGGCAGAACTTCAGGACGCGGTGGACCGGCTCTGGAAGTTCCGGCTGGCACCGTTCGCGGAGAACCTGGCCAGGCACCGCCTCGCGCCGCGTACCGGCGGGCCGGTGCTCACCCCCGCCAACCCGGAGTGGCCCGCGCAGGCCGGCCGGCTCATCGCGCGCCTGCGGGCCGCCGCCCCGCAGGAGATTCTGACCCTGGATCATGTCGGTTCCACCGCCGTCCCCGGACTCCCCGCGAAGGACATCCTGGACCTCCAGCTCGGCGTCGAGGACATGGCCGCCGCGGAGCGGATCGCGCCGCTGCTCGCCGACGCCGGTTTCCCGGGCTGGCCCGGCATCACCTCCGACAACCCCAAGCCCTCCCACCCGGATCCGGCGGCCTGGCCGAAGCGGCTGCACGGCAATGCGGACCCCGGGCGGGCGGTCAACCTCCACCTCCGTGCCGTGGGGTCCCCGGGCTGGCGTTTTGCGCTGTGCTTCCGCGACTGGCTGCGGGACGACGCGGCCGCCCGGGCCGACTACCTCGCCGAGAAACGGCGCGTCGCAAAATTGCACGGTGTGGACAAATCCACCGCCGGCTACGCCGCCGACAAGGAAGGCTGGTTCGCTGACTACGCGTCGCCGCGGATGGCAGCGTGGGCACAACGCACCGGGTGGCAGCCGCCGTCGTACACCGCCGCAGGGCTGGAAGCGGCACCGCGGACGGCACCGCGGACGGCGCCGCCGCCGGGTCCGGCCCGGACCGGCCCCGGTACCGCCCAAAGCTGAATCAGGGCATCCTGTCGGAGCGCGGCGGTAGATTAGATGTATGAGTCTTGCCCAGCAGATCAACCGTGTCGTGGCGCCCTTCGAGGTCATCAGCGAGTTCAAGCCGGCGGGCGACCAGCCGGCCGCGATCGCTGAACTGACCGAACGCATCAAGAACGGCGAGAAGGATGTGGTGCTGCTCGGTGCCACCGGTACCGGCAAGAGCGCGACGACGGCGTGGCTGATCGAACAGGTCCAGCGCCCCACCCTGGTGATGGTGCAGAACAAGACCCTCGCCGCGCAGCTGGTCAACGAGTTCCGCGAGCTTCTCCCGAACAACGCTGTCGAGTACTTCGTCTCCTACTATGACTACTACCAGCCCGAAGCGTACGTGGCGCAGACGGACACCTTCATCGAGAAGGACTCCTCCGTCAATGAGGAAGTCGAACGGCTCCGTCACTCCGCCACCAACGCCCTGCTGACCCGCCGGGACGTCATCGTGGTCGCCACCGTGTCCTGCATCTACGGCCTGGGCACGCCGGAAGAGTACATCGCCGGCATGGTGACGCTCCGGAGGGGCGCCCAGATGAACCGCGATGACCTGCTCAGGAAATTCGTTTCCATGCAATACACCCGCAACGACATGGACTTCCACCGCGGCACGTTCCGGGTCCGCGGCGACACCGTGGAAATCATCCCGATGTACGAGGAGCTGGCGATCCGGATCGAGTTCTTCGGCGACGAGATCGAGAACATCTACACCCTGCACCCGTTCACCGGGGAGATCATCCGGGAGGAGACCGAGATGTATGTCTTCCCGGCCTCGCACTACGTGGCCGGCCCGGAGCGCATGGGCCGGGCGATCAAGCGGATCGAGGACGAGCTGGCCGAGCGGCTCCAGGTCCTGGAGAGCCAGAACAAGCTCGTGGAGGCGCAGCGCCTGAGGATGCGCACCACCTACGATCTGGAAATGATGCAGCAGATGGGCTTCTGCAACGGCATCGAGAACTACTCCGGGCACATCGACGGCCGCGCCCGCGGAACCGCGCCGCACTGCCTCATCGACTACTTCCCCGACGACTTCCTCCTCGTGATCGACGAGTCCCACGTCACCGTGCCGCAGATCGGCGCCATGTACGAGGGCGACATGTCCCGCAAGCGGAACCTCGTGGACCATGGCTTCCGGCTGCCCTCGGCGATGGACAACCGGCCGCTGAAGTGGGACGAGTTCCAGGAGCGCGTTGGCCAGACGGTGTATCTCTCCGCAACCCCGGGCAAATACGAGCTCGGCAAGGCGGACGGCTACGTCCAGCAGATCATCAGGCCCACCGGGCTCATTGACCCCGAGATCGTTGTCAAGCCGACCAAGGGCCAGATCGATGATCTTCTGGGCGAGATCAGGACCCGCACGGCAAAGAACGAGCGTGTGCTGGTCACCACCCTGACGAAGCGGATGGCCGAGGACCTCACAGATTACCTGCTGGGCCACGGCGTGAAGGTCGAATACCTGCACTCGGACGTGGACACGCTCCGCCGGGTGGAGTTGCTCCGTGAGCTCCGGATGGGCGTCTTCGACGTGCTGGTCGGCATCAACCTGCTCCGTGAAGGCCTGGACCTGCCCGAGGTATCGCTGGTGAGCATCCTGGATGCGGACAAGGAAGGGTTCCTGCGCTCGTCCACCTCGCTGATCCAGACCATCGGCCGTGCCGCCCGTAACGTCTCCGGGCAGGTGCACATGTATGCGGACCGGATCACCGATTCGATGGCCCACGCCATCGATGAGACCAACCGACGCCGTGCGATCCAGGTGGCGTACAACACCGAAAAGGGAATCGACCCGCAGCCGCTGCGGAAGAAGATCGCCGACATCACGGACCAGATCGCCAAGGAGGACGCCGACACCCGCGAGCTCCTTGCCAAGGCGGGCAAGGCCCGCGGCAAGGGCAAGGGCGCGACGAAGGTACGGGCCGACGGCCTGGCGGCGGCACCCGCCGAGGACCTCGTGGGCCTGATCGAGCAACTCACCGAACAGATGCATTCCGCCGCCGGGGAGCTGCAGTTTGAGCTCGCCGCGCGGCTCCGTGACGAGGTGGGGGAGCTGAAGAAGGAGCTGCGCCAGATGCAGGCTGCCGGGCACGCCTAGGGTATTGTTGGTCCGACGTAGGGGAGTATCCTAAGCGCTACGATCGTCAACACGCACGGCACAGATGCCCTGCCGGGCGTAGCGGGCAGCCATGCAGTACCAGGTACCCAGTACCGGACATTCAGGCCAGTCGGAGAGACTTACACCGCACCGTCACACCCTGCGAAAGGTATCTTCGTGCCCGAACTTCCCGTCTGGTTCGAGATCGGCTCCTTCGTCGCTCTCGGCATCATCCTGGCCATTGACCTGTTGCTGGTCCTCAAACGTCCGCACGAGCCTTCCATGAAGGAAGCCGGCCTGTGGGTGTCCTTTTACATTGCCCTCGCACTCGTCTTCGCCGGAGCCATGTTCGCCTTCACCGGCCCGGAGTACGGCGGGCAGTTCATCGCCGGCTGGGTGACGGAATACAGCCTCAGCATTGACAACCTGTTCGTCTTCATCATCATCATGGCGCGCTTCTCGGTACCCCGTAAGTACCAGCAGGAGGTGCTCATGGTCGGCATCATCATCGCGCTGATACTCCGCGGCATCTTCATCCTGCTCGGCGCCATCGTGATCGAACAGTTCAGCTGGGTCTTCTACATCTTCGGTGTCTTCCTGCTGTGGACCGCCTGGAAGCAGGCCCAGGATGACGGTGAGGACGAGGAGGACAAGGAAAACCCGCTCATCGCCCGGATCCGCAAGGTCCTGCCGATGTCGGAGAAGTTCGACGGCGGCAAGCTCCGCACGGTCGTCGACGGCAAGAAGGTTTTCACCCCCATGCTGATCGTCTTCGTGACCATCGGACTGACCGACCTGCTCTTCGCGGTGGACTCCATCCCCGCCATCTTCGGCCTGACCCAGAGCGCCTTCATCGTTTTCACCGCCAACATCTTCGCCCTGATGGGCCTGCGGCAGCTGTACTTCCTGCTCGGCGGCCTGATGACGCGACTGATCTACCTCAAGCACGCACTCTCGGTGATCCTCGCGTTCATCGGCGTGAAGCTGGTGCTGCATGCCATGCACGTCAACGAACTGCCCTTCATCAACGGCGGCGAGCACATCGAGTGGGCCCCCGAGATCCCGACGTACGTTTCCCTCGGGGTCATCATCGGCACCATCATCATCGCGGTCATCGCCAGCCTGGTCAGCTCCAAGGCCACGCAGTCGAAGATCGACGCCCGGCTGGAAGAGGATGCCCGCAAGAGCCTGACCGACGCGGAGTAATCCCTACGGTTCGGCTAGGCTCGGACCGTGAAAATCTTTGACACTGCAGTAAACGGTACGGCGCTGGACCCGCAACGGGTCCAGCGCCGTACCGTTTGGGTGTTAAGCACCGCCCAGCTCCTCAGCGGGGTGGGCAGTGGCGCCAGCCTGTCCGTCGGGTCCCTGCTGGCGGTCCAGCTCTCCGGCTCCAACGCCTGGGCCGGCTCAGTCACCACCACCATGACCCTCGGTGCCGCGGCGGCCGCCCTGCCCCTCGCCGGACTGGCCGGCCGGCGCGGCCGGCGTGCGTCCCTCGTCACGGGTCTGCTCGCCGCCATGGCCGGGGCCCTGCTGGTGATTGTCTCCACGGTAACGGGAAGCTTCCCGGTGCTGCTGCTGGCCGCGGCGCTGCTGGGACTCGGCACGGCCGCCAATCTGCAGGCCCGGTTCGCCGCTGTCGACCTCGCCGATCCGGAACACCGCGGCCGTTCCCTGGCGATCGTGGTGTGGGCCGTGACCATCGGCGCCGTCGCCGGTCCCAACCTGATCCGTCCCGGGGCCCTCGTGGGGGAGGCCCTCGGCCTGCCGGCACTGGCGGGACCATTTGTGTTCTCCACGGCCGGGCTGGCGCTGGCAGCGGTGCTGCTGATCATCGGCCTGCGTCCGGATCCGCTGCTGTTGGCTGCCCGGCTCCGTGCCGCCGGGCAGCCGTCCCCCGCCACCGGAACCACCCCCGGCACCGCCGGCGTCCGACGCCGCCAGGGGCTGCGTCACGGCCTGCGCGCCGTCCGGGCCTCGCCCCGGGCCGGGCTGGCCCTCCTCGCCGTGATTGCGGCGCACGGGTGCATGGCCGCGGTGATGTCGATGACGCCCCTGCACCTGCAGCTGCTGACCGAGGGTCCACTGGCAGGCCTGCCGGCCGGCCCCGCCCACACCGCCAGCACGGACGTGCTGGTCCTGATCGGATTCACCATTTCGCTGCACATCGCCGGGATGTATGCGCTCTCGCCGGTTATGGGCTGGCTGACTGACAAGGCGGGCCGGCTCCCGGTCATCCTGCTGGGCCACGGCCTGATCCTGCTCGCCGTCCTGGTGGCAGGTTTCGGCCAGGCCCAGCCGGTCCTCGTGACGGCCGGCCTGGTGCTGCTCGGGCTGGGCTGGTCCGCGGCCACCATCGCCGGTTCCACCCTGCTCGCCGAAAGCGTCGGCGCCGACGACCGCGTCCTCGTCCAGGGTGTCTCGGACACCATGATGGGGGTCGCCGGCGCGGTCGGGGCAGGGTTCTCCGGACTGGTGATGAGCGGCGTCGGCTATCAGGGCCTCAACCTGGCGGCCGCCGCCGTCGCCGCGGCGGTGTTCGCCGTCGCCTTCCACGCTGCAGCGCGTGCCCGCAACGTGGACGGCGCGGCCTAGATGATGCTGGTTCGTCAGGCGGTCGAGCGGTCCCTGGTCACG
Source organism: Arthrobacter sp. U41 (assembly GCF_001750145.1). NCBI lineage: Bacteria > Bacillati > Actinomycetota > Actinomycetes > Micrococcales > Micrococcaceae > Arthrobacter > Arthrobacter sp. U41. Next base: position 3,381,675 of record NZ_CP015732.1, read on the forward strand.
GGGCTTCGCATGCCGATGTAGGCTGTCACGACGCCGGCGAGGAAGACGGCGACCGCGAGGTAAATCAGGCCCAGGTGCCCGAGTGTCGCCAGACCCCACGGGTAGTGGGCGGGAAGTGCCACTGCGAGTCCGACAACGGGCACGATGACCGCAGTGACAAAGGCCCAGCGTTCACCTTTTCGCACTCCAAACCAGGACAGGCTTGCGACGGCCAGCCCTGTCGCGGCGATGAAGCCGCTGACGGCGATGTGCAGATGGCTGATGTAGTGGTAGAGCTGCGGGCTGAATTCTTCGATCTCCGCCTTCCCCTTGTCTACTTGCTCGGGGCCGATACCCAGTTCCAGGAACGAGTCCGTGAAGTTGAGCATGAAGAAGATTGCGGCGTAGCCCACGAAGGCCAGACCGGCCAACGTCATGAGTGCGGCCCCTGTTCGGACACGGGACTGCTGCCCCTTGGGGGCGTGGATGGTGGCCATTGCCACCACCCCCTTTCATAGTGCGTAGATAAGTTGAACTTGACCCTTGGCGACATTCTTGTCAAGGGTTTTCCGCATGAAAGGTCAGCCCTCGAGGTGAGCCCCGTGGGCGGTCCCGGTTTCGGGTGTAACAGCTCGCGGCGTGCGCTTTCCGCGCTCCCTGCGATGGACGATTACGTCCTTCCGGGCGACCATCCGGCTCAAGGAACCAGGAGACACGCCCTAGCCGCGGATCGGACCGCGTCCGCTCAGTCCCGGACGGAGCGGGTCAGGCCCAGCAGCCGGGCGAAGATACCCTCGCCGTCGTCCGCGATGCCGTCGTGGTGGAAGTCCGCCGACTCCCAGACCTGCAGTCCGCGGACGGCCGCGGCGGTTTCGAGCGAGAGATCGCGGTCGACATAGATGTCGCCGGTGTACACCGCAGCGGCCACCGGCACGGTGTTATCCGCGAGCCGTTCGGCATCGTAGAGCGCCGGCCAGTCGTCCTTTTCGGCGAGGAGCCGGGCCACGTTCCACAGCGGCCGGAGTGCGGGATCCTGCTCGAAGTACCAGGGGTAGACCATTTCGCCGGTGAGCAGCGGCTCGGGGGCCTCGGGGGAGAACTCCGGGAAATCCTGCAGCACCCGCCAGGCGGCCCAGTCCGTGGACTCGCCCTGGCCGTAGATGGATTCGTGCATCAGCGCATACAGCGGGTTCCCGGACCGGGACACGAGCCCGCGGACCTGGTCAAGGAAGGCGTCCGACAGGCGGTCGCCGCCGGGGGTGCCGATGAAGGCATCCTCCAGCAGGTGGTGCAGGGCATCCAGCCTGGTGTTGCCGCCCAGAAAGGAACCCACCATCTGGAAACGTTCCACGGTGAGCCGTTCGCCGTCGGGCAGGAATTCCTCCGTGTCCCGAAGGTGCCGCGCGATCCGCGTGACCGCTTCCCGGTCCTCGGGATACCGTGTGAAGTATTCGGCGTTGCGCGCCGCCACCCGGCGGAAAGTGGACCGGTAGACGCGGTCCGCGGGCCCCGCGAGCGGCCCGAGCCCCCCGGTGATCAGGGCTTCACGCAGGCCTTCGGGAGCGAAGGAGAGATAGCTGAGGGCACAGAACCCGCCGTAGCTCTGGCCGTAGATTGTCCACGGCCCGGACCCGAGGGCCTGCCGGATGGCCTCGGCGTCGGCGACAATCGAATCCGCCCGGAAGTGCGCGAGGTACTCCGCCTGGTCAGCGTCGTTCCCGCGCAACGGCAGCGACTTGCGGTCGATCGGGGACGACAGCCCGGTGCCTCGCTGGTCGAGCATGAGGATGCGGAAGTCCCTGGCGGCGGCCTTGCTCCAGCCGCCGAGCGCCGGGAAGCGGTTGCCGCGCCCGCCCGGGCCGCCCTGGAGGTAGAGCAGCCACGGAAGCTGGGCGGCGTCTTCCTCACTGTGGTCAGTGGCGACGTATTCGCGGGCGAAGACGGTGATGGTCTCGCCGGCGGTCCGGCCGGCGCCGGAGTGGTCCAGGGGCACTTCGAAGTAGTGTTCGGCGGTGCGCATGCCGCGGTATTCGTGCCGCGCCCTGATGGTGTGGGGGACCGGCGGCCGCGCGTCCTCAAGCAGGTCCGCGGCAACTGACCCGGTCATGGGCAGGTCGGTTATGGCTAGACCGGACACGGGCCGGCCGGCAGCCGGCCGGTCAGCCACGGGCCCTGGCCTCGCGGGCGGCGCCAAAGGCCTCCAGCGCCTCGCCGGTAAGCCGGAAGGTGGACCACCCGTCCTGCGGGGCGGCGCCGAGCTTTTTGTAGAAATTGATGGAGGGCTCGTTCCAGTCGAGCACGCTCCATTCGACGCGCGCATAGCCGCGTTCGACGGCGGTCGCGGCCAGGTGCTGCAGGAGCGCCTTGCCGTGGCCTTCACCGCGGGCCTCGGGCCGCACGTAAAGGTCCTCGAGGTAAATGCCGTGGACGCCTTCCCAGGTGGAGTAGTTCAGGAACCAGAGGGCGAAGCCGCGGACCTCCCCGGCCTCATTCTCCGCCATCGCGGCGAACACCCGCGGGTTCTCGCCAAACAGGACCTCGGTGAGCATCCCGGGGGTGTTCCGGACGGCGTCCGGCTCCTTCTCGTAGACTGCCAGATCGTGGATCATCTGCAGGATTGCGGGGACATCGTTCGCCGTCGCGGGCCGGATTACACTCATCATCCGAGTTTACTAGGGCCGGACCGCAGCTGCCTGATCCGGGCCCCCGGAGGGCCTAGAGCCGGTTCACGTCCGTCACCTTCACGACTGCGGTGCCGGTCTCATCCGATGCCGCAAGATCCACCTCCGCGGAGATGCCCCAGTCGTGGTTGCCGGCCGGGTCCTCGAAGATCTGCCGGACCTTCCACACCCCCGGTTCCTCGGTGATCATCAGCAGTCCCGGGCCCCGGGCATCCGGGCCCGTGCCGATGTCGTCGTGCTCATCAAAGTAATCATCCAGCACGTCCTCCCAGCGCTCGGCATCCCAGCCGGAAGCGGAATCGAGCTCGCCAAGGGCGGTGGCGTTTTCGTCCGCGAAGAGCTCCACCCGGCGGAACATCTCGTTGCGGACCATCACCCGGAAGGCGCGGACGTTGGAGGTCAGCGAGGGCGGCGGCGGCGGCGGTGCGTCGTGCGGCGTCGGCGCCTTACCGGAGGTGAGCTCCTCCCACTCATCGAGCAGGCTGGAGTCCACCTGCCGGACCAGTTCGCCGAGCCACGCGATGAGGTCCTCGAGGTCCTCGCGGAGGGCGTCCTGCGGAACGGTCTGCCGCAGCGCCTTGAAGCCGTCGGCGAGGTAGCGCAGCACGATGCCCTCGGAGCGGGCCAGTCCGTAGAACTGGACAAACTCGCCGAAGTTCATCGCGCGTTCGTACATGTCCCGGACCACGGACTTGGGCGCGAGCTCAAAATCGCCGATCCACGGAGCGGCCCGGCGGTAGACGTCGAAGGCCTCGCCGAGGAGTTCCGCGAGCGGCTGCGGGTAGGTGACCTCCTCCAGCATGGCCATGCGCTGGTCGTAGTCGATGCCGTCGGCCTTCATCGCGGCGATCGCCTCGCCGCGCGCCTTCTTTTGCTGCGCGGAGAGGATCTGCCGGGGCTTTTCCAGTGTCGACTCGATCACGGACACCACGTCCAGGGCGTACGACGGCGACTCCGGATCCAGCAGTTCCAGCGCCGCGAGCGCGAAGGGGGACAACGGCTGGTTCAGGGCGAAGTTGGCCTGCAGGTGGACCGTCAGGCGGACGGTCCTGCCGTCTGCGCCCTGCTCCTCAGGCGGGATGCGCTCCACCACGCCGGCGGCGAGGAGTTCACGGTAGATTCCGAGGGCCTTTTTCATCAGCTGCAGCTGGGAGGAGCGCGGCTCGTGGTTTTCGGTGAGCAGCCGGCGCGCGGCCTTGAACGGATCGCCCGGCCGTTCCATCAGGTTCATCAGCATCGCGTGGGTCACGGAGAAGCTGGACGTCAGCGGATCCGGGACGGACTCCACCAGGCGCTTGTAGGTCGGTTCGCCCCAGGACACGAAACCCTCCGGCGGCTTCTTCTTGACCACCTGGCGGAGCTTCTTCTGGTCGTCGCCGAACTTGGCCGTGGCCTTGGCCATCGCCTTGACGTTCTCCGTGACGTGCTCCGGGGCCTGCACGACGACGGTCCCGGCGGTGTCGTAACCGGCCCGTCCGGCCCGTCCCGCGATCTGGTGGAATTCGCGGGAATTCAGCAGGCGGGTGCGGACGCCGTCGTACTTGCTCAGCGCGGTGAGCAGCACGGTGCGGATGGGGACGTTGATGCCCACGCCCAGCGTGTCGGTGCCGCAGATGACCTTGAGCAGCCCGGCCTGGGCGAGCTGTTCCACCAGCCGGCGGTACTTGGGCAGCATGCCCGCGTGGTGGACGCCGATGCCGTGCCGGACCAGCCGGTTGAGGGTCTTGCCGAAACCGGCGGCGAAGCGGAAACCGGCGATCAGCTCGGCGATCTTGTCCTTCTCCTCACGGGTGCAGACATTGACGCTCATCAGGTTCTGGGCCCTGTCGATCGCCTCCACCTGGCTGAAGTGCACGACGTAGACGGGCACCTGCTTCGTGGCGAGGAGTTCCTCCAGCGTCTCGTGCACCGGTGTCTGCTCGTAGTAATAGTGCAGCGGGATGGGCCGCTCCAGCGAACTGACGGTCGTCGTCGGGCGGCCGGTCAGCCCGGTGATCCCGGCTTCGAAGCGGCTGACGTCGCCCAGCGTGGCGGACATCAGCAGGAACTGAGCCTGGGGGATTTCCAGCAGCGGGACCTGCCAGGCCCAGCCCCGTTGCGGGTCGGAGTAGAAGTGGAACTCGTCCATAATGACGGCGCCGAGCTCGGCGGCGGCGCCCTCGCGGAGGGCGATGTTGGCCAGGATCTCCGCGGTGCAGCAAATGATCGGGGCGTCCTGGTTGACGCCGGAGTCTCCGGTGATCATGCCGACGTTCTCGGCGCCGAAGATCTCGCACAGGGCGAAGAACTTCTCCGAGACGAGGGCCTTGATGGGCGCGGTGTAGTAACTGCGCTGTCCGCGGGCCATCGCCTGGAAGTGCAGGGCGATGGCAACCAGGGATTTCCCGGAGCCGGTGGGGGTCGCCAGGATCACGTTCGCGCCCGAGGCGAGTTCCATGATGGCCTCGTCCTGGGCGGTGTACAGGGCCAGTCCCCGGGTTTCCGTCCACTCGACAAAGCGGGTGTAGAGCTCGTCCGGGTCCAGGCCGGCACGGCTGGTGACTCGTCGGGCCGGGGCGGGGAGCTGATCAACAAGTTTCATTGCTCACCAGCTTAGTGGCCGGCGCGGGGGCGCCAGCGTCGGCGGCGTCGGGGGCGCGGTAGGGGCGGGCGGCCCCTGTGCCGCCGTTCGGTCCGGGGATAGGCTTCGTACTTCGCATTGTTTGCGGTGACTGGAGGACAACAGTGAAATGGGATCCCGCCAAGTACGTGCAGTTCGGAGATTACCGGGACAGGCCCTACTTTGACCTGACTGCCCGGGTCCACGCGGACGCTCCCCGGCGCGTGGTCGACCTCGGCTGCGGCCCCGGGAACCTGACGGCAACCCTCGCGGAGCGCTGGCCCATGGCTGAGGTGACGGGCCTGGATTCCTCGGCGGAGATGCTGGCCCAATCCGTTGTCCACACCCGGCAGCTGCCCAATCTCTCCTTCGACCTGGCCGACATCGCCGGCTGGACGCCCCCGGCTGAGACCGACGTCGTTGTCACGAATGCAGCCTTGCAGTGGGTTCCCGGCCACCGGGAAATGCTGGCCGGCTGGCTCGCGGCACTCAAGCCCGGTGCCTGGTTCGCCCTGCAGGTGCCCGGGAACTTCAACTCGCCCTCGCACACGCTGATGCGCGGGCTGGCGGAATCCGCGGAGTGGGCGGGCCGGCTCGCCGGAGTGCTCCGCCACGACGACGTGGTGGGCGAGCCGGATGACTACCTGAACATCATGCTCGACGCCGGCTGCGATGCGGACGCGTGGGAGACCACCTATTTCCAGCTCCTCCCCGGCAGGAACCCCGTACTGGAGTGGGTCCGCGGCACGGGACTGCGGCCGGTGCTCGCCGCCCTGTCGGCCGGGGAGGCCAGTGATTTTGAAGCCGAATACTCCGCGAGGCTGGCCGAGGCTTACCCGACCGGCCCGCACGGAACGGTGTTTCCGTTCCGCCGGGTCTTCGCCGTGGCCCGCAAAAGACAATGACCCCCGGACGGCTTTTCCGGACCACGACCGGCCGGACACCGCGTGGCAACGAAGCACTCTGTGATCGTGCTTACAATGACGAGGCAGCGTGGGGGCGGCTGTCGGTGACGAATCTGGATCTGTGCCCTGGTCCAGCGATGGAGGTTTGGTGCTTATTGGCCTGATGGGCCGGCTGCTGGCCGCCCACAAAGGGACCGTACTGGCCATCGTTGTCCTGCAGCTCGTGCAGACGGTGGCCAACCTCCTCCTCCCCACCCTGAACGCGGCCATCATCGATGACGGGATCGTCACCGGCAATGTCCCGGCGATCCTGAGCCTGGGGTCCTGGATGGCCGCAATCGCCGTGGTGCAGGTCGCCGCGGCGGCCGCCGCCGGTTACCTGGGCGCGGTCGTGGCGATGGAGCTGGGCCGGCAACTGCGCGAGGAGCTGTTCGCCAAGGTGCAGTTGATGTCCTCGCAGGAAGTCGGTGTGTTCGGCGCCGCCAGCCTGGTCACCAGGGCCACCAACGACGTCGCCCAGATCCAGAACCTTGCGGTCCTCGTGTTCACGATGCTCGTCGCCGCGCCCGCCATCTTCATCGGCGGCATCGTGCTGGCCGTGCACCAGGACGTCGCACTGTCCGGAATCGTCGTCGCGGTGATTCCGGTGCTCGCGGTCATCATGTTCCTGATCGTTCGCCGCCTCGTTCCGCTCTACCGGCAGGGCCAGGAACTTATCGACCGGATCAGCCGGGTGCTGCGTGAGCAGATCATCGGCGCCAACGTCATCCGCGGCTTTGTCCGCCAGGGCCACGAGATCCGCCGCTTCGCCGTGGCCAACAGGGCCCTGACGCAGAACAACCTGCGTTCCGCACTGCTGGTCGCCGGAATGATGCCGGTCATCATGCTCGTCGTTAATCTCTCCTCGGTCGCTGTGGTCTGGTTCGGCGGGCACCGGATCCAGTCCGGCGAAATGCGGCTGGGAGCGCTGACGGCGTTTATCGCCTACATCCTGCAGATCCTGATCGCGATCATGATGGCGATGTACGTCTTTATGACGGCGCCGCGAGCGGCCGCCTGCGCGGAACGGGTCCAGGCGGTCCTCGACACGGCGCCCGCGATCACGGACGGTCCGGGCGCCGCCGCACCCGCGGGCAACGCCGTAGAGTTCCGAAACGTCTCCTTCGCGTACCCGGGCGCCGAGGCTCCGGTCCTCGACAACATCACATTCACTGCCGTTCCCGGGACCGTGACGGCAGTCATCGGCGCTACCGGCAGCGGCAAGACCACCCTGCTGAACCTGCTGCCGCGGTTCCTGGCGGCCACCGGCGGCGGGATCAGCATCGGCGGTTGCGATGTGCGGGACCTGCCCCTGGACACCCTGCGGAGCCTGGTCGCCGTTGTCCCCCAGCATGCCTATTTGTTCTCCGGAACCCTCGCCGGGAACCTGAGGATGGCTGCCCCGGCGGCGACAGACGGGGAGCTCTGGCGGGTACTCGAAGCCGTTCAGGCCGAGGATTTTGTCCGGAAACTGCCGCAGGGGCTGGAATCGCCGGTAAGCCAGGGCGGAACCAACTTTTCCGGCGGACAGCGACAGCGCCTGTGCATCGCGCGCGCCCTGCTCCGCGAGGCGCCCGTGTACCTGTTCGACGACAGTTTCTCGGCGCTGGACTACGGCACCGACCTCCGGCTCCGGGAGGCGATCGGGCCGCTGCTGAGCACAGCAACCGTACTGATCGTCGCCGAACGGATCGCCACCATTGTGGACGCCGGGCTGATCCTGGTCCTCGAAGACGGCCGCCTCGTGGCACAGGGGACACACCACGACCTGATGGATTCCTCGCCGAGCTACCAGGAGATCGCCGCCTCCCAGCTCGTGCTGGAGGAGACCCTGTGACCCCCGAACCGTCGCTCGACGCGGGGACCGACGCCCCCGCTGCCCGCGAGGCCAGGGACCAGCCGCTGGTGGACACCCCGTCCGGCGGCCGCAGTGAATCCCTCCCGGGCGTGACTCCCGAGGTGACCACGAAGGGCGGGCGGATCCGCTGGCGGACCGCCGGACGGCTCCTCGGGCTGCTGCGGCCATCGAAGTGGCGGATGGCCGGCGTCCTCGCCGCCACGTGCGCCTTCGTGATGCTCAACGTGGCGGCGCCGAAAGTCCTCGGCGACGCCACCGACGTCGTGGTTGAGGGTGTGATCGGGGGATCTTTCAACCAGGAAAAACTGGCAGCGCTGCTGGCCGCTGTTGCCGTCATGTACCTGGGGGCCTCCGTCTTCAGCTGGATCCAGGGTGCCCTGACAGCCGTTGCCGTGCAGCGCCTGAGCTACGGGCTGCGGGCCTCGGTGGAGGAGAAGCTGCACGTCCTGCCGTCCAGCCATTTTGACGAGCAGCACCGCGGGGATGTGCTGAGCAGGGCCACCAACGACGTCGATAACATCGCCCAGGCGCTCAACCAGCTGCTCAACCAGCTGATCCTGTCCCTGCTCATGCTCTCCGGAGCGCTGGCCATGATGCTGTGGCTCTCCCCGGTCCTGGCCGTGATCGCACTGGTTACCGTCCCGGTGTCCACGCTCATCACCGTCCTGGTGGCCCGGAAATCCCAGGCCCACTTCACCGAGCAGTGGGGGAGCACGGGCGAGCTGAACGCGCAGCTGGAGGAGTTCTTCACCGGCCACGAAGTCCTCAAGGCGTTCGGCCGGCAGGAAGCGGCCGCAGCCAGTTTCAAGGACGGCAACGACAAACTGTGCCGGGCCAGTGCCAGCGCACAGTACGTGTCCGGCTTTGTGCAGCCGCTGATGGTTTTTGTGTCCAATCTCAACTACACCGCCGTTGCCGTCGTCGGCGCGCTCCAGGTCCTGGCAGGCGCCATGACCATCGGCGGTCTCCAAGCCTTCATCCAGTTCAGCCGGCTCTTCAGCCAGCCAATGGGGCAGATCGGCGGCATGCTGACCCTCATACAGTCCTGCCTCGTCTCGGCCGGGCGGGTCTTCGAGCTCCTGGACGCGCCGGAGATCCCGCCGGAGCCTGCCCGGGTTCCGGCCGCGGTCCCCGCCGGTCCCGCCGCGACCGTTGCGGGACCGGCCACGGCACCTGCCGCGTGGAAATCCAGTGCCATACCGTCGGACGCCGCCGGCCGGGTCACCTTTGAGCACGTCACCTTCGGCTACAAGCCGGGCTCGCCCGTGGTCCAGGACCTTTCCTTCGCCGTGGAACCCGGGCAGACCGTGGCGATCGTGGGGCAGACCGGTGCCGGCAAAACCACCGTGGTGAACCTCCTGATGCGCTTCTACGAACTGGACTCCGGCCGGATCACAGTCGACGGCGCCGACATCACGGCGCTGACGCGGGATGAACTGCGGGCCAATTTCGGCACGGTGCTGCAGGACACCTGGCTGTTCACCGGCAGCATCCGGGACAACATCGAGTACGGCCGCCCCGGAGCCGGCGACGCCGAGATCGCCGCCGCGGCGCAGGCCAGCCACGTCGACCAGTTCGTCCGGGCCCTGCCCGGGGGCTACGCCACGATGCTCGGCAACGACGGTGATTCGCTGAGCCGCGGCCAGCGCCAGCTCATCTCGATCGCCAGAGCTCAACTGGCCGCACGCAACATCCTGGTCCTCGACGAGGCCACCAGCTCGGTGGACAGCCGCACCGAAGTGCAGATCCGGCAGGCCATGCAGCGGCTTCGCGAGGGACGCACCAGCTTCGTCATTGCCCACCGCTTGTCCACCGTCCGGGACGCTGATCTAATTCTGGTCATGGATCAAGGACGGATCGTTGAACAGGGGACCCACCGGCAACTGATGGGCAGGGGCGGCCTGTACCTGAAACTGTACGAGGCGCAGTTCGCCCGCCGCGAACAAGCCAAGCGAGCCCAGGAGCCCGGACAGTGACCCCCACCGAAACATCAGCCCCGCCGTTTCCCGGTCCCTGGCGGCCCAATCCGGCCAGTTCCGTCCCCCTCTTTGAACAGCTGCGCCTCAACATCATCGAACGGGCCGACAACGGGACCCTGGCGCCCGGGACCAAACTTCCTGCCGTCCGGAGCCTCGCCGGTGAACTGGGCGTCGCGCCGCATACGGTGGCCCGCGCCTACAAGGAACTGGAGGCCGCCGGCGTCGTGGTGACCCGGGGCCGGAACGGGACCGTGGTGTGCGCCCGGGACGAGGCCTGGAGCTCCCTCTCCGCCGCCGCCGCCGAGTTCGCCGCCGCCGCAAAGGCCCAAGGCGCCAGCTTCGCCGAGTCCGTGCAGCTGCTCGCCGCCGCGTACGACCGCGAGTAGCATTCCGCTAACACACAGGGCCGCTTTCCCGGGCCCGGGACACAGCCGGGAATGGATATTCGAAGAAGTTTTCGATTAGCATTGGTAGCGTGCCTAAAGCCGTAGCTGAAGATCCAGCCGTTGATTCCCAGACCTCCATTCCGATGGGCTCAGTTCCGACCGGTCCGGCAAAACCGGGCCGCGGGGACGACTCCAGCCCCGCGGTGAAACGTCCGGACATGTCCCGGCTCGTCGTCAAGGGAGCGCGCGAACACAACCTGCGCAACGTGGACCTGGACCTGCCCCGCGACTCCATCATCGTCTTCACCGGACTCTCCGGCTCGGGTAAGTCCTCCCTGGCGTTCGACACGATCTTTGCCGAGGGGCAGCGCCGCTACGTCGAATCGCTGTCCGCCTACGCGCGGCAATTCCTGGGCCAGGTGGACAAACCGGACGTCGACTTCATCGAGGGGCTCTCGCCCGCGGTGTCCATCGACCAGAAGTCCACCAGCAAGAACCCGCGCTCCACCGTGGGCACCATCACCGAGATCTACGACTACCTGCGCCTTTTGTGGGCGCGCGTTGGACGCCCGCACTGCCCCATCTGCGGGGAGCCCGTGGCGAAGCAGACGCCGCAGCAGATCGTCGACCAGCTGCTGGAGCTGCCCGAGGGCACCCGATTCCAGGTCCTGGCCCCCGTGGTCCGCGGCCGCAAAGGCGAATTCGTCGAGCTGTTCAAGGAACTCACCGCCAAGGGCTACTCGCGGGCGCGGGTCGATGACAAGCTGATACAGCTGAGCGATCCGCCCAAGCTGGGCAAACAGTTCAAGCACACCATCGAAGTGGTCGTGGACCGACTCGTGGTCAAGGAGGGCATCCGCCAGCGGCTCACCGATTCGGTGGAGACCGCCCTGGGCCTGGCCGAAGGGCGGATTCTCGCCGAATTCGTCGACCTTGAGGCTGAGGACCCGGAACGGATCAGGGCGTTCTCCGAACACCTCGCCTGCCCGAACGAGCACCCGCTCGCGATCGACGAGATCGAACCGCGCTCCTTCTCCTTCAACAATCCCTTCGGCGCCTGCTCCGCCTGCAGCGGCATCGGCACGAAGCTGGAGGTCGATGAGGAACTCATCATTCCGAACGGGGAACTGTCCCTCTCGGAAGGAGCGATCGCACCCTGGTCCCTCGGCACCGCGACGACGGAGTACTGGAACCGCCTGCTCGGCGGACTCGCCGAGGAACTCGGCTTCTCGATGAAGACACCCTGGGACAAGCTCTCCGAGGACACCCGCCAGACCGTGCTGCACGGCAAGGACCACAAGGTCGTGGTGCAGTACCGCAACCGCTTCGGCCGGGAACGCAAGTACAGCACAGGCTTCGAAGGCGTCATCCAGTACGTCCACCGCAAACACCTTGAAACGGACTCGGACTCCGCCCGGGACCGCTACGAGGAGTACATGCGGCAGATCCCGTGCCCCGCCTGCAACGGCGCGCGCCTGAACCCGGCCTCGCTCTCGGTACTGATAAACGGAAAGTCCATCGCGGACGTCGCCGGCCTGCCGATGCGCGAATGCGCCCACTTCCTGGACAACCTCGTACTCACCGGGCGCGAGGCCCAGATCGCCAACCAGGTCCTCAAGGAGATCCAGGCCCGACTGACCTTCCTGCTCGACGTCGGGCTGGATTACCTCAACCTGGAACGTCCCTCCGGCACCCTGTCCGGCGGTGAGGCCCAGCGCATCCGGCTGGCCACCCAGATCGGCTCCGGCCTGGTAGGCGTGCTTTACGTCCTGGACGAGCCGTCCATCGGTCTGCACCAGCGCGATAACCGCCGCCTGATCGCGACCCTCACCCGGCTGCGGGACCTCGGCAACACCCTGATCGTGGTCGAACACGACGAGGACACCATCCAGGAAGCCGACTGGGTAGTTGACATCGGACCCGGCGCCGGCGAACACGGCGGCAAGGTGGTGCACTCGGGTTCCTACCAGGACCTGCTCAAGAACACCGAATCGCTCACCGGCGACTACCTCTCCGGCCGGAAACAGATCGAGATCCCCAAGAAGCGGCGCAAATACGACAAGAAGCGCGAACTCAAGGTTGTCGGCGCCCGGGAGAACAATCTCCTGAACGTGGATGCCACCTTCCCGCTGGGCCTGTTCACCGCGGTGACCGGCGTCAGCGGCTCCGGGAAGTCCACCCTGGTCAACGAAATCCTCTACAAGGTGCTGGCCAACAAGCTCAACGGCGCCAAACAAGTGGCGGGGCGGCACAAATCCATCCAGGGACTGGAGCACCTCGACAAGGTGGTCCACGTCGACCAGAGCCCCATCGGCCGGACCCCGCGGTCCAACCCGGCGACCTACACGGGCGTCTTCGACAACATCCGCAAGCTGTTCGCCGACACCACCGAGGCGAAGGTCCGCGGCTACCTCCCGGGCCGGTTCTCGTTCAACGTCAAGGGCGGCCGCTGCGAGGCCTGCTCGGGTGACGGCACGCTAAAGATCGAAATGAACTTCCTGCCGGACGTCTACGTGCCCTGCGAGGTGTGCCACGGCGCCCGGTACAACCGCGAAACCCTGGAAGTCCACTACAAGGGCAAGACGATCGCCGATGTGCTGAACATGCCGATCGAGGAAGGCGCCGAGTTCTTCGCCGCGTTCTCGCCGATCGCCCGGCACCTCGTGACCCTCGTCGACGTCGGTCTCGGCTACGTCCGGCTGGGCCAGCCGGCCACGACCCTTTCCGGCGGCGAGGCGCAGCGGGTGAAGCTCGCTGCGGAGCTGCAGAAACGCTCCGCCGGCCGCAGCATCTACGTGCTGGACGAGCCCACCACCGGCCTGCACTTCGAGGACATCCGGAAGCTGCTGTTGGTGCTCCAGGGCCTCGTGGACAAGGGCAACACGGTCATCACGATCGAGCACAACCTCGACGTCATCAAGAGCGCGGACTGGATCGTGGACCTGGGCCCCGATGGCGGCTCGGGCGGTGGCCGCATTGTCGCCTCGGGAACGCCGGAACAGGTGGCCAAATCGACGGAAAGCCACACGGCAGCCTTCCTGGCCGATATCCTGGCCTGAGGCTTGCCCGTCACCGGGGCATCCGCTGCAGTACCGGCGGGTGCCCCGGCCGCGAACTCCCGGATATATTCCCTGTCTGGTATGCGAGTTTCTGGCATCGGTTCAGTCGTGAGAAACTAGGCCGGTGACCCAAACAACAGTGCCCGTGATCTTCGACCTGGACGGCACTCTTGTCGATCCGGCCGGGGGGATAGCGGACGGAATCGCAGCGGCCCTCACGGAGCTCGGACTCGGCATTCCCGGCAAGGCCCGGATGGACGCCATGATCGGCCCGAAGCTCAGCCATTCCCTCACGGACATCGCCGGGGTCCCGGCCGAACAACTCGGTGCCGCCATCCGGATCTACCGCGCGCATTACCTCGCCACGGGCATCGCCCAAAGCCGGCTGTACCCGGGGATCCGTGCCCTGCTGGAATCTTTCGTCGCGGCCGGCCGGCCCATCGCAGTCGCCACCCAGAAGCCCGAGGGCATCGCCCGGACCGTCCTGGAGCACCACGGCATAGCTGCCCTGTTCCACACCATCCGCGGCTCGGCGGCGGACGAGGCCGCAGCAGCGGGCGCGCCGTCCGGGAAGGCGGAGATCGTCGCCGCGGCCCTCGCCGACCTTGCCACCCGACACGGCCTGGACACGCAACATGCCGTAATGGTGGGGGACCGCGCGCAGGACGTAGCCGGAGCGGCTGCCAACGGACTGGACTGCATCGGCGTAGGCTGGGGCTTTGCTCCGCACGGTGAACTGGACGCGGCAGGTTCCGTGGAGATTGTGCACAGCAGCACAGCCCTGCATGAGGCCGTCGCCCGCCGGGATACGCTGCGCGCCGCCGCCGTTGCCACCACAGTGAATCCTGACTTTAAGACCGATGCCCAAGACGAGGTGCACACCGATGGCAATGTTTGACGCAATCCGCTGGACCACGCGGGGCCTGGTTACTTCGACCTGCCGGCCCACGGTCATCGGACTCGAAAACGTGCCCAAGGAGGGCCCGTTCATTGTGGCCCCCAACCACCTCTCATTCCTGGACAGCGTGATCGTCCAGGCACTCATGCCCCGACCCGTGGCATTCTTCGCCAAAGCGGAATATTTCACCACCGGCGGCATCAAGGGCAAGGCGATGAAGTCCTTCTTCGAGGCGGTCGGCTCCATCCCCGTGGAACGCGGCGAACAGGCCGCCAGCGTCCAGGCGCTCAAAACCCTGCTGGAAATCCTCGACTCCGGCAAGGGCGTCGGCATCTACCCGGAAGGGACCCGGTCCCGCGACGGCATCCTCTACCGCGGCCGCACCGGCGTAGGCTGGCTTGCCCTCACCACTGGCGCCCCCGTCATCCCGGTCGGACTGATCGGCACGGAGAACCTGCAGCCCGCGGACAGCAAGTCGGTCAAACCTCAACACTTCACCATGAAGGTCGGCAAACCGCTGTACTTCGAAAAGACCGGACCGGACCACTCCCTGCCCGCCCGCCGCCAGGCCACCGACCGCATCATGGACGCGATCGCCGAACTCAGCGGCCAGGAACGCTCCACTAGTTACAACCAGAGCAAGACCATCGAATAGACGGTCGAACAGACCGTCGCCCGGATAGACCGTCGACCAGGGCGAATCTGCTGATTTTCTTGAGCCGGATGGTGACGATGCGGGGGACCACGTACGGTCCGGGGCAGTCCCCGCAGTGCCCCGGACGGGCAAGCTGTCCAGCGGAAGTCTTGCAGGCCTGCTTGGCGCAAACGTGGTGGAATTACCGGGGTGAACCGCTACGCAACTAATTGGTCACAGTCCGGGAATGGGTCTTCGGGCAGTTCCTGTTCCTGTTCTGGATCCGGGCCGGGGTCCGGGGGCAGGCCCGTATCGAAGTCCAAGTCCGGGTCCACGACCGTACGCGGATCCATGTCCATACCTGTGTCCATGCCCGTAGGCGGACCCGCGTCCATACATGTGTCCATGCTCGTGTCCGGGTCCATGCCCATGCATGCGCCCAAGTCCGTGCCTGTGGCCGTGCCTGTGTCTGACTCTGTTCCCGAATTCAGGATGCCGTCCGGCCAGTGGGGTGGTTCCCAGTCCTGCTGTTCGCTGGGGTAGTGCCGTCCGGTCGGGGAGGTCCAGCCGGGCGGGGCGGTTTTGCTGGCCCCGGCCGGTGTCCAGGCTGAGCTGTGTTTGAGCTTGTGGTGTTTGCGGCAGGGCTGCCCGAGGTTGGTGATCCCGGTGGTGCCTCCGTCGGCCCAGGCCAGGAGGTGGTCCGCTTCGTTGTCCAGGGAGTGGTTGTTGCACCCCGGGAACGGGCATCTCCCGTCACGGAGCATCAGCCAGTGCCTCTGGGCTTTGGTGAGGCGGTAGCTGGTCCGGCCGATTTCCAGCGGCGCCCCGTCCCGCGGATCCACCAGGACCCGGTGGAAGGACCCGGCGCCGTCGGTGACCAGGCGGCGGGCCATCGAGGGCGGGATCGGCCCGTACCCGTCCAGCATCGCCGGTTCCTCCCCGGCGCCGAGCAGGGACAGGACCGGGACGGTGATCAGGACCTGCGCCCGCGGCGACGGCACACCCCCGCCCGCACCCTCCCCACCAGCGCCTGCGGTGCCGGTGGTGCCGGTGGTGCCTGTGGTGAGGAGCCAGGTGGCGGCGATGTCGGCCCGCAGCTGGGTGAGGGTGCGTTCCTCCTCCGGGCCCTGCAGGGCACGGGCGGCCGCGGTGGTCCGTTCCCAGATCCCCGCGGCGGTATCGGCCGGCAGGTAGGCGGAGAACCAGGCCATCCCGTCACTGTCCGGGCGGAACTCGACCCGCCGGTCCGCGGCGCACCTGGCATGGCGCTGTTCGATGCTCTCCCGGTGGTGGCGTTCACGCCAGGTGCGGGCCTTGGCCCGGAACCTGCCCGGGACCAGTTCCCCGGCCGGGCACCCCCGGGCCGGGTTCGGGGCGGCCGGGTCCAGGAAGTGCGCCTCCAACGCCGCCGCCCCGGCCGGGTCCAGGCTGGTGGTTTCGTCCACCATGATCCGGGCGTGCGCCCAGGAAATCGTGCCCGCCGTCAGCGCGGCGAGGGTCAGCGGCAACGTCTTCGTCAGGGCCAGGCAGTCGCCCAGGAACGCCCCGGCGGTCTGCTCGCTCACGGTCAGGGCACACGCGACCTCCGCCGTCACCGCCATCTCCTGGCCCATGTTGTCGTGCAGCGCCACCGCCGGCGGCGCCAAAGCGTCGGTAGCCTGCAGATAGGCCGCGGCCAGCCGCACCTTCAACGCAGCGGCCTGCGCCTCCCACCGCGCCATGACGGCCAGGCCATCCAGGCAACCATCCGCCAGATCCCGCAACGGATCCTCCCACAGCGGATCAGCGCCGGATGGACCATCGTGACCAGAGTCGGACGGAGCAGTGCCAGCACCCGACGGACCCGTCTGAACAGCACCCGACAGACCAGCCGGATCAGCGTCAGCGCCGGCCGCGGCGACGGAATCCAGCGCCGCAGTCCACGCCGCAACAGCCGCCAGCGCCGCACTGCCCTCCGCACACCAGTCCGTGCCTTCCATAAACCCAGAATCTCAGATGGCACCGACATAATAGGGGTCTCTGCGGAAGTGCATCGGACTCAGGATCCAGGGGCCCGGGTCCCCGCCGTCCCGGGCACGGCTGCAGGCTCAGTAGACTTGGACTGTGGCAGATCCAGCGAGTTACCGACCCCAGACGGGTGAGATTCCGACCAATCCGGGCGTGTACCGCTTCCGCGACCCGCACGGCCGGGTCATCTATGTCGGCAAGGCCAAGAACCTCCGGTCGCGGCTGAACTCGTACTTCGCCAATCCCTCGGGACTGCTCCCCAAAACGTATGCCATGGTCCATACGGCCAGCAGTGTGGAGTGGACCGTCGTCGGAAGCGAACTCGAGTCGCTGCAGCTCGAATACACTTGGATCAAGGAATTCAAGCCCCGGTTCAATGTGATGTTCCGGGATGACAAAAGTTACCCGTACCTCGCCGTCTCAATGGGGGAGAAGTACCCCCGAGTCCAGGTCCTGCGGGGAGAGCGCCGCAAGGGCACCCGCTACTTTGGCCCCTACACGGCCGGGGCCATCCGGGACACCATGGACACCCTGCTGCGCGTTTTCCCCGTCCGCAGCTGCAGCGCCGGCGTCCTGAAACGGGCCGAAGCGAGCCGCAGGCCCTGCCTGCTCGGCTACATCGACAAATGCGCGGCGCCCTGCGTCGGCCGCATCTCGGCCGAGGACCACCGGGCCCTGGCCGAGGACTTCTGCACCTTCATGGGTGGCGAGGCCAAACCGTTCGTCACGCGGCTGGAAAAGGACATGGCCGCCGCCGTGGCGGAACTGGACTACGAGCGCGCAGCGCGGATCCGTGATGACATCGTCGCGCTCAAAAAAGTCTTCGAACGCAACGCTGTTGTCCTGGCCGAGGGCACCGACGCCGACGTTTTCGCCCTGCACGAGGATGAACTCGAAGCCGCCGTGCAGGTCTTTCACGTCCGCGGCGGCCGGATCCGCGGCCAGCGCGGCTGGGTCGTCGAAAAAGTCGAAGACGCCACCACCCCGGACCTCGTTGAGCACCTGCTCCAGCAGGTCTACGGCGAGGAAGCCGGCCTGCAGGGCAGGCTGCCCCGCGAGGTCCTGGTGCCGACCGAGCCCAGCAACGCCGCGGAGCTGGCCCAATGGCTCGGCGGCCTGCGCGGGGCCAGGGTGGACATCCGCGTGCCCCAACGCGGCGACAAGGCCGCACTGCTCTCCACCGTCCGGGACAACGCCGAGCACGCCCTCAAGCTCCACAAATCCCGGCGCGCCGGCGACCTGACCCTGCGCTCCCAGGCGCTGCAGGAACTGCAGGAAGCCCTCGAGCTGCCCATCGCGCTGATGCGGATCGAATGCTTCGACATCTCGCACGTCCAGGGCACCAACGTCGTCGGTTCCATGGTCGTGGTCGAGGACGGCCTGCCGAAAAAGTCGGACTACCGGAAGTTCTCCGTCACCGGCGCCGCCGCAACGGACGACACGGCAGCCATGCATGACGTGCTGACACGGCGTTTCCGGAACTACCTGCAGGAGAAGGCGGTCCAGGCCGACGCCGCCCGGCAGCCGGGCCATCAGGCCATGCTCAACGCCGTGGCCGACGCCGCCGTCGGCCCTTCTTCCTCCGTCGCTGTCGCCGATACCACGACCCCGGCTCCGCGGACCAAGTTCGCCTACCCGCCCAACCTCGTGGTGGTTGATGGGGGCAAGCCCCAGGTCAACGCGGCCGCACGGGCCCTCGCCGAACTGGGGATCGACGATGTCTACGTCGTCGGGCTCGCCAAACGGCTCGAGGAGGTCTGGCTGCCGGACAGCGACTTCCCGGTGATCCTGCCGCGCGCCTCGGCCGGGCTGTACCTGCTGCAGCGCATCCGTGATGAGGCGCACCGCTTCGCGATCTCCTTCCACCGGCAGAAGCGCGGCAAGGCAATGACCGTCTCAGCGCTCGACGGCGTGCCCGGCCTCGGCGAATCCAAGCGCAAGGCCCTGCTGGCCCAGTTCGGCTCGGTCAAGAGCATCCGGACGGCCAGCGTCGAGGAGCTCACCGGCGCCAAGGGGATCGGCCCGTCCCTGGCTGCGGCGATCGTCCGGCACTTCGCCGACGGGGACGCGGCCACTGTCCCCGCCATCAACATGACCACCGGCGAAATCCTGGAGACTTAGCTAGCACCAGCAATCTTAGCTAGGGTAAGGACTTGGGAAACGGCACGCACGGCAACTGAACCGCGCCGCGGGCTCCACCCATCAGAGATCGAAAACAACAGCACAGCAGAACGGGGCTTCACTGATGGCAGAGTCGACGGCAGGATCCGGGACGGAGTCGGACGGCATGACGCCGGTCAAACCCGTCGAGGCCGAACTGCTCGTAGTGACGGGCATGTCGGGAGCCGGCCGGAGCACTGCGTCGGACGCCCTGGAGGACCACGGCTGGTACGTCGTGGAAAACCTCCCCCCGCAGATGCTCGGCACCCTCGCGGAAATCGTGTCCCACGCCCCGGGCTCCATCTCCAAGCTCGCCGTCGTCATGGACGTCCGCAGCAAGGAACTATTCGCTGACATCCGCACCTCGCTGCGCAACCTGGAGGCCAGCGGCGTCGGGTTCCGGGTGCTGTTCCTGGACGCCAACGACGACGTCCTGGTCCGCCGATTCGAGCAGGGCCGGCGTCCCCACCCGCTGCAGGGCGGCGGCAGGATCCTCGACGGCATCGCCGCCGAACGCGAACTGCTGACCGAACTCCGCACCTCCGCCGACATCGTGCTGGACACCTCGGCGCTGAACGTCCACGGCCTCGCCACCGCAATCACGGAGCTGTTCAGCGAGACCGGTCCCGTGGCGCTCCGCCTCAATGTGATGAGCTTCGGCTTCAAATACGGGCTCCCGGTCGATGCCAACTTCGTCGCCGACGCCCGCTTCATCCCCAACCCGCACTGGGTCCCCGCGCTCCGCCCGCACACCGGTCTGGACAAGGACGTCAGCAACTATGTGCTGGAGGCGCAGGGCGTCAGCAGCTTTGTGGAACGCTACGTGCTGGCTCTCGAGCCGGTCCTGGACGGTTACCGGCGGGAGAACAAGCACTACGCCACCATCGCCGTCGGTTGCACCGGCGGCAAGCACCGCTCGGTTGCCGTCGCCGTCGAACTGTCCCGCCGGCTCGCGCAGTACCCGCGCGTCACCGTGACCACCACGCACCGGGACCTGGGCCGCGAATAATGGCGCTGCTCACCGGCCCCCTGCCTCTCGTCCCCCCGGCCAGCGCGGCCTTCGCCAGCCAGCAGGACAAAGGCCCGTCCGTCGTCGCGCTGGGCGGCGGCCACGGACTCGCCGCGTCACTATCGGCGCTGCGCCTGCTCACCTCCGAACTGACCGCCATCGTCACCGTCGCGGACGACGGCGGGTCCTCGGGACGGCTGCGCGAGGAGTACGGCGTACTGCCGCCCGGCGACCTCCGGATGGCGCTCTCCGCGCTCTGTGACGACACCGACTGGGGCCGCACCTGGCGCGATGTGATGCAGCACCGCTTCGCACCCGGCAAGGGCCGCGGCGGCTCCCTCGACGAGCACGCCATGGGCAACCTGCTGATCGTGACGCTCTGGGAACTCCTGGGCGACACCGTGGCGGGCCTCAAATGGGCCGGCGCGCTGCTGGGTGCCCGCGGCGAGGTCCTGCCGATGTCCAGCGTTCCGCTGACCATCGAGGGCCAGGTCCGGGTCACCGCTCCCGACGGCACCACGGCGCTGCAGACCCTGATCGGACAGGCAAAATGCGCTGTCGCCGGCTCGCTGGAACACGTCCGGCTGCTGCCGGAGAATGCCCCCGCCTGCGTTGAGGCGCTCACCGCGATCGAACTGGCCGACTGGGTCATCCTTGGCCCCGGATCCTGGTACACCTCGGTGCTCCCGCACCTGCTGCTGCCGGAAATGCGCGAGGCGCTCTGCAACACGGCCGCCCGCCGCTGCCTCACGATGAACCTGGCCACGGACACCAAGGAGACCCTCGGAATGTCCGCCGCGGACCATCTGCGGGTGCTCCGGGAGTACGCGCCGGACTTCACGGTCGACGTCGTCCTGGCCGATCCGGCATCCGTGACCGACCGCGCGGACTTCGAACAGGCGGCCGGGATGCTCGGCGCCGAGGTGGTGTTGGGTAAAGTGGGTGCGTCGAGCCGCCGGCCGATCCACGACCCGCTGCGTCTGGCAACGGCGTACCACGACATTTTCGGGAACAGGTAGGAAAAGTGCCATGGCACTGACAGCATCAGTCAAGGAAGAACTTTCCCGGCTGGACATCAAGAAGTCCTCGGTCCGCAAGGCTGAAGTGTCCGCCATGCTTCGCTTCGCCGGGGGACTGCACATCATTTCCGGCCGGATCGTGATCGAGGCCGAAGTCGACCTCGCCTCGACCGCGCGGCGGCTGCGGGCCGCCATCGCCGAGGTTTACGGGCACCAAAGCGAAATCATCGTTGTGTCCGGCGGCGGTCTGCGCCGCGGCAGCCGCTACGTCGTCCGCGTGGTGCGCGACGGCGAAGCCCTCGCCCGCCAGACCGGCCTGCTGGACGCCCGGGGACGCCCGGTCCGCGGCCTGCCCTCTGCGGTGGTGAACGGATCCGCCGCCGACGCCGAGGCCGTCTGGCGCGGCGCCTTCCTCGCCCACGGTTCCCTCACCGAGCCCGGCCGGTCCTCCGCCATGGAGGTCACCTGCCCCGGCCCCGAGTCCGCCCTCGCGCTCGTCGGCGCGGCCCGCAGGCTCGGGATCCAGGCCAAGGCCCGCGAGGTCCGGGGAGTGGACCGTGTGGTCATCCGCGACGGCGACACGATTGCCGCGCTGCTGACCCGGATGGGCGCCCACGATGCGCTGATGGTCTGGGAGGAGCGGCGGATGCGTAAGGAAGTCCGGGCCACCGCCAACCGGCTGGCCAACTTCGACGACGCCAACCTGCGGCGATCCGCGCAGGCCGCCGTCGCTGCCGGCGCCCGCGTGGACCGTGCCCTGGAAATCCTCGGCGACGACGTCCCCGACCACCTGAAGTACGCCGGCGAGTTGCGGGTCGCGCACAAACAGGCCAGCCTCGACGAGCTCGGCCGCCTGGCGGACCCCGTCATGACCAAGGACGCGATCGCGGGGCGGATCCGCCGCCTGCTGGCCATGGCGGACAAACGCGCCCAGGACCTGGGCATCCCCGGCACGGAGGCCAATGTGACGCCGGAAATGCTGGACGAGTAGCCCCGGCCTGGAAAGAACTGCAGAATCGGAGCGGGCCGGTGGGAATACCTCAGGGGGAACGGAGGCTATGCCCACTGGATTCCGATCCAGAAACTTCCGGGTGCCACAACATCCGGATGCACAATCCGAGAGTTACCCAACGGACAACCAGTCCACGACATTGGAGGATTTTGTGACCGAGTACGTACTGCCGCAGCTCAGCTATGACTACGCAGCGCTGGAGCCCCACATTTCCGCGCGGATCATGGAGCTGCACCACAGCAAGCACCACGCCGCCTACGTGGCCGGCGCCAACAACGCCCTGGCCCAGCTGGCCGAAGCACGCGAAAAGGGCGACTTCGCCAACATCAACCGGCTCTCCAAGGACCTCGCGTTCCACACCGGCGGACACATCAACCACTCGGTGTTCTGGAACAACCTTTCCCCGGACGGCGGCGACAAGCCCGAAGGTGAGCTGGCAGCCGCCATCGACGATGCGTTCGGCTCCTTCGACGCTTTCCGTGCCCACTTCACCGCGGCGGCCATGGGCCTTCAGGGTTCCGGCTGGGCTTTCCTGGCCTACGAGCCCATCGGCGGCAACCTCGTGATCGAGCAGCTCTACGATCAGCAGGGCAACGTCGCCGTCGGCACCACCCCGCTGCTGATGCTGGACATGTGGGAGCACGCCTTCTACCTGGACTACGTCAACGTCAAGGCCGACTACGTCAAGGCCTTCTGGAACATCGTGAACTGGGCCGACGTCGCCAAGCGCTTCGACGCCGCCCGCAAGAACGCCACCGGCCTTATCACGCTGTAACACCGCCATAGCGGTTTCCGCGCAAGAACGTTCATGCGCGTGTAACAAAGCTCACAATTAAGCCCGTTCGGCTCAAATCGTGGACGGTCTGCCCCCGCACTTGCGGGGGCAGACCAAGTTAAACGTAAGATAGGTCACGGAAGGCGGTTAGCCTTCAGCAATGTGGCTGGTCGCCCTCCGATCTGTTAATCATCTCTGCCCAATGGCGTGCGGGATCTGTTAGTTGGCTTGAGCGCCTTCTCAACTAATCGTGCTTGAAAAAGCACCAAGGAGACTGAAAACGTGACCACCCGTATTGGTATTAACGGCTTCGGCCGTATTGGCCGCAACTACTTCCGCGCCGCACTCGCCCAGGGCGCTGACCTCGAGATCGTTGCCGTCAACGACCTCACCAGCCCGGAAGCCCTGGCCCACCTCTTCAAGTACGACTCCGTGGGCGGACGCCTGAAGGAGAGCATCGAGGTCAAGGACGGCAACATCGTCGTCGACGGCAAGACCGTCAAGGTCCTCGCCGAGCGCGATCCTGCCAAGCTGCCCTGGGGCGAGCTCGGCGTTGACATCGTGATCGAATCCACCGGCTTCTTCACCAAGGCCGCCGACGCTCAGAAGCACATCGATGCCGGTGCCAAGAAGGTCTTGATCTCAGCCCCCGCCTCCGACGAGGACATCACGATTGTGATGGGCGTCAACGACAAGCTCTACGACCCCGCCGCGCACCACATCATCTCCAACGCCTCCTGCACCACCAACTGCCTCGGCCCGCTGGCCAAGGTTGTCAACGACGCCTTCGGCATCGAGCGCGGCCTGATGACCACCATCCACGCCTACACCGCCGACCAGAACCTGCAGGACGGCCCGCACAAGGATCTCCGCCGCGCCCGCGCCGCCGCCATCAACATGGTCCCCACCTCCACGGGTGCGGCCAAGGCAATCGGCCTGGTCCTGCCCGAACTCAAGGGCAAGCTCGACGGCTACGCCATCCGCGTGCCGGTGCCCACCGGCTCCGCGACGGACCTGACCGTCGTCGTCTCCCGCGAGACCACCGTCGAGGAAGTGAACGCCGCCCTCAAGGCCGCGTCCGAGTCTGCCGAGCTCAAGGGCCTGCTGACCTACACCGATGAGCCGATCGTCTCCTCGGACATCGTCGGTGACCCGGCATCGTCCATCTTCGACTCCGGCCTGACCAAGGTGATCGGCAACCAGGTCAAGGTTGTTTCCTGGTATGACAACGAATGGGGCTACTCCAACCGCCTCGTGGACCTCACGGAGCTCGTCGCAGCCAAGCTGGGCTAGGGTAAGACTCATGACATTCCACACCCTCGACGAACTGATCGCTGATGGTGTCCGCGGGCGGTACGTTCTGGTCAGAAGTGACCTGAACGTGCCGCTCGACGGCTCTTCAGTGACTGACGACGGCCGCATCAAGGCCTCCCTGCCAGTGCTGGCGAAGCTCGCGGATGCCGGTGCCCGTGTGCTGGTCACAGCACACCTGGGCCGCCCCAAGGGCGCCCCGGACGAAAAGTACTCGCTCAAGCCCGCCGCGGCGCGGCTGGCCGAACTGGCCCCGTTCAAGGTCTCCCTCGCGGAAGACACCGTCGGGGATTCGGCCAGGGCCTCAGCCGCCGCTCTGCAGGACGGCGAAGCGCTCGTCCTTGAGAACGTGCGCTTCGACGCCCGCGAGACCTCCAAGGACGACGCCGAGCGCGGCGCGTTCGCGGATGAACTCGTCGCCCTCACCGGCTCCAACGGGGCCTTCGTGGACGACGCCTTCGGCGCCGTCCACCGCAAGCATGCCAGCGTGTACGACGTCGCCACCCGGCTGCCGTCCTACCAGGGCGACCTGGTGCGCACCGAGGTCGAGGTGCTGCGCAAGCTCACCGCCGACACGCAGCGGCCCTACGTTGTTGTGCTGGGCGGATCCAAGGTCTCGGACAAACTCGCCGTGATCGACAACCTCATCGGCAAGGCAGACACCATCCTGGTCGGTGGCGGCATGTTGTTCACCTTCCTCGCCGCCGAGGGCCACAAGGTGGCCGGCAGCCTGCTGGAAGAGGACCAGATCCCGGTCGTCCAGGACTACCTCAAGCGCGCCGCGGACGCCGGGACCGAATTCGTGGTTCCCACCGACGTGGTGGTGGCCAGCAGGTTCGCCGCCGACGCGGAGCACGAAACGGTGCGCGCCGAGGCGATTGAAGACAGCAGCTTCGGCGCCCAGGGCATCGGCCTGGACATCGGACCGGAATCCGCCGCAGCCTTCGCGGAACGGATCAAGGGCGCCAGGACAGTGTTCTGGAACGGTCCCATGGGCGTGTTCGAATTCGCAGCGTTCGCCGGCGGCACCCGGGCCATCGCCCAGGCGCTGACCGAGACGCAGGCCTTCACCGTTGTTGGCGGCGGCGACTCCGCCGCCGCGGTCCGGACGCTCGGCTTTGCCGATGACCAGTTCGGGCATATCTCCACCGGCGGCGGCGCCAGCCTCGAGTACCTTGAAGGCAAGGAACTCCCCGGCCTGAGCATCCTGGACCGCTAGACCCCACCAGCCGGCATGGCGCCTGTCCCAGGACGGGCGCCCTGCCGGCTGTTCCACTGCTAAGAACATTTGGAGACCACGTGACCACGTCAACCAACGGCAAATTCGACCGCACGCCCTTCATCGCAGGAAACTGGAAGATGAACATGGACCACGTCCAGGGCATCACCCTCCTGCAGAAACTGGCCTGGACCCTGTCCGACGCCAAGCACGACTACAGCCGGGTGGAGGTCGCCGTCTTCCCGCCGTTCACCGATCTCCGCGGCGTCCAGACGCTGGTTCAGGGCGATGAACTCAAGGTCGTCTACGGCGGCCAGGATCTCTCCCCGTACGACTCCGGCGCCTACACCGGCGACATTTCCGGCCAGTTCCTCGCCAAGCTCGGCTGCACGTACGTCCTCGTTGGCCACAGCGAACGCCGCACCATCCACCACGAGACCGACCAGGTGCTGAACGCCAAGACCAAGGCAGCTTTCCGGCACGGCATCACGCCCGTGCTCTGCGTCGGCGAAGGCCTGGAAATTCGGCAGGCCGGGACGCACGTCGATCACACGCTTACGCAGCTTCGCGCCGGAGTCGAGGGCCTCACCCCGGAGCAGGCCGCCGAACTCGTCGTCGCCTATGAGCCGGTCTGGGCCATCGGGACCGGCGAGGTTGCCGGTCCCGAAGACGCCCAGGAAATGTGCGCCGCACTCCGTGCCGAGCTCGCCACCCTCTTCGGCGCGGACGTCGCCGCCAAGACCCGGCTGCTCTACGGCGGCTCGGTCAAGGCCAACAACGCCGCCTCGATCCTCAAGGAACGCGACGTGGACGGATTGCTGGTCGGCGGTGCCAGCCTGGATGCCGCCGAGTTTGCTAATATTGTCAGGTTCGAGAGTCACCTGCTGACGGATTAGTCCGGACACTGTTGTGGCCCCCGCAATCCAAATCTTCTGAAAGGCCGTCGTGGACGTTCTTCATGTCATTCTGCAGGTTCTCCTGGGTATCACCAGCCTCCTGCTGACCTTGCTCATCCTGCTCCACAAGGGTCGCGGTGGCGGTCTGTCCGACATGTTCGGCGGCGGGATGAGTTCGGGCCTCAGTTCCTCCGGTGTGGCCGAACGAAACCTGAACCGCTTCACGGTTATCCTCGGCGTCACCTGGGGCGTCGTCATCGTCGCACTGGGCCTGATCATGCGGTTCAGCGGCGGCGGCGACTCCTAGGACCCGCTCCGAAAAACTTCATAAGGGGTCCTTGTGGCCCTCCCCGGCATCGGGAACTCCGATTTACACTGTGGCTGATTGCATTCGCATTCCATCCGCCGAGTAGCCAGGAGTTCCCGATGCTGCATTCCGCCTCCGGATTCCGGGGCATCCGCGTAGGAGCCACCGAAGGGGCCACACCCCGCCACGAACCGCCCGACGGCACCGCGGGCCGCACCCCGCGCATCCGCGTCAGTTACCGCTGCGCCAAAGGCCACGAGACGCCGCTGGTCTTCGCGCAGCTGCCCGATGACCAGATCCCCGGCGTCTGGGACTGCCGCCGCTGCGGCGGAACGGCCACCCGCGACGAGGCACAGTTCGCGCTCGAGGACGTGCCGGTGGAAGGCTACAAGAGCCACCTGGAATACGTTAAAGAACGGCGCTCCAGCCAGGATGCCGAAGACGTGCTGGCCGGAGCGCTCGAGAGACTTCGCGCCCGAGGGGCCCTCCCGGAGGGAAAACACTGAGGGAGAACACTCAGGGAGAACACTGAGGGAGAAGGCTGCGGAATAGCCCGTCGGCGCTAGCCCTTGCGGACCAGCTGCCGGGGAACCCGGGACGCCGCGTTTTCGTCGATCAGCCACAGAGTTTCGTTCCGGCCCCGCGGACCGGCCGCCGGAACCTGCACCGGGTTGGCGCCCGCGAGTGCCAGCCCCACGGCCCCCGCCTTGTCCTCGCCGGCCACAACCATCCAGATTTCAGACGCCGTGTTGATGGCGGGCAGCGTCAGCGAAACCCGCTGCGGCGGCGGCTTGGGGGAGGTGCGGACACCCACCACTGTGAGTTCCTTCTCGCGGATGCCGGCCTGTTCGGGGAAGAGCGATGCGACGTGCGCGTCCGGTCCCACGCCAAGGAGGACGATGTCGAAGCGGGGCAGCGCGGCCGGATGTTCGGGCCGGTCATCGGACATGTCCGCTGCGTGTTCCGCGGCAGCGGCCTCTTTCAGCCGGCGGGCGTAGTCCGCGGCCGCCTCCTCAGGAGTGCCGAAGTCCCCGGTGGACCCGGGGACGTGGATCCGCGCCGGGTCCGCATCGATCCGGGAAAGCAGCGCCTCGTGGGCCTGGCAGGCGTTGCGCTCCGGGTCCTCGGCGGCGATGAATCGTTCGTCGCCCCACCAGAAGTTGACCTTGGACCACTCGACAGCCGGGGACGCCGGCGACTCGGCCACGGCCTTGAGCGAGCCGATGCCCATCGACCCGCCGGTAAGCACCACCGTCGCCTCGCCGTGTTTGTCCTGGATGTCCACCAGTTTGGTGATCAGGCGGGCCGCGATGGCAGCCATCAGGACGGTCGAGTCGGGATGGATGCTTACTCTGGGGTCAGCGCTCACTGGGACGGACACTCCTTAGATTGGTACGTGGCAGTCCAATAGTAATCACTTCACCGAACACTTCGTCCGGATCGAGGCGGCGCAGTTCCTCGGCGAGGCAGTCCTTCAGGCTGCGGCGCGGGAGGGAGATGCGCTGCACCGGCTGACCGGGCTGGCTTAGTTCCGCCACGGTGAGTCCGGGCCGGAACAGCTGCACGTCGCCGCCGGAGCGGGTGAGCCGCACGCGCCGGATCCCGGTGCCGGCCGGATCCGCGACGATCGTGACCGGCGCGTCCAGGGCCAAGGTGAGCCAGGCCGCGAGCAGGATCGTGCTGGGGGAGTCGGAGGCGCCTTCGACGGCGACGGCCGTGACCGGGGAGCCGTCCACCTGGTCCAGGACGGCGGCGAGCTGGATCCGCCAGTTGGTCAGGCGGGTCCAGGCCAGGTCCGTGTCGCCGGCTTTGTAGGTCCGGCGGATGTTGTCCAGCGCGCGCTGCGGATCGGCCTCGTTGGCCGAGTCCGTGATCCGCCGGTGCGCGATCCGCCCGATCGAGGTCTCACACGCGTTCTTCGGGGCGCCGTGCGGCCACCAGGCCACGATCGGCGCATCCGGCAGCAGCAGGGCCGCGACGAGGGATTCGCTTTCCTCCGCCAGTTCGCCGTAGCCGCGGAGCACGATGACCTCGGAGGCCCCGGCGTCGCCGCCCACCCGGATCTGCGCATCGAGCCGGGTCGGCGCCTTGGCGCCGGCGTCGGCGAGGACGATGATCCGGCAGGGGTGTTCCCGGCTGGCCTCGTTCGCGGCCTCGATCGCGTCCTCTTCCAGCCCGGACCGGGTGACGACCACCAGGGTCAGCACCCGGCCCAGCGCGATCACGCCGCCCTGCTCGCGCAGGGCCATGATCTTCTTGGAAATCTTGGAGGTGGTGGTGTCGGGAAGATCTACGATCATGGCCTTCTCCAGGTTCGTCCGTCACGGGCAAGGAGCTCGTCGGCGGAGGCGGGGCCCCAGCTGCCGGGGGCGTAGGGTTCGGGCTGTTCGTCCAGGGACTCCCAGTAATGCTCGAACGGATCGAGGATTTTCCAGGACAGCTCGACTTCCGCGTGGCGGGGGAACAGCGGCGGCTCGCCGAGGAGCACGTCGAGGATGAGCCGCTCGTAGGCCTCCGGGCTGGACTCCGTGAAGGAGTGGCCGTAACCAAAGTCCATCGTGACGTCCCGGACTTCCATCTGCGTGCCGGGAACCTTGGAACCGAAGCGGATCGTGGCTCCCTCGTCGGGCTGGACCCGGATCACGACGGCGTTCTGGCCGAAGTCGTCCTCGCCGTGGTCGGTGAACAGCAGGTTGGGGGCGCGTTTGAGCACGACGGCGATCTCGGTCACCCGGCGGCCCAGCCGCTTGCCGGCGCGCAGGTAGAACGGCACCCCGGCCCAGCGGCGGGTGTTGATGTCCACCCGGATCGCGGCGAACGTCTCCGTCTTGGAGTCAGCGGGGATGCCGTCCTCCTCGAGGTAGCCGACCACCTTTTCGCCGCCCTGCCAGCCGCCGGTGAACTGCCCGCGGGCCGAGTGGGTGGACAGGTCCTCGGGGAGCCGGACGGCGCCGAGGACCTTTTCCTTCTCGGCGCGGAGGTCATCGGCGTTGAAGGAGATCGGTTCCTCCATCGCGGTCAGCGCCAGGAGCTGGAGCAGGTGGTTCTGGATCACATCGCGCGCGGCGCCGACGCCGTCGTAGTAGCCCGCCCGGCCGCCGGTGCCGATGTCCTCGGCCATGGTGATCTGGACGTGGTCCACGTAGTTCGCGTTCCAGAGCGGCTCGAAGAGCTGGTTGGCGAAGCGCAGCGCCAGGATGTTCTGCACCGTCTCCTTGCCCAGGTAGTGGTCGATCCGGAAGACAGCGTCCTGCGGGAAGACCGACTCAACGATGTCGTTGAGCTGCCGGGCCGATTCGAGGTCGTGGCCGAACGGCTTCTCGATCACGACGCGGCGCCACTTGTCACCCTCGGCCTGCGCCAGTCCGTGCTTGGACAGCTGCCGGCAGACCAGTTCGAAGGCGTTCGGCGGAATGGACAGGTAGAACGCGTGGTTGCCGCGTGTGCCCCGCTGCTCATCGAGTTCATCGATGGTTTCGCTGAGCCGCTTGAAGGCATCATCGTCGTCGAACTCGCCCTGCACGAAGCGGATGCCCTCGGAAAGCTGCTTCCACACCGTTTCATCGAACGGAGTGCGGGCGTAGGCCTTGACCGCTTCCTTCACCTCGGCGGCGAAGTCCTCGTTTTCCCAGTTCCGCCGCGCAAAGCCCACCAGGGCAAAGCTCGGCGGCAGCAGCCCCCGGTTGGCCAGGTCGTACACGGCCGGCATGAGCTTCTTCCGGGCGAGGTCCCCCGTGACCCCGAACAGGACCAGCGACGCCGGCCCCGCAATACGATTCAGGCGCCGGTCCCGCGGATCCCGGAGCGGATTACGCCCCCGGGCCGCGGATTTCCGGCTGCCGTTGTGATTTTCTGGCATGGTTGCTTGGGTGCCTTAGCTTTCGGTGGAGGGGACTGCCTGGCCGGCCAGCGCGGCGATGATGTCCTGCAGCTGGCGGACGCCGGCAGCGCGGTCCGTCAGATGCAGACGGAGGACCGGGCGGCCGTGTTCGGAGAGGACCTGGGCATCGCCGGCGGCCTGGGCCGAGATCAGTTCGCCGAAGCTGAACGGACGGTCCGGGATCGCCAGATCGGTGGCGGACGCCGCCGTCACCTGCAAGAAGACGCCGATCGCGGGTCCGCCCTTGTGGAACTGGCCGGTGGAGTGCAGGAAGCGCGGGCCCCAGCCGAAGGTCACGGGCCGGCCGCTGAGCGCTGCCAGCTGGTCCCGGACACCCTCGAACGGCGCGTAGGCGAGCCGGTCGAAGTAGGCCTGGACACTCAAGTAGCTGTC
This sequence comes from Arthrobacter sp. U41, assembly GCF_001750145.1. Lineage (NCBI taxonomy): Bacteria > Bacillati > Actinomycetota > Actinomycetes > Micrococcales > Micrococcaceae > Arthrobacter > Arthrobacter sp. U41. The sequence continues at coordinate 3,412,680 of NZ_CP015732.1, forward strand.
CGGACGCAGTTCGCCCAGCAGGGCGCTCACAGCGCCTGCTGCGGTGCTGGCGCCGGCCAGCCACTCCCCGCCGCGGACCTCGATGGCGCCGTCGGTGAAGGCGGCCGGTGTCGGTTCCGGCTGTGCGTCCAGCAGTCCGCGGGCGGCCACCTTGGCGGCTTCGACGTCGGGCTGGTCATAGGGGTTGATGCCGAGCAGGCGCCCGGCCACCGCGGTGGCGAACTCCCAGGCCATCATCTGCGTGGGCAGGCCGCCGGCGATCGCGACCTCGTTCTCGCCAAGTTCGACGTCGGCGTCCGCCGCAACGAGGCGGATCACCAGGACGTCGGGGGCGCCGAGGGTGGCCTCCGGGGAGGACGGCCCGGCGACGACCGGCAGCACACCGGTGCCGAGCTTACCGGTGGATTCGGCGATGAGCTGTTCGGCCCAGTCCGCGAAGCCCTTGATGCCGGAGCCGTCCTCGGCGATGACGATCTTGTTGCGCAGCGGGTTGGTGCCGCCCAGCGCCGCACCGAGGGCGAGTCCGATGTTTTCCTCGCCGTCCTCGTTGAGGACCTCCGCGGCCTCCTCCGCTTCGTCCAGGAAGGCCTGGATGTCCACGCCGGCCAGCCCGCACGGCACCATCCCGAATGCGGTCAGCGCCGAGTAGCGCCCGCCAACGGTGGGGTCAGCGTTGAACACGGCCCGGTAGCCGGCCTCGCGGGAGGTCTTGTCCAGCGGGGACCCCGGGTCGGTGACGATGATGATCCGGGACTTCGCGTCGAGTCCGGCCTCGGTGAAGGCGTGCTCGAAGACCCGGCGCTGGGAGTCCGTCTCCAGGGTGGAGCCGGACTTTGAGGACACCACGATCGCGGATTCGGCCAGCCGGTCCGCGAGGGCTGCGGCGACCTGTTCCGGATCGGTGCTGTCCAGCACGGTCAGCTCGACACCGGCGGTCCCGGCGATGACCTCGGGGGCCAGGGATGACCCGCCCATGCCACACAGGACGATCCGGCTGACGCCCTCGGCGCGCAGGGCGTCACGAAGGGCCAGGATGTCCGCCACGAGCTGCTGGGAGACGGTGGCCGCCTCGACCCAGCCGAGCCGGACGGCCGCCTCGGCTTCAGCGTCGGGACCCCACAAGGTGGCGTCCTTGGCGAAGATCCGGGTGGCGACCTTGTCTGCAAGCAGGGCGGGCAGGTGCTGTTCGTGGGCCAGGCGGGCGGCGCCCGTCGCGTCGTAGCTGAGAGTCGTCATGGGGCTATGCGTCCTTCCGGGCGGCGGCGAGGGCGGCCTCGACGTCGGCGAGGAGTTCCTTCCAGCTGGCCACGAACTTGTCGAGGCCTTCGGACTCGAGCACCGCGACGACCTCGTTGTAGGAGATGCCGAGGGCATCGAGGGCGTTCAGGGTGGCGTTGGCGTCGTCATAGCCCCGGGTGATGGTGTTCCCAGTGACCGTGCCGTGGTCGAAGGTGGCGTCGAGGGTCTTTTCCGGCATGGTGTTCACGACGCCGGGGGCGACGAGTTCCGTGACGTAGAGGGTGTCCGGGTAGGCCGGGTCCTTGACGCCGGTGGAGGCCCACAGCGGACGCTGGGGGAGGGCTCCGGCGTCGGCCAGGAGGGCCCAGCGTTCGGTCGAGAAGAGCTCCTCGTAGACCTGGTAGGCCAGACGGGCGTTCGCCACACCGGCTTTGCCCTTGAGGGCGCGTGCCTCGTCGGTGCCGATCGCGTCGAGGCGCTTGTCGATTTCGGAGTCGACGCGGGAGACGAAGAACGACGCGACCGAGTGGATCCTGGAGAGGTCGTGGCCGTTTTCCTTGGCCTGCTCCAGACCGGACTGGAAGGCGTTGATGACGGCGCGGTAGCGCTCCAGCGAGAAGATCAGCGTGACATTGACGCTGATGCCGGCCGCCACGGTGGCGGTGATGGCTTCCAGCCCCTCGAGGGTGGCGGGGATCTTGATCAGGACGTTGTCCTTGTTGACCTGGGCGTGGAGTTCCTTGGCCTCGGTGATGGTGCCGGCGGTGTCCCAGGCCAGGCGGGGGTCGACTTCGATGGAGACGCGCCCGTCGACGCCCCTGGTGGCTGCTGCCACCGGGGCGAAGAGGTCGCAGGCGTCGGCGACGTCGGTCGTGGTGATCGCGAAGACGGTCTCCTCGACGCCGGCGCCGGCGGCGGCCTTGGCGGCGATGATGCCGTCGTAGTCGTGGCCGGTGGTGATGGCCGCGTGGAAGATCGACGGGTTCGTGGTGACACCGACAACGTTCTTCTCTTCGATCAGCTTGCGCAGCGTGCCGGTGGCGAGGCGTCCGCGGGAGAGGTCATCGAGCCAGATGGAGACGCCGGCGTCGGAGAGCTGCTGCGTCGGGGTGGAGAGGGGGGTGCTGGTCATGTGTGACTCCTGAAGTCTGGGGCCGCCGCCGGGGTTGGGGCGGCGGCCCGGGAAACGTGAGGTTGGGCTCAGGCCGGGAGGCCGGCGAGGGAATCCTTGGCTGCGGCGGCCACGGCCTCCGCGGTGATGCCGAACTCCTGGAACAGACGTTTGTAGTCCGCCGAGGCGCCGAAGTGCTCGAGGGAGACGGAACGGCCGGCGTCGCCGACGAATTCCCGCCAGCCCAGGGCAAGCCCGGCTTCGACGGAAACCCGTGCCTTGACGGCAGCCGGGAGCACCGCTTCGCGGTAGGCGGGGTCCTGCTTGTTGAACCACTCCACGCACGGCATGGAAACGACCCGGGTGGGGATGCCTTCGGCCTGGAGGGCCTCGCGGGCCTGCACGGCCAACTGGACCTCGGAGCCGGTGCCGATCAGGATGACCTGTGCCTCGGCGGTCCGGCCACCCCGGGATGCCTCGGCCAGGACGTAGCCGCCCCTGGCGACGCCGGCGGTGGAACCGAAGGTGTCACCTTCGGCGTCGGAGATTCCGCGGGCGTAGGTGGGAATGTTCTGCCGGGTCAGCACGATGCCGGCCGGGTTCTCGTGGTTTTCGAGCATGACCTTCCAGGCCGCCGCGACCTCGTTCGCGTCGCCCGGGCGGACGACGTCCAGGCCCGGGATGGCACGGAGCGAGGCGAGCTGCTCCACTGGCTGGTGGGTCGGTCCGTCTTCGCCGAGGCCGATCGAGTCGTGCGTCCAGACATACAGCGACGGGACGCCCATCAGGGCGCCGAGGCGGATGGCGGGGCGCTGGTAGTCGCTGAAGATCAGGAAGGTGCCCGAGAACGCGCGGGTGCGGCCGTGCAGGGAAATACCGTTCACGATCGACGCTGCGGCGTGCTCACGGATGCCGAAGTGCAGCACCCGGCCGTAGGGGTTGCCCTTCCAGGCGGCGGTGGAGCGCGAGGCCGGGATAAACGACGGCGAGCCCTCGATCGTGGTGTTGTTGGATTCGGCGAGGTCGGCCGAGCCGCCCCACAGTTCCGGCATGACCGGGCCGATCGCGTTCAGGACCTTGCCGGAGGCGGCACGGGTCGAGACGTCCTTGCCGGCTTCGAAGACCGGCAGCGCGGCGTCGAGTTCGGCCGGGAGCTTGCGGGCTTCAATGCGCTCCAGCAGGGCCGCGCCCTCCGGATTGCCGGACTGCCAGGCCTCGAAGGCTTCCTGCCATGCGGTCCGGGCGGCAGCACCGCGGTCCACGACTTCCCGGGCGTGCGCCAGGACGTCGTCGTCGACCTGGAAGGAACGCTCCGGATCGAACCCGAGGACCTTCTTCAGGCCCGCGACTTCCTCGGCGCCGAGGGCGGAGCCGTGGATCTTGCCGGTGTTCTGCTTTTTCGGTGCGGGGTAGCCGATGATGGTGCGCAGCGAGATGATGGAGGGCTTGCCCGTTTCGGCCTTGGCGGCCAGGAGGGCGGCGTGCAGTTCGGCCACGTCCTCCTTGTACTCCCCGGTCCGGGTCCAGTCCACGCGCTGGGTGTGCCAGCCGTAGGCCTCGTAGCGGGCCAGGACATCCTCGGTGAAGGCGATGTCGGTGTCGTCCTCGATCGAGATGTGGTTCTCGTCGTAAATCACCACGAGGTTGCCGAGCTCCTGGTGTCCGGCGAGCGAGGAGGCCTCGGACGTGACGCCTTCCTGGAGGTCGCCGTCGGAGGCGATGACCCAGGTGGTGTGGTCGAACGGGCTGGTAGCGGGAGCGGCGTCGGCGTCGAACAGTCCGCGCATGCGGCGCTGGGAGTAGGCGAAGCCGACGGCGGAGGCCAGGCCCTGGCCCAGCGGGCCGGTGGTGATCTCGACGCCGGCGGTGTGCTTGTACTCAGGGTGGCCCGGGGTCAGCGAACCCCAGGTGCGCAGCGCCTGAAGGTCCTTCAGCTCCAGGCCGTAGCCGGAAAGGAACAGCTGGATGTACAGCGTCAGGGAAGTGTGGCCGGGGGAGAGGACGAACCGGTCCCGTCCCAGCCAGTCCGGATTCTTAGGGTCGTGCCGCATCAGCTTCTGGAAGAGCAGGTAGGCGGCCGGAGCCAGGCTCATCGCGGTGCCGGGGTGGCCGTTACCGACCTTCTCCACAGCGTCGGCGGCGAGCACACGGACGGTGTCCACGGCGCGCTGGTCCAAGCTGGTCCATGACAGTTCTTGCTCTTCCAAATGTGGCACGAAAACCGGGCCCCTCTCTGTGCTGACGGCGGGTGGTATGGTCAGTCCCGTCCGGGGCACAGTTCGGTGCCCGCTGCGGTACGTACCAGCCGTTCACCATCGAAACGTTGATCTATCATTCAGTCGCGTATGCAAATGAACGCCTGCAGTTTGCAGACAGCCACTGCAGACCATCGGACGGCCGTTTTGGCCGTGGCCCGTGCGCGCTGATCTGCAGACAGCTTAGCCCTATTCCGGCTGCCGGGTGCGGTATATCTCACCAAATGGACCGGATTTCCGCTTATGTGAATCACCGGCGTCCGCGGCGGCCGTGAGCCCGCGTTAACCTGTTCGAATTATGCGCTGCCGGGGGCCGCCGTCACCGGGCCGGGCCGCCCGCCCCCAGACGGTATGATGGTGGGTGGCTACCAACGGGGGCGGGGACACGCCTGTGCGCTGCGCGCGGACCCCTCCGATATGCACCCGCGTTGCGGAACCAGCCGGACTGAACAGCCAGACAGAACAGAGTGACTGCCACCGTGAGCACAACAGATACGCCGCTGACCGCCTCCCCCGTTCGCGGAAGGATCGGGTTCGCCCGCAAAGCCAAGGCCTATCTGGCGCTCACGAAACCCCGCGTCATCGAACTGCTGCTGGTCAGCACCCTGCCGACGATGATCTACGCCGAACGCGGCTTCCCGTCGGTGGGTCTGATCCTGGCCACCCTCGTCGGCGGTGCCTTTGCCGCCGGCAGCGCCGGCGCCTTCAACTGCTACTTCGACCGCGACATCGACAAGCTGATGCACCGCACCGAGAACCGCCCCCTGGTCACGGGCGAGGTCACACCGCGCGAGGCGCTGGTGTTCTCCTGGCTCCTCGGCGCGGCGGCGATCGCGATCCTCTGGTTCGGGGCCAACCCGCTGGCGGCCTGGCTGGGGGTCGGCGCGATCGTCTTCTACGTGGTCATCTACACCATGATCCTCAAGCGCCGCACGGCGCAGAACATCGTCTGGGGCGGGGCTGCCGGCTGCTTCCCCGTGCTGATTGCCTGGGCCGCGGTGACCAACACGGTGGAGTGGCCCGCCATCGTGCTGTTTATGGTCATCTTCCTGTGGACCCCGCCGCACTACTGGCCGCTGTCCATGCGCTACGGCGAGGACTACCGCAACGCCAATGTGCCCATGCTCGGTGCGATTGCCGGTGCCAAGGTCGTCTCGGTCCAGGTGGTCCTGTACGCGTGGGCCATGGTGGCCTGCTCGCTGCTGCTGGTTCCGGCCGGCGGCGCCGGCTGGGTCTACACGGCCACCGCCGTGCTCGCCGGCGCGTGGTTCCTCTACGAATCGCATGCGCTGTTCAACCGGGCGCAGGCCGGCGACGTCTCCAACAAGGGCGCCATGAAGGTCTTCCACGGCTCGATCAGCTACCTGACGCTGCTCTTCATCGCCCTCGCCGTCGATCCGTTCGTCGGTTCCCCCATCATGGGCGGCTAAGGCACCCTCGCTCACACAGCCGCCCACCCCCGCACCCCCACGCAACAACAACGCGGGGTCACTTACGGCCCATTCCGGGCGTCCGGATGGGCGGTAAGTGACCCCGCGTTGTTTGTGGCGCGTTGTTTGTGGGGCCCGCCGCGGCTACTTGAATGGGCTGCTGCGGGCCAGGTCGGCGGCGTTGGTGGCCGCGCTCATCAGCAGCGCAGCGCCCAGCATGTGCGCGGCGACCAGGAGCGCCGGGATGCCGTTGTAGTACTGGGTGAAGCCGATAACGGCCTGCAACACCGTGACGCCCAGCAGCATAACGACGGCGGTGCGGAAGGAGCCTGGGATCCGGCCGCTGATGACGAGGTACAGCGCGAACAGCGCCCCGGCGGTCACCAGGTAGGCCGGTACGGCGTGGATGTGCGAGAACAGGTCCCAGTCCAGGTCGTTGCGCGGGGCGTCGGCATCACCCGCGTGCGGGCCGGCGCCGGTGACCACCACGCCCAGGCACACGGCCAGTGCGGAGAACAGCGCGACGGCGGTCATCAGCGGGCGCGCCACGCCCGGCAGGGCGGCCAGTTCGGCCACCCGGAACTGCCCGGTCCGCCCGTGGGCGCGGTTGACCAGCAGGGTCGCCACGACGACCAGGGCCATCGAGACCAGGAAGTGCAGGCCGACCACCCAGGGGTTCAGCTGGGTCAGCACGGTGATGCCGCCGATGACGGCCTGCGCCGGGATGCTGGCGAGCAGGCCCAGGGCCAGCAGGAAAAGGTCGCGGCGTTCCCGGCGGAGATTCCAGAGGTACACCAGCATCGCGACGGCAACGGCGGCCAGCGCGAAGGTCAGCATCCGGTTGCCGAATTCAATGATGCCGTGGATGCCCATTTCCGGGGTGTTTACGAGGGAGGAGTCCGTGCAGCGCGGCCACGTGGGGCAGCCCAGCCCGGAGGAGGTGAGGCGGACAGCTCCGCCGGTGACGATCAGGACGGTCTGGCCGATCAGGGACAGCACCGCCAGCCGCTTCACTGTCTTGTCGACAGTGACGGGCAGCCAGGGGATGTTCCGGGACGCGGTCCGGGGAGGGCGGGAGGCCGTGCTCACAGTGTTCTCAATTCCATTTGAACCAACGGGTTGCTGCAAAGCCGGCGATCGCCGTCCAGAGCAGCAGGACAAGGACGGAGACAAGGTTCACCCTGCCGTCCAGGAATGCTTCCCTCATGGCCTGTCCCAGGGCGCCCGAGGGGAGGAACTGCACGATCGCCTGCAGCACGGCGGGCAGCCGTTCGGCCGGAATGACGATCCCGCCGAGGGCTCCCAGCAGGATCCACAGCAGGTTGGTGATCGCGAGGGTCGCTTCCGGCCGGACAGTGCCCGCGACCAGCAGGCCCAGCGCGGTGAAGGCCGCAGCGCCCAGGACCAGCAGGGCCAGCCCGGGGGCCCAGCCCAGCGGGTCCGGCCGCCAGCCCAGCAACAGGGCGACGGCGCTGACCACCAGCACCTGCAGGGCCAACACCGCGAGCACCGCGAGCACCTTCCCGGCGATCAGTCCGGTGCGGCCCAGGGGGGTGGTGGAGAGGAAGCGCAGGACACCGTAGCGGCGGTCAAACCCCGTGGAGATGCCCTGGCCGGTGAACGCGGTGGACATGGCACACAGCGCCAGGATGCCGGGCACGGCCACGTTGATCCGGCTCGCACCGAACCCGTCCAGCAGGGGCATTACGGTCAGGCCCACCATGGCCAGCAGCGGCAGCACGATCGCCAGGATCAGCTGTTCGCCGTTCCGGAGCATGGTGACGGTCTCATACTTGCCCTGCAGCATGATGCGCCGCAGCAGCGGCGCCGGCGCGCTCCCAAGCGGGCGGGGCCGCGGGGCGCTGCCCGGCGGCGCGCTCCCCAGTGCGGCACTGTGGCGGGTCATCGGATCTCCCTTCCGGAGATGTCGAGGAAGACGTCCTCCAGGCTGCGGGCCTCGAGGCTCAGCGAGCGTGGCATGATTCCCCGGGCGGCCCACCAGGCGGTGACCGCGGCGAGATCCGCTGCGGTGAGCGCGCCGGTGGCGGCGTAGCTGCCGGCCCGCGCTTCGGTGACGTTGACGCCGTCGGGCAGCACCCCGGTGAAATCCAGTCCGGGGTCGGTCTCGAACAGCAGGGTGCGGATGTGCTGCTCCCCGGCGCCGGGCGGCAGGGGGTGCTGCAGGAGCTGCGCGACCGTCCCCTCGGCGACGTTGCGGCCGGCGTCGATGATATAGACGTAATCGGCGAGGCGCTGAGCGTCATCCATGAGGTGTGTGGTCAGGATGATCCCCGTTCCGCGGTTCCGCAGTTCGGAGATGAGCTCGAAGACGAGTTGGCGTGACTGCGGGTCCAGTCCGGCGCTCGGCTCGTCCAGGAAGAGCACCTCGGGGTTGCCCACGAGTGCGGCAGCCAGCGCGAGCCGCTGCTTCTGGCCGCCGGAAAGGCGCCGCACGGAGCTCCGGCTGAAAGCGTCGATGCCGAGGCGTTCGATGAGTTCCCCGACCGGCCACGGGTCCTCGTACATGCCGGCAATATGCTTGAGCAGGGGGATGGGGCGGGCCGACGGCGGCAGCCCGCCGTCCTGCAGCATCACCCCGACGCGGGCGCGCAGGGCGGCCCCCGCGGTGTCCGGGTCCTCGCCCAGCAGGCTGATGCTGCCATGGGTGCGTTTCTGCAGTCCCTGGGCGCATTCGATGGTGGTGGTCTTGCCGGCGCCGTTGGCTCCCAGCAGGGCCGTGACCTGTCCGGGTTCGGCGACGAGGGAAAGGCCGCTGACCACCCGCAGCATTTTGCCGTCGAGGGTGGGCAGTGGCCCAACATCCTTGACTAGCCCGCTGATGGACAGGACGGGGGATTCGGGGGATCGCACCACAGCATTCTACGGGAAGTAGTAGGTCCGCTTCCGGCCGGCGTCCGCCCGCGGCCGGGTGCTGAGCGCGGCGGCCATTTCCGCGGGCTTCCGGAGGATAGCCATGCCTTACTGGTCCAGCGGAGTAAATTACGACATGATTGTGTTGTGTATTCCATGAGACCCGCTACTTCTGTCGCCCGCGCCGGGCGCGGCCGACCGCGCACGGCGCCTTCCGCCGCGTCCGGGACGGTGGGATCCGTCGCCGCGCCGGCAGCAGCAACTGTCGCATCGGTCGACGCTGAAGAGCGCACCCGGGACCGCGTGCTGCACGCAGTTCTGGAACATGGCCCCATCAGCGCCGCGGAACTGGGCGATCTGCTCGGGTTCACGCCTGCCGCAGTCCGCCGCCATCTGGACCACCTCTCGCGCAACGGGGTCATTGAGGTCAAGCGGGCGGCCCGTGCCGGCGCCGGTGCAGGGCGCCCCGCCCGCCGCTATGTCCTCAGCTCGCAGGGGCAGTCCCGGCTCGGAAACGACTATCTGGACATCGCCACCCTGGCGCTGCAGCGCCTCGGTGAAATGGCCGGCCCCGAAGCCGTGCGGCAGTTCGCCGTCGAACGCTTCGGCGAGATGGAACGCCGCTACGCCCCGGAGATCGACGCGGCCGGGCCGGATATCACCGCCCGGGCGCAGGCGCTCTCCGAGGCGCTGAGCCGCGACGGCTTCGTGGCCTCCACGACGTCGATCGAGGCCAGGGCGCCCCTGCCGGCCGCGCTCTCCAGTGTCCAGCTGTGCCAGGGGCACTGCCCGATCCAGCAACTGGCGGCGCAGTTTCCGGTGTTCTGCGACGTCGAGACCGACGTGTTCTCCCGGCTCGTCGGCGTCGACGTCCGCCGCCTCTCCACGCTGGCGCGCGGCGGCCATGTTTGCACCACCCACATACCTACAGGCCGTCCGGCGGCCGGGGGGCTTCACCGCCCCGCAACAACCCCGGGCAGCCTGGACGAAGTATCCAACCATCTGCAAGAAAGGCCGTGATGACGGACCAACTATCAGAGAAGAAGGTTGCTGAATCCACTGTGATTTCGGAGATTCTGGAAAAGAACCCCGAGCTCCACGGAATCGGCACCTATGAGTACGGCTGGTCCGACAAGAACGACGTCGGAGCCAACGCCCGCCGTGGCATCAATGAGGACGTCGTCCGCGACATTTCGGCGAAGAAGAACGAGCCGGAGTGGATGCTGGACCTGCGCCTCAAGGGTCTGAAGTACTTCGACCGCAAGCCCATGCCGACCTGGGGCGCTGACCTCTCCGGCATCGACTTCGACAACATCAAGTATTTCGTGCGCTCCACGGAAAAGCAGGCCAACACCTGGGAAGACCTCCCCGAGGACATCCGGAACACCTACGAGAAGCTGGGCATCCCGGAAGCGGAGCGCAGCCGCCTCGTTTCCGGTGTCGCCGCCCAGTACGAGTCCGAGGTGGTCTACCACCAGATCCGCGAGGACCTGGAACAGCAGGGCGTCATCTTCCTGGACACGGACACCGCACTGCGCGAGCACCCGGAGATCTTCCAGGAGTACTTCGGCACCATCATCCCGGTGGGCGACAACAAATTCGCTTCCCTGAACACCTCCGTCTGGTCCGGCGGCTCCTTCGTGTACGTGCCCAAGGGCGTGCACGTGGACATCCCGCTGCAGGCCTACTTCCGCATCAACACGGAAAACATGGGCCAGTTCGAGCGCACGCTGATCATCGCGGACGAGGACTCCTACGTCCACTACATCGAGGGCTGCACCGCGCCGATCTACACCTCGGACTCGCTGCACTCCGCCGTGGTGGAGATCATCGTGAAGAAGGGCGCCCGCGTCCGCTACACGACCATCCAGAACTGGTCCACCAACGTGTACAACCTGGTCACCAAGCGCGCCATCTGCGAAGAGGGCGCCACGATGGAGTGGATCGATGGCAACATCGGCTCCAAGGTCACCATGAAGTACCCCGCCGTGTACCTCGTTGGTGAGGGCGCCAAGGGCGAGACCCTGTCCATCGCGTTCGCCGGCGAAGGCCAGCACCAGGACACCGGCTCCAAGATGGTCCACATCGCGCCGAATACCAAGAGCTCGATCGTGTCCAAGTCCGTGGCCCGCGGCGGCGGCCGCGCCGCCTACCGCGGCCTGGTCCAGGTCCGCGAAGGCGCCAAGCACTCCGCCAACACGGTCCGCTGCGACGCGCTCCTGGTGGACACCATCAGCCGTTCGGACACCTACCCGTACATCGACATCCGCGAGGATGACGTCACCATGGGGCACGAGGCCACGGTCTCCCGCGTCAGCGAAGAGCAGCTGTTCTACCTGATGTCCCGCGGCATGCGCGAAGACGAGGCCATGGCGATGATCGTCCGCGGCTTTATCGAGCCGATTGCCCGTGAGCTGCCGATGGAATACGCCCTCGAGCTGAACCGACTGATTGAACTGCAGATGGAAGGATCGGTCGGTTAATGACTGACATCACTACTGAAAAGGCCCGCATCGGCGCGCCCTCAGCCCAGCCGTTCATCAACGGCTTCACCGAGGAAGGCGAAAGCCTCTCACCGGTCAACGCGGCTGCGTCCAAGGCCCCGCTGGCCGGCGAGGCCGTCAAGCGGCACTCGCACGGCGGCGGCGTCGGCATCCCGGACAGCTCACGCGCCGGGCGCCTGACGTCCTACAAACTGGCGGACTTCAAGCCGCTGACCGGCATGGAGGAGGACTGGCGGTTCACGCCGCTCAAGCGCCTCCGCGGCCTGCACACCGATGTCCTCAACGGCGCCGCCCCGTCCGTGAGCGTCACCGCTCCGGACAGCGTCACCGTGCAGACCGTCGGCCGTGAGGACCGCCGGATCGGTTCGGCCGCAATCCCCGAGGACCGCGTCTCCGCGAACGCCTGGGAGAACTTCACCGAGGCAACCGTCATCACGGTCCCCGCCGAGGTCCAGGTTGACGGTGAGGTCAGCGTCCTGCTGACCGGCCAGGGCACCGGGGCCTCCGCGCTGCACGTTGTGATCGTCGCGGAAAAGTTCTCCAAGGCCGTTGTTGTCCTGGACCACCAGGGCACCGCCGTCGTGTCGGAAAACATCGAGATCCTCGTTGAGGACGGCGCGCAGCTGACCGTCATCTCGCTCCAGGAATGGAACGACGACGCCGTGCATGCCTCCTCCCAGCAGGCGAAGCTTGGCCGCGACGCCAAGTTCAAGCACATTGTCGTCAGCCTCGGCGGCGACCTCGTCCGCGTCACCCCGTCGGCGCGCTTCACCGCTCCGGGCGCCGAAGTGGAACTGTTCGGCCTGTACTTCGCCGACGCCGGCCAGCACCTCGAGCAGCGCCTGTTCGTCGACCACGCCGTCGCCAACTGCAAGTCCAACGTCCTGTACAAGGGCGCCCTGCAGGGCCGCAACGCGCACACCGTCTGGGTGGGTGACGTTCTGATCCGCAAGGAGGCAGAAGGCACCGACACCTATGAGGCCAACCGCAACCTGGTCCTCACCGACGGGGCCCGCGCGGACTCGGTGCCGAACCTGGAAATCGAGACCGGCCTGATCGCCGGCGCCGGCCATGCCAGCGCCACCGGCCGCTTCGACGACCAGCACCTGTTCTACCTGATGGCCCGCGGCATTCCGGAAGAAGTGGCCCGCCGACTGGTGGTCCGCGGATTCCTGAACGAGATCATCCAGCAGATCAAGGTTCCGGCCATCGAAGAGCGCCTCACGGCCGCTGTCGAGCGCGAACTCGCGGCAACGAACCACTAGTGCGTAGCACTAGAGAACACAGCACCAGAGAACACGGAAACCATCAATGACTGAACAGCCAAAGGGCGAGCTGGTCTGTAACGCCAGCGAGATCCAACCCAAGCAGGCACTGCGGATCCTGATCGACGACTACCCCGTCGCGATCGTGAAGGACTCGATGGGCGAAATCCACGCCATCGGCGACACCTGCTCCCACGCGGACATCTCCCTTTCCGAAGGAGAGGTTGAAGGCTGCAAGATCGAGTGCTGGGGCCACGGTTCCCAGTTCGACCTGCGCAGCGGCCAGCCGTTGCAGCTGCCCGCCTATGACCCTGTTCCCGTCTTTGCGGTGACCGTCCTGGATGACGAGGTCTACGTGGACTTCACCAACGTCCTGAACGGCGCCGAGGCTCCAACCTTCAGCTGACCGCGCGTGCACCACAGCGGCCAGCCCTAGAAAACTTATCGACCAGAAACCGCACCGTGCCGGAGGGCACGGTGCAGAGGAGAACAGGACACATGTCTACTCTTGAGATCAAGGACCTGCACGTCAGCATTGACACCGAGCAGGGCACCAAGGAAATCCTGAAGGGCGTCAGCCTGACCATCAGGACCGGCGAGACCCACGCGATCATGGGCCCGAACGGTTCCGGCAAGTCCACCCTGGCGTCCACCATCGCCGGGCACCCCCGCTACAAGGTCACCTCCGGCACGATCACCTTGGACGGCGAGGACGTCCTCGCCATGACCGTCGACGAGCGCGCCCGCGCCGGCCTGTTCCTCGCCATGCAGTACCCGGTCGAGGTCCCCGGCGTCAGCATGACGAACTTCCTGCGGACCGCCAAGACGGCCATCGACGGCGAAGCACCCAAGCTGCGTACCTGGACCAAGGACGTCAAGGCCGCCATGGCCCAGCTGCGCATCGACGCCGACTTCACCCAGCGCAACGTCAACGAGGGCTTCTCCGGCGGCGAGAAGAAGCGCGTCGAGATCCTCCAGCTGGAGCTCTTCAAGCCCAAGTTCGCCATCCTGGACGAAACCGACTCGGGCCTGGACGTCGACGCACTCAAGGTTGTCTCCGAGGGCGTCAACCGCGCCCACGCCGAAGGCAAAATGGGCACCCTGCTCATCACGCACTACACCCGGATCCTGCGCTACATCAAGCCGGAATTCGTACATGTGTTCGTTGATGGCCAGATCGCCGAAGAGGGCGGCCCGGAGCTCGCCGACCGCCTTGAAGAAGAAGGCTACGACCGCTACGCCACCGGCGCCGGGGCAGCCACCATTGCTGCTGCTACCGCCGCAGCACAGGCCTAGTTAGGACATCACCATGACCGAACTCAATGTGGCCCGCACGAGCCTCGAGGATGTCGAAGAGGCACTCAAGGATGTGATCGACCCCGAACTGGGCGTGAACATCGTTGACCTGGGACTGCTGTACGGACTGAAGTACTCCGACGACGACGGCGCCCTGCTGATCGACATGACGCTCACCACGGCCGCCTGCCCGCTCACCGATGTGATCGAGGAGCAGGTCGGCAAGTCCCTCGACGGGGTAGTCGACGAATGGCGCCTCAATTGGGTGTGGATGCCGCCGTGGGGTCCGGAACGGATCACCGAGGACGGCCGCGACCAGATGCGCGCGCTCGGCTTCAACATCTAGGACCCACCGCTACGACGACGGCGGCCGGTCACCTTCCGTGGAAGGTGACCGGCCGCCGTCGTCGTTCCATCGGTTGCTCCGCAGCGGCCCTTTAGGGGTGCCATAATGGCAGTTACGGAGCAGCGGACGGGGTTATGGGGTTACGGGGTGGCGACGCCGAAGGTGTCGCACTGGTTGATGTCCCCGGTCGTGTAGCCCTGGTAGAACCACTTCTGTCGCTGCTCGCTGGAACCGTGGGTCCAGGACTCGGGCGAAACCCGGCCGGTCGCGGCCTTCTGTATCCGGTCATCGCCCACGGCCGAGGCAGCGGAGAGGGCATCCTGCAGATCCTGCTCCTTCAGCGGGTCCAGGAACGGCAGACCGGTCTTCGGATCCTCCTGGGTGGTGGCGTAACGGACCCAGAGACCGGCGTAGCAGTCAGCCTGGAGTTCCACCCGGACGGCCCCCGATTCCGGGCCCTGGGGATCCTGCTGGGCCCGGTCCAGGTTCCCGAGGACGTTCTGGACATGGTGGCCGAACTCGTGGGCCACCACATACTCCTGGGCCAGCGGTCCACCGGACGATCCGAAGCGGTCCACGAGTTCCTGGAAGAATCCCGGGTCGAAGTACGCGGTGGTGTCCGCGGGGCAGTAGAACGGTCCCACTTCGGACGTCGCGGCGCCGCAGCCGGTGTTCGTGCCGCCCGAGAAGATCACTGTTTCCGGCTGCGGGTATTGCCTGTCGTACTGGGCCAGGTAGGCCGGCCAGAACGCGTTCAGGCTGTTCACCGTGCCGACGATCCGGCAGTCCAGCCGGGCGTCCGCGTCGGCGCCGCTGACGCAGGCCGGGTCCGTGGTCTGGCTCTGCACGCCGGGGTCCTGCGTGGTGCCGCCCAGGCCTTCGAGCAGGCTCGGGTTGATGCCGAGGAGGGCCGCGATCAGCAGGATGATTCCGCCGCCGATCCCGCCGCCGACTTTGACGCCGCGGCCCATGCCGCGCCGGTCCTGGACCTGGGATGGGTCCAGTTGGACATTGTCATTGAAACTCATGCTGTCACAATATCGCTTGCCGGCTTCGGGGCGGCTCCCTGCCGGTAAAGTTGATCTGATGCCTTTTCTCAACAGACTCCAGCGCTGGGCCGGTGACCGCCCCGACGGGACCGCCGTCGTCGTGGCCGGGCAGCGCCTGAGCTGGGAGGAACTGCGGGACGCGGCCGCCGCGCTGGTGCCCGGTTCGCCCGCCGTGACCGTGCTGTCTGAGGGGAATTCGCTGCACTTCGCCGTGGCGTTCGCAGCCGCCGTTGCCGGGGAGCGGCAGTGCGCCGTGCTGGACCCGTCGTGGCCCCAGCAGCTGCAGGACGGGATCCGGGACCGGATCCGGGAGGCAGCCCCGGCCGGCGCCCCGGCCGCCACGGAACTCGCCGACGGACCGCCCGGGACTCCGTTCCTGATCGGCCTGACATCCGGCACCACCTCCGTCCCCAAGGCGTTCACCCGCTCCCGCCGGTCGTGGCGGCAGTCCTTCGACGCGTCCGTCGAGTTCTTTGGCCTCGTGCCGGAAGACAGGACGCTGGCGCCCGGGCCCCTCGCGGCCAGCCTGAACCTCTATGCCCTGGCCGAATGCCTGCACGCCGGTTCGGAGTTCCACACCCTGGCCCGGTTCGATGTCGGCGACGCCCACGCCGCGGTCAGCCATGACGGGATCACCCGGCTGGTCCTCGTGCCCACGATGCTCCGGCTCCTCAGCGAACGGGGACTGAGCGGAGGCGTCGACGCCTCCGGCGTCCGCAGCATCATCTGCGCCGGCTCAAAACTGGACGCCCGGACCCTGGAAGCTGCTCGCCGCTGGGCACCCAACGCGACCATCTTCGAGTACTACGGCGCCTCGGAGCTCAGTTTCGTCTCGGGCGCGGGGCTCCCGCCCGGGCAGCAGCCGGAACCGCACGGAACCGGGATCGGGACGCCGTTTCCCGGCGTGGAGATCCGCATCCTCGACGACGACGGGGTCCAGCTGCCGGACGGCACCGACGGCAACGTCTGCGTCCGCAGCGGAATGGTCAGCGACGGCTACCTCTGGGGCGACGACGGCCAGGCCCTGCAAAGCTTCGGCGGCTGGCACACGGTGGGGGACCAGGGCTACCTCGACGGACCGACCCTGCATATGCTGGGCCGCCGCTCGGACATGATCATCACCGCGGGCACCAACGTCTACCCGCATGAGGTCGAACTTGCCCTGGCCTCCGTTCCCGGTGTGGCCGCTGCCGTAGCGGCCGGCGTCGCCGACGATCTCCGCGGCCAGAAGGTCGTCGCCGGTATTGTGCCCTCCCACGGCGGCGTGACTGCCACCCAGCTGAGGGCGGGCATCGAGGACGTGCTGGCCCGCAACAAGCGGCCACTGGAATATTTTGCCCTCACCGGGCTTCCCCTGACGGACCGCGGCAAGCTCAGCAGGGAACTCCTGCTCGACTGGATCGCCGGCCACGACCCCCGGATCCGGCGCCTTGGCTGAGCGCCGGCCGCGGAGTCTTCCCGATGACCGGCAGCCGGTCATCATCGCCGCCCGCCGGACCCCGATCTGCCGCGCCAACGGCGCGCTCAAGTCCCTGCCCGCGCACGAACTCCTCGCCCCGGTGCTCCGCGGGCTGCTCAGCGGCGCCGGCGTGCCCCCGGCGTCCGTGACCGACGTGGTAATCGGCAACGCCGTCGGAGGCGGCGGTAACGTGGCCCGGCTCGCTGCCCTCGAGGCCGGACTGCCCGTCAGCGTCCCCGGCCTCACCGTGGACCGCCAGTGCGGTTCCGGACTGGACGCGATCGTGCTGGCTTCCAGGCTTGTGGCCGCCGGCGGGAGCGGCCTGTACCTCGCCGGCGGGGTGGAGAGCATCAGTACGGCGCCGCTCCGGGCCCGCCGCGCCGCCGGCGGCGCCCCGGAATTCTTCACCCGGGCGCAGTTCTCACCCCGGGCCCTGGGGGATCCGGACATGGGGGTCGCCGCCGAAAATGTGGCCGCCCGCTTCGGTATCAGCCGGGAGCGGCAGGACGCGCTGGCGCTGCGCAGCCACCGCCGCGCGCTGGCTTCCGCCGCGGCGGGCCTGTTCGACGCCGAGACCGTCCAGCCCGCCGGCGCCCCCGGACCGGGCGGTTTCCGCGCGGACCGTTCCGACGACGGGCCCCGCCGCGGCCTCACCGCGGCCGTGCTGGCGCGCTTCCCGGCGGCGTTTGCCGCCGGCGGCACGGTGACGGCGGGGAACTCCTGCTTTGACGCGGACGGTGCTGCCGCCGTTGTGATCACTTCGGTGGAACGCGCCCGCGAGCTGGGTGCCGGGGACGGCCTCCTGGTGCGGGACACGGACACCGCCGGGGTGGACCCGCAGCTGCTGGGCATCGGGGCGGCAGTGGCGGCGGAACGCCTGCTGGAACGGTGCGGCCTTACTGCCGCCGAGGTGGGGCTGGTGGAGTTTAACGAGGCGTTCGCCTCGCAGACCCTTGCGTGCCTGGACCGGCTGGGCATCCCCGCGGAACGCGCCAACCTCGACGGCGGGGCCCTGGCCCTGGGGCATGCGTATGGGGCGTCCGGCGCCGTGCTCGTCACCCGGCTGCTGGCCCAGGCCCGCCGCACCCCGATCGAGGGGCAACTGGCGCTGGCACTGATCAGCATCGCCGGCGGAATGGGAACCGCCGCGCTCCTGGAGTACCGGAGCCTGTCCTAGCCCCTAGCCCCTAGCCTTCGGCCACCGCCCCCGCCACCGGGGGACATGCCCAGTCCTGGGCACACCCGGTGGACATAGTGGGAAAATGTTCCGTGCTGCGCGTCAGGGGAGGGCATGGCCCGCGGGATCGGCGGGGTCCGTTGGCTGGGCATGCTCCCCGGTCTCGGCCTCACCCAGGCCGCGCGCGGCGAGGGCGTCGCCGGTCTGCCGGGCGAAGGCCACGGTGGTGATGAAGACCGGGAGGATCAGGGCCCTGGGGTTGCGCTCCAGACCGCGGGCCCGCGCGGAGTCCCTGACGTCGCCGTATGCACCTGCGATGAACGGGATGCTGCGGAGCATGATGGCGATCGTGAGCGCGAAGCGCTCCGGATCCGCGCCGAAGCGCCGGAACGGCCCGGCAAGGGACACCACCCCGTCCAGCAGCCGCTGCACCGGGGTGGTGGCGGTGAGGATCGACGCGGCAACAATACAGACCAGCACGTTCAGGACGATCCGGGCCGCGGTGGGGCCGCCGAGCTGCCACCACTGGAACAGCCCGACCATCGCAAGCACCGGCAGCACGGGCCGGACCGCCCGGAAGAGCCGGAGCGGACCCGCGCCGCTGAGCAGGAACAGGGTGCACATCACGGCCAGGGCCGCGGCGGCCACGGCCCAGTCCACGATCAGGAAGGACGCCATCCCGCAGCCCAGGACCAGCAGGAACTTCAGCCAGAGCGGCGCGCGGTGCAGCAGCGAGGTGCCCGGCACATAGTTGGCCAGCAGGAATCCGTGGCCGCTCACGGCCGCTCCGGACCCGGCTGGTGCTGTCGAGGCCGTTCCGGTCCGGCGCCGCAGGGGGAAAGCCCGGCAGCGCAGAGCGCACGGTAGTGTTCGACGGCGGCGGCCGGCCCGCCGTCGAACACCACCGTGCCGGCGTCGACCACGAGGACCCGGTCCATATCCAGCGCGAGCTCGAGGTCGTGGGTGGAGAGGATGACCTGCTGGCTGAGTCCCGCCAGGGTCCGGCGCAGCAGTTCCCTGTTGCGCAGATCCAGCAGGGTGGACGGCTCGTCCAGGACCAGCACCTCCGGGTGCACGGCGAGGACCGCGGCGAGGGCCAGGAGCTGGCGTTCACCGCCGGACAGCTCGTAGATGCTTTGGTCGGCCAGCGGCAGCAGCCCGAAACGGTCCAGCGTTGCCTCCGCCTGCCGGCTGCGTTCGCCGGAGTTCCGGACCGACCGCCGGAGGGACAGTTCCACGTCCTCCCGCCCGGTCGGCATCACCAGCTGGGAGAGCGGATCCGTGAAGACGAAGCCGACCCGCCGTCGGACCTCCCGGACCGACCGCACGGTGTCCCATTTGCCCACCGTGACCGTGCCGCTGCTTGGCGCCACGAGTCCGTTAAGCAGCCGCAGCAGGGTGGACTTGCCGGAACCGTTCGCGCCGATGACGCCGATCCGCTGCTCCGTGAGCCGCAGGGTCAGCTCCTCGAGCAGGGTTTTGGGTGCGGGGCGGCCGTCGACCGCCACCCGCACCGCAGCCCGGTCCAGCTCGATGGTGCTCACGGCCGGTGATCCACCTTGGCGCCGGCAGTGCGCGGGGCGGCCGCCGGGGTGACAGCACCTCCGGTGCGGGTCCGGCGGATCAGCAGATCCGGAAATGCCTTGTGCAGCGCCAGCGCGATCGTCACGGCGAGTGCGTTCTTGATCACATCTCCGGGGTAAAAGACGAGGTCTGCGAGGAACGCCTTGGAGAAGTCCAGCTTCGCGTTAACCATCATTCCGAGGATGCCGAGGCCGTGAACGAAGATGATGCTGCTCACCATCGCGGCGGTGAACAACAGAACCGCGCGGAGCCTGCCGGGACGGCCCGCCGTGCGGCGGAACACCATGACGGCCAGCCACCCCGCGGCCGTTGCCGCAAACACGAAGCCGATGATGTAGCCGGCCGAGGGGCCGGCCAGGACCCCGAGTCCGCTGCGTCCGCCGCTGAAGATCGGCAGCCCGGCGAGTCCGAGCAGAACGTAGAGCCCGACGGCGGCGAACGCCCTGCCGGGGCCCAGGGCAAGGCCGGTGAGCATCACGGCGAGCGTCTGCACGGTGATGGGGACACCCATACCGGCGACCGGAATAGCCGCAATCAGGGCGGAGGCGGCCACGAGCGCGGCGAAGACGGCGATCAGTCCCAGGTCGGTGGCGTTCCAGCCGTTCCGGTGCCGGGTGGTGGTGCCAGCAGCGGTGCTGTCGGTCTGCGTCATGGGAGTTCCTATCGGGTGGGAATCGGTTCTTGCAACTGATTTTGACTTTACGAGCATGCCGGGACGGGTTTTTTGTAGGTCCTCCACTAACCAGGGGGCCGGCAGCTGGAGGGCCGCACCAAAGGCTCCAACGTGGCTTCCGGCAGCGTCCGGCCGGCACCGCCGTCGACCGTCCTGGCCGGGCGGGGGAGGGCTCTTGTCATCGGACCGGGGCTGGGCCGGTAGACTTGAAGAGGCCGTGCTCTCGGCCGCCCTGCCCCGGCCCCCTCCAGCTTCCACCGTTGTGCCGCGGCATTCCCTGTTGTGAAAGGCCTTAGCTGCATTGATTACCGTCCAGGATCTCGAACTGCGCGCCGGCGCCCGCCTCCTTATGGACCAGGTGAGCTTCCGGATCGACAAGGGAGACAAGATCGGCCTTGTGGGCCGTAACGGTGCAGGCAAGACCACGCTCACCCGGGTGCTCGCGGGCGAAGGCCAGCCCGCCGGCGGCAAAGTCACCCGCAGCGGCGAGATCGGCTACCTGCCGCAGGATCCGCGGACCCCGGACATGGAACAGCTGGCCCGCGACCGCATCCTGTCCGCCCGCGGCCTGGACATCGCCGTCGGCAAACTCCGGCAGACACACGAGGACATGGCCAGCGAGGACGCCGAGGTCCAGCGCAAGGCGATGAACCGCTATGACCGGCTGGAATCCGAGTTCCTGGCCGCCGGCGGCTACGCGGCCGAGGCCGAGGCCGCCGCGATCTGCTCCAACCTGGCCCTCCCGGACCGGCTGCTGAACCAGCCGCTCAAGACGCTCTCCGGCGGCCAGCGCCGCCGTGTCGAGCTCGCCCGGATCCTGTACTCCGACGCCGAGACGATGCTCCTCGATGAGCCCACAAACCACCTCGACGCGGATTCCATCACTTGGCTGCGGGAGTTCCTGAAGAACCACCAGGGCGGCCTGATCGTGATCAGCCACGACACCGAGCTGCTTGAGGCCACCGTCAACAAGGTGTTCCTGCTGGATCCCAACCGCGCCAAGGTCGACTTCTACAACATGGACTGGAAGCGCTACCTGCAGCAGCGCGAAACGGACGAGCGGGCCCGCAAGCGGGAGCGCGCCAACGCGGAGAAGAAGGCCCAGGTCCTCTTTGACCAGGCCAACAAGATGCGCGCCAAGGCCACCAAGGCCGTCGCCGCGCAGAACATGGCCAAGCGGGCCGAGCGCCTGCTGGGCGGCCTCGAAGCCGTGCGCGCAACCGACCGCGTGGCAGCATTGCGTTTCCCGGATCCGTCACCCTGCGGCAAGACCCCGCTCACGGCGGATGGCCTCAGCAAGTCCTTTGGCTCACTGGAGATCTTCACCGACGTGGACCTGGCCATCGACCGCGGCTCCAAGGTGGTCATCCTGGGCCTCAACGGCGCCGGTAAAACCACCCTCCTGCGCATGCTGGCCGGCGTCGACAAACCGGACACCGGCGAAGTCGTGGCGGGCCATGGCCTGAAGGTGGGCTACTACGCCCAGGAGCACGAGACGCTCGACGTGGACCGCACCGTGCTGCAGAACATGCGCTCCTCCGCCCCGGACATGAATGACGCGGAAGTCCGCAACATCCTGGGTTCGTTCCTGTTTTCCGGCGACGACGTCGACAAGCCTGCCGGCGTGCTGTCAGGCGGCGAGAAGACCCGGCTGGCCCTGGCGACCATCGTGGCCTCCAGCGCGAACGTGCTGCTCCTCGACGAGCCCACAAACAACCTCGACCCGGCCAGCCGCGCCGAAATCCTCGGGGCCCTGAGCAACTACACGGGCGCCGTAGTGCTCGTGAGCCACGATGAAGGGGCCGTTGCGGCCCTGAACCCCGAGCGCGTCGTGCTGCTGCCCGACGGCATCGAGGACCACTGGAACGAAGATTACCTGGACCTGATTACGCTCGCGTAAGCGGCTCCGGGAGCCTTAGCCTTGTCCCACCGATCCGTCTGGGCTGATGAGCTGAATCCGGTTTCGGCTCGTTGTGCGGGCAGCGGGCATGCTGGGGTGCCGGGCCTCGCTGCCCTTGGGTGTTCCACTGGTGGTTTCCGGTTGCGCCGTGTGGCTGGGTTGACGGTGGTTCAGGCGGGTTGCTGTGGCGGGTAGAGGTGGTCGAATAGGGCCTGCCATGGTGTTTGCCAGGGCCAGGATTCGGGCAGATGAAGACGGATGCGCCGGGCGCTGGTGGCGATCCTGGCCGGGACGTGGATGAGTTTGCGGCGGATCGTTCCGGTCCGGGCCTTCCCGAAATGCCCTGCGGCGAGGAGCCCGGCGGCGCGGGTGAGGTTGTAGGCCATGACCGCGGCGACCAGCCAGGCCGAGTTCGCCGCGAAAACACCCGAGGGCATGTGGGCCAGGGCGCTGTCTTTCAGATCGGCATTGACCTGCTCAATAATGGCGTGTTTCCGGTGGGTTTTGTCCGCCCCGACGGTGTCCAGGACCGTTGCGTCCACGGTGGTGAAGAACGCGTGGTGCCGGTGGGTCTGGAAGAGGGTTTCCTGTCCGTTGGCGGTTTTCGGGTTCAGTTCCGGGATGCGGCGCACGACGAGGCGGCCGGTGATCTGCTCGTCCTTTTTGCGGGAGCTGAACGCGGTGAACACGGTTTCGGCGACCTCGGCCTTCGAGACCCAGATGTTGGTGGTCTCATCGAAGACCGCGTCGGTGTATTCGATGGTTTTCCACGCCGCTTCAGGGATCCCGGTGATGGCGCGTTTGACGGCCGGGTCCATACGCACCGTCACGGAGACTTCCGCCCCGCCGGCCAGGGCCGCGGAAACCGCGGCATGGCCGTAGTAGGCCGAATCGAACCGGCAGAGCACCCGCCTGCCGGTCTGGACACGCCTGAGCGTGGACAGGGCGTCGGTGATCAGGCGTTTGGCTCCGCGGGCCGAGTTCGCCGCCCCTTTGCGCAGCCGCTGGGCCAGGATGACCGGGGCATTGTCCTTCGCGGAGACCGTGGCCAGCAGGGCGTTCAGGCCGCGGACCCCGGAATACCCGTAGCCGGAGCCCTGCTTGGCATAGCCGTGGACCTCGATGATCGTGTCGTCAACATCGACGAAGACGAAGTCCGCCGCCCCTGGGCTCCCGAGCAGCGGCGCCAGAGTCCCCAGGTTGGCCAGGAAACGGGAGGCGACAGCATCCAACTGCCGCACGTGCCCAAACGTGAAGGACCGCAGGAACGAGCCCAGGGTCGAGGGTGCATAACCGGCGGTGAAGAGCCGCTTCATCCCGCCGTGGCGCAGCAGGGCCATGTCATCGATGCTGTCCGCGCCGGCGACCATCCCGGCCACCAGCGCGGCGACTTTCAGCCCGGCGTTGGCGCCCTTGTCCGTCGGCACCGACAGCCACTCATCGGCCAGTTCCTGCAGCCCGGCGTCCCGGGCCAAGGTCATCACCGGCAGCAACCCGGCCACCGACACGAGATTCGGCTCGTCAAAGGAAACTGACACGGAGGCGCGCTTATGGGAAACTTGCATCTACGAGATGCCCTCTTTTCGGTGGTTAATGTGCTCTAGACAAGCTCCATTTTCCTTGAAAAGACGGGCATTCTCGGTTTAAACCGCCGTCGGCGCCCCGACCATCATCGGTGGATCAAGGCTTAGCCTTGTCCCACCGATCCGCGGTTTGTCCTGACTGGTTGTCGGGGGTGCCGCGGTTTTGGTTGCGGGCATGGGCGCGGATCAGCTAGCCGGCACCGGCACTGCGCCTGGTGCGCCCCGTCGTCCACAGCCGGACTGAGTGCACCAGGCATAGGGCCACCGTTCCGGACAGGATGATGCAGACCATGGCCGATGCCCCGTGCAGCCACGCGGCATCCAGCGTCGTGCCGAACGCCGAGAGGCCTAGGTGTATTACCCACTGAGGTTAGTGACGCGGCTTGCTGGTGGCTGACCCTTGAGTGAGGTGTGGCCTCGATGATGATTGTAGTCATGGAGCCAGGCCGGGAAAGCGGCAACGCGCTCGGCCTCTGAGGTGTAGGGGCGGGCGTAGGCCCATTCCTCGAGCATGGTGCGGTTGAAGCGCTCGACTTTGCCGTTGGTCTGGGGGCGGTAGGGCCGGGTTCGTTTGTGCGTGATGTCCGGGCCCAGGGCGTCTTTGAAGGCGTGGGAGCGGTAGCAGGAGCCGTTGTCTGTCAGGACGCGCTTCACGGTGATGCCGGCGGCGTTGAAGGCCTCGTTGGCGCGTTCCCAGAAGCCGGCGGCGGTCTCTTTCTTCTCGTCTTCGAGGATCTCGGTGTAGGCGAAGCGGGAGTGGTCATCCACGGCGTTGTGCAGGTAGGCGTAGCCGGGGCGCCGGTTCGCTTCGGTTCCGGTCTTGTTCCTCTTGCCCGCTGCCCTGTCCATGACGCGGTGCCCGCCGCCGTCGGGGATGCGTCCGAGTTTCTTGATGTCGACGTGGATCATGTCGCCGGGCTTCTCGTGCTCGTAGCGGCGGATCACCCGGCCCGTGGCACGGTCCAGCCAGGACAGTTTCGCCAGCCCGAACCGGGACAGGACCTTGTGCACGGTGGATGGGTGGATGCCCAGCAGATACCCGATCCGGGCCGGCCCCCACCGCCGGTTCACGCGCAGGGCGATGATCCGCCGCTCCCGCCGCTGCGGGGTCCGCGAGGGACACCTCAGTGGGCGGCTGGAGCGGTCCTCCATCCCGTCCTCGCCGTGTTCACGGTAACGGCCGGCCCAGCGTGCCGCTGTCGGCACGGACACCTGGAACCGCTCCGCAGCCCGACGCAACGGCCACCCGTCATCGACGACGCACTTGGCCAGCTGCAGCCGTCCCCGGGGAGCGAGAAAAGCATTAGGGTGGGACATGAAGACCTCCGTTTGTGGAACTGGACTCTAGACAAGCCCACTCCACCCGGAGGTCTTCTTTTTGTCACCTAACCACGCCGCCTGTCACCAACGTCCGTGGTTAATACACCTAGGCTCATGGTGCCGATGGGGAAGGTAAAGCTCCACCAGCCCAGGCCGAAGGCCATTCCCCGCCGCAGCGCCCGGACGGTAATCCACAGCGCCACCCCGGCAGCGGCCGTTCCCAGTGACAGGGCCAGGGTGCTGTAGGCGACGGTTAGCATCAGCATAGTTCCCTGAGCGGCTGAGGAGAGGGCGAGCTCGGCCGGCGCCAGGAAGAAGTTGGCGGCCGCCGTGGACTGCCCCGCGATTCCCACGGGGACCCAAAACGACGGCGAAGCCGGTAGTGGCACCGGGCCACCGCGGACTAGATGGCCGTAGGCGAGGACTAGCATAACGACACTCAGGGACAGTGTCAGCATGAACAGGCATCCGCTGGCCAGCAGCAGTGTGTACGCCCCCTCTGGTGGTAACGCGTCCGCCAGGACGGCCCCGCCGGCGGCCGCCACCATGGGTGGGACCACGGGAAGGACCCATACAGGCGCGGCACCCCTCGCTCAGCGGACCCGGCGGCGAGCAGCCTTACCGGGAACGCCACGGCGGACACTACCCCGATCAGTGTGCCGGCCGACCATAGCACCCAAGCCAGCACCCTCGCCGTCACGGGCAGATGAGCCTCCGCCACGGTCAGGGTCGCCCCGCCTGTGGCGAGCAGGCCCATGGCCACGGCCCCGTAGAACGGCAGGATGCCCAAGTCCTCGATGCTCGCCCGGAACCGGGCGGGGTGCCGCACGGCATGGCTGGCAAACGCTGCTGCCACGGCGGCGAGCACGCACCACGTGAGGGCGAGCAGACCGAGGGCCGCCGCGTGTAGCCCGGGGTTGAAGAGGGCGAGCCGCTCCGTGCACGTAGCAAGGATGCCGGTTCCCATCACTGCGGCAAACCACTGCGGCCCCACGTGATTGGCGGGCAGCCACGGCCAGCGGCGCCAGGGCAAACCGATGGGGCGCCCGGTGGCGCGGTCGTCCACAGGATCGGATGTTGTCAGCTTCAGGGAACCCACCTCTTCGCCCCTCATTATGGAGCAAAAGTTTCGTCGAGACGGTAGCCAGCAGCGCGTTCAGCCCCCGGACTCCGGAGTAGCCGCAGCCGGAGCACTGCTTTGCTCAGCCATGGACCTCGATGATCTTGTCATCGGCACCCACGAACACGAAGTCCACCGCTCCGGGGCTTCCGAGCAGCGGCGCCCCAATTTTCCCTGAAAAGACGGGCATTTCGTGTATAAAACGCCGAACAGGATCTCACTCCCACCGGTGAATCAACGCTTCGTCAGCGGACGGGCATCTCTTTGGCGGCTGTGATCCTGAGTAGCTGTTCGTAGGTGATGGAGAACATCGAGTGATGGTCTCCCGCGCCTGCCCAGAGCACGGGGTGGGCCGCAAGGGACTCGTCCAGCAGCGTTTTGATTTTCTCCGGATGCCCGACCGGGGCCACACCGCCGACTTCCTGGCCGGTGTGTTCCAGGACGAACTCGGGGGAGGCCCGGCGGATCCTGCCGGCGTCCAGCTGCGCGGCGACCTTGCCGACATCGACCCTGGCGGCGCCGCTGGCCAGAATCAGCAGCGGCGCGCCCTCGAGGTCGAACACAAGGCTGTTCGTGACCGCGGCGACGTCGCAACCCAGCGCGGCGGCCGCCGCAGCCGCCGTCGGGACTTTCGAATCGAAGACCGTCACGGTGTCCTCGGCGCCAAGGGCCGATAACGCCTGCTTCACGCGGACCACGGGCTCCGGTAGCAACCCCGCCACTGCTCAGAACCCCTGGGCGTCGAGGATGGCGTCTTCCTCTTGCTCCGCCGTCGCGTTCTTCCGCTTGCGGGAGGCCGTTCGACGGCGGACCACCGGGCCGCTGGAGTGCATCGGGGTGCCGTCCCCGCCTGCATCCCGGGCTTCAGCGTCCTCCGCGTCAATGGCAGCGTTTCGTGCCTGCTGACGGGCCGCGTACCCGAAGCCGATGAACATCAGCACGCCGAAGGCGAACCACTGCAGCGAGTAGGACAGGTGAGTGCCCTCCTGTGTGGACGGTTTGGGGAAGGGGAAGGGCATGTCCGCCGCTGACGGGCTCTCTGACGCCAATTGCCCGTACGCGCCGGTCAGCAGGGGGTAGCCCAGCTGCTGAGAATAGGCAGTGAGGTCGATCGAGGCCAGCTGGCCGTCCGGGGCGCCGCGCTGGAGTTCGGGCTCGGCCGGTTTGAGCCGGGCGACGACAGTTACCGGGCCCTGAGGGGGAGCGGGCACCGAGTCGGGGCGGCCGGGGTTGTTGTTGCCGATGGGCAGCCATCCGCGGTCGATCACGACTGTCTCGCCGGTTTCCACCCGGAAGGGCACCACGACCTCGTAGCCGGGCTGGCCGTTGAGCGGCCGGTTGCGAACGATATGCTGCCCGGCGACGTCGTAACTGCCCTTGAGTTCCACCTGGGTCCACTCGCGGTCAGCCGCCAGCGAGCTGAACTGGTCCTTGATGTCAGAAAAAGGGACGGGCGTGGCGGAGTAGTTGGACGTGACGCGGTTGATCTCGGCGAGCGTCTCGGCGCGGCGGTCCATCTGCCAGCGGCCCAGACCGACGCACGCGGCCGCAAAGATGGCGGCCAGCAGCAGGTACCCCAGCCACTTACTGGAGAAAAGAAAACGGTACATTCAGCTTGCCCTGCCTGCCGGGTCCAACGCCACGGTGGCCTTCCAGAGCCCGCGGGTCTGCAAGTAGTCCTCGAGCCAGGCCCGGTGTTCTCCACAGGCCAGCCAGATCTTGCGCCGTTCCGGGGCGTGGATCTTTGGGTTGTTCCAGAGCAGCTGCCATTCGGCCCCGCCCCGGCACGCCTTGCGGGAGCAGACGGCTTCCGCCGGTCCGGCTGCCCCGGCGTTCCCGGTCAAATCAAATAGGTTCATGATGCTGCCCGTCCGTGGTCGCCGTCGTCACCGGTGTGCCCGCCGGGCACGCCGCGCCCCTCCTTCGGGACGTCCTCATCATCGACGATTTCGCCCTGCAGCAACGTCAACGACGGGTCGTCCGGGACCAGGTCACCCGGATCACGCGGCCCGGCCGGCCCGGATGAAGCTGCGGCGGGCGCATCCAGCTGGGCCAACGGTGCGTAATCCAGCAACGAGTCGGAGTGGACCTCCGCCTTGTCGTCGCCGTTGGCGATGATCACGGCAAACCAGGGGAGGAACACGGCTCCGATGACCGGGAGAATCTTCAGCCAGCCGTCCACCACAAAAATCAGGATCAGGCACACCATGCGGATCCCCATCGCCACGGCGTACTTGATCATCCGCTGGCGCATCTCTTCAGAGTGTGCCGCGGAGGCGTCCGTAATGCTGTGAACCTCGGAATCACCGGATGGTACTGCCGGGTTCCCGGGCACAGGTACACCGGGTCTGTTTTTGAGTGTCAAGGCTGTCAGATCACGCTCCCAAGGCTTAAAGCAATTCTCTCACCAACGGCAGAGCCGCCCAAACGCGGCGGCACCGGGCGCTAAGATCGGAGGCAGGAAAATCCCGTCCCCAGCGCGGCGCCGTCGCGCCGCAGAATTCCGGAGCCCCACCATGTCTGAAACAGCAACCGCCGGCCGCAGTGTCCTGATCACCGGAGGAAACCGTGGAATCGGCCTCGCAATCGCCGAAGCCTTCCTCGCCAACGGCGACAAGGTGGCCGTCACGTACCGCAGCGAATCGACGCTCCCCGCCGGCATCCTCGGCGTCAAGGCCGACGTCACGGACGAAGCGTCAGTGGACGCAGCCTTCGCTGAAGTGGAATCCGCCCACGGCCCCGTCGAGGTGCTGGTGGCCAACGCCGGCATCACCAAGGACACCCTCCTCATGCGCATGAGCGAGGACGATTTCACCTCGGTCATCGACACCAACCTCACCGGCGCCTTCCGCGTGATCAAGCGTGCGTCCAAGGGCATGATCCGGGCCCGCAAGGGCCGCGTGGTCCTGATTTCCTCCGTCTCCGGTCTCTACGGGGCCCCCGGCCAGGTCAACTACTCGGCGTCCAAAGCCGGACTCGTCGGCATGGCCCGCTCGTTGACCCGCGAGTTGGGCGCCCGCGGCATCACGGCGAACGTGGTTGCCCCCGGATTCATCAACACGGACATGACGGCAGAATTGCCCGAAGCAACCCTGAAGGACTACCTGTCCAAGGTTCCCGCCGCCCGCTTCGCCGAAGCCTCGGAGGTCGCTAAAGTCGTCCGATGGATCGCCAGCGACGAGGCCGCCTACATCTCCGGCGCCGTAATCCCCGTCGACGGCGGCCTCGGCATGGGCCACTAAAGAAATTTCGCTGTCTTCCTTGGCCCAGATACTGGTGGCGTGGAGGACGGCCCGCCGGGTAATCAGGGCGAATTATCGTGGCGGGTGGCGGGTGGCGAAGCCTCGCCGTGGCCTTTGTCCGCCAAAGCCGGGTCCGGGGGACCGGCCCCAAAATGTCAATCAGACTCGTTGGAACCTTAAGCGTTCCGGGGAGGGATCGACGAGGGACTCCAGCCAGTCCAGGTCTTCGGTGTCTGCAGGGAACGGGTGCCCTGCCGTGGACAGCTACCAGTCGGGGAGGGGGTCCGCGGGCAGTTCCTGTTCCTGTTCTGGATTCGGGCCGGGGTCCGGGGGCAGGCCCGTATCGAAGTCCAAGTCGACGTTCGTGTCCACCCCCGGTGGCGGATCCATGCCCGTACCTGTGTCCGAGTCCATGCCCATGCCTGCGTCCATGTCCATGTATGCGCCCAAGTCCGTGCGCGTGGCTGTGCCTGTGTCTGATTCTGTTCCCGAATCCGGGATGCCGTCCGGCCAGTGGGGTGGTTCCCAGTCCTGCTGTTCGCTGGGGTAGTGCCGTCCGGTCGGGGAGGTCCAGCCGGGCGGGGCGGTTTTGCTGGCCCCGGCCGGTGTCCAGGCTGAGTTGTGTTTGAGCTTGTGGTGTTTGCGGCAGGGCTGCCCGAGGTTGGTGATCCCGGTGGTGCCTCCGTCGGCCCAGGCCAGGAGGTGGTCCGCTTCGTTGTCCAGGGAGTGGTTGTTGCACCCCGGGAACGGGCATCTCCCGTCTCGGAGCATCAGCCAGTGCCGCTGGGCTTTGGTGAGGCGGTAGCTGGTCCGGCCGATTTCCAGCGGCGCCCCGTCCCGCGGGTCAACCAGGACCCGGTGGAAGGACCCGGCGCCGTCGGTGATCAGGCGGCGGGCCATCGAGGGCGGGATCGGCCCGTACCCGTCCAGCATCGCCGGTTCCTCCCCGGCGCCGAGCAGGGACAGGACCGGGACGGTGATCAGGACCTGCGCCCGCGGCGAGGGCACACCCCCGCCCGCCCCGGCGCACATGCCGTCGGCCGCGCCGGCGCCGGTGCCGCGGCAGGATCCGCAGCTTCCGCCGCCGGCCACGCCGGTACCGCCCGTTCTGCCGCCATCCGCTGTTCCGCCGGTGGTGAGCAGCCAGGTGGCGGCGATGTCGGCGCGGAGCTGGGTCAGGGTGCGTTCCTCGTCCGGGCCCTGCAGGGCGCGGGCGGCCGCGGTGGTCCGTTCCCAGATCCCCGCGGCGGTATCGGCCGGCAGGTACGCGGAGAACCAGGCCATCCCGTCACTGTCCGGGCGGAACTCGACCCGCCGGTCCGCCGCGCACCTGGCATGGCGCTGTTCGATGCTCTCCCGGTGATGGCGCTCACGCCAGAGTCCGGGCCTTGGCCCGGAACCTGCCCGGGACCAGCTCCCCGGCCGGGCACCCCCGGGCCGGATTCGGGGCGGCCGGGTCCAGGAAGTGCGCCTCCAACGCCGCCGCCCCGGCCGGATCCAGGCTGGTCGTTTCGTCCACCATGATCCGGGCGTGCGCCCAGGAAATCGTGCCCGCCGTCAGCGCCGCGAGGGTCAGCGGCAACGTCTTCGTCAGCGCCAGGCAGTCGCCCAGGAACGCCCCCGCGGTCCCCTCGCTCACGGTCAGGGCACACGCGACCTCCGCCCGCACCGCCATCTCCTGGCCCATGTTGTCGTGCAGCGCCACCGCCGGCGGCGCCAAAGCGTCGGCGGCCTGCACGTAGTCCGCGGCCGCGCAGACCTTCAACGCCGCAAGCTGGGCCTCCATCCCTCCAATCAGGGCGAGGCGGTCCAGGGAATCATCCACCAGATCGTGCAACGGATCATCCCACAACGGATCACTACCGTCACCGCCAGCCAAGTCAGTGAAGTCAGCGCCGAACGGATCAGCGCGGCGCGCGGCAGCCCCCTTAAGGCCCACCAGCGCCGCATAGGACGCCCCGACAGCCGCCACGGCCGCCCTGCCCTCCACACTCCAGCCTGTGGTGTTCTCCATAAACCCAGAATCTCAGACGGCACCGACAATTTAGCGAGATCGGGTGTGTGGCCGCGTGACCTGACACGGGCTGCCTGGGTGGTCGACGCTACGGACTACAGGTGCCGCGGCCGACTGCTTCCCAGTCCCCCGTGGGTAACCTCCGATGGGGCGCGCCGGTTTAGCCACGTTAGGACTTTTTGCCCTTAGCGCCAGGGGCCCCCGGGTGTGTAATGGGGCTACAGCCCCTGACCACACCAAGGCAGGGGCATGGATCCAGGAGGACAATCATGGCTGAACTTAACAAGTGGGTGCCGTCGGACGTGCTGGAGCCGATCAAGCGTTTCCTCGACGGGGACCTGGCAATGGCACCGTCCATCAAGGTCGAGCAGTTTGTGGACGGCACCACGCTGGTGGTGCGCGCTGAGGTTCCGGGGATCGATCCGGACAAGGATGTCGACGTCTCCGTCAGCGAAGGCATGCTGCACATCAGGGCGGAACGCGAGGAGAAATCCGAGCACAAGAGCAAGGACGGCTACCGCTCGGAGTTCCGCTACGGCTCTTTTTCGCGCAGTGTTGCGTTGCCGCCGGGCGCCAGGGAAGAGGACATCACCGCCACGTACACGGACGGAGTTCTTGAGGTGCGGGCCCCTGCCCCGGCGACACCACCGGACACGACGGCCAAGAAGATCAGGATCGACCACCCGTAGCCGCAGGAATTGTGGCGGGACGCGGGCGGGGACTGGATCAGCCCGCCCGCGTCCCTGTTCGGCCAGGCTTACCCGGCGCCGGATCCCCAGGGTTGCTGCGCTAGCCGGCGTTGTCCTTCGCTTCCCGCAGCCAGTCCAGGACCTCAGCGTCGAGTTCGTCCGCCGTGTGCAGTTCCAGGTGGTGCATCCACACTCCCGGCGATGGATTCACCACCTCCTTGAACCGCTCGGGCTCAACGCGCCGCGGCAAGGCGATCGACAGCACTGCGGGCACCTCGGACTTCAGGTAGCGTCCGGGCCACCATAGGTACGCGAAGCCGCGTTTCCCCCGGAAGGCCACCTGGCTTTTTGTTGCCCGCACGGCGGGCGGGTCGGGCGCGGCCAGCATCCGCTCCACCGCACGGAACAGTTCCAGGCCGCGGGGGGAACCACTGAAAACCTGCTCCGGCGTCGATTCCTCCCTCACGCCCCGCGACACTGGGTCCCGCGGATGTCCAGCCTCGCGGCGACTGCCTCCCGGAGGTTTCATACGGGCGAGCCTACGCCCGCTGGCGGGGCCGTCACTAGCGAGCTGCAGCTTCTTTGTGGAACTCGAACAACCGAAAACTCCTGCGCCGCTGGCATGATGGACTGCAGACTCACCGTTTTTGGACGTTTGGAACAAAAGGAGCTCGTATGGGACTGCTGGACAACAAGACCGCAATCGTGACCGGTTCATCAAGGGGCATCGGCGCTGAAGTCGCCAAGTTCCTCGCCGCCGAGGGCGCCGCCGTCGTGATCAACTACCGCCAGAAGGCACCACGCGCCAACAAAGTCGTTGCGGAGATCGAGGCGGCAGGCGGCCGTGCCGTTGCCGTCGGCGCCGACCTCACCACCCAGGAAGGCGTTCAGGCCCTGGCCAGCGCCGCGATGGAAAACTTCGGCTCGCTCGACGTCCTGGTCCTCAACGCCTCCGGCGGGATGGAATCCGGCATGGAGCCGGACTACGCGCTCAAGCTCAACCGCGACGCCCAGGTCAACATGCTCAACGCCGCCGTCCCGCTGATGCCCGAGGGTTCCCGGGTGGTCTTCGTGACGAGCCACCAGGCCCACTTCATCAACACCGTGCCCACCATGCCGACCTACGAGCCCGTGGCACGCAGCAAGCGCGCCGGCGAGGATGCACTCCGCGAACTCGTTCCGAGCCTGGCCGAGAAGGGCATCTCCCTCGCCGTAGTCTCCGGCGACATGATCGAGGGCACCGTCACGGCCACCCTGCTGGACCGCTCCAACCCGGGCGCCATCGAGGCCCGCCGGGCCGAGGCCGGACGGCTGTACTCGGTCAAGGAATTCGCCGCGGAGGTCGCCAAGATGGTCACGGCCGACGTCGAGAGCGGGCACACCGAGTACGTCGGCGGGGCCGACTACTTCGACAAGGGAAACAACTAAGCCTCAGCCCTAGGGGCGGAGCACACTGAAGGCCGGGGCAAGCGCCCCGGCCTTCAGTATGTCCGGTTCAGCCTCAGACGCCGGCGATGTGCCGGACGGCGTCGAGGTAGGGCAGGTTCACCGCGGCATCCGCGACCGCGCGGACCGCCGGTTTGGCGTTGAACGCCACCCCGATCCCCGCGGCGCCGAGCATGTCCAGATCGTTGGCGCCGTCGCCCACAGCAATCGTGTGTTCCATCGGGATGCCTTCCTTGGCGGCCCACTCGCGCAGGTACTTCTCCTTCGCCGCCCGGTCAATGACCTCGCCGATGACCTTTCCGGTCAGTGCCCCGTCGACGATTTCCAGTTCATTCGCGACCCAGTAGTCGAGCCCCAGGCCCTCGGCGATCGGCCGCAGGATCTGGTTGAAACCGCCGGAGACCACGGCCACCACGTGCCCGGCGGCCTGGAAGGCGGCCACGAGCTCCGCCGCCCCGAGGCTCAGTTTCACCTCGGCACGGACGGAGTCGACGACGTCGGCCGGCAGCCCGGCGAGCACCGCGACCCGCGCATGCAGGCTCTGGGCGAAGTCCAGCTCCCCGCGCATGGCAGCCTCGGTCACTGCCGTCACTTCTTCCCGCTTGCCGGCATAGGCGGCCAGGAGCTCGATCACTTCCTGTTGGATCAACGTCGAATCCACGTCCATGATGAGCAGCTTCCGCCGCGCGCTGCGCAGGGCGGCCGGGACAATGGCTGTGTCCACACCTGCCGGACCATTGTCCGCCGCGGTCCGGCGGAGTTCGGCCAGCGCCGCCCCCTGGTCCGGTCCGGAGGCCAGGGCAATGCTTCCGTCCGCCGTATAGACCTCGAAGCGGGCGTCTCCGGTGCGGGTTTCCGCATCCAGCTCCAGCCCTGCTCCGGCGAGCAGCGACCGGAGCTGCTGCACCTCGGGACGGGTCAGTTTCGGGGCATAGCTCACTGCGGTCAGGTTCAGGCTCATGGCTGCAATCCTAGCGATCGGGCGGAGGGGGACCCGAATTCGTTGCGCTCAGGTGACGCCGGGCCGCGCCGGGGACAGCCCCGGCAGGACCGGCAGCCAGGCAGCCGTGCAGCGCGCACCCGGCGCGCACCCGGCACGGGCCCGGCACACCGGTTATCAGTCGCCCGCTGTTTTGTCCTAGTGTCTACTCCTATGAGTGATGTTCTTGAAATGGCCGCCGTCAGCGTTGTACGTGGGGCCAAGACCCTGCTGGACAAGGTCGACTGGCAGGTCAAGGAAGGCGAGCGTTGGGTGATCCTGGGCCCCAACGGCGCCGGCAAGACCACTCTGCTGCAGCTCGCGGCCGCGCGGATCCATCCCACCAGCGGTATGGCGGGCATTTTGGAGGAGATCCTGGGCGCCGTCGACGTCTTTGAACTCCGGCCCCGGATAGGCCTGTCCTCGGCCGCGCTGGCCAACCAGATCCCGGAGCACGAGAAGGTGCTCAACGTGGTTGTGACAGCCGCTTACGGTGTTACCGGACGGTGGCGCGAGGGCTATGAGAAGGACGACGAACGTCGCGCCTTCGCCCTGCTTAACGAGTGGGGCATGGGGCCGCTGCTCAACCGTCCGTTCGCCTCGCTCTCCGAGGGGGAGCGTAAACGCGTCCAGATCGCCCGGGCCCTGATGACGGATCCCGAACTGCTGCTCCTCGACGAACCCGCTGCCGGCCTCGACCTGGCCGGCCGCGAGGATCTCGTGTACCGGCTCAGTGAACTGGCCCGCGACGACGCCGCCCCGGCCATCGTCCTGGTCACCCACCACCTCGAAGAGGTGCCGCCGGGCTTCACCCACGCCATGCTGCTGCGCGACGGCGGGGTAGTGGCCCAGGGCCCGATCACAGGCGTCCTCACGGCCGACAATCTCAGCGAGACTTTCGGGCTGCCGCTGGACGTCAGCGTCAGCGCCGGGCGGTACACGGCCACCGCGCGCCGCTGAAAGGGCCGCTGACCGCGCGTGGAGTTCCTCAACAGTGTCTTCATTTTCTTCGCCGGGCTCTGGGCCGGCACCATCAACAGTGTGGTCGGTTCCGGCACCCTGGTGACCTTCCCGGTGCTGATCGCCCTCGGCTACGCGCCGGTCACGGCGTCCATCAGCAACGCGATGGGCCTGGTGTCCGGAAGCGCCGCCGGCGCCTGGGGCTACCGCAAGGAACTGACGGGACGCGGCAGGCAACTGCTCAAGCTTCTGCCCGCCTCGCTTCTGGGCGGCATCACCGGCGCCTATCTCCTGCTGCACCTGCCCGAGAAGGTCTTCCACTACGCAGCCCCCGCCCTGATTGTGCTCGCCCTGCTGATGGTGGTCTTCCAGCCCCGGCTGCAGCAGTGGGTCCGGAACCGCGAACAGAACCCCGAACACGCCATCCGGGACCGCCGCCACGGCGTCACCCTCGTGGTCCTGGTCTACCTGGCGGGCATCTACGGCGGATACTTCGTCGCGGCGCAGGGCATCCTGCTGGTCGGGATCCTCGGGATCTTCATGACCGGGACCATCCAGAACGCCAACGCCATGAAGAACATCCTGGTGCTTGCCGTCAACGTCGTGGCGGGGGTCTCCTACCTGCTCTTCGCTTTCGGCCGGATCGACTGGGCCGTTGTTGGCTTGATTGCGGTGAGCTCGCTGATCGGCGGCGTGGTCGGCGCCAAGGTCGGCCGCCGGCTGTCCCCGGTGGTCCTGCGCGGTGTCATCATCGTCCTGGGGCTCGTTGCCCTGGGGTTCATGATCGCCAACCTGTTCAAATGACCAGATCCGTGACCCCTGGCCGCTTCCGCTGAAATGACCCGCCTGTGACCTTCCACCGCCTTGACTCCGCCGACGACCCCCGGGTCTCGGACTACACGCAGCTGACGGATGTTCATCTGCGCAAGCTCCGGGAACCCGCCGAGGGCATGTACATCGCCGAGTCCTCCCGGGTGCTCCGCCGGGCCCTCGCGGCGGGGCACCAGCCGCGTTCCTTCTTCCTCGCCGAGAAATGGCTGGAGGACCTCTCGGACATCTTTGCGCAGTACCCGGACGTCCCCGTGTACATCGGTTCCGCCGCGCTCCTCGAGGAGATCACCGGCTTCCATCTGCACCGCGGTGCGATGGCGGCCATGCAGCGCCCGGAACCCGTGCCGTTGACCGGGCTTCTCGCCGGAGCCCGCCGGGTCGCCGTGCTGGAGGACATCGTGGACCACACCAACGTCGGCGCGATCTTCCGCTCCGCAGCGGCCCTGGGCATCGACGCCGTCCTGGTCTCGCCGCGCTGCGGGGATCCGCTGTACCGCCGCAGCGTCCGGGTCAGCATGGGCACGGTGTTCCAGGTGCCCTGGGCCCGGCTGGAGGACTGGCCGGGGGACCTGGAGGTGCTCCGCGGGCTGGGCTTCACCGTCGCCGCCCTGGAGCTCACGGACGACGCCGTGGACCTCGATGCGCTGGCCGCCCGCCAGCCCGAGAAACTCGCCCTGGTGCTGGGCACCGAGGGTGCGGGGATGAGCGCGGGAACCCTCGCCGCCGTCGACCTGGCCGTGAAGATTCCCATGCGCGCAGGCGTTGACTCGCTCAACGTCGCGGCGGCGTCCGCCGTCGCCTTCTGGGAGCTCCGTCCGCGCAACTGAAACAGCGCCGCTGGCCAGGCGGCGGAGGCGCTGACTTTCCGCTATGATTGATAGCTGGCCGTCCGGTCCATTCCGCCGGCCATCCCACTCATACCTGGCAGCTGGCAAAATCCAGTTGTGCGAACAAAGGTCCAATTATGAAGTCTGATACTCACCCGAAGTACGAAGCTGTTGTTTTCAACGACCTGGCTTCCGGCGTCAAGTTCCTGACCAAGTCCACCGTGTCTTCCAAGAAGACCATCGAGTGGGAAGACGGAAACACCTACCCGGTTATTGACGTCGAAATCTCCTCCGAGTCCCACCCGTTCTACACGGGCAAGCAGCGCATCATGGACTCTGCAGGCCGCGTCGAGCGCTTCAACGCTCGCTTCAAGGGCTTCGGCGGCAAGAAGTAACTTCTTCCCCCAAGGTCTTCTGGAAAAGCCCGCACCGGTGACGGTGCGGGCTTTTTGCGTCCCGGCCGGGCACTGCCGCGGCGTTGCGCCGTGCGGGCGGCCGCCGCGTGGCAGGATTAATGCCATGACATCCCTTCTCCCGGCCCCCGGTTCCAGCAGCGCCGACGACGGCGGTGCCCGCCGCCACGGGGAGTACAAGGTTCCCGGCGGAAAACTCGTGGTGGCCGACGTCGAGGTGGTTGACGGCGTGCTTGCGAACGTCTCGCTCAGCGGGGACTTCTTCCTGGAGCCGGACGAGGCACTGCTCGAGATCAACCGGGCGCTCACCGGCCTTCCGGCCGATGCCGCCGCGGCGGACATCTCGGCCGCGGTGGCAGCGGCCCTGCCCGCAGACGCCGTCCTGTTCGGCTTTTCCACGGATGCCGTGGCGGTCACCGTCCGGCGCGCCCTCGCGAAGGCCACCGGCTGGGCGGACCACCACTGGAACATCATCGCGCCCGCCGTGCTGCCCACCCACCTCAACGTCGCCCTGGACGAGGTCCTGACCGAAGAGGTCGGCGCGGGGCGCCGCAACCCCACCCTGCGCTTCTGGGACTGGGAGGAACCGTCCGTGGTGATCGGCAGCTTCCAGTCCGTCCGCAACGAACTGGACCCCGCCGGCGTCGAACGCCACGGCATCAGCGTCGTCCGCCGGATCAGCGGCGGGGGAGCGATGTTCATGGAGGCCGGCAACTGCATCACCTACTCGCTGTACCTGCCGCAGACCCTGGTGGACGGCATCAGCTTCGCCGACTCCTACACCTTCCTCGACGCCTGGGTGATGGCAGCCCTGGAGAAGATGGGGATCAGCGCCTTCTACGTGCCGCTCAATGACATCGCCACCGAGCACGGCAAGATTGGCGGCGCCGCGCAGAAGCGGCTCGCGAACGGCGGCATGCTGCACCACGTGACCATGAGCTACGACATCGACGCCGACAAGATGGTCGAGGTGCTGCGGATCGGCAAAGAGAAGCTCTCCGACAAGGGCACGCGGAGCGCCAAGAAGCGGGTGGATCCGCTCCGGCGGCAGACCGGACTGGCCCGGGCCGAGATCGTCGCGGCCATGATGGAGGTCTTCGCCGAACGCTATGCGGCGACGCCTTCGGAGCTGACCGAGGCTGAGCTGGCCGCGGCGCAGCACCGGGTGGAGGCAAAATTCGGCACTCCGGAGTGGCTGCACCGGGTCCCCTGAGACCCTTAGCCCCGTCCACACCGCTACACCCCGTCGATTGCTCCGTAGCTGCCCTTTAGAGCGGCCAAAAGGGCGGTTACGGAGCAGCCGATGGTGGGTTCGCCGTCAGGGCCTGGGCCTTCAGGGCACGGAGCAGGTGGCTGCGCTGTTCGATGACGATGCGCCGCAGCGCCCGCGGGGCCTCCGGGTGCCCGGCAAGCCAGTCATCCGTCCGGACGATCACGGGATGTGTCTCCGGACTCCCGCCGTCCAGGTCCTGCCCGGCAGGGTAGAGCCCGCGGACAATCCGGCCGGCGATTTCGATGCTGCGGCCGGCCCACACTTCCTCCAGGAACTCAAAATAGCGGTCAATGAATCCCCGCAGCAGCGGCGCGGGGCCCGTGTTGAAACCGCCGATCGTGGCGCTCAGCAGCTGGTTGGACAGCGAGGTGCCGTGCACCGCCTCCTGCCAGGCTGCTTCCTTGACGGCCGTATCGGGGCGGGCCGCGAGGGCGGTGGCATGGCCGGACTTGCCGGCGGCGGTGTTGTCCCGGGCCAGCTCCCCGTCGAGCTCCGCGGCGGTGGCCTTCCCGTTGGCGGCCAGGGCATGCCAGAGGTTCCAGCGGAGCTCGGCATCCACGGACAGGCCCGCAATGACGGTGCTGCCGTCCAGGATGCCGCGGAGCAGGTCCAGCCGGCTGCCGTCGAAGCGGCTGCCCGCGGCGACCGTGCGCGCCCACGCCAGCTGCTGGTCAGAGCCACGCGCGGCCCGCTGGAGTTCATCGGCGGCCACGGACAGGAAGCCCTGGCGGACGGCGGCCCTCCCGGCTTCGGGGACGTAGCGTTCGATCGCCGTGGACGCATTGCCCAGGACGTTCAGCAGCACTCCAATGCCGGTCTCGGCGGGTCCGAAGCGCTGCACGGCCTCGACGTAGAGGTTCGACGGCGTGACGGCGTCGCGGGCCGAATCCCAGAGCGCGGTCCAGCACAGGGCGCGCGCCATCGGATCCCTGAGCGCGCTCAGGGAGGCCCGCGCGGTGGCTTCGGAGCGCGGGTCCAGCCGGACCTTGGCGTAGCTGAGGTCATCGTCGTTGACCAGCATCAGGGCAGGCCGGGCCTTGCCGGCCAGGCCGGCCACCACGGTCCGGGCGCCGCTGATGTCGGTCTCGACGCTGTCGGTGCGGACCAGGGCGCCGTCGTTGTCCTGCTCGTACAGGCCGATCCGCAGCCGGTGCGGCCGCGGCTCCTGCCGGCCCGTCGTCGGGTCCTCGGCGTCCTGGATGATGGCCACCGTGCCGAGGACGCCGTTGTGCTCCTCGATCTCGCTGGTGAGGGTGGAAATGCCTGAGGTCTGCAGCCACTGGCGGGCCCAGTCCGCGAGGTCCCGGCCCGAGGCGGCGCTGAGCGCGGCCAGCAGGTCAGCGAGGGTGGTGTTGCCGTAGGCGTGGTCCTTGAAGTACTGGCGCGAGCCGGCAACGAAGGCCTCGAAGCCCACATAGGCGACGAGTTGCTTCAGGACCGAGGCGCCCTTGGCGTACGTGATGCCGTCGAAGTTCTGTTTGGCTGCCTCAAGGTCGGGGATGTCGGCGACGATCGGGTGCGTGGTCGGCAGCTGGTCCTGCACGTAGGCCCAGGCCTTGCGGTTGTTGGCGAAGTTCACCCATGCCGTGGGCCAGTCCGTGGTGCGGTCCACGCCGAGGGTCCCCATGTAATCCGCGAAGGATTCCTTGAGCCACAGATCGTCCCACCACTGCATCGTGACGAGGTCGCCGAACCACATGTGGGCCATCTCGTGCAGCAGGGTGTTGGCGCGGGCCTGGTACTGCGAATCGGCTGCCCGCGAGGTGAACACGTAGCTCTCCGTGAAGGTCACCAACCCGGGGTTCTCCATGGCGCCAAGGTTGTACTCGGGCACGAAGGCCTGCTCGTACTTTCCCCACGGGTACGGGAAGTCGAAGAGTTCGTTGAAGAAGTCGAGGCCGTTTTTGGTGAGGGTGAACAGCGCCTCGGGGTCGAAGGAGGCCGCCATCGAGGCACGGCAGTAGAGGGCCAGCGGAACCTCGAGGCGGGTGCCGTCGTCGAACGTCCCGCTCCAGGAGTCCTCGGCCCTGAAGTACGGGCCGGCCAGCACAGTCGTGATGTAGGTGGAGATCGCCTTGGTGGGGGCGAAGTCCCAGCGGCTCGTGTCCGGATTGCCGGTAAGCAGCGTGCGCCGGGCTTCGATGCCGTTGGAGGACACCTGCCAGGCCGAGGGCGCCGTCACGTGGAAGGTGAATTCGGCCTTGAGGTCGGGCTGTTCGAAGTTGGCGAAGACCCGGCGGGCGTCGGCGGGCTCGTACTGGGTGTAGAGGTAGCACTGGCCGTCGGCCGGGTCGAAGAAACGGTGCATGCCTTCCCCGGACGTGCTGTACAGCGCGGTGCCCGTGACGGTGACCTGGTTCTCTGCCTGGAGCTTGTCGAGCCGGATCCGGGAACCCTCCACAACATCCTCGACGGCAAGTTCCTTGCCGTTGAGGATGACGCTGTGCACCTCGCTGCCGATGAAGTCCAGGAATGTCGAGGACCCGGGTTCGCCGGCGGAGAAGTTGATGACGCTGCGGCTCGGGTAACCGGCGACCTCCGGATCCGCGGCCTGCCGGACGTCCAGGGAGACGTCGTAGCTGTGGGTGGTGATCAGGGCTGAGCGGGTTGCGGCTTCATCGCGGCGCAGGTTCTGGTTCGGCACTCCGCTATCTAATCATGAGGTATGCGGCACCGAGCCCCAGCGCGGCAATCAGCAGCCAGGACACCAGCGCGGCCAGCAGGGCGCGTGTCCCGGTGTGCAGCAGCTGGCCCACCCGGACCGCCGAGCCGAGGCCGAACAGCGCCATCCCCAGCAGGATGTCCTGCAGCGCCGCGGCGGCGTCGAGGACGGCGGGGGAGAGCCAGCCCGCCGTGCGAAGGGCGGCCAGCGCAACGAAGCCGAGGACGAACAGCGGGACGATGGGCGGCCGCTGCAGACCGTCGCCGGTACCGGCGCTGCTGCGGTGGTGCAGCCCGGCCGCGGCGACGATCGGCGCCAGCAGGATCACCCGGGTGAGTTTTACGACGACGGCGACCGCCAGCGCCGACGCCCCGGCGGTCTGCGCGGTGGCCACCACCTGCCCGACGTCGTGCACCGATGCCCCGGTCCAGGCGCCAAAGACTTCGGGGCTCAGTCCCAGCGGCTGGATCAGCAGCGGCAGCACGCCGATGGCGAGCGTCCCGCACAGGGTCACAAGGGCCACCGGGAGCACGGTGTCGTGCTGCCGGATCCGGCGCACCGCGGCCATCGCCCCGATGGCCGAGGCCCCGCAGATGGAAAAACCGGTGGCGATCAGCAGGGATACCGGCGGCGGCAGCCGGAAGAGCCTGCTGATGGCGTAGGTTCCGGCGAAGGCGGCCAGGACCACCGCCGTGATCAGCAGCAGCGCAGCCCAGCCGAGGCCCAGCACATCCATCAGACTGACCTTCAGCCCCAGAACCACAATCCCGGCGCGCATCAGGTGCTTGCCGGCGAAATCCAGCCCCGGCCGGCCCGGTCCTGCGGTCCAGCCGGACAGCCCCGGGACATTCGCGGCGAGGAGCCCGGCTGCCACCGCCAGCGTCATTGCCGGGAGCACGGGCACGAGGGAGTGCACGGCCAGGGCCAGCACGACGGCGGCCGCGGCGGCCAGCAGGCCCGGCGGCAGGTCCGGCAGCGGCCTGGCCCGGCGGCGCGGCGGTTTGAGAGTAAACGGGGGCACGCCACTACTTTGCCGCAACCGTCCGGAAAAGCCGTCACCGCCGCGGGGGCCGCCGGCGGCAGCCCCGGGCCCGGCGCCCTCCCCGGGTCGGCAGCCCCGGGCCCGGCAACCCGGGCAGCGGCCCGCGGAACGTTGCCTCCGGCCGGCCGCCGCCACGCTCCTGCGGGCTTGGAAATGATTTCGCAACAAAAAGGTGGTTGTCTAGTGAGCATGTCTGACCTATTCCAGGATTACTCCGTGGCCGCCGAACGCTCGGGCGCCTACGACGAGATGTTCACCCCGGGGCAACAGGCCCGGAAGTCCTACGGGCAGGTTGCCGGGGCATTGAGTGAACTTTCGCTTGCTGATGTCACCGCCCGCGCCGATTCCATGGCCCGGACCTTCCTGGACCGCGGCGTCACCTTCGACTTCGCGGGGGAGGAGCGGCCCTTCCCGCTCGACATCGTGCCCCGGGTCATCCCGGCCGATGAGTGGACCGTGTTGGAAAAGGGCGTGGCCCAGCGCGTCCGGGCCCTCGAGGCGTTCCTCAACGACGTCTACGACAAGATGACCGTGGTGGCGGACGGGGTCATCCCGCGCCAGCTCGTCACGACCAGCGCCCATTTCCACCGCCAGGTGCACGGCTTCGAGCCGGCCGGCGGCGTCCGCGTCCACATCTCCGGAATCGACGTCGTCCGGGACGCCGCAGGGACTTTCCGGGTCCTGGAGGACAACGTCCGTGTCCCCTCCGGCGTCAGCTACGTCCTGGAGAACCGCCGTGCGATGGCCAAGGGCCTGCCAGAGGCCTTTGGCCAGCAGCTCATCCGGCCGGTCGAGGAATACCCCCGACGGCTGCTGTCCGCCCTGCGCAAGACAGCACCCACCGGCGTCGACGACCCCACCGTGGTGGTCCTGACCCCCGGGGTCTTCAACAGTGCCTACTTTGAGCACACCCTCCTCGCCGGACTGATGGGCGTGGAACTCGTCGAGGGCCGGGACCTCATCTGCCGCGGCAACCGCGTCTACATGCGCACCACGGCCGGCGAACAGCGCGTGGACGTGATCTACAAGCGCATCGACGACGAGTTCCTGGATCCGCTGCAGTTCCGGGCCGACTCCATGCTCGGCTGCCCCGGCCTGGTCAACGCGGCCCGGGCCGGCGGCGTCACCATCGCGAATGCCGTGGGCAACGGCGTCGCCGACGACAAGCTCGTCTACAGCTACGTGCCGGACCTGATCCGCTAC
This sequence comes from Arthrobacter sp. U41, assembly GCF_001750145.1. Lineage (NCBI taxonomy): Bacteria > Bacillati > Actinomycetota > Actinomycetes > Micrococcales > Micrococcaceae > Arthrobacter > Arthrobacter sp. U41. The sequence goes on from NZ_CP015732.1 coordinate 3,456,443, forward strand.
TACCTCAATGAGGAACCCGTGATCGCCAACGTGGACACCTTCCGGCTGGAGGAAAAAGAGGCCCGGGAAGAGGTCCTGGACCGCCTCGCCGAACTCGTGGTCAAGCCCGTGGACGGCTCCGGCGGCAAGGGCCTGGTGATCGGCCCCGATGCCTCCAAGGACGAACTCGAAGCCCTGCGCAAGCGCGTCATCGCGGACCCCCGCGGCTGGATCGCACAGCCGGTCCTGCAGCTCTCCACCGTCCCCACGCTCAGCGGCGACAAGTTCGGCCCAAGGCACGTGGACCTGCGCCCCTTCGCCGTCAACGACGGCGACGACGTCTGGGTCCTGCCCGGAGGCCTGACCCGGGTGGCGCTCAAGGAAGGCTCACTGATTGTGAACTCCAGCCAGGGCGGCGGCTCGAAGGACACCTGGGTCCTTGCGGACTCCCCGGAAGTCCCGGTGGAAACCGTTCCGCGGCCCGCCATCACCGTCCGCGAACGGGTCTCGGTCTGGCCCGTGGAAAGCAACTGGCGCGACAGCCAGAAGGAGCAGCAGCAATGACCCCCGGCACGACGTTCTTCACTTTTCCGCTGACCTGCTCTTCTCAGATTTCCCTTGCGCTGGAGGTAACCGCGAATGCTTAGCCGTATCGCCGAGTCACTGTTTTGGATCGGCCGCTATGTGGAGCGGGCCGACGGCACCGCCCGGATCCTCGACGTCCACCTGGAGCGGCTCAACCACCTGCCGATGGAGGAACAGCGCAGCGTGGCGCAGGAGCTGCTCGCCGTCATGGGCGCCCGGGCGCAGAGCGAGGACTTCGGTCTGCCCGAACTCCTGAATGCGCTGGCCTATGACAAGCACAGTGCCACCTCCATTGCCGGTTCCCTCGGCGCAGCCCGGGAGAACGCCCGCCGCGCCCGTGAAACGGTGTCCTCCGGACTCTGGGAAAGCCTGAACACCACCTACTACGGACTGAACCAGCACCGCAAGGACGTTGTGGGCACCTACCGTTTCTGCAACTGGGTGCTGGAACGCACCGCGATGGTCAGTGGCCTCGCGGACACCACGGTGAGCCATGACGAGAGCTGGCAGTTCCTGGTCCTGGGCCGCTCGCTGGAGCGCGCCGACATGACCGCGCGGATGCTCTCCACCCGTGATGTGCTCTCCGCCGGCATGTCCTGGGTGAACATGCTCCGCTGCGCGGGCGCCTACGAATCGTTCCTCCGGACCCGGCGCGCCGCTTTCGGCGACCAGCACGCGGCCGAGTTCCTGCTGCTGGACCGGTTGTTCCCCCGCTCCATCGTGTACGCGCTGCGTGACGCCGACGAGTGCCTGGCCATGCTGGACCCCTCGGCCCAGCGGGTCGGCTTCATCAACGACGCCCGCCGGATCGTGGGCCAGGCCCGCACCTTCCTCGAGTTCCACCGCACCGATGACCTGATGTCCGAACTTCCGGAGCACATGGAGCGCGTGCAGAAAGCCGTCTCGCAGGCCTCCGACGCCATTTCCCGTAAGTACTTCAACCAGGCGGACGAACTGGCCTGGGTGGGAGAAGTTTCATGACCCGGCTGAGCATCATTCACAAGACCGCGTACAAGTACAACAAACGCGTCACGCTCTCCTACAACGAGGCCCGTATGACCCCGCTGTCGGATCCCCAGCAGGTGGTGCTGGAATCCTCGCTGAAGGTCTCGCCGTCCCAGGCTGCCCTGAGCAGCTACCGCGACTACTGGGGCACCCGCGTCACCGCCTTCGACATGCAGATGCCGCACGAGCATCTTGAGGTCCTGTCCACCACCACCGTCGAGGTGCACCGGGCGGAACGGATCCCGGCGGAGGCGGACATCGTCGGCTGGGAGGTCCTCGACGCCCCGGAAATCCTCAACCGGTTCAGCGACTGGATTCCGCAGTCGCAGCTCACCGGGCCGGGCGCCGAGGTGCTGGGGATCATTCCCGGCGTCGTGGAGGGCCGTAACCCGTACGAGGCCGCCATGGCGGTCTTCGAATGGATGCGCGGGGAAATGACCTACATGAAGGGCTCCACGGGCGTCACTACCAGCGCCGAGGAAGCCTGGAACCAGCGCCAGGGCGTCTGCCAGGACCTGGCCCACCTCGCCATCGGCGCGCTGCGCAGCCGGGGCATTCCGGCCCGTTACGTGTCCGGTTACCTGCACCCGCGCTCGACGGCGGAGCTCGGTGAGACGGTCGCCGGGCAGTCACATGCCTGGCTGGAATGGTGGGACGGTGAATGGCGCAGCTGGGACCCTACCAACCACAAGCCGGCCGGCGACTTCCACGTCACCGTGGCCAGGGGCCGTGACTACCGCGATGTGCCCCCGCTTAAGGGCATCCTGTCCGGCGGCGGAGGCTCCGCCCTCAGCGTGAGCGTGGAGATCACCCGCCTGGCCTGACCCGCGGCGTCAGCCGCGCCGATGCGCTATCACCGGGAGCTGCTCTGAAGCCTCAGAACCGTCCTGTCCGATAGCGCATCGGTGCTGTCCGGGGCTTATTCAAGTCCGGAGCGGGTGGCATCGTCCAGGGGTGTCCACCAGGTCAGCGGCGGAACCACCTTGAACCGGCGCCCGGTAATGGTGTCCGGAGTGATCCTGACGAAGTGCTCCTTTTTGCCCGCCTGCCAGGGGAACAGCAGGAGCCCCACGGTGTCGAGGACCTCCTGCTGGTTCTTCACCGGTGCGGCCTGCCCCTTGATCACCACACTCCATGCGATGCCGGTGTCAGCGTCGACGCCGTCGGCCTCCACGGCCACGGCGGTGTCGCCCGTGGCCGCCTGGAGCTTGGTGCCGTCCGCTGTACGGAATACCAGCGAACCGTGGTCCACCTTGTAATTGATCGGGAAGATGTCGGGGTGGTCGTCCACCCATACCGCGAGCCTGCCCACGGTGACGCTGCGGAGCAGCCGCCAGCATTCGTGGTGGTCAAGGTTCTCAACTTCATGTGCCGGCTGGTTTTTTTTCAGGTGTGCGCCCGGGTTGGGATCAGTACTCATGGGGCCGAGCCTACGCCAAGCCGGCGACGGCGGGGTAGGGGACAAGGTCACAATCCAAGGCAATCTGAGCCGACGTCTAGGGTGTTTGTTGCCGCTTGGGGGTATTCTGGCATCACCATCGTCAGCGCCGACGATCGTTGTGTTCGTTGTATCGAATTGGGGCCAATAAGCATGCATTCAATGCGGGAACGTCCGGACCAGACCACCGATGATCCACAGCCTAAGATCGACAGTGTGCTCAAGGGATTCGTTTCCAGGGCAGAAGAACTGCTCCAGTCCCAGGAGCGAATGGCCGGGCTGCTGGAAGCAGTCGTCGCAGTGGCCGAAGATCTCAGCCTCGACGCGGTGCTGGAACGCGTTGTGCAGTCCGCCTGCCGCCTGCTCCATGCCCGCTATGGCGCCCTCGGCGTCATCGGTGACGACCGCTCACTCAGCCACTTCATCACTGTCGGCATTGACGAACAACTGGCTCACCGGATCGGGCCGCTGCCAACCGGCCACGGGGTCCTGGGCCTGCTGATTACCGAGCCGCGCCCCCTTCGGCTCCACGATCTGCGCCAGCATCCGGAATCCTTCGGCTTCCCGGCGAACCATCCACCGATGGAATCCTTCCTCGGCGTCCCCGTGCGCGTCCGGGACGTGGTCTTTGGCAACCTCTACCTGACCGAGAAGGAAGACGGCAGCGACTTCACCGCCGAGGACGAGGGACTGGCCGTTGCACTCGCCGCCGCCGCCGGGGTCGCCATTGAAAACGCCCGCCTCTACGACGACGCCCGGCGCCGGGCCCGCTGGCTGGAAGCCTGCATGGACGTCTCCGGGCTGATGCTCAGCAGCGACCGCGACTACACCGCCAGCGGACTGGACCCCATCGCCAACCGGGCACTGCAGGAGTCCGGCTCACAGCTGGCCCTGCTGGTGGCGCCCGCCGGGGACGGTCCCGGCCACATTGTCGCCGGCGTCGCGGGCAAGCGCAGTCCAGAGTTCACCGGCCGGTCGCTGACGCTGGATTCGCCGCTGCTGCAAGGTGTCCTCGACGGCGGGGAACCCGTGGTGCTCGACGACGCGTCCGCCCTGTTCGGGGAGGTCGGTGACGGGATCACCGGCCCGCTGCTGGCCGTGGCGCTGAGCACCCAGGGCGCCCACCACGGCCTGCTGCTGCTGGTCCGGGACCCGGGCGCTCTCCCGTACGCCCGCACGGACATCGAGATGGGGGCCGTCTTCGGTTCCCACGTGGCGCTTGCCCTGGAACTGGCCCGGGTCCACCGGCTCCGCGAGGAGCTGCTGGTTTTCACCGACCGCGACAGGATCGCCCGCGACCTGCACGACCTCGTGATCCAGCGGCTGTTCGCCGCCGGGCTGAGCGTTCAGAGCCTGACCCGCTTCACCAAGGATGAGCTGGCCACCGAACGGATCCGTAACATCACCGGCGAACTCGATGAGGCGATCCGCTCCCTGCGGGACACCATCTACTCACTCAAAAGCAGCAGCGGCGAAACGGAGCTGCTCAGCGGACGGATCCGGCGGGTGACCCGCAGCTCCGCGAAGTCCATGCCATTCACCCCGCGTTTGATCATCACGGGACCGGTGGACGCCGTCACTCCGGACAAGGCGGACAACGTCGTCGCCGTGGTCTCAGAGGGACTCAGCAACGCCATCAGGCATTCCGGGGCCGACGCCATCTCCGTGTCGGTGGGCGTCGTGAAGGGCAAGGTGACGGTGGTCATCACGGACAACGGCGCCGGCTTCGCCGAACCGGAAAAACGCAGGGGACTCGCCAACCTCGAGGACCGGGCCCGGATGCTGGACGGTGAGTGCACCATCACCAGCGCCCCGGACGCCGGGACAAGCCTGGAGTGGTCGGTGCCGCTGTAGCGGCAGGCAGCAGCGGCGCGGCCGGCTAGCGGACGCTGTGCGTCCGGTTGCCGTCGGAATGGCCACCGGGCGCCACCGGCGACGAGGGGCCGGCGATGAAGACAGCGGCCTGGGTTCGCCGTTCGAAACCCAGCTTGGCGAGCAGCGAGGAGACATAGTTCTTCACAGTCTTCTCCGCGAGGAACATTTCCGCGGCAATCTGGCGGTTGGTCAGACCGCCGCCCACCAGCTCCAGCACCCGGCGCTCCTGGGGCGTGAGGGAGGATGTCCGGGGATCGACTTCTTCGGCTTCCACCAGGCTGTTCACGATGCCGGCGGCGACGCCCTCCGCGAAGAGCGACTCACCCGTGGCCGCGCGGCGCAGCGCCCCGATCAGATCCGTACCGCCGATTTCCTTCAGGACGTATCCGCTCGCACCCGCCAGGACAGCGCCGCGCAGGGCCTGTTCATCGTCGAAACTGGTCAGGATGATGCAGTTCAGCGAGGGGTCCACCGAACGTACGTCGCGGCAGACTTCAATCCCGGTACCGTCCGGCAACCGGGCATCCAGGACACACACATCCGGATGAAGGGCCGGGATGCGGCGGGTCGCCTCGACGGCGGAACCCGAACTTCCCACCACCAGGAAGCCCTCGCCCTCGAGAAGCTCCTGAAGGCCGCGCCGGACAAGTTCGTGGTCATCCAGGATGAAAACACGGATGACGGCTGGCGTCCCCTCGGGTGCAGTGAGACCTGCGTCTGCCCAGGCAATCATGATTCTCCTGTCCGGCGGCTTGCGCTGCCCTGTGTGGTCCGGTGCTCCCCAGCCTGATCAACAGATCTTGCCAGCGGGTCCTGCGTGCTGGATCCATTGTTATCCATTGTCGCTGACGCAACTGGCTCCGTCGCCGTCGCGCCTGATTCCGTGGTCCCATGGTCCCGCCACTTGGCCCGTTCAGCAGCCGGTTCAGCAGCCGGTCGCGTTCCCGACGACTGTAATACTCCTCCTGTCCCGCAACCCCCGGCAAGGGTCCTTGGTCCTGCCGGAACGAAGCCGGTACACCGTCCCCGTGCCTTTTGGCCCTAGCCGCTCGGGGGTCCACAGCGGCACTGTAGGCTGGACGCGCCAGCCGTACGACGAAGGGATCTGCCATGACCGAAGCCAGGGACATCCGGACCATTGTGGTGGGGGTTGATGGTTCCGACGCGTCGGTGGAGGCGCTGCGCGAGGCCCAAAGCCTCGCCGTACCGCTCGCGGCGAAGCTGGTGGCGCTGGCCAGCTGGGACGTCCCTCCGGTCTACGACGGATATGTCGCCATGGGCATCGACGACTTCGACGTCCGCGCCGGCGAAATCCTGCAGGAGACGGTGGAGAAGGCGTTCGGCGCCGACACCCCGGCCAACGTCGAGTCCCGCCTCGTGCAGGGACACCCGCGGCACACCCTCATCGAAGCCAGCCGCGACGCCGACATGGTCGTGGTGGGACGCCGCGGACACGGAGGCTTCGGCGGAATGCTGATCGGGTCCGTGAGCTCGGCCCTCGTCGCCCACGCCCATTGCCCCGTCCTCGTCGTCCATGCACCGGCGGTCCAGGCGGCGAAGTAGGGGCACCCTGATCCCCGGGCGGACCGCCCGGGGAAGAACGCCTATTCGAACGATGCCCGTCGGGGATCGGAGAGCCGGGTGTTCCAGAGGTTCGGTCTGTTGACCTTGAACCCCCGCCCGGTCAGTGCCTTGGGGGAGAGCCGCACGTAGTAGTCCTTCTCACCCGGCTGCCACGGTTCGAGCAGCAGGGCGTCGACGGCGTCCTTCTCCTGCTGGTTCTCAATCAGCTCCGCCTCGCCGCGGGCAACAACACTCCAGGCCCGCTGCTCATGGGTGTCGTAGCCGTCGATTTCGAAGGCGATGGGTTTGGCCGTCATGGCGGCCCACAGTTTGGTCCCGCCGGAGGTGCGGAAGACAATCGAGCGGCGCTCCAGGGCGAAGTTCACCGGAAAAATTTCCGGATGCCCGTCCACGATCAGGGCGATCCGTCCCACGACCTCTGTGTCCAGCAGCACCCAGCACTGGTCAAGGGACAGTCCGAAATCGGGCGCAGGCGTCGTCTCTGTATTCATGTGGACCCACGTTACGTACTGTGCCGGTCCCTCATTAGGGCCATAAGGCCCGTAGCCCGCAACGGAACGCTCTGCTAGCGGCAGGGAACTACCAGGGGCTCGGCTTGTAGTCCTTCAGGAAGACGCCGAACTGGTCCTCGCCTGACTCGCCCATCACGATCGGGTCGTAGACCCGGGCGGCTCCGTCAACGAGGTCCAGGGGAGCATGGAAGCCCTCCTCCATCAGGCGCACCTTCGTGTAGTGCGGGCGCTCATCGGTGATCCAGCCGGTGTCAACAGCGGTCATCAGGATGCCGTCGGCGTCGAGCATCTCCTGGGCGCTGGTCCTGGTCATCATATTCAGCGCCGCTTTGGCCATATTGGTGTGCGGGTGGCCGGGGCCCTTGTAGGCGCGGGAGAACTGGCCTTCCATGGCGCTGACGTTGACGATGTACTTGCGCCGCGCGGTGGAGCGTTTCATCGCCGCGCGGAGCCGGCTGACCAACAGGAAAGGCGCGGTGACGTTGCACAACTGCACTTCGAGCATTTCGAGGGGATCCACCTCGTCCACCACCTGGGTCCAGCTGTTGATGCTGGCCACGTCCGGAACCAGGCCGCCGGCGTCGATCGCGGTGCCGGACGCGATGCGCTCCAGCGAAGCGGAGCCCGTGGACAGCGCCAGCGAGGTGATCGCGTCTCCGGCCAGCACCGGATGCTCCAGGACGGTGCTGGCCAGGGCCAGCGGGTGCTTGTCGTGGGCGTGGCCGAAGGTCACGAGTTCCGGCCCGCCGTTGGCGGCCAGAAGGGCAGCGGGGAGGGGCTCGTCCTCGGCGTCGACCAGCGGCTTGTACGCGTTGCCGGAGCGGCGCACGGTCTGGGCGGCGTTGTTGATGATGATGTCGAGCGGCCCCGCGGCGTCCAGCGAATCGGTGAGTGCCATCACCTGGGACGGATCGCGCAGGTCGATGCCGACGATCCGCAGCCGGTGCAGCCATTCGCCGCTGTCCTCCATGGCGGCGAACCGCCGCGCGGCGTCCTTGGGGAAGCGGGTGGTGATGGTGGTGTGGGCACCGTCGCGGAGCAGCCGCAGCGCGATGTACATGCCGATCTTGGCCCGGCCGCCGGTGAGGAGGGCGCGGCGTCCATTCAGGTCCGTCCTCGCATCCCGTTTGCTGTGGCTGAAGGCGGCACATTCAGGGCACAGCTGGTGGTAGAACGCGTCCACCTGGGTGTAGTGCTGCTTGCAGATATAGCAGGGCCTGGACTTGATCAGGTGCCCGGCGATGCTCCCGGTCGTGGAGGGGGCGAGCTTGTTGCCGCGGGTTTCGTCGTCGATCCGGTCCGGGGCCGCCGTCGCGGTCTGGGCGAGTACGGCGCGGTCTGCGTCGGCGATCAGGTCCCGTTTGCTGACCCGGCGGTGGCGCTTGACGGCTTTGAACATCTTGCCGGTGGCGCGGCGGACCAGGACGTAGTCCGGGTGTTCCTCGTCGTAGACGTGGATGCTGTTCAGGACCTTCAGGCAGGCCTGGATTTCCTCGGGGGTCAGATCGGACGGCAGATCGGGGGAGCTCATTGCCCCAATTTTACAGCCTGCAGGGAGTCCGGCCCGCCGCCGGTGCCGGACTCCCGCTGCGGCGGAAGATGCTCAGGGGGCGTTGGCCGGCCGGTGGGCCGTGACGCCCACGGCGGCGGCCTGGACTTCCGCCACCTTGTCCACGGATTCCCGGAGGGCGGGCCAGTTCTCCGTGGCGGCCTTGACCGCGTCCGGCACCAGGATCAGGTTGGCCGCTGACAGGGCGCGCTCAGAGTCGCCCGGTTCGGGGACGAGCTGGCCCTTGGACAGGACGGTGATGCCCGAGTCGGTGACCTTGAAGCCGCGGGCCCGGTCCAGTTCGGGGTCGAGGCCGATTGCGGCGCCCGCCGGGACCTTGACGTTCTTGTCGATGATGGCGCGCTTGACGACGGCGCCCGGACCGATGTTGACCTTGTCCATCAGCACGGAGTCGAGCACCCGGCTGGAGGTGCCGACGTAGACGTCGTTGGAGAGCACGGAGCCTTCCACGATGCCGCCGGAGATGACGGTGCCGCTGGCAACGATCGAATCCAGTGCCGTACCAACCGTGTTCTTCTCGCCGCGGACGAACTTGGCCGGCGGGGAGATGCTCTGCCGCGTGTAGATCGGCCATTCCGAGTTGTAGAGGTTGAACACCGGCACGGGCGAGATGAGGTCCATGTGGGCATCGTAGAACGAGTCAATGGTGCCCACGTCGCGCCAGTAGGTGCGGTCGCGTTCGGTGGAGCCGGGGATCTGGTTCAGGGTGAAGTCGTAGACACCGGCCTCGCCCTTGTCGACGAAGTAGGGAATGATGTCCCCGCCCATGTCGTGCTTGGTGTCCAGCCGTTCGGCGTCGACGTGCAGGGCCTCGACCAGCGCATCGGCGTCGAAGACGTAGTTGCCCATGGAGGCGAGGAACTGCGTGGGGTCGGCGGCCAGTCCCGGCGTGGAGGACGGCTTCTCAACGAAGGCCGCGATCTTTTCCGGGTTGTCCTGGTCCACTTCGATGACACCGAACTGGTCGGCCATGTGCAGCGGCTGGCGGACGGCCGCAACAGTCGCCTTGGCGCCGCTGGCGACGTGCTGGTCAACCATCTGGGCGAAGTCCATCCGGTAGACGTGGTCTGCGCCCACGACGACGACGATGTCCGGGTTGGCGTCATGGATGAGGTTCAGCGACTGGTAAATGGCGTTGGCGCTGCCGAGGAACCAGCTCTTGCCCACGCGCTGCTGCGCGGGGACCGAGGCGATGTAGTTGCCCAGCTGGGTGGACATCCGCCAGGTTTCGGAAATATGGCGGTCAAGGCTGTGGGACTTGTACTGCGTCAGGACAACGATCTGCAGATAGCGGGAATTGACCAGGTTGGACAACGCAAAGTCAATGAGCCGGTAACTTCCAGCGAACGGCACACCGGGTTTAGCCCGGTCCGCCGTCAGCGGCATGAGCCGGTTTCCCTCGCCGCCTGCGAGGACAATGGCCAAAACTTTCTTAGTCGGCATGGTGATCGCTCCTGAACGCCTTTGTACTTCCCCAAAACAGTCCGGCACGCCCGAACGTCTTCACACTAGATCAGTTCCACCGTAACGACTACCTTGGGGTTTGTGCGTATAGACATTGTGACCAAAGAATTCCCGCCCGAAATCTATGGCGGCGCCGGGGTCCACGTGGCCGAGCTCAGCAGGGTGCTGGCCCAACACGTGGATCTGCAGGTGCGCGCCTTCGGCGCGCCCCGTGAGCCGGAGTATCACGGTGCGACGGTGACGTCCTACGCCGTGCCCGAGGACCTTGGCGGGGCGAACGCCGCGCTGCAGACCCTGGGGGTTGATCTGCGGATCGTCCCGGACATCGCCGGCGCGGACCTGGTGCATTCACACACCTGGTACGCCAACATGGCGGGGCACATCGCCTCGCTCCTGCACGGGATTCCCCACGTGCTCAGCGCCCACAGCCTGGAGCCGCTGCGCCCGTGGAAGGCCGAGCAGCTCGGCGGCGGCTATGCCCTGTCCTCCTGGGTGGAAAAAACAGCGTACGAAGCGGCGGCCGCGATCATCGCCGTCTCGGAGGGAATGCGCCAGGACATCCTCCGCAGCTACCCCGACGTGGACCCGGCCAAGGTCAAGGTGGTGCATAACGGCATCGACGTGAGCCTTTGGAACCGGGACGAGGGCGAGGACGTCGTCCGTGCCCTCGGGATTGACCCGGAGCTTCCGAGTGTGGTCTTCGTGGGCCGCAACACGCGCCAGAAGGGCGTTCCCTACCTGCTGCGGGCCGCCGCCAAGCTGCCCGCCGATGTGCAGCTGGTGCTGTGCCTCGGTGCCGCCGACACCCCCGAGCTGGCGGCTGAAACTGCCCGCCTGATCGAGCAGCTGCAGACCCAGCGCAGTGGTGTGATCGTGGTGGAGCGGATGCTGCCGCGCAACGAACTGATCCAGGTCCTCAGCCACGCGACGGCGTTTGCGTGCCCGTCGATCTACGAGCCGCTCGGCATCGTGAATCTGGAGGCCATGGCCTGCGGCGCCGCCGTCGTGGCCAGCGCCACCGGCGGGATCCCGGAGGTTGTCCAGCATGGTGAGACCGGTCTGCTGGTGGACATCGAGCAGGTCACGGACGGGACCGGCACCCCGCTGGATCCGGAGAAGTTCGTCACCGAATTCGCCGCCGCCCTGACCGAGGTCGTTTCCGATCCTGCCCGGGCCCGTGCCATGGGCCAGGCCGGCCGCCGCCGGGCCGAGGAGCACTTCTCCTGGGAATCCATCACGGAGACCACCCTCGAGGTGTACCGCTCGGTGCTCCCCAAGGGTTCCTGACCCGCCGCACTGAAGACCCTCCGCACTGAAGAGCAGACGACGACGCCGCCGCCCCGGCCAGGGGCGGCGCCGTCGTTGTGTACGCCGTCGTCGAATTACAGCCGGGTCAGGCGCCGGATGCCCTGGTCCCGTGGCTCTTGCGGGCCAGCAGGATTTTCTCGTCCACCGGGGCATCGCCGCTGGCACGCTGGGTGCGGAAATACCCGCGGGCCTCGTCCTGGCGGAGTTTCTCGGCGCCGGTGGCGATCTCGGCGCGCAGGTGTTCCGGGCCGAAGCCGAAAGCGTCGACCAGGTCCAGGGCGTGCGGGCGGATCTTCACGAGCAGGCGGTTGATGTAGCCGCCCACGGTCCGGGCGCGCTGCATGGAGAGCCGGCCGTTCATCAGGTACCAGGACAGGTTGTCCTCGATCAGTGACAGCCCGAAGAGGTCGCGCAGCCAGGTCAGGACCTTCCTGGTGCCCGGGTCCGTGACCTTGCCCAGCGCGTCGGTGAAGGCCTCCCACTGCAGCAGCTCGGCGTGCGCCTGGGCGGCTTCGATCAGTTCGTTCTGGTGGCTGTTGAACAGGGCGGCCCCCTGCTGCTGCGGCAGCTTGTTGGCGCCCTTGAGGGCCGAGCCGACTTCGGCGACCATGGTCTGCACCCGGTCGGTCAGCAGCGCGCGCTGGCTCGCCTCGTCCTTGATCGCGATGGCCGCCTTCTGCACCGACCCGGAATCGGCCATGAACTGGGCGACACCGCGCAGCCCGGTGCGGTGGATGGCGGCGCCGGCGGCCTGGCCGACCACGTAGCGGGCCAGCACCCCGAAGTCCACGTTCCGGAATTCCTTGGCGTAGTCGGCCAGCAGCCGCTTGGCGACCAGCTGCAGCAGGACCGTGTTGTCCCCCTCGAAGGTGGCGTACACGTCGAGGTCGGCCCGCAGCGAGGCGAAGCGGTTCTCGATCAGGAAGCCGGCGCCGCCGCAGGCCTCGCGGCATTCCTGCAGGGTGTCGAGGGCATGCCAGGTGCTGAGCGGCTTGAGCGCCGCCGCGAGGGTTTCCAGGTCCTGGCGGTCCTCGTCCGTGTCAGCGCGGCCGGAGAAGACGTCGTCGAACTTCTGCAGCAGCTGTTCGCTGGCGAAACCCGCGGCGTACGTTGTGGCGAGGCGGGTGAACAGGCGGCGCTGGTGCCGCTGGTAGTCGAGCAGCACTTCCTCGTCGGTCTGGGAGGAGGCGTTGAACTGGCGGCGTTCCGTGGCGTACTGGATCGCCGTCTTCAAGGCGAGCTTGGACGCGGTGACGGCGGCGCCGTCGAGCGAGACGCGGCCCTGGACCAGGGTGCCGAGCATGGTGAAAAAGCGGCGCCCCGGGCTGGCGATGGGGGAGCTGTAGCTGCCGTCGGCGTCGACGTTGCCGTAGCGGTTCAGCAGGTTGGTGCGGGGGATCCGGACGTGCGTGAAGTGCAGCCGGCCGTTGTCGATGCCGTTCAGGCCGCCCTTGACACCGTCGTCCTCGCCGCCTATGCCCGGGAGGAATTCCTTGGTGCCGGGATCGCGGAGGTCCAGGTAGAAGGCATGGACGCCGTGGTTCACGCCCCGCGTCACCAGCTGCGCGAAGACGACGGCGGCGAGTCCGTCCACGGCGGCGTTCCCGATGTAGTCCTTCCACGCGGCCCGGAACGGGGTGTGCAGCACGAATTCTTCGGTGGCGGGGTCGTAGGTGGCGGTGGTGGCGATGCTGGCGACGTCCGAGCCGTGTCCGGTCTCCGTCATGGCAAAGCAGCCGGGAATGTCCAGGTTCATGATGCCGGGCAGCCACTTTTGGTGGTGCTCCCCGGTGCCGAGGTGGTTCACGGCGGAACCGAACAGGCCCCACTGGACGCCGGCCTTGATCTGCAGGGAAGGGTCGGCGATGACAAGCTCCTGGAAGCCGGCCACGTTGCCGCCGTGCTCGTCGTTGCCTCCGACGGACGCCGGGAAGGCGCGGTGCACGGCTCCGTTCTCCACCAGGACCTTGAGCTGGCCGAAGGCGCGCCGGCGGTGTTCGGTGTGGGTCAGGCCCTCGGTCTTGTGCAGCTCCGGCTGGCCCGCCAGTGCCCGTGCGGTACGGCGGGTGTCGGCCCACTTTCCAAGGAGCAGCTCGCCCAGGGCGGCGACGTCGACCACGGGGACCGCCGCTTTGGCTGACGCTGACGGGGCAGTGGTGTTCCTGGTGGCGCCCGCGTGGCGGTCGGCTAGTTCTGTCATGTCGTTTCCTTCTTTGGTTCTGACAAGGTCGGTGGTGCGGCCGGCGCGGGCGCCGTGCGGAGTTCGGGGGCAATGCCGACGCAGAGCCAGTCGGTAATCTGGCGCGCCATCGCCTCCTGGTCGGGCTTGGAAGTTGACGCGGGGCTGGCGAGCCATTGTTCGCCGGCGTTCCGGACCAGGCCGATCGCCGCGTTCGGCCAGTAACCGATCACAGCCTCGCGCCCGGCGGAGTCCCCGAGGTGGTTGCGCATGGGCCCGTCGATCATGTCGCTGATCGCCGCAAAAAAATGTCCCAGGGCACCCGCGGTGGCCATGGTTCCGTTCGTGGCTTCCGCTTCCCCGGGGGTGTACCGCGTGACGAAGGTGTACACGTTGGGGCTGGTTTCAGCCATCTGCAGGTAGGCGGAGACCATAGCGAACAACCCCTCCCGCGGCGTCTGGGCACTCTGCGCGGCTTCCTGGATGCGCCGCTGCATCTGGCTCAGCACCACTTCGCCCACGGCCTGCTGCAGCCCGGCCTTGTCGCCGAAATACCGGTAGAACACGGATTTCGAGGTGCCCGCCGCCGCAGCGATGTCCTCCATGGAAGCATCACTGCCGAGCGCATGCACGGCCCTGCGGGCGGATTTGATCAGCTCACGGCGCCGCTCCTCCCGGTGCGACTGCCAGCGCGAGGCGCGGCCGTCCACACCGCCGGCGCCGGCAGCAGGGGAGCCGGACGGGCTTCCACCGGGAAGATCAGTCTGGGGGATGTTCACGATACCCAGCGTATCAGGTACGCTGGGTATCAGTAACCGCTTTGATCAAAGGAGACAGCCCATGTCCGTCAACGGACAGTCCGCACCCGGACCAAAGGAATCCACCGGCCCGGTGCGAAACCCCGCAAAAAGCGCCGCAGCTCCGGCAGCAGCTCCAGCCGCAGCTCCGGCAGCAGCTCCGGCCGCAGGACCGGCCGCAGGACCGGCCGCAGGACCGGCTACAGCATCGGCCGCGCCGCAGCTCCGCAGGGCGGTCATCGTGGGCGGCAACCGCATTCCCTTTGCCCGGACCGGGGGCGCCTACACCAAGTCCTCCAACCAGGACATGCTGACCGCGGCCCTGGACGGGCTGATCGCCCGTTTCGGCCTGCAGGACGAGCGCATCGGCGAAGTGGGCGCCGGCGCCGTGCTCAAGCACTCCCGTGATTTCAACCTGACGCGTGAAGCCGTGCTCGGCTCCGCGCTGTCCGCGGAGACCCCGGCCTACGACCTGCAGCAGGCCTGCGCCACCGGGCTGGAGACGGTCCTCGGCCTTGCCAACAAGATCAAGCTCGGGCAGATTGAGTCGGCCATCGCCGGCGGCGTCGATTCCGCCTCGGACGCGCCCATCGCGGTCAGTGAGGGCCTGCGTGAAGTGCTGCTGGACCTGAACCGCGCCAGGACGCTGCCGCAGCGGCTTCAGGTCCTCAGCCGCCTCCGGCCCCGGGACCTCACCCCGGATGCTCCCAACACCGGGGAACCGCGTACCGGCCTGTCCATGGGAGAGCATCAGGCGCTCACCACGGCCCAGTGGAAGATCACCCGTGAGGCGCAGGATGAGCTGGCCTTCAACAGCCACCGCAACCTTGCCGCAGCCTACGACGCCGGCTTCTTCGATGACCTGCTCACCCCGTACCGCGGGCTCACCCGGGACTCCAACCTGCGCGCAGACACCAGCCTTGAGAAGCTGGCCACACTTAAGCCCGTTTTCGGCAAGAACCTGGGCTCGGCGGCGACCATGACGGCCGGCAACTCCACCCCGCTGACCGACGGCGCCTCAACGGTGCTGCTCGCCTCCGAGGAGTGGGCCGATGCCCACGACCTGCCCAAGCTGGCCACTGTCGTTGACGGGGAGGCGGCGGCCGTGGACTTCGTCCACGGCAAGGATGGGCTCCTCATGGCACCGGCGTTCGCGGTGCCGCGGCTGCTCGCCCGCAACGGGCTCAGCCTGGATGACATCGATTTCTTCGAAATCCATGAAGCATTCGCCGGCACCGTGCTGAGCACCCTGGCCGCGTGGGAGGACGAGGAATTCGGCCGCACCCGGCTGGGCCTGGACGGAGCCTTCGGCAGCATCGACCGGTCAAAGCTGAACGTGAACGGGTCCTCCCTCGCCGCCGGCCACCCCTTCGCGGCCACCGGCGGGCGGATCGTCGCCTCGCTCGCGAAAATGCTGCACGCCAGGGGCCACGTCGACGGCCGCCCGGCCCGCGGCCTGATCTCCATCTGCGCCGCCGGCGGCCAGGGCGTCGTCGCGATTCTTGAAGCACACTAGGGGAACCCGATGACCGACAAGTACACGCAGATGGTGAGCAAGGGCTTCGGCCGGGACATCGCCAAAAAACTCGGGCTGCCGCAACCGGTGGTGCTGCGGCGCCACCAGCCGGGCCAGCCGCTAATCACCGGGCCCGTCCTGGTCCAGGGCACCGGCAGCGGCGCGGATGAGCTGGCCTCGATCCTCCTGTCCTGGGACCTCGATGTGCGCCGTCATGCGGTGCCCAAGGAAAAACTCGGCGCCATCATCCTCGTGCTGGACGAACTGGTGCATCCGCAGGACCTGGCCAAGCCGGTGCTCACGGCCGCCGCTTCCCTCCGGGATCTGGCCCCCAATTCCCGCGTCATCACGGTCTCCCGCACGGCCGCTGACGCCGCGGACCCGGCGGCCGCGGCCGCCCGGCAGGGCGTGGACGGCCTGCTCCGGTCACTGGCCAAGGAACTCCGCGCGGGCGCCACCGCCAACGGCATCCTGCTCGCCGGCGGCGCCCTGACAACGAGCACCAGCACCCTCGGCGCGCTCCGGTTCTTCCTCTCCGGCCGCTCGGCCTTCGTCGACGGGCAGTTCCTCACCGTCAGTTCCGCCGAGGGGCAGCTGCCGGCCGACGCCGAGAAGCCGCTGGCGGGCAAAGTCGCCGTCGTGACCGGTGCGGCTCGCGGAATCGGCGCAGCGATAGCCCGCACCCTGTACCGCGACGGCGCCACGCTCGTCCTGGTTGACATCCCGGCGGCCGGGGACCACCTGGCGGCGGTGGCCAACGAAGTGCACGGCACGGCGCTGCAGCTGGACATCAGCCGTGCGGACGCCGGGCTGCGGATCATCGACCACGCCGTGGAACGCCACGGGCGCCTGGACATCGTGATCCACAATGCCGGCATCACCCGGGACAAGCTGCTGGCCAACATGGACGAAGGGCGATGGAACTCGGTGATCGCGGTCAACATCGCCGCGCAGCTGCGGATCAACGAGGCCCTGCTGGCGTCCGGGCACTTCCGAAGCAGCCCGCGGATCGTGTCCGTCGCCTCCACCAGCGGCATCGCCGGCAACCGCGGCCAGACCAACTATGCCGCCTCCAAGGGCGGCGTGATGGGCATGGTCCAGGCCACGGCACCGCTGATCGGCAGGCACGGCGGATCCATCAACGCCGTCGCCCCGGGCTTTATCGAGACCGAGATGACCGCGAAGATCCCGTTCGCCACCCGGGAGGTCGCGCGCAGGCTGAACTCCCTGCAGCAGGGCGGCCAGCCCGGCGACGTCGCCGAGGCGATCGCGTTCCTGGCCAGTGACGCGGCCGGCGGCATCTCCGGCGAGGTGCTCCGGGTCTGCGGGCAGAACCTGGTGGGAGCATGACCCCTCCGCAGGCCGTCATCCTGGGCGAGATGCCGTCGCTGTCGAAGCTTTACCTCAACGCGGCGGCCACCGCCGCCCGACGCAGGGTTTTTTTGGGGGCCCATGCCTGCACCGGTCTCCCGGAGACCCGGCACGAGGTCCGCGACGTGAAGGCGTCGGTGGAGAACCTCACGGCGTACCAGCACCTGATCGGCGAGACCGCGAGCGATGTCCTGCCGGCCGGTTTTATCCATGCGCTGGCGTTCCCCCTGGCCATGAGCGTGATGAACCGGGACGATTTCCCGCTGCCGCTGCTTGGCATGATCCACCTGGAGAACCGGGTGGTGCAGTCCGAACCCATCCGCTTCACCGAGGCCCTGGACCTCCGGGCCTGGACGGAGAACCTGCGCGGGCACCGGTCCGGGAGCCGGCTGGACCTCGTCACTGAAGTGCGCGGTGCGGGGGAGCAGGACGTGCGCTGGCGCGGTGTCTCCAGCTATCTGGCCAAGGGCGTGTTCCTGCCGGGAATCGACAAGCCCACAGCCGCTCCGGTTCCGGCGGGTTTTTCCGCGCCGGACCCAACCGCGCTGTGGCAGCTGGGCGTGGACACGGGGCGCGCCTACGCCGCCGTGTCCGGCGACTTCAACCCGATCCACCTGAGCGTCCTCTCGGCCAAGGCCCTGGGCCTGCGACGGTCGATAGCGCACGGCATGTATCTGGCATCGAGGGCCCTGGCGGACGTGGGTGCCGCCAAGGGCGATGCTTTCAGCTGGGACGTGGCCTTCGAGGCGCCGGTGTTCCTGCCGGCCCGCGTGGCCCTGGACATCAGTACGGTCAAGGACGCTGACGGGGCGTGGCAGCGCTCGGACTATGTCGCCTGGAACTCGCGTTCAGGGCGCAAGCACTTCAGCGGATCGGTGGCCGCACTCCAGTAGTGCCCGCAGCAAGAGGCGACGGCGGTGTCCGCCCCGGAGAGGGGCGGACACCGCCGTCGCCGCCTAATCTCTTATCTGCGCCTGCGCGCTACATGCTGTCCGCGGAGGACTTCGCCACGCGCAGCATCCGGTGCAGGCTCAGCAGGATCGATTCGACGGCGCTCGGGGCGTCGGTTGCGGCTTCCTCGGCACCGACGCGTGCCGTCAGGGCCTTGACAGCGGCGTCGGCTGCTTCGCTCAGCTCCGACTGCCGGTCCGGGCTCTCCTCCTGCAGTGAGCGCAGGACGTCGCCCACCGCAGACATGGCGTCGGCGAGCGGGGCGGCGTATTCATCGGGCACGACAAAGGGGGTGTCCTTGGCCCAGATGACATCCGAGAGCACCTGGGTCACATCCTGGACGTGGAAGGTCACCCGTTCCAGGTCGCGCAGGTTGCGGTAGTCCAGGTCGATGTCCCGCGGATGGAGCCTGCGGCGCGGGTTCGCGCGCCGGCTGGCGTCAGCCTTCTCCACGGCCAGGCGCACGGAGCGGGCGGACGCTTCAAGCGCGTCGGACCGCCTGGACCAGTCTTCGTGTTCCGGCGGCCAGCTCTCCTTCAGCGCCTTGGCCATGTCCCAGAGCTGCTGGGCGAGGGCCAGGCGCAGTTCGGCGATGCTGAGCTCGGCCGCGCGGAAGTGCAGCGGCGGAAAGACCAGCAGGTTCACAAGGATGCCCACCGTGACTCCGGCACCCATCTGGAGGAGATAGCCGAAGGAGAACTGGTCAGGGTTGTGGCCGCCCACCAGCAGGACCAGCAGTGCCGCCGTCGGGATCCAGTCCCGGCCGGCGCCGATCTTCGGGAGTCCGGCCAGAATCACGCCGAAGGCCATCACAACGCCGACCGTCAGCGGCGTCGGACTGCCGAGGATGAACAGCACAAAGGCCAGCCCCACCCCGATCGCCAGCCCCGCAAGCGTCTGCACACCCTGCCGCATCGACCCGGCAACATTCTCGTACATCGCCACCAGGGCGCCCAGCGGCGCGTAATAAGGGTAGTCGGCCGCGGAGCCGGGCATGAACGGGGCGATCGCGAACGCAATTCCCGCGGCCAGTCCGGCCTTCATCGCCAGCTGCAGCCGTGGCCAGAGCAGCGCCGACGTGACGTTGCCGGCCACGATCCGCCAGAACCGCCGAAACAGTGACGGGCCCCCGGTGTGTGTTGCCTCGTCTGTAGTAGTCATCCCGGCTCACCCTAGGGCGGGGATGTTGCTGCGACAAGTGGACGAACCCCTGCCGGGCACCGCCCGGTTCAGACCGCCCCGTGCCCCGGGGCCACTTCTTCCCCGGCCCGGACCGGGCCGGGCGGTGTTCCGTCGCCGAACGGGCGTCCGCCGAGGGCTTCCCGGCCGTGCGCCGTCAGCCAGTTCCCGAGTCCGGGCCCCGCCGGAACGATCACGGTGGGGTTGATGTCCTCGTGGACGATGTAGTAGTGCTGCTTGATCTGCACGAAGTCCGTGGTGTCGCCAAACCCGGGGGTCTGGAACAGGTCGCGGGCGTAGGCCCACAGTGCAGGCATCTCGCTGAGTTTCTGCCGGTTGCACTTGAAGTGTCCGTGGTAGACGGCGTCGAACCGTGCCAGCGTTGTGAAGAGGCGGACGTCGGCCTCGGTGATCGTGTCTCCTACCAGGTAGCGCTGGCCGGTGAGGCGTTCCTCCAGCCAGTCCAGGGCAGTCCAGAGCCGGTCATAAGCGGCGTCGTACGCTTCCTGGGAGCCGGCGAAGCCACAGCGGTACACACCGTTGTTCACCTCGGTGAACACCCTCTTGTTGACGGCGTCGATCTCCCCGCGCAGGGCCTCCGGGTACAGCTCCGGCGCACCGGGCCGGTGGTAGGCGGCCCACTCGGTGGAGAAATCCAGGGTGATCTGGGGGAAGTTGTTGGTCACCACCTGGCCGGAGGCCACGTCCACGATGGCCGGGACAGTGATGCCGCGGGGATAGTCCGGGAAGCGGCGGAAGTACGCCTCCTGGATCCGCTCCATCCCGAGCACCGGGTCCTTGCCGCCGGGATCAAGGTCAAACGTCCAGGAGCGCGCATCGTGGGTGGGCCCGGGCTGGCCGAGGGATATGACGTCCTCAAGGCCAAGGAGCCGCCGCACGATCACGGTCCGGTTGGCCCACGGGCACGCGCGGGCCGCGATCAACCGGTAGCGTCCCGGCTCCACCGGCCAGCCGGGCTCGCCATTCCGGCCCGGGGCGCCGTCGCGGGTGATCCGGTCCTCGATGTAGTTGGTGTCCCGGGTGAACTCCTCGCCGCCGGTGACGTAGGAACCCTTCGTGCTGAATCCGGGGTCGTCCGTGTGTGTTTGGCTCATGGTCCAAGCCTATGCCCGGAGGTCAGCCGGCCCGGGCAACCGTGCGCCCGGCAGTGCTGCGAACACCTCGGACATCGGCTGCCAGGCCACCCACCAGGCGGCACCGACCACGGCGGCGAACAGCACAATCCACACGGCTGCGGGGATGCGGGTGGACCGGGAGAGCAGATAGGCGTCCGATGTCGCCAGCCGGTCCCGGCGCCGCAGGTGCACGTTGCCGAGCTTGCCGAGGTCCCGGACGGCGGCAACCAGCAGGGCCAGGCCGAGCACGATCATGACATGGCTGTTGAATTCCGGCGGGACGAAGAGCACGAGCAGGACCGCGGCCAACACCGCACCGGCGGTGATCAGCAGCCCGATGCCGTTGCGGATGAACAGCAGTGAGGCCAGCAGGATGAGGGTTCCGATCGACATCGCCGCCGGGCCCCAGCCGCTGAAGCCGCTCCAGACCATGGCCGAGCCGACGACCGCCGGCACCGGGTAGCCCCAGAAGGTGGACCAGACGGCAGCCAGGGGCCGCCTGCTGTAGGTGGTGGTCGTGCCCGAATGGTCCAGGCCCAGGCGGATGCCGCCGAGGCGCTGCCCGGTCATAAGCGCGGCGAAGGCGTGGCCGAGTTCGTGGGTTACGGTGGCCAGCAGCCCGAAGTACCGCCAGGTCACCCGCGGCAGGGAAAGCGCGACGGCGATCAGGATCACCAGGGCAAGTTCGGTGCCGGTGACGTGGGGCACGGGGGACTGGGTGAATCCGGCCACGATCCGGCCCCACCAGGTTTCAGCAGCATCGGTCATGCTGATGTTCGTGCCGTGGTGCCCGCGGGGCCCGCACTGTGCCGGATGCAATACGGTGTCCAGGGCCTGGCTTCGAGCCGGCCTTCCGCAATCTCTTCCCCACAGACTTCACAGCTGCCATAGCTGCCGGCGTCGATCCTCGCCAGGGCCGCCTCGACCTGCGCCAGACCCTGGCGGCTCTGCTCCAGCAGGGCCGACGCCTGGGAGAGCTCAAACGCAATCGTCACGCCCTCGGGATCGTGCTCGTCGTCGACATTCGAATCCTGCCGGGCGGCGTTAACCGAGGCGATGTCCCGGCGAAGGGCGGGAAGGAGGGCAAGTTTCCGGTCGCGCTCCACGAGCAGGAGAATCCGGAACCGTTCGACGTCAACCATAGGCTGCAAGGCTAGCGCGGACGTCGTCGCCGCGTCTAAAGGCGCCGCCGGAAACCGCGGCGTGCGGCCGCAGCCCGGGGTGGGCCGAAAGGCCCGGTGCCCGGGCGGGTCCCCGCCGTACAGTGGGGAGGAGAGCCTGCATGCCGGCAACCGGCGTGCCCCCATGAAGCAGACCGGGAGACGTTATGGACCAGCCAGCGGCCAACACCCTGAACAAAAACCCTGACGAGGAATCCGGAGCCCTGGCGGCCGTGGAGCAGCACCACGCGAGCATGCTCAAGCGCCTCAACGCGCTCACCGCGACGCTTACCCGTGCCGTACAGACCGGGGACACCGTGGCGGAGCACGACGCCCACGAGGTCCTGGTGGAATGGTGCGAGACCGAACTCGTCCCGCATGCGCTCGCTGAGGAGGGTCCGCTGTACGGCGGGCCAAGGAACATGCCAGAGGGCCGGCTGCTCGTGGAGGGGATGCTCGCCGAGCACCAGGTGATCGTGGGTCTGGTCGAGGAACTGCGGGGATCGACCGGGGTGCCGGCCGCCGTGGCCGCCGGCTCCATCCGGAACATCTTCGCCCTGCACCTGGACAAGGAAAACAGGCTCCTGATGCCATTCATCGTTGCGTCCCCCGGACTGTCCCTGGCACGCGCCGTCGAGGGCCTGCACGAACTGGTCGGTGAGACCCCGGTCCATCAACACGGCACGAAGCACGGGGACAGCGTCTAGAGTTGCCCCCATGGCGGATGGCATTGACAACGAAAACGACCACGGGCCGGGCGCGGCCGAACTGCTGCGGGAACTCGCGGCGACCCACGGTGTAGGAACCTCCTACCGGGGCTGGGACGGCGCTGAACGTTCCGTCACGGACAGTACACTTCGCGGTGTCCTCGCCGCGCTGGGGGTCCCGGCCGGGGGAGCGGATGAGATGGAACGGTCCCTGGCTGAAGCCAGACTCGCACCCTGGCGGCGCCTCCTGCCGCCGGTCGCCGTTGCCCGTGAAGGGCAGGAGCTTCTTGTCAATGTCCACGTACCGCACGGAAGCGCCGTCAGCGTGTGGATCGCTGCCGAGGACGGCGGCAGGTACGAAGCAACACAGCGGGAGAACTGGGACGCGCCGGTCGACGTCGACGGCGTCCTCACCGGCCGGGCCACCTTCGCCGTCCCGGACCATGTGCCCCTCGGCTGGCACACCCTGCTGGCAGAGCACGAAGGCACGGTATCCCAGTGCCCGCTCGTCGTCACACCGCAAAGGCTCCAGACGACCGAGGCGCTCGCCGGGCGGCGGAACTGGGGACTGACCGCTCAA
Source organism: Arthrobacter sp. U41 (assembly GCF_001750145.1). Lineage (NCBI taxonomy): Bacteria > Bacillati > Actinomycetota > Actinomycetes > Micrococcales > Micrococcaceae > Arthrobacter > Arthrobacter sp. U41. The sequence goes on from NZ_CP015732.1 coordinate 3,479,339, forward strand.
CTCTATTCCGTGCGGTCTTCACGGTCCTGGGGCATCGGTGACTTCGCGGACCTCGCGGACCTGGCGACCATCACGGGGGAGGAGGGCGCTGGTTTCCTGCTGGTCAACCCTTTGCACGCAGCCGAACCACGGCCGCCGGTCGAAGACTCGCCCTATTTGCCCACCACCAGGCGGTACTTCAACCCGCTCTACCTCCGGGTGGAAGAGATCCCGGAATACGGCTACCTCGACCCGGCAGGCCGGGCCGAGGTGGAGCGGCTGGCCAATCAGCTGCACGCCGCGAACCACTCCACCGGGCTGCTGGACCGGAACTCCAGTTACGGGGCAAAACTGACCGCCCTTGAGCTGGTCTTCGGGGTCCCGCGCGACCCGGCCCGCGCACGCGCATTTGCGGACTTCTGCACCGAACAGGGGCAGGGACTCGACGACTTCGCCCTCTGGTGCGCCCTGGCCGAGAAGCTGGGCCCGGGGGCCCCCCAGTGGGCCGGGGCGGCTTCCGCGCCGGACACCGCCTACTGCAAGGAACAAGGGGCGCTGCTCGCCCGCCGGATCGAATTCCACCGCTGGCTGCAGTGGCTCTGCGACCAGCAGCTTGAAACCGCGCAGCGCTCGGCCCGGCGGTCGGGCATGGAAATCGGCGTGGTCCACGATCTTGCGGTGGGCGTGAAACAGGGCGGGGCGGACGACTGGTCTCTTGCCGGCGTCCTGGCCCGGGGCGTCACGGTCGGCGCCCCGCCGGACATGTTCAACCAGCAGGGCCAGAACTGGACCCAACCGCCGTGGCACCCGGCACGGCTCGCTGAGTCGGGTTACACCGCCTACCGGGACATGCTCCGTACCGTGCTGCGCCATGCCGGCGGGATCCGCGTGGACCACATTCTGGGCTTGTTCCGTTTGTGGTGGATTCCGGAGGGGGCAGGACCGGGGGAGGGCACGTACGTCTACTACGACCATGAGGCGCTGATCGGAATCCTGGCGCTGGAGGCGCAGCGGGCCGGAGCGGTCGTGATCGGTGAGGACCTGGGGGTGTTCGAGCCGTGGGTGCGGGACTACCTGGCCGGGCGCGGGATCTTCGGCACCTCGATCCTCTGGTTCGAGCACGACGCCGACGGCCCGATTCCGCCGGAGCGGTACCGGCAGCAGTGCCTGACCAGCGTCAATACCCATGACCTGCCGCCGACGGCCGGCTACCTGGCCGGCGAGCACGTGACGCTCCGCGAATCCCTGGGACTGCTGCAACGGCCGGTGGAAGAGGAACGCGCTGAAGCCGCTGCGGAGCAGGAGGCGGTGCTCGGACTCCTGCGGAAGCGCAGCCTCCTGCCCGGGCCGGGACACCAGGATGTGCAGGACACTGTCGAAGCGCTGTACGCCTTCACCGCGCTGACCCCCTCGTCCCTGCTGGGGGTCGCGCTGGTTGATGCGGTGGGCGAAACCCGGACCCAAAACCAGCCCGGAACCAGCACGCAGTACCCCAACTGGCGCATACCGCTGGCAGGACCGCGGGGACCCGTCCTGCTCGACGCGCTGCAGGACGATCCAAGGTACCGGTCACTCGTCGGCACGATAAAAACCGCGCTGCATCACGGTGTGTAGCGGCGGCGTGTGTGCCGGCGCCCCGGAGGATACCGGTCTCTGGCAGGGCATGCCCGGCCCGGCTAGCATGTAGCGATGAGGCGCGCCGGCGAAGGCTCCCTGGCCATATTCCTTGCCCTGCTTCTGGCCGGGTGCACTTCTCCTGGGCCGACACCCTCCCCGGCGCCGCCGCCGTCGTCGTCGGGTGCTGCATCGTCCTCCCCGCCGGCGACGCGGGCACCGTCACCGTCCGGATCGGCGCGGCAGGGCACGATCGATCATGTCGTCATCATCGTGATGGAGAACAAGGCCGCCAGCCGGATTCTGGGAGCCGGTGATGCGCCCTACCTGAACCGCCTGGCGAAGGAGTATGCGCTGGCAGCCAACTATCACGCGATCACCCGGCCCAGCCTGCCGAACTACCTTGCCCTGACCAGCGGAACCACTGCCGGGATCAGGAGCAACTGCGACCCCGCGGACAGTGACTGCCAGGCACGGGTCCGCACCATTGCCGACGAGATCAGTGAGTCCGGGAGGCAATGGCGGATGTACGCGGAGGGGATGCCCGAACCCTGCCAGGCCCATGATTCGGGCCGATACGCGGTGAAGCACAACCCGTTTATGTACTACCCCTCGGTGACCGGCGACCGGGAGTTGTGCACCGACCGCGTGGTGCCCTTCAGCTGGCTGGACGACGACCTGAAGACGGACCACAGCCTGCCGGACTACGTCTTTATCACCCCCGACATGTGCAGCGACACCCATGACTGCCCGGTTCAGTCCGGCGACGACTGGCTGGCCCGGGAAGTTCCCAAAATCCTCGCCGCACCGGCGTTCAGCACGAAGAACTCGTTGCTAGTGGTCACCTATGACGAGGGAAGCGGATCCAGCAACCGGGTCGTCACGGTCTTCGCCGGACCCGCGGCGCGGAAGGGCTACGTCTCGGAAACCCTATACACGCACTATTCCTTGCTGCGAACGATCGAAGACGCCTGGGGCCTTGATCCTTTGACCGACAATGACCGGAAGGCCGCGGGCATGACCGAACTGCTCAAATGATGCACCGACCGGACGGGTCCTGTGAGCACGCCGGTCCCTGTAACGTCGTGGCAACGACAGTACGCCGCAGCAGGGCTACGACGCGGGGCAGACCGTGGTTGCCGAGATCCAGACGGCTGCGGGCAATTAGCACCATCGGTGAGATCACCCGCCGATACGGCTACGAGGCGCCGACAATCGACGGCCTGGAAAGCTGGTCTGCCGAAGACCGCATCCGAGACCTTGGCGGGCTCACTCCGGACAAGCAAGTTATTGTTTTTGGCGTCGCCCTGGGTCCGGCAGGTCAGTGGCTATCCTTGAGGTTCCAGGATCCTTCAAAAGACACTAGCGGCACCTTCGAAGAACGGCTCCGGCCGCCGGAAGGCTCACAGTGGCAGATGAACACGCAGGCGTTGAGTTAATGATTGCGGTTCTTTGGTCCCGCGGATGATTCCCCAAACGGGACGGAGGCGACGTATCAGACAAGCGAGGCCGTCACCAACCGCCGCGCGTCGGCGTATGTCCCTTTCGGGCATCGTCGGGCATTGCCATTTCGGCGCGCAGGCCCAGGAGCCGGATCGGCCGGCCCGCTTCGATTCCGGCTGCAAGGTCCAAGGCCCGCGCGAGGATTTCGTCCCGGTCGAATGTCTCGGGAATCTTCCTCGCATGGGTTTTGGTGAAGAACGGCGCGTACCGAACCTTGAGGGTCAGCCCAACCACGGGCCGACCCTCGGCGGCAACATCCTCAAGGACACGCGCTGTCAGCTCCCTCACGGCGTCGTCCACCTGGGCGGGCTCGGTCAGGTCCCGCTGGAAGGTCGTCTCCCGGCTGTGCCCGCGGGCAACCCACGGGGTGGCGTCCACAACGCTGGCGCCGTCCCCGCGTCCAAGCTCCGCGTACCAGGGCCCCATCCTGGGGCCGAACTCCGGGACTAGGTCTTGGGGGTCGGACGCGGCGAGCTCGGCGACCGTGTTGATGCCGAGTTTGGCCAGCCGGCCCGACACTTTGCTTCCGACGCCCCACAGGTCCTTGGTGGGCCGGCTGCCCATGACGTCAAGCCAGTTCCCGGCAGTGAGACGGAAGACGCCAGCCGGCTTGCCGAAACCGGTGGCGACCTTGGCTCGGACCAGGGTGTCGCCGATGCCCACGCTGCAATGCAGCTGCGTTCGCTCCAGGACAGCGGCCTGCACCTGCCGGGCGTACGCCTCCGGATTCTCTGTCTCGGTGCCGATAAAGGCCTCATCCCAACCCCGCACCTGCACGGTGGCGTCGGGCTGCGCGCGCAGGGTGGCCATCACCGTTTCAGACGCCGCGAGGTAAGCCTCGTGATCGACGGGCAGGATCACCGCGTCGGGCACTTTCCGGGCCGCAATGCGTAAGGGCATTCCGGAACCCACGCCGAACGCCCTGGCCTCGTAAGATGCGGTCGACACCACGGCTCGTTCCGTGGGATCGCCCCGACCCCCGACAATGATCGGCTTGCCCGCAAGCTCCGGGCGCCGGAGCACTTCGACCGCCGCGATGAACTGGTCAAGGTCGACGTGCAGCACCCACCGGATTCCGCTCACGCCACCAGTCTGCCCTAAACATCCCTGGCAGGCATCGGCTCTCCACCGTGCTTGGCCGCTGAGCCTGCGGACTGCGCGCCCGAGCCGGTGAGACGGACCAGGGTCGGAGACGAGTGCACGAATCTGAGATTCCCACGTCGAGCAAGTTCAGAAATCTTCTCTACAAAAGATAATGTCTGCCTCTGGCACCAACGTGATCTTCGCGCGAAGTTTTCTGCCAGCCCGTCGGATCCGGAGCAAGGCGTTCGCAGCAAAGTGAGAGTCGGCGCTGAGAGGCCGCCGGGACAAGGAGCCACAGGATGACGCGATACCTCATTTCGTTCGATGACGGCGCAATGACCGTCCCCGAGGAGGCGAGCCTGGTGGCCACCGACGGTACGGTCACCGACAACCCGTATCCGGAGAGCAAGGAGCGACTGGGCGGATTCTCCGTCGTTGACGTGGCCTCCCGCGACGAGGCGTTGAAGTGGGCTGCCAAGATCGCCGTCGCCTGCCGCTGCGCGCAAGAGGTCCGGGAGTTCGTGCCCGACCCGACCGTCTGACCGCGGAGGGCACACCACGGCCATGCCTGCCGCTACTCCCGAACAGGCGCCGCCCAGTGGCTACTGTCCGCGGTGGGTCGTCCCGGCGGCAAGTTCCCTGACCCAGTCCGGGGTGGCCAGGCCGAGGCGCCGATCAGTGACGAGACGCAGCCGCGCGGCGGCGCCTTGAACAACGCGGTCCCGGGAGGATGCCTTGCTCCCGGGGACTGCCGCTTCCGACGGCGGGACGATGGTCGGCTGGGCCGGCGCGGTTTGCAGCGGTTCCTGCCACGCGACGGTGATGATCTCGAGTTCCTCAGGACTGGCCAGATCGCTCTCGGCCAGGACCGCCATAATCCCCAGGCCCAGTTCGGCCTGCCCCGGGTCTGCGGAGAGCGAGCTGTCGAGGGCCCACTGGGTCCGGCGCCACCATTCGCTCCGGTTGTCTGCCTCCCGTTGCTGGACCAGGGCCGCCGTGTCAGCAGTGGTGCGCTGCTTCAGCATGCGCAGGCTGATGACGGCACCGATGACGGCCGCGATCAGCACTGCCAATGGACCCAGGGCGGCAAGGACCTGCCACCACTCGGCCGGGCCGGACCGGACCAAGACTTCGAGGGGATCTGCAGACGGTGTCACGGAAACAGCCTATAACCGTGCCGGGCAACGGACACCGACCATGTCGTGGCGCAGGCGGGATGCCGCACAGTGGGCGCCATGGTGGACTATGAGGACCCGTACCGAACTAGATCTGGAGGAGAACCCGTGACCGACGAAACCCCGGAAACGACAACCGGAGGAGAACCCCTGATCCACGGAACCCTGGAAACGATCGAGGGTCGCCCGGCGCTGCGCTTCGAGCGCAGCCTGACCCACCCTGTGGACCGCGTGTGGCGGGCTGTCAGCGTGCCGGCGGAGCTTGGGAGCTGGTTTCCGGCAGTCGTCGAGTGGACACCGGCGGTGGGTGAGACTTTCGACGCCTCAGGCGCGACGCTCGAGGTAACGGAGGTCGATCCGCCCCGTCGCCTGGCTTGGATCTACGCCGGCCAGCCGCAAAGCTTCGAGCTCGTTGCCGAGGCGGGCGGTTGCCGGCTGATCTTCACTCACGTCCTCGACGACCATGTTCTCGCTGCGCAAACGGCAACCGGCTGGGAGATCTATCTCTCCCGGCTGGACCCGCATCTTGGCGGCGAGCACCTCTCCGAAGAGGTGGCACATGAGCAGTGGGCGGAGATCCACGAACGATACGCCGCGCTCTTCGGAGTCGACCCGACGCCGGGACGACAGTTCGCGGCAGCTCTGCGTACCGGTCAATGATGATCAACCAAATCCGGATTTGACGCCCTTAAGGACTGATGTTGGCCACAGTCAGTCCTTGTCGAGTTCGTCGAGCAGCGACTTCGCTGCTTTGGCGACGTCGGCGTGGTCGTACTGGGCGGCCCGGCTCTCAATGGCAAGGATCGCGCAGCGGTGCAGCCGCCGGAAATCCCCGAAGGGAAAGCTGTAGCGTCCCTTCATATCGTGCGTCTTCTCGCTGTCAATGCCGAGGTGCCACTTCCCGTATTCGGCGTACCCGTGCTTGTCGACGAACGCGTTTTCCTGGTCGGCGTCAGGAGCGTGTTCGCTCCAGTCATCGCGCGTGTCTCGGGCGATTTTTGCGTCCTTGATCAGCTGCCGGGCATGACCCAGAGCCGCGTTGTTGACCTTGATTGTCATGGGCTTTCCTCCGGTCTGTCGTGTGTTTCCTTGTCCGGTCCGACGCGGGGCCTGAGAAATGGGCCAGGCCCGCGGTATCGGGGGAGTGCGACGTTCTGGAATCAGTTAATCAGCATGCTTATGGTGCTGCAATTCCCGCCGATCAAAGCAGTGGCTATGCCGACGAAGCGCCACTCTTGAGGCTTTCTGGCTCATCGCAATCTCTCCGGCGGCAGGTACGGTCAACCCATGACGGTTCGTATCCGCTGGGCCGACGGGGCATGGGCACTGCTCGTCCTGCTTGCTGCCGTGCTAACGGCCTGCGGGCTGGCCATGACCTTCAGCATCATTGTCCGCTCACCCACGGATGCGGAAGGCCACGGGCTGATTTTCCTTGGATCCGTCGCGTTCGCGGGGTCCGCTGTATGGGCGAAGCTGACAGGACGACCACTCTGGGTTTCGATACTGACGGCGCTGCCCGCGCTGGTCGTAGGAGGCCTGTCCGTGGAAATGCCTGACGGGCTCTATGCCCATCTGGCAGCCCTCGGCCTGATACCAGCAGCGCTGAGCGCGATGCTGGCGGACCTCCTGTCCCCATCGACCGGTGATGAACCCTGAGAGCCCCGGGCCTCGCATAGCCTTCTCCCACCCTGCCAGTCAGCGCATTCCTCTGAGTCCTTCTTGTGCCACTCGCGCAGTCTGGTAACCGGGTCGATCCACCTACCCGTAGAAGGTGACAGATCCGTCTTTGCGTTTCCCGTCTTCGATGTAAACCACCTGCGCGACGGCGGGCAGCTAACCCCGCCAACCCCCAACCCCGCTGACCCCGGAACCCGGGGTGCCTGCGGACACAAAAAGGCCCCGGAATCCATCGGATTCCAGGGCCTTTTCCTGTTGTGCGCGGAGGGGGACTTGAACCCCCACCCCCTTTCGAGGACTAGCACCTCAAGCTAGCGCGTCTGCCATTCCGCCACCCGCGCAGGTGGTATTCGGTGAACCTTTTCGCCTTTCAGCGTTTCGGTTTTCTCCGAAGCAGCGAGAAAGACTCTAGCATGAAGTTTCCCGAAACAAATAATCGGGGCCCGACCGGGCAGGTGGGTAGGCTGAAGCAAACAAGAAGGCCGACCCCACGAGGAGTGAAACATGACTGAAATCAGGCCCGAGGACGAAGTCGTCAGAATCTGCCAGGAACTGATTCGGATCGATACTTCCAACTACGGGGACGGTTCCGGCCCGGGGGAGCGGGCGGCCGCCGAATACACCGCGGGGCTGATGACGGAAGTGGGGCTGGACGCCGAAATCTTCGAGGCCGCCCCGGGCCGCGCCAGCGTGGTGACCCGGCTCGCCGGGGAAGACCCGTCCGCCAGCGCCCTCGTCGTCCACGGGCACTTGGATGTTGTCCCCGCACTCCGCGAGCAGTGGTCGGTGGATCCCTTTGGTGCGGAGCTCAAAGACGGCATGATCTGGGGCCGCGGCGCCGTGGACATGAAGGACATGGACGCCATGATCCTCTCCGTCCTGCGCAATTTTGCCCGCACCGGACGCAAACCCAAGCGGGACCTGATCTTCGCGTTCTTTGCGGACGAGGAGGCCGGCGGCACCTACGGCGCCCGCTACGCGATCGAGAAGCGGCCCGAACTCTTTGACGGCGCCACCGAGGCGATCTCCGAAGTCGGGGGGTTTTCCGCCACAATCGGCGGCCAACGCACCTACCTGCTCCAGACCGCGGAGAAGGGCCTCTCCTGGCTCCGCCTCGTCGCCCACGGCCGCGCGGGCCACGGTTCCCAGATCAACACGGACAACGCCGTCACGCGGCTGGCCAGTGCCGTGTCCCGGATCGGGGAATACCGGTGGCCGGTAGAGCTCACCCCCACCACCCGGCAGTTCCTCGACGGCGTGACCGAACTCACGGGCGTGGAATTCGACCCGGACGATCCGGACAAGATCCTGCAGGAGCTCGGCACCGTGGCCCGCTTCGTCGGCGCCACCCTGCAGAACACCACCAACCCGACCCTGCTCAAGGGCGGCTACAAGCACAACGTGATCCCGGAATCGGCCGAGGCCCTCATCGACTGCCGCACCCTGCCCGGCCAGGAAGAACACGTCCTCGAAGTCGTCCGCGAACTTGCCGGCAAGGGCGTGGACGTGAGCTACGTCCACAACGACGTCTCCCTCGAGGTTCCGTTCGCCGGAAACCTCGTGGACTCCATGATCGACGCGCTGCACTCCGAGGACCCTGGGGCCAAGGTCCTGCCCTACACCCTCTCCGGCGGCACGGACAACAAGTCCCTGAGCCGGCTGGGCATCACCGGCTACGGGTTCGCCCCGCTCCAGCTTCCGGACGAACTGGACTTCACCGGGATGTTCCATGGGGTGGACGAACGCGTCCCCACCGACTCCCTGAAATTCGGCGCACGGGTGCTGGACACCCTGCTTACGAACTACTGACAGCTGAAAGTCACCCCGCCCATGAGCCCTGAAGACGTCCTGCCCGATGCCCTGCTGGAACGGATCCGCGGCCGCGCCGCCGGCTACGACCGCGAGAACGCCTTCTTTCACGAGGATCTGGCGGAGCTGGCCGCGGCGGGTTACCTGCAGATCTTCGTTCCGGCGTCCGACGGCGGACTGGGACTCGGGCTTGCCGCGGCGGCGCAGCTGCAGCGGCGATTGGCGACGGCGGCCCCGGCCACCGCGCTGGCCATCAACATGCATCTGGTGTGGACCGGCGTCGCGCATGTCCTGGCCGCCCGGGGCGATTCCTCGCTCGACTTTGTCCTCCGGGAGGCCGCGCAGGGCGAGATCTTCGCGTTCGGGAACTCGGAGGCGGGGAATGACTCGGTGCTCTTCGACTCCCGCACCGCGGCCGTCCCCCAGCCCGGCGGCGGCTACGCCTTCACCGGCCGCAAGATCTTCACCAGCCTCTCCCCGGCGTGGACCCGGCTGGGGATCTTCGGGAAGGACGCCTCGGCCGGAAACGGCGAAGGGCAGCTGGTCCACGGGTTCATTACCCGGGACACTCCGGGGTACGAAATCCTCGCGGATTGGGACACCCTGGGCATGCGGGCCAGTCAGTCGAACACCACGGTCCTGGACGGTGCAGTGGTGCCGGCGGAGCGGATCTTCCGGAAGCTGCCGGTGGGACCGAACGCGGACCCGCTGATCTTCGCCATCTTCGCCTGCTTCGAGACGCTGCTCGCGGCGGTCTATACGGGCATCGGCGAACGGGCCCTTGCCCTGGGGGTTGATGTCGTGAAGCGGCGCACATCGTTCAAGAACGGCGGGCGCAGCTATGCCCAGGATCCCGACAGCCGGTGGAAGGTGGCAGCCGCGGCGATGGCGATGGACGCACTGTACCCCCACCTGTCCGGCGTGGCCGGCGACGTCGACGCGCTGGCCGATCACGGCGGCCAGTGGTTCCCGAAGCTGGTCGGCCTGAAAGTGAACGCCACCGAGACAGCCCGCACGGTCGTGGACCTGGCCATCAGGGTCTCCGGGGGATCCAGCTACTTCCGCGGTTCCGAACTGGAACGGCTGTACCGCGACGTGTTAGCCGGAATGTTCCACCCTTCAGATGACGAATCCGCGCATAACACGGTGGCCAACGCCTGGCTGGGACCGCTCGAGACAAACTGAACGGTCCGCTGGATCCCGGATCCCGGATCCCCTAAACGGTCCGCTGGACCTGGGTGACCCGGCGGCGGAGCCAGAAGCGGCGGCCGCCGCCCAAATACAGCACGCTGCGCTCCAGTTCCCACTTCCCGTACTCGGAGTGCTCTATCAGGCGGCGGCGTGCTTCCGGCAGGGAATCGTCGGGACTTACCGTCAGTACGAGGTACTCGTACTGCCTCAAATAGTCCCGTTCCCGCCGGACCGAACTGCTGAGAAAATGTTCCTTCATTGCTCTCCATTTTCTACTTTTTCCGGCTAACGTGAAGTCATGAGCATCGATCCGCGTGTCGCGCTTCAATCCCTGACGGCTGCCCTGGAAGAACATCTCGTCGCCGTGTCGGCCCGCCGTGGAGCCGGGGACCCTGCGGTCGAGGCTGCGTTTTTTGCCGTTGCTGATGCCTTTGAAGTCTACGACGACTCGCTCTATGAAGCGTATGGCGAAGTGACGCCGCTCCAGGTGATGGAGGACGACAGCGATGAGGAAGAGGACGTCGACGACGAGGAAGACCTCGAAATCCTCCAGGACTAATTCCGGCTCTTACGCCGGAGCACAGACTCCGCTTACGCGGGGTTGGACACATCCTCCAGCGCCTGGGCAATCTGCGGCGGAAGCGGTGCAAGGGTGGAATCCAGGATTTCCTTGAGCTGCACGGGCGTGCGTGCTCCCACAATCGCCGTCGCCACACCATGCCGGGACAGCAGCCAGCTCAGCGAGACGTCCAGGGCTGTCCGCCCCAAACCCTTCGCAGCCATCGCAACTGCCTCCACCACACTGGACGCGGCACCCTCAAGGTACGGCTCCACGTACCCGGCGAGCCGCGAATGCGCCGCCCGGGAATCCGCGGGAATGTGCCCGCGGTACTTGCCGCTCAACACCCCGCGCCCCACCGGACCCCACGCCATCAGGCCCATTCCCGCGTCCTCAACGGCGGGAATGAGTTCAGCCTCGGGGGAGCGGTGCAGCAGGGAGTACTCCGACTGGTTCGCGATCAGCGGGAAACCCGCGACCGCGGCCGCTTTCGCCGTCTGCCACCCGTTGAAGTTTGAGACCCCTGCGTAGCGGGCGCGGCCCGAGCGCACGGCGAACTCGAGCGCGGACAGGGTCTCCTCCAGCGGGACGTTGGGGTCCCAGGCCTGGGCGAACCAGAGGTCCACATAGTCGGTGCCCAGCCGGGCCAGGCTGGCGTCCAGCCCGGAGAGCAGTCCGTTCCGGGAGGTGTCGACGCTGCGCCGGCCATCCGACGTCGTAAGTCCGGCCTTGGTGGAGATCACCACTTCGGAGCGGGCAACCACATCGCCCAGCATTCCGCCCAGCATCGCCTCAGCCTGGCCGTCCCCGTAGGAGGCGGCCGTGTCGATCAGGGTCCCGCCGCCGTCCACGAACGTGCGGAGCAGCGCCGAGGCATCCTGCTCATCAGTTTCCCGGGCCCAGGACATGGTGCCGAGGGAAAGGGAGGACACACGCAATCCACTGTTGCCGACATAACGCTGCTGCATGTCAGCAAGCTTACGGGGATTGCGCCTGCTTCATGACGTAGGGTCTATAAACGTGAACTGGTTTGAAGCGGCCTTTTTGGGCCTTGTGCAGGGATTGACCGAATTTCTCCCGATTTCCTCAAGCGCCCATCTGCGGATCGTGGGATCGTTCCTGCCCAACGCTTCCGATCCGGGGGCAGCGTTCACGGCAATCACCCAGCTCGGCACGGAAACCGCCGTGATTGTGTACTTCTGGCGCGACATCGTCAGGATCGTCAAAGCGTGGGCAGGTTCCCTGAGCGGTAAAGTCTCCCGGCAGCACCCGGATGCCAAGATGGGCTGGCTGGTTATCCTGGGCAGCCTGCCGATCATCGTCCTCGGACTGCTGTTCCAGGACCAGATCGAGTCCGTGCTCCGCAGCCTGTGGATCGTCGCCACCATGCTGATCGTCTTCGGCATGATCCTGGCCGTTGCCGACGCCATCGGACGCCAGGAACGGGAACTGACCCAGCTGGGCTACAAGCACGGCATCATCTTTGGCCTCGCCCAGGCCATGGCCCTGATTCCCGGGGTCTCCCGCTCCGGCGGCACGATCACCGCCGGCCTGCTGATGGGCTACACCCGGGAAGCGGCGGCCCGCTACTCCTTCCTGCTGGCCATCCCGGCCGTGTTCGGCAGCGGCCTGTACCAGCTCTACAAGGTGGTCTCCAAGGACGGCATCACCGGCCCCTACAGCCTCCCGGAAACGGCCCTTGCGACGGCTGTGGCGTTTGTGGTGGGATACATCATCATCGGCTGGTTCCTGAAGTACGTCTCCACGCACACCTACCGGCTCTTCGTCTGGTACCGGATTCTCCTGGGCCTGGCGCTGTACCTGCTGCTCGGTTTCAACGTCATCAGCGCCTAGCACTAGGCTTGGGCTGTGAAGTCTTGGATCTCCCGCCCCGTTCCCCAGCTCCCCGGCAGCATGGCTGCCCTCCGCCTCTTCGACACCGTCAAAGGCGGCGTCGTCACCCTCGGGGCAGCAGGCGAACAGTCAATGTATGTCTGCGGAATCACCCCGTATGACGCAACCCATATGGGGCATGCGGCCAGCTACGTCGCGTTCGACCTGCTCAACCGCGCCTGGCGGGACGGCCGCCAACAGGTCGCCTACGTGCAGAACGTCACTGACGTCGACGACCCCCTGCTGGAGCGCGCGACGGCGACCGGCGTGGACTGGCGCGACCTCGCCGCCAGCCAGATCGAGCTCTTCCAGACAGATATGGAAGCGCTCAACGTGCTCGCCCCGGACCACTATGTGGGCGCCGTTGAAGCCATTCCCCTGATCGTGCCTGCCATCGAGCGGCTGGTGCAGCGGGGTCTGGCCTACCGGGTGGCCGGCACTGCCGGCGAGCCGGACGGAGATGTCTATTACGACGTCGAAGCGGCCGGCAAGCACTCCGCCGATGCCACGGACGCCTGGACCCTCGGCGCCATCTCCGGGCTGTCCGACGCCGAGATGCTGGAGCTTTTTGCCGAGCGCGGCGGCGACCCCGGGCGGGCCGGCAAACGGCAGGCGCTGGACCCGCTGCTGTGGCGGGTCGCCCGCGAGGGCGAACCGAGCTGGCCCGGCGGCGCGCTCGGGGAGGGCCGGCCGGGCTGGCACATCGAATGCACCGTCATCGCCCAGAAGTACCTGCCCGCCCCGTTCACGGTGCAGGGCGGCGGCTCGGACCTGATCTTCCCGCACCACGAAATGGGTGCCGGGCATGCCTACTCCCTCTCCGGGGTGCCGCTGGCCCGCCACTTCGCGCACGCCGGCATGGTGGGACTCGACGGCGAGAAGATGAGCAAGTCCAAGGGAAACCTCGTCCTGGTGTCCAAACTCCGCGCCGACGGCGAGGAGCCGGCCGCGATCCGGCTGGCCATCCTGGCCCACCACTACCGCAGCGACTGGTCCTGGACCGAAGCCGGGTTCGCCGCCGCCAAGGAACGGCTCCGCACCTGGCGGGCCGCCCTCGCCACGGCCCCCGAAGGCTCAGCCGCCGGGCTGGTGTCCCGGCTCCGGGCCGAACTCTCCAACGACCTGAACGCCCCCGGCGCCCTGGCCGCCGTGGATGACTGGGCCAGGGCCGCGCTCGAGGATGGCCGCGCGGGATCCCCGTTGGACGCCGCACTGGTCAGCGACGCCGTCAACGCGCTGCTCGGCGTCGAGGTCTAGGGACCGGCCTCCGGAGCCGGGGCCCAAACGTGTCATTGCGCTAGGGCTTGTCCTTGCCGCGGCGCTTGAGGTAGCGCTCGAATTCCCGGGCGATCGACTCGCCGCTGGCCTCGGGAAGGTCGGCGGTGTCCTTCGCTTCTTCGAGCTGGCGGACGTACACCGCGATTTCGGGGTCTTCGGTGGCCAGTTCGTCAACGCCGCGCTCCCAGGCGTCGGATTCCTCAACGAGGTCCTGGGTGTCGAGCGGCACCTGCAGTAGCTCCTCAATCCGGTGCAGCAGCGCGAGCTGGGCCTTGGGGGACGGCGCCTGCGCCACATAGTGCGGCACGGCCGCCCAGAGTGAGACCGTGGGCAGCCCGGCCAGCAGCGCAACCTCGGCGAGGACCCCGACGATGCCGACCGGACCCTCGTACTGCGAGGCCTCGAGGCCCAACCGTTCACGCAGCGCAGGGTCATCCGTGGACGCGCTCACCGGGATCGGCCGGCTGTGCGGCACATCGGCGAGGAGGGCGCCGACCAGGATCACGTAGTCCACGTGCAGCGCCTCGGCATGAACCAGCAGCTCGGCGGTGTAGGCCCGCCACTTGTAGGACGGCTCCGTGCCCTGGACGAAGATGACGTCCACGTTGGTGCCGGGGACGCTGGCCTTGAAGATGCGGGTGGACGGCCACTTGATCTTCCGCTCCCCGGATGCTGTGCGGCGGATCGTGGGCCGGGTGAACTGGAAGTCGTAGTATTCGTCGGCGTCGACCGTGCCGACCTTCTTGCCGGCCCAGAGCTTGTTGAGGTAGCGCAGGGCATCGCTGGCAGCCTCCCCGGCATCGTTCCAGCCTTCGAAGGCGGCGAGCATCACCGTGATGCGCTGGCCCTCGGGAACGGGCTGCAGCAGCCGTTCCGGCTCGGGCACGTCGCCCGTTTCCGCGGGGTCAACCTCGAAGCTATTCATCTCCTCACCCTACGTCCAAGGACCCGGCCGCCGCATGGAATGAAGCGCCGGAAATCGCGGACGCGCGGGCGATATTCGCCGTAGGCGTAGTATCAGGACCCTCACAGGGCCGCACCGTAGACTTGAAGGCATGCAATTCTCAGCCCCCCAGCCCCTCCTCAAAGCCGCGCTTTGGGACATGGATGGCACCATCGTTGACACCGAGCCGTACTGGATTGAGGCCGAACACGCCCTCGTTGCCGCGCACGGCGGGCAGTGGTCCCATGAGAAGGCCATGCAGCTGGTGGGCCAGTCCCTGGTTTTCTCCGCGGGCATCCTGCAGGACGCCGGCGTCAGGCTGGAGCGCCGGGAAATCATCGACATCCTGACGGCCCACGTCATCAGCCAGGTCCGCACCTCCGTGCCCTGGCGGCCCGGCGCCCGTGAACTGCTGGAGGGGCTCCACACTGCCGGCGTCCGCTGCGCCCTCGTGACCATGTCAGAGGCCCCGCTGGCCCGGGAGATTGTGGCCAGCCTGCCCAAGCCCTACTTCGATTTCCTGGTCACCGGCGATACCGTCACGCAGGGCAAGCCGCACCCCGAGGCCTACCTCAAGGCCGTCGAACTGCTGCAGGAGCAGGACCCGGAACTGGGCCTGCAGCACTGCATCGCGCTGGAGGACTCCCAGCCGGGAGTCGCCGCCGCTCTCGCCTCCGGCGTCCTGACCGTCGCCATCCCGCACATCATGCCCCTGCAGCACGATCCGCGCCACGCCATGTGGGACACCCTGGCGGGGCGCACCGTGGCCGACCTCGAAGAGCTCGTCGCGCTGCGCCACGAATTCCCGGACGCGACCTTCGGCAGCGAGGCCGGCAGCGGTCCCGTAAGCCGGCGGGAACGCGGCGCGGCCCTGGTGCCGGCCCATGACTGACACCGACATCCGCGGCCGCAGCGGCCAGGATCCGCAGAACCAAGGCCGCAAAGAGGGCATCCCGCTGGGACGCATCGCCGGCGTCCCGGTCATCCTTGCTTACTCGTGGTTCGTCATTGCGGCGTTCACCGTGATCGTCTACGGCCCGGTGCTGCAGGCCAACAACCCGTACCTGGGCGTCGGCGCGTACTTCGTCGCGTTCGCCTATGCGGTGCTGCTGCTGATCTCGGTCCTGGTGCATGAGCTCGCGCACGCGCTGACCGCCAGGATCTACGGCTGGCCCAGCGAAAAGATCGTCCTGAATCTCTGGGGCGGGCACACCCAGTTCGAGAGCTTCACTGCGACGCCGGGCCGTTCCGTCCTGGTCGCGATGGCAGGTCCGGCGGCAAACTTGGTCCTTGCCGGCGCGGGCTGGCTGGTGCTGACCGCCGGCGAGCTCACCGGCGTCGCCGGCATCCTGGCCAACATCTTCGTCTGGGCCAACCTGCTGATCGGCATCTTCAACGTCCTGCCCGGGCTGCCGCTGGACGGCGGCCGGCTCGTCGAGTCGGCCGTCTGGAAGCTGACCGGCAGCCAGGAAAAGGGGACCGTGGCCGCCGGCTGGGGCGGCCGGATCATCGTGATTGCCCTCGTGGCGTGGTTTGTGGCCCTGCCCCTGCTCAGCGGCGGCCGGCCTGACACCTCACTGATGCTCATCACGCTCCTCGTCTGCAGCTTCCTCTGGATGGGCGCCGGCGCCTCCATCAGGCAGGCGCAGCTGCGCGGCCGGCTGCCGCTGGTGGAGGCCGGAGCCCTGGCCGAACCTGCGGTGGGCCTCCCGGAATTTGCCACCGTCGCGGACGTGCTGGCGCTGCACCGGGACCGTGCCACCGGGGCCGCTCCCGCCGTCGTGCTCTACGGCCCGGACGGGCGTCCCACCGCCGTGGTCGACGGCGGCGCCCTCGCTACGGTTCCCGCGGCCGCCGCCGCGGCAACACCCGTCACGGCGGTGTCGTACGCCCTTGGCGCCGGCGCCTACGTGCCGGAGTGGTCCAAGGGACAGGAACTGATCCAGTACCTGGCCCAGCTCGACGGCCTGGAGTACGCCGTTGTGGACCGCGACGGAACCGTCACCGGGCTGCTGCGGCAATCCACCGTCCTGGGGACCCTCACGGGCAAGGGTGCCGGGGCCGGCAAGCGGATGTTCGGCCAGAACCGGTAGAGTTACCTGCCGGTCGTGTATTTCCGGCCCCGGGCTGAAGTCCCTGGGCACAAGCAGCCGGACCGCCGGCAACGTCCGCGGCCACCCAGCTTTACAGGAGCGAGGAACATCTTCATGAGCAGCGACACCGCCGCCAGCACCAGCACGGACGACGCCGGAACAGCCGGCCGCGCAGCACCCCATACCGCCGCCCCGGCGGGCAGCACCGCAGGCACGGCCGCCGCCCCCGTCGGCGCAGCCCGCCGTCGTGGACCGTTCCGGGAAGGTGAGCGCGTGCAGCTCACTGACGAGCGCGGCCGGATGAACACGATCAGCCTCGAGGCCGGCGGCGCATTCCACACGCACCGCGGCTTCCTGAACCATGACGAGATCATTGGCAAGCCGGACGGCTCCGTCGTGGTCAACAACGTCGGCCAGCAGTACCAGACACTGCGCCCCCTGCTCTCGGACTTCGTTCTCTCGATGCCCCGCGGCGCAGCCGTCGTGTACCCCAAGGACGCCGGCCAGATCGTCACCATGGCGGACATCTTCCCCGGTGCACGCGTTGTCGAAGCCGGGGTCGGCTCAGGTGCCCTGTCCATCTCGCTGCTCCGCGCCGTGGGCGACAACGGCTACCTGCATTCCTTTGAGCGCCGCGAAGAATTCGCAGACATTGCCCGCGGCAATGTCGAGACGATCTTCGGCGGACCGCACCCGGCCTGGCAGATCTCGATCGGGGATTTCCAGGAGGAAGTGGTCCGCACCGAGGAACCGGGCTCGGTGGACCGCGTGGTCCTGGACATGCTCGCCCCGTGGGAGTGCCTCGACGCTGTCGCCACCGTCCTGGCACCGGGCGGCGTGTGGATCAACTACGTCGCCACAGTGACGCAGCTGTCCCGGACCGCGGAGGCCATCCGGTCCGACGGCCGCTTCACCGAACCCGACGCCTGGGAATCCATGGTCCGCGGCTGGCACCTCGAGGGCCTTGCGGTGCGTCCGGACCATAGAATGGTCGCGCACACCGGGTTCCTGCTCGTCACCCGCAGGCTGGCCGACGGCGTCACCGGCATCTCGGTGAAGCGCCGCCCGTCCAAGACCGGCTTCAACGAGGAGGACGTCAACGCCTGGACGCCGGGCGCCGTGGGGGAGCGCGCCGTCTCGGACAAGAAGCTCCGCCGGGCCGCCCGGGACGCCATTGCCGGAACCAACGTCAAGGACGATCCGGATATTACGAAGTAGCCCGTATTTCGGAAGTCTTCAGCAGCGTCTGCCTTCTTGGGGCTAATGTCTTAATAGAAGCGCAGGAAGGGGCTGATGCACGATGGAGACTCCGAACACTGATCCGGGCCTGACACCGGCAGAGGACGCGGCAGCTGCCGCGGGACAGGCGCACGCCACCGACGGTGACCGCTACGCCGCCAGCGAATTTTCCGTGGCCGAGCGGCAGGTCAATATCCTCCGGGACAAACTCAGGCATATTGACCGCCAGCTCGCCGCCGCCACGCAGAACAACTCCAAGCTCGTGGGCATGCTGGAAACCGCCAAGGCGGAAATCCTCCGGCTCAAGAACGCCCTCGACCAGGAAGGCCAGCCGCCGTACAGCTTCGGCACGGTGCTGCAGCTGAACCCCAAACGGCAGCCCTCCGCCGGCAACGGCGGGCAGGCCGCCACCGAGGAATCGGTGGACATCTTCAACGCCGGCCGCAAGATGCGGGTGGGGATCAGTCCGCTGGTCAACATGAACCAGCTCGCGGTCGGCCAGGAAGTGCTCCTGAACGAAGCGCTGATGGTGGTTGCCGGGCTGGGGTACGAGCGGGCCGGAGACCTTGTCACGCTCAAGGAAATGCTGGGCGCGGACCGTGCCTTGGTGGTCGGCCGGGCTGACGAGGAACGCGTGGTCCGGCTCTCCGGCGCCCTGCTCGCGCAGAAGCTCCGGGTCGGCGACGCCCTCTCGATTGATTCGCGCACCGGTTACGCCCTCGAGAAGATCCCCCGCTCCGAGGTGGAGAACCTGGTCCTGGAAGAGGTCCCGGACATCACCTACCAGGACATCGGCGGGCTGGGACCGCAGATCGAGCAGATCCGCGACGCCGTAGAACTGCCGTTCCTGCATCCGGACCTCTACCGCGAGCACGGGCTCAAGGCCCCCAAGGGGATCCTGCTGTACGGCCCGCCGGGCTGCGGCAAGACTCTGATTGCCAAGGCCGTCGCAAATTCCCTCGCGGCCCGCGCGGCGGAACGCACCGGCAAAACGGACATGAAGAGCTACTTCCTGAACATCAAGGGCCCGGAGCTGCTGGACAAGTACGTCGGCGAGACCGAACGGCACATCCGGCTGATCTTCGCCCGCGCCCGGGAGAAGGCGTCCGAGGGCAGCCCCGTGGTGGTGTTCTTCGACGAAATGGACTCGCTGTTCCGCACCCGCGGCACCGGCATCTCCTCCGACGTGGAAACGACCATCGTCCCGCAGCTGCTCAGCGAGATCGACGGCGTGGAGCGGCTCGACAACGTGATCGTCATCGGCGCGTCCAACCGCGAGGACATGATCGACCCCGCGATCCTGCGGCCGGGCCGGCTGGACGTCAAGGTCAAGATCCACCGCCCCGACGCGGAGGCCGCGGCGGACATCTTTAACAAATACATCACCGCAGACCTTCCCTTCCACGAGTCCGACCTCGCCGAGCACCACGGTGATGTTCAGGCCACCGTGGATGCGATGGTCCAGCGCACCGTGGAGGCCATGTACTCCACCGACAAGTCCAACGAATACCTCGAGGTCACCTACGCCAACGGCGACACGGAGATGCTCTACTTCAAGGACTTCAACTCCGGCGCCGTTGTCCAGAACGTCGTGGACCGGGCCAAGAAGTACGCCATCAAGGACCTGCTCACCGTGGGCCAGAAGGGCATCCGGATCGACCACCTGCTGCGCGCCGTGGTGGACGAGTTCCGCGAGCACGAGGACATGCCCAACACCACGAATCCCGACGACTGGGCGCGGATTTCGGGCAAGAAGGGCGAACGCATCACGTACATCCGCACCATCGTCCAGGGCAAGGCGGGGCAGGAACCCGGCAAGTCCATCGAGACGATGCCCAACACGGGCCAGTACCTGTGACCTCGGCGGTGCCCGGCAGACCGGCCGGCGCCTCCGGCGCGCTGCCGGCGGGCGGAGCCATGCGGGTGATGGGTTCGGAGACCGAATACGGCATCCACGCGCCCTCCGCCCCGGGCGCCAACGCCACGATGATGTCCGCCCGCGTGATCCAGGCGTACGCCCAGGTGACACGGCAGCGCGCCGCCGGCGGCGCCGAGACCCGCTGGGACTACACCGACGAGGAACCGCTCCATGACGCCCGCGGCTGGACGCTGGAGCGCAGCCAGGCGGAACCGGCCCAGCTGACCGACCAGCCGCCCGTGCTCGACGCCGAGGCCGTCGCCCTCGCTTACGGGCGGCAGGAACTGGAGTCCGACGGCGAGGACGAGTCCGGAACGCTGCTGATGAACATGGTCCTGGGCAACGGCGCCCGGCTGTACGTGGACCATGCCCACCCCGAGTACTCCAGCCCGGAAGTGACCAACCCGCGCGCCGCCGTGGCCTGGGATGCCGCCGGGGACCTCGTGGCGCTTGCGGCGGTGCGGCGGCTGGCGGCCGACCCTGAGCTGCCGCCGGTCAACCTGTACAAGAACAACACCGACAACAAGTCGGTCTCCTACGGATCCCACGAGAATTACCTCATGCCCCGCTCGGTGCCGTTCGGGGACATTGTCCGCGGCCTGACGCCGTTCTTCGTCACCCGCCAGATCATCTGCGGCGCCGGCCGGGTCGGCATGAAACAGGACGGCTCCCGCCCCGGCTACCAGATCAGCCAGCGGGCAGACTTTTTCGAGACCGAAGTCGGCCTCGAGACCACGATCCGCCGCCCGATCATCAACACCCGCGATGAACCCCACGCGACCGCGGACAAGTACCGGCGGCTGCACGTCATCATCGGTGACGCCAACCTCAGCCAGGCCTCCAATTTCCTCAAATTCGGCACCACGGCGATGGTGCTGAGCCTGATCGAGGCCGGTCTGGCGCCCAGGCTCGAGGTCCACGAGCCGGTCGCCGCCCTGCAGGCCGTCAGCCATGACACCTCGCTCACGGCCACCGTGCGGCTCCTCGACGGCCGGCGGATCACCGCCCTGGACCTGCAGTGGATCTACTACGAAGCCGCCGCAAAACATGCCCAGGACACCGGAGTTGCCGACGCCGTGGACGGGGACGGGCATACCCATGAGGTGCTGGAACGCTGGTCGGCGACGCTGACCGAACTGGCCGGCGACCGGGCGGCGGCCGCGACGTCCGTGGAATGGCTCGCGAAGCTTTCCCTGCTGGACGGCTACCGGGAACGCGACGGGCTGGACTGGGGCCACGCGCGGTTGGGCCTCGTGGACCTGCAGTGGGCTGACATCCGGCCCGAAAAAGGCCTGTACTACCGTCTGCTGGCACGGGACCGCATGCAGCGGATCGTGGACGACGCAGTGATCCAGCGGGCGGTCACCGAACCGCCGTCGGACACCCGGGCCTTCTTCCGGGGCCGTTGCGTGAGCCGTTTCGGGGCCGACGTTGTCGGTGCCAGCTGGGACTCCGTGATCTTCGACGTGCCCGGCCGCGGCAGGCTTCAGCGGGTCCCCACCAGGGAACCGCTGCGCGGCACCGAGGCCCTCACCGGCGGACTGTTCGCGCGGCACCGGGAAGCCGGGCCGTTCCTCGCCGAACTGCTGGGACTCCCACCCGGTTCCTAGCGAAAAGCGCCCCGCCGGGGCCCCCGGCGTGGCAATATGGCTTACAGGATGTCCCTTGCGAATAAGGGGACGGACAGAAGGAGAAAACCATGGCAGGCCAGGAGCAGCAGCAGCCGCAGTCGCGGGACACCGAAGTCGACGAAGACGTCCCCGCGGCCCCTCCCGCTCCCGCGGAGGGACAGGCGTCAGCCGCCACCCAGGGCGTCGACGATCTGCTCGATGAGATCGACGGTGTGCTGGAGTCCAACGCCGAAGAGTTCGTCCGCGCGTTCGTCCAAAAGGGCGGCCAATAGCGCGGCCGGACCGCGGCGGCCCGGCGTTGCGCCGCCACAGGGCTGAGGGCCAAGTCGTTGATTCACTACGTTGAGGGAGTGCACCAGTGCAGGAAACCACCGCCAACCAGGTAGCAGCCAACGCCACATCCTCCTTCACTGAACATCTGCAGCGCCAACGCCCCGACTTACTGCCGTTCGGCCAACTGGCTTTCGGCCAGGGCCAGCAGCTTCCGGCGGGCCACCCCGTCACACCCCTGCAGGCGCCGCACGGGACAACGATCGTGGCCCTGACCTACGCCGGCGGGGTGCTGATGGCGGGGGACCGGCGCGCCACGATGGGCAACGTCATCGCCAGCCGGCACATCGAGAAAGTGTTCCCGGCGGACCAGTATTCCGTGCTCGGCATCGCCGGGACTGCGGGCATCGCGCTCGACATCACCCGGCTCTTCCAGGTCGAACTCGAACACTACGAGAAGATCGAAGGGACCCTCCTGAGCCTCGACGGCAAAGCCAACCGGCTCGGGGCCATGATCCGCAGCAACCTGCCGATGGCGATGCAGGGCCTCGCCGTGGTCCCGCTGTTTGCCGGCTTCGACCGTCCCGCCGGCCTTGGCCGGCTCTTCTCCTATGACGTCACCGGCGGACGGTACGAGGAGCAGGAGCACCACTCGGTCGGGTCGGGCTCGATGTTTGCCCGCGGCGCGCTCAAGAAACTCTGGCGGCCCAACCTCCCCGAGCAGGAGGCCGTCGCAGTCGCCGTCGAGGCGCTCTACGACGCCGCCGACGACGACTCCGCCACCGGCGGCCCGGACCCCGTCCGGCAGCTCTGGCCCGTGGTCTACATCGTCAACCGCACCGGGGCCTTCCGGGTTCCGGAACGCGAGCTCGCGGCCATGGCCGGCACCATCATAGAATCCAGGGCCGTGGCCCAGCGGGAGGCCTGAGATGACCCAGCAGTTCTACGTATCGCCCGAACAACTGATGAAGGACCGCGCGGATTTCGCGCGGAAAGGCATCGCCCGCGGGCGCTCCGTGGTGGTCATCAGCTGCCGCGACGGGATCGCCCTCGTGGCCGAGAACCCCTCCCCGTCACTGCACAAAATCGGCGAAATCTACGACAAGATCGCCTTTGCCGCCGTGGGCAAATACAACGAATTCGAAAGCCTCCGCCAGGCGGGCGTGCGCTACGCCGACGTGCGCGGCTACTCCTACGACCGGGAGGACGTCACGGCCAGGGGGCTCGCGAGCGTCTACGCCCAAAGCCTGGGGGCCGTGTTCACCGCGGAGCAGAAACCCTTCGAGGTCGAGCTGGCCGTGGCCGAGGTGGGGTCCTCCCCGGAAGAGGACCACCTCTACCGGCTGACCTTCGACGGGTCGATCGCCGACGAGAACGGCTTCATCGTAATGGGCGGCCAGGCGGACAAGGTATCCGAGGCCGTCGCCGCGGGCTGGCAGGGCGAACTCGACTTCGCCGGCGCCATCAGGCTTGCCCTGTCCGGACTCGTGGCGGACAAGGAGAGCACCACTCTGCCGGCGTCGGCCGTGGAGGTGGCGGTGCTGGACCGGGATTCGGAGAGCCGCCGCGGCACCCGCCGTGCCTTCCGCCGGCTCGAAGACGCAGACGTCACCGCACTGCTGGTTGAGGAGAACTGAGATGGACAAGCGCATTTTCGGCATCGAGACCGAGTTCGGGATTTCCTACTCAAGCCCGGAGTCCCGCCCGCTGGCCCCCGAGGAGGTGGCCCGCTACCTGTTCCGCAAGGTGGTCAGCTGGGGCAGGTCCTCCAATGTGTTCCTGACCAACGGGTCCAGGCTGTATCTCGACGTCGGATCCCACCCGGAGTATGCCACCGCCGAATGCGACGACCTCGCCCAGCTGATCGCACACGACAAAGCCGGGGAACTGATCCTCGACGACCTGGTCGACGAGGCGCAGGACCGGCTCGCGGCGGAGGGCTTCAACGGCACGGTCTACCTGTTCAAGAACAACACCGACTCCGCCGGGAACTCCTACGGCAGCCACGAGAACTACCTCATCCCGCGGCGCGGCGAATTCTCCCGGCTGGCCGAGATCCTGATTCCGTTCCTCGTGACCCGGCAGCTGATCGCCGGCGCCGGCAAGATCCTGAAGACCCCGCACGGGGCCACGTTCGCCTTTTCCCAGCGCGCCGACCACATCTGGGAGGGCGTCTCCTCCGCCACAACGAGGTCACGGCCGATCATCAACACCCGCGATGAGCCGCATGCCGACGCCGAGTTCTACCGCCGGCTGCACGTGATCGTGGGCGACTCCAACATGTCCGAGACCACGGCGCTGCTCAAGGTCGGAACCGTTGACCTGATCCTGCGGATGATCGAGGCAGGGGTGATCATGCGCGACATGCGGATGGAGAACCCGATCCGCAGCATCCGGGAAATCTCCCACGACCTCAGCGGCCGCGCCCTCGTCCGGCTCGCCAACGGCCGGCAGCTCACGGCCCTGGAGATCCAGCGCGAATACCTGGGCAAGGTCACCGCCTTCGTCGCAGAGCAGGGCGCCCACAATCCCCACGTCCCGCTGATCCTGGACCTCTGGGAACGCACCCTCGAGGCGATCGAAAGCGGCGACACCAGCCGGATCGACACCGAAGTGGACTGGGCGATCAAGAAGAAGCTCATGGACAACTACCGCGAACGGCACAACCTGGGCCTCGACGCGCCCCGGATCGCCCAGCTGGACCTGACCTACCACGACATCTCGCGCACCCGCGGGCTCTATTACCTGCTCCAGTCCCGCGGGGCTGTGCGCCGCGTGGTGGAGGACCCCGCGGTCAAGGACGCCGTGGACGCCCCGCCGCAGACCACCCGTGCCAAGCTCCGCGGCGACTTCGTCCGGCGGGCGCAGGAGCTGGGCCGGGACTACACCGTGGACTGGGTGCACCTGAAGCTCAATGACCGCGCCCACCAGACCCTCCTGTGCAAAGACCCGTTCCGCAGTGTGGACGAACGGGTGGATGCGTTGCTGGACTCTATGGGCTGACACCCAGCTTTCCGCGTTATTCTGAAGGGGTGCCGTTCGCGGCCAACGCTTGCCTTGCCGCGGGCAACTGCCCGGCGAGGCGTCCATCCTGCCCCGACGAAAGTTCTTAAGTGCGCCGACTACTAGCAATTCTTCTTCCCGGACTGCTGCTGCTGACTGCCTGCGGCGGCGGCGAACCAGCCGCCCCGGAGCCCACCAGCCAGTCCGCCGGCGAGACCGCCAAGCTGGACTCCCTCAAGCTGACGGAGAACGGCGACAAGAAGGCCCCCGGTGTCGAATTCACCCAGCCCCTCGAGGTCAAGGAACCCACCGTCAAGGTGGTCAAGGAGGGAGACGGCGAGCGGGTCAAGGATAACCAGGTCGCTTCCATCTCCATCGTTGCCCTCAGCGGCAAGGACGGCTCCACCCTCGAGGACACCTTCCCGAAGGATCCGGAGGAGCTCGAACTCACCGAGGAGCTCAAGACCGAAAGCCCCGTCATCTACAACGCCTTCGTAGGCGCGAAGGTCGGCACCCATCTGGCACTGGCCGTTCCCGGCGCCGCAGCCGCTGAGGGCGCCGAAGCGCAGCCCACGCAGCTCCTCGTCGTCAAGGTGCTCTCCGCCAGGGACGCACCCAAGGTCCTGGACAAGCCCGAGGGCGAAACTGTCACCCCTCCGGCCGGCCTGCCGACCGTGAAGGACAACGACAAGGGCATCCCGGAGATCTCCGTCGAGGGCGTCGCCGCCCCGACCGCCCTGGTGTCCCAGGACCTCATCAAGGGCACTGGCCCCGAGGTCAAGGAAACCGACACCCTCACCGTGAACTACGTCGGCGTTACGCTGGCCGGCGGCACGGTCTTCGACTCCAGCTTTGAACGCGGCGAGAAGGCCACCTTCCCGCTGACCGGTGTCATCAAGGGCTGGACCCAGGGCCTGGCCGGCAAGACGGTCGGCTCCCGTGTCCTCCTGGTCATCCCCAAGGACCTGGCCTACCCCGACGCCACTGCTGCCAGCGGCCAGCCTGAAGGCGACCTCGTCTTCGTCGTGGACATCCTCGGCACCAAGTAACCACCACACCCGCACCACCCCAACGTTAGAAGGAGCAACCATGTCATTTGGACAGCGCAAGCTTGACCGCGAGAAGCCGGAAATTGACTTCCCCCAGGGCGACGTTCCCACCGAGCTGGTCATCACCGATCTGATCGAGGGCGACGGCGCGGAGGCCAAGACCGGCGACACCGTCTCCGCCCACTACGTCGGCGTAGCCTGGTCCACCGGCGAAGAGTTTGACGCCTCCTGGGGCCGCGGCGCACCGCTCGACTTCCGCGTCGGCGTCGGCCAGGTCATCCAGGGCTGGGACCAGGGCCTGCTGGGCATGAAGGTCGGCGGCCGCCGCCGTCTGGAAATCCCCTCCGAGCTGGCCTACGGCTCGCGCGGCGCCGGCGGAGCGATCGGCCCCAACGAGGCCCTGATCTTCGTCGTCGACCTCGTCGGCGTCCGCTAGTCACTCAGCGGCTGTCACTGCCGGCCGTCCCCACCGGGCGCCGGCATGATCCACAAGGCGCGGTAACAATCGGAAAAGTTCTTCCGGCTGTTGCCGCGCTTTTGTCAGTTTCGGGCAGGGACTTTAGTACCCTTGCGGGGT
This sequence comes from Arthrobacter sp. U41, assembly GCF_001750145.1. Lineage (NCBI taxonomy): Bacteria > Bacillati > Actinomycetota > Actinomycetes > Micrococcales > Micrococcaceae > Arthrobacter > Arthrobacter sp. U41. The sequence goes on from NZ_CP015732.1 coordinate 3,505,823, forward strand.
GTCAGCCTCACGTGCAGAACGCCTCCTGAACCTGCTCATCGCCCTGCTCAACACCACGTACGGCCTGCGCCGCAGTGAGCTGCGCGACAAGGTGTACCACGACACCACCAGCACCGACGTCGCCTTCGGCCGGAGGTTCGAACGCGACAAGGGCGAGCTGCGGCGCTTCGGTTTCGACGTCGAGACGGTCACGGATTTGGGCTGGGGATCCGATGACCCGGCAACCACCCGCTACCGGATCGGCAAGGAATCCAACCGCCTTCCGGACGTCAGCCTGACCCCGGCGGAATGTACCGTGCTGATCCTCGCGGCCCAGCTGTGGGAACACGCCGCCCTGGGCTCAGCGGCCGTCAATGCCGTGCGCAAACTGCAGGCCTCCGGCGGCCTCGTCGACGCCGAGCTCCCCGCCGGGGTCCAGCCGCGGATCCGGCCCGCCGGCCAGGCTTTCGAGGACCTCGTCGCCGCCATGCACGCCCAGCACCCGGTCAGCTTCCGCTACCTCGCCGGCAGCACGGGCAAGGAGGAAGAGCGGTTCGTGGAGCCCTGGGGCCTCGGCAGCCGATTCGGCCAGTGGTACCTCGTTGCCCGGGACAGGACCCGCGGGGAAAAGCGCTTCTTCCGCCTCTCCCGCCTCACGTCCGCCGTGACCGTCCTGGACAAAGAGCGCTTCACCCCGCCGGCGGACTTCAATGTGCGCGCCGAACTGGCCGGGCTGCCGGAGCTGCCGGTCCGGACCGCCGTCGTCGACGTCCAGGCCGGCCGGCTGCACGGCCTGCGCAAACGGGCCCTCGCCGGCCCCGTCGATCCGGAACCCGGCACGGCACTGCCCGCCGCCGGCCGGGACCGGCTCAGCGTGCCCTACCGGGACGCCGAGGTCCTCGCCGAGGAACTCGCCTCCTACGGGCCCCGGGTCCTCGTGGTGTCCCCGCCCGGACTCGTTGACTCCGTGCGGCGCCGGCTGGCGTCCGCAGCCGGGTTCGCCGCCGCACCCGTCCCGCCGATCGCGTTCCCTCCGGCCGCACCGCGCCACGGCCGCAAACGCACCTCCGAGGACCAGCTGACCCGGATGCTGCAGCTCGTGCCGTTCCTGGTGCACCATCAGGGCCTGCACATCAGCGAAGTGGCGGCCAACTTCGGCATCACCCGCGAGGAGCTGGAAGCGGACCTGCGGATCCTGATCTGCTCCGGCCTGCCCGAGGGCTACCCTGACGACCTGCTGGACATCCAGTGGGACGACGACCATGTCACCATCACCCAGGACCTGGACCTGAACCGGCCCGTCCGGTTCACCGTGGAAGAGGCGTGTGCCCTGCTGACCGGCCTGGAAACGCTCAATGGCCTGCCGGAGCTGGCCGAAGGCGGCGCGCTGGAATCCGTCACGCTCAAACTCATGGCTGCGGCAGGGGAGGAAGGGCTCAAGGCGGCCGCGTTGTCCGGCCCCGAGGTGGGACCAGGCAACTCCGCAGCCCTGGAAACGGCACGTGAGGCCATCCGGACCGGCGAACAGCTGCGGCTGCGCTATTTCTCGCCCCTCCGGGATACCGTCTCCGAACGGGACATTGATCCGCTGCGGCTCTACTCGCTGGACAACACCTGGTACCTCGAGGCCTACTGCCATTCGGCGCACGGCCTGCGCAACTTCCGGCTGGACCGGATCGAAGCCCTGGAAACCACCGGCCGGCCCGCCTCGGAGACGGCCCGGCCCGGCGGCAGCTTCCCGGTCAAACTCTTCACCGCCAACGACGACGACACGATGGTGGTGGTGGAACTGACCCGGCGCGGCATCGGCCTCGCCGATGAGTATTACGCGGAGCGTACGGCGGAACTGCCCGACGGCGGGCTGCTGGCCGAAATCCGCTTCGGCAGCACCGACTGGCTGCCGATGTTGGTGGCCCAGCACGGCGGGACGGCCCGGATCCTGCAGCCCGAAGAGCTCGCGGACGCTTCCCGCGAGTGGCTTGCCGCGGCCCTGGCCCAATATGAAGACTAGCCGGTGCGGCGGCTAGACTACTCAGCATGCCTTGGTGGACCTGGATCGTGATCTGGATAGCGCTCGTAGCGCTGTCGCTGCTGTTTTTCGTTGTGCTCGGCGTCCGGTTGTTCCGGAAGTTCATGGCCACGGTCAAGGAACTCGGGGAAGCGGGGGAACGGTTCTCCACGATCCCGTCCGGCCCGGTTACCTCCGGTTCAGCCGATGTTCATGTGGGCCGCGTAGGCTCGGACGGCGACGAGGCCGGGGACGGCTCCGGCCCGCGCGCCGCGCCCGGTTCGGCCGTGTTTGCCTCGCCCGCGCAGACGGGTCATGACTACCGTGCAGCCAAGTCCGCCCGCCGGGAAGTCCGCCGTATGCGGCGCGTCCAGCGCAAGCTGGACCGCGGCCAGCCCCAGCGGCTGCACGACATCGAATTCAGTTAGACATAGGATGTATTCAAACGAAAGGACCTCCCGTCATGAGGCTTGAAGGCTGGCATCTCATCATCATCATCGTCCTGGCACTGGTGCTTTTCGCTGCACCGAAGCTGCCCGGCATGGCCCGGAGCCTTGGCCAGTCGATGCGCATCTTTAAGTCGGAAGTCCGCGAGATGAAGAAGGACGGCTCCACGGACTCCACGGACGGCTCCGAGCCGGTTGAGGGCCGGGTCGTGAACCACCCGAAGTCCAACGGCACGGAAACGCGCACCGGAGACGGAACCGACGTTCCGCCGCCGAACCGCGCCTAACACCGCGTGGCAGTAACCATGGGCCGCCGGTCGAACCCCGAGGGGAGGATGGCGCTCCTCGATCACCTCAAAGAACTGCGGAACCGCCTCTTCAAGTCCGCGATCGCCGTCATCCTGGGCACCGTCGCCGGATTCCTCGTCTACCAGCCCATGCTCGCGGCGCTGATCAAACCCATCAGCGACCTCAACGTGCGTGAAGGCCGGCAGGCGACGCTCAATTTTGATGGCGTGGCCAGTTCTTTTGACCTGATGATCCAGGTCTCGGTCTTCCTGGGCCTGATCGTCGCCAGCCCGGTCTGGCTCTACCAGCTGTGGGCCTTCATCGTCCCCGGCCTGCACAAGAAGGAACGCCGGCTCGCGCTGTCCTTCGTGGCTGCCGCCGTCCCGCTGTTTGTCGGCGGCGTCCTGCTGGCGTGGCTGGTTCTTCCGAACGCGGTCCGGGTGCTGACCGACTTCACCCCCTCCGGCGGCTCCAACTTCATCAGCGCCCAGGTGTATCTGTCGTTCGTGCTCCGGCTCCTGCTGGCCTTCGGCATCGCCTTCCTGCTCCCGGTCATCCTCGTCGGGCTGAACCTGGCGGGGATCATCAAGGGCAAGCAGCTCGTCAAGAGCTGGCGCATCACCGTCTTCCTGGTCTGCCTCTTCGCCGCCATGGCCGCGCCGGGCGCGGACGCGATGAGCATGTTCTACCTCGCCGGCCCCATGCTGCTGCTCTTCTTTGCCGCCATCGGACTGTGTCTGCTCAACGACCGCCGCCGCGAACGCCGCGCGGTCAAAAGGGCCGCCGAGACGGAAGCGACCGCAGACCAGGGGACTTCCAGCTCCGAGCTGGAGAATCTCTAGCCCTTGGCGCACTAGGCTGGAAGCATGTCCTCACTACCCGGGCCGGAATCGCCGTCTGAACGCTACCGAGCCAGTGCCGAGCGGGCCGCAGAAGCCAAAACCTATCTGGGCGGCTTCATCCGTTCGCTCGCTTTCGAACTTGATGATTTCCAGCGCGACGCGTGCCTGTCCCTGCAGGCCGGCCGGGGCGTCCTGGTGGCCGCCCCCACGGGCGCCGGCAAGACGATCGTCGGGGAGTTCGCCATCTACCTGGCACTCCAGCGCGGCCTCAAGGCCTTCTACACGACCCCGATCAAGGCCCTGAGCAACCAGAAGTACTCCGAACTCGCCGACAAGTACGGTGCCGACCGGGTGGGTCTCCTGACCGGCGACACCAGCATCAACGGCGATGCCCCCGTTGTGGTGATGACCACCGAGGTGCTGCGCAATATGCTCTACGCGGACTCCAGCACCCTGGCCGATCTCGGCTACGTCGTGATGGACGAGGTGCACTACCTTGCGGACCGGTTCCGGGGCGCCGTCTGGGAAGAGGTCATCATCCACCTGCCCAGCGAAGTCCAGGTCGCCTCGCTCAGCGCGACCGTATCCAATGCCGAAGAATTCGGCGCGTGGCTGGATACCGTGCGCGGCCAGACCGACGTGATCGTCTCCGAGCACCGGCCGGTCCCGCTCTGGCAGCACGTGATGGTGGGCCGGAAAATCGTGGACCTCTTCGCCGGAGACACCAGCTTCGACGAGATCGCCCCGGCCGGAGAGGCCGCCGTGTCCGCCGTGTCCGCCACCACGGAAACCGCGGACCTGACCACCCGCCCGGGCTTCGAAGTGAACCCCGAACTCCTCTCGATGGCACGCGCCGAGAGCCAGATGAACTTCCGCGGCCGCTTCGGCCAGGGCGGCCGCAACGTCCGGCGCCAGCGGAACCAGCGCGACGACGCCTCCCAGGGCGGGACGCGCAGCCCGGTCCGGAAGGCCAGCCGCCCCCAGGTCATCGCCAGCCTGGACCGGCAGGACCTGCTGCCGGCCATCACCTTCATCTTCTCCCGCGCCGGCTGTGACGCCGCCGTGGCGCAGTGCGTCGCCGCCGGGCTGTGGCTGACCACCGAACAGGAACAGCTCATCATTGCCCGGCGCGTCGACGAGGCGGCGCAGGACATCCCCCCGGACGACCTGGACGTCCTGGGCTTCTGGAGCTGGCGGGACGGCCTGCTCCGCGGGCTGGCGGCCCACCACGCCGGCATGCTGCCCACGTTCAAGGAGGTGGTGGAGAAACTCTTCGTCGACGGGCTGGTCAAGGCCGTATTCGCGACCGAAACCCTGGCGCTTGGCGTCAACATGCCGGCACGCTCCGTCGTGCTGGAGAAGCTCGACAAGTTCAACGGCGAGGCGCACGTGAACATCACCGCGGGGGAGTACACCCAGCTGACCGGCCGCGCGGGCCGGCGCGGGATCGACGTCGAGGGCCACGCCGTGGTCCTGTGGCAGCCCGGCACGGATCCGGCCTCCGTCGCCGGCCTCGCCTCCCGCCGCACGTATCCGCTGAACTCCAGCTTCCGGCCCACGTACAACATGTCCATCAACCTGCTCGCCCAGTTCGGCCGGCCCCGGGCCCGGGAGATCCTCGAGTCCTCCTTCGCCCAGTTCCAGGCCGACCGCTCCGTCGTCGGGCTGGCCAAACAGGTCCGCAGCCGCGAGGAATCCCTGGCCGGCTTCAGCAAAGCGATGAGCTGCCACCTCGGCGACTTCACCGAGTACTCCCGGATCCGGCGGGCACTCTCCGACGCGGAAAAAAACGCCTCCCAGACCAGCTCCCGCGCCAGGAAATCCGTGACCGAGGATTCCCTGAGCCGCCTGCTCCCCGGGGATGTGGTGGATCTGCCCGCCGGCCGGGCGCCCGGCCTCGCCGTCGTCCTCAGCTCCGACCACCACTCCCGCGAACCGCGGCCCGCCGTGATGACCCTGGACAACCAGCTGCGGCGGATCGGCACCCAGGATGTGGAGGGGCCGCTTGCCCCGATCACCCGGGTCCGGATTCCGAAATCCTTCAACGCCAAGGTCCCCAAGTCGCGCCGGGACCTGGCGTCCTCGGTCCGCAACGCGCTCCGGGAGAACCGGCCCCCTGCGCCGCCGAACCGGAACGACGACTTTGGCCGCGCTGCCGCCCTGCCGGACCAGGAAAAGAGGATCGCGGAGCTGCGCCGCGAACTCCGCGCCCACCCGTGCCATGGCTGCAGTGAGCGCGAGGACCATGCGCGCTGGTCCGAGCGCTACTGGAAGCTCCGCCAGGAGACAGACGGACTGGTGCGCCAGATCCAGGGCCGCACCAACACCATCGCCAAGACCTTCGACCGGGTGTGCGGCGTCCTGTCCGGCTACGGCTACCTGGAAACCTCCGACGCGGGGGTGCTGACCATCAGCCCTGACGGGCAGCGGCTGCGCCGGATCTACGGTGAGAAGGACCTGCTGATTTCCCAGTCCCTGCGGCTGGGCGCCTTCAGTGATCTTGACGCCGCCGAGGTCGCCGCCCTCGCCAGCGTCCTGGTGTACCAGGCCAAACGGGAGGACCGCGGCCTCCGGCCCAAGATGCCGAGTGTGTCCCTGGAATCCGCGGTGGACATCGTGGTGCGTGAGTGGTCCGCCCTGGAGGACGTCGAGGAAGCCAGCAAGCTCCCGCTCACCGGCGAACCCGAGCTCGGCCTGGTCTGGCCCATTTTCAAGTGGGCCAAGGGCCGGCACCTGCAGGACGTCCTCAGCGGCACGGACCTTGCCGCGGGCGACTTCGTCCGCTGGGTGAAGCAGGTCATCGACCTGCTGGACCAGCTGGCAAAAATCCCGTCCCTGGACCCGCGGGTTGCCCGGCTGTGCGGTGAAGCGATCAAACTCATCAAGCGCGGCGTCGTCGCGTATTCCTCCGTGGCCTGACCGCCGCGGCCGGCCGTCCCGCCGGAACCTGCCACCGTCGTCGAACCCGCCCGGCCCGCGCCGGACACCAGCCCCAAAGGAGCCCCCCCCCCATGACCGATTCACCAGCCACCCCCGCGCCGAACAAGGTGACGCTGTACCGGAACGGTTCCGTCTACACCGCCGCCGACCCGTTCGCGTCGGCAATGCTGGTCGACGGCGACACCGTCGCCTGGGTTGGCTCCGAACAGGCGGCCACCTCGATTGCCGACTCCTCCATGGAGGTCATCGATTTGCACGGTGCGCTCCTGGCTCCCGGCTTCGTCGATTCCCACGTCCATCTCACCGAAACCGGAATCGCCCTGGACTCCCTGCAGCTGGGGGAGGTGCGTTCGGCCCGGGAACTGCTTGACGCCGTCGCAGGCTTCTGCGGCTCCGCTGCCACCGCGGGCGACACCGTGCTGGGCCACGGCTGGGACGAGACCCAGTGGCCGGATTCCACCCTGCCGTCCCGGGAGGAACTGGAACGCGCCGCCGGCGGGCGGAAGGTCTACCTCTCCCGCGTCGATGTGCACTCGGCACTGGTGTCCTCCTCGCTGGCAGTCTCCGCCGGCGTGGACGGGATCGAGGGCGCCGGTGCAGGCAGCCAGGTCACCCGCGCCGCGCACACCGCCGCACGGCTGGCTGCGCGCCGGCTGCCCGCCGCCGCGATCCGCGGCTACCAGCAGCTGGCCCTGGCCGAGGCGGCAGCCAACGGCTATGTGGCTCTGGCTGAAATGGCGGCACCGCACATTGGCAGCGTCGAGGACCTCCAGCTGGCCGCGGCCTGGAACAGCGGGCCGGACGCGGTTCCGGAAATCCTGCCCTACTGGGGCGAGCTGGCCCGCTCAGCGGAGCACGCCCGGTCCACCCTGGACGGCCTGGGCGTTTCCGTGCTCGGACTGGGCGGGGACCTGAACCTTGACGGCTCGATCGGGTCGCGCACCGCGGCACTGCGGGCGGACTACAGCGACGCCCCGGGGGAACGCGGCAGCCTGTACCTCTCGGTCGCGGAGGCGGCGGCCCACCTGGCGGCGTGCTCGCTGCTCGGCGTCCAGGCGGGCTTTCATGTGATCGGCGACGCCGGCCTGGATGCGGCGCTGGACGCCCTGGACCAGGCGGCGGCGGAAGTCGGCGAGCAGAAGGTCCGTGCCGCCGGCCACCGCTTCGAACACGTCGAGCTCGCGGACGCTGCCGCCATCAGCCGGCTGGCCAAGTACGCCGTTACAGTCAGCGCGCAGCCCGGGTTCGACGCTGCCTGGGGCGGAGGGGGCAGCCTCTACCAGCAGCGGCTGGGCTCCCGGAGCGGCGGCATGAACCCCTTTGCCTCGTTCTACGCCGCCGGCGTCCCGATCTGCTTTGGCAGTGACAGCCCGGTTACGCCGCTGCGTCCCTGGGCGAGCGTGCGTGCCTGCCTGCAGCACCACAACCCGGCGGAACAGATCTCTGCCCGTGCGGCGTTCCTCGGACACACGCGCGCGGGCTGGCGGGCTGCCCGGTACCGGAACCCGATGGCGGGCCAGCTGGTGCCGGGCGCTCCCGCCAGCTTCGCCGTGTGGGAGGTCGAGGAACTGATGGTCCAGGTGGCCGACGGCCGGGTCCAGTCCTGGAGCACGGACCCCCGTGCCCGGACGCCGCTCCTGCCGGCGCTGGACACAGGCTCCGAGCCCGTCTGCCTGCAGACGGTCAGGGACGGCCGGGAACTGTACTCCGGCGGTTCGCTCCGGGGCTGACCGCCGGTCCTGGAACCGCAGGTCCGCCCCGTCCGCCCGGAAACTTCTCCCGCCGCAAGGTGCTCCTGACCTGCGGCGATGAATGAATCGGCAGGTCACGGAGCGGTTGACAGATCAGTGCCGGCCCGTAGCATTGAGGGTCAACGGGGGCTTGCGCAGACGGCGGCCTCCGGACATCCCCGGCCAGCCCCAGGTTGCCGCACGCGCGGCGGCTTCCGTGGTCGTGGCCATGGGTAGTCCCAGGGGCGGGTCCACTTCGCAGCAGAAAACGGTTCCGGCGGCGTATGTCAAAGCCTGCCGCTACTGGCCCGAAGCGGGTGGACCTGCCCGGCGGACCGGAATGGGCCGGGACGGCGCGGCTATTGCCTATAATGGAGAGTTGCGCCTGGTGTCAGCTACCACAGACCGCCCGGCACCTGACCGCCCCTCCAAGGAAAGGCCTCGCTGTGCGTGTCCTCACGATCATCCCGACCTACAACGAGCTGGAATCGTTGCCCAGGACCCTCGAGCGCCTGCGCAAGGCTGTGCCGGGCTCCGATGTCCTGGTTGTCGACGACAACAGCCCCGACGGAACCGGGCAGCTGGCGGACCGCTTCGCGGCAGAGGACAGTCAGGTCCATGTAATGCACCGTTCGGGCAAAGCCGGACTCGGAGCGGCCTACATCGCCGGCTTCAAGTGGGGGCTCGACGCCGGATACGACGTCCTCGTCGAAATGGACGCCGATGGCTCCCACCAGCCCGAGCAGCTTCCGCAGCTCCTTGAGGCCGTGGAACAGGGCGCCGACCTTGCCATGGGGTCCCGCTGGGTACCCGGCGGCAGCGTCGTGAACTGGCCGTTGTACCGGCAGGCGATCTCCCGGGTGGGCAGCACCTACGCGCGGATCATGCTGGGCCTGGACATCAAGGATGTCACCGGAGGCTTCCGCGCGTTCCGCCGGAGCACCCTGGAGAAACTGAACCTGGACACCGTCGACTCAGTCGGCTACGGCTTCCAGGTGGACCTGGCCTGGCGCGTGGCCAAGCTCGGGCTGAAAATTGTGGAACGCCCCATCACTTTTGTCGAGCGCGAACTGGGCGACTCGAAGATGAGCGGAAACATCGTGGTCGAAGCCATGATCAATGTCACCCGGTGGGGACTGACCGCCCGCTGGAACACACTCGCCGGGAAGCTCACCGGCAAGTAGGCCCGATAACAAAGCAACGCGAGGTCACTTCCAGCCCATCCGATGCGTCAGGATGGGCCGGAAGTGACCCCGCGTTGCGTAAAACGGCGGGTGCGCGGAGTGACTAGGCTGAGCGCCGTTCGCCGCGGCGTTCGCGCAGAATCGTCAGACGGTCGGCGAGGATCTGCTCGAGTTCAGGCAGCGAGCGACGTTCCAAGAGCATGTCCCAGTGCGTGCGGACTGCCTTCTCGTTGAGGTTCACGGGGCGTTCGCCATTGACGAGCAAGGCTTCCTTGCCGGTCTTCGACACCCATACCGGGGGGATCTCCGCTTCGGAGGAGAAGGTCACGAATACCTGCTCGCCGTCCGCGCAGCGGTACTCAACCCGCTGGCGCGGAGCCGGCTCGACACCGGATTCGGTCTCCATGCTCTGTGCGCCGAGGCGCATACCCCGCAGGCTGCGATCGCTCATCTTTTCTCCCTCTATTCGGTTCGCAGGGTCATGCCCTGCGTCAGCCGGGGGCCCTGGGGCCGCGCCGGACTCTTATTTGCATTGCGCTGTCTCGCTGGACATGCCGGACAAATCATCACTGGATTAAACGCTTTGCGAAGCTGAATTGTTCCGCCGGACTGAACCGGCCGGACAAATATTTAAGTATACGGGAACAGTCCGGCCCCGGTAAAGCCTGCGGCGTCTTGTTCTGCGGTGACTGGTTGTGCGCATCCGCGTGCACGGTCCCGCGCAACGGAACGGGGAGGCACCCGCCGCGCGGCTGCCTCCCCCTTCGCTGCGGCGCTCAGGCCTCCGGCTGTCCCGGCAAGCCTGCGGCTCCGGTGGCGGAGGCTGCCGGCGCGGTGGCGGGCGCAGCCGGACGGGTGGCTGCGGGCTCCGCCGCGGCGTCAGATCCGGGGCCGAACAGCCCGTCATTGAACTGGCCGTCCTTGCTGCCGCCCAGCGCGTTGCCGATGCCTTTGAGGGCTTCGCCGACCTCGCTCGGGATGATCCAGAGCTTGTTCGCTGATCCCTCGGCGATCTTAGGGAGGGTCTGCAGGTACTGGTAGGCGAGGAGTTTCTGGTCCGGGTTGCCCTTGTGGATCGCGTCAAACACCTTCTGGATCGCCTGCGCCTCGCCGTCGGCCCGGAGGATCGCCGCCTTCGCGTCACCTTCGGCTTTCAGGATCGAGGACTGCCGCTGCCCCTCAGCGGTGAGGATGGCGGACTGCTTGGTGCCTTCCGCGGTCAGGATGGCGGCGCGGCGGTCACGCTCGGCCCGCATCTGCTTCTCCATCGAGTCCTGGATGGAGTGGGGCGGGTCGATCGCCTTGAGCTCCACCCGGGAGACCCGGATGCCCCAGCGGCCGGTCGCCTCGTCCAGCACGCCGCGGAGCTGCCCGTTGATCTGGTCACGCGAGGTCAGGGCCTCTTCGAGGTTCAGGCCGCCGACGACGTTGCGCAGCGTCGTGGTGGTGAGCTGTTCGACCGCCTGGATGTAGTTGGCGATCTCGTACGTCGCCGCACGGGCGTCGGTGACCTGGAAGTAGACGACCGTGTCAATCGAGACAACGAGGTTGTCCTCGGTGATCACCGGCTGCGGTGGGAAGGAGACCACCTGTTCACGCAGGTCAAGCAGCGGCAGCAGCCGGTCCACGAACGGGATCAGGATCGTGAGGCCGGGGTTCAGCGTCCGCTGGTACTTGCCCAGCCGTTCGACGACGCCGGCACGGGCCTGCGGGACAATCCGCACCGCCCGGACGAGCACGATTATTACGAACGCAACGAGAACCAGCAGCACGATTGCGACTGCGATATCCATACATCACCTATTCCCCAGATTGGTCTTGCTGTGGTGTGCGGCGGTGTCCTGCCGCGTGCCCGGTGCCGGTGGCGGCCGCCGGAATCCTTGCGGGTGCTACTGGGTGACGGTTTCCGGCTGCGGGGCAACGACGGCGGTGGCGCCGTCGATCGCGCTGACGATCGCGTGCTGGCCCGGGGCCAGGACTCCGGTCTCGGAACGGGCGCTCCAGACGTCCCCGCCGATCTTGACCAGGCCGCCGCTTGCGCTGACCGGCTCCATCACGAGGGCCGATTCGCCGATCAGCCGCTCGACGTTGCTCCGGCGGTCCGCCGGACCCTTGTGGAGGTGCTTGAGCGCGACGGGCCGGACGAAGCCGATCATCAGGAGGGAAACCACGCAGAAGGCCACAACCTGCAGCCCAAGGTCGGCGCCGGCGAACGCTGCCACCAGACCGGCCAGGGCCCCGCCGCCGAGCATGATGAAGAACAGGTCGAGGGTGAGCATCTCCACCACGGCAAACACCAGGAAGACCGTGAGCCACAGGGCCCACCAGTTTTCGGGTAGCCATTCAAACATCGTTTCCCCCTTCGCCCCGGGGGCTGCAGGCGCAGACCCTCCGTAACTGTGATTCCATCCTAAGCCGAAGGTCAACGCCTGCCGAGGGCCCCGGAAGACCGCCGGCGAAAGTGGCCAAGTCGTTACCTGGGCGTGCACCGGGACTACCCGCGCGGCGTGAAAACACTGATCCGGAACCGGGCCGACACGGACGTCAGCGGCGGGAGCACGGCCGCGAGGGACGCCAGCGCGCCGGGGTCAAGGTGGTGCCCGGCCGGGCCCATAAGGGCCAGCCTGGCGACGTCATCCGGGGCCAGCAGGAGCGGTACGTCCAGGGTGTCGGCGGAGAGCGTCGAAAAGTGTCCCTCGAGTGAGGCCGCGAGCCGCTCGTCCTTGGCCGGGTCGATTCCGAGCATACCGGCGCGCCCCGCGACTTCCTCGAGATGGCCCGGGCGGGGGGTCACCACAACGAGACGGCCGCCGGGACGGAGCACCCGGGCAAACTCGCCCGCGTTGCGCGGCGCGAAGACCACGGTGACGACGTCGACTGCGGCATCAGCGACCGGCAGCGGCTGCCACACGTCGCAGACGAGGTTAACGGCCTCCGGGTTCACCCTGGCGGCGCGGCGGAGCGCGAACTTCGAAATATCCAGCCCCACGGCCGCTGCAGGCGTCCGGTTCAGGGCCATCCGGTCCAGCACGGCCCGGAGGTAGTGGCCGGTCCCGGTTCCGGCGTCCAGCACGGAAGCGGGATTTTGCACGGTACCGCCGGAAAGGGCCGGGGCGGCGAGTTCCGCGACGGCTCCTGCGAGTGGACGGTAGTGGCCGGCGGAGAGGAAATCGAAGCGTGCCGCGACCATGGCGGCCGTGTCCGCTTCAAACACGGTGCCTTTGCCAACCAGGAAGTTGAAGTAGCCCTGTTTCGCCGCGTCGAAGCTGTGGCCGGCCGGACATACCAGGCTGCGGCCGGCGCCGTCGCTGAATCCGAGGAGGTCCCGGCATACCGGACACAGCAGGGAGGCGGCGGAGGGAGCGGGCATACTGTCCATCCTAGGGGTGCTGCGCCGGGCCCGGGCGGCCGCGGCCGCGCCACCACGGGCCGGGACCCGCCGGGGTGAGCCATTTCACAGCACGGGAAACTGGGGCTAGGCTCGCACAGGTGAAATCAGAACACTTGACGCTGATCTATTCCGTTTCCGCTCCTGCCATCCATCCGGACGGCGCGCGTGCTGTGGTGTCCGTGCTCCGGCCCGACTTCGACGCCGATGCCTACGTCGGCCAGCTCTGGGCGGTGCCGCTGGACGCGGGCCAGCCCCCGCGCCGCCTGACCCGCGGATTCCGCGACACGGCCCCGGATTTCTCCCCGGACGGGCAGGCGCTGGCGTTCCTGCGCGCCGCCGCCGGCGGCAAACCCCAGCTGCATATCGTGGAGGCCGGCGGCGGGGAGCCGCAGCCCGTCACCGGCGCGCCGCTGGGAGTGTCGGCGTTCGCGTGGTCGCCAGACTCGCGGCGCATCGTCTACAGTGCCCGCACTCCGGAGGATGGCCGCTACGGCACCACCGAGGGGGTCTCCGCCGGATCCGAGGACGCGCGGCTGATCACCGACTACCAGTACCGGATGAACGGCATCGGGTACACCGCGGACAAACCGGTACAGCTCTTTCTCGTCGAGCTTCCCGAACTTGGAGCGGAACCCGGTGTGGCACCCCAGGGCAGGGCCCTGAAAACCCGCGAGGCAGCTGATGCCGCCAGCGGCACCTCCGGCGGCCTGCTGCCGGAGGTGCGGCAGCTGACCCGCGCGGCCACCGACCACACCGGGGCCAGCTTCGGCACCGACGGCAACACCATCTACTTCACGGCCGCGCTGCATGAGGGCAGCGACGCCGATCTCGCCAGCGGCATCTACCGCATCACGGTTGGGGAAGGCTCCGGGGGAGAGGAGCCGGTACCCGTTGCCCCCGCCAACACCGGCCGTCAGAGCGTCCACGCTGTCCGCCAGTCGGGGGACGGGCAGTGGCTGTTCTTCCTCGCCCAGGACCTCGGCGGATCGGGACAGGATTTCGTGGCACGCAACACCGCGCTCTACGTGGTGCCGTCCGGCGGCGGCGACGCCACCCTGCTGAGCGACGCCGAGACGATGGACCTCGGCTGCAACGGCAGGATCGAACTGTCCGGGCCCGACTCGGCGCTGCTGCTGAACAATGCCCGGGGAACGGTCGAGCTGCTCGAGTTCACGGTCTCCGGGAACCACCGGCCGCTGGTCCACGGCCAGCGTGTGGTCACCGGCGCCGCGGCCCGCGGAGGGTCGCTGGTTCTCAGCTTCGCCGACGCGGCGACCGCGGGGGATGTGGCGGTGTCCGAGGGCGGGCAGCTGCGTGTCCTGACTGATTTCTCCGCGCCCCTGCGTTCGGGCGCCGGAATCATCGAACCGCTAGAGCTCACGGTCCCGTCCGCGGACGGCTACCCTGTCCACGGCTGGCTCGTGAAACCTCCAGGCCAGGGACCACACCCGGTCCTGCTGAACATCCACGGCGGTCCCTTTGCCCAGTTCACCGGCGCGCTTTTCGATGAGGCCCAGGTCTACGCCGCGGCAGGCTACGCGGTCCTGATGTGCAACCCGCGAGGTTCCGCCGGCTACGGCCAGGCCCACGGTCGGGCCATCAAGGAGAGGATGGGCACCCTGGACATGCAGGACGTCCTGGCCTTCCTCGACGGCGCGCTCGGCAAGTTCGCGGAGCTCGACGGCGGGGCGCTCGGCATCATGGGAGGCTCCTATGGCGGCTACCTGAGCGCCTGGACGATCAGCCACGACCACCGCTTCAAGGCCGCCATCGTGGAACGCGGATTCCTCGATCCCGTGAGTTTTACCGGCTCCTCCGACATTGGCTGGTTTTTCGGCGGGGAGTACACCGGCCCTTCGGCCGATCAGATGGCGGCGCAGAGCCCGATGGCCCGGGTGGAGCAGGTGCGCACGCCGGCCCTGGTCATCCACAGCGAGGAGGATCTCCGGTGCCCGGTGGAACAGGGCCAGCGGTATTTCACGGCGCTTAAACAGCTCGGGGTGGAGGCCGCGTTCCTGGTCTTCCCGGGAGAGAACCATGAGCTGTCCCGCTCCGGGACACCGCACCACCGCAAGCAGCGCTTCGACCAGATCCTGCGGTGGTGGGCCCGCTACCTTCCGACGACGGCGAACCCGGCCGCCGCCGGCGACTGAGGGAATCCGGCGACTGCGGTGTCCAGCAGCTCAGGGACTGCAGCACCGGAGGACTCCGCGGACGGACAGGTCCGGGTGGCGCAGGTGCCTCAGCCTCAGTCCCCTGCCAGGAACCCGAGTTCCCGCCGGGCGAGGCTGATATCCGGTTGTGACCACCGGGCGGCGTATTCGGCGTTGGTGGTGAGGGAACGCAGCTCGGCGCGGTCCAGATAGAGGATGCCGTGCAGATGGTCGGTTTCGTGCTGGACGATCCGGGCCTGCCAGCCGCTGAACACCCGTTCCTGCCTGCTACCGTCCGGGAGCAGGAAGTCGAGCCGCACCGACCCGGGACGGGATACAGCGGCCTGCAGTCCGTTCACCGAGAGGCATCCTTCGTAGAACGCCGGGGTGTTTCCGGGCAGCGGCTGGTAGCTCGGGTTCAGCATGGCGAAGAACGGCAGCGGCTCACGTCCGCGGACGGCGGCTACCTCCGGATCTACCTCGAACTGGTCCTCGAGCACCGCGAGCTGCAGCGGAATGCCCAGCTGCGGCGCCGCCAGGCCAACGCCCGGCGCCTTGTGCATAACACTGCGCATCAGGTCGATCAGCTGGCCGAGTTCGGCGTCGCCCAGCTGGCCGTTGAACGGCGCGGCGACCTGCCGCAGTACCGGATCTCCCGCCTGGACAATGGTGGGCAGCACCCCGGCGGCCAGTATTTGCTGGACGGTTTCATGGATGCGGGCGGGGCTGAAGTCAGTCGGCTTAGCGTCAGGGGACATGGCACCAGACTACTGGCGTCCGCAAGCAGCGGTAATGAATTCGTGAATGCGTCCTCGCAGCGGCGCTCCGGCGTCAACTTTCAGGATGCCCTCCCGTCCGCCCGCGGACACTCTGAGCGGCAACAGCGTCCCCACTTTGTCGTCCGCCAGGGCGTGCGGATCGCAGCGTGCGGGCCGGATCCCCAGCCGGAGTTGCTGGCTTGCACCGCCGGCGTTGACCGAGACCGAGCGCGGCCACGGGGCGGACGGGTCCTCTTCGAGCAGGATGGTCCGGTCGATCCGGTTGATTGTCAGGGATCCCGTTGAGCCCGGATTGACGGCGCCGGGGGTGCTTCGCGGCACGATGGTGAGTCTCATCACCGCGCTCTGCCCGTCGGCAGACACTTCGAGTTCGGGTTCCAGCCGGATTCCGGCGACCGCGGCGGCCGCCTGGGCGAGGCACATCTCCGCGTTGTTCCGGGACAGTACCCCGTAGGGATCCGTGGCGCGCAACGTCGCGGCGGACTCGGGTCCCGGGCCAACAGCCAGGCGAAGGGCCAGCGCCGGCCCCTCGGCCACCGGTCCTGTCTGGAGTCCGCATTCCGCGGCGGGCAGTTGTGCCGGCAGGATCTTGGTCAGGCCCGGCGGCAGTACGATCCCGCCGGGCGTTCCCGGCCACTCGATAGTGCCGGCAAACAGCGGGCTGGCCACGCTGGCACCGTGGACGGTGACCGGGCCGGAAGTGGTGTTGGTCAGCTGGATGGCAATGATTTGCTGGCTGTAGTGGTCGCGGAGCTGGTTGATCTCGGCGGTGACGGGGCCGGCCGACGCCTCTGCCGTGGGCGTGGCCGGCGGGCTGCCCGCAGCGGACGTGCCCGTTTCGGACATGCCCGCCCCGCAGGAGGCCGTCAGGGCGAGGGCAGCCACGGCGGCCGCCATTACACCCGCCGAAGAGTGTCGAGTTCCGCCGTCCGGGCGCCGGAGCGGCCGGGGGAAGCAGCCCATGGGGCCAGTGTATTTCCCCGCGCCGGCCCGTGTAACCCGGTGGGCGGGCGCGTTCGGCTATTCTCGTTCCATGACTTCTCTGGCCCCCTTGGACTGCGTCCTCAGCCTGCTGCCCGCCATCGAGGCCGGCGGCGGAGCGGAGGACATTTCGCCCTACCTGGCCGAGGACTACACCCTGAGCGAGGCGCCCCATCTGCTGGCCCCGGCCGGAGCAACCCGGAACCGCGAGCAGGCCCTGGCGGGGGCAGCCGCCGCCCATGAGGTCGTCTCGGGGCAGCGCTTCGAGGTGCGGCGCACGACCTGTGAGGGCACCCGTGTGGTACTGGAAGCCGAGTGGACGGCCACGCTGCTGATGGATCTGCCGCACTGGGATACCGGCGAGGTCATCCGCGCCAGGGTCGCGGCCGTCTTTGAGGTCCGGGACGGCAGGATTGTCAGCCAGGACAGCTACGACTGCTATTTCACACCCGACTGAATCACCCTGCGCCTGCGGCCCGGCGTTCGGGCCGGGCGTTCACTGCATGGTGAAACGGCGGGCCACGAATCCGTTGACGGCTGGCATGGCGGCCGCCGCCGCGATGGCGCGGTTCCGCACTGTCCACGGTCCTGCCGGCAGGGGCCGCCCCAGCGCCATGTTTATTTCGGACTGGCGGGCCGCCCGGGCTGCTGCCGCCGTGCGGGTGAGCTCGAAGTTGCGGAGTTCCACCCCCACGTCCGCGCCCCGCAGCGACGCGAGAATCACCGGGGCGAGGGCGGCGGCGTCGAGCCAGCCCAGGTTCATGCCCTGGCCTCCGATCGGGCTGATCTCGTGGGCGGCGTCGCCGATCAGCACCGTCCTGCCGGCCACCATCCGGCGCACCAGCCGTGAGCGTACGCCAAAGCGGCTCAGCATGCTGTTGCTTGCGGCATCGACGTCGATCCCGGTGCGTTCCCCGATCCGTTGCACGAGCCAGCGGGCGTCCCCGCCGCTGCCGGTTTCCGCAAGGCGCACCACCCAGCGGCGCTGCTTCCCTGGCAGCGGAAAGGACTCCACGATTCCCCCGGCTTCCAGGAACAGGGCCGCGTCCGGACCGAATCCGGTGCTGTCGGCGAAGTCGCCCATAAGGTAGCTGTCCGGGTAGTCCTTCGCCCGGACAGCGGTGCCCAGCAGGGAGCGGACGGTGGAACGGACGCCGTCGGCTGCAACCACAAGGGCCGCCGTGTGGCGGACCGTCCGGCCGGCCGAGTGCGCTTCCGCGGTGACGTGGCCGGCGTCGGACTGCAGCCGGGTGACCCGGACACCGCGGTGCAGGGCCACGGGGTCGAGTTGCCGGACGTGTTCCTCCAGCACCGCCTCCGTCCGGGACTGCGGCAAGGCGAGGACGAACGGGAAACGGTCGGAGACGCCGGCGAAGGACATCTCGGCGAGCCGGGTGCCACCGCCGAGGGCGATGCCGCGCCGGATCGGGATCCCTTCGGCCACAAGGTCCGGTGCCACGCCGATTGACTGGAGTGCCTCCAGTGACGGCGGATGGATGCCGATCGCCCGGGAGCGCGGCTCGGCGCCGGTCCGCTGCTCCAGGACCCGCACGCTCACGCCGTGTTGCAGCAGCAGGGCGGCCATGAACAATCCCACCGGCCCGCCGCCGATCACCAGCACGTCAAGCATGGGCCCGGCCCTTGTCCAGGATCAGCAGGTTACGGAAAGGGGCGTGGCGGAGGACGGCCCAGCCCGGGGGAGCGGCCGCCCGGAGTTCGGCCGTGGTGTAGCTGCGGCGGATCGAGGTCAGGCCGTCCTGGCGGATGTAGGAGCCGGTGAAAGGCCAGGAGGAGGCGAAGAAGAGGCGGTAGGCGGCCGGGCTGCGCCGGAGGTCGTTGTGGATGACCAGGCCGCGGCAGAGTCCGGCGGACTCGGTCAGGAACGCCGGAAGGTCGTCCTCCGCCAGATGGTGCAGCACATGGTTGGAGACCACCAGGTCGAAGCTCAGCCCTTCGCTGGCCAGTTCCGCTGCCGTGGCCTGACGGAACGTCACGCCGGTGGCCGCGTGCCGTTCCGCGGCGAAGCGGCTGGCGCGGGGATCCGGATCGATGGCTGTGATCCCGAGGCGCAGTCCGTCCAAGGCGGCCCAGCGGGCGAGCATCACCGGCACGTCGCCGCCGCCGCAGCCGATGTCCAGCAGGGTGGCCGGGGTGCGCTGGCTGAGTCGAGGCCTGAGCTGGCGCAGGTAGATGCCCCGCCAGCCGGCGACGGCCCGGTTGACCAGGGCAAATTGGGCGTAGGTACGGTCCAGCCGCACCGGATCGCAGCCGGGAAGGTCCATTTCCTCGACGGCATGAGCCGCGCGATCCCGCAGTAGTTGCACGCTCGGGTTCTCAGGCCAGGGCCGATTCGGGCCGGGTTGCGGCGTCCCCCGACGATGCCGTTTGCCCGCCGCTGCGGGGGCTGCTGATCTTGGTGAAAAGCGCCGTCTCCACGGTCAGTCCGGGCCCGAATGCCATGGAGCAGATCCGTTCGCCGCCGTCGGCGTCCACTGCCGCCGGCGGCAGGTCAAGGATGTGGCGGAGCACGAACAGCACGGTGGCGCTGCTCATGTTCCCGTAGTTGCGCAGGGTCTCCCGGGCCGGGACCAGCTGCTCGTCGCTGAGCTCCAGCCGGGACTGGACCTTGTCCAGGATGCTGCGGCCGCCCGGGTGGATGGCCCAGTGCCGGATATCGCGGTAGGGGAGTCCCTGCAGGGAAGATTCCCGGGAGAGGAGCGGCTCCAGGGCTCCGATGATGTGGTCATCGATAATGTGCGGGACGTAGTTGCCCAGGACCATCTCAAAGCCCTCGTCGCCGATGTTCCACGCCATCGATTCCTCGCCGACCGGGGTCAGGACCGTCTCGAAATGGTCCAGCTGCAGCAGTGCGGGTTCGTCCGGGACCTCCCGGGCGGTGACGATTGCCGCTGCCGCGCCGTCGGCAAACAGGGCCGACCCCATGATGGTGTCCGGATCGTTGGAGGTCCGGACGTGCAGCGAGCAGAGCTCGGCGCAGACCACGAGGACGACGGCGTTCGGGTCCGCCTCGCAGAAGGACTTGGCGGCCCGCAGCGCCGGGAACGCCGCGTAACAGCCCATAAATCCAAGGTGGTAGCGCTGGACGGCTGGGTTCAGGCCGAGGGCCCGGACGATTTTGTAGTCCGGGCCGGGGTTGAAAAAACCGGTGCAGGACACCGTGACGAGATGAGTTATGTCAGGTGAAGTGATTCCGCGGCAAGCGTCGAGGGCCTTTTGTGCCGCCTCGATGAACAGTTTGGTGGCCTCGGTGGCGAAGATGTCGTTGCGCACCTTTGTGCTGGGGCTGAGCAGCAGGCCGGTGCCGGCGTCGAAAAACCGCGGATTCTCCGCCCGGTGGTCCCTGGTCATTTCGTCCACAGCCGTGTAGCGGGTGTCGATGGCGGCGGAATCGAAGCAGGTGCTGACCAGCCGGGTGCCCAGCCGGGTGAGACCCGGCTGGGCCGCGAATACGTCCCGGGCCTCCGTCTGGATCAACACGGTTGGCGGGACAGCAGTTTCGAGGGACCTCAGGTAGACCGTCATGGTTCATTCTCAGTGAGGGTGGAGCAGAAGACAATGGACCCGGCCGCAGACGCGGGCCCGAAGCTGGTTGGATGGAGCCAGATGACTCCGACGGAGAGCGCGACCGTGGCCCCGCCCTGGAGATGGAGACCATGAGCAGGGCGGGCCGCAGTGGTGCTAGGACTGGTTGCCGCCTGATTCTGCAGTGGCCTTGATGCCTGCAAGGAGTTCGGCCTGGCCGCGCTCGGAGATCTTGATGACGAGCGAATCGACCGCGGCCTCCGCCCAGTTGGCCGGGACGACGTCGGATCGCATCCTGAGCCGGGTCCCGCCGTCGTTCGGCTCCAGTGTCACGTTGAAGACGGGACCCAGTGCCGCCTTTGACGTGAAGTGTTCATTCGGAACGAACTCGGTGTACTCGTGGGTCGTCTTGAGCGGGATGCCAAGGACCTTCCACGCGGCCTCGAATGTTGTCCCGACGCCCTGGGGCGTGGTCCTGAGATTGGTGACCTGGACGTCCGGCCCCAGCCATACGGACGGATCTTTCACAAGATCAAACACGCGCTGCACCGGGGCGGCGATGGTGATTTCGTCGGACCATGTCAGCGTATGGGGGAGCTTCGCCTTCTTCTCGGTTTCGGTGACCGTCTTCTCGCCGCTCTCCACCATGCTCTTGATGTTGGCCACCAGGGCCTCGATGTCGTCCTCGGCCCACCGGGCGAAGATCGCCTGGACCGGCACCCGGACGAACGGCGCCTGGATGTCGAAGCTCTGTTCGACGTTCAACTCTGTGCCGACGTCGACCGGTTCGAGGGAGAACGTGAGCACCGGACCCACCGAGGCCTTGGACACGATGCGCTTTCCGGGAATCACCTCTCGGTACTCGTGGGTCACGGACATGTTGATGCCGAGCATCTTGGCCGACCAGCGGGCGGAGGTGCCGACTCCGTCTGGCTTGATGTTGACCCCGGTGACCTCGCTGTCACCGGGGAACGCGGACATCCAGTGTGTCGGATCACTTAGGAAGGAGAACACTTTCTCCACCGGCGCATGGATCGTAATGCTCTGAACCAGGTTCTTAGTCATCGTTAAATCTCCTCTCGGACAGAAACGGCATCCGGACACGTGCCGGTTCCAGTGCAGTCCAAAGCCGCGTGCTCACCCAGAGGAAAAGGTCCCTGCATCCTGGATTGCTGGGCATCGCATCCGCTGCAACCTCGGTTGCTCAAACGCCGATAATCAACATTATGTCAACTCATGGCGATTTGACGATCTGGTCAGGGGCGTCATGCATGTCCGGTCTCAGTGTCCTTTCTCAATTTAGTTGGCCATTTTCGCAACTTACCTGGCCACCTACGGATTTCTGGGGTTTGTCTCAGTTAATCTGGCCACCATGGATGCTGTTCAGCCGCTGAGGTCGCTGCCTTCGAACATGACGGACGAGACCCGTGTGCTGGCGCGCCTGGACGGGCGTATGGCGAATACGCCGCTTTCTGGGGCTCTTGCATCGCTCGGGCTTGAGTCGGCGCTTCCCGTGCGGGCGTTCTTCTCGTGGACGGGCAAGCGGAACTACGAGGGCAGGTGGTGGTCCAGCACGGTCCGGTCCCATGTTGGGTTCGAGAGCCTGCTGGAGCGCGACTTCATACTCTCGGCGGACCATAACCGGGATGTCGTTGGGGTCGCGTCCCAGCCGTTCGCGTTCCTGTGGCCGCGCGGGACCGAGGGTTCCCGGGGGCACGTGCCCGACTTCTTCGTCCGGCTGCGGGATGGCACGGGCAGGGTCGTCGACGTTAAGCCTGCAGGCCGTGTCCGGTCCGCGGAGCGCCAGTTCGGCCTGACCCGCGAAGCCTGCGCGGCGGCCGGATGGGAGTACGAGGTCTTCACCGGTCTGGCCGAGCCGCTGGCGTCGAATCTGCGGTGGCTCGCCGGCTACCGCCAGGACCGCTTCGCCCCCGACGGCACCGCAGCGGCCGTGCTGGTCGACTCGTTTAACCCGGAGGCCTCTTTGACCGGGGGCGTGCGGCGGGCAGCCAAGGCGCTGGGCATCGACGAGGGCATCGTCCGCGCGCAGGTGCTCCACCTGCTGTTCACGGGGGTGCTGGCCGTCGACCTCGACGCCCTGCTCACGCAAAACACGCGGGTGTCCCTGGGTGTCGCACCGAAGGCGGGCTCCGCCTGGGACGCTAGGTCGCGGGAGGCCGCGTCGTGAAGTCTGTGCGCCTGTTCGACTTCATCCAGTTCGATGGCGCCTCCTGGCAGGTGGCGGCCCACGACGGCGCCGAGCTGGCTTTGAAGAATCTCTCCACCGGCCGCATCCGCCGGGTGCCGGTCGCCGAGCTGCTTGCCGACGACTCGTACCTGCCTGACGCGCCCGCTCCCCTGCCGTCCCTGGCCGGTGTCGCGCTGCTCGAAACGCTCGAGCCCGGTGCCCGGGCGCAGGCTGAGCTGCTGCACCGTCACGTCTACGAGCTCGTCAACGGGACCCCGCCGGACGCCGCCCCCGGGACGGCGCCCAAGCCGGAGTACGACCTGGCCAACCCGCTGCTGCGCCGCATCGAGGCCAAGGCGGCCGAGCTCGCCGCCGCGGGCACGCCGATCGCGGCCCGTACGTTGCGCCGCCACGTCGCCGCCTACCGCAAGCAAGGCATCGCCGGACTTGCCGACGGGCGCAACACACGTCAGAGCACCCTGGCTGGCTGGGCCGACCCGGAGCTCGTGGCGCTGCTTGAGGCCGAGATCGCAGGGCAGACCAACACCTCCACCGGGACACGGTCCCGCGCCGTCACCCGAGTCCGTGCCCTCGCCGAGCGGCAGGGCCTGGGGGTCCCGTCCCCCGCCACTCTCTACCGGATTCTGGCCAAACTGGAGAAGTCCCGGCACCCGTTCGGCAACGCCACGACCCGCAGGACCCAGGCCAGCCGGCCCGACCGGACATGGGGCCGGCAGGCGCCCGTGCGGCCTGGGGAACTCGTGGAGATCGACTCCAGCCCTTTGGACCTGATGCTCATCTACCCTGACGGGTCCACGGGCAAGGCCGACCTGACCGTCGCGTTGGACATCGCGACCCGGACGCCGCTGGCGGCGGTCCTGCGCCCCGAGGCGACCAAGGCAGTCGACGCCGCGGTCTTGCTGGCCAGGGCCATGACCCCCTTGCCGCTGCAGCCCGGCTGGGACGCAGCCCTGGGCTACTCCCGATCGGTCCTGCCCCAGGGCATGATCCCTGGCGGCGCGGACGTCCGCTCCGCGATCGCTGCCAAGCCCGTCATCGTGCCAGAGTCGATCACCGTGGACCGGGGCAAGGTCTACATCGGCGCCACGTTCACCGCCGCGTGCGAACGCCTCCAGATCAGCCTGACCAAGGCCGCACCGCGGACCGGGACCGACAAGCCGCACATCGAGCGGTTCTTCGCCGCGGTCAACTCGGGCTTCACGCAGTACCTCGCCGGCTACACCGGACCGAACGTCGTCCGCCGCGGCAAGGACCCCGCCGCCGAGGCACGGTTCGGCCTCGCCGATGTCCAGAGCCTGCTTGACTGGTGGCTCGTCGCCGTCTGGCAGAACCGCCCGCACCCGGGCCTGCGCCATCCGGCCATGCCGAAGAAGGACCTGACCCCGAACGAGGCCTTCGCCGCGCTCTCGGGCGTCGCCCCGCAGATTCCGGTCACGCTCACCCGCGAGGACTACATCGCCCTGCTGCCCCTGGACTGGCGCACCATCCAGCCGTACGGGATCAACTTCCACAACCTCCACTACGACAATCCCGCCCTGCACGAATACCGGGGCGTGCCCTCGGGGCTGCCCGCCCCCGCGAACGGACGCTGGGAGATCCGTTACGACCCCTACCGGCTGCAGTCCATCCATGTCCGAGACCACCGCAAGGGCGTCTGGATCGAAGCCGAATGGACCATGGCACGCCAGCTCGCCGGCCCGTTCTCCCTCGACGTCCTCGCCGCCGCGAAAAAGGCCCTGGACAGACGCTCCGGCAGCATCCCCGGCGCGGACCTGCTCGCAGAGGTCAATCGCATCATGACCGCCCCGTCAGGTCGGGCGGAGGCCCGGGCCGCCAGACGCGCCAGTGCCTCGCCGTCGAGCGTTCCGGATCCGGCTCCGCTGCGGCTTCTGGCCCCTGTCTCTGAAGGAGAACCTAAGCCCGAACCGGGCGCCGCTGCCCCGTCCGCGGCGACTGCGACCGCACCTGCGGGTCCGCGTCCGCGTCGTCATGCCCGCCGCATCGACCTTCTGGAGGACTGAGCCATCGCGACCCCCGACTCCCTGACCGCCTGGCGCCAGTTCGTCGACCACGCCCCGATCGAGCCGGAGCGGCTCTCCCGCAAGGAGCTCAAAGCCCTCTCACCCGAGGAGAAGGATGCCTACGACCGGGAACGCTTCGGCTGGCTGGCGGCCGACACCGTGCTGGAGACCACGGACACGCATGCCCTTACCCGGCAGACCAGAATCATCCTCTCGCGCAACGCGGCCACCACCGCCACGGCGCGGCGAGGGCTCGCGATCTCCGGGGCGGCCGGGATGGGCAAGTCCACGGCCGCGCTGCTGATCGGCAAGCGCCATGAGAAAGCCGAGCGCAGGCGCCTCGAACGTATCGATGACGTGTCCTTCGCCCCGGTGGTCTATGCCGTGGTCCCCCCAGCGACCACACCGAGGATGCTCATGCAGGCCTTCGCCAGCTGGCTCGGCCTACCGGTGCCCCAGCGGTCCACCGCGCAGTTGGTCACCGAGCACGTCGTGGGTGTGCTGCGCACCTTGGGGACATCGCTGGTGGTCGTCGACGAAGTTCACAACCTGACGACGAACAGGCAGGCCGGCGCCGAGGCGGCCAGCACCCTCAAACAGTTCGCCGACCGGCTGGACGCGACCTTCCTCTACGCCGGCATCGACCTGCCCACCACGGACCTGTTCGCCGGGGACATGGGGAGGCAGATCAAGGCCAGGATGATCATGCATCAGATGCGCCCCTACGGGAACGGATCCAAGACAGACCGCGAGGCCTGGACCGAGCTCGTCCTCGGCGTCGAGGACCTCCTCCCGCTTGCCGAGCACGAACCCGAGTCCCTCGCCGAGGAAGCCGCATACCTGTGGGACCGCACCGGCGGGAGCATCGGCGGCCTCCGCGCCCTCCTGTCGGACGCGGCCATCGGAGCGATCATCGACGGCACCGAAAAGATCGACCGTCGCCGCCTCCAGGCCACAGCCACGGACTACGCCGCCGAAGAACACCACCACACACGTGCAGCCATGTCCGCCGGCAGCCACAAACGCGGGCTGCAGCGGGCCCAGTGACGATCCAGCCGCTCCCCGTCCCCACCAGGATCTTCGGCGGCGAGGGCTTGATCAGCTACGCCTCCCGCCACGCCGCCCGCAACGGCACGACCGTCGAGAAGATCGAACGCTCGCTCTCCGAAGCGGGATCCATCCCCAAGCCCAGCCACCGCCGGACCCCGGAAAGGCTGCAGGCCTGGCGCAGCCTCGGCGCGCTTCACGAGAACGCCTTCGCAACGCCCGCCGTGATCGACGGCGCCGATGTCATCGACCGCATGCTCTGCCTGCGCTGCACCCAAGGATCAGGCGGAACCGGGCGGCTGCCGCGCATCGGGTGGGTCTGCGCCGGACACCGGCGCTGGCTCGGCACGCCACAGCACGACATCCGGTCCCTGCCCGAACTCGTCGCCGCCGAACGCCACTACCGCCGGGTCCTTGCCCCACGCGGCGTCCTCGTCCGATCCCCCATCATGCAATGGGCGCGCGAATGCGCGATCACCGGGATCGCTCAATCCGAGATGGCCGAGCGGAATCGTCGAGTCGCCACCTCCAACCCCAACCTGCTCACCTACCCCGAAACCGTCAGAATCGCCCGACTTGTCACGGACCCGGGATTCAACACAGGGATGCTCCAACCCGGGTTCCGTGCCCGTGAACGCCACGCCGTGAGCGTCAAAGCCAGTACGGGGATGTTCCCCCAGGCCGAGGACAACGAATCATGGCGCGTAGCCCACCGGATCACCGTCATGTTCAACGCAATCGCCGGAGAGATCGAGAGGAATCCCTCCCGTACGGCAGGCACTACGCCATACAGCACGACACTGGCTCAAGCCTGGAGAATCTGGGGAAGATAGCCCACCGGCCACGGCACCCCACTCAGCGACACCGGGCCTCAGCCCCGCGGGACAAGGACGCCGAGCGTTCCATACGGAATGGCCAACTAAATTGAGACGGTTCCTACCCCATCCGTCTCAATTTATCTGGCCTTTTCCCACGTCAAGGTGGCCAACTAAATTGAGAAAGGACACTCAGTTTTGTTGGCAAGAATCTCAATAGACATGGCGAGCTACGGGATTTCGTCCTGTCTCACTCGAGTTGGCAACGCGGATCGGCGGCTCCCATGGAGCCTGCGGGCCGATCGGCTGGATTCTAGTGCCGAGAGGACTTGGAAGCAGAGAAACATAAGCCTACTTATAATTCAAGCCTTCTACGTTCTCGCGGCGCATGGTAGTCCTACAGAGTGGAATCGGACAGGCAGAATGCGGGCACCTGGTAGTGCCCCGGAGCGGGACCTACTCCTCGTGCCCCTGGTCAGCGCTCATCTGATCCTCCGCGGGCGGAGTTTCGCCCGGCGGCACACCGCCTCCGGGTTCGAGCCCGGTGATGTTCCCCTTCAGCGGATCCGGGTTCGGCGACGACGCCGGGTCCGAGGGTGTTTCGTCGGCCGGGCCGGCGCTTTCAGCGGAGGCCGCCCGCTCCCTGCCCTTCTCCGCGTTGCCGCCTAGGCCGTTCGTTTTCATCGGACCCAACTCCTCGCACCGGTTGACTATGGACTATTGGTAAGCCTGCTGATAATTCTGGTTCTGTCAAGACCGGACACCCGAGAGGGAACGTAGCGAAGGAGCAAGCTGATGGGAATCGGAGACAACATCCGGAGGTCGGCCGAGGACGCCCTCCGGGATTTGGCCGGGCTATCGGAACCGACCGATGACGCCCACGCACCAGAGCCAGGCGACCCTGACGAGGGAATCAAGGTCCACTCCTCAATCAGCGAAGGATCCAACGCCGGGGACGTGCGCGACGGCAACCCGGGCCGCGCCCCTGAATCTGCGCAGGCGCAAGCGCCAGGCCAAGGGACCTCCGGGAATATCCTCCGCGGGGACGGGGGGGACGGGAACGATTCGGGCGCCGGGTCGACTCAAGCCCGAGAAGCGGATGCGCCTCCCCCGCGCGACGTTCCCGACCCCGGCGGCCTTCGCGCGGACCCCTCCGAGGGGGAAAGTGATCCTTCGTCGTCCATGGGTCGCGGCTGACCGGGCCACCCCGGCGAATGGTGAGCCTCTGGCCGGGCGGCACATCGACGGATATAGTAAGCACACTGATGAATTATTCGCCTCGTCAGTTTCCCCAAAATCCAGTCATAAGGAGACATCGTGAGCACCAGGGTGGAAAATCGGGTTCTGGTCAATGTTCCCGTGAGTGTGGCCTACAACCAGTGGACGCAGTTCGAGGAATTTCCCCATTTCATGGGTGGGGTCAAGAGCGTCAAACAGCTCAGCGACGACCGGCTCGAGTGGGTTGCCGAGATCGCCGGGGTACGCAGGCAATGGGAGGCCAAAATCCTTGAGCAGGTACCGGACCGGAAAGTCTCATGGGCTGCCACGGAAGGTGCCACGAACGCAGGATCGGTGACGTTCGAAGACCTGGGCGGCGGGCAGACGTCGGTGCAGTTGTCACTCGAATATGAGCCGGAAGGCCTCGTGGAAAAGGTGGGCGACAAGCTGAATATCGTGGAGAAACAGGCCGAGAACGATCTCAACCGGTTCAAGGCCTTCATCGAGGACGAAGGCTACGCGACAGGCGCCTGGCGCGGAACAGTTGGAAGCGGCACCTCGGCAGGTACTCCGGGCGTTGAGGCCGCGGCGGGATCACGCGGAGACAGCGGGAAAACCGGCGTTTCCGGCAAGGTGATAGCCGGCGTGGGACTCGCGGCTGCAGCAGCCGCAGGTGTTGCCGCCGCCACGGGACAAAAGAGTGACGAGCCTGCCTCCCCAACCCGCGAGGGTGTTGCCCCGCGCACCATGCCACCGACCGGGACGGCGGGAAGCGTTTTCCCGGGTGAAGGAATACCCCAGGACCCGACTCTTACCGAGGATGAGGCCGCCGACCGGACCATTGGGAAGCCCTTCGACCAGACAAATGGGCTTGTTGATGTCGAGGGCGATTCGGACGGGACCGCCTTGAGCGACACAAAGAGCGCCGCCCAGCGGAGTGCCGGCACCGACGACCGGACAGGACCTGTTCCGCCGGCCGGAGGCAGCCTGGGACAGCACTGAGCGATTCCCGCGGCATGCGAGCAGTTATTTGCATGCCGCGGGATGCGCGGCGCGCCGTCAGCCGCAGGGACAGGTCGAGGAAAACTGGCGGGGCCCGCGTTGCCGTGCTGACTAACATCGCCGGCATGGACTGTCCGGCGGGACGTTTGCAGCCCCGGACGGACGGGCCCCGCCGACGCCAAACGAGAACCCGATGAAATCATTTCTCAGCTTCTTCGTTGCCGCACTTGTACTGGCTGCGGGCCTCCTGTTGCCGTCGGCGGCAGGAAGCGCCGCGGCGGGCGGCCCGTCGCTCGTGACGGCAGCGGTCAGTCCCGCTTCAGCGAGGCCACCCCAACGGGCACCACGACCCCTCCCGGTCCTGTGCATCCGGGCACCGGAGAGACGCCGGCGGCGAAGGACACGCGTGTGGACTACGCACCGTACGTCATCGGCGCAGCCCTGGTCCGCCATCGCCGCCGTTGCTCTGGTCTGGCGTCGCGGACGGGGCGGCCCGTCGTCCAGGTCGCTCCGCCGGGCCGACCAATCGACCGACAATCAGGCAGCCCAGATGATCGCGGTACTGGTCGTTGACATGCAGAACGCCTTTTTGAAGATCCGGCGCTGGGCGCCAGCCAGGCGAAGCTGACGTCGGCGTGCAACCAAGTGATCGCCACGGCGCAGGAGAACGGCACAAAGTCCTGCTGGTGCGCACCGAACATGAGGAGGACAAATCAACCTGGACGGTCAACATGCTCGACGACGATCAGGGTTTCATTTTCCGGGGTACCACCCCCGCTGAATTCGTTTCCGGGCTCACGACTGCGGGTTTGCCGCAGCTGGTGAAGACCCGGGACAGCGCGTTCCTCGGAACAGATTTGCTCCTGCGGCTACGTAACTGGGATGCCGACACGATCGTGCTCGCCGGCGTCTCCACGCACAACTGCGTCGCCCAGACCGCCGCCGATGCGTTCGGCCACAACATCCGTGTGATGTATGCCGCCGAGGCAACGGCTTCCGAAAACGCCGAGGCTGCCGCTGCCGTGCAGGACATCCTCTGCCAGGAGTATCGCCAAAGGATTCTCACCACCACGCAGATCGCGGAGATTCTTGCTGCGGCCGCCAAGGATAGGACAGGACAGGACGGGAGATCATGACTTCACTCTGGCTGGACGGAGACCGGGCTATTCCGGTCGACGATTTTGTACCGGATGCCTCCTACGACACGGTTGTCGTGGGGGCCGGCATTACCGGACTGGCAACTGCCCTGCTGCTCGCACGGTCCGGTATGACCGTCGCAGTCCTGGAGGCCAGATCCGTGGGGGCGGGGACCACAGGCAACACCACCGCGAAGCTGAGCCTCCTTCAGGGCACCGTGCTGTCCACCCTGCGTGGGCAGTACTCCCAAAAGACCGTCAACGCCTATGTGGAAGCCAACAAGGAAGGCCAGGCCTGGCTGCTCCGGCTTTTAGAGGAGAGGGCGGTGCCGTTCCAGCGCCGGGACGCTTACACCTTTGCGGTGACCGACGCAGGGACAGACCGCATCCGGGCCGAGCTGGCAGTCGGCAAGGCTGCGGGGCTGGCAGTGGAGGAGGCCGCCGGGGATGCTGGGCTGCCGTTCAGTACCCGCAGCGCCATCCGACTACCGGACCAGGCCCAGTTCAACCCGATGGACGTCCTTGAGGCCCTCGCGTCCGACTTCCGCGCCCACGGCGGTGTCCTCGTCGAAGGCGTCCGGGTCCGGGGTATCAGCACGGGCAGGGACGGTGCCGTCAGGACCGATGCCGGGGATGTTCACGCCCGGCGGACAGTGCTGGCCACGGGCATCCCGATCCTGGACCGGGGCCTGTACTTCGCCAAGCTGAAGGCCTCCCAGTCCTATGCCGCGGCGTTCCGGGTGCCGGCCTCGACCTCCATCCCTTTGGGGATGTACCTCTCTGCGGAGACGCCCGGCCGCTCGCTCCGTACGCACCCAAACGGCCGCGAGGAGCTGCTCATCGCCGGCGGCAACGGTCATCAGGTCGGCAGGGAGCCCTCACCCAAGGCCCGCCTCGAAGAGTTGCTGAACTGGACGCGACATAACTTTCCCGGGGCGGAACCGACCAACACGTGGTCGGGCGAGGACTACCAGGCCACGAACCTTATGCCGTTTTTCGGAAAAATGCCCCGCGGCGGCGGCAAGGTATTCTTCGCCACCGGCTACAACAAGTGGGGCATGAGCAACAGCATCGCAGCTTCGCTGGCCATCACCGCCGAGATCCTGGGCGGCGACCTCCCGTGGGCGAACGTCCTCCACCACAGGATCACGTCACCTGCCGGGGCCGCCGCCGCAGTCGCGCTCAATGCCGACACCGTCAAGGCCATGGCAGAAGGGTGGGCGAAGGCTGAAACGGCCGAACCCGAAACCGAAACAAGGACTGTCCCCGGCGAGGGTGCAGGCACGATAGTCCGGCGGGGGCGCAAGCCCGTCGCCGTGTCCACCGTGGACGGGGTCACCTGCCGGGTATCGGCGGTCTGCACCCACCTGCGCGGAATTCTGAGTTGGAACGACGCCGAAAAAACCTGGGACTGCCCACTCCACGGCTCCCGCTTCACCCCCGCCGGTGAGGTCCTCCAAGGTCCCACCACCGAGAGGCTCCCGGCCGCGGACTGACAGAGCCAGGCATCAGGCAGACTCCCCGATCACCGGCGCGCTGCGGATGGTTGGGAGAACCGGTTGTTGAGCCGCATGCCGGGCACGGGCAAAATGGTTAATAGCCGGTGGCGCGTGGCGGTTGCAGGTAGCTACCAAATTGGGGAAGCCGCCGCCGCGCCCCGTTCGGACTTCGTTGCTACTACACACTTCCCCGTTGGAACTTCCGGTTGGAGGAACAGTGAGCGCATCAATTGTAGAAAACCTGTGGAACAAGTTGGATCCACAGACCCAGGAATGGATCCGGGCCAATCCCGGCACCGTCATCCTGCCAAGGAGTGTGACGGAAGCCCTCATCCGGGCGAGGGGTTCGCACGAAGAACTGGAGGGAGTGGATCGAAACGGCCAATTCCCCCTCTCCCCGCAGGATCAGTCCTTCATCAAAGGCGTGGCGGCGTCCTCGCCGGTAGGCCACCCGGTGCCGCCGGTCGGGCCGTACCACTGAGGGGGCGCGGCTCTCCCCGGGCAACCCACCGGCCCGCCGCTCCTGCGGCGGGCCGGTTGCGGTTCGGCCCGAATGCTTGACAGGGGCAGCGTGGTGCTCACATACTCCCAAGACGCCACCCATGACGATGATCGTCACGGATACGCCAAGGGAGCGAGCAATGCCCAACCACGCCCGACCTGCAGGGCTGTCGCTCGCGTTCGCCGCCCTGTTGATCCCGGGGTTGTTCGGTTGCAGTCCGTCGCCAGCCCCGGCGCCCACCGCCACCTCACCGGCGCCCAGTGTCGGGGTAACTCCCGCACCCAGCCAGCACTCCGCTCCTCCGCTGGCTGAACCCAGCGCGCTACCTGTCTTCGAGACCGAGGGGTTCTCGGGTTCGGGCGACATTTCTGATGACTCGGCGATTTGGGTGGACCGCGCGTCCCCGGCCAACAGCCTGGTGCTGGCTGACAACAAGTCGAGCTCGGGAGGAGGTATCGGCGTCTTCGACATGACAGGCAAACTCCTCGAGTTCAGGCCGGACGGGATGATCGGCAACGTTGACCTGCGGTCCGGTTTCCCGTCGTCGGGGACGCCGATCGTCCTGGTGGGAGGAAACAACCGGTCCAACAACACGCTTTCGCTGTGGTCCCTGGACACCGAAGCCAGGACGCTCTCACCGGTCGCGGCCCGGAGCATCGGGACCCAGGCACCTAACTACGGGTTTTGCATGTACCGCAGCAGGGCCAGCGGTAAGTTCTACGCCTTTGTGACTCCCAACGGCCCGGGCTCGGTCCAGCAGTTCGAACTGCTCGACGACGGGGCCGGCAAGGTGGACGCCAGCCTTGTCAGGACACTGCCGGTCAGCAGCATCACCGAGAGTTGCGTAGCCGACGATGAGCTCGGCCACTTGTACGTCGCCCAGGAGGGCCTCGGCGTCTGGAAGTACGAGGCGGAACCGGACGCCGGAACCGACCGCAGCTCGGTGGACAAGGTCGGGGCGGGTCGGCTGGAGGCAGACGTCGAGGGGATGAGCATCGCCTACGGCGAGGACGGGGCAGGGTACCTTTTCGTCTCCAGCCAGGGCAGCTCAACCATCGCCATCTACGACCGGGCCGGAAACAATCCGTTCCTTAAGAGCTTTAAGGTCACCGAAAACGGGTCAGTCGACGCGGTAACGGGAACCGACGGCCTGGATGTCACCACTGCGAATGTCGGGCCGCCGTTCGAGCGGGGGCTGCTGGTAGTCCACGACGAATCCAACTCCGGTGGCGACACGTCAAACCTGAAGTACGTTCCGCTGGACTCTGTTCTCAAATGACAACGCGTCCCAAGGTGCGGGCCCACAATCTCAAAGCGGTGGCCGACACCGACGTCTCCATGTCCTCCGCCACCAGCAACTTCGGCAGGGCTGGTGGTCCACGATGACACCAACACCGTCTGCAGCACGTCGAATCCGAAATACTTGCCCCTCAGCTCTGTCTTGAAGTGGGGGCAGCCGGCGCTCTTGCCAGCGTTTCGGGAGGTGTTCAGTCTTTCGTCGCCGCCCGGGCAGCGGCCGCGGGCACGGGTTCGTGCCGCAGGTAACTCCGGCCGAAGCGGCCGCTTCCCGAGGTCAGGGCACGCAGCTCGATCGCGTACCGCAGGAGCTCCTGGTCCGGAACTTCGGCAGTGATTTCGGTCAGGTCTCCCCCCGTCGACGTCGTACCGGTCAGGCGCGCCCGGCGCGACGAGAGGTCGCTCATCACCGCGCCCACGTGCTCGTCCGAAACGCTGATGGTCACTGCCGAGACGGGCTCCAGCAGTTGTATACGCCCGGCTGCCGCTGCGTCCCGCAGTGCCAGTGCGCCGGCAGCCTGGAAGGCCGCGTCAGAAGAGTCCACGCTGTGGGCCTTGCCGCCGAGCAAGTTCACCCGGATATCCACCACCGGGAAGCCGGCGGAAACACCCTTCTGCATCTGTGCCCGCACGCCCTTCTCGACCGAACTGATGAAGGGCCCCGGGATGACTCCCCCCACGGTCTTGTCGACAAATTCAAACCCGCTGCCGCGTTCCAGCGGTTCAACCTCGATGTCGCAGACGGCATACTGACCGTGGCCTCCCGATTGTTTGACATGCCGGCCGTGGCCCGCCGCCGGCGCGGCAAACGTCTCCCGCAGCGGCGTCACCACCTCGACCGTCTGCAGCTTGACGCCCTGCTCGCGCAGCCTGCCAAGGACGACGTCCGCGTGGGCCTCGCCCATACACCAGAGGATCAGCTGATGGGTTTCGGCGTTCCGTTCCACCCGGAGCGTCGGGTCCCCGGCCGCGACCTTTCCCAGGCTCCGGGCCAGGACATCCTCGTCGCCGTGCGAGGCCGCCTCGATCGCAACAGGCAGCAGCGGATCAGGCATCTCCCACGGCTGGATCAGCAGCGGCAGCTCCCGGGCCGAAATTGTGTCGCCGGTCTCCGCCGGCCCGAGTTTCGTGAGCGCGCAGATGTCCCCGGCCACGCTGTAGGGCACGGGCCGCAAGCTGGCCCCCAGCGGGGAATACAGGTGGGTGACGCGCTCATCACTGTCGTGGTCGGCGTGTCCCCGGTCCGCCAGGCCGCGACCGGCCACATGAACAGAAGTGTCCTCCCGCAACGTGCCGGAAAAGAGCCGGACCAGGCAGACCCGGCCCAGGAACGGGTCGATCGTGGTGCGCACCACTTCGCCGAGTAACGGCCCCCCGGGATCTCCGTCCGGGATCACGGCAGGGGTTCCGTCGAGTCGTGAGGCCGCCGGCTGCCGGCACTCCTTGGGAGCCGGGAAAGCTCGGGTCACCATTTCCAGGAGTTCCGCCAGCCCCACGCCGGTCTCGGCGGAGGTGGCGATCACCGGGTGGAAGGATCCGCGGGCGACCGCCGTCTCCAAATCGCCGGCCAGGACCTCGGGAGGGATCTCCTCGCCTTCGAGGTAGCGCTCCATCAGAGTTTCGTCCTCGCTCTCGGCGATGATGCCTTCGATGAGAGCACCCCGCGCCGTCTCCGAGGAGGCGCGTTCGACGTCGTCGGCGTCCCGGTGCGCGGGCAGCCCGTCACCCGCGGGCTGTACCGAAACGGTGCCCGAGAGCAGCCCCAGCATTCCGGTGATCTCCGCCCCCTTGCGGACCGGCAAGCAGAGCGGCAGCACCGTGTCGCCGAAAGCCCGCTGGCACCGTTCGAGGGCCGCTTCGAAGTCCGCCCGCGGATGGTCCAGCCTGCTGATGACCACCGCCCGCGGCACCCCGACCCGCTGGCATTCTGCCCAGAGGGCCGTCGTGGCAGCGTCAATATCATCGACCGCCGAGACGACAAACAGCGCCGCGTCCGCCGCACGCAGCCCGGCGCGCAGTTCACCGACGAAGTCCGGGTAGCCCGGCGTATCGAGCAGATTCACTTTGATGCCAGCAACCAGCACGGGCACCACGGAGAGTGCGACGGAGCGTTGCTGGTGGATCGCGGCCGGCTCCGAGTCACTTACGGTGGTGCCTTCGGCGATCGAGCCCTTCCGCGCAATCGCACCCGTTGCGGCCAGCAGCGCCTCGGCCAGCATCGTCTTTCCGGATCCAGAGTGACCAACCAGCGCCACGTTCCGGATTTGCTCCGGCTCTTCGGGAGGTAGCGCCTCGGTGGTATCGGCCCGCCGGAGTTCAGCCGCGCCCCGGGCGGCGGCCCTCGCCGGAACCTTTGCATCTTTCGCGGGCATGTGAACCTCCCGGTTTGCATTCGTCGGCCGGACCAATCCGCCGGCCTCCGCGCGTCGTGTGGCTGTCTCCTTGGATTGGACACCCTGGGACGAACTGTCGGCAAGATGCAAAGGACATCTTCACCACAGGCAATCCGGCCCGGTTTCCGATTCAGCTCCCGTCGCAGGCCTTCTGCAAAGCGGCGCTGTCAAGCTTCTGCATTGACAGCATTGACAGCATGGCCTGCATGGCGCGGCGGGAACCCTCCGGGCCGGGACCGCCGATCAGCTGGCCCAACACACTGAAAGTTCGCCCCTTCATTTTCAAACCGCACGGTGATCGCCTGGCCGGCCGGCTATCGGGCACGACGGCGCGCTGCCGCCGCCCGCCGGCCCCCCGCCCCCGGCTAGGCTTGGAGGCATGTCTTCTTCAACGCCGCGCGCCCCCCGCCCTTCCGCGACCGGAGCGGCGACGGCGCCCAGGCGGACCGCGGTATTGGCCGCCTGCGCCGATGCCGCACTGATCCTCACCTTTGCCGCCATCGGCCGGGACGCCCATCAGCGCGGGGACATCATCACCGGCGTACTTGCCACCGCCTGGCCGTTCCTCGCCGGGGCGGCACTGGCGTGGCTGGCCCTACGCCTGTGGCGTGCGCCCCTGGCCCTCTGGCCTGCCGGCGTCGGCGTCTGGCTCGGCACGGTCGCGGTTGGCATGGCCCTGCGGGCTGTTACCGGGCAGACTGTGGTTCTGCCGTTCGTCATCGTGGCCCTGCTCAGCCTGGGACTTTTCCTGCTCGGATACCGCCTGCTGGCCTCGGTGGTCCGGCGGCGCACCACACGCCGCCGCGGGGTCTGATGGACTAGGCTGGCAGGGAGATGGCCAAGGCCCCGGAGGCAGCATCCGGGAGCCTAAAATTGGTCGGCAACGGCGCAACAGATCCGGAAAGGTCACACGTGGTCACCGCTTTCGTCCTGATTAAGACAGACGCTTCCCGCATCCCGGAGACCGCGGAAGAGATCTCCGCCATCCAGGGCATCAGTGAGGTCTACTCCGTGACCGGCGAGTGGGATCTTATTGCGATCGCCCGCGTTCCGAAGCATGAGGATCTGGCGGACGTCATCGCGGACAAGCTTTCCAAGGTCCCAGGCGTTGTCCACACCACCACCCAGATCGCCTTCCGCGCCTATTCCCAGCACGACTTGGACGCAGCCTTCGCCCTCGGCTTCGAACAGTAGGGCCCGGCGGGTCCCGGCGGAGGAAAGCCCCGCCGGCCCGGTTTCACCGGACTGTTCAGCTGCGCGAGAGCGCGACCCACCGGTCCAGCACGGCCGCCGCCGCACCCGACTCGATGGACTCCACCGCCCGCTTCAACGCGGCGGCCATCCGCTCGTTGAACGGGCCGACGGCATCGAGATCGAAGGCCACGAGCCCGGCTGCCGCGTTCAGCAGCGCGGCATCGCGCGCGGAACCATGGCCCCCGGCGAGCACGGAACGCACGACGGCGGCATTGGCCGCAGCGTCACCGCCGCGCAGCTCCTCAAGGGTGGCCTGGCGGATCCCGAGGTCCCGCGGTTCGAACATTTCCTCGCGCACCGCCCCGTTCCGGATCTCCCACACACGGGACGGACCGGTGGTCGTCAGTTCATCGAGTCCGTCATTGCCGCGGAACACCAGTCCGCGGCTGCCGCGCTTCGCCAGCACCCCGGCCACCAGCGGGGCCATCCGCTCATTGGCGACACCCACCGCCGAGGCCTGGACATGGGCGGGGTTGATCATCGGCCCGAGGAAGTTGAAAGCCGTGGGCACGCCAAGTTCACGGCGGGCGACGGCGGCGTGCCGCATCGAGGGATGGAATACCTGGGCGAAGCAGAAGGTGATCCCGGCCTCTTCGGCGTTGAGCGCCACGCGCGGAATCGGCAGGTCCAGCCTGACCCCCAGGGCCTCCAGGACGTCGGCCGAGCCGGACGTGGAGGAAGCGGCACGGTTGCCGTGCTTAACCACCTTGGCCCCGGCACCGGCGGCAATCAGGGCGGCCATGGTGGAGATGTTGACTGTGTTCTGCTGGTCGCCGCCGGTTCCAACGATGTCCAGTTTTTGCCCTGCTATATCTATAGGGCTCGCATTCGCGATCATCGCGTCGACCAGGCCGACAAGTTCGTCCACCGTCTCGCCCTTGGACCGCAGTGCCACGAGGAAGCCGGCAACCTGGGCGGGCGATGCCTCCCCAGACATGATCGAGTTCATCGCCCACTCGGTATTTCCGGCGGTGAGATCCCTACCGTCAATGAGTGCGTTGATGAGCCGCGGCCAGGTGTTGCCTGCCGCCTGTGCAGATGCCTGAGAAGTCACGTTCCGATGCTATCGAGGTGCGCCCTGCAATGACCAATGTGAACGGCGCCGGGATCTTTTCCGCGCGAATTCGCGTCTTTGTAGAAAAAGTCCCCCGAAAACGCGGTTTGCGTTGGGCAGGAGCGAGTTTTATAGACATAATGTCTATGTGACATCTGCGACCCATGCCCCCAGTACCCCGGCGCACCCGACGCTGAATCGCCCGAACATGGTTTCTGTTGGAACCGTAGTCTGGCTGTCCAGTGAGTTGATGTTCTTCGCCGGTCTCTTTGCCATGTACTTCACACTCCGTTCGACTTCCGGACAGATGTGGGCCGAAGAGACAGCCAAGCTCAACTTTCCCTTTGCGCTCGTAAACACGATCGTCCTCGTGGCAAGTTCGTTTACTTGCCAGATGGGCGTTTTCGCCGCTGAGCGGCTTCAGCCGCGTCGAAGCGGCGGACCCCTCAGCTTCACCCGCTGGGGAATGAACGAGTGGTTCACCCTGACTTTCATCATGGGTGCCTTCTTCGTGGCCGGCCAGGCGGCTGAGTACGCCATGCTCGTTTCCGAGCATGTCTCGCTCTCCTCCAACGCTTATGGTTCGGCGTTCTACATCACCACGGGCTTCCACGGCCTGCACGTTATAGGTGGCCTGGTTGCCTTCCTCCTCATCATGGGCCGCTCCTTCGCAGCGAAGAAGTTCGGCCACTTCGAGGCAACCTCAGCGATTGTCACCTCGTACTACTGGCACTTCGTCGACGTCGTCTGGATCGGCCTCTTCCTGGTCATCTACGTCCTCAAGTAGCGAACTTGACTCTTTTTCTACAAGAGGCAGAATTTCAAGAAGTGGCTCCCGGAGCCAACGCAGGATCGAAAAAAGGAACCACCACGTGAAGGCACTCTCGCAGAAGCGACGTCACCCTCTGGCAGCAATAGCGCTGCTGCTGATGGGCCTCCTGGTCACTGGTGGGCTGTACGCCGTTGCCAGCAGCGTCAACCAGGCCAAAGCCACCACCAGCTTCAGCGCAAATGACGCAGAGGAAGGCGGCAAGCTCTTTGCCGCCAACTGCGCCACCTGCCACGGCATGGGCGCCAGCGGGTCCAAAGACGGGCCCTCCCTGGTAGGCGTCGGCGCCGCCGCCGTTGACTTCCAGGTCGGCACCGGCCGCATGCCCATGCAGATGAACGGCCCGCAGGCCTACAAGAAGCCCGCCCAGTTCAACGAGGAGCAGACCCACCAGCTGTCCGCTTACGTTGCGACGCTCGGCCCCGGCCCGTCGATCCCCGAAGCAGGTGTCCTGGACGAAAAGGGCAACGCCTCTGCCGGTGGCGAGCTGTTCCGCGTGAACTGCGCCATGTGCCACAACGCTGCCGCTGCCGGCGGTGCGCTGACCCGGGGCAAGTTCGCTCCGGCCCTGGCGGACGTCTCCGGCAAGCACATTTATGAGGCGATGGTTACCGGCCCGCAGAACATGCCGGTCTTTAGCGAAGCCAACATCTCCCCCGAAGGCAAGCGCGACATCATCACCTTCCTGAAGCAGATCGAAGCCAACGGTTCCCCCGGCGGCGCGGATCTGGGTGCCTTGGGGCCGGTGTCTGAGGGTCTGTTTGTCTGGATCGCGGGCCTGGGCGTCATTGTCGCCTTCACCATCTGGCTGACGTCCCGGACGTCCTAGGCCAACTGTTCCACCTGTAAGAGTTTTCTGCTGACCTGTCAGCAGTCTGAATTGAAAGCTAACTCGGCACTCGCCGAGACGAGAGAGGGATGAGGCGAATTATGGGCAACCATAGTGACGGCAGTCCGAACCACTCGGGCACCGTAGCTACGGCTGGTCAGAATGAGGTGGAGAAGTTCCAGGATCCTGGACTTCCTCCGCATCGTTTGCGCCTGGCTGACACGGACCCGAAGGCCGCAAAGCGAGCAGAACGGCAGGTAGCCCTTCTATTCGGGACTTCGGTCGTTGGCACCCTGATTTTCCTGGTGGCGTACTTTGCCATCGATCTGGGAGATGACAGCTCGATCGCGACCATCCGGCTACAAAACATGCTGCTGGGCCTGGGCACCGCCTTTGCCATGCTCGGCATCGGCACTGGAATCGTGCACTGGGCCAAGGCCCTCATGCCGGACCATGAAGTCTCGGAAGAGCGTCATGCAATCCGCACCGAGGATGACCGCCTGGCTGCAGTCCGGATCGTCGACGACATCGTTGAGGAGACCGGCATCAAGCGCCGCCCGCTGATCCGGAACACCCTCCTGGGCGCCGTGGCGCTGGCTCCCCTGCCGGCCCTCGCCGTCTTCGGAGACCTGGGTCCGCGTCCTGACAAAGCACTGGCGCACACATTGTGGGCACCCCAGGAGGGCAAGCTCAAGCGGCTCACCCGTGACCCTGACGGCACACCCATCAAGGCCTCCGATGTGACCATCGGTTCAGCTTTCCACGTCATTCCGGAAGGCCTGAACGAACTTCACGAAGGCAAACTGAACGAAAAGGCCAAGGCTGTCGTTCTGCTCATGCGCCTGAACCCCGAGTCGCTCAACCCTTCCGCCGGCCGCGAGGACTGGGGCTACAACGGAATCGTCGCGTACTCCAAAATCTGCACCCATGTCGGTTGCCCTGTTGCCCTGTATGAGCAGCAGACCCACCACCTGCTGTGCCCGTGCCACCAGTCAACCTTCGACCTGACCCAGGAATGCAAGGTTATCTTCGGCCCGGCCAGCCGGCCTCTCCCCCAGCTGCCTATCGCGGTTGACTCCGAGGGCTACCTGGTCGCCACAAGCGACTTCAAAGAACCTGTTGGACCTAGCTATTGGGAGCGTGATGAGCATGAGCGCAACGTCAACGCCTAATGCCCCCGCCTTCGTCGCCAAGACCAAGGGCGGCCGCATCACCAACTTCGTTGACGAGCGCGTCGGCGGCTCGGGGATTCTCCGTGAATTCGGCCGCAAGGTCTTCCCGGACCACTGGTCGTTCATGTTCGGTGAAGTTGCACTGTACTCCTTCGTCATCCTGCTGCTCTCGGGCACTTTCCTGACGTTCTTCTTTGACCCTTCGATGGCGGAGACGCATTATCAGGGTTCCTACACCCCGCTGAAGAACGTCGAAATGTCGGTGGCCTACAGCTCCTCGCTGGACATCTCCTTCGATGTCCGCGGCGGTCTGTTTATGCGCCAGGTTCACCACTGGTCCGCGCTGCTGTTCGTGGCCTCGGTCTCCGTGCACATGCTCCGGGTGTTCTTCACCGGCGCTTTCCGCAAGCCCCGCGAAATGAACTGGGTGGTGGGCGGCGTGCTGCTCATCCTCTCCATGGCTGCCGGCTTCACCGGTTACTCCCTCCCCGATGACCTGCTCTCCGGCAACGGCCTGCGCATCATTGACGGCGTGATCAAGTCCATCCCGGTGATCGGAACGTACATCTCGTTCTTCCTCTTCGGCGGAGAATTCCCCGGCACGGTCGTCATCGGCCGTCTGTACATGCTCCATATCCTGCTGGTGCCGGCGCTCATCCTCCTGATGATCGTGATGCACCTCTTTATGGTCGTCGTGCACAAGCACACCCAGTACCCCGGCCCGGGACGCAACGACGGCAACGTCGTCGGCTACCCGCTTGGCCCGGTTTACGCGGCCAAGGCCGGCGGCTTCTTCTTCATCGTGTTCGGTGTTGTGGCCCTCATGGCCGGGTTCTTCACCATCAACCCGATCTGGAACTACGGCCCCTACGACCCCTCCCCCGTCTCGGCCGGTACCCAGCCTGACTGGTACATCGGGTTCGTTGACGGCGCTCTTCGCCTGATGCCGGGCATTCTCGGTGACTGGCGGATCGAACAGGTCTGGTTCGGCCAGGTCTTCAGCTTCAACGTGCTGCTCCCGGCCCTGGTGCCTGCGGGAATCCTCTTCACCGTGATGTTCACCTACCCGTGGATCGAACGCTGGATCACCAAGGATGACCGCGAGCACCACGTCCTGGATCGTCCGCGAAACGCCCCGACGCGTACCGCCATCGGCATGGCCGGTTTCGTCTGGTACTGCGTCATGTGGGCAGCAGCAGGCTCGGACCTCATCGCCACGCACTTCCACGTGTCGCTGAACGATGTGACCTACTGGCTGCGGACACTGTTCTTCATCGGCCCTATCATCGCCTTCATTGTCACGAAGCGCATTGCCCTGGCCCTGCAGCGCAAGGACCGCGAGATTGCCCTGCACGGCCGCGAAACCGGCCGCATCGTGCGCCTGCCGCACGGCGAGTTCATCGAGGTTCACGCCCCGCTGGACGAGTACAAGCGTTACAAGCTCGTCGGCTTCGAGTCACCGTCTCCGCTTCCCGCGGAGCCGAACGAAAACGGTGTCGTCGACAGCAAGGAAAAGCGGCGTGCGAAGCTTTCCCAGCTGTTCTTCGAGGACCGGGTTGCCCCGGCAACGCCCGCTGAGCTTGCGGCGGCCCATGGCCACCACGGCGAACACGAGGCTATCGAGTCCGCCGAGGCCCAGAAGACACTGAGCCGCTAACCGGCAGCAGTGAACACCAGAAAGGCCCGGTCCGTCAGGACCGGGCCTTTCTGCATGCCAAGGGAGCAACCCGGAATCACTTCGCGCCGATGAGTGGCTCCGGATGGGCGCGGCGTGACCCCGCGCTGCTGCTAGGGCCGGTAGCCCGAGGCGTAGTTGCGGGTCGGGCGGACGCCGGGCCGCTGCAGGGGCACCCAGAGCTTGTAGCGGTCGGCACGGTAGTAGGACACCGAGTAGTCCACCATCGCCCGGGCCACGAAGGCATGGCGTTGGATTTTCAGCAGCGGCGATCCCACTTCAACATTGAGCAGGCGGGCTGTCGACGGCGAGGCAGCCGTCGCCTCGATCATGTCCTCTCCCCACTCCATCACCAGTCCGAAACGCTCGCTCAGCACGTTGTAGAGCGAGGTCGGCGGTTCGCCGTCGAGCAGTCCGGGCACCCGGTGGGCGGGGATGAAGTTCTCGTCCACGCTCATGGGCTCGTTGTCCGCCAGCAGGAGACGGCGGAACCGCACCAGGGGCGTCCCCTCCTCCAGCTGGAGTTCCCGGGCCAGGAAGGCGCTGGCCCCGATCTGCTCGAAGCTGAGGACCTTGGCGGCCGGAACCATACCGCGGCGCTGCATTTCCTCGCTGTAGGAGGTCAGCTTGACCTGCAGGTCCAGTTTGGATTTGCGGACAAAGGTGCCCAGGCCCACCACACGCTCGATGACCTCCTCGCCGACGAGCGCGTCGATGGCCTGCCGGACCGTCATCCGGGCCAGTCCGAAGCGCACGGCGAGGTCCCGCTCCGAGGGCAGCGCCGACCCCGGCGGGCAGGCACTGACAATGTGCGCCCGGAGGATTTCCCGTAGCTGGACATAGATGGGCGTGCCGTTGTTGCGGTCGATCCCGCCGGCCATGCCCGCGGCGTCAGAGGGCGCCACTGCGCTGCCTTCCGGAATGAGTCATACCTCAAGGTTAAGCCACGCCGCCCACAGGTCTAGACCAGCCCCTCGTCTTGGTTCGCCCGGAAACCCGGCCCCGGCTAGGCTTAATCCGCCGGTATGCCGCCGGCCGCATAACGCCCACAAGAGACAGGGCCGATGAGAGACAAGGGAGTCCCGTTGCCCGTTCGGAACGCAATCGTCCAGGCCGCCATTGGACTGCACGCCCGGCCCGCGGCGCTTTTTGTCCGCGCGGTCCATGACACCGGACTGCCCGTCACCATTAGCAAGGACGGCCGGCCGGGAGTCGACGCCCGTTCCCTGCTCGAAGTCATGACCGAGGACTTCCACTTCGGCTGCATGGTGGAGCTTGCCGTCAGCCCCGACGCCGTCCCGGACCGCTACAGCCCTGACGACGTCGAGAAGGCCCTGGATGGCCTCCGGGCGCTGCTGGAGTCCGCCCGGTCCCGCTGAGCCTCACACCGACCCCCGGCGGCCGTTCAGGGCATAGCCGGCGGATTCCGTGCAGGAGTCGGCCGGCAGGGCAAGCCGCCACGGACAGCCGGCACTCGCCCGCCGGCACTGAGGCCAGCAACTGCACGAACAACGACGGCGGGCCCACCATAAGGTGGGCCCGCCGTCGTTAGTGACTCAGTGTGTCCTTGCGGACGTTAGTGCGCGTGGTCTCCGCGGCTGTATTCATAGACCCAGCCGACCAGACCGACCAGTGCAAGACCGGCCGCGATGTAGACGATCCAGAATCCTACAGCCAGGCCGAGGAATCCTCCGGCGCTGGCCAGGCCGAGGATCAGCGGCCACCAGCTCCAGGGGCTGAAGTGGCCCTGCTCGCCGGCACCCTCGTGGATCTCCGCATCGCTGCGGTCCTCGGGACGCATCCCGATGCGCTTGCCGGTGAAGGCGAGGTAGGCGCCGACCATACCGGCAAGGCCAGCGACCAGCAGGAGCGCCAGGTAGCCTACCGGCTCAGTCCAGTTGGTCAGGAGACCATAGGCGATAGCGACCGGGATGAAGAAGAAGACTCCGTATCCAAAAATCCTTGCTTCGATTTTCACTGGGCTTGATCCTTCTGGTCGGCGTTACCGAGCGTTGCTGCTGCCGGGGCAGGAGATTCGACGGTGTATGACTGGGAGAGCTCTGGGTGGTGCAGGTCCAGGGCCGGACGCTCCGACCGGATCCGCGGCAGCGAGGTGAAGTTGTGGCGCGGCGGCGGGCAGGAGGTCGCCCATTCGAGGGATGCACCGAAGCCCCACGGGTCATCAACCGTGACCCGCTCGTTGCTGCGCCAGGTGATGTAGACGTTCCAGAAGAACGGGATCAGCGAGGCACCCAGCAGGAAGGACGCGTAGGTGGAGAACTGGTTCATCCAGGTGAAGTTGTCCTGCGGCATGTAGTCCGCGTAGCGGCGGGGCATCCCCTCGACGCCCAGCCAGTGCTGGATGAGGAAGGTGCCGTGGAAACCGAGGAACAGCATCCAGAAGTGGATCTTGCCAAGACGCTCGTTGAGCATCTTGCCGGTCCACTTCGGCCACCAGAAGTAGAAGCCCGCGAACATCGCGAACACCACGGTTCCAAAGACCACGTAGTGGAAGTGCGCCACCACGAAGTAGGAGTCCGAAACGTGGAAGTCCAGCGGCGGGGAAGCCAGGATGATGCCGGTCAATCCGCCAAAGAGGAACGTCGCCAGGAACCCGATGCTCCAGAGCATCGGCGTTTCAAAAGTGATGGAACCCCGCCACATGGTGCCGATCCAGTTGAAGAACTTCACCCCGGTG
Source organism: Arthrobacter sp. U41 (assembly GCF_001750145.1). Classification (NCBI taxonomy): domain Bacteria; kingdom Bacillati; phylum Actinomycetota; class Actinomycetes; order Micrococcales; family Micrococcaceae; genus Arthrobacter; species Arthrobacter sp. U41. The sequence continues at coordinate 3,550,736 of NZ_CP015732.1, forward strand.
GGTACCGCGATCAGCATCGTCATGAAGGAGAAGAACGGCAGCAGGACCGAGCCGGTGACGTACATGTGGTGGGCCCACACGGTCACGGACAGCGCGGCGATGGAGATCGTTGCGTAGACCAGACCCTTGTAGCCGAAGATCGGTTTGCGGCTGAAGACCGGGAAGATTTCGGAGACGATGCCGAAGAACGGCAGGGCGATGATGTAGACCTCCGGGTGTCCGAAGAACCAGAACAGGTGCTGCCAGAGGACGGCGCCGCCGTTCTCCGGGTCGAAGATGTGCGCTCCGAAGCGGCGGTCCGCGCCGAGGGCGAAGAGGGCTGCAGCCAGCGGCGGGAAGGCCATCAGGACCAGGATTGACGTGACGAGGATGTTCCAGGTGAAGATCGGCATACGCCACATGGTCATGCCCGGGGCGCGCATGCAGATGATGGTGGTGATGAAGTTCACCGCACCGAGGATGGTGCCGAAGCCGGTAAGCGCCAGGCCGAAGACCCAGAGGTCACCGCCCACGCCGGGGCTGAACGTTGTGTTGGACAGCGGCGCGTACGCGAACCAGCCGAACGACGCCGCACCCTGCGGGGTGATGAAGCCGGACACGGCGATGGTGGAGCCGAAGAGGAAGAACCAGAAGGCCAGTGCATTCAGCCGCGGGAAGGCGACGTCCGGGGCGCCGATCTGCAGCGGCATCATGACGTTGGCGAAGCCGGCGAACAGCGGCGTCGCGAACATCAGCAGCATCACGGTGCCGTGCATGGTGAACAGCTGGTTGTACTGCTCCTTGGTCTGCAGGATCTGCATGCCGGGCTCGAACAGTTCGGCGCGGATCAGCAGCGCCATGACTCCGCCGAAGCAGAAGAACACAAACGACGTGATCAGGTACATGTACCCGATGGTCTTGTGGTCGGTCGTGGTCATCCAGTTGACGACGATGCGTCCCTTGGATTTGGGTACTACGGGAGCCTCAAGGATCCCGGTGGGCTGTGAATAGGTGGTTGCCACGTCGCTCCCCTTACTTGGTTTCGGTCGGGGCCGGGTTGCGGTCGTACTCTTCGCCGAGGAGGCCCGTGTTGCCGTCCTGGCGGAGCTTCTCCAGGTGGGCCTGGAACTCCGCGTCGGAAACGACCTTCACGCGGAACAGCATTTCGGAGTGGTACTCACCACAAAGTTCGGCGCACTTGCCGTCGTAGGTCCCCTCCTTGGTGGGGGTGAACCTCATGTAGTTGGTCTTTCCGGGGATCATGTCGCGCTTCTGCAGGAAGGCGGGGACCCAGAAGGAGTGGATGACGTCGCGGGCGTTCAGCTCGACGTCAACTGATTTGTTGACCGGGAGGTACAGGGTGGGCAGCTTTTCCTTGTCCACTTCCTCGCCGGTGAGGTGCGCCTGGACTCCGGCTTCGTGGACATCCTCACGGATGACGTCGCCCTTTTTGTAGTTGAAGTCCCAGGACCACTGCTTGCCGCGGACGTCAACGACGACGTCGGCGGGTTCGGCGCGGTTGTCGATCGCCTGCTGGTCACGGTCGGTGAAATAGAAGAACACCAGGACCATGAACAGCGGGATCGTCAGATAGAAGACCTCGAGCGGCAGGTTGAAACTGTTCTGCCGGGGGAACCCTACGGTGCCTTTGCGCCGCCGGTAGGCGACGATGCACCAGATCATCAGGCCCCACGTAATAATGCCCACGACCAGCGCGGCAATCCATGAGTTGACCCAGAGGTCCATGATGCGGTCAGTGTGGTTGGTGGTGCCACGCTCAGTGGGCAGCCACCCTTTCTGTACCTCTGGTGAACATCCAGTCAAAGCCAACGCGCCGGCGAGTGCCAAGCCAGTGATCGTAGTGATCTGTTTGCGTCGGCTGCCGGTTCGGTTCTGCGAACTCACAGACGGCCCTTCCTACTTGTTGCTGTCGCCCGGGCCGCAAAATGGCGGTCAAGGCACACTAAAAGTTTTACTACTCGGTGTAGAGCTTACCGCTCCCCGCGAGTTTTCGCCCACATGTCCGCGCCGTGCGTCGGGACCTTTTTACCGGGCCCGATCGTTATTGATCCTGCGGCACTAAGGCCGGGCAGATTGCCCGGCCTTAGTGGAAGGAATCACCGCAGGCGCAGGAGCCGCCGGCGTTGGGGTTGTCGATCGTGAAACCCTGCTTGGAGATGGTGTCCTCGAAGTCGATGCTGGCTCCGCTGAGGTACGGGACGCTCATCTTGTCGACAACAACTTCAACGCCGTCGTAGTCGCGGACAGCGTCTCCGTCGAGGAGCCTCTCGTCGAAGTAGAGCTGGTAGATGAGGCCGGAGCAACCACCCGGCTGCACGGCCACGCGGAGGCGCAGGTCGGTGCGGCCCTCCTGCTCGAGCAGGCTGCGGACCTTGCCCGCGGCGACGTCGGTCAGCTTTACCTCGTGCGTGGCCAGTTCCCCGCCCGCCGTGGCGGTGGTGTCGGCGCTGTTTTCATTGGTTGTAGTGCTCATGGCCTACCTTCTAACGACGGTGGTGGCGGCGCCGCTCGCGCGGCGCCCGCCCCTACTTATGCGGTACGGGCTATAGCTACATGCTACGTCGATCAGCCCGCTAGCTCTAACTCCTGGCGTAACCGTCCCGGCAGGCTGGATGTTCCCTTGGAAACGGCTCCGGCCGGGCCGTTCAGGCCAGTCCCTCCGCATTCAGCCGGGCCAGCATAAGGGCCTCGGCCACAATGGCGTTGCGGAAGTCCCCGAGATGGAGGGATTCGTTGGCGCTGTGCGCCCGCGAATCGGGATCCTCGACTCCCGTGACCAGGATCTGCACAGCCGGGTACAGCTCGGTCAGATCGGCGATGAAGGGAATCGAGCCGCCGATGCCCGTCTCCACGGCCGGGACCCCCCACGCCTCGCCGAGCGCCCACATCGCGACGCTGGCAGCCTTGGAGGAGGTGTCCGTGAGGAAGGAGTTGCCGCTCTCCCCCGGTGTGAAGACAACGTGGGCGCCGAACGGCGCATTGGCTTCCACATGCCGGCGGACGGCGTCCATGGCCTCGGCCGGATCCTGCCCGGGCGCGAGCCGGAGGCTGAACTTGGCCCGCGCGCGGGGCAGCAGGGTGTTGGAGGCGACGTCCACGGCCGGGGCATCGATGCCGATGATCGACAGTGCCGGTTTGGTCCACATCCGCGAGGCGATTGTGCCGGTGCCGGCGAGCCGGACGCCGTCGAGCAACGAGGCGTCGGCACGGTATTCCGCTTCGGAGAGGTCAACGGAGACGTCGTCCCGGCTGACCAGGCCCGCTATCGCAACGTTGCCCTCGTCGTCGTGCAGGGTGGCGATGAGCCGGGAAAGCAGGGTCGGCGCGTCCAGCACGGGACCGCCAAACATGCCGGAGTGGACGGCGTGGTCCAGGACCTTGACCTCGATGGTGCCGTCGACCAGGCCGCGCAGGCTGGTGGTCAGGGCCGGGATGCCGACTTTCCAGTTGCTGGAGTCCGCCACGACGATCACGTCGGCGCGCAGCAGCTCCCGGTGGGTTTCCAGGAAGGTGCGGAACGTCGGGGACCCGGCTTCCTCTTCACCTTCGAAGAAGAAGGTCACGCCCAGGCCAAGCTCGTCCCCCAGGACACGGGTCACGGCCGCGTAGGCGGCGATGTGGGCCAGGATCCCGGCCTTGTCGTCGGCCGCGCCGCGTCCGTAGAGACGGCCGTCGCGCTCGACGGCGGTGAACGGTTCCGTCTCCCACAGTGCCAGGTCGCCGGTGGGCTGCACATCGTGGTGCGCGTAGAGCAGGATTGTCGGTTTGCCTGCGGCGGCGGGACGGCGTGCGACGACGGCGGGGCCGCCGGGGGTCCCGTCTGCCTTGTCGCAGCGCAGGATCCGGACGTCGTGGAAGCCGTTGCCGCGCACCAGTTGCGCGACGGCGTCGGCGCTGGCATTCAGCGGGGCGGCGTCAAAACTGGGCCAGGCGATGCCCGGGATGGCGACGAGTTCTTTCAACTGGGCGATCGTGGTGTCGAACGATTCAGTGACGGCCTGGCGGAGGGCCCCGGTGTCGACGGTGACGGCACGGGCTGCAGCGGTTTGCGGGTTCCCCGCGGGTGATGGTGTCATGGCCAGAACACTACCCGTGCCGCGGATCACCTCAAACAGGGCCGCGGCGGGTTCCACCCGGTGTGGGCCGGGTCTCGGGGACGGCGCACCGGGGTATTCTGTAGGGGTGTTTGGACGTAAAAAAGAAGCGCCAACGGCGCAGGACATAGTTGACCAGCAGGCGGCCGGGGCAGCAGCCCGGGACACCGCCACCGGCAAGGGCGCGCCCACGCCCAAGCGCAGCGCGCAGGTGGCTGCCCGCAAGCGGCCGCTCGTGCCGGAGGACCGGAAGGCCTCCAAGGCCGCAGAGCGCGCAGCGGTCCAGGAGCAGCGGCTCAAAATGCGGCACGCCATGGACACCGGCGACGAGAAGTTCCTGCCGCTGCGTGACAAGGGTCCGCAGAAGCGCTTCGCCCGTGACTACGTGGACGCCCGTTTCAGCCTCGGCGAGTACCTGATGTTCGGCGCCCTGGTCTTCGTGGTCGTCTCACTCCTCGTCCCGGCCTCCAGCGACCAGATGATCTACGTCCTGGGCGGGTTCTGGGTGATGTTCCTGGCCGTCTTCGTCGACGTCTTCATCCTGTCCCGGAAGCTCAAGAAGCGCCTCACCGAGAAATTCGGTGACGTGGAGCGCGGTACGGTCTGGTACGGCTCCATGCGCTCGCTGCAGTTCCGCCGCCTCCGCCTTCCCAAGCCCCTCGTCAAGCGCGGAGAATACCCCGCCTGATTCACGCAACCACCAAGGAGCCCCCGGCAGCTGGACTGCCGGGGGCTCTGTCGTTCCACTGCACTGTGGAGGGCCCTGGGCCCCGGGATTTATCGCCGGGACGGGTGCTTCGCGAGCGTCCGGTTGATGCGGGCCGCCCAGAACGGACCTTCGTAGAGAAACGCCGTGTAACCCTGCACGAGGGTGGCGCCTGCGTCGAGCCGCTGCTGAACGTCCTGCGCGGTCTCGACACCGCCCACCGAGACCAGGGTCAGCCGGCCGCCGGTTGCCGCCTTCAGCCGCTCCAGCACTTCCAGCGACCGCTGTTTCAACGGGGCCCCGGAAAGCCCGCCGGCGCCGCAGGCGGCAACCTTGTCCGGGCTGGACGAAAGCCCGGTGCGGGCGATCGTGGTGTTGGTGGCGATGATTCCGTCGAGTTTCAGGTCCAGGGCAAGGCGCGCGACGTCGTCGATGTCGTCGTTGCTGAGGTCCGGGGCGATTTTGACCAGCAGCGGAACGTGGCGTCCGGACGCTTTGTCCGCCTCCTCCCCCACTGCCTTCAGCAGCGGGCGCAGCGTTTCAACATCCTGCAGCAGCCGCAGGCCCGGGGTGTTCGGGGAGCTGACATTGACCACGAGATAGTCGGCGGCCGGAGCCAGACTCCGGGCACTGATGAGGTAATCGGCCACCGCATCCTCAAGTTCCACAATTTTGCTCTTGCCGATGTTGACCCCGATCACCGGGCGGACACCGGGGTGGCGGCGCTGCAGGGCCGCCCGGGCGGACTTCAGACGCGGCGCCACAGCGGCAGCCCCATCGTTGTTGAAGCCCATCCGGTTGATCACCGCCCGGTCCTCAACCAGGCGGAACAGCCGCGGGGCGGGATTGCCGGGCTGGGCCTGGCCGGTGATGGTGCCGACCTCCACATGGCCGAAGCCAAGCTCGGTCAGGGCCTCGATGCCGTGGCCCTCCTTGTCGAAGCCGGCCGCCAGGCCGAACGGCGAGGGGAACGTCAGGCCGAACGCCCGGGTCTGCAGGGACGCCGCGGGCACGGTGAACTTCTGCAGCACCCGTCCGGCGCCGCAGGTGTGGATGAGCCGGATGGCCCTGAAGCCGATTTTATGGGCGCGTTCGGCGTCCATCCAAGAGAAGGCCAGCCGGAAGAAAGTGGGATATACGCGCATGGCTCTAGTTTTACGGTTCCGGCGGTCCAGACCAAACCCACCTGCCCCCGGGCGCTAGCATGAAGCCATGACCAGCGACGATGGAGCCCGAACGGCGGCGTCCCGGCGGGCTCCCGGAACCGTCCACCCGTCCCGGCCCGCTGCCCGCTCCGCCCCGGCGCAGGCCGGTTAGGCGGCTGCGATGGAATGGGTACCCGACATCCTCGGCGACGACTTCGAGGCCTGCACCTTCCCGGCTGCCGGCCCCAACGGGGTCGAGCGGACTGCCACCCTGGTCCGGCACCTTCCCGGCCCCGGCGGAGGCACCGCCGCCGGGCGCCGGCCCCGGGCCGTGCTGTTCCTGCATGGCTGGAGTGACTACTTCTTCAACGAGGAACTCGCCGAATTCTGGAGCGGGCAGGGGTTCGCGTTTTACGCCCTTGACATGCACAACCACGGGCGGAGCCTGCACGCCGGCACGCACGGCGGCTATGTGGCCGATCTGGACGACTACGACGCCGAGATCACCGCAGCAATTGGCATCATTGCCTCCCTGCATCCCGAGGCGGCACCTCCGCCATCCGTGGCGCTGATGGGGCATTCCACCGGCGGGCTGATTGCCGCGCTGTGGGCCAGCCGGCACCCGGGGGTCATCTCGCAGCTGATCCTGGACAGCCCCTGGCTGGAAATGCACGGCAGCCCCGCCCTGCGCCGGGCGGCCCGGACCATGGTGGAACCGCTCGCGCGGTTCCGGCCCGAAGCCGTCATCCGTCTCCCCGAACGCGCTTTCTACTGGCGGAGCATCAGCAGTGCCGCGGAGGGAGAGTGGACCCTGGATGACAAGTACCGCCCGCCCCGGGCGTTCCCCGTCCGGGCCGGCTGGCTCAGCGCCGTCCTCGCCGGCCAGGCGCGGGTGGCCCGGGGGCTGAACATCGACGTCCCCATCCTGGTCCTGATCTCCGGCGCCAGCGCCAACGGGATGTTCTGGAGGGAATCCATGCGGCGCACCGACGCGGTGCTGGACGTCAACACCATCGCCCTCCGCGCCCTCAGCCTGGGCCGCACCGTGACGCTGGAACGGATCGACGGGGCCCTGCATGATGTGTTCCTGTCCGCCCCGCGCGTCCGCGCCGACGCCTATGCCCGGCTGGCCCGCTGGCTCCGCGCGTATGTGCTGGACGACGGCGGCACGGGATGAGCGTTCCAGCGGTGCTGCCGCTGTGGCGCGAGGACGTGCTGGGCAGCCGCTTTGCGCGCCTGGAACTACCGCTCGCATCCGACGACGAAGGACCCGTGGTGGCGACCCTGGTGCGGCATGGCGGGTCGGGCGGAGTGCCGGCTCCGGTGACAGCGCATGCCGGCCTGCCGCCCGGGGCGGGCCCCTGGCCGCGGGTCCGGTCCGCCCTGCGCCGGTTCTTCGACCCTGACGGGCACAGGGCACCGGCGGGCCAGGCCGCGGCAGGCCAAGGTTCGCACGTCCCGGACATCCGGGCACCGGAGAAGGTGGTCCTGTACCTGCACGGCTGGGCCGACTATTTCCTGCAGGCCGAACTGGCCGATCACGTCGTTGCCAGCGGGTTCCACTTCTACGCCCTGGACCTGCGGAAGTTCGGACGCAGCCTGCGGGACTGGCAGACACCCGGCTATACGACCGACCTGGCCGTCTATGACGAGGACATCGCAGCGGCGCTGGCAGAGATCGGCTCAGACATCGCCGCGCGCACCGGCAGCACGGTGGCGCCGACCGTGCACCTGCTCGCGCATTCCCTCGGCGGCCTGGTCGCAGCGCTGTGGGCGGACCGGAATCCGGGCAGGCTGGGCACCCTGATCCTCAATGCGCCCTGGCTGGAGCTCCAGGGCAGCAGCCTGATCCGGAACATCGCAATGCACTTCGTGGAACCGTTGGCGCGCACCGACCCGCACCGGGCGCTCCTGCTGCCCGCCATGCCCGGTTACTGGGACAGCGTAAGCGGCACCGCGCACGGTGAATGGGACGTGGATCCCGTGTGGCGTCCGAAGGAGTCGTTCCCGGTCCGGCCGGGCTGGACGAAGGCGGTCATGGCCGGCCATGCGGCCGTGGCGCAGCGGCTCGACATCAAGTCCCCGGTATTGGTGATGCTTTCCGGACGCACCCGGATTCAGGCCGAATGGTCAGAGGAACTCATGGGACTCGACGCCGTGATCGATGTCGAGGAAACGGCGCGCAGTGCGCTCGGGCTGGGCCGCCGGGCGGCGGTGTTCCGCTACCCGGGGGCGCTCCACGACGTTTTCCTGTCCCGCCGCGCGGTGCGGCGGGAAGCCTACGACGATCTGGTCCTGTGGCTGAGCCTGTACCCGGGCTGACCCGGGCTGATTGACCCAGCTGATTGACCCAGCTGATTGACCGGGGCCGGGCCGGCGGGGTCAGGCCGGGCCGGCGGGGGCGGCAGGGGCTGCATCAACCGCGCCGCCGTAGCGGCGGTCCCGCTGGGCATAGATCTCCACGGCATCCCACAGCGTGCGCCGGTCCACATCGGGCCAGAGCGTGTCCATAAAGACGAATTCGGCGTAGGCCGACTGCCAGAGCATAAAGTTGGAGAGCCGCTGCTCGCCGGAGCTGCGCAGGAACAGGTCGACGTCGGGCAGGTCCGGCTCGTCCAGGTATTTCTGGATCGTTTTCTCGGTGATGGCGCCCGGCTTGAGCCTCCCGGCCGCCACCTCTTCCGCGATCGCGGACACCGCATCCGCGATTTCGGCGCGCCCCCCGTAGTTAACACACATGTTCAACGTGCACGTGCTGTTGCCCCGGGTGAAGTCCTCGGCCTCCTCCAGCTCCCGGATCACCGACCCCCACAGCCTCGGCCGCCGCCCGGACCAGCGGATCCGGACGCCCCACTCATCCAGCTGGTTGCGCTGCCGACGTAGCACATCCTTGTTAAATCCCATCAGGAAGCGGACCTCCTCGGGCGAGCGGCGCCAGTTTTCCGTGGAGAAGGCATAGACACTGAGGTGCTCGATGCCAAGCTCGATCGCGCCGGCCACCACGTCCAGCAGGGCCGGCTCCCCCGCCTTGTGCCCTTCGATCCGCGGCAGGCCGCGCTGGTTGGCCCAGCGCCCGTTGCCGTCCATCACGATCGCGACGTGCCGCGGGATGAACTCCGCCGGGATGGCCGGCGGGACGGCCCCGGAGGGATGCGGGTAGGGGCTCAGCACGGGGGTGCTGCGCTGCCGGACCGGATTCTTCTTTTTACCCAACGCCACAGCTACGTTCGCTCCACATGTTTGAGGGATTTAAGCACCCGTTCCAGATGCCACTGCAGGTAGCCGGCCACCAGGCCGGCGGCCTCACGGCGGTGCACCGGAACCGACGCGTCCGCCGTGGTCCAGTCGCCGGTCAGCAGTGCGCCGAGCAGCAGGACAGTCTCCGCGGCGGGCGCGGGCGATCCGGGCGGCCGGCAGTCGGCGCAGACCATACCGCCGAGCGGTGCCGAAAACGCAGTGTGCGGCCCGCGGGCCCCGCAGCGGGCGCAGTCGGTGAAGCTCGGCGCCCAGCCGCCGGTGGCGAGGGCGCGCAGCAGGTAGGAATCGAGGATGAGTTCAGGGGTGTGGTCGCCGCGGCTCAGCGACGCCAGGGCGCCGACGAGGAGGTTGTACTGAGCGGTGCCCGCTTCACCGTCGACGTCGGTGAGCTTCTCCGCCGTCTCCGTCATGGCGGCAGCCACGGTGTAGCTGCCGTAGTCCGCGGCGATGTTGCCGCCGTAGGCCCCCTTGGCGACAGCCTGGGTGACAATGTCCAGGGTGCGCCCGGAAATCAGCTGGAGGTCGGCGACCATAAAGGGCTCGAGCCGGGCGCCGAAGCGGCTGCTGGTGCGCCGGACGCCCTTGGCCACGGCGCGGATCTGGCCGTGGTGTTTGGTCAGGATGGTGATGATGCGGTCCGCCTCGCCCAGCTTGTGGGTACGCAGCACCACACCGTCATCACGGTAGGCGCGGGAGGCATAGGAGGATGGTTGGGCCACGGTTAATCTTCGCACTGTCTTAGAAGGAAACGCTGCCATTCGCCAAAGCAGCACTGCGCCGCCGGATGATCCGGCGGCGCAGTGGCTGACAGCTTAGGCGCGGGCGTCCCGGATGGCCCGGTTCACCGCAGAGATGACGGCCTTGAGCGAGGACGTGCTGGTGTTGGCGTCGATCCCGACGCCCCACAGCACCCGTTCCCCGACGGCGCATTCGACATAGGCCGCGGCGAGGGCGCTGCCGCCTTCGGACAGGGCATGTTCGCTGTAGTCCAGCACGCGGACGTCGACGCCGTCTTCGCGCAGGATGCTCAGCAGGGCAGCGATCGGACCGTTGCCGGTGCCGGTGCGGTGGACCGGTGTGCCGTCGACTTTGAGCGCGGCATGCAGCGTCATGGAGCCGTCCTCGTCGGTCTCGGTGCTGAACGGGCCGAGGGCGTAGCGTCCCCACTGCGCGTCGGCCGTGCCCGAGGGCAGGTATTCATCCTGGAAGGCCTGCCAGAGCTGGGCACCGCTGACTTCGCCGCCCACGGTGTCGGTCTGCTTCTGGATGACCCCGGAGAACTCGATCTGCGCGCGGCGCGGCAGGTCCAGGTTGTGCTCGTTCTTCAGCAGGTAGGCCACGCCGCCCTTGCCCGACTGGGAGTTGACCCGGATCACGGCCTCGTAGCTGCGGCCGAGGTCCTTCGGGTCGACCGGCAGGTACGGGACCTGCCAGGGGTAGTCGGCAACGGCCTTGCCGACGGCGGCTGCGTCCTTCTCGAGTGCTTCCAGGCCCTTCTTGATGGCGTCCTGGTGCGAGCCGGAGAAAGCGGTGAACACGAGGTCCCCGCCGTACGGTGCACGCTCGGCGACGGGCAGCTGGTTGCAGTACTCCACGGTGCGGCGGACCTCATCGATGTCGGAGAAGTCGATCATCGGGTCGACGCCCTGGACAAACATGTTCAGGCCCAGGGTCACCAGGTCCACGTTCCCGGTCCGCTCGCCGTTGCCGAACAGGCAGCCTTCGATCCGGTCCGCGCCGGCCAGGTAGCCCAGTTCCGCGGCCGCGACGCCGGTGCCCCGGTCATTGTGCGGGTGCAGGGACAGGATGATGCCCTCACGCGGGTGCAGGTTGCGGCTCATCCACTCGATGGAGTCGGCGTACACATTGGGGGTGGCCATTTCCACCGTGGCGGGCAGGTTGATGATGACCTGGCTGTCCGCGGAGGCCTCGAACACGTCGGCGATGGCGTTGCAGACCCGGACGGCGTACTCCAGCTCGGTCCCGGTGAAGGATTCCGGCGAGTACTCGTAGGTGATGTGGGTGTCCTGCAGGGTCTCCTCGTACTTCTTGCACAACCGCGCGCCCTGCAGGGCGATGTCCAGGATACCGTCCTCGTCCTGGTTGAACACGACCCTGCGCTGCAGGACCGACGTCGAGTTGTACAGGTGCACGATGGCCTGCCTGGCGCCGACGAGGGACTCGTAGGTCCGCTCGATCAGGTGCTCGCGCGCCTGGGTCAGGACCTGGATGGTGACGTCGTCGGGGATGTGGTTGCCCTCGATCAGCTGCCGGACAAAGTCGAAGTCCGTCTGCGAGGCGGAGGGGAAGCCGACTTCGATCTCCTTGTAGCCCATCCGGACCAGCAGCTGGAACATCTTCAGCTTGCGGGCGGGGCTCATCGGGTCGATCAGGGCCTGGTTGCCGTCTCGCAGGTCCACGGCGCACCAGCGGGGGGCCTTGGTGATGACCTTGTCCGGCCAGGTGCGATCCGGCAGTTCAACCGTGATCAGGTCCTGGAACGGGACGTAGCGGTGGACGGGCATTCCTGAGGGCTTTTGTGCGTTTCGCATTACAATCGGGGCCTTTTCTGTGATTCCTGGTGAAAGGGTGGCCGGGCAACACAAACTCCGCAGCGAGGGTGGGCCTTGCGCTAGATCGCGTCTGAGGCCTCGCCGCGGCAGCTAAGAAGAAGCAGTTCTGCGCGCACCATTTCACAGTAACACGGGTGCGTAAGATGAAGGAGCCATACCTCCGTTTCGTCCACCATGCAGACCGGGAACCCGTTACAAGTCGGTGCTGGCCTGCCTCTCAAAGGAGCATCCGTGCCACTTTCGGGGATCGACCTGTCCACCTTTGACTCCGCCGTCCGGCCGCAGGATGACCTGTACCAGCATGTGAACGGCGCCTGGCTCAAGAACACCGAGATTCCGGATGACCGGCCCCTGGAGGGGACCTTCACGGCTCTGCGGGACGGCTCGGAACTCGCGGTGCAGGAAATCATTGAGGACGCGGCCGCGCGCGGCGCGGAGTCCACCGGGATCGAGCAGAAAATCGGGGACCTTTACAACAGCTTCATGGACGAGGCCGCCGTGGAGGCCAAGGGGCTGGACCCGATCAGGCAGCGGCTCGGCGAGGTGTTCGCCACGGAGTCTGTCGCCGGGCTTGTGGCGCTGGCCGGGCGCCTGTTCCGGGCTGACGTGGGGGGCCTCTTCTACATCTATCCCGCCCCCGATGCCGGAAACCCGGACCGGATCCTGCTCTACACCGGCCAGGGCGGGCTGGGCCTGCCGGATGAGTCGTACTACCGGGACGAGAAGTTCTCCCCCGTGGTCCGCACCTACACGGATCACGTGGCGAAGGTCTTCCGCCTCGCCGGTGTCGCCGACCCGGAGGGCGCGGCCGGCCGGGTCGTGCAGCTGGAAACGGCGCTGGCCTCGCACCACTGGGACAAAGTCACGCTGCGGGATCCGCAGAAGACCTACAACCTGAAGTCCGCCGAGGAGGCGACGCAGCTGTTCCCGCTCCTAACGGCATGGTTCGACGCCGCCGCCATCGAGCCGGAGAAGCGCGCCGAGCTGGTTGTGAGTACCCCGGACTTCTTCGCCGGGGCGGCATCGCTGCTGGACTCGGAGCCGCTGCCGGTCTGGCAGGAATGGCTCGCCCTGCGCGTCGTCAGCGCCGCCGCACCGTACCTCTCCTCCGCGTTCGTTGATGCAAACTTCGCCTTCTACGGCACCACGCTCAGCGGCACGCCGCGCAACAAGGACCGGTGGAAGCGCGGGGTCGCCGTCGTCGAAGCCGCCCTCGGCGAGGCGGTCGGCCAGATCTACGTTGCCCGGCACTTCCCGGAAACCCACAAGGCCCGGATGGAGACGCTGGTCGGGAACCTGATCGAGGCCTACCGCCAGTCCATCACCGGCCTGGCCTGGATGGGCGAGGAAACCAAACGTGAGGCGCTCAAGAAGCTCGATTCGTTCCGGGCCAAGATCGGCTACCCGGACAAGTGGATCGACTATTCCGCGGTGGAAATTGACCCGTCGGACCTGCTGGGCAACGTGGAGCGCGCGCACAGCGCCGACGTCGACCGGCACCTGGATGAGGTGGGCAAGCCCGTGGACCGGGAGAAGTGGCTGATGACGCCGCAGACGGTGAATGCGTACTACCACCCCCTGCTTAACGAGATCGTCTTCCCGGCCGCCATCCTGCAGCCGCCCTTCTTCACCGCCGACGCCGACGACGCCGTCAACTACGGCGGGATCGGCGCCATCATCGGCCACGAAATCGGCCACGGCTTCGACGACCAGGGTTCCCAGTACGACGGCAGCGGGCTGCTGCGCAACTGGTGGACGGAGGACGACCGCACCGCCTTCGAGGCCCTGACCTCCCGGCTGGTGGCCCAGTTCGATGCGCTCTCCCCCACCGCGGCGCCGGGGCACAACGTGAACGGCAAACTGACCCTGGGCGAAAACATCGGTGACCTTGGCGGCCTGACGATTGCGTACAAGGCCTACGTGATCAGCCTCGACGGCCAGGAGCCGCCGGTGCTGGACGGACTCACCGGCGTGCAGCGCTTCTTTGCGTCCTGGGCCGCCGGCTGGCGGCAGGTCATGCGGAACGAGGAAGCGATCCGCAGGCTCGCCACGGATCCGCACTCACCCAATGAGTTCCGCACGAACCAGATCGCCAAGAACCTGGACGCCTTCCACGCGGCGTACGGCACGGCCGAACGGGACGGGATGTGGATGCCCGCAGCCGAGCGCGTCAGCATCTGGTAGGCGTTTGTCAGTTACGCACGGTTCGCGCGGCGGGGAAAGAGTGCTCGTCTCCGGCTGTTAGGGTTGCGGATGATCGGGCAGTTGCTCATCGAAAAGGGCAAACCGCGGGCGAATCCGCGACGCAACGCTACGGCCCCCTCGCGGGTGGCCGGGCCGCCGACCAGCAAGGGATCCCACCATGGTTTCATCCGCTCCTAGCCACGCCCAGTCCCGAGTCGAATCCGGTGATGGATCCGGAACCCGGCGCCCCCGCGTACGGCGCCGGACCGCGGTGGGGACCGCCATGGGTGCGTCGGCTCTGCTGGCATGGGCCCTCGTCGGGCAGTCTCCGGCCTACGCCGCTGACGCACCCGTGGGCCTGGGGACGGCCGGGACTTACTCCGTCCTGGGCGGAGAAACGGTCACGAACACCGGACCCACGACCCTCGCGGGAGACCTCGGAGTGAACGCGGGAAGCGCGATCACCGGCTTTCCGCCTGGCCACGCGGCCGGAGCGACCCATGCAGGCGACGCGCAGGCCGGGCTGGCCCAGTCCGATCTGGCCACCGCCTACGACGACGCGGCAGGCCGGGCCATGACCGCCGGCGTGGCCGGCGACCTGGTCGGACAGACCCTGGCTCCGGGCGTCTACAAATCCTCCGGCCCGCTGGCCGTCAGCGGCGCGCTGACCCTGGACGGACGGGGGAATCCCAACTCGGTGTTCATCTTCCAGGTGGCCTCGGACCTGACAACCGCCTCGGCCAGCAACATCGTCCTGACCAACAGCGCCCAGGCCTGCAACATCTACTGGCAGGTCGGTACCTCCGCAACGCTGGGGACAAATTCAACGTTCAACGGGAACATCCTGGCCCTGACCTCGATCACGGCCACTAACGGCACCACGGTCCACGGCAGGGCACTGGCCCGGAACGGGCAAGTAACGCTCGACACCAACGTCTTCACGATGCCCGGCTGCGCCACGGCCTCGCCGACCCCCACCGCCACAGCACCGTCAACGCCCACAGGCCCGGCAGCAGCGGCGTCGCCCACCCCTGCGCCCGCCAGTGCAGGCACGGGAACCGGCCGCGGGGTTAATATCGACACCGCGGCAGACAACCGTGCCTCACACACGGGAACAGCGCTCGGCGCGGCAGCTGCTGCGGCGGGACTGATCGGGGTTTGGATGCTGACCGGGGGTATGCGCCAGTCCCGACGGAACAAGTGACGCCAGGCAAAAGCGCGCGCGGGCGCGCACGGCGCCGACGGGAGCCTCATCCGGTGGATGAGCAGTCCGCAACCGAAGGCGCGTCGGCCACGGCCTCCGCCCGCCGGTCACGAACCATGATGATATCCGGTGGCGCCCTGGTAACAGCGGCTGCTCTTGCCGCCACAATCAGCCTGACTGCGGTCCCGGCTTCGCCTCCGCCCGCTGCCGGACCCGGTACAGTGACGACAGCCCCTGCACCGACACCGCCTGCAACGGCACCCCCCGCACCGGCTGCCGTCCCGCCGACCGCGATGTTGCACACTCCGGCACCAGGACCCGACGGATCCCCTCCGCTGCAGATCACGTATCCCGGCATCGGCATGAACCAGGGCGTCGTGCCCCTGACACCTCAGAACCAGGGACCGCAGGCAACCATCGTTCCCCCGATGACAGCAGACGCGTACTGGCTCACGCCCTACGGCCGCCCGGGTTCCACGGACACCACGTACATCATCGGCCACAGCTGGGAAGGCCGCGACTCGACTTTTAACCACCTCAGCAGCCAGGCCAAGCCCGGGGACCGGCTCACCGTGACCACAGCAGCCGGGCCGGGCACCTACACCGTCACCACGGTGTCCACGGAAAACAAAGACACGCTCAAGAACAGCCCGATCTGGGACAGGGTCCCCAACCGGCTCATCCTCGTCAGCTGCTACACCGCAGACCTCCGGGGAACCAACATCGTCGTCACCGCCGATTTGAACCCTGTGCCCTGACGGTGCCCGGCAGGGAACCAGCGCTGAAGTTCGGCCGAGGCCGGATGCCCTGGCTCCCCGCAGGGCTGCCGTCTGAACCCCGCCTGCCGGACCGGGCAGTGCCCAACGACCGTCGGCAGTACCGCTAGCGGACGATCAGTGACGGGTTGGCCTGCTGGCAGACGACGTCCCCGGCGGTCTGGTTGACAATGTCCGAGGGCAGTTCCACCGGGGCGTCCCCGCCCGGGGTGCCGCCCACACGGTCACTGCCCAGATAGACCTGGACGCCGGTGACACCGGCGGCCGGCAGCACCTGCGCCGCCGGAATCCCGAGAAGGGTGGCAACGTCGGCGGCCACATCGCCGTACCCGGCACCGTAGTACACCGCGGTCGTTGCTACCGGCCCGGCGGCCAGCTGGGCGAGCTGGGTGAACCCGCCGGCGGTGAGGGCCTGGATGATTTCCTGGGTCCGGGCCGGGGCGCCGGACCCGTTCGCCACGGTGATTGGCTGCACCGTCTTGTCGTAGGCGGTTGCTGTCTCGCTGGGCGTGGGTTCCGGACTGGGGCTGGCGCTTGCGTCAGGGGACGCGGACGGGCTCGGGGTCGCCGTCGGATCCGTGAGGTCAATGTCCTTGCGCATCGCAGCGAAGAGCTGGGAGGCCGCGGGCTCGGCCACCTGCAGGCGGTTCGGGTCGCTGACCGCGGGGACCGTCGGGACCGCGACGAACGCGACCTTCCCGACGTCGATGTTCTTCAGCCGGTTTCCGACCGTCAGCAGCGTCGGGATGGAGGCCAGGCCCTCGTCGATGGTCAGGTTCTTGGTGACGACGTCGGCGATCTCCAGCATCTTGCCGGGGTTGGACATCGTGCCGTCATCCTTCAACTTCCGCGTCAGGGAGGACAGGAAGGCCTGCTGCGCCTTGATCCTGCCGAGGTCCCCGCCGTCGACAAAGGCGTGCCGGGCGCGCAGGAACGCCAGCGCCTGCTCGCCCTGGACCGCCGAGGTTCCCTTCGGCAGCCGCAGCTGCGAATCCGGGTCATACACGGCGTCGCTGATGCAGACGTCCACACCGCCCACGGTGTTCGAGAGCTCCTTGACCGCGTTGAAGTCGGCCATCATGAAGTGGTCGATCTCCAGGCCCGTAAGTTTGTTGACCGTGTCCACGGCGCAGCCGATACCGGCCTCCGACATGGCCGCGTTGATCATAACGTTCTTCTGCGCCGGGAATTCCTGCTTGGATTCCTGGTCGGTGCATTTGGGTGTGTCCACCAGCAGGTCGCGGGGGAAACTCACCACGCTGACACGTTTGTTGTCCTCCGAGATGTCCATCAGCATCATGACGTCGGAGTGCCCGTAACCGGTGGCGTCATCGGACGTGCCGTACTGCGCGTTCTTGCCGTCGCGGGTGTCCGAGCCGAGAATCAGGATCTGCATCCGGTCCCGCGAGTCGTCGAGGGCGCCCTCTGTCTTGTCGCCGCCGGCTCCCAGTGCCGCCTTGCTGATGTTGCCCTGCAAACGGATGGCCCAGTAGGCGCCGAAGGCCAGGACACCAACAAGCAGAAGGGAGACAACGGCCGTCCCGATCTTCAGCCAGCCGGGCATGCGGTGAACGGCGCCGAAATGCCGTGCCGGTCCGGCCGCCGGATCATCCGTGTGCCGGGCAACAGAGCCTGGCCGAACCGGGGATCCGGTTCCGCCTGCACGGTCTTCACGGGGTCGAGACACGGTTGAGCCTTCTTTCATAAAAGGGGTCTGCCCATTTTAGAGGCCAAATCTGGGAATTCCCCGATGGCAGGCTCCATGGGAGCGGCGCAGGCACCGCCTGCGCCAGGGTTGGGCCTAGAAGCCGAGCTTCACAAGCTGCTTCGGGTCACGCTGCCAGTCCTTGGCGACCTTCACGTGCAGGTCGAGGTAAATGCGGGCGCCGAGCAGCGCCTCGATCCCCTTGCGGGCGTTGGTGCCGACTTCGCGGAGCCGGGCGCCGCCCTTGCCGATGATGATGGCCTTCTGCGACGAACGCTCGACGTACAGATTGACCCGGACGTCGAGGAACGGCCGGTCTTCGGGCCGGCCCTCACGCGGAACGATCTCATCGACGACGACGGCAAGGGAGTGCGGCAGTTCGTCGCGGACGCCCTCAAGGGCTGCCTCCCGGATGAGCTCGGCGATCATAACGGCTTCCGGTTCGTCCGTCAGGTGGCCGTCCGGGTACAGCGGCGGCGACAGCGGCATGTGGCCGATCAGCACGTCGGCGAGGGTTTTGACCTGGAAGCCGTCGGCGGCGGAGACCGGGACGATGTCCTTCCAGCCGTCCTCGCCGAGGACGTCACGGCCCAGGGCCGCGACGGCGAGCAGCTGCTCGGTGAGGGCCTGGCGGTCCACCGTGTCGGACTTCGTCACGATGGCAATGACCGGCTTGTTCCCGACGGCGGCGAGCTGCGCGGCGATGAACTTGTCGCCCGGGCCGATCTTTTCGTTGGCCGGCAGGCAGAAGCCGATCGCGTCAACCTCGGCGAGGGTGTCGGCGACGAGTTCGTTCAGCCGCTTCCCCAGCAGGGTCCGCGGGCGGTGCAGGCCCGGGGTGTCCACAAGGATCAGCTGGCCGTCGTCGCGGTGCACGATGCCGCGGATGGTGTGGCGCGTGGTCTGCGGCTTCGCCGAGGTGATGGCGACTTTTTGGCCGACCAGGGCGTTGGTGAGGGTGGACTTGCCCGTATTGGGCCGCCCGACCAGAACCGCGAAACCGGCCCGGTAGCTGCCGGGGGCTGCTTCGCCGTCGGACTTATTCTGCTTGCTCACGTGAGACTCCCTGTTGGATTGGTGCGGCCTCGTCGAGAAGGTCTTCAAGGTCAGTTTCTTCTTTTGGTACGGCGGCCGCAATGATGTGGCTGACGCGGTTCCGCCGGCCCTCGAGCCGGTCGGCAGTGAGGGACAGCCCGTGGACCTCGACGGTGCTGCCGACGATCGGCACCCGCCCGAGGGCCTTGGCGAGCAGGCCGCCCACGGTGTCCACTTCGTCGTCGTCGAGCTCCAGGTCGAAGAGTTCGCCGAGGTCATCGATGCTCATCCGCGCGCTGACCCGGTAGCTTCCGTCGCCGAGTTCCACCGCCTCCGCGCTCTCGGTGTCGTACTCGTCGACGATCTCGCCGACGATTTCCTCGATCAGGTCCTCGAGCGTGACGAGCCCGGCGGTGCCGCCGTATTCGTCGATCACGATCGCGACATGGGTCGATTCCTTCTGCAGTTCGCGCAGCAGTTCACTGACCGGCTTGGAGTCCGGAACATACCGCACCTCGCGGGCCAGCTCGTCAACCACCGGGGGCTCCTCGCCGGGACCGAGGTTGTGGATGACCGCGGCCACGTCCTTGAGGTAGACGATGCCGAGGACGTGGTCCGTGTTCTCACCGATAACGGGGATCCGGGAATAGCCCGAGCGCAGGAACAGCGACATCGCCCGGTGCAGGCTGGAGCCGGAGTCGATGCTGAGGATGTCGGTGCGCGGAACCATAACGGAGCGGACCAGGGTGTCGCCGAAATCGAACACCGACTGGATCAGCTCGGCCTCATTGTCCTCGATCACGTCGGACTCCGTGGCGCGGTCCACGAGCTCCCGGAATTCCTCTTCGCTGAAGAAGGCCTCGTTGTCCGCGGGCGCGCCCGGAGCCACGGCGCTGCCCAGGGTAACCAGCCAGCCGGGAATCGGTCCGAGCACCCAGCACAGCCAGCGGATCAGCGGGGCGCTGAAGCGGACCAGGCCGGCCGAGTGCACCCGGCCGATCTGCCGCGGGGACACGCCCACGATCACGAAGCCCAGCAGCGCCATGACGCCGGTCGCAATCAGCCCGGAGAGCCAGACGTTGTCGAGCAGGCTGTTCAACAACACCGTCACGGCGACCGCGGAGGCCATGTCGAACCAGATGCGCCAGAAGCGCAGGGCCCGCATGTGCGCCACGGGCTGGGCCATAATGCGCTTCAGCGCGCTGCCGCGGCTGTTCAGGATCGCAGCTTCGGCATCATGCCGGGACAGGTAGTTGAAAGCCGACTCAACCGCGGTCAGGAACGCGGCAAAACTAAGAAACACCAGCGCCATGCCGGCAAGGATCAGTGGCGTCACTGAATCGTCTCTGACGGGGCATCTTTGCCGGTGAAGGCCGAGAGAAGTTCGCGCTGGAGGCCGAACATCTCCTCCTTCTCCTCCGGCTCGGCGTGATCAAAGCCGAGCAGATGCAGGATGCCGTGGGTGGTGAGCAGCAGCATTTCGTCCTGGGTGGAGTGCCCGGCGTTCATTGCCTGGACCTCCGCGACCTGCGGGCAGATGGCGATGTCGCCGAGCATGCCCTGGGGGGTGGGCTTGTCCGGGGTGCCCGGGGTCAGCTCATCCATGGGCACCGAGAGCACGTCGGTGGAGCCCGGCTCGTCCATCAGTTCAAGGTGCAGCTTCTCCATGGCCGGCTCGTCCACGAGCAGGATCGACAGCTCGGCCTGCGGGTGGATGAAGAGCCGTTCGAAAATGAACCGCGAGAGCTGGACCAGCTGGGCCTCATCGACGGTGACGCCGGATTCGTTGTTGACCTCGATGCTCATGCGTCTTCTCCCCGCTTGTCGCGGGCCACGGAATGCTTGACCCGGTTCCGCTGGATCTCGTCCCAGACGCTGTAGGCGTTGACGATGTCGCCCACGAGGCGGTGCCGGACGACGTCGGAGGCGTCCAGGATGGTGAAGTTGACGTCATCGATGCCCTGCAGGATGTCTTCGACGATCCGCAGGCCCGACCGGGTCCCGAACGGCAGGTCCACCTGGGTGACGTCACCGGTGACCACCATCTTGGAGCCGAAGCCCAGCCGGGTGAGGAACATCTTCATCTGCTCCGGCGTGGTGTTCTGCGCCTCGTCCAGGATGATGAAGGCGTCATTGAGGGTGCGCCCGCGCATGTACGCCAGCGGCGCGACCTCGATGGTGCCGGCCGCGATCAGCCGGGGGATGGATTCGGGGTCCATCATTTCGTGCAGCGCGTCGTAGAGCGGCCGCAGGTACGGGTCGATCTTGTCGCTGAGCGTGCCGGGCAGGAACCCCAGCCGCTCCCCCGCTTCGACGGCGGGACGGGTCAGGATGATCCGCGTGACTTCCTTCTGCTGCAGCGCCTGGACGGCCTTGGCCATCGCCAGGTAGGTCTTGCCGGTACCGGCCGGGCCGATTCCGAAGATCACCGTGTTGGCGTCAATCGCGTCCACGTAGTTTTTCTGGTTCAGCGTCTTCGGCCGGATCGTCTTGCCGCGGCTGGAGAGGATGTTGTGCGTGAGCACGTCGACCGGGTTCTGCAGCGACTGGGTCCGCAGCATCGACACGAGCTGCTGCAGGACAGCGGGAGTGATGACGGTGCCCCGGGCGACGAGGCCCCGGACCTCGTTGAGCAGCCGCATGATCCGCGGCACGTCAGCGGCCGAACCGCTGATCGCGAGCTCGTTGCCGCGGACATGGAAGTCGACGGCCGGGAACTGGGTCTCGATGAAACGCAGGGCTTCGTCATGACTTCCGAGGGACTGGACCATCTGATCAGAGCTGTCGAACAGGACCACCTCCGTCCGCAGCCCTGGTAGGGAGTGGGGGAATTCACCTGCGGTGCGCTCTCCGGCGCTGATCCGGGCCTTGCCGTTCGTTGCTTCAGTCATGGTGTTGGCCCGCGGGCCTCTGGTCCCCTCCAGTTCGGAATTGGTCTGTCCGCTGATCCGGCCCGACGGCGGTGTTCGCCTTCTGGTTCCGGGTGTCAGCGGGTCCTCCCATCCTACGCCAGAGAAGGCTCCGCACGCCGCGGCCGTGACGGCCTAACGGCCCGCCATGTGACGGGATTCCCGGAATTAGGTATCAACTTCGTATCGGCCTCATATCGTTCCCGTTGCAGTTCCGGCCCGCCGGCCGAATCCACGGCTGGGCCCCGGACCCGTGTGCCATGCTGGAAATCGATCGCCGCACGGCTTCCACGGCCAGGCGCGGGGACAAGTCGGACCATCAGAAAACCAAGCTGAAAGGGCAGCAGCCATCAGGCAGCGCGGGGTTAAGCAGACAACAGCAGGCAGGCGGCGACGTCCGGGCCTGCTGCTGCTGGTGCTGCCCGCGGCTCTGGCCCTGTCCGGTTGCGTGGCCACACCCCAGCCGGGCATCACGGACGCCGCGTCCCCTTCGCAGGTCATGTCCGCCCAGGCGCCGACCACGAGCGCGCCGCTGGAAACCACGCAGGCGTCCAACAAGGCGCCGGTGTACTGGATCGGGCGGAGCAACGAGAGCATGTTCCTGTACCGGGAGTTCCGTGATGTCCCGGAACAGGACAACCCGGTCACGCGGGCGCTCCGGGTCATGATGTCCCAGAAGCCGCTGGACCCGGATTTCTTCACTCCCTGGCAAAACCCGAAAAAGCTGGCAAGCTCCATCTCGGGCAAGAACGTCATTACCGTGGACCTGTCGGCGGACGCTTTCAACAGCAATGTGGATCCCGCCATGGCCGAGCGTGCGGTCCAGCAGCTGGTTTACACCGCGACGGCGGCCGCTGCCAGTGCGGGCCTGATCGACGCGGGGCAGCAGATCCAGGTGGTGGTGCTCGTGGACGGGCATACCGATTTCGTCGCGTTCAACCACATCCGCCTCGGCGCCCCGACCGCACGCAGCGCCGGGATGGTCGCACCGGTGTGGATCATTGATCCCCAGGAAGGGACCTCCGTGGAGGACGGAGCGGTCAAGATCTCCGGCCGCAGCACCGCTCCGGGAGGCACGCTCCGTTGGGAGATTCTGCGGATCGACGGCAGCGTCACGACCACATACCTGAACGGGACGGTGACTGCCTCGGCCGAGGCCGGACAATCGGGTGCATTCAGCCTGTCGGCAAACCTGGGCCCGGGCAACTATGAGGTCCGGGTATCCCAGCTTGAGGACGGCAACCCTGCCGAGGATCTGAACGTCGACACCCGCGGGTTCACGGTCAAATAGCCGGCCGGCCCAACCCGCAGTCGCGGAGTCGTGCAGTCGCGGAGTCGTGCAGCCGCGGAGTCGCGCCGCCGGCACAGCCGCCGGCAGCGGCTACCAGCGGCCGAGGATGTCGCTGGCGAGGACCGTCGCGGCGGGACCGGCCGTGGACGAGCGGAGCACATGGTGTCCCAGCAGGGCCGTCACGGCACCGGCGTCGCAGAGCCGGGTGACTTCCCGCGGGCTGATGCCGCCTTCCGGACCGACGATCAGCAGCACCTCACACCCCCCGTCTGCTCCGTCACCGGCCGGCCGGGCGGCCTGCCAGGCCTCGAGCGCCTGCCGCAGCGGACGTACGGCATCCTCGTGCAGGATGACGGCGAGATCGGCGGCAGCCACTGCCGCCTGCAGACCGGCGCCGTCGACGGCGGACCGGACCTCCGGGATCCAGGCCCGGCGGGCCTGCTTGGCGGCCGCCGTGACGACGGACTGCCACTTGGCGTGGGCCTTGGCCGCACGTTCGGCCTTCCAGCGGACAATCGAGCGTTCGGCCTGCCAGGGGATGACGGCGTCGATTCCGAGCTCGGTCGCTGTTTCGGCGGCGAGCTCGTCCCGGTCCCCTTTGGCGAGGGCCTGGACCAGGACGAGCCGGACCTCGGGCCGGGGCTCGGCGGAGAGTCCGGAGCATTCCACCGTCAGCTCGTTGGGCGCGACGGCGGCGACGGTGCCGCTAAGCCGCTTGCCGGCGCCGTCGGCGATGTCAAGGCGCTCCCCCACGCCAAGGCGCTTCACCGTGACGGCGTGCCGGGCTTCGGGCCCGTCAAGGACGAAGACGGCCCCGGGGGCCAGCCCGTCCAGGGTTCCGGGGGGAGTGAAAAAGACCGGGTTGCTCACTGCTACAGGTTACCGAGCCTGTCCCGAAGCTTTGAGAAGACCCCGCCGCTCGCGGCGAGTTTTCCCTCGGTGAACTGTTCGCCGCGCAGCTTCGCGAGCTGGCGGAGCAGCTCCTCCTGGGCGGCGTCGAGTTTGGCGGGCGTGTCCACCTGCAGGTGGACCTTGAGGTCGCCACGGCCGTAGCCGCGCAGGTGGGTGACGCCCAGCCCGCGGAGGGTGATGACCTCGCCGGACTGGGTGCCGGCCTTGACGTCGATTTCCTGCCGGCCGTCGAAGGTGTCGAGGGTGAGCTCGGTGCCCAGGGCTGCGGCTGTCATGGGGATGTTGAGGCTGGCGTGCAGGTCATCGCCGTCGCGCACGTAGGTGGCGTCGTTGTTGACCCGGATCTCCACGTAGAGATCGCCCGCGGGTCCGCCGGCGGGTCCGGCCTCGCCCTGGCCGGAGAGCTGGATGCGGGTGCCGGTGGCGACGCCGGCGGGGACCTTGACCGTCAGGGAGCGGCGGCTGCGGATGCGGCCCTGGCCGGCGCATTCGTTGCAGGGGTCCTTGATCACGGTGCCGAAGCCCCCGCAGGAACCGCAGGGGGCGGCGGTCATGACCTGGCCGAGGATGGAGCGAACGGCGCGCTGGACCTGGCCGCTGCCGCCGCAGATGTCGCAGCGCTCCGGGTGGCTGCCTTCACGGCAGCAGGAGCCCTCACAGGTGGGGCAGGTGACGGCAGTTTCGACTTCGAGTTTTTTGTTGACGCCGAAGACGGCGTCGCGGAGCTCGATCCGGACGCTGATCATGGCGTCCTGGCCGCGGCGGACCCGGGAGGCCGGCCCGGCCTGGCCGCCGGCGCCGAAGAAGGTTTCGAAAATATCCTGGAACGCGAAGCCCTGGCCGGAGTAGCTGCCGCCGCCGAATCCGTTGTCGGTGCCGTTCTCGTTGCCCGTGGTGTCGTAGATCCTGCGCTTCTGCGGATCGGACAACACCTCGTAGGCGTGTGTGACGGCCTTGAAACGGTCCGAGGCGTCATCCCCGGGATTAACATCCGGGTGGAGGTTCCGTGCCAGTTTGCGGTAGGCCTTCTTGATCTCTTCGCCCGTGGCTTCGCGGGAGACTCCAAGAACGTCGTAGTGGCTGCTCAAAATTTGTATCTCTTCCTGGTTGTACTGCCGGTTAGTGGCAAGAAGTCTTTGGGGGTTGAACCTCCGGTGTGCCTGTTGGTGCCGGAGGCCTGGCCGCGGTCCGTCAGGGGCCGATAATCCTGGACAGATAGCGGGCGACGGCCCGGACGGCGGCCATCGTGGTCGGATAGTCCATCCGGGTGGGGCCCAGGACACCGACCTTTGCGGTGGCGTCCGGGCCGTAGCCGGTTGCCACCACCGAGGCCTCAGCGAGCCCGTCGTAGGGGTTCTCCCGGCCGATGCTGACGGTCACGCCCCGCGGGTCCGCGGCCATGTCCCCCAGCAGGCGGAGCATGACCACCTGCTCCTCGAGGGCTTCCAGGACCGGGCCGATGCTCAGCGGGAAGTCCACATTGGAGCGGGCCAGGTTGGCAGTTCCGGCCATCACCATCCGTTCCTCACGGCTGCTGGCGGCCAGCGCCTCCAGGCCGCGGGCCAGCGCCTGGGCGTCCGCCCGCCGCGCGGGCGGGCAGGTGACAATCACGGACTTCAGCGATTGCGGCAAGAGGTTCAGGGGCGTCCCGGAAAGGCTGCCGAGGAAGCGCGTCCGCAGATCGGACAGGGCCTCCTCGGGAAGGTCCTGCCCCACGTCAATGACCCGCTGTTCCACCTTGCCGGTGTCCGCGATCAGTACCGCGAGCACTTTGCGCGGCGCCAGCAGGACGAACTCGATGTGCCGCACCTTTGCCCGGCTGAGATGGGGATACTGCACGACGGCGACCTGGTGGGTCAGCTGCGACAGCAGCCGCACGGTGCGGTCCAGGACGTCGTCGAGGTCTTCAGAGCCCTCGAGCAGGGCCTGGATGGCCCGGCGTTCCGCCGGGGAGAGCTGCTTGAGCGCCGAAATCTGGTCCACGAAGAGCCGGTAGCCCTTGTCGGTGGGAATGCGCCCGGCGCTGGTATGCGGGGCCGTAATGAGGCCCTCATCCTCCAGGGCCGCCATGTCATTGCGGATCGTGGCGCTGGAGACGCCGAGGTGGTGCCGTTCGACGAGGGCCTTCGAGCCGACGGGTTCCCGTGAATGGACGTAGTCCTCCACGATGGCGCGCAGCACTTCGAGTTTGCGCGGTTCGCTCATGCTCCACCTCCATTCGACTGTGCCGCATCCGCGGCCTCCGTTTGCCGGCCGATCCGGACACAGTGTGTTAGCACTCGACATGCCTAAGTGCTAACCAGTCTAATATGAGTCGCCGCGTTGTTAGCATTGGATTCGCTCCAGGCGTTCTTCCCGGGGCTGGTGTTTTCGGGCACAGCCCGCCGCAGCAATCCGAGTGCAAAGCAGTGTGTAGCCGATGTCGTACCAGAATTGGGGTCCGCAGGACCTGTCCGCCCCCGTCAAGGCCCAGCTGCCCGAAGTGCCGGTGGAGCGCGGAATGGTGCTCGAGGACGTGCAGTCCGGCTGGGTCGGCGCCGTCACCAGGGTGGAAAAGTCCGGCGGGATGCACGTCGTCGCCCTCGAGGACCGACGCGGCAAATCGCGGTCCTTCAGGCTCGGCTTCGGCTTCCTGCTGGAGGGACAGCCGATCCGGCTGATGCCGCCGGCGCCCCGCCCCGCCGCGGCGGCCGCGGGAACGCGCACCGCCTCCGGCTCTGTCCGGGTGGAGGGCCAGCGGGCCCAGGTCGCCAAGGCAAGCCGGATCTGGGTGGAAGGCAAACACGACGCCGAACTCGTCGAAAGGGTCTGGGGCGACGATCTCCGGGTGGAAGGCATCGTTGTTGAACCGCTGCATGGCATTGACGACCTCGCCGGCGCGGTGGCCGCCTTCCGGCCCGGCCCCGGACGCCGGCTCGGCGTGCTGGTGGACCACCTGGTGCCGGACTCCAAGGAGTCCCGGATCGCCGCAGCCGTGATGGCCTCCCCCGGGGCGGCCGGGAACGTGCTGATCGTGGGCCACCCCTACGTTGACGTCTGGCAGGCGATCCGGCCCGCCGTGCTGGGGATCGAGCAGTGGCCGGTCATCCCGCGCGGTGTGGACTGGAAGACCGGCATCCTGATGGCCTTCGGCTGGCCGCACAGCACCAAGGAGGACGTCGGCCTCGGCTGGCAAAAACTGCTCGGCGCGGTCCGCAGCTATGCGGATCTGGAACCCTCCCTGCTGGGCCGGGTCGAAGAGGTCATCGACTTCCTCACCGTTCCCTGAGCCAGGCCTCCGCCGGTCCCCGCCAGCGGGCCGATCCTTGATTCCGGGCCCAAGCAAGTATTCTTGGTAAGGCGGCTGTGCACCCGGCGCAGCCCTGGCAACTCCAGGCACCAACGCACCACCGCAATCCGAAGGACGACACCGTGGCAGAGAACGCACGCGATCACACTGGCAACCAGGCCGGCCATGGCCAGCCTCCGTACCATGGCGTTCCCGCAAATGCGCTGCCGCTGACGGCAAACGAGGACCGGCAGTGGGCCACGCTGGCACACTTCGGCGGCATCCTGGGCTGCGTTCCCGCGCTGCTGATTTACCTGATCTTCAAGGACCGCGGCCCGTTCACGGCGCAGGAGTCCAAAGAAGCCCTCAACTTCACGCTGCCTCCCACGATTGCTGCCGTGTTCTGCAACCTGCTGGTGTTCGTACCGGTGGTGGGCAACATTTTCGCCGTCCTGGCCACGCTCATCTGGATTGCCGTGACCTGCTTCTCGGTGGCGGCCGGCATCCACGTCAACCGCGGCCAGCCGCACCGCTACGAGTTCAACCTCCGCTGGATCAAGTAGCGGGACAGCCCGCCTAGTCCGGCAGGATCCTGCGGACCACGGCGTCGGCGAGCAGCCGGCCCTTCAGCGTCAGGACGAGGCTGCCCCGGAAGGCTGAGACCGGGTCCACAAGTCCGTCGGCGATGAGTCCGGCCACGGCGTGCCGTCCGGTGTCCCCCAGTCCGCCCAGGCTGGCGATCTCCAGCCCGGAGTTCAGGCGCGCCTCCAGCATGACGCGCTCCACGTTGCGGGTCTCTGAATCGAGGGTTTCCCGGCCGGCGGCAGGCGAAAGCCCGGAACCCAGGCGGTTGGCATAGGCGGTGGGGTGCTTGACGTTCCACCAGCGCACGCCGCCCACGTGCGAATGCGCGCCGGGGCCGATCCCCCACCAGTCGTCCCCGCGCCAGTACGCGAGGTTATGGCGGCAGGCCTGCTCCGGGGTGCGGGACCAGTTGCTGACCTCGTACCAGGACAGCCCTGCGGCCGAGATGAGTTCGTCGGCGAGTTCATATTTGGCCGCATGGTCGTCGTCGTCGATTCCCGGGACCTCGCCGCGGCGGATCTGCGCGGCCAGCTTGGTGCCCTCCTCGACAATCAGCGCGTAGGCGCTAATGTGGTCCGGCGCGTAGGACAGCGCCGTCTCCAGCGAGTAGCGCCAATCGTCCAGCGACTCCCCCGGCGTTCCATAAATCAGGTCGAGGCTGACGGCGAGGCCGGCGTCCCGGGCCCACCGGACCGCCTGCGGCACCCGGCTGGGGGTGTGGGTCCGGTCCAGCACCTTCAGGACGTGCGGCACCGCGGACTGCATGCCAAAGGACACGCGGGTGAAGCCGGCATCGGCGAGCAGCCGCAGGGATTCGGGGGTGACGGAGTCGGGGTTCGCTTCCGTGGTGACCTCGGCGCCGGGCTCGAGGCCCCAGGCCCGGACGGCGGCGGTGAGGATGCGGGCCAGGTCTTCGGCCGGGAGCAGCGTCGGTGTTCCGCCGCCAAAGAACACCGTGCTCAGCGGCCGCGCCGGCAGGCCGCTGCTACTCAGGGCCGCGGCCGCGAAGTCGACTTCCGCGACGGCGGTGCTGGCGTAGGCGTCCTGGGACGCCCCGCCGCCGAGCTCCGTGGCGGTGTAGGTGTTGAAGTCGCAGTAACCGCAGCGGACGGCGCAGAACGGGATATGCACGTACAGCCCGAAAGCCCGGGCCGCGGCGCCATCGAGCGCCTGGCCGGGCAGCAGCCCGTCCGGCGGCGCCGGGTCGCCCAGCGGCAGGGCGCTAGGCACGGGCCCCGCCGGCCTGGGTGTGGACAGTGATCACCGGCACCGCTACTTCTTGGCCTTGTCCTTGGACTCGTCCGTGGTGAGGGCGGCGATGAAGGCTTCCTGCGGGACCTCGACGCGGCCCACCATCTTCATGCGCTTCTTGCCTTCCTTCTGCTTCTCCAGCAGTTTGCGCTTTCGGGTGATGTCACCGCCGTAGCACTTGGCGAGCACGTCCTTGCGGATGGCACGGATGCTTTCCCGGGCGATGATCCTGGAGCCAATGGCGGCCTGGATGGGCACCTCGAACTGCTGCCGCGGGATGAGTTCGCGCAGCTTTCCGGTCATCATCACGCCGTAGGCGTACGCCTTGTCACGGTGGGTGATCGCGGAGAAGGCATCAACCTGTTCGCCCTGGAGCATGATGTCGACCTTGACCAGATCGGCCACCTGGTCGCCGTCGGCCTTCCAGTCCAGCGAGCCGTAGCCGCGGGTCTTGGACTTGAGGATGTCGAAGAAGTCGAAGACGATTTCGGCCAGCGGCAGGCGGTAACGGATCTCCACCCGGTCCTCGGACAGATAGTCCATGCCGCCCATGACGCCGCGCCGGCTCTGGCACAGCTCCATGATGGCGCCGACAAACTCGTTCGGCGCCAGGATGGTGGCGGCCACCATCGGCTCGCGGACTTCCGCGATCTTGCCGCTGGGGTACTCGCTGGGGTTCGTGACGTGGACGACCTTCTTGTCCTCCAGGGTCACCTCGTACTCCACGTTGGGGGCGGTGGAGATCAGGTCCAGGTTGTATTCGCGTTCGAGCCGCTCGCGGGTGATTTCCAGGTGCAGCAGGCCCAGGAAACCCACACGGAAGCCGAAGCCCAGCGCGGCGGACGTCTCAGGCTCGTACACGAGCGCCGCGTCGTTGAGCATCAGCTTCTCGAGCGCATCGCGGAGCACCGGATAGTCCGTGCCGTCCAGCGGGTACAGGCCGGAGAAGACCATCGGCTTGGCATCCGCGTAGCCGGGCAGGGACTGGGTGGCGGGCTTGGCCAGGTTGGTGACGGTGTCGCCGACCTTGGACAGGCGGACGTCCTTCACCCCGGTGATGAGGTAGCCCACCTCGCCGACGCCCAGGCCCTTGGAGGGGGTGGGCTCCGGGGAGCTCACACCGATCTCCAGGAGTTCGTGGGTGGCGCGGGTGGACATCATCTGGATGCGTTCGCGGGGGTGCAGCATGCCGTCGACCACCCGCACGTAGGTGACCACGCCGCGGTAAGTGTCATAGACCGAGTCGAAAATCATGGCCCGGGCCGGGGCGTTGGGGTCGCCCACGGGCGCGGGAAGGTCGCGGACAATCTTGTCCAGCAGGACCTCGACGCCCACGCCCGTCTTGCCGGAGACGCGGAGCACGTCGTCGGGGTCGCCGCCGATCAGGTTGGCGAGCTCCGCGGCGTACTTCTCCGGCTGGGCTGCCGGGAGGTCGATCTTGTTCAGGACCGGGATGATCGTGAGGTTGTTTTCCATCGCCAGGTAGAGGTTGGCAAGGGTCTGGGCCTCGATGCCCTGCGCCGCGTCCACGAGCAGCACTGCGCCTTCGCAGGCCGCGAGCGAGCGGGAGACCTCGTAGGTGAAGTCAACGTGGCCGGGGGTGTCGATCATGTTCAGCGCATAGCTGACGCCCTCGAGCTCCCAGGGCATACGGACTGCCTGGGATTTGATGGTGATGCCGCGTTCGCGCTCAATGTCCATGCGGTCCAGGTACTGGGCCTTCATGTCACGGGACTTTACAACGCCGGTGTACTGGAGCATCCGGTCGGCCAGTGTGGATTTGCCGTGGTCAATGTGCGCAATGATGCAAAAGTTCCGGATGATGGCCGGATCTGTTGCGGCGGGCACCGGGGCGGTGCGGGCCATGGGAGACACGCAGGGTCCTTACTCTTGGCATTCTGTTGGCTGTGCACGGTCGGCGCTGAGGCTGGGTTCCCCACTCCGGCGTGCCGTATATCTGAACCTATAGTCTCCCACGTCCGGGCCTGTGGAACTGCATCCCTGGATTCCGAAGCGGACGCTGAATGTTCCGCTGCAGGTAGGGTGGCCCCATGGCTTGGAACTTGCGCTCGATCAGCAATGCAGTCCGCAGTACTTTGCGCTTCCTGGAGGGGCGTTCCGGCTCGGCGCCCGGCAGGTCCATTACCCGTTCCGGGACAAAGCAGTCCGGGCGGCCGGGCACGAGCGGCGGACGCCCGGCTAATGGGCAAGCCGCCGCCGGCCTGACCGGTAGCTATCCCGGCGACTTCCGGGGAACGGCGAAGGTCAGCTACGCACCCTCCCCCAACGGCCGCCCCGAGCCGGGCGAGGTCGTCTGGACGTGGGTGCCCTATGAAGAGGACCATTCCCGGGGCAAGGACCGCCCGGTGCTGCTGGTGGGCAGCAGCGGCCGTTTTCTGCTCGGGCTTATGCTGACCAGCAAGGACCACGACGGCGACGCACGCCGGGCGGATGACTACGTTGACATCGGCACCGGCCCCTGGGACCGCCAGGGGCGCCCCAGCGAAGCGAAACTGGACCGCATCCTGCAGATCAACCCGGAGGATGTCCGGCGCGAAGGCGCCATCCTTGCCACCGGAAGGTTCCGCCTCATCGCCGCCGCCCTGCAGTCCCGCCACGGCTGGCGCTGAGCGGCGACGAATAGGTCCGCGCGGGTACGCGGCACGGTGGCTCCCTATTTCTTAACGGGGTATTCGTCGTCAGCAAGCTTGTCACCCCAGACCGTTTCCGGCTCGCCGCTGTCGGCCGGGGCCTCCCGGAGGGCGAGGTGGCACATGAAGTTGTCTGCGCTCGCGCCGTGCCAGTGCCACTCGCCGGCGGGAGTGTGGACGGTATCGCCGGGGTGCAGCTCAATGATTTCGTCCCTCGTGACTGCACGTAGCCGAGGCCTGTCGTGACGTGCAGGGTCTGCCCGACGGCGCGCCTGTGCCAGGCCGTCCGGGCCCCGGGGGTGAAAGGCACAAGGTTCAGCCGGGCCCGGGAGGGTTCCTGGGCGGAATAGTAGGCGTTGAAGTAGACGTCGCCGGTAAACCACTCCTCGGGGCCCTTGACGGCGGATATCCCTCGTCAGTAAACAGCAACTACGGTTATTTCGATCGCGTAGACGGCATATACGTGGTTCAGAACTCCAACGAAGTCAACAACAGAATCGCCTCCGGCAGCGCGACCATTCTGCACACCCAAGGCAAGATCAACGAGTGCATCCTCTACTATGGCTGCTTCCAGTCGTTCTATCCTCGGGGTAGGACGACGATCTACGCAAACGGCGCCATGTCGTTCCAATACGGGGGCTAAGCATGCGCAAACTCGTACTCGCCCTTCTCGGCATCGCCCTGACCGTTGCCATCTGGTACGGGCTAAGCTGGGGCGTCTCCCCCTGGGGAGGCTCGGGACCTGGCATGTAGGTGTCATCTTCATCGTTGCTGTTATCGCCGCCGTGATGATCTGCAAGCGCGTCGGTCGCAGAATGCGAAAGGCGACTGCGGTTGGGACCACTCGGGCTCAGTAGGAGTATTTGAGAGGGGCTGCCGGTCGATGACCGGCAGCCCCTCTCGCGTTCCAGAGGCGACGTACCTCTCAGTCTGATCCGGGCTCCCCGAAGTCCTCGGGTGACAGCCCTTCCCCTTCATGGCATGCACGACTCGGGACGGAATCATGACCATCAAACGCCGTGCAAGTCCATCCCGCGCGATTGACAGATATAGAAGCATCCAAGTCGCGCTGGCATGGGTGCTTCGCAACCCTGCCGTGACCGCCCCGATTGTGGGAGCCACCAAAACCAACCACCTCACGGACGCCGCCGCAGCCCTCGACATTCGACTCACCGACGAACAAGCACACACGCTCGAAAAGGCCTACACCGCGAGCCAACCGGCTACTGACCAAAGCACCGCGTACGGGGCACCGGCAACAGGTCGTCGCACACCGCGAACTGTCCTCCTGCCTCCAGCACGACGACGCGCATCCCGCGTTCCGCCTCCCGGTCTCCGGTCCTCGGGCGGCAGGTGACGGTCTCTGCCGCCGTCTCTGCTATTATTGACAGCTGTGTGTCCGTGCAGGTCGACGGCCACAGATGGTTGGTCGCCATAGGTATCCCCACGCCGCTCAGTCAATGGCCAATCTGAAAGCCCTCTAGACCATTTTCCGCATTGAAAAAGAGAGTTCACACGTGGCTAATATCAAGTCCCAGAAGAAGCGCATCCTCACCAACGAGAAGGCTCGCCTGCGCAACAACGCAGTCAAGTCCGAGCTGAAGACGGCCATCCGCGCCGTCAACACCGCCGTTGAGTCCACCGACAAGGATGCTGCGGCCGTTGCACTGCTTTCCGCCAGCCGCAAGCTGGACAAGGCTGTCAGCAAGGGCGTTCTCCACAAGAACAACGCTGCAAACCGCAAGTCGGCCATCTCCAAGAAGGTCAACGCGCTCTAAGGTTTCCAGTTCATCTGAACTGACGATTGTGGCCGGCACCCTCGGGTGCCGGCCACTTCCAGTTAAGCCGCAAACCGCGGCACCCTCAGCGGCGCGCGGACGCCGCAATCACTGTCACGGCGTGTTCCACGGCGTAGACGGGGTCCCGGGACAGGCCCTTGACCTGGGCGTCGGCTTCCGCGGTCACCTGGATGGACCGTACGAGCCCCTCGGGAGTCCAACGCCGGACTTCCCGCTGCGCCTGCTCGACCAGCCAGGGCTGCATGCCCAACTGCTTGGCGATCTGGGACGAGGATCCCTGGGCGCCGGCGACCTTGGCGAGGGTGCGAAGTTTCGACGCAAGGGCTGCCACCAGCGGAACCGGGTCCGCCCCGGTCGCGAGGGCGTGGCGCAGGGTGGAGAGCGCCAGGGGGGCGTTCCCGGCCATCGCGGCATCGGCGACCTTGAAAGCGGTGGCTTCCACCCGGCCTCCGTAATACCGGTCCACCATGGCGGAGTCCACTGCGGTGGCGGCGTCGGCGATTAATTGGCTGCAGGCGGCGGCCAGTTCGGCCAGGTGGGCACCGACGGCGTTGACCAGGGCGTGCACGGCGTCGGGGTCGATGCGCCGGGACGCGGCCTTGAACTCGGACGCCACGAAGGCAACCTTGTCCGCGTCCTTCTTTAAGGGCTGGCAGTCCACAACCGGCCACCCGCCCGCCTTGATGGCGTCAAGCAGCTTCTTGCCGCGGACGCCTCCGCCATGGCGGAGGACCAGCACAGCGTCCGGCTCGGGCCGGTTCAGGTACTTGAGTGCGTCGGCCAGGAAAGCATCGTTCATGCCCTCCACGCCCTCCACCTCAATGAGCTTCTGCTCGCCAAAGAGGGACGGGCTGACATGCATGGCGAGGGAGCCGGGCTCATAGTTGCCGGCAACAAGTCTGATGACTTCGACGTCAGGGGCCGCGGCGCGGACCTGCGCCCGGATGCGGTCCATGGCACGGGATCCCAGGTAGTCTTCCGGCCCGCCAACCAGCACGACGGCGGCCGGCGTCACGTCGCGCCAGGTGGCGGTCCTCGATGCCGCGGGCCGGGCACGTGGAGTCTGGGCAGCGGGCACTGGGGTTTCCTCCCGGAAGTTTGGTTGCAGACTCTAAGCCTGCCACGGCCCGGGCGGAGCAACAAGCCGGGCCGGCAGCCTCCCCGCGGCGTCCGCGGGCCATCGCCGGATTGTGGCATGCGGCTGAGCAGGGTGACCGTTCGCCGGTGCGCGGCCCGTGCCAGCCCTGCCGTTTGGGCGGGGTGGAAGACAAGCCACCAGGCGGCCAGGCACACGGCGGACAAGAGCGCCATCGTGGCGGCGCCGAAAGCTCCCTCCGGCCATGGCAGGACGGCGCCGGGGAGGCCTGCGAAGAAGCGGGCGATGCCTCCAACTCCGCTGGCGCAGGCCGCGGCGATGCCCAGCGGAGCGGCGGCGAGGACCGGGGCCAGCGGCACCAGCGGGACTGCCGCGGTCCCCAGCAGTGTGACGGGGACGACGAGGGCCGCGGCGGCCATGTTGGCCGGCAGGGCATAGCTCGAGAACTGCGGTTGCAGCAACACAATCACCGGACCGCAGAAGGCCTGCGCAGACAACGGAACAGCCACCCCTGCGGCCACCCAGCGAGGCACCGCGGCCGGGAACCACTTCATAATTGGCCTCCCGGTCACAACGATGCCGAGGGTCGCCAACACGGACAGCAGGAATCCGAAGCTGACGGACAGGGCCGGCTCGGCCAGCACCAGCCCGATCACGGCAACGCACAGGAAGCTCAAGCCCCGTCCGGGCCGTCCCCCGGCCAGTGCCACCAGCCCGATGGCACCCATCACGGAGGCGCGCAGGACGCTGGCATCCGGGCCAACCATCAGAACAAACAGACCCAGCCCCAGAAGGCAGAGAGCCGCCGCGAACGCCCGGCGGAACCTCAGGCTGCGCGCGGCCAGCAGCAGCGCGCCCAGGATGAGGCTGCAGTTGGCGCCAGAGACTGTTACGAAAGGAGGTGGGTGAATTCTGTGATCACGTTTGACCGAATTGCGAGCCAGCGCCGCCGTCCAGGGCAGGCTATCAAACGTGTGCACCACCGCATGTACAACGTGTCCTGGCAGACGCTTACGGGATTCTGATGCACTCCTCCGTCGAGAACGGCTCCGGTAGACAATCACTACCGCACTCGAGGCGAACTCCGACTGGCTGGTCGCCGCGGTCATGGCCTATAATCTCACCCGCGCCGCCGGATTCCTCGCTGCAGGCCCTTCAGCAAGGCCCGGACCGGCACGATCCCCCGCAAACTCATCCACGTCCCCGCCAGGATCGCCACCAGCGACCGACGCATCCGTCTCCATCTGCCCGAAGAGTGGCCCTGCCAAACCGTCTGGGAAGAGCTCTTCACCAGAGTCCACGCCCCGCCGCAAGCGCCATAGAACCCCGCTCACCGCCGTCAAAGACCCGCAGTGCGAACCTCACACTGCGGCACCGGCCGCATGTAGCCGGGCACCTCTGCTTTCTCGAGCCGAGATTCTAGTGTAGCGTGTCGTTAATTCCTTTGGGTGTGATTGTTTGTCAGACTTGATTCATGGTTTATCTGGCAAGGGCATTGGAGTTGCGTGACGGTGACCGGGGAGCTCTGGAGGCGCTGACCCGCGGGAAGACATCCACCGCGACGGTGGCGTTGCGGGCGAGCACGGTTTTGTTGGCTGCCGACGGGATGCCGAATATCCGGATCGAGCAGATCACCGGGTTTTCGGCACCCACGGTTCTGAAGTGGCGCAACCGCTATGCCGAGGGCGGGATCGAGGCTCTGTCCGATGCCCACCGCCCGGGCCGGGAGCGGGAGATCGACGAACTCGCTCTGATCGCCGACACCTTGTCCAACGACGGGATCCCGCCGGCTGAGCTGGGGATCTCGCACTGGTCCGCCCGGATTATGGCCGAACGCCACGGGGTGTCCTTTTCGTCCGTGGCCCGGATCTGGCGCCGCTGGAAAATCCAGCCGCACCGGATCGAGACGTTCAAGTTCTCCACCGATCCCGGCCTGGAGTCCAAGCTCCGGGACGTGGTGGGCCTGTACATGTCCCCGGCGGAAAACGCGGTGGTGGTGAGCATCGATGAGAAGACCCAGATCCAGGCACTGTCCCGTACCGGCCCGGACCAGCCGCTGTCCCCGACGCACCCGCTGCAGCAGACCCACGATTACAAGCGCAACGGCACCACCACTTTGTTCGCCGCCCTGGAGGTCCTTACCGGAAAACTCAGCGCGGACGCCTTCTACCCGAAGCACACCAACATCGAGTTCGTTGATTTTCTGGGCCGGGTCGCCCACGCCCACCCCGGGATCGAGCTGCATGTCATCTGCGACAACTACGCGACCCATAAGCACCAAAATGTGAAGGACTGGCTGGCTGGAAACCCCAGGGTGACCATGCATTTCACTCCGACCAGCTGTTCCTGGCTGAACATGGTGGAGATCTTCTTCGGGATCATCACCCGCCAGTGCCTCAAACGCGGGGAATTCAGCTCGGTGAAAGAGCTGGAAGAAACCATGGACCGCTACATCGAGAACTACAACCAGGACGCTAAACCATTCACCTGGACCAAGTCAGCGGACTATCTCCTGGGCAAGATGTCTTCGTTGACCATGAGAGCAGAACCTAGCCGATGCAAACAGGCGCCGCGCACGGTTCTCCCGGGAGGGCCCGACTAGTTCGGTTAACACGTCAGTCTTCGAGTTGCCGGGATGCAGGTCCGCGGCTTTGCGCATCGCCAGCCCGGGGAGGTAGGCGACTTCGCATCCGCAGTCCCGGGACACTGCCACGGGCAGCGCACCGATGGTGTTGGGCAGGTCCACGATCACCAGCACCCGGCCGTGCTGCTGTAGGCCGGTGAAAAGCTCGCGCAGCCGGGCCTCGTCCTGCGGCGACGGCTTGTCGAAGACCCGCTCACCGGTCGCGTTCAACGCCGCGGCGTGGTGTTCGCTCTTGCCGACATCGAGTCCGCGGTAAACGTCGAATCCCTGATCCATACTGGCGCTCCTTTGCACCACTATATGGCCGCAGTCACGACGCCCGCTGCCGGCACCCACGGTACGAAGAGACCTGGACCCGTGGGTCCGGCCTTGTCCCTATCAGCGGTCAACAAGTGCCTCCGAACCCGGCGACAACACCCCCGGATCATCAATGACAGGGCAGGAAAGTCATACCGGGTCCAGCGACCATGCCCCCGGCCATAGGGGACCCAATAAATGTAACGGGGGGAAGCCAGATCCGCGGTAGATCAAGTACTGCCCGATGGTCCAGGCGCGGGCCAAGGACACGTTCCCGGGCCGCGTGAGCAGCCCGCGGGTCCTGTTCGATTGCGGTGGCCTGTTTGGCCAGGGCGTCATTGACGCCGCCGAGCATCCGCAGATCGTGGTCAGGCCGGCGGGCTGTTCGTCGGCGACCCGGACGGAGCGCAGTGGGTGGGCATGGTCCGGGCGGCTTCGCCGTTGACCCCGGCGCCTGGACGAACCCGTGGGTCAGGTGATCTGTTCCGTGGGCATGGCCAGGGTGACCCAGTCGTGCAGTCCTCCCCGGTAGTAGGCCAGTGCGGATGCCGGATACCCGGTTTCCAGCACCGCCCGGATGGCCGCCGGTGACTGCGGGCATTGCGGGCCGTTACAGAAGAAAATGCTCAGCCTCGATACCTCGAGTTGATCCCTGAATCCAATAATGCGGTCGTGCGGGATGTTCACTGCCCCTGGAATCGTAACCCCGGACCTGGAGTCAGGCACGCGGCTGTCGATCAGGACAGCGCCGCCGCTGATCTGCTCCAGGAGTTCGAGTTCGCCCAGGGTGACCACCCCGGGTGCGCACTGCAGTGGCTGCAGCTCTCCCCATGTCGTGTCCACCGCTACCAGATCCGGTTCGCCCTCCACCTCCCGGGGCACGCTGGCCGGAGCCTGAGGACGCATTCTCGACATTCGCTTTATTACCGCTGGTTCGACACCCATGCTCCCACCCTAACGCCGCCGGACGCGGCCCCGGTGGCATTCCACCCCGGCGTCGGCGGTGGCCGCCGCGCTGCACGCCTGGTTCGGCATGCGCACCATGCCCGTTGGTCGCCGGCGTGGGCGCCGGGGACCAACGGGCATCCTCCGGCCGGGCGTCGGTCGTATCGTGATCGGGTGCAGGCCTGCTGATGGACGAGGACCGAATTCCCGGTTTGAAGCCGCGGGAGCATCAAACGCCCGGCCGCGCCTCGGCCATATACCCCCATGGGTATCATGGTGTAGTCTCGAAAATGATCACCGCAGGCCGGTCAGTACCGGTTTTACGGGATAAGGAGACGGGTAATGATGGGTGGATACGGATCAGGCATGGGCTGGACGGGGATGTTCTGGCTGCTGTTGATCGTCGGGGTCCTGCTGCTTGCCGGTCTCGGGATATGGTTTCTCTCGGCCGGCAGGCGCCGCGGCGGACCCACGGGCTCTCCTGACGGCAGGGGCGCCGGGCCTGCGGGCGGCGGAGGCACACCCCGGGAGATCCTGGATGAACGCTTTGCCAGGGGCGAGCTGAGTGCGGAAGAATACCGTGAGCGGCTCAAGATCCTCGGGGATGACGCCTGATGCGGCCTCTCAGCCGCCGCAGTGCCTTGATCCTGGGAGGGGCGGGCGCTGCGGCCGCAGCGACGGGCGCGGCGGGATTGTTCTGGGACCAGGGTTCCGGGTTCCAGGCTGACGGTGGGCTGGACCTGAGTGAGCCGCAGGCCCTGCACAGTGCCGATGGCCGGCTTCAGGTGAAACTTTCAGCGGCTCTGGGCCAGGTGCGGATTGCGGGCAGGGACGCCGACGCGCTGTCCTATAACGGGTCCCTGCCCGGCCCCACCCTGTTCCTGCGGCCCGGGGACCGGGTGAATGTAACGCTGGAGAACAGGCTGGGGGATCCGACGAACCTGCACGTCCACGGGCTGCACGTCTCCCCGCAAGGCAACAGCGACAACGTGCTGGTTTCGGTCGAACCGGGTACGTCCTTTGACTATGAGTACCGGTTGCCGGCGGACCATCCGCCGGGCGTGTACTGGTACCACCCGCACCGTCATGGAAGCGTCGCCGACCAGATCTTCGGCGGACTGTACGGGGCGATCATCGTCCAGGACTCCCAGCCCGTGCCGGTGAGCCGGGAACGCGTCCTGGTCATTTCAGACATCTCCCTCACCGGGGGCGGTTCCATCGCCACCGTGTCAGCGATGGAGAAAATGATGGGCCGGGAAGGAACCCTGGTCCTGGTCAACGGGCAGCTGAACCCGGTCCTGGCCGCCCGGCCGGGCGAGCGTGAACGGTGGCGGATCATCAATGCCTGCACCTCCCGGTACCTGAAGCTCCGCCTCGACGGCCAGCACCTGCAGCTACTTGGCCTGGATTCCGGCCGCTACCAGAGTCCCAGGGACGTTGACGAGGTGCTGCTGGCCCCGGGCAACCGGGCCGACCTGCTCGTCACCACCGCCGCCGGGACTGCCGTACTACGCACCCTGCCCGTGGACAGGGGCGGCACGGGATCCATGATGGGCAGCACCGGTGGCGGACAGTCCCGGCCCGGCCCGGACGGGACCGTCCTGGCCACCCTGGCCGTTGCCGGCGAACCGGCTGCCGCGCCGGAACCGGTCCCGGCGCAGCCGGCACCGCGGGACCTGCGGGCCGCCCCGGTGACCGCCCGCCGGGACCTGGTCTTCGCTATGGGCATGGGTATGAACAGCGGCGGCATGGGCGGTGGGATGGGATCGGGGATGATGAGTTTCACCATCAACGGTAGGCCGTTCCACCCCGCCCGGATCGATACCACGGTCCCCGCCGGCGCCGTCGAGGAATGGACCCTGAGGAACACCAGCCCGATGGACCACCCCGTGCACCTGCACGTATGGCCGATGCAGATCATCGAACAGGACGGCCAGCCCGTGGATAGTCCCCTGTGGCAGGACGTGGTCAACGTCCCGGCCCGCAGCAGCGTCCGGGTCCGGATCGCCTTCGATGACTTCACCGGGAAAACCGTCTACCACTGCCACATCCTGGACCACGAGGACAGCGGCATGATGGGCCTGATCGAAGCCCGGTAGCACAGCGGCCCCACAGTCCTTTGCATGAATGAGAAAACCGATGAAGGAGCACAACAATGACCTACGCACACACCATCACCGTCGCCCTGCCCTACGCAGAAGCAGTAACCCGGACCCGGGAAGCCCTCTCGGGGCAGGGCTTCGGCGTGCTCTCCGAAATCGATGTCCGCGCCACCTTCGAGGCCAAACTCGGGTCCGACGCCGGGCAGGGCCTGGGTGACTACCTCATCCTGGGCGTCTGTAATCCTGCCCTGGCGCAGAAAGCTCTCGCCGCGGACCCGGACATGGGGCTGCTGCTGCCCTGCAACGTCGTGATCAGGCGCGGACCTGACAACTCCACCACCGTCATCCAGACCATCGACCCGCAGACCATGGTCCAGCTCAGCGACGCCCCGGCCGTCGCCGAAGTCGCCTCGGACGCCGATCACAGGCTTCTCGCAGCCCTGAAGGAACTCGAAACCGCCTAAGACCGGTTGAACGTGCAGCGACAGACCGCCTGCGGAGAGAACGAGTACGGTTGAACGCGGCGTGGCACCGGAACCCGCCGGCTACTGTGCGGGGCTGGCGGGATTATTCACACGGTGCCTGGATCAGCCGGGGCCTTGTTGGCGGCTCTCGACTGGGCGTGGCGCGGGTGTTCAGCACGGCCAAAGTTCAAGAGCCTGGAATCATCGAGATTGAAAAGAATCAACGCA
This sequence comes from Arthrobacter sp. U41, assembly GCF_001750145.1. NCBI lineage: Bacteria > Bacillati > Actinomycetota > Actinomycetes > Micrococcales > Micrococcaceae > Arthrobacter > Arthrobacter sp. U41. The sequence continues at coordinate 3,591,858 of NZ_CP015732.1, forward strand.
GCATCAACAGCGCCGGTATCCTTGAACACGGCTCGCACTAATCGCCGGGCTGCGGGCCCTGCTCATGTTTGGGAGACCACGCTAAAGATTCGAGAGCAAGGATTCCACCCACAATGAGGGAACCAAAATGCTCAAAGACTTCACAAAGAACAATCTAGATAAGCAAGGATTTGGAAGTCTTAATGAGGACGCCAAGTCTTGCTATGCGTGGCCCCTGCGATTCACGCCGGGAGTGGGCACCGTCCTAATCGTCGTCGGATTGACTTTGCAGTCGCCCACTTTTCTTGGGATTGGGGCAATCGTTCCACTTAGCGGAGCACTATTCCCCCGCGGGATGATTCTAGATCTGGTTTACAATTTTGGCGTCCGACATCTACTTCATGGGCCAGCGCTCCCGCCCACGCCGACACCACGACGGTTTTCGTACCTGCTGTCCACCGTGCTGCTGACGGGCTCGGCCTTGTCCATCTACTACGGGTTATCAACGTTGGGAATCATCCTAGGAGGAGCGGTCGCCCTAGGGGGCTTAATGCTCACCACCACCCATTGGTGTCTCGGGTCGTGGATCTACAGATTACTTTTCCGGCATTCAGCGGCGAGGTCGTAACTACCGGAGCATCAGCGCGGCGAGGTATCTTCACCATTACCTCATCAGCGCGCACTCACCCGGCAGTGCCCGGATTCTGACCAGCATCTGGTTCACCGACGGCCGGTTCCTGGCCGGTTTTTCATTTCCGGCGCTAGCCCTGGGCTATTTTGCGCACTGTCCTCACGTTCTGCACACCCCCAGCATCCCACCGAAAAACCGCGTTTTCTGCGCGTCAGCGCCGTGGGGGATGGACGCGAAGGGCGGGCGACGGCACGTATCCACCTGTCAACTCAAGAAGCAGAACGAGGGCATGCTCCGGGTGCTGGCGATGCAGGTCAGAGCGGTGTGGTGGGTCCCTCTCTTGGTGCCAGGTCAGGGAGCCGCGCATCAGTGCTGGCAGGTCATGGACCCGGTCGATAGGGGCGTCCGGCCTGGGCGCGGCCTTACGCTCGGGCAGACCCAGCATGGTTAGGCATCGCCTCGGCCGTTCGGCCAGGGCTGCGAACCTGGCGGGGTGCGGGCAGCCGTCTCATGGACCAAGGGCCCTATTGTGCCGATCCGGAACAGGCAATAGTGGAAGCGGGGCAGCAGTCACCAACGAGTTGAAGGAGATCACACGATGTATGGATGGTATGGCGATGGGGGCATTCTCGGCTGGGTGGTGATGGCAGTGATGATGCTGCTGTTCTGGGGAGGGGTGGCGGCCGTGGTGATTGTTCTGATCCGCAGCGGACGGGCCGGCGTGGGGGGTCACTCCGGGTCCCCGCACGATGACCCGGAGCGGATCCTCAACGAACGCTTCGCCCGCGGGGAGATCGACGCGAACGAGCTCAATGAACGCCGCACGGTTCTTCGAAACAAGCTATGAAGACTCTGAGCCGCAAAACGCATTTTTTGTTCGGTGCCGCCGCAGCGCTTGTCCTGACTGCCCTGTCCATGCTGGCTGTGGTCTTCATGAGCGGCGGGACGGACCCGGGAGGCTACGCGTTTCCCGGAGCCTCCCGATGCACGGCGCCCGGCCTCCCCGGTACGGTCATCAACGTCACGGCCTCTGACATGGGAGGTGCCCTGATGGGCGGTTCCGGGATGATGCGCGGCAGCATGCTGCTGACCGCAGACAGGACCACCGTGACTGGCGGCGAGGTGTCCTTTCTCGTCACCAACGTCGGTAACATCCCTCACGAAATGATGATCATCCCGCTGGCAGGTACACAGATCGCAGGAACCCGCCCGGTTGGCCGGGACGGCAAAATCGATGAGAGCGGCAGTTTGGCTGAGGCCGCCGCCACTTGCGCCGAAGGCGAAGGCGACGGGATTCTCCCGTCTGCGGCCGGATGGATCACTCTGGATCTTGCGCCCGGAGAATATGAATTGTTCTGCAATCTGCCGGGCCACTACTGGGCCGGGATGTACACCCGACTCACCGTCACCTGAACCGGCCGGACCAGATCCGGCATCACTACCGGCGTCGGACTCCTGCGTCGCGAACTGCATCCACCATTCCTGCCTGCTGGATCCGGCGGTGTCAATCCGCCTTAGCAACGTTGTCGTTGATTAGCTTGGTAAATATTTCCCGCGGAGTGAGGAACCCGAGGACGGCGCGGGGTCTGTCGTTGAGTTCATCCGCGATGGAGTCCAGGTAGGGCTGGTCGCTGGGCCTTGACCCGTGCCGCGAGGACAGGATCCGTGTCCATCTTCCGGGCCTGGGGACGCTTGCGTTTCCGCTCCGCCGACACGTCTGCGGTGACGGGGCGGTAGCCGCGGGTCTTGCTAGGACCACACCTGTGGCCCACGTCAGAGTGGCGCCCGACGACGCCTGAACTGCACAAACGCAGTCCGTTCCGTGCCGGAGTCACGTCGGACCCCGAGAGAACCCAGACACTGAGACGGTCTGAGAGCGGGTGCTTACAGCTGCCTTCCGAGGTGCCGGCCCCAGCACGGGCACTGTCGAAGCGAAAGTGCCACAGCGTGCCGAGGCCGTCCTCGGAAGGGCCCGGGGCATTCTTATGGGACGGCTCGGCATCGGGGCCGACGCGGCCTTCGCCCTGCTCTACGTTCACAGCAAGCACACTGGCCGTCATAGCCTCCCAACTTGTCGACCTCGCCGAAGACCCCCGCGGCGCTGCCGCGCCGACTACGTTCGTCCATGACCTTCAACGCCACACAGCTCATGCCCCCTTGGGTGTGCCGGGCGAAGGTCAAGCAGCTGGCCTGCCGTGAATCGCAGGAAGGTCGTGTCTGCCGACGGTTGCTGCACTTCGCTTCAGGCGTGGACGCCCGCTTCCGGAATATCATGACCGCTGCCAGGAAGTCCGCCGGAGGTGCCGGTCGCACGCTCTCGCAGGTTGGTAAGCGTTGGGGATACTTAGAGGCTCGAGCTGTGGCATATCGACATCGGTCTGCCGATCGCGGCGACCCTCGCCGTCGTCTTCTTTGTGGTCAAGGTGGTGCGCAGGGCACGGAACAGAAACTTCGGTCACGGTCCTGGGAACGGCTCGGTCGGCTGGCGTTCCGCGGGCCGTTTTGGCTTAAGCGAAAGAACCGGCACAGATGTGGCCGGTTCTTTCTGTTTTCCCTCGGACAAAGGAAGTTCTAGGGTGCAGCGTCAATGCTGCAAAGGTTCGCCTTAGCCTTGATCCACCGATGATGGTCGGGGCACCGGCGGCGGTTTAAACCGAGAATACCCGTCTTGGGCGAATTCCAGGGGTCGATGCAACACCCAAGGTCAGCTGGCTATCAGTAAATCACGAAGTGACTCGGCCGGGGTTTTCCAGCCGAGTGTTTTGCTGGGGCGGTCGTTGAGTTCCTGGGCGACGTGTTCGAGGTCCTCGGGCCCGTAGGCGTTCAGGTTGGTGCTTTTGGGGAAGTACTGGCGCAGCAGCCCGTTGGTGTTCTCGTTGGATCCGCGCTGCCAGGGGCTGGCCGGGTCGCAGAAGTAGACGTCCATGTCGGTGGCGATGCTGAACGCCTTGTGTTTGGCCATTTCGACGCACTGGTCCCAGGTCAGGGATCCTCGCAGGTGCGCCGGCATGGTCCCCATGGTTTCTATGAGCCCGTCGCGGACCGATTCGACGGTATGGTCCACCGGAAGGTGCACCAGCATCACGTAGCGGGTGGTGCGCTCGACCAGCGTCGCAATCGCCGATTGGTTGTGTGCACTTGTGATGTAGGCCCTCCCAATGGCCCGGGATCGCGCGGTCCTGGACCTCTGCGGGGAGCTCGGAAATGTTGATCATCGGGCCCGGAAACGGCTGGTGCGTTCCTCGGGGCTTTTCTGCTTTTTGCGGCGTGTCCGTCCCGTGCGCAGGGCTTCTTTGACTTCGCGTTTGAGTCCTCCGCGGGCCTGGAAGTAGAGGGCTTGGTAGATCGTTTCGGGGCTCACGCGCATCTGCTCGTCATCAGGGAAGTCCTTGATCAGCAGCTTCGATATCCGCTCCGGAGACCAGCGGATGCGCAGCTTGTCCGTCACGGAGTCGCGCAGGGCCCCCGAGTTCTGCCAGCTTACTGTCCTTGGGCCGTGCCCGCGCCGCCGTGGCAGCCCGGTGGGCGCCGTAGGGCTGGTAGCCGAGCACCGGGTGGCTGTTGCGTTTGATCTCCCGGCTGATGGTGCCCACCGATCGGCCCAAAGCCCTGCCAACCGCCTGCATGGAGGTTCCTTGGGTGCGCAGGTCCGCAATTCTCTCCCGCTCAGGCAGGGACAGATAGCGGGCGTTGACGGGCTGCTCCAGGGCTTCCAAGACCACCGGAGCCGCCGGCAGTGGTGGCAGCGCCGGCACCAGCTCCGGCGGGGCTTCCGGTGCCGTAACAGGGGCAGGTGGTTCGGCTAAAGCAGTAATCACTTCCTGTTTATACGGTACTTCCGGGGCGTTGGAGCCAACGGCGCGGCTCTTGGCCGCACCCCGCTCGTTCTCCCACAGGTACCCGCTTTTGCGGCTCGCACCGGCGGTGGCAGCGGCCTCCATCCGGCCGACGCCCGCTTCGCGCAACCGCAGGAATTCGGCGCGTTTCCCCACCCCTGGGTGGACGGACCCGATTCCGGCATGACGGGCCCACCTGACGCCCGGGACCTCTCAAGACCAAGCTCCCGGGCGGCCACGCTGACACTGCCCACACGAGCGAGGACGGCGAAGAACTCGTCCTTCTGTTCCTGGGTGGCAGACTGCTTTGCCACCGGATTTGTGCGGGGTTTGCGGGTGACGGCGCCAGCCTTGTAGGCCCAATGGAAGCAGGTTTGGACGTTGATGCCCACCGTCTTGGCCGCGAGGCTCACGCTCCCCAACCGGTCCAGCAAGACAAAGAACCTGTCCTTCTCGGCCTGGGTGTATTTTTGGCCGGACTTCCTTCCCGAAGGTCCCGCCCAGGCATCGCAAGTACTGAGGTTGAATCCCAATTCCCGGGCGGCCAGCGGAATGCTTCCCAGACGCTCCAAGGCCACGAAGAAATCCGCCCGCTCGGACGCGTAATAGCTCCGATGAGCACGCTTCAGGGACGGTGCGGCGGACCGTCCAGATTTTTTCCTTAAGGGTGATTCTTCCTTCAAGGAAGAACTATTCATCAATGATGTTTCCAAGGCGTTGCAACTCCCGGTTTTCAGGGGGTGTTGCAACGACCGTTAGAACTCGCCTTTTCAAGGAAAATGGAGCTTGTCTAGAGCACATTGACCACCGAAAAGAGGTCATCTCGTAGATGCGAGTTTCCCGTAAGCGTGCCTCCGTGTCAGTTTCCTTTGACGAGCCGAATCTCGTGTCGGCTGCCGGGCTGCTGCCGGTGATGACCTTGGCCCGGGACGCCGGGCTACAGGAACCGGCCGATGAAGTGCTTGCGGTGCCGACGGACAAGGGCGCCAACGCCGTCCGTGGACTCAGGGCCGCGCGACCCTTCCATTGGCGAAGCTCCGGTCAAATAGCGGTTGACCGGAGCTTCGGTCCATTATGCCTTGCTGAACCTTAGGGTTGGCTGGGAGTGCGGCAGCAGGACGAACTGCTCTGGCTCCGATGGCCCTCCCGGCGGTCCGGCAAAGATATCGGCGAAGGCCACCGCGACATTCGCAACCCCCATCAGCGCTATTCTCCAGGGAAGTGTCGAGCCAGCTTCCAGTGGAGTGCACTGGGCCCGCGGCAACGTGAACTTTCAGGATACTAGGCGTTGGCGGCTGCCGAACGGCCGGCGCGCAGGTTGAAGGGCGTCATTGATGCAATGCTCTGGCCGACCTGAAGGCGCCGCGAAAGCAACGCCATGCCGCCCAACGAATTTTCGACCGTCTGGTTGATGAGCATCAGGCGGCGATCTCGTGTTCCGCGGTGCGGCAGTACGTCAAAGCCCGCGGCACCGGCTTCACCGGTGAGAGCCTCAGACGACGCATGCCGAGCCAGATGGGCGAATGCTCATGCATTGCCCAACGGTAAAACGGGCTGAATGTGGTTGGGGCCTGCAGCAGGGACATACACGTGCACACGTTGCGGATGCCCGGTGCCGGAACGGGCAGAGGTCGGGCTAGTGACCCGACGGGTGATCCGTTGTGTGGTCCACGCCCGGTACCGGCCCAGGATTTAGGTCGCCTCCGGTGCCACTGATCGCCGGGCCGATGACAAATGCGGACAGCGCGAACATTGCTGCGAAGATCAGCAGCCCGATGGCGGGCGCAACCCAGGTCCCAAAACGCCGGTATAGGCGCAGGAGCAGTGGGATTGAAGCGAGTAATCCCAGCGCGCCGAACAATGCGGTGCCGCCCGACCCTGCCACGAGTGCCGTGCCGGCGAGAATCCCGATGTGATGCAGGACATGAGGCAGGAGGCCGACCACGAAACCAATGACCGCGACGATAGAGTGCCAAAGGGCCTGCAACCGGCCACGCCATGTCCGTTGTTCCGTCGGATCGGCATGGATGCCGGAGGGCAAGACGCCAGGCTCATGCACACGATGGGAGTGATCATCGGTCATGATATCCAGTCCTTTCGTTTGTCCCCCGTGAGCTCGGAAGCCAGTCCAAGACTACTGCGTGGTAGGCTCCTGCGCTCCTATTAGACGCAGCACTCCCCTGGCAGAAGCACGGAACCGGCGGTGGCTGCTTCCTTAGCCCCCCTCCCCGACCGTGGTACGGGTCGCCTCCCGGGTGCGCCCGGCCCACTGAGGTGACACGTCGACTGAAGACGTTATCCAACTTCGAGGACTCTGGGCCTGGTTCTGACGACGAGCACGGCGCAGGCGGCATGGTGGACTACCTGCGTGGACACGGACCCGAGCAGCAGCCCGGTAAATCCTCCGTGGCCACGGGAACCAACGACCAGCAGGTCCGCGTCCTTGGAAGCATTTACAAGGACGGTTACCGTGGGCCCTTGGACGACGTCACCGATGACGTTGACGCCTTCGGTGTCCACGGCCTTCAAGGCGTCGGTCTGCATTCTCCGGGCGGCCGGCTCGAAAATGACAGGATCCCAGATCATCGCTTCCATGCCGGCCGTCACGGGCGGGTACTCCCAGGCGGTCACGGCCCGCACCTGTCCGTGGCGGAGACGGGCTTCCGTGACGGCCCATTCGAGAGCCAACCGTGATTCCGCGGAGCCGTCCACCCCGACCGCGATTCTGAATCTGTCTTCGCCGCTCATGATCTCCGCCGTCCGTTGAGGTCCTGCCTGGCTGGTTGCCATCAGTCTCCCATGCCGGGTTTCAGCGGCAAGGTACCTGATGAAGATTGCAATTAATGAAGATGCTACGCCGCCAACTGGCCTGCCGGTGACGGGTGGTGCCAGGGGGTTCCCAATCAGGGCAGCCGCGGTTCCCTACCACGGTCCGGAGCGAGACCCGCGGTTATCGGCGAATGCGTGCGGACACACCTGCGGCGCCCCGGCCGGTGTTGTCCGTGCCGGAAACGACGGCCGGAAGAAGGGTGTACCCGCCGGTGTTCATCGCCTCTGCATCACCATGCGGTTTTTTCATGACCCACCCTTCCGTGCAGCTGACGGCCAAAGTGTTCGGCCGTCCGGCCGACGGCGCCGGGGGCATTGGCCCGGAGCCGGAGCAGATGCGGCATAAGGAATATTGTCCACTCATTGGTGTGAACCACCGTTATGCCGTGACGTCCAGATCAGATAGGCGCCAAGCGCACCGCCTGCACCGAGCCCGGCCCTCATCAGCGGTTTCTCCCAGCTGCCCCAACGGTCCCTGTCCCCCGCCGCAAGTGCTCCCACCCCTCCGATTAGAGCTGCCGAGATCATGCCTGCTACCAGGCGGTTGCCGATGCGTTCAATCCGCCCGACCAGGGGTTCAAGCTCCGCGGCCCGTAAATGGACTTCCAAGCCTGTGTCGAGGCTATCCACGACCCGTCGGAGTAGGTCCGGCAGGTCCTCGGCCAGTTCCGCCGCGTCAGCACCGGCTGCGGCTATGCGCGCGGCCAACGCCTGCGGCGCAAAGCGGCGGAACATCAGCTTCCTGGCATAGGGCGCCAGCATCACGCCCAGATTAAAGCCGGGGTCCAGTTCAACTCCGATGCCTTCGGCCATGATCATCATTTTCAGGAGCTTCGCCAGTTCCTGAGGCATCTGCAGGTGGTAGGTGCGCATCAGCGCGACCGCTTGGGTGATCAGCGGCCCGATTTCGATCTGATTTAGTGGGCGGTCTTCGTAGAGGGCAATAAACAGGGTGACGTCCGCGCGCAGCCGGCTGCGGTCCACAGGCTGCCGGGTTACGGAAAGGTCCAGCAAAGCGGAGCCGACACGGCCCGGGTCGTTGCGGGCCAATGCAGTCAGTAGGACGCTGAGTTGGCTGCGGAGCTTGTCGTTCACCTCGCCGACCATGCCGAAGTCGATGAGACCTATGCGACCGTCCGGTTCGATGAACAGGTTGCCGGGATGCGGATCGGCATGGAAGAACCCGTCTTCGAAGACCATTTTTAGGGCTGTGCCTGCGGACCGGACAGCCAGCGCAGCACGGTCGATCCCTGCACGGTCCAACCCGTCGAGATCATTGACTTTCATCCCCACGATCCGCTCCAGCGTCAGCACCCGGGACGTGGTCGTCTCCCAAAAGACGCGGGGAATGTGGACGCCGGGGTCGGAGGCGAAGTTCTCGGCGAATCGCTCCGCGTTCCGGCCTTCCTGAAGATAGTCGAGTTCTGCCCTCAGCGTCTGTGCAAACTCCGCGGCTATGCCGGGGAGATTGTAGTCGGCCGCCGCATCCCACCGGTGGCTGATCTGGACCGCGAGGTTCTGCAGAATATCCAGGTCTGCCTCGATCGTGGGAATGACGTCGGGTCGCCGGACTTTTACAACGACGTGTGTTCCGTCGTGGAGAGTTGCTGCATGGGCCTGGCCGATGGAGGCACTCGCCAGGGGTTCGAGGGTGAAGTCCGCAAACACGTCGTCCGTCTCGGACCCGAGTTCTTCGCGGATCAGCTGACGGATCGTTGCCCCTGGCACAGGTGGGGCAGCGTCCTGGAGTTTAGCCAACTCCGTCTGGTACCGGGGCGGCAAGAGGTCAGGGCGGGTGGAGAGGAGCTGGCCGAGCTTGATGAACGTCGGTCCCAGCTCTTCGAGGGCCAACCGCAGGTGGTCTGGATTCGTGTAGGGCTCGGCTCTTCGTTCATGGCCCAGGAGTCCGTGGTGGAAGGGTACCCACCGCTCGAGTCCGGTGATACCCACGAGGAAGCCCAGCCCGTGCCGGGCCAGAATCTCGCTGATCTGCTGATAGCGGTGTACCCGTATGTTCGTTGTCATTGCCGGTTCTGATTTCCGTGTGATGTGGGAGGCTTCAAAGCGGCACGGCGTGCCTGGCGTTCCTGCACGGCTCGCCGTTCCATGGAGCGTGGCCGCGGTCTACTGTCCACGGGAGGTTTCGGCCCTTTGCAGAGTCGGCTGTTTCAGCGGCAGCACAAGGACGAGCATCGACACCAGAACCAGGGCCATGCCGGCCAGGGTCCAACTGCTCTGCCGTTCCCCCAGGACGACCATGGATAGCAGGATGCCGAACACCGGGACCAGGAAGGTCCATGCCGTGACCGCGTCCAGGCGGCTGTGCCGGACTTCTGTGAACCAGCCGAGAAAGGCCGCAGCGGTTCCCACGAGGGAAACATAGAGGAGAATGCCGATGAAGCGCAAGCCCCAGTTGATGGACGGCGCCCCCTCGGTAAGCCCGGCGATGACGGCAAGAATGGCGCCCCCAACCAGGAAATGCCAGGCAATCACCTGCAGGACATCGGCCTTTATCTGCCTCGAAATCAGAGTTCCGGCGGTGACCGCGAGAGCTGCGGTGATTGAGAGCCACGCACCGGTGCCGGTGCCGCTGGGCAGGGCGACTGCCAATAGCCCTGCGAAACCTGTCCCCATCGCCGCCAGCGTGCGGGCGGACACGCGCTCCTTGTATATCCACCAGGCCGGAAGCACTATGAGCAAGGGCTGTGCATTGGCCAGAACGGAGGCGGCTCCCGTCGATAGACCGGCCAGACCGCCGAACATGGCAGCGAACGCCAGTGTGACATTGACAATGCCCATCACTGCTATCAGAGCCCAGGTCCGGGCCCCGCGCGGCGTCGGTTCCCGCCGGAATCCCGCAACTGCGAGGAGCACCCCGCCGGCTATGAGTGCGCGCAACGCGGCGAACCACAGCAGCGGAGCATCCTTCAGACCGATGCTGATCGCCAGAAAGCACGAGCCCCAGGCAAAGGTTATCCACAGCATCCGCACCGGCCTGGGCCGACGCAGGTTTCCGAGCTGTCCGGCACTGACTACTGTCGGGGGCGTGCGCACAGCAGCTCCTTCGACGGCAGGATCCCGGAGAGGCCTTCGACAGACACAGCGCACGGCTGAGTGATTCTCCTGTTCATGAGGGAAGAGACACCCACCGGCGGATTCGGGCCTTCAGCGGCCGGCTCTGCCCCGTGCCGTGAGCGAGCGCGCCCTATGCTGACCAGCATATTGGCATCGCGGGCATCGCTGAAGGCTATGCCTTCCTGGTCCGGAGCCGCGATGACTGAGCCGGCGGCCTCCAAGACCGTTTTCCGGTAGTCGGGTGGCCTGCAACCCGGATACGTCAGGCGCTGTTGAACCATCAGAAATCCTCCCTTAGGGGCCTGCCCCGACTGAGGGGAGGCCGGCGGAGCCGAAATTCCAGCTTCCAGCCGCCGGGTACGGTGGACAACTTGTGCACGCACGTGCAGACCGGGCGCCTCTGGCCAGGGGATCCGGGCAGTCGGATCGGCCGGGCAATTGCAGGGCACGCCGTCGTTCACGGGCTGAGCGTCCGGCAGCAATACACTGCCGGCCTTCATAACCTGTCCTGAACGGCACCGGCAGAAGGCCTCTGGGGCCGCTGGTCCGGCGCCCTGCGTGCCCGGTCCTGGAAGTTGAGAATACGCACAGTCAGGCTCAGCGAAACGGCCAGGACGGTTCCGCTGGCGGCGGTCCATAAGCCTGTGACGGGTGCAGGGGCCGCGGCGAGGGTGCCCGTCAGCGAACCTCCGGCCAGCACGGCAGCCGTGACGAGAATCCAAAACGACCGTCGTGCCCGCCGCTCCGGCGAATATGGGGGTGCCGTTCGCATACTCACGCCCCCAGATGCTCTTTGACCGGAATGAAGAAAATCAGAACTGTGAGCGCCAGGATGCCCAGCACCAGCACAAGGCCAAGAGCGATCGAGACGGGGCGCCGTCGCCACAGCCGGTTCCGGCTTCGGTCCGCAAAGGGAACCGCGGCCAGGAGAATGAAAAACGCGACCTCGGCAAAAAGGATGGCGGGCAGACCAAACCAGTCTTCCAGTGTGTAGAGCCACCAGAAATTCCATGGGGGCCGGGTCACCTCGATGCCGGCGACCGGGGTCGAACCTACCGGGGGTGGAAGGAACACCGCCAGGATCCCAAGCGCACCTGCCAGCATCAGGCCGAACGCGCCGATTCGGCGCAGGTGATGGGTGAAGGGTTCGGTTGGTTCCGCAGCCGAAGCCTGTTCCCCGGAGGCATCGGCCGGCAGCGACGGGTGGGGAGAGATTCTGTGGCGTTTTACCAGGAGCCCGTGCAGAGTCACGAGGACCAGAATGGTTCCTGGAAGGATCACCACATGCGCGCCGTAAACTCGCACGAGGATCGAAACTTGATCCGCGAACTCGGCAGAAAACCAGAACCCGGCCCCGCCGAGCAGATCCCCGACCTCCACATTGTGCCCCAGCGCCTCAAAGCCCTCCTGATCCCACTTCAGGACTGTTCCCGTGAACAGGGCGAGGGTGATTAGAGCGAACAGTGCCACTCCGATGAGCCAGTTGCCTTCGCGCGGGCGTTTGAATGAGCCGGTAACGAATACCCTGATCAGGTGCAGTGCCGCGGTGACATACATGGCTTGGGATGCCCAGAAGTGCACGCCCCGCAGAACGCTTCCGCCCCAGACGTCGGTGACAATGCCGCGGACCGACTGGTTAGCCGTTTCCGGGGTGGGGCTGTAGAACTGGACCAGCAGAGCGCCGCTCACCACCAGGATTCCGAAGGCTACGGCCGTGACACCTCCCAGGCTCCAGGCCAGGGAGTTTGCGTGTTCCGGGACGGCGTACCCCAAGGCGCCGATGCCCAGCCGCTCATCGATCACATCCAGTAGGTGCCGGGCGCGACCGCGGCGCGGCGCCTGTGCCGGGGTTTGGCCGCCGATGGTCGTCGATTCATCATTCATCTCAGATTCACCGCTCCTTCCGGCCCGACCGCTCATGTTGCGGGGGCAGATTCTGGCGTCTGTGCTTCCAGGCCAGCAGCAATCTCAACTCCCGGACATTCTGGTGTGGACGGAACACGTATGCCAGGAACAATCCCGTGAGCACCGCCAGCATGGATACTGTCAAAAACCCCCAGTCCGCTCCCGTCAGCCCCCCACGGGGCGGGAGCGGGTCAAGGACGACTGTTGTCCCGGTCTCATCGCCGGTCGCGGGCTTCAACGTGCTCAGGGCCACCGCAACGGACTCCTGCAGCAAGGCACGTCCCTGGGCTGAATTTCCGGCCCGGATGGCAGCCTTGGCCTGCTGGAGTTCAACCACGGATACGCCCTCCTGGTCCGGCGCGGCGAGGGCCGCGTCGATTTTCTCCAGGGCCGGACCAACATTGCCCGGATCGTGGACGAGGTGCCCCAGCGCCTGTTGAACCAACAGATACGCCTCTGTCGAAGGATCTCCCTCGTGGGCGGAAGCCGGTGGGGCTGATATGACTCCGCCGACGAGGAAGAAACAGGCCAGAAGGACAGCCGCGCATGTTCTTCCGGCACAGAGCGGCACTGACCCGGAATGTCTGGTGTCGTGTCGGCCGGATCTTCCGGATCCAGATTTTGTTCGCATGGATGGCTCCTAACATGGATGGCTCCTGCATGGTGGGCCTGGCCGGCGCCGCCCGGCAGAAGCACGACTACTGAGGTTCTTGAGGGCCGGGGCCGTGAACGCGCCGTACACCGTTGTTTTTTCCGAACCGGGGGATGAAGCCTGGAACGTTGCGGGCATAGGCGAGGTACTCCTCTCCGAATTCGGCCGCCATGTTCTTCTCTTCGTATCTGGCAAGGCGGTGGTAGACGACAACCAGGATCGGGAACATGATCAGGGTCAGGAGGGTGGGCCACTGCAGCAGGAACCCGAACATGATCGTCAAGAACCCCAGGTACTGCGGGTGACGGAGCCGGGCGTAGATACCAGTGACCGCCAACCGGTGCTCCGTCTGTGCCGCATACAGGACGCGCCATGCCTGATACAGCAGGATGAAGCCGGCAGCTATGAGCACGTTGCTCAGCAGGTGCAGGGGGTTCAGATGCGGATCTCCTTGCCAGCCCATCAGGTCCTGCCACAGATGCCCTGAATTATGGGTCAGAAGACTCAGATTCGGGAACTGGCTGCCCATCCAGCCGGAGAGGAAGTAGATGGTCAGCGGAAAACCGTACATCTCCGTGAACAACGCGACGATGAACGCGGCGAACCCCCCGAAGGCCCGCCAGTCGAGTTTCGTTTTCGGTTTGACGAAGCTGAAGGCGAAAACAATGAATATGGCAGAGTTCAGAATCACCAGGAACCACAGGTTGTACCCGGAGTCATCACTTGTCATGATTTCCACCCCCGCCGCCGTGGCCTCCGTGACCGCCATGGCCTCCGTGACCGAAAAGGTGCATTCCCAGCATCCCCACCACGAAGATGTAGGGCAGCGCATCGAGCACATGAACCCAATGGCTGGTCAGGAGGTAGATCACGGCGACCGCGACGGTGAGGACGGTCAGTGTGCGGCGCAGAGTGGCTCCCCCGGAGCCGGGACCGAAGTTCAGGGGAGATCGCTTATCCATGGGTTGGCCCCCGGGGACGGGAGTCCCGGTCGGCTGGTCGGGGTGCTGGTGGTCGTGGTTCACGGCCGGCCTCCCGGCAGGACGGGACGATGCTCGGCGAGGAAGTCCTGCCTCATGCCCAGCGTGGAGTCGGTCATCGTCATCGATGTCACTGCGTCCGGGGCGGATCCTGTCAGGGCGCGGATGGCGTCGATGGTTTCGGGTATGACGATGGCCTCGTTGTAGACCTGGTAGGTCAGGTAGGCCTCGTCTCCTTCGACGGTGACCAGTTCCTCCCAGACTGCGACTTCCCACATGTCCCCGCGGGGCCGGCCGAGGTCCTTCATCAGTTCGATGGTCGAGTTCAGTGCGACGAGCCCGTCAGCCATCCGGATGAACGCTATCCGCGGTGCGGCCCGCAGTGCTGCGAGGACTTCTTCCCGCGTCGAGGGCCTGGTGAGCTGGAGCGTCCAGTAATGGTTGTGGGTCTGGGTGTGCGCGCCCTTGGCCGCAATGGTGACAACGTCGAGACCGGGCAGGACGGTCCGGGCGTCCGGGCCCTGGTGGGAGGGTATTTTTGGTTCCGGGACCATCGTGTTCATGATCCCTCCGAGGTGGGATTCCCAGGGGTCGGTGGCGCGGCGGATGAGGACTCCGCGGGCCTTGGCCAGCAGGCCCGCGTCCTGCAGGGCACCAAGTACCCGGACGATGCTGGTCGTGTTGCAGGAGACGACACGGGTCATGTCCCGGCCGAGCGCGCTGTCATAGTTGGCCTGCGCCACGAATGAATGCCCTGTGGTGTCATGGGATTCACCGCCCTGCAGGACGACTTTTACACCGGCGTCCCGGTAGCGGGGCAGATTGCCGGCCGCCACATGTTTGGGTGTCGCATCCACGACGACGTCCGCCTGGGCCAGCAGGTCGTCCAGGTCTCCGGAGATGGTCAGGCCTGCCTGGCCCATCGCGTCCCGCGCTTCGGAGGTGGATGCGAACAGCGGAAAACGTCCCGCAGCAGGGCGGATCCGCCAGTCGGTGATGATATCGGCGACGCCGATCAGTTCCATGTCCGGCTGCAACAGGACTGCGTCGGCTACCCGCTTGCCGATGACTCCGTATCCGTTGACGGCCACTCTGGTCTTACTCATTGGTTTGCCTTTCCACATGCGGTTGCGTTGTGTCGTCGTTGGCGGTTCTCAGCCCCGCTGGTTTTGCGGTCTTCGGTACCAGGGGGAAGTCCATGCTTTCCCCGCCGGCGAGCTGTGCATAGATTCCTTCGACACCTATCCGCACAGCGGGTGCACTGCAGGGCTGTAGCCGGATCCGGAGGGTTTCAACGCTTAGGGACACCTCGATGCGGTGGCCCCGGTACCGGATCTGGAACCCGGTGCTTCCGAGCCGGGCCGGGAGCCGGGGAGAAAAGGTCAGCGCGTCGGCCTCTGTCTGCAGGCCGGCGAAAGCCCGGAGGACGACATCGACCGTCCCGGACATGGCGCCCAGATGGATACCTTCCCGGGTCGTTCCGCCCTGGGTATCGTCCAAGTCGGAGACCAAGGCCTCACGGAAGACCTGCCAGGCCCGGGATTCGTCAATCCGGGCGAGTACCGAGGCATGCACCACCCGGCTGAGCGTCGATCCGTTGGCGGTCCTGGCCAGGTAGTACTCCACGGTGCGCTCCAGGTCGGGCTCCGCGAACGGATAGCCGAGCCGGTGCAGCTGCCTGATCACCCCGGCGGGCCCCAGCAGGTAGATCAGCATCAGGACGTCCGCCTGCTTAGCGAGTTTGTACCGGTTGGTGGCATCGTTTTCGGCTTCGAGGATCAAATCGAGCCGCCCGATATTGCCGTACGTGGCCCGGTAGGCCGGCCAGTCCAGTTCTGCCAGGTCTTCGTACCCATCGAACTGGCTGAGGACCCCGTCGGCATGGAACGGCACGGCGAGTCTGCGGCTGATCCGGGACCAGTGGCTGATTTCCTCCCCGGTGATCTGCAGCCGGTCACCGAGGTCATCGCCGGGATGGCCCGCGAGTTCATCCAGCACGTCGGCGGCGCGGTCGCACAGCCAGGAGAGGAGCACGTTGGTGTAGGCGTTATCGCGCAAGCCGGCCCCGGGCGTATCCGGGTACCCGTCGTGGTATTCGTCGGGCCCCATCACCCCTGAAACGTGGAACCTGTCCTTTACCGGATCATAGGTGGCCAGCGAGGCGAATGTCCGGGTCACTTCGATGATCAGTTCCCCGCCGCGGGCCGTCAGCCAGTCCCGGTCCCCCGTGGCCTGGAAGTGCTGCCAGGCGTTGTAGGCGACGGCGAGACCGACGTGCCGCTGGCGGCTGGAGTTGTCCGGCATCCACCGGGCGGACCGGGCGTTGTAGAGCTGGCGGGGCGTCTCCTCCCGTCCGTCGCTGCCACTCTGCCACGGGAACAGCGCACCCTGGAGGCCCTGCGCCCGTGCGGCGGCCCGCGCAGCATCAAGCCTGCGCCAGCGGTACTCCAGCAGGGCCCGGCTGACCTCGGGGAGGCGGAGCCCGATCACGGGAAAGACGAACAGTTCGTCCCAAAAGACGTGACCGCGGTACCCTTCCCCGTGCAGGCCCCGCGCCGGTACGCCGGCATCCAGGGCAGCGGTATGCACGGAAATGGTCTGCAGCAGGTGGAAGACGTGCAGGTTCAGTACCAGCCGGGACTGCCGGTCCCCGTCGAGGCTGATCCCGAACCACTCCCACAGGCGCCGCCAGGCAGCTTCGTGGTCCCTGAGCAGCGCGGCGAAACCCGTGCCAAGACGGGAAAGCCCGGCCAGGGCTGCGGCCTCGGGGGATGAGATGGCGCCGTCGCGGGAGGTGACCAGCGACGCGGTCCTGGCCATGGTGGACGGCTGTCCGTCGGCCAGCCGGAGGTCGAACTGCCGGAAGTGCCGTCCACCGTCGCTCCCGGCGTCCCGGGGCGTTGGTGCCGGGCCGCCGTCGAACACCGTCCGGACAGCCAGGGCGATGCGGATCCGGCTCTGGCTGGTCTGGACCGCGCAGAGGACGGTGCCGCTGTCCACTTCGGTGAATACAGGGTCGGTCAGGTGCCGCTGCCCGGTGCCGGCATAGTCGCGGACGTTGGTGTTGGCCACCCTGGCATCGATGCCCGCACGGATGCTCACGGCGCAGCTGAAGCCGCGGGCCGTCAGGGTCGTCTCGAGCGCGGCCAGGTGGGGATTGTGCATGGAGACCAGCCGCCGCTGCACGACGGTGAGCTGTTCCCCGTCCGGGCCCGCGAGGGTTGCGCGGCGGGTCAGCAGGCCCCGGCGCAGATCGAGCTCGCTTCGCTCCTCGGCGACCTGAATGTCTCCGGTTGACCACCATGGCCCGGCGCCGATGCGCACGTCCACCGGCAGCCAGTTAGGGATATTGACCAGATGCTCTTCTTCCAGGTCGCGGCCGTGAATGGTGCCCGTCGTCCGGTTGTAGACACCGGCCAGATAGGTCCCGGGATAATGCACGCCGTCGTCACTGTGCTCCGGCTGGGTGCCGCGTGTTGCCATGTATCCGTTGCCCAGGGCGGTCAGGACCTCCCGGTGGCCTTCGTGGGCAGGGTCGAACCCGTCATACACGAGCGTCCACGGATCGGTGCGTGAGGCCCCCAGGTCCAGCTCGGCGACGTCGCCGAGGACGATGTCGGCGCCGGCCGCCTCCAGCTGTTCCCGGTGCCCGGCGCGGTCAATGCCGACGACCAGTCCGAAGCCGCCGCGGCGGCCTGCCTGGACACCGGCGGCGGCGTCCTCGATCACCGCGGCATGCCGGGGTGCCACGCCGAGCCGGCGCGCTGCCTCGAGGAACATGGCCGGGTCGGGTTTACCCGGCAGGTTCTGTTCGGCGGCGGTCTGCCCGTCGATGATGACGTCGAATCCGGTATCGAGGCCGGCAGCCTTCAGCAGGGCGCGGGCGTTGCGGCTGGCCGTGACCAGGCCCATGGGGATTCCCGCTGTGCGTAGGCGGGCCAGCAGCGCCGTGGTCCCGGGGTAGGCCCGGATGCCGTCGCGGGTCACGGCTTGCAGGAACAGGGCGTTCTTGCGGGCGCCGAGTCCGTGGACGGACCAGGCCTCCGGCCCGTCGTCCGGGCTGCCGGCGGGAAGCCGGGCGCCGCGGGAGGCCAGGAAGGCGGTGACTCCGTCCTCCCGCTGCCGGCCGTCAACGTACCGCCGGTAGTCCGCGTCCTCGTCGAAGGGGTCCGCGACGCCGGCATTGAGCCTGGGGTCGGCCAGGACAGCGTCGAATAGCTTCTTCCAGGCCGCCGCATGCACGGAGGCGGTCTGTGTGACGACTCCATCCATGTCGAACAGCACCGCCTGATACGGCAGTGCTGCCGCGCCGTGCCGGGAATCACTGGATGGGTGGCTGCCGCCCGCATGGACCTGCGCCATGCTAAGCCGGCTCCTCCACAGCTTCATCGGCCGGGACATTGGCAGGACCCGGTGCGGACGCCCACTCCCAGTTCCGGATCTCCGGCATGTCCTCACCGTGGGCCCGGATGTACTGCCGGTGCTCGATGAGCTTGTTCTTGAGCTCCTCGCGGACATGCGCCGAAACGTCCTTCAATTTCGGCACCCGGTCGATGACGTCGATGGCAAGGTTGAACCGGTCGAGCTGGTTGAGCACGCACATATCGAACGGGGTCGTGGTGGTGCCTTCCTCCTTGTAGCCGCGGACATGGATGTTGCCGTGGTTCGTCCGCCGGTACGTGAGCCGGTGGATCAACCACGGGTAGCCGTGGTAGGCGAAGATCACCGGTTTGTCAGTGGTGAACAGGGCATCGAAGTCCCGCCCGGACAGGCCATGGGGATGTTCCGTGTCATCCTGCAGGCGCATAAGGTCAACAACGTTGACCACCCGGATCTTCAGATCCGGGAACCGCCCGCGGAGGATGTCGACGGCGGCCAGGGTCTCCATTGTGGGCACATCGCCGGCGCAGCCCATGACCACGTCGGGTTCCCCGACCGCATCCGAACTGGCCCAGTCCCAGATCCCGATGCCTTTGGTGCAGTGCACGATCGCCTGCTGCATGTCCAGGTACTGCAGTTGCGGCTGCTTTCCGGCGACAATGACGTTGACGTACTGGCGGCTGCGCAGGCAGTGGTCGGCCACGGACAGGAGAGTGTTGGCGTCCGGCGGCAGGTAGACGCGGATGACGTCGGTCTTCTTGTTGATCACATGGTCGATGAACCCGGGGTCCTGGTGCGAGAACCCGTTGTTGTCCTGCCGCCACACATGGGAGGTCAGCAGGTAGTTCAGGGAAGCGACCGGGCGGCGCCACGGAATGTCGTTGGTCGTTGTCAGCCACTTGGCGTGCTGGTTGAACATCGAGTCGACGATGTGGATGAACGCCTCGTAGCAGGAAAAGAATCCGTGCCGGCCCGAGAGCAGGTAGCCTTCCAGCCAGCCCTGGCAGGTGTGTTCGGAGAGGATTTCCATGACCCGACCGTCGCGGGCGAGATGGTCATCCTCTGGAACGGTCCGGGCATTCCAGGCCCGGTCGGTCGCGTCGAAGATGTCCCCCAGCCGGTTGGAGTTGTTTTCGTCCGGGGCGAAGACCCGGAAATTGTCCATGTTCGCAGCCATGATGTCCCGCAGGAAGGTGCCCAGGACCCGGGTGGATTCCACGGCCCCGGTGCCGGGATGGGCCACGGGGACGGCATAGTCGGCGAAGTCGGGCATGCGCAGGTCGCGCAGCAACAGCCCCCCGTTCGCGTGCGGGTTCGCGCTCATGCGCCGCTCCCCGACCGGATGCAACCCGCCGACCGCCGCCACCGGAGCCCCCGCGTCGTCGAAGAGTTCCTCGGGGCGGTAGCTGCGCAACCACTGCTCCAGCACGGCGCGGTGGCTGTCGTTTTCGCGGGCCTGGGTGAAGGGCACCTGGTGTGAACGCCAGCTTCCCTCCACCTTCAACCCGTCCACTTCGACCGGTCCCGTCCAACCCTTGGGAGAGCGCAGGACGATCATGGGCCAGCGCGGCCGTTCCGTCCGGCCGTCCTCACGCGCGCCGCGCTTGATCTCACGGATCTCGTCCAGGCAGGCATCCAGGGTCCGGGCGAAGTCCTGGTGCATCTGTTCCGGGTCGGAGCCGTCCACGTAATACGGTGTGTGACCGTACCCGCGCAACAGCGAGTCCAGTTCCTCATGGCTGATCCGGTCCAGGACCGTGGGGTTGGCGATTTTGTAGCCGTTCAGGTGCAGGATCGGCAGGACGGTGCCGTCCCGGTCCGGGTTCACGAATTTGTTGGAGTGCCAGCTCGCGGCCAGCGGGCCCGTCTCTGCTTCCCCGTCACCGATCACGGCCGCCACGATGAGGTCCGGGTTATCGAACGCTGCCCCGTAGGCGTGCGAGAGCGCGTAGCCGAGCTCCCCGCCCTCGTGGATGGATCCCGGTGTCTCCGGGGCCACATGGCTGGGGATGCCGCCGGGAAAAGAGAACTGGCGGAACAGCCGCCTCATCCCGGCGAGGTCCAGGGAAATATCCGGGTATGTTTCGCTGTAGGTGCCGTCCAGCCAGGCTGCCGCCACCGGGCCCGGTCCGCCGTGGCCGGGGCCCATGATGTAGATCATGTCCAGGTCCCGTTCCATGATGGCCCGGTTCAGGTGGGCGTAGATGAAATTCAGGCCCGGGGTGGTGCCCCAGTGCCCCAGCAGCCGCGGCTTGATGTGCTCGGGGCGCAGCGGTTCGCGCAGCAGAGGGTTATCCATCAGGTAGATCTGGCCGACGGAGAGGTAGTTCGCGGCCCGCCACCAGGCATGGATGCGGTCCAGCTGTTCGGGTCTGAGAACGGGTATCGGGGTTTGCGGCTGTTGATGGTCTGTCATGGCATATCCTGTCTGTCTGAGCGAGTACTTGGGTCGGTGCCGAAGGGGCTGCGTTTAGCGGACGCCGCTTGGCTCCGGGGCAGGTTCGGTCTTGATCGTGCTGCCGGTGGCCTCGCCGGGCTCCGGCAGGCGCAGGCGCTTGAGGAGCAGGGCGTTGACGGCGACAATGACGCTGGAGCCGGACATGGAGATCGCGGCTATTTCCGGGCTGAGCATGAGGCCAAACGCTGGGTAGAAGACGCCCGCGGCGATCGGCAGGGCGATGACGTTGTAGCCGATGGCCCAGCCCAGGTTCTGGCGCATCTTGCGCAACGTACCCTTGCCGATCCGGAGGGCGATGGGAACGTCCAGCGGATCTGAGCGCATCAGGACAACGTCGGCAGTTTCGATGGCCACGTCGGTGCCGGCTCCGATGGCGATGCCGAGATCGGCCTGCGCCAGTGCGGGGGCGTCGTTGACGCCGTCACCGACCATGGCGACCCGCTTGCCGGCTTTCTGCAGTTCGGCCACCTTCGCGGATTTGTCCTCGGGAAGCACCTCGGCCATGACGGTGTCGATGCCGAGCTGGGCAGCAATCCGCTTCGCGGTGGCCTCGTTGTCTCCCGTGAGCATGACGACCTCCACGCCGCTTTCATGCAGGGCGGCCACTGCGGAGGCAGCGGTCTCGCGGGCGGCGTCGGCCAGTGCGATGACACCAGCGGCCCTGCCGTCCACGGCCACCAGAACTGCCGTGCGGCCGGTCGAGGCGAGGGCCTCGCGCTGTTCGGCTACCGGCCCGATGTCAATGCCCTCGGCCACCATCAGCTTGCGGTTGCCGACGAAGACCTTCCGCCCGTTTACCGAGGCGCCAGCACCGTGGCCAGGGACGTTACGGAACGCTTCGGCATCAGCCGATGGAACGCCGCGGGCAACGGCGTAGTTGACGACGGCGGCGGCGAGAGGGTGCTCAGATTCGCGTTCGACGGCGGCCACGAGAGCCAAAAGTTCGTCCTCGTCGAATCCGTAGGCGATGAAGTCGGTGACTTCGGGTTCACCCTTGGTCAGGGTTCCGGTCTTGTCCATCACAACGGTGTCGATGTGTGCTGCGGTTTCCAGTGCTGTGGCGTTCTTGAACAGGACGCCGCGCTTGGCGCCAAGGCCGGTGCCGACCATGATCGCCGTCGGGGTTGCCAGGCCCAGAGCATCGGGGCAGGTGATGACCACGACCGTGATGGCAAAGAGGATCGCCTGCGGAACGGTTGCTCCGGCCAGCCACCAGGCGAGGAAGGTGGCGGATCCGCCGATCAGGGCAACCAGGACCAGCCAGAATGCGGCGCGGTCGGCAAGGTGTTGGCCGGGGGCTTTGGAGTTCTGGGCTTCCTGCACGAGTGCGACGATCTGCGCCAGGGCGGTGTCTGCGCCGACCTTGGTGGCGCGGACACGTAATGTTCCGGTCGTGTTGACCGTGGCGCCGATCACCTCCGAGCCCGGTGACTTGGCCACGGGCAGGCTTTCACCGGTGACCATGGACTCATCAATGTCGGAGTCGCCGTCTTCGACGGTGCCGTCCGTGGGAATTTTTGCCCCGGGGCGCACCAGCATCAAGTCACCGGGCAGGACCTCCGAGGTCGGCACCTCGACGGGCTCACCGTTTTTGATCACCAGGGCCTTGGACGGCGCCAGCTCCAGCAGTGTGCGGATGGCGTCGTTTGCGCCGCCCCTTGCACGCATTTCGACCCAATGCCCCAGCAACACGAAGGTGGCCAGGACGGTGGCTGCTTCGTAGAAGACCTCCCCACCGCCGGTCAGGGTAACAATGAGGCTGTAGAGCCAGCCCGCCCCCACGCCGACCGCGACCAGGACCATCATATCCAGTGTTCTGGCCTTCAGCGCACGGTAGGCGCCGTCAAAGAAAATCCAGGCCGAGTAGAAAATCACGGGCAGGGACACGATCAAGGCAAAGACATCGTCCCGTAATCCGAACGGGGCCGGGACGGTGAACCCGAGGACTTCGCGTCCGATCGGCGACCACAAGGTGATCGGCACGGAAAGGAGGAGCGCGATCAGGAAACGGTTCCGCATGTCCCGGATCATCGCCTCCATCGACATGCTGTGGCCCCCGTGGCCCATGACATCCTCGGCATCCCGGGGCGCATGCCGGGGCTGACCGGCAGGCACTTCGTGGCCTGCGTGCGCTTCCGGGACGAGGGCGGTGTCGCCTTCATGGGCAGAGGGGCGGTGCTCGGCTGTACCGTGCCCGGCAGCTGCCGACGGGGCGGAGCCGGTTTCGTGCATCGGATCACAGATATGCTCCGGCACTGACTGGCCGGAACAGTGGTAGCCGCAGTCCTGCACCCAGCTCCGGAGGTCGGCGATGGAGGTCTTGTCCGGGTCGAACGTGACGTTCGCGGTCTGCGAGACCGGATTCGCTTCCACGCTGAGCACTCCCGGCCGGCGGGAGAGCGTGGTTTCGGCGACGGTCTTGGACGAGGCCCAGTGGACACCTGCCACCTCCATGACCACGGTTTGTGTCTTACTACTCATGACAGAAATTCCTCTCGGGGCTCGTTAGTTAAAGATGTGTGTGCGCCCGCCGCTCTCGTGGCTCACATGCGGACCGCTGCAGCGACAGTGGCCGTGCTTGGAAATGAGGTTCGCCCCGCCACGACGGTCCAGGGCGTCACCTTGGTACAAACCCGCGCCTGGACGCAGCGGCGGGCCGTCGATGCCCCCGATCAGACTGCGGCGGAGGGCAGACTTCTCCTATACGCGGCTGATGGAAAGCCGGATGAGCGATACAGGGTGGAGGGGTGCCCCGGGAACCTCGGGCAGCGCCCCGGCTGGCTGTGCTGCTGCAGCGGCGGCCGGGGTGCTGCCGGGGGCTATTGGGTCTGATGCGACATGAACGGCTGAAGACAGCACATCAAGGCACGCTACAGACAAACCCAGGTTCATGGGGCAGTGGTCAGGAGGGGACGGGACGGGTTGTTGCCCCTGGTCCTGATCCGCAGCCACAACGGTGTCACCGGAAAAGACAAGCCGGAAGCCCACGGATTCGGAGTCTTCCGTGTAGGACGCCGTGATGGAGTGCGAAGTACCACCCGGTCCGTTTCCTTGAGCAGACGTCATCGGCAGGTCCAGAAATCCCGTTACGGCGAGGAGAAACGAAAGGACCGCGGTGATTGTAGTCAGGTTGGAAAAATCATGGTGCCATCGCATGGAATGACGCACTTTCCCCGCCCCCGAGTTCATCGCGAACAACGCTAGGTTTCGCCCTCTGCAGCGATCATACCGGGCCGGGCGCAGGGGAACCTCAAACTCTTTGTCACAAACGACCCTGCTCACCGTCGTGAGCTTTGGCATGCACTACCTTTCCCGGTTCCCGGAGGACAAGGAGAGTGTGTGAAGGAACCTCGAGGGCACCACCGGCCATCAAGCCCGTTCCCGTCACCTTTAGGGAGGTGTCGAGAACCAGCTCCCAATGGAGTGCGTAGCGGGCCGGCGGCAAGGTGAATTTCCGGGACTCGGCACTGGCATTGAAATAGAGGATGAAATCTGAGTCTGTCATCTGGCTGCCGGTGCGATCGGAGCAGCGGATGCCGCTGCCGTTCAGGTACATCCCGAGCGCCAGTGACCTCCCGTCGGTCCAGTCCAAAGGTTCCATCGGCGTGCCATCGGGCTTCAGCCAGACAATGTCGGGCACCTGGCCTCCGTCGGGTTGTCTGACCGGTCGCCCGCTGAAGAACCGGCGGCGGTGAAACGTGGGATGAGCGGCCCGCAGCCGGCTGACCGCCACAGCAAAGTCCAGAAGGTCTTTGTCCGCATCTTCCCAGTGGATCCAGCTCAGTTCCGAATCCTGAGCATAAGCATTGTTGTTGCCCTGCTGGGTCCGCCCCATTTCATCGCCATGGAGGATCATGGGTATCCCCTGGGACAGCAGCAGCGTTGCGATGAGGCTGCGCTGCCGCCTGGACCGGAGCCGAAGGATGGCCGGGTCGTCAGTGCCGCCTTCGGGTCCGCCGTTCCAGGACCTGTTGTTGTTCTCGCCGTCCGCGTTGCTCTCGCCATTGGCCTCGTTGTGTTTGCGGTTGTACGCCACGAGGTCAGCCAGCGTGAAGCCGTCGTGGGCTGTGATGAAATTGATCGAGGCCATGGGCCGCCGGCCGGAATGCTCGTACAGATCAGATGACCCGGTGAGTCGGGACGCCAATTCCCCGAGCGTGGAAGGTTCGCCGCGCCAGAAGTCCCGGAGCGTGTCTCTGTATCTGCCATTCCATTCGCTCCAGTTGGGCGGGAAATTTCCCACCTGGTATCCGCCGGGTCCCAGATCCCAGGGCTCGGCAATGAGCTTGACCCGAGAGACGATGGGATCCTGCTGGACCAGATCAAAGAAACCCGAGAGCCTGTCCACCTCGTAGAATTGGCGCGCCAGGGCAGCTGCAAGATCAAATCGGAAGCCGTCAACGTGCATTTCCGTCACCCAGTACCGCAGGGAATCCATGATGAGCTGCAGAACATGCGGGGTACGGACATTCAACGAATTTCCGGTGCCCGTGAAGTCCATATAGAACTCCGGCCGGGAGTCGTCGAGCCGATAGTATGACGCATTATCGATGCCTCGGAAGGAGATGGTGGGACCGAGATGGTTCCCCTCTCCGCTGTGGTTGTAAACGACGTCGAGGATGACTTCAATCCCGGCTTTGTGGAGGGTCCGGACCATTGTCTTGAATTCCGTGACGGCACCCGCGGCGTCAGGTGCCGATGCGTACGCGTTGTGCGGGGCAAAGAAGCCGATGGTGCTGTATCCCCAATAATTGGACAGCCCCCGCTCCCGGAGCTGGCTGTCGTGTATGAACTGCTGGACAGGCATCAGCTCGATGGCCGTGACCCCGAGATTTTGCAGGTGGGCCACGATTGATGGGTGGCCCAAGCCCGCGTATGTTCCACGCAGCAGTTCAGGGATTTCGGGGTGCAGCCTGGTCAGCCCTTTGACATGGGCCTCGTAAATCACGGTGTCATGGTACGGCGTATTGGGCCGCCGGTCGTCCTCCCAGTCGAACGCCGGGTCGATGACCACTGCGGTCATCATTCCGGGGAGGGAATCCGACTCATCGCGCCGCTGCGGGTCCTCCAGGCTGTAGGAAAGAAGAGCCTGGCCCCATTCAATGGTTCCTTCCATAGTCTTGGCATAAGGATCGAGCAGGAATTTGTCCGGGTTAAAGCGGAGCCCAGCGGCGGGCTCATAGGGGCCGTCTACGCGGTATCCGTATCGCTGACCGGGCCCTATCCCCGGCAGGTAGCCGTGCCAGATGTAACCATCAACTTCGGCCAGTGGGACACGGATCTCGGCGCCGGAGGCATCCACAAAGCATAATGTCACCGCCGTCGCTGATTCGGTAAACAGGGCGAAATTGGTGCCGCTTCCGTCAAAAGTTGCCCCCAGTGGATAGGGGGCTCCCGGCCAGACCTGCATCTTTCGTCTCCCGCTTTTAAGGACCCACGGACATGCGAACGCGCCGCACCGGACGACGGCCCGGCGGACGGGTATCGGCCTCGCCTGCACCGGGACGAATGGTACCGGCCAGTACTGCGTAGGAACAGTACTCTGTCATCTTCCAGGAGCCCAGCGGTATCTGGCAGGCCCGGACCTCGCTGCCACCTCCGATCAACAGGGGCGTGTCGGGGGGAAAGTCTCTTGGCGGCACTGCTCTTCACCCATCTGCGGTCGACCCTGCGGAAGGTGCTGAGACGTCTCCTTCAGCCCGCCTTGACGCCGGAATCCTGATGCTGTGGCCGGACGCCATACGCTCCCAAGCCGGATACTCTCCGCACAAGAGCCACGCCCACGCTACATTCCGCGGGTATCCCCATATTCGGCAGGAACTACCCTAAGTCCGGCGTGCGACGGCGCCCGATCGTCCTTATTATTATCCCTGCCAGACTCCCGCTGCTCATGATGATAAGGGCGGTGAGGCCGAGATAGTAAAGCACAGCAGCGGACTCCGGCGGGCCCGAGGAGGAATCGGCGGCCGCACCGATCGACCACCAATAGCCCGCGGTCACTGTGGTCCAGACAGCACCGGTGACGCTGACCAGCCAGGACAGCCCTGAGAACCAAGGCTTCTCCACCCGATATGAAAGAGCCGTGGCCAGTACAGCGGCGCCGGCGGTCGCGAGCACCAGGCCGCCGACGAAGTACCGCCCGGCCAGGACGCCGGCCAGGACGCAGAGGCTTCCGACCAAGACGAGCCGCCGGGGTCCGAGTGGCATCCGGGAGCCGCCGCCGGGCGTCTCCTCCTCGGGCTGATGTGGGCCACGCAGCGTTGCATTCTGGTGTGTCATGGCGTTTCGGGTCCTCTGTTGGGGTGAGCCCCCGGGTCTTCCGTTCGGATGACCGGCGTTCAAGAAGGCATCACGGCTCATTGTTCCAATGCTCAAACACTACAGAGGTGGCGGCATCGGGGTGGCCATTGCGTTCGGCACATCTGCATCCTGGACGGGACGCCCGGTCCGCCAGCCGGCCTCTCTCGTCGCTGCGCGAGAGCTAGAGGAGCCCCTCCCCGCCGATTCGCCCGTTGAGCCTTGGCAAGTACTTGATTAGATACCCCTAGGGGGTATACTATTTGGAATGTCATAAGGAGCTGCTGTGAACCACACTGTCGAAGATGCCACTGTCGCGGGTGCTGTCCCGCCTCACGGATACACCGCAGACAAAGAGGCGTATCTGCGAAGGCTCAAACGCATCGAAGGTCAGGTGCGCGGGATAGCCCGGATGGTCAGCGAGGACTCGTACTGCATCGACATCCTGACCCAGGTCGCGGCCGTCAACAAGGCCCTGCATGCGGTCAGCATCGGGCTGCTCGAGGAACACATCGGTCATTGCGTCGTCAGCGCCGCGGCCGAATCACCAGAAGCGGGGGACGCGAAAGTCAAGGAAGCAGCGGACGCGATCGCGCGTCTGCTGCGCTAGGAATTCAGGAGAAAATCATCATGAGCATCAACACCACCGTCAATATTTCCGGCATGGACTGCAGCCACTGCGTCGCTTCCGTGACCGAGGAACTTCAGGAACTCGACGGGGTCCAGGAGGTCGCCGTGGAGCTGAACAAGGACGGCATCTCCGTTGCCACCATCACCTCGGCGGCCGAGCTCGACCCGGAGAAAATCGGCGAAGCCGTCGCAGAAGCCGGCTACGTCGTCGTGGCTGCCGGGGCCTGAGTATGGACTCCGGCACCCTGACCAACACGCGCATCATTGAACTGGACATCCAGGGGATGACCTGCGCTTCGTGTGTCGCCCGGGTGGAACGGAAACTCGGAAAACTCGACGGAGTCCAGGCCAGCGTCAACCTGCCCCTTGAATCCGCCCAGGTCACGGTGCCGGATGCCATTACCGACCAGCAGATCCTCGACACGGTTGCGGCGACCGGATATACGGCCCGGCTCAAGGCCGCGCCCGATGCAGACCGTGCGGCGCGGGACGATGAGGACGCTGTTCCTGACCTGTCCGATGACGGGCCAAGTGCACCGGCCGCCTCAGCTTCCCTGCGCCCTCGACTTCTCCTGGCTGGTGCCCTCACCGTGCCGGTCGTCATCATTTCCATGATCCCGGCCGCCCAGTTCCCGCACTGGGGCTGGTGGGCCTTTGCCCTCAGCCTGCCCGTGGTCACCTGGGCGGCGTGGCCTTTCCACCGAGCCGCGGCCATCAACGCCCGGCACCTTGCCTCCACGATGGACACACTGGTCTCCATCGGGGTGGGGGCAGCTTTCCTGTTCTCCAGCTGGCAGCTGTTTACCGACCCGTCACTGACCGAACACCCTGGCATGGAGATGAGCGCCCACACCCTGTACTTCGAAGTCGCCGCCGTCGTCACCACTTTCCTGCTGCTGGGCAGGTACCTTGAAGCCAACGCCAAACAACGCGCAGGCAATGCGCTGAAAGCACTGTTGAATCTCGGAGCCAAGGAAGCCACCGTCCTCCGCGACGGCGTCGAGTCTCTGATCGCCGCCGACCGACTGCAGCCCGGGGACGTCTTCCTCGTCCGCCCGGGGGAAAAAATCGCCACCGACGGGTTCGTCGTCGAAGGGCACAGCGCAGTCGACGCCTCGCTCATCACAGGGGAGTCGCTGCCGGTGGAGGTCGGCGTTGACGACACGGTGACCGGGGCCACCATCAACACCAACGGCCGACTGCTCGTGAAGGCCACCCGTGTCGGCAGCGAAACAACACTGGCCCAGATGGGGAAACTCGTCAGCCAGGCACAAAGCGGCAAGGCGCCCATCGCCCGCCTCGCGGACCGGATCAGTGCTGTCTTCGTCCCGATCGTCCTCGCCATCGCCGCGGTCACCTTTACCGTGTGGATGCTCTCCACCACGGACCCGCAGGCCTCATTTACCGCCGCGGTCGCGGTCCTGGTCATTGCCTGCCCCTGCGCGCTGGGTTTGGCCACTCCGACGGCCCTGCTGACCGGCACCGGCAGGGGTGCCCAGCTGGGCATCCTGATCAAGGGCCCGCAGGTCCTTGAAGACACCCGGACCGTGGACACTATCGTGCTGGACAAAACCGGTACCGTGACGACCGGACGGCTGTCCGTCGCGGGTATCCACAGGTTCTCCGGGCCCGCCAAGGAGGAGCTCCTTGCCCTGGCCGGTGCCGTCGAAGCCGCGAGTGAACATCCCATCGCAAGAGCCATCGCCCGCGCGGCCAAGGGCGAAGGGCCGCTGATGCCTGTCACCGGCTTCGAGAGCGCACCCGGCGGAGGCGTCCGCGGAACGGTGGACGGACGCAGGGTGGTCGTCGGGCGGGCCGGGTGGCTTCAGGACAACGGCATCATCCTCGCAGCCGACCATCACGCGGCCCTGCAAACACAGGAAGGAACCGGCGCCACTGTCATCTGGGTCGCGGTCGATGGCCGGCCCGCGGGAATCATCAGCCTCACCGACACGGTCAAAGACGGCTCCGCCGCCGCGATCACCCGACTCAAAGCGCTGGGGCTCAGGCCCATCCTGCTGACGGGAGACAACGCCGCCGTCGCGGCGATCGTTGCCGCCGACGTGGGCATCCCGGCCCAGGATGTCCTTGCGGGGGTTCTGCCGGAAGGCAAAGTGGACGCGGTCCGGAAGCTGCAGGCTTCCGGGGCCATCGTGGCGATGGCAGGCGACGGCGTCAACGACGCCGCAGCCCTGGCGCAGGCTGACCTGGGCATTGCCATGGGCAGCGGGACGGATGTTGCGATCGCCGCGGCCGACCTGACGGTGATGGGGAACGACCTCGGCCAGGTGGCCCAGGCCATCGAGCTGTCCCGCCGGACCCTGGCCACCATCAAGACCAACCTGTTCTGGGCTTTCTTCTACAACGCCGTCGGGATCCCGGTCGCCGCGTTGGGGCTGCTGAACCCGATGATCGCCGGCGCCGCGATGGCCGCCAGCTCCGTGCTGGTTGTCAGCAACTCACTGCGCCTGCGCCGCTTCGCCGGGACGACGATCCAGGATCCGGCAGCGCACGAGCCGGCCGCCCGGCCGGTGGCCGTCCGCTAGCCCGGCGAACGAGGAGAAGTCTCAGGACCGGAAGTTCCGTCGATCAAACTGCAAGGCTCTGTTCCGGGCTCCAGGGGATCTCATGCCGTCCGGAGCCGGCTGCAGGTATTCCCGGGCCGCAAACGCGCAAGGGCCGGTGATCTGCTGCCCCCAAGGCAGCAACTCACCGGCCCTTGTGGCATGTTTCTAGGCGCCGGCGCGGACGAACGTGACGGGGCCGGTGGCGGTCAGCCACGACAGCGGATGCACGACGGTCTGGTTCTTGCCGTTCATGCCGGAGCTGAGGACCTGGCCGTTGCCGACGTAGATGCCGATGTGGCCCGGCTGGATGACCATGTCACCGGGCTGCGCATCACCGACGACCTTTCCGTAGCTCTTGAACTGCAACGGGGCCAGATCCCCGACAGGGATACCTGCAGACCCCAAGGCCTTTTCCACCAGGGCCGTGCAGTCCTGGATCGTGCCAAGCTGCGCGTAGGCGGCGGAAACCATTGCGGCGTTGACGCCGCCCGCCGCCGGAGCGGCAGCAGGGGCCGTGGCGGCCTGCGGCTGGACGGTGATGCGGGGCTGCGTCTGGACGCCCCCTCCGGCCCGGGCCGCCACCGGGGCAGGCTTCGGCGCCTGGACAGCAGGCTTCGGCGCCTCAATGA
The DNA here is from genome assembly GCF_001750145.1 of Arthrobacter sp. U41. NCBI lineage: Bacteria > Bacillati > Actinomycetota > Actinomycetes > Micrococcales > Micrococcaceae > Arthrobacter > Arthrobacter sp. U41. The sequence continues at coordinate 3,622,706 of NZ_CP015732.1, forward strand.
CCGGCGCCGCGGTGGTGGTGACGGCGGGGCGTTCAAAGGAAATCCGGACGCTGGAGTCAGCGCTGAGCTGTGCCGGGGCCTGGCTGGACACCTCAAGAGTCGAGGCGGGGGCCGAGTCCCGCTGTGCCGGGGCCTCTGCGGCCTGGGCGGCGATCCCGCTGGTCAGAACGAGTCCCGACGCGGCGGCGATGACAGCGGCTTGGCGTCCCGCCCCGCCGGCGTTGTCGACGATGGTCTTGGAAATCGTCGCGAGGGTGCTGGTCTGGATGGTAACCGCGCGGTGGCGGCCCGGATTTTTGCGTGCGGACATGAAAGGAGCCTCTCCCAATGCCTGCGGGGTGAGCTGTCGGATTCGGATGGGAGACACCCGGCTGCGGTCTGCATAACTGCAGGGCGCGGCTTCACCCCAAGGCCTGCCCGAAGGCGAGCCAAAATGTGGTTTCCCCGTCTCTGCCGGACGATTTTGCGAAAGGATCCCGGGCAGCGGCAGAGTTAGGCAATCGGCTCGGGAGTGCCGTTTCGGAGAAATCCGGCACGGATTCGACCGTACGGTAAAACTGATGGCATGTCACATTCAGGTAACAACAGCGGGCCGGCGGCCGCCCCTTCCCGCTCCGGATGCCGTGCCGGTTCCGGGGACGGTCGAAATGAGCGCGGAATCCTGCTGCGGCCGGCGCGGATCGGCGGGGATCCAGCACATGTCCAGTGGCGCTGCCTTGTGGCGGTGCCCGCTTCCTTTGCAAGAAATACCCCTTGGGGGTATATTTGGTTTGTTGTCAGTGAAGTGGTTTGTCCAGGCCCGCGGACCCGCCGGCCGCTACAGCCGTTCATCCCCAGCATCCCCATCACGCCTTTCTGCAAAGGAACGACCTGACATGTGCACATCAGATATTCGGACCGAATTTTCCCTTTCCGCCGCGGATTCCTCTGGCCGCAGCTGTTGCGGCCCCGATGCCCGCGCACAGACGCTGGCCCCGGTCGAGGGCTTGGACTACCTGATCGAAGGACTTACTTGCGGGCACTGCGTTCAAACGGTTGAAAACGCGGTCAGGGCCGTGGACGGAGTGGAGTCGGCGACCGTCGAGCTCGTCGCCGGCGGAGTATCCCGTCTGACCGTCGCCGGAACAGTTGCCCTCACCGCGGTCCGGGATGCGGTAATCCGCGCCGGATACAGCCTCGCCAGCACCAGCTAATTCAGCGGCCGCCGAGACGGGCAACCATTAATGCGGGTGCTCAAGGAGGGTTTGCCTGCGGGGAGCGACAATTGACGAGGAGCCAGGTAACCCACAGAACTTGGGCTACCTCATCCACGCCTGCTACAACACCATCTCCGACCCCCGCCGGGGTGGTCTTCGCCAACGTCGCGTGCTCCCACTCGTCGGTGCCGTAATGATGTCAGTCCCACAATCGGCGGGGTACCGAATGCCCCGCGGCTGCACCGGATGAAACTCAGCCCTTTACCGGTTTGTTGAACCCATCAGACGCCGCGGCCCGCCCGGCCCGGTACCCTTGAACGAAGTCAACCCGCACGGAAGGAGAACCTCATGACCGACGCTTTATCCCGCCGCGTTACGTCGTTCCTCCGCCGCGCGGGCCTGCTGGCTGGTCTGCTGGCCATCATTGCCGGGATCTTCGGCATGCACATCATGACCGGCTCCCACATCATGCCGGCATCGGCCGCCGTTCCGGGCGCGGAGATGCCGCAGGTGATGCAGTCTCCGGCCACGGAACACACATCCCGTGCCCCCGGCGCCGCGCCGGCTATAGACAGTTCACCATCAGGGGGCACGACGTCCGTCCAGGGACTCTCATGCGTTGATCTTGGCGGGTGCGCGATGATGTCCGCCATGGATGCGTCGTGCATCCCGTCCCCCGGCAACGCGTCTCTGGCAGCCCCGCCACCTGGCCAAACCCCTTTTGCAGTCGTGGACGATGCCGCGCCGACCCCTGGCTCCATCTACTCCTACCTTCCGGGAAGTCCTTCACCGGGCCAGCTCTGCATCAGCCGGACGTAAGCGGCTGATCTGCGCCGTGTTCTGACCGGCGCATGAGCCCTTACCCTGACGCGCCCTGCCGGGAACTCCGGCCTGATTGTCGTGCGTGTCACCAAACGACGGCGCCCCGCGTCGGTTGATGTCTTCAAGGACCTCTTTTCATGAAAAAATTTCTGACAATCCCAGCGACCGCCCTCGTCGCTGCCATCGCGCTGGCAGGATGCTCCGCCAGCCCCAACAACTCCAGCGGCGGCAGCATGCCGGGCATGAACCACGGCAGCTCCGGAATGTCCTCAGGCTCCGCCTCGACGGTTACCGGGAACCACAACGCGGCCGACACCATGTTCGCGCAGGGAATGATCCCCCACCACACGCAGGCCGTGGAAATGAGCGACATTATGCTCAAGAAGCAGGGCATCGACCCGAAAGTGAGTGCTTTGGCCACAAAGATCAAGGCAGAGCAGGGCCCCGAGATCGACCAGCTGACCACGTGGCTCAGCGACTGGAAGGAATCCTCCCAGATATCCGGCAGCATGTCAGGCGGCGGCATGTCCGGCATGATGAGTGGCGATGACATGGCGAAACTGGACGCCGCGCAGGGGACCGATGCGGCCAAGCTCTTCCTGTCTCAGATGATCACCCACCACGACGGCGCAGTCATGATGGCCCAGACCGAAAGCACCGACGGGAAGAGCCCGGACGCCGTGCAGCTCAGCAAGAGCATCGTCACTTCCCAGGAAGCGCAATTGAAGGAAATGAAGGACCTGCTGGCCGCTCTCTAGCCGGCATCCTCAGAGGCCGGTCCCGCCCAGGGGCCGGCCCACTGCCCCTTGTTCCTTCCGATCCCTGGAGTTCCCGTGTCTTTCCCACCCACATCCGGCCGTCGCCCGGCGGCGATCCTGGCCGCAGCAGCCGCCCTGGTCCTGTCCCTGGCAGCCTGCGCCCCGCCTGCAACCCCTGCGTCCAATACCGCGTCAGCAGGTACCGCGACCGGTCGGCCCAGTTCCCACGTCCATGGGCTGAGCGTCAATGGTGAAACCGGCCAGGTACTGCTGGCAACGCACGAGGGCCTGTTCGACGTTTCCAAAAAGCTGGCCGTGAAAATCGGACCCACCAATGACCTCATGGGCTTCACGGCTGCCATGGACGACGGCGTGTTCTACGCTTCCGGACACCCCGGCGCTGGCTCAGCCCTTCCCAGTCCTCTCGGTCTGGTCAAAACCAGCGACGGCGGTAAAACGTGGGAGAAGCTCTCCCGTCAGGGTGAATCGGACTTCCATGCGCTCACCGCCACCAAATCCGGGATCGTGGCCTTCGACGGGACCCTGCGCACCAGCACCGACGGCACCACCTGGAAAACAGTCGGCGCAGGCTTCATTCCCGCAGCCCTGGCCGGAAACCCCTTCAGCGACACCGTCCTCGCCACCACCCAGGACGGCGTGCAGCGTTCGACCGACGGCGGTGCCACCTGGGCGCTGGACAAGGCCGCGCCGGTGATCCAGTTCGCCGCATTTGCCAGCGCCACGGAAGCCGTCGGCGTCGAACCCGGCGGCACCGTCCACTACTCCGCAGACGGCGGAGCAACCTGGACCAGGAAGGGCCAGATCAGCGGTGCGGTCCAGGCCGTCGCCGCGACGGAGGGCTCCGACGGGAACCCCAGGGTTTGGGCCGCCACCTCCACCGAAGTGGTGGTCTCCACGGACGGCGGGGCCACTTTCCGGCCCTCCGACGCCAGCTGAACCGATGGACATCGGCGGATACTTTGCGTCCATGGTGACTTCCGGCGCGCTGGTCATCGCCATCCCGCTGGCCATGACTGCAGGACTGGTGTCCTTCCTCTCGCCGTGCATCCTTCCTTTGGTGCCCGGCTATCTGGGCTTCGTCTCCGGGCTGACCGACCCGACCCAGCCACATAACCGCCGCCGGGTCCTGGCCGGCGTCGGGCTCTTTGTTCTGGGTTTCGCCGCGGTGTTCACCCTCTACGGGGCCGCCTTCGGCGCCATCGGGTCCTGGCTGCTGCGCTGGCAGGATGCCCTGATGCGCGGCCTCGGCATCGTGGTGATCCTGATGGGCGCAGCCCTGCTCGGGCTGGTCCCCTGGCTGCAACAGACCCGAAAGCTCACCCCCGGCCGCAAGACAGGTCTCGCGGGGGCACCCCTGCTCGGGGTCGTCTTCGGACTCGGCTGGACGCCCTGCATGGGTCCGACGCTGAGCGCTGTCCTGTCCCTGAGCGTCACCACCGGCAGTGCAGGACGCGGAGCGCTGCTGGCATTCGCCTACTGCCTGGGCCTGGGCATCCCCTTCGCCCTGACCGCCCTGGGCCTGAACTGGGTCAGCACAGCCCTGACTTTCGTCCGCCGTCACATCCGGGTCGTCAACATCGCCGGAGCCTCCATGCTCATCATCCTGGGCGTGCTCATGGTTTCCGGGGTCTGGGTGACGTGGATCTATCAGCTCCAGAACCTCTCCGGAACCTTTCTCACACCCATCTAACACCGCGGCCCGACACTGGGCCCCACCGCGAAGGACTTCACATGAACCACCACCCCGATCACCACCTGGGCCGGCGCCGCTTCCTGGGCCTGTCGGTAGCAACGGCCGCCGCGGCGGCCCTCGCCGCGTGCACCAACACCCAGGGCGCCCCAGGCCTCACGGAGAGGGTCCTGCCAACTGACCCTCTCGTTGCCGACTACGAAGCCCGCCGGGCATTCAGCGGCAAGACCGTCACCCAGAACCTGACAACCGGATCCTTGCAAGCAACTGTCGCCGGAAAGCCCGTCACCACGTGGGGCTACAACGGAGGAATCAGCGCGCCCACCATCCGCGCCACCGCAGGTGACCGGCTCCAGGTTGCGCTGGCCAACCAGCTGAAGGACCCGACGAGCATCCACTGGCACGGACTCGCCCTGCGAAACGATCAGGACGGCGTCCCCAACGTCACCCAGGACCCGGTCTCCGCCGGCACCGGGTTCACCTACGATTTCCGTCTCCCCCACCCCGGCACCTACTGGTACCACTCCCACGTCGAAATGCAGCGCGAACGCGCCCTCTACGGGGCACTGATCATCGAGGACCCGGCCGAACAACTCATCTATGACCGGGACTGGGTGATCGTCTTGGATGACTGGATGGACGGTATCACCGGGACCCCGGACGAGGTCCTCAAGGAACTTTCCGGCGGCATGTCCGGGGGATCAATGGGGATGGGCATGAAGCACATGCTCATGGGCTCCCGCAGCGACTTCCTCGGCGGCGACGCCGGCGACGTCAGCTACCCGTACCACCTGTTCAACTCAAAAGCCCCGGATGAAGCAGACACCCTTGCCGCCACGGCTGGACAGGTGATCCGGCTGCGGATCATCAACGCCGCCGGCGACACCGCGTACCGCGTCGGCATCCCCGGCCAGAAACTCACCCTCACCCACACCGACGGGTTCCCCGTCCAGCACCAGGACGTCGACGCCGTCGTACTCGGCATGGGCGAACGCATCGACGCCATCATCACCGTCAAAGACGGATTCACTCCCGTCGTGGCGCTGCCCGAGGGGAAAACCGGCCAGGCACTGGGCTTCATCAGCACCGGCACGGGCAAACAGCCTCTCCCTGCCACCCTGCCGAACAAGCTCGAAGGCACGGTAGTCGACGGCGGTCAGCTCAAGGCAGCCCCTGACGTCGTCCTGCCCGCCAAAACGCCTGACCGTACCCACGAACTGCACCTCACCGGCGGCATGGAGAAATACGACTGGGGCATCAACGGAAACCGCTTCGACATGGACAAGCCCTTCCAGAATGCCTTCGACATCAAAGCCGGCGAACGGGTCGAAGTGAAGTTCATCAACGACACCACCATGTGGCACCCCATGCACCTGCACGGACACACCTTCCAGGTCGGCGACGGTGGCGCCCGCAAAGACACCGTCATCGTCCGGCCAAAGCAGACCGTCACGGTCGTCTTCGACGCCGATAACCCGGGCCAGTGGCTGACCCACTGCCACAACGCCTACCATGCCGAACGCGGCATGATGGGCGTCTTCTCCTACATCAAATAAGGGACCCCGACCATGAACACCCCTGTCGTGACAGAACTGTTCTTCCCTTCCCCGACCGTGAGCGCCTTCGCGTTGGGGCCGCTGACCATCCGCTTCTACGCCCTCGCCATCCTGGCCGGCATCGTTGCCGGTGTCTGGCTGACTGCCCGCCGCTTGCGGTTCCGGGGCGGCAGCACTGCCCAGACCCTGGATATCGTGGCCTGGGCGGTGCCGTTCGGCATCGTCGGCGGCAGGCTCTACCATGTCATCACCGACAACCAGCTCTATTTCGGGCCGGGCAAGGACCCGTGGGGCGCGGTCCGGATCTGGGAGGGCGGCCTCGGGATCTGGGGGGCCGTCGCCCTGGGCCTTGTCGGCGCCTGGATCGGGGCGCGGCGTGCCGGGGTGCCCTTCACGGCATTTGTGGACGCGGCCGCCCCGGGCCTGCTGATCGCCCAGGGCCTGGGGAGGTGGGGGAACTGGTTCAACAACGAGCTCTACGGCGCCCCGACAGATCTGCCCTGGAAACTCCAGATCCATAACATGAACCAGGCCACCGGCCAGGCGGTAACCGGGCCCGGCGGCGCACCGGAAGTGCTGGGCTACTTCCAACCCACTTTCCTCTACGAATCGCTCTGGTGCCTGGGCGCCGCGTCGCTGTTGATGTTCCTGGACCGCAGATACAAGCTTGGTGCCGGCTCGGTGTTCGCGCTCTACGTCGTTCTTTACACCGCCGGGCGTTTCGTCTTCGAACTGATGCGCTCCGACCCCGCCAACACCATCCTGGGGCTGCGCGTGAACACCTGGGTCTCAGGCCTGCTCTTCCTCGCAGGCATAGCCCTCTTCCAGGCCCTCCGGTCTCGGTCGCGCTCAGAAGTCGGCACCCGCTCGCCCGATCCGCGCACCGATCCTGCCGAACCCATCCAAAGGACCAACACATGAGTAACGCCGGAAAGCGCCGCGCCGAGCACGAGGCCGTCCTGGCCGCCGTCCGGGCCCAGCAGAAAGCCAAGCAACGCAAATGGAACCTCCTGGTCTACGGCAGTTTCGGCCTGGTCCTGGCGATCATCATTACCGCTGTGGCCCTCGTCGTCAGCGGTTTCATACAGGAGAAGAACGCAGCCGCCGAAGCTGCAAAAAAACCCATCGACGGGGTCCAGACGTACACCGGGCTGTCCCGCAACCACGTCCAGACTGCAGTCGCCTATCCCCAGGAGCCCGGCGTCGGAGGTGACCATGCGCCGGTCTGGACGAACTGCGGAGTCTACACCGAACCGGTCAGCGAACAACGCGCCGTCCATTCCCTCGAACACGGCGCTGTGTGGCTGACCTACAAACCGGACCTGCCGGCGGCAGAGATCACCAAGCTCACCGATCTCGCCAAGGCCGAACCCTATCTCCTGCTCAGCCCGGACAACGACCAGAGCACCCCGGTCACCGCCACCGCCTGGGGCACCCGGCTGGACCTGCAGGACGCCGGGGACCCGCGGATCGCCGCTTTCATCGGCGCCTACGCCCAGTCCCCGAAGGCACCGGAACCCGGCGCCGCGTGCACCGGCGGAACCAACGGCTAAGCCCACCACGCGTCACGCAAAGGAAACCGCATGAAGAAGTTCCACAAGCCCAAAACACCGGCTGACGCCGAGTCCGGCTACCGCCGGCACAGGCGGTTCGTCCGGATCGGACAGGTTCTTATGGCCGCCGGCGCGCTGGTCGCCATCAGCCACTGGATCGCCCACCTGGCCGCTACCGGGCAGGGGCCCAGCCTCACCGAGGACATTTTCATCGGCTACCCCACCGGTGGTGTGCTGATCCTCATCGGCGCAGTTCTCGCCGGGCGCACCGAGACGAAAAAGCGCTGAGCATGCCGCCCCTGGATGTTGTCCTGACCTCCTGGACCCTGAACTGGCCGGCCCTTGCTCTGCTGGCCGCCGCAGCCCTGCTCTATGCCCGCGGCCGTGGCGCCGCCAGGCGGCGCGGGATCCGCTGGCCGTGGTGGCGGACCCTGACGTCTACGTCCTGGGCCTGGGCAGCTTCGCGCTGCTCAGCTTCGGGTTTACCGGTGTCTACAGCCACGACCTGCGTTGGGTCTTCACGCTGAAGATCACCTCATACCTGTTCATCGTCCCGCTGCTCGTCACCGCCGGCAAACCATTGACACTGGCCCGCGAGACGCTGGGACCGGACGGCGTGGAGCGGCTCGGATCATTCCTGGACCACCCGGTGATGCGGTCATTGAGCAACACCGCCGTTGCGGCGCTGCTGGGCCTGGGAATGTTCACCGTCTTCCTGACTCCGCTGTTCCTCCCCTGCGGACGGACCCGCTGTGGGACGTGGCCCTGACCGTTCTCGTTCCGCTGACAGGACTGCTGATGGTCGTACCGATCATCGAGGACGGACCGGCCAAGGCCGTCAGTGCGCTCATCATCGTCGAATTCATTTACGTGTTCATCGAACTCGTCGCCGACGCCGTGCCCGGGATCATGATGCGGATCAGTCCGCAGATCCTGGACGGGGCAACCCAGGCCCTGGCCGGGCACCCTGGCTGGCTGCCCGAGGCGTTGCGGGACCAGCAGCTCGCCGGGGACCTGCTGTGGTTCCTGGCCGAAATCGTCGACGTTCCCCTGATCATCCTGATGTTCGTCCGGTTCGCCCGCAGCGACCGGAGCGAAGCTATCTCCTTCGACAGCCTCACCGACGATCAGCTGGAAGCACTGAACCGTGAACACCTGAACGGCGCACACACACGCCCCGGCAACAGCGATGCGTAAAACCATCCCCCGCCCCGTTTGTCCGGGAGCCGCGGAAAGCCCTCTCAGATGAATGCGGCAGGATTGACCGTCCGGCCGTTGACCATAACCTCGAAATGGAGATGGCAGCCGGTGGAGTTTCCCGTCGTCCCCACACCGGCGATCAACGCGCCCCCAGCGACGACCTGCCCGACCGAGACACCGATGCTCGCCAGGTGGTTATACGTGGATTTCAAGCCGTTGCCGTGGTCCAACACGATCCTGTTTCCGCCGCCGTACTGGCTCCAACCCGCCTCGAGCACCGTCCCGGCTCCGGCGGCGAAGACGGCGGTGGAGCAGGCCCCGGTCAAGTCGATCCCGGTATGCCACTCCCCGGATGCCCCGGTCAGCGGGTTCACCCTGAGACCGAAGGGGGAACTGACATTCACGGAGGACAACGGCGCCCGCAACCCCACGCCAGGAACGGACGCCGCAGCCTGGCCAGCGCCCGGCCCGGTCGTTGCCGGAGTCCGGGCCGACTGGACGTTCGGTGCCGGTGATGCCCTCGGTGCAGGTGAGGAGCGGACGGCGGGCCGGTCAAAGGCCAGGCCGGCGCCTGCGTCGGCCGTGACCGCCGGCTGTTCAACTGCCGTTGCCGAGGCGGCGGGGCGTTCCCGGTCGGCGTCCAAGCGGTCCGGATCTGCCTGCGCCGCGGAGAGCACCGTCATGGCAATCAACCCCGTGACCGTCGCGGCCGCGCCCAGCCGCTGCCCGCGGCTTCCCCGGACGGCGGGCGTAAGGACGGCGGCCCGGCGCCGCCCCTGGGCAGGCGAAGACGTGGGAACGGCACGGCGGCGGCCGTGTATACGGTGGGAAGGCAAAACGCGTGTCCTCTCAGCGCCGGCGAAGTTAGCTGTCGGATTCGGACGAGTGGAATCTCCGGCCCGCCCCGCAAGCCGTCCCACAGGCGTGGACTCACAGGGCCGGCTTCACCCCAAGGCGCGCTATGGCGCCGTTTGAGGGTCCTCCGCCCCCGCCAAAAGACTGAAAGTTCATGGACCGCCGGCGGGGTTTGGCGAAGCGGCCTCACGCATACCCGTGCGGGGTATGTATTGCGTCAACTCTATCCAGCCTGGCCTCGAAGTTACAATTCCGTTATCAAAGGATAGCCATGCATAAACCTAGCCTCCCGACACCGTCGGACGCCGCTCCCCTGGCTCCGGAGACAATGCCGGGTTTCTCCCGGCGCCGTCTGCTGTCCTCAGCTCTTCTGGGCGTCCTGGCCGCCCCGGTTCTTGCAGGATGCGCCTCCGGCGATCCCCTCGCCCAGCAGGCCAAAGCCGGCGACAACAAGAACTACATCGCCGGGGACGGCTCCGTCACCGAATATGCCGCCGCCGAGCGGAAGCCGCCGGTGGCAGTAACGGGGGAACAGTACGACGGGACGGTCGTTAACTCCGGCGACTGGGCCGGAAAGGTGATCGTCCTGAACTTCTGGTACGCCGCAGGCGCCCCGTGCCGGCTCGAAGCGCCCCGGCTGGAAGCACTCTGGAACGAGTTCAAACCACAGAACGTCCTGTTCTACGGCTTGAACGTCCGCGACGAGGAAGCCGCTGTCGCCTTCGAACGGACCTTCGGAATCACCTACCCCAGCATGCAGGACAAAAACGGCGGCATCCTGCTGGCCATGACCCAGTACGTACCACCGCAGGCGGTCCCGTCCACCCTCGTACTCGACAAACAGGGACGGGTCGCCGCCAGGATCCTGGGCCTGGCCGATCAAAGCATCCTCAAATCCCTCATCACCGGCGCCGTAGCCGGAGGCTAGCCAGGAATCGGTTGCCCCGGATGCCCGGGGCCCAGAAGCGCATCGGCATCGGAAGGCCCTGGTGAAACTGCCCGCGCTGGCGGGCCGTTGGTGTGCAAGGGCGGCAGGGTTACTGTGGAGGCGGGCAGCCGGCGCCAGCCCGCTGCCCGCCTCACCACCAGCGACAGGAGCAACACCATGAGCCATCACATCGTTGCGATGCTTGACGCCTACCCAGGGGAGCTTGGTGGAATCGACAAGGACAAGCTCGCCGAATGCATCGCCGCATGCTTTCAATGTGCCCAGGCCTGTACGGCCTGCGCCGACGCCTGCCTGGGCGAGAGCATGGTCGCCGATCTGACCACGTGCATCCGCACGGATCTGGACTGCGCTGACATCTGTGCCGCGACCGGCAGCATTCTGTCCCGCCGGACCGGAACCAACGCCGACATCATCCGCACCGTTCTTGAGGCCTGCCGGGCTGCATGCGCCGCCTGCGCCGAGGAATGCGAGAAGCACGCCGGTATGCACGAACACTGCAGGATCTGCGCAGAGGCCTGCCGCAGGTGCCAAGCCTCCTGCACAGACCTTCTGGCAGTCCTGGCCTGATCACCAGCGATCCGCGCCGGAGTCCAAAAGCATGGCAGGCAACGGACACCGCGGGCCTGAACAATGCGCCCACGACAGATCCGGGCGGAAGTTCATCTTCAGTCCGGATAAGGTTACGTGATGCCCGGCAACGGTCCCGGCATGGCTCCTGAGGTCATTAAGGCTGGCCAGGGACCGGGTAAGGCAACGGGTACGCTCTGTGCGTCCGGCGCAGCCCCTTCAGGCACGGTGCCGCAGCCGCGTCTACTCGGGGCCTGGGCCTGGGCGCTCAGCGTTCACAGCGGGTGAAGCCGGCGCTACCTCTGCGGTGCCGCCTGCTTCTGCGGCGTCACTGAGCTGCCCGCGGTAGCGGACACGCCGGATTCGCCGCGTCATGGACACCATCAGCAGAATGACGGCGATAACCATGAAGGCCGTCATCACGAAGCCAAGAAGTCCGGGCGTAATCTGGTCAGCGGTCAGGCCAGTACGCAGCCCCCCATCGCCCGGGGCCGGAGACGGCGACGGCGAAACAGTCAGGACCGTGAGCCCGCGGACCAGAAACGCTGCCATCAAATTCGCCACCACGCCAGATTGTCGCCCGTTGCCGGGTCATGACAATGAGCAGGAGCCGGTTGGCGGCGTATGCGGGTACTTCCAGAGCCGGTGCTCATGACGGAGTGTTTCCTTGTCGGTTGTCGAGACGTGAATCAGGATCCCTGACCCGGCCCGATTTCGTCCTCCGGAGAGCCGGCGGGTTTGGACTCTGGGACTACTCAAACAATACCGGTCGGTCTGCGCTTGGCCGCTGCCGAAGCCGACGGCGCTACTTCGTTACTTCGTAACTTCATCGTAGATACGCGCCCGCGGTTTCAAAGCAGATATGTTTGCGTGTCGGGATACCGTCCGTCCCCGGCGGCGACCGCCGACCCGGAAACGATGGAATGATTCCCCCAGCATCCCTCCGGCGTGTCACCCGGCACCATCTGCCGGCCTTACGCAGACGTCCCGTAGTCTCGATCGGGTCCCCTGCTGTGAAGGTCATCAAGCATGCGTTCCATCTCCGGAGTTGTACCGGCTCCGTCCTCCGTCCCACCGCACGGCCGCCGACGGGTCCGGTTCGCCGCCCGGATCCTGGTGGCCGGTCTGCTGCTCACTGCCCTGGGCGGCACCGCGGCACAGGCGGAAAACCTGCAGGACACACAGTCGCAGCTGGAGGATCAAGCGGCACAGGTTCAAGAATCTTTGGAGTTCGTGGACTCGTCGCTCGTTACCACCGCTTCGCAGCTTGCCACCTACCAGGCCCGGATGCCGGCGGCAGAGCAGACGGTCGCCGAAGCGCAGTCCCGGGTGGCAGCCGCGGCCCGTGAAGTCGATGCATACACTCTGCGCATATCTGCCGCCGAACGGACACTGGCCGACATAGACCGCGAACTGGCTCAAAACCGGAAGGCGATGGCGGAGAGCCAGAAGATGGTGGGACAGATAGCCGCCGATGCCTACAAGCGCGGAGGCGTACCCCAGGACCTCAGCCTCTTCTTCGGCACCGGCGACCTCGCAGCAGCCGCGGACACTATCACTCACACCGAACAGGCCCTGAAGGCCCAGAATGCTGCCGCCGCCGGAACCCGGGACAAGAGAGCGGTCGACGAGAACTCTCAGAACAGGCTCGCCGCCGTGCGCCAGGAAATTACGAACCTGAAACAGCAGGCCGAGACGGCCTTGAAAGCTGAGCAGGCCGCCCGGGCCGAAGCCACCGCGGCCAAAAAAGACCTCGATCAGCTGATTATATCGACCGCGGCTACGGCACAAGATCTGGCCGCCAAGAAACCCCGGATCATGGCGGAACTGGCGTCCGTCAAAGCCCAGCAGCAGGCCATCGCGGCTCAAATTGCCGAAAATCAGCGCCGTGAACGCGAAGCCTGGCTGGCCGAGCAGGCCGCGAAGACGCAGGCCGCCGCCCGGGCCCCGGAGGGGCAGAACCCCGCCCCGCCGCAGACTCCGGCGCCAGGCGACGCTTCCTCGTTCGGGGTCAGCCGCCCATTTGGTGCGGGAGTTCCGGTTACGTCCGGCTTTGGCTGGCGCGCTACTCCCCCCGGGACGATCGATTTCCTGGGGACCGGCAGCTACCTCCACTCCGGTATAGATTTCGGGGTTGGCTGCGGCACTCCGGTCTATGCTTCGGCCGCGGGAACGGTCACAACTGCCGGCTGGACCAGCGGCGGTGGCGGATTCACCGTCATGGTTTCCCACGGCGTGGTCCGAGGTGACGCACTCACCACGATCCTCTACCACAACAGCAGCGTTACCGTATCGACCGGGCAAAGGGTGGACAAGGGCCAACTGATTGCGTACTCGGGCAGCAGCGGAAATTCCACGGGATGCCATGCTCACTTCGAAACGTGGCTCAATGGATCGCCTGTGGACCCCATGGGCCTTCTCTGACCCATCCCGGGCGGCACGCAGACGCCAGTGGTCACTCCGCCGATAAATACCGTCTCATGACGGGTTGGAGATGCCGTGCGAGTTCCCCACGCACGCGTCCTGAACTCCGAGCACGGCCCTTCTAGAACTGCCGGAGATTTTAGGTTGGAGGGGTGATACTGCCGGTATGTACAGGACGTGGTTCCTTGGCCTGAGAGCATCAAGAACTTCCGCTCCTTTCGCCGCGGGATTGAGCATGTGAGCGCGGAGATCGAAGCCGACAATTTCGGTACTGCTTTCCGGGGTTCTTCGCTCTTCGCCTCACAAATTCTCTAGTTGAATCAGGAGTTGCAGGCCATGGAATGGATCTTCACCCTTCTGGGAATCGGCATCATCGGGCTGGGTGCAAACGACGTGTTCCACACTCTCCTGCATCCCAGCGGACAGGGCCGGGTCAGCCGCCTCTGCATTGATACGGTCTGGCGCGTCGCTCACGCTCTGGGCAGCAGGTTCCTCTCGGTCGCAGGGCCCGCGGCGGTCGTCGCGGTGATTGTGCTGTGGGCGGCCTTGCAGGCGGTGGGCTGGGGGTTGATCTACTTCCCGCATGTTCCACAGGGCTTCGTATACGCCGCCGGGGTGGACGAGTCCCGCTACGGCGATTTCGCGGAAGCCCTGTATTTCTCGGTGGCTGCGCTCAGCACCGTCGGCTTTGGCGACGTGGTCGCTATCGATCCGTGGATCCGGATGGCATCTCCGCTTGAATCAGTCATTGGCTTCGGCCTATTGACCGCGGCCGTGACGTGGTTCATGCAAATTTTCCCGGCCCTCGGACGTCGTCGGGGATTGGCTATTCGTCTGTCGCTTCTGGACCGGGCAGGTTACGCCAAAAGCGTCGGCGACGCTGGCCCTGGCGCCACGACCTGGACGCTGGAGTCGTTGGCCGTCGACATTGTCCAGATCCGGGTTGACCTGTTGCAGACACCCGAGTCGTATTACTTCCGCGAAACCACACCCGCGACATCGCTCGGGGTCTGCATCGCCCAGGCCGTGGCCTTGAGCGAGGAGGCCGGACGGTCCGTGGACCCCGGCGTCCGGTTGAGCGGCAGGGTGCTCCGCGAAGCCATCGAAGACCTAGCCAATCTTCTGCGCGCCGGCTTCCGACTCTCCGGGTCCACGCCGGAGGAGGTCTTCCGCGCCTATGCGGCGGATCACAACTATGACTACACCTGACCTGATGCCCGCAGCCGTAAGCCCCACGGCACTGCACCGGCGGGATATGGTAAGTCTACTGATGACCCTCACGAAACCCATGAACCCATCCAGGCTGACGGGGTCGCCGGAGTCGACTTCACCCCCGTCCAGCCCGGTGCCACAACCGAATACCCCGCCTACGAACCCGGCCACGCAGGAACTTTCGCCTATCACACACACCAAACCGCTGAGCAGGAACCACGCTGGGCTGGTCGGGCTGATCGCCATCCTGCCCAAGTAGGTCCCTGCGAATAACAACCCGCAGGCGGACCTCGCCTTGACCCTGCAACAGTCCAACCCCGCCAACGACGACGGCAAAACCGTCAGCGAAGGCGCCGTAGCAGTACCCAAACCCGACGAGCGGGGCATGTTTCCGTTCGGTACCATTAACGGCACAACAGGAGACGCCTCCGGCGGTCCGATCAACATCAATCAGGGAGACCTGGTCCGGACCCGCCTCTACAATGCCTCCGGAATGTCCCACTCGATACACCTCCACGGGATGGACATGACACTCGTGGACATCAACGGCCACCCGACGGAACTGTGCACGGCCGGTGGATATGAAAGTCCCTGCAGCCCTTACCCCTGGTCGTGCAGCACCTCACGGGAACCCAGCATCAAGACGGACAGGCAGAACACGAGTGTCTTCGTACGCGAGCAGTTCCCACGCACTGCAGGGTTCCATCAACTGCGCCGGCCAGGACCGTGACCGGCTTCGATCGAGCAGGACTGGACGGAGCGTTTCAGAGTGTGGAGCGGGTCATTCAAGTGCGGAGGGTTGCCCCCGGTCGGCCTCGGCATCCTGATCCCTGTGACGGACGGCCCACCATTGTGCAAGAAAGATCGTCAGGGACAAGGCCGCGGCCACGGCCAGCATGAGTAGATCCTGGCCTGCCTTGACGATAATGAAGGCGGTCATAACCACAACGTCGAGGACGATAGCGACCACGGGTACCCACCTCCTGGCCCCGATGTCCTGGTGCAGATGCCGGATGATGCCAACGTGAACGGCGATGTCCATGCTGATGTACAACAGGGCCCCGAGGGACGCTATCTGGGTCAGGTCGAAGAAAACGGTGACCAGAATCGCCAGACCGGCCGTGATCAGCAAAGGCTGGTGCTTGATTTTGTCGGGGAGTCCGGGTGCCTGCTTCATCTCTTGGAGCATCGCATAGAGTCTGGAGACCGAGTAGATACTGGCCAGAAGACCCGACAACGTCGCCACAACGGCCAGGGCGATAGTCAGCCCCACACCCCACGTACCGAAGAGCGGCTCCGCGGCCCGGGCCAGGGCGTAGTCCCTGGACTCAATGATCTGCGGGACGCTCAAACTTCCGACAACAGAAACCGTCAGCAGCAGGTAAATCACCGTGCAAACGGCGAGGGAAATAGTGATCGACCTGCCGATGTTCTTCTTCGGTTCCTTGATGTCACCGCCCTGATTGGTGATGGTGGTGAACCCCTTGTAGGCAAGGATGCACAAAGTCGTGCCTGCCAGGAACCCGATGAAGCCCTGCTGCGGCGGTTCTCCCGAGCCGCCGCTGAGAGCTGTGCCCAGCGAGGACCACCCCGCGGCCAGAAGCCCAGCAATCGCCAGCGCAGCGATACCGACGATCTTGGCTACGGCCGTCACGGTCGCGGAACGCTCCACCAAAGTATTACCGAAGATATTCACCACGGCAGCCAGAGCTATCGCCGCCACACCCAAGGCCGGCACTAACAGAGCCGATCCCTGCAGGCCGAACGGACGAAGCATGTAGGTGCCAAAGGTCCGCGCCAGGAGACTTTCCGCGACCACCATCGATACGTACATAAACAGGGAAAACGACCCCGCAATCACACCCGGCCCATACGCGTCCTTGAGCAGCATGGCGATGCCACCGGAGGAGGGGTTGGCCCCGGAGTACTTCACATACGAGTATGAACTGAACGCCACCACCACAGCGCCGGCGAGGAATGCCGCCGGCACCAACCCTCCCGCGAGTCCGGCCACCTGGCCCACCAAGGCAAAAATTCCCGCACCGACCATGACCCCCGTCCCGAGGGAGACAGAACCGGCCAGAGACAACTTCGTGGAATCATCAGCCATAATGACGAGTCTAACCAAGACGCGGAAGCGCCCGCCTCCTTTAGCCTAGGCTGACATGAAAATTGCGGTGACGTCGTACCGTTGACTGGATGACCTGGCAGCTCAGCGTCGTGGAGCTGGTCTATCCTCTGTCCTTGGTGATGGCGTCCACCGCCGGGTTGGCTTCGATCCGGGCCGCGACCTCGCCCGCGTCGGTGCCCTCTTTGATCGTGACGAGGAAGAAGTTGGTGGCTCCGGGAAGCTGGAGGATGCTTTCGGCGTCTTCCTTGGTGGCGAACGCGAAGGAGAAGCTGAGGATGTATCCGCCCTCGGAATAGCCGGAGACTTTCAGCGTCCTGCCGGCGATCGGGATGGTGTCCCCGATCCGGATGTTTTCGCTGCGTCCGACCACCCGGTCGATGATGATCTCTCCCTTGTCGGGAACGGATTTGCCTTCGACCACCCGTGCGGGGGCTCCGACGTTTTTCTCCGTGTCGTCGGCGATGACGTAAAGGTTGATGTCCTTGCCGTTGTGCGCGAACGCGACGCGGCGGCCGCTGGAAGGCTTGGCGCTGGCGACCCCGGGAACGCCGGTGAGGAAATCCTGGACGGTCAGGGGCAGCACGGACGGGGTGTGGAACATGTCGGCGCGCCCGTCTGGGTGATCCAGTAGTCGGCCGGCACGGTGCGGATGTATTCGCCGATCTTGTTGCTCCAGCCCTGGTACAGCCCCTGGATGCTCATGACCAGCAGCACGCTGAACGCCACCCCGCCGACGCTGATCAGCAGCCGGGTCTTTTCCTGGACCAGGTTCTTTACCGCCAGAAACAGCATGGCCCCAGCTGCCCTGCCATTACAGGCCCTCCTGCGGCAATCAGGGCAGTGAGCAGGGCCTGCGTCCACCGCCGGGACGGCCGCCCCGGCGGGAACTTCTGCGGTTGAGGGTGACTGCTCATGCCCTGAGTATCGCCCCCGCCCGGCTAATGCAGTAGCGCCCGACGGCCCCCGCGTGGGGCGGCGGGCGGCGACGCCCTGTGGCACTGAGCCTTGCGGCAGATACCCCCAGGGGGTATAATTTTGATTGTTGTCAATGACGTGGTTTGTCCGGTCCCCAGGCCGCTACAGCCGTTCAACCACAACAGCCCTTTTATCCCTCGCTTCGAAGGAAAACTGACATGTGCGGATCAACCGAAACACGAACCCAACTCCCCCTGGCCTCCACTGAGCAGCACGGCTGCAGCTGCTGCGCCCCCGCGGCCGAAACGCAGGCTGCGGCGCCGGCCGCCGGAACGTCGGAGGCTCAGGCGTCCGGCGCGCAGTACGCCGTGGAAGGGCTGACCTGCGGACACTGCGTCCAGACCGTCGAAAAGGCCGTGTCCCGGGTATCCGGGGTCCAGTCGGCGGCCGTAGACCTGGTCGCGGGCGGCACATCGC
Organism: Arthrobacter sp. U41; assembly: GCF_001750145.1. Lineage (NCBI taxonomy): Bacteria > Bacillati > Actinomycetota > Actinomycetes > Micrococcales > Micrococcaceae > Arthrobacter > Arthrobacter sp. U41. The sequence goes on from NZ_CP015732.1 coordinate 3,641,032, forward strand.
GCCTCCGTGTCACCGGCACTGCAGACCAGGAGGCACTGGCTGAGGCCGTGCGCTCCTCCGGCTACGTCCTGACCGACGCTAAGTAGCGTTTCCGCGGTTCAATGCCACCGGTGAGCACGAATTCCCAGGTGTCCTGGAGTTAGTGGTGTTCAGTGGCCCTCGGAGTGGTCGCCTGTGTGGCCCGTAGTGGGTGCCGGGCCCAGGTTCACGTCCGCTCCGCGGCCGCTGATGGCCGGGCTGAGGTCACCGGTCACGACCGCTGCTTTCGCCGGATATGTTCCCCCTAGCGGGTCAACGGATCACTCATTCCTCGCCGGCGGTCCGGGACCGGTTCCGGACCACGAGCACCGGGCAGGGCGAGTGACGGAGGACCTGGGTGGACACGGAGCCGAGCAGCAATCCGGTAAATCCGCCGAGACCGCGGGAACCCACGACCAGCAGGTCAGCGGTCTCGGCAGCCCGCAGGAGCACGGTGGCCGCGTTTCCCTCGTAAACGTCACCGGTCACCGTCACGCCTTCGCTGTCCACGCGCTTCAGGGCCTCGTGCTGGAGCTGACGCGCGGTCTGAGGGAAGACGTCCGGGTCCCAGTCCAGGCCTTCCAGACCGAGGTTTGCGGGCGGGAACTCCCACGCGGTCACGGCCATGACCTGGCCGTTGCGCAGCCGGGCCTCCGTGACTGCCCATTCCAGGGCGAGGCGCGACGGGGCAGAACCATCCACCCCGGCCACGATACTGAATACCCCGTCGCCGCCCATGAGCGCCGCCCTCCGCCACGTCCTGCACCTGTTGCCCTTAGTGTGGCCCCGCAGGGTTTTACCCGCAAGATCGAACCTCGCGACCACGTGCACCGCGGCCAGCGACAGAAACAGCCGTCTGCCCGTCATCGGCGCCCTTCAAGGGGCCGGTACCTGTCCGCGAAGGCCGCGAGGGAGCTCTGGAGCAGCGTCATGCTGCCCAGCATGTCCACGGGCCGGGAATGGGACACTGCCCGCAGCGGGGTGACCATCCAGGCGGCGAACACGTTATGAGGAATCTTCAGGCTCATCGCCTGGTCAAAGAGGCGCAGCGCCGGTTCATGGAAGAGCCCATCTCTGAGCTGGAAGCCGGGGCAGAACGTTTCCTCACCGATGAACGCCCGGATTGCACGGCGCATGGCCTCGGGCTCACCGAGGGCTTGGCAATGGCTCTCCAGATCTGCCGCCGCCGGCAAGGTGAATTCTTCGCGGATGCTGTCCCAGATACGCTCCGGGACAGCCGGCCAGAACCGCTCAGCCATCACATTCAACGCAGTAGGCGTGACCGTCCTTCTCGCGCGCCTTCTGCGAACGGTGGCGGACCAGGAAGCAGGACCAGCAGGTGAACTCATCGTCAGCCTGCGGGATGACCTGAACGACGAGCTCTTCAGCAATGAACTCGCCACCGGGAGTGACGCCGTCGAAGGCATCAGCCTCGTCGAGCTCCTGGACGACAGCCTTGGCGTCGGGCGCTTTGGCGGACTTCAGGGCCTCCAACGACTTCTCCTGGGACTCCTTGACGTCGGTGCGGAGTTCGTCGTAATCGGTTGCCACGAAGGTGCATCTCTTTTCTGTTGATGGGTTTGTCGGCGACTGCGACGTACTAGGTGCAGCAGGAATTCCCTAAAGCGGGCAAGATGCTTTTGTCTCGATGGGCAGCCTAGGTGTATTAACCACGGACGTTAGTGACGGTCGCTGCCCAGGACGGGAAGACCAGGGAGGGCCTTCTGCTCTTCCTCCGAGGACCATCTGACAAGAACCTTTCCATCATCAACGCTCCATACGTCGTATCTGGCACCGTCGTACTCTTGATCCCGCTTGTGAAGGGAGCCCGAGAAAGCGTAGGCAAGATAACCCAGGTCAACAGTTCCCTCATGCAATTCAAGCGTCCACGGCAGAAGGAAAGTAACCGTTCTTACTTCGTCCGGCAGCGTGGCGTCGTGATCCGTTCCAATAAGTGCCATGTGCTCCGTGATCGTTTGGCATAGGAGCAGGGCGCCTGCACGCAGAATCTCGCGGATTGCTCTTTCCTCCATTTTTTCGAGGTCAGGAAAGTGGAGTCTGTGTGCGGTATGTTCCTGAATGAGGCTGAGCGCCGCAGCGACGTCAACCCAGAGATCCGAGATGTTCTTGTCCCTCGGCATCAGGGGCTGACGTTGATCGGGTACGGGGCCGAAGCGGGGAGCAACTGTTAACCGATTCGGAGCTGTCGATTTCTTGAAGAAGCGCAGCGCGGGCAGGACGTCCACAGCAAGTTTTCCCTGTGGAGCGTGCGCAGTTATGGCCATATCGGAACTCTGTTCATCCACATCGAATCTCAGGAGAATCTCCAGGACGTTGTGGGCATCAGTCAGGCGCGACTCCATGCCACGCGGGCCTTTGTCTTCGCTGGGGACACCGGTCGTGGTGTATTCACGGTGGACAACCAGTGAGTCAACCTGACGGTCGTCCTCGTCGAAGAGCAGAAGGCGAAGTTCCCGGTCCCGGTCCGAAATATCGGATGCCGGAAGCACGGTGACCCCGGCATTCTCGAACTCTCCTCCAAGTCCGCCCGGGAAGTTGGATGAACCACTCACGCCGGCCGACAACTCCATTGGGCTGCCGAACTTTCTGAAGTCTTCGATTGCAGCCGCTTGCTCGGAACCAAGCTTTGCCGTCATAACCATGTTGATCTTCAGCGGGTCCAGCTGCAGGGCCACGCGGTTCTTCACATACAGGTCCACCCGGAGGGCCAAACGGCTGTCCCCGATCAGCGTTGAAAGAACGATACCTGGTTTGACGTTAGTCAACGCTTCGCGCACATCGTCCCTGTCAGGAGTTTTTAGCTGTGGCTCAACATGAATTCCGTAGGCGTAAAAAGGGTCCTCACGGTTCAATATGGCCACCGTCTCCTTGAGCTCGTCCGCCAAGGCAGCAATGTCCCTGCTCTGTACCTCTTCTTCCCTGATGTCCTTCAGCCGCAATCCCTGGACGATCGACACCGCCATCTCTCGGATACGCTCGGCATTTCCCCGCAAGTAGTAATCAACCACGTGCGGGTACTTGCTGGCCCAGAAGTCACACTGAGTCAGGCCATCCCAGATCGGCTCGGGCAGCCCTTTCTTCGTGACATAGTCCGTCACCCACTTCTTCGTTTCCAGGGTGGCGTCCCACGGCATGACCAGATGCCACTCGTCGACCTGCAGATCCTTGAGGCGAGGGTCAGAGCACAGCCTGTCGACCGACTTCTTAATCTGCTTCGCCTGACTGGATGAAAGAGGCCCTGAAAACTTCTTCACCTGATAGACGCGAGTCTTATCGGTCTTCACAAGGACATCGATGCCACCGTCGCCCTTGGATGGGGTAATCCGTTCTGCCTCCGGATGATCACCGCTGATGAACATCGCAACAAGTGATTCGATGTCATCCCCGTTGTATCTCGTCCATTCGATACGTGACATGCAGTTACACCCCCTGGGTCGGTAAGTTCAGCAAGGTTCCATTCCTACGCGGTTCGTTGCGGGCACTGGGCGAATTCAAACGAGATGTGGATAAGATCTGATCGCCATCTGCAGGACTGTGCTTTTAATGCGGGAAAAACGCCAGCAGGACCAACAGTGCGGGGGCTACTGCGCACCTACTTCGCCCCAACTGCTGCAACCCATGCACTGCACCGTATGCGGGGCTTCCCGTCAGCGAACCAAGGTGAGCTTGGGCCGTTCGTCCACGAGGCCCAGCACTTGCCTAACCCGTTCCGGTGCCCATCTGAGTTCATTTGCCAGATCGGCCACAGAAAACCCAAACTTGTCGGCAACCTTCATAGCCTCAGTCAGCAGCATGGGGACTTCTCCCGGGTAATCTGCCACGGAGGCCTCCTGCCGGTTGCCGGATCTGAGCTTCTGGTACGCACGCCGGACAGAAACGTCTGAAGCGCCTTTGAGTTCCTGCATGCGAAACACCAGAGCCTCCGGTGACACACCCCACGTCTGGCCGATCTGCCCGAGCCTTGGAAGGTTGATGGTTGCGGGGAGAACCGGCTCTATTTCTGACCGTGGCATCAGAAATTCGGCGGCAAAGGCATCAGCCTCGCGTTCCTGGCGAGGGTCCCCTACGGCAAGTTCACGATGGAGGACGAGGTGGCCGAGCTCGTGAGCGCACGTGAACCGGTGCCGGTAGACAGAGCGGGCCCTTTCCGGGGTCACCACGACGATGGGGCGGTTGAGCGCTGCTGTCGAGAAGGCATCAACACGCGCAGTTTCGTCCTGGTCGCCACGAAGGGTCAGAACAGACACGACGATGCCGTTCAGCTCCATGAGTTCCACCAGGTTGGGAATCGGCCCTTCCGGCAATTCCCAGTAAGACCTCAGGGCTCTCGCCGCTTCTACGGGAGACATGCTGCTGTCCGCTTCATTGAACGGGACATTCACGTCCGGGAAGGCAACCCGCTTTTCCAGCGCGAAAGTCACCTCCCACACCTGTTCAACAAAGGACGTGGCCTTGAGCCTCTCCGACGCGCGCGTCGAACGAAGACTGCGGAAATGGGCTTGGGAAACGTCCAGTTTTCCAATCGGCCGACCCATCGCAAAGAAGGCGACGGGTTGGCCTAATTCCCTGGCCAGCAGGCCCACGATTTCAGGACGTGGTGTCACGCCGGCCTCATATTGGCCTATGGCCGCTCCCGAAACTCCGACCGCGTCCCCCAGTGTCTGTTTGGTAATCCCTGCCAGCCGCCGTGCCTGCGTCAACCTTGCTGGGTCAAAGGAATCCCTGACGGCCTGAGTCGACAGAAGTTCTTCGGTTGAAAACAGAGTGAGCTGCTTCGTCATGATCCGGATGCTTCCTTAGGCATCAGGTTGAGGCCACGGCGGGGCTCGGAATCGAAGCTCTTCGGCTCCGCCTTCGCGGCGGCATCCGCCGAATCCGCATGGAACAGCTCCTGGGTGTTCTGCAGGATAAGCGTGCCGTCCTCGCCCAACTGAGCGTCAGCCCACAGGGCATGATGCAGGGCCTGATGGTTGCTGGCATAGGCAACGACTACTACCGGGTGGTGCTTGAGCGACTCCGAACCGTCCAGCTCCTGCAGAGCGTCAACAAGTTCGATTTCCTCGGGCGTCAGGGAAGCGCGGGCGCCATCCCCGAGGTCAAGCATGCCCTGTGAGGGGCCCACCGGCATTGAGAAGTTGCCGATCCGGGAATCCGAAGTTCCATACTTCTGTTGGTTCAGATCTGCCGTCGCCAACCTGGAGTACCGCCAAGGAACGAGAGCAGTGCCGTTTACTACGAGCACCTTAGGCTTGCCGCGGCCAGGACGCTTAAATTCGACTCCCTCAAGTCCTGCCAGCGCCTCTTCTAGCCTCTCCTGGACGGTGTAACTCACCTGACCGTAGGACCGTTTATGCTTCGACCGGATCAGCGCCTGGCCGTCGGCATGTTCATCGTGGCAGTCCGTGAGAGTTGTCAGGATGATCTCAGGAAGGCTCTTTCCGTGGGCACTAAAGCGACGAAACGACCATTCGACGTCGACCGCGTTCTTCAAAGCAACCTCCTGTAGTTTTCTACTTGAAACCTACATCTTTACTTTAGAAATATCCAAGAACGCGACACTTTCGGCGTGTCGTCCGTCGCGGATCGCTCTGGGGCGCCAGTACTGATTCATCGTTTCATCGCGCCCGCACGTCAGTCGCGCTGGAGATATGCCAGCATCTCTGGAGTAGTCAGGAGGACGCGTGGCGAGGAAGCCTTGCTCTGGATGATGATGCCGTCAAGATCCTGACCGGAATCAAGTAATCTTGCGACCCACGATGCCCGCTGTTTGTTCACGTAGCCGATTTTCTTCGCAGGCCGCCCGGCGTGGATTGCGACGGCGTTGGCGTCGTGTCCGTTGTCGGGTTCCCGCACAGGCTGGACGCGCTGGCCGTTCCGGAACTTGATGGGCTTCTCCGGGTCTTCGTAGAAGCCCATGCCTACGACGCGGAACGCGAAGATCTGGAAGTGCCGCAGGGCCAGGATCTTGTAATCAACCAACTCCCCGTCAGGCAGCGCCAAGTCGAGACCGTTGTTGGAAGGTACCAACCTGAGCGGCGGCAAACCATCAGGACCGGCCACCAGCTGGCTCTTCGCAGTTGCCGGCGGAGCATAACCGGCACGAAAGCTTTTGACGCTTTGGCCCGCAGCGGCAGCTTTGACCTTCTCCGCTTGGTAGTTACGCACGGCCGGCGGCTCCTGAGGGCGCGCTGCGGGTTCTTCAGGCACTGGTCTCGCCGGGGCGGACGGTGCATGCGCAGGGCCCGGCGTGACTGCTGACCGATGAGGCTCCGGAACCACCACTGATTCTGCCTGCCCGCCAAAAGCTGCCTTCACTTTGTCCCATATCCCCATGCGCTGACTTTATCTGCAACGGAAGGTAACCGTGGGTTCTTCTCCGAAAACAGCATCGTCCGCAGCTGTAGGCTGCATGACACTTCATGGAAGTAGTGTTCGTTCCATGATCGTTTGGCTCAACGGCACCCACGGAGCGGGAAAGACAACGACCAGCGCCCTCTTGCAGCCAATGCTGCCCAACGCGCGCGTCCTAGATGCCGAGAAGATCGGCGAGGTGCTCATGGACATCAGCCCGGGACTTCCTGCAACGGACAACTTCCAGCACTGGGAGCCATGGCGGCCGCTCGTCGTCGAAACCGCGCGGCGCGTGCTTGAGTACACCGGAGGCACGCTCGTCATGCCGATGACTGTCCTGGTCGAGAGCTACTGGCGGGAAATCAGCGACGGTCTTACTGCCCACGGCATACCGATCCAGCATTTCGTGCTCCATGCTGACCAGGCCACGTTGCGCGACCGCATACAAAATGACACAGTTCTCGGACCGTCGACGTTCCGCTTCGCTTACCTGGAACCGTACGCCGACGCCGCCCGGACATGGCTGCACAATGAAGCCGCGGTCATCGACACCACCCACGTCACACCAGGACAAGCCGCGCAGCAGATCGCGGATTCTGTGCTCGGATGCTGAATGTTTGGACGAAGAGTCTTGGGAGGACCCCAGATGACGACCACAGGGGCCGATCGAACCGGAACTAACAGCTAGGCCTGCGTGGGCGGCCCATACTCACAGAGCTTTGCACACCACGACGAAATGTCAGCCCTTCCCCGCATACTGTGCCCATGATCGAGATACGCCGGCTCTTTCCCCGGCAGTGGGAACCCTCAGAGCCTCTCGTCGCCTACAACAATGCGGACGGGGAGATTGTCGTGGCAGCGGCCATGCAAAGGGGAAACAACTCCTACTACGACCGCTACGGGTACAAGGGCTCCAAGGAGATCGTCTGCATCGACTGCAAGGAAGACGGCCGTGAAGTCCCGGTGCAGCTCGTCGACGCCAAAACGCGGTGCAAGCATTTCCGCCATCAGGCCGGCGAGGCCCCCGACGGTCTGCGCCGCCACGGCGAGACCGCTGAGCACCTGCACGGCAAGCGCTTCATCATGGACTGGGCCCGAGACCAGCACCACATCCTTCCCTGGTCCGTCGAAGATGAGATCTGGATCCCCGGCATCCGGCTGCGCAGCGACGTCAGAGCAACAGCAACCTCCGGCCGGCATCTGGCATTCGAGGTCCAGCGCAAGCCACTGGACAGCAAAGAGTGGGACCGACGCCACGGCGGCTATCAGACAGAGGGCATTCGTGACGTGTGGCTGTGGTCTCCGGACGTTCCTGACCTGGTTCTCGATCTGCCGCTGACCAGTGTCGTCCTGGACATGGCGTACGAGTCCCTCGGTGTCCTCGTGGCTATGTACTCCGGCAGCTACCGCCACCCCACGGCTGAGCGGTACCTCGTGCCTCCCACCCATTACGCCTCCGCCCCCATGTCCGAGTGGAGCCTGTCGGACACAGGATCCCTGGTGCCTCCACCAGGGATGGCTGAGTTCATTGGGGACAAGCCGGAGCCGGCCCGGTTCGCACAGCTCAAGGCCCACCGGGAGGCGCGGGCCGGGCGGCCGCTGACGTCCAGGCCGGCGACGGCGATGGAGCGGCGGACGGACGCACTCAGGCAGTACCAGGGCCGCACCAGTTACAGCCAGGTGCTGGGAACCAGTGCAAGCGCGCCGCGTATCGACCCGGAACGGGACGCGCAACGCAAGGCAGAGGCCATCAATCAGATCATGGGCCGCAAACGCTAGATGCACTGTCGGCGGCAGCGCTTGCCTCCAGAGCAGCCCGCTTCGGGTGATCCGGGCAGAGGGTGAGTGCCGCCGCAATTTCCTTGGCTTGTGCTGAGCTGACTGAGCCCTCGAAGTAGTGTCCGGCGGTGGTCGCACACAACGCGTAAAGGTACTTGGCCGTGTCCGGCGAGGTTCCTCCGGAGGCAACACCTGCGGCCTGTTCCGCCGCGCTGTTTACGGTGCAGAGATCGAACGGCGTTGCCCAGGCTGCCCTTTAGTCGGTGACCGTGGTCCGCGAGGCGGTATTCACCGAGCAGGAGAGCGAATACTTCAGGCCCACCGGCGTGGGGGTCGGCGTGGGTGTTGCCGTGAACGTTGGCGTGGGCGTCAGGCTCGGAGAGGGTAGCGCCGTCGAAGGCGAACTGGATGAGCTGGGCGCAGCCGCCGGCGCTCCGCCACATCCGCACAAAAGAGATGCGGCGACAAGCGCGGACAGGGCAGTGGTCAGAATGCGGTTCAAGGTCCCCCAAAGAAGTGCTGTGGTCACAGGCTATACGTTCAGCTGCTGATGCAAGTCACAGACGCGCTTCTGCCGGGCGTACCGGCGCGGCTGTGAACAATCAGTGCCGGGAGGTAATTCCGCCCCGGTGCAGCCGCGTCCGGCCCTTGAAAAGCTACCTCTGCCCGCCCGCGTTTTCGGCAACGAGACGCCTCAACTCGGCGTTGGACATCTCCTTGTTCTCCCCGCCCGAGCAGAGGTTGGCCTGAGGCTGCAGCAGATCGTCCAACGCCCGGACCAGGCCCGCGGTGACCTCAGGAGTCGCCCAGTTCTTATGCGCGACCTGAAATATCCAGTCGCAAACCTGCGCGCCCGTCAGGGAACGCTCCAGGTCAACCTCGTACTGGTCGTACTCCAGTACCAAACGCACCTCGTCAAGCGTCCAGCCTCCCCAACCTGATTTCTCTGTCGACATCCCTCGAGCCCGCCTCCTTCTTCAGTTCCGTGTCCGCCGTCCTAACGTCACCACCTTAGGACAAAGGTCCAGGTTGAGTGGAGGGCAAATTGCACGCGCTCCGCTGGAGGGAGAGCGCCCCGGAGTAGGCTCGCGGTGTGAGCCTCACACAAGCCGCCCGCATCTGCCCCGGGTGCTCCCAGGACCGCTCCGGACTCGGGGAAGCGCCGTCGCCGACGCTACGACCCGCCGTCTCCGGCGCGGGCAGCGGGTACGAAGGCCCCGAAGGTTACCCGTCGGGGATCAAAATACACGCACTGAGGGTTGCTGCAATGATGAGGGGTTAGCTCGGGCGGGCGCCGCAGTCGCAGGCCTGAGCGCTGGCCTCGCCGCTGCAGATCGGCCAGGATTACGTCGCTGCCGCATAGGCTGCAGGTCCAGCGGGTGGGCCTGCCGGCTCCAGCTTCCATGACGTGAATTCTAGCCCGGACGTTTCGGGGACGGCCATGACAGGCTGCGCTCGGGGTCCCGGCTGGTCAGTGGGCCGTTTACATGTCTTCCTCGTCGACTTCGCTGAGGAGCCGAACCCCTGGCGGTAAACCAGGGTCGGGCTTCTCGTGCTTGCCCAGGCGAGGGGACGCCTCTCCAATTGTCAGGGCCTTCCACCTGAACCACCGGCGCTGAAAAATCGCCCAAGAGTCGCAGTCGACTCTCATGCGTCGGGCTGCCACCATCCTGCCGAGACGAGTGTTACTTGCACGAAACGAATCGTAGGCCGTGACCTCTATGACGCCGCCATGCTCCCGGTTCAGCGCAATGGACAACTTCATCGGCTCCGCACCGGGGTCCATGAAGGGACGGTACTGCTCAGAGCCGTCCATAAGGCGACCGTAGACGGGAGTGACCTGAATGTTCCAGAGGTTCCCGTCGCCGTAGTGGCGGATTTCCACGTCGCTCAGGGCGTACGTTTCCCGAGGCTTACCGTGTTCGAGCGTGATGTACGCGGTGCCGGCCTCGCGAATGAAGAATGCTATGCCCGCCATGGGAAAGATTTGTTCGGCCCGGAAAATCTGCCAGCCAACACCGACAGCAGCGATGGCAGAGAACACCAGCGCAGCCAGTGCCACAATCTCGGCACCCGTCAAAACTCCACCCATTTCTCCCTGGTTCTCATAAGGGAGAGCCTATCTTCCGCAGCCCACCCGCCTTCCCTCCTGTCTGTCCCACCTTTTCCCCGCCGCCCTGCGCCACTCTCAAAATTAGAAAGCAGGGGTTGAGTCGGCGGGAAGGCGGGCGGGACAGTGGAGGAATCGGTGGTCCTCAGCGCTGCTTTTCCACCCCTCTCATTTCCGAAATTCGTACCTTAGATATAGGGACGCAAAAACACCGGCTCCCGAGACCCCTACGCGAGTGCCCTCGCGACGTCATATCCGGCGGACTTTTGGAGGTTGTTCCGGGCCCGGTCGTACCTCCTGGTGGTCCGCGGATCCGCATGTCCCATGCTGTCCTGGAGGGCATGCAGTGACGTCCCGCTGTCCAGGGCGATCGTGGCGAACGTGTGCCGCAGGCTGTGCGGACTGATCTGGCCATCTATGCCGGCCTGCTGGGCCAATCGCTGCACGATGCGGAACGCCGACGTCCGGTGCAGGGGCTTTCCGGTGGCCGTGGTGAGCAGCGGCCGGCTCATGCTGTGCCCGAGCACGATGTCCGCGCCCGTGGTGGCCAGGTAGAAGTTCATCGCCACCACCGCCGGCGCCGGGACGGCGACCTTCGCGGACTTCCCGCCCTTGCGGCGGACGGTGAGCACCCGGTGGCCCGAGTCGTGGGCGTAGTCGCTGGTCCGGGCCTGAAGCGCTTCGCTGATCCGGAGGCCGGTGAACATCAGCAGGCTGACCAGCGCATTGGACCTGGGACCGTCCCTGCGGGCCGCCTCCAGCAGCGCGAGTGCCTGGTCGCGGCTGAGCCCCTGGGTGGAACTGTGGTCGGCATCGACAGCGGGACGGGAAATCGTCGCGACCGGGTTCCGGTCCACCAGTTCTTCAGCCAGTGCGTACCGGTAGAAGCTCGACAGCGCAGCGAGCGTCCTGGCCACCGTCGCCGGAGCTCCGGTGAGGGTGTGCCGGTAGCCGTCCAGATGCACCCGGCGCACCGTGAGCAGATCCAGACCGTGCCCATCGAGCCAGGTGCAGTACGTGAGCAGATTCAGGGTGTAGCCACGCAGCGTGTGCGGCGAGGACTGCGCGAGCTGCCACGCGGCAATAATACTGGCGTGTCGTTCCGCGTTTCCGGCAAGTGAGGTGCTAAAAGCGAGGTCATTTCCCATAGAAGCATCATAACTGTCATTATGTTGTGGATTTATGATGTATGGATTCACTAAAGCTTTCAGGCCCGTATTGGGCAACGCGAGGAGTTCGTATGAGCGATATCAGTCTCATGGGTCAGTCGGATGAGGATGAAGGTTTTCACTACATATCCACTGAGGACTTCGGACTACCGCAGGCATCCGTTGCCGATGACAGCGAAGCCACAGCGTTGATTCGGAAATGGCATCACGGACTAGTTGAGCTTGATGCACCGGAAGATGTTCCGTTGTCGGATATCGACGCGAGCATACAGGGGGTCCTGCGACGGGATGTCCTGGAGTTCTATATAGCCGGGCCTGAACGAACCTACGATGAGGCCCCTCATCGTGGGGTGCTCTCGGTCCCCTTGCGGTTCAGCTTCATGACGGCAGGATCGTCCTTGCCGATGGCAATCACCGGTGGGCTACGGCCCGGATCCGAGACGACAGATCATTCCGCGCGCAGTTACTCCGTCAGCGACCGAGGAAAGACCGACCGGTCACCGGAATCGGGTAGATGTAGTCCGGGTTGCGTTCGGCGTTCGGAACTCCGCTTTGTTATAGGGCTTCGCAGCGGCGATCGAAGAGTGCCCATCCTCGCTTCAAGATTTGGAATGACGCCTCGAAAGGCTGGGCGATTTCTTCCAAGGATCCTCCTGCGACGCCTGTGCTGAGCGGTTGCCCTTTTACAGGGGATTGAAATACAGCTCGCTGAGCCACAGCCCAAGTCAAGGCGTGCGCGTCTCCGCTCATTTGGCGCCACAGGAGATTTATCTCGTTCTGCAAGTCAGCGTTCGTCCCGTAGGTCACTTGGGCGGCATACGGGATTACCGCATCTGAAATATTCAGAGATTTGTCCGCACCAGCCCGTCGAGCTTCTTCCATCCGACCTGTCAGCCATTCCACCTGCGCCCGGACCCGCTGATGCTCATCACCTGTAAGGCCTGGAGATTTCAGAGTCTCTTCGTGGAACTGTCTTGAACGCTTGTACGATTCAGCAATTGCGGCCAGTCCGCGACCCCTGCGGATCTCAGCATCGTCCGGTCCCAAAATGTAGACGGCCTGGGACCCTGCCAGTAGAGCGCCACGCAGAGTGGTGTAGTGCGCTATTGGGTAAACCTCTCTTGCTTTGATTGCTGTCCAAGCGAGGCGAAGATGCTCACCGGCCGAGATCAGGCAGATGCGTGCGGCCTCGCTGATGGGATGGGACTCGAAGACAGCATCGTCCTTATGAAGCTCGCTACCCACCTGTGGATTCTCGTGCCGCCCTGCACGGATCCTCCACCCTTCAAGGTCGGGTTCACGGGACTTTAAGTGATTGTAATACGCTGCAGATTTGTCGCTCATCCGGTTACATTCCCCAGTAGGTAAATGAGCGCCAGTGGGAAAGGCCCGGTCGCTTGCTTGGGGCTTCCTCTGCTTCCCGTTTGGTCTTCACGGGGTCAACCACCGCCTATTCCGCAATCTCCAGCGCCGGAAGCCCAGCCACGACCTTGTTGGTCTCCAGTGACACCGTGACGATCCGCTTGATCAGGTCGATGATGTAGCGCGGATCGCCAACTTCGCGGCAGAAGTCGTTCGGGTCATTGACGATCTACGAGTCCTTGTGCGTCGTCACCTGGTACCGGTCGAGGATCCACTCGATGGCTGACTTCCCGTTGACCTGGTAGTCCAGCACCTCGGCCGGAATGCCTTCGAGTGTGACGTTGGAGTTGAAAATGATCCGGGAGCGGTCTTTGCGGGCACCCCAGGAAAGCTTCTGCACGCGGTAATAGTCGTACTGCGCTTCAAGGTCCGCCGGCGGCTCCGTCCGATGCACCTCGGTCAGCTCGGCAGGTGCCATAGTCTCGTAGTTCAAGTGCAGGTCTGCGAGGTCTCGGCCGGCAGCGCTGAATCCCCAGAAGTCCTTGACCTTCGGGATCCGCGGCAGCATCTTCATCAAGTCAGCCTTGTAGGTTTCCTTGTAGGTCGGAGAGTGCAGCAAACCGTAGACGTAGTAGAAGACGTCTTCCTTGGATATGGGCACGCCGTCATAGAAGCCGCGGTAGGTGTCGAGAGTTGCGTCCGTGATGTTCTCCCGCCGGCGGTAGCCGTCGACAATGACCTCACCGACGGCCGGGATCGCCAGCTCGTTTTCTGGGATTGGCTCGTAGGTGTATAGCGGGAAGACTTGTCCAGTGTGCATCGCATGCAAGTCGGGGACGAACTGACCCATCAGAGCTGCGAAGGGCTTTTGCGCGCCGGTTCCTGTTATCTGAATGTACGTGTTTGGAGTCGCGGACGACGGAAAGAGTTTCGGCACCTGATAGACCATGTCATTCATCGATGGGTCTAGGTAAACCGTCTCACGAGTAAATGGACGGTAAATCGCGGTCCGGACGGCCGACTCAATGAATGCATGTGACCTGCCCCGCAGCCTGTCAGCCAACAGCCCGCGGTTCCAACTAATCCTCTGAGGGTCAAGATCGGGTTCTTGTAGACCAATCTGATTCTCGTAGTGAGCGATCATTTGCCGCATGTTTGCTGCCATTTTTTTGCCGCTGAAGCCATAACACCAAGCGTCACGATTAGTCTTGACCCCAGCCGTGAAAATCCGGAAGATCGCGCTAGTAGCTTCTTTGCCCTTGGTTGCCTTGTCACCGATAGCCTGGTAGGAGCCATAGTCTTCGTCCCGATGGTTAATCCAATCGCCTTCACCGCTGGGGGAAACGACACTCCATGCTGTCCCTTCCAGTGACCGCTCACTAACCAAGACATCCAACTTTTGATCACTGGTCAGATAGTCTCCAATGTCGCTGTATTGCACATCGGTTTCGCCTTGGTGGCTAATGTTCTTGATCAGAACCACGATAGCTATGGGGGTTCGAACTCCTTCCGTAAACACGTTTCCCCCTTCTTGGCGTCGGAGTTCCCCTGAAAGTCGGGCGTTGCCCCTTAAGTTGTAGACGAAAACCCTGCTGAACTCGCTGCCCAGAGTTTTTCGGAATCCATCAAATGCGGGCAGGTCAATGAATGAGCCATTCGAGACGAAGGCTATGACACCGTTGTCTTTGATCCGGTTTGAGGCCCAGCGAATTCCGCGGACGTACGAGTCGTAGAGTCCGTTCTTGTTCGTTGCCACGGAGAGTTTTGCGTAGGTACCAGCAATCGACGCATCCAGTGCTGGGTATTTCTGATTTTGGTTGTTGTCGTTCGCGCTTGTCTGGCCTGTCGAGTACGGCGGATTCATGACGATGACGCGGATGTTCTGGTTCTTTTGCCGAACCACTCGTTCATGGTTCTCCGGAAAGATGCCCGTAGCCTGCAGCTGACCGTCGCCCTCGTTAAGTTGGAACGTGTCAGTCAGGGCAATGCCGTCGAATGGCACATAGCCGGCTTCGACGCCCGCTGCGGCTGCCACCTCCGAGTAGACCGTCTCAATGTTAATGGCGGCAATGTAGTAGCTGAGCAGGACGATCTCGTTGGCGAACATCTCCTGGGTGTACTTGCGGTGCAAGTCCTCCGGCTTGATGAGCCCTATCTGCAGCAAGCGGGTCAGGAATGTGCCCGTCCCGACGAAAGGCTCCAAGATGGAGACGCCCTCATCGGACAGTGACTTCCCGAACTCCAGGCGCAGGGCCGCATCGGCCGAACGCAGGATGTAGTCGACCACGGGAACTGGTGTGAAGACAATGCCCAACCTGTCAGCAACGCGGGGGAAAGCGTTGCGGAAGAAGTTGTCGTAAAGCTCTACGATGATGGCCTGCTTGGCTGCGGCGTTGTCGATCTTGGAGACGCGGGCCCGGACAGACTCATAAAACTTCTCCAGGCCTTTGCTTTCCTTCTCAAACACGGCATTGGAGCCAAGCTGGTCCAGGATAGTCTGCATCGCTCGGGATACAGGGTTGTGCTCGGTGAAGTTGGAGTCGGCAAACATGGCATCAAACACTGGCTTGGTTACCAGGTGTTGGGCGAGCATCTCGACGGCCTGGGCGTTATCGATCTCAGGATTCAGATTCTCACGGAGGCCGGCAACGAAGCCGTCGAAGGCTATCCGGTGGCTGGGGTCGGCGTCTTCGAGCAGGTCGTTGATCAGATCGATGTGCTTCGTGGCAATGGATGCAATGTCCTTGGACCAGTCCTCCCAGTACATGCGGTTGCCGCACTTGTCGACGATCTTCGCGTAGACAGAGTCCTTCCATTCCTCTACCGGAAATGTCAGCGTTTCCTGCGTTCCCGGGCCTACAGGTCCTGGCTCCGGTTCCACGTCCGGGGAAGGGCTCGGGTCAATAACCGGCGCCTTCTTCTTTGGCGCCAAGTCAATCTTGTCCACGATGATGGACTCGGGAGCCTTGTTGTTCAGCTCGATCTGATTTATCGACGAATCCATCCGTTCATCGTGGGCACGCAGTGCCTGAAGGACTTGCCAGACGACCTTGTAGCGTTGGTTGTCCTTCAGCGCCTCCGAGGTCGACATGCCTTCCGGGATGGCGATCGGCAGGATGATGTAACCGAACTTCTTTACCTCGCCGGTGTCGGCGTTCACGTGGTTGCGCATGACCCGTCCCACGGCCTGGATGACGTCGACCATGGAGTTGCGCGGGTTCATGAACAGCACCGCATCCAGGGACGGGACATCCACGCCCTCAGTGAGGCAGCGGGCGTTGGTCAGAATCCGGCAGGTCGGCTGTTCCTTCTTCGGCCACGACCCGTCCTCTTTGCGCAGGGTAGTCCGGTCGTCGACCAGGATGACGTCCGCATCGGCTTTCAGCCAGTCGAGCCGCTCCCCACGGCGGACCGCATTGAAGCCGCCGTCAATGTGCTTGACCTCCACCCGCATGTCATCGGTCGGATCGTCGTTGGTCATGTCCGTGAGGTGCAGGCGGGTGAGGTCTTGGAACTCTGATTCGATGACCTGGGAGGCCTTGATGGAGCGGTTGAACGCCACTGCACGGCGCATGGGCTGCCAGTCTTGGCCGAAGCCGTCCTGAAACTCTCCTGCCCGCCGTTTGGCCAAGCCGTTCCAGACGCCCACCAGCTTGGCAATATCGTCGATGTTCAGTTCGCTGTTGCTGTCGGCCAGCTGATCCTGAAAAGTCGTCCGCACTTGGGTCTCGTCGACTCCCAGTACCAGCACCTTGTAATCGGTCAGGAGTTTCTGCTCGACGGCCTCGCCGAATCCGATCCGGTAGAACACGGGCCCGTAGATTGATTGGTCGTCCATGGAGCACAGGACGGCGTCCTTCTCGCGGGCGGCGTCCTTGGTGTTGTCGTTGAAGATCCGTGGTGTGGCCGTCATGTAAACGCGCTTGTTGCCGGAGATCCAGTGGTTGTCGTGGATCTTCACGAAATGCGATTCGCCGTCGCCGGCCAGGGTCGCCCCGGTGGTGCGGTGTGCTTCATCGCAGATGATCAGATCGAAGTCGGGCAGGCCGGCTTGCTGCGCGGCCCGCACAGCGTCGATCGACTGGTACGTGGAGAACACGACCGTCATTCCCTCGTCCAGCGTTCGGGTGTTCATTGCCTCAATGAGCCGCGCGCCGTCTGTCGTGGCGGGGATCTGCAGATCGTGGAGCGCCACGTCGGTCAGATCGGTGTCTTTTACGCGGCCAACCTTGTTGTCCGAACATACCGCGTAGGCGTGCATGGGCTGCTCGGTTTCGTCCGACCATTCCTTCAGCGACTGGGACATCAGTGCCAGGGACGGCACCATGAACAGGATCCGGGCGTGGCCCAAGTCTTCAGCGAACCGCTCGGCCAGCTTCAGGGACATGAAAGTCTTGCCAGTGCCGCAAGCCATGATCAGCTTGCCGCGATCACTGTCCTCGAAGCCCTTCAACGCCGCCTGGACGGCCTTGTGCTGGTGTGGGCGCAGTACTTTCTTGTCGAACAACTTCGGCGTGGTGGGTGCCGTCAGGTCGTAGGTGGACCAGTCAATGTTTGAGTGCCGAAGGTCGCTCAAACCGATCCGCTGTACTGGCACGTGCCGATCGTCGAGCATCTCCAGCGCGTTGTTCGACCAGTCACCCTCGGTGGTGTCCACGACGACAGCGTTCGTGAAGGGCTTCTTCGAAGACGCCGACAGGAACGAGTCAATATCGTGCTTCTGGATCCTGTAGCCGGGCGCGTAGAACTTCACTTGGATGGCGGTCAGTCCGCCGTCGGTACGGGCCGCGACCAGGTCGATGCCGTTGTCCTTGTTGGTGAAGTTCTCCGGACGGTTCGGCCAGTCCCGCCACAGCCACACGTCTGTGTACTGAGGTGCGTGAACGCCGTCGTTCTCGAGATACTGCTCGACGAGCTGTTCGAGGTAGCTGCCTTTCATCCGTTCGGAATCCGAAAGGTCTCGGTAGGTGCCAAGCAGCTCGTCAAACGTAGTGGTCACGGTTCCCCAAAAATGGTGCGGATTTGAACAAGGAAGCCCCGAGGGGGCTTCCTCTGATTGTATGGGGCATGCACACGAAGTCGGCCCAACAGGCGCACTCCGAGGGTTGCTACGACCGCCTAGATCGTGCCGTCTATATCAGGCATGAAATGGGCCTCGGCCACCCTGGTCCTGGTCGAACATCGCCGGCCGTTGCGTAGTGGCGCGAAAGGCCAAGTACTAGCATGTCTCGTACAACCAGGAGGCAGTGATGGCCATAACCACGAGCGAGGCTCGCCGCGACCTTGTCCGTCTCATCGAGCGGGTCAACCTCGACCGCACCGAGGTGGAGATCACGTCGAAGCGTGGATCCGCGGTCTTGATGTCGAAGGATGAGTACGACGCATTGGTGGAAACAAGCTACCTGCTGAGCTCACCGGCGAACGCGCACCGCCTCATGTCGGCTCTGCAATCCGTCCGCGAGGTCGAAACCGTTGAGCACAAGCATCTAAAACCATGACCGGACACAGCTCAGCTTGGTCTGTCTGATTGCGAAACTGCCCGCACGGGCAGAGCCATCTTCGATCACCGGCGGGACTCCGCGGTGATCGTCATGGCGTCAACGACACTCGCCTACTTTTACTCCCGGGAAGTGGCCGGCCGGCTGGCTTCTGCTTTGGGATCACCACTGTGATAGCTCGGCCTGACGATCGGCGGCAGCTTCATCCCGGCCAGAGCCTTCACCGTCGGGGACGTCTCACGGTTCAACTGCTCGTCGAGGGTGACTTTCAGCCGTGCAGCGAGGATTTCGCGGCGCAGCGTGGCGAACACCTGGTCCTTGTTCGTCGGGTCATAGGTCGTGCGCTCTGACACGCCACCGACGCGTTGGTACGACCTGACGGTCGGCGGCAGATCCATCGCGGCCAGGCGCCTCACCTTCACCGAGGTGGGGCGGCCCAGTTCTTCGTCGAGGATGACCTTCAGCCGTGCGGCCTGAATCTCGCGGCGCAGCGTATTGAACACATGGCCCTTGCCGTCCTGGCGGTACTTCGTGGACTTAGTCATGTGGCTCCTCCTCGCTGCTCCCATCATGGCCCGTTGCCGCCCGACCGTCGATGCCCCCGTCGCTATGCAAAGTCGACGGCATTTCCGTGGAAGGGCTTCGCTTGATGTCACATTCAGGACCTTTTGCGAAATGTTCCGGGAGGGCGGTGGAGGGCGCCCGCTGGTGGCGAGGATGCTGCCGATGCTGATGACCGCCTGCACGATTATCACCGTGGGGTAAGGAGTTCCGATGTAGAGAGCAGCCAGCAGTAGGACCATGGCGAGGATCGTCACGTCCAGGCCTGCCGTGGGACATTGTCGCCCTCCTTGCTGCTTACTGGTTCCATGATCGACCGATACTGACGGGTCGTCCACGTCGCCGGACTCTACATCGCGAGCACATCCGTCGCTTCGTCTACAAATGAGGTCACTTTGGGCCGCACCTGCTGCTTAATATTTCCGAAGGGCCTCAGAGTGGCCCAATACCGGCCAAAACGGCTCATGAACCAGCCAGTCGGGGCCGGTACGCACGGCTTTCGCCCGTCTGAACGTCTCGGTTCTACGCCGCCACGGCGCCTCGTCTACGACCATGATTCGGTTTACTCTCACCCATGAATGCGTCGGCGTCACGACGCGCGCCGCGGCCATCCCCAGGGCTATCTTCATGTCATTGGCATCCCGCCGGAGACGGCAACCACCACGGGCATCGGTCACGCCTGCCAACAGAATCAAGCAGAAAAGATAGGAGCCCCAAGATTAAGTCAGCCGCCAGAATTCCCTATCCGCGTGACGGGGCGGAGAATGTCGCCCCCACTGACATCCGACTTCTGTTGGGCACCGGGACAGCCGGAACACCGATCAGCTGGAAGTACCAACCGGGACCAGGAAAGTTATCGGTCCAGGGCCCTGCCGGCTCAGGGAAGACGACGTTACTCACCAATTTGGTTTCGCAGGCCGCCGGGCATCTCGATGTTTACGCCTATCTCAGTGGTGCTGCCAACCCACCCTGCGGGCTCAAAGCCTACGCCGCGGACTCGCGCAGCGCGTGCGAACTCTTATTAGATGTGCGGGAGTCAATGAGGTCAGCGCTCAAACAGATTCAAGACTACGAAGATTCATTTCTCACGGAGGAACAGCGCCGCAGCCCTCTCAGACTTAACCTCTCCCCCTTGCTGGGAATCGCACCGCCTGTGTGGCCACCCATGTCCGCCATCGTGTTTCTGGACGACTTCGATGCACTTTACAGAGGCCGGACCAGGTGCGGTTCATACTTCGACCACCCGGATTGTCCCTACGCCGTTGTCGACGAATTAGCTAGGGACGGAGCCCGAGCCGGAATCAGTATCGTGGTCGCTGGCCGTTCCTTGGCTCGGAGCCCTCTAGCCAGATCCCGGGGTGTTGAAAGCCGGCTGCTACTTGGCCCCGCCACACTGGCAGAGCGGGAGGCCTTCTTGAACACTCACGTTGCCTCTCTTGGAGTCGGGGAAGGACTTGGACTTTTCGAGGAGGCCTACATGGAATCGGCCGAAGTCGTGCGCCCTATTGGCCGACAGTGGGCATTGTAAAGTCGTCAACAGTGAGGGCCTACATCAATGTCGGGAGCTGACTCTGGGCCAGTCGTTTCACGGCAGCGGGAGTCGTCCGACCCCGCTGCTCGTCCAGAGCAACCCTCAATTGCCCTGCCCGGATTCCACGGCGCAAAATGCGAGCTGCCTCTCGCCGTGACGCCGGATCGAGCTGATACTTGCCCCTTGACGACCTCAGAGCCTGCATGGGTGACGGCAGCTGCGGCGGCGTTCTCTGGGCAAGTCGTATCACCGCGGCTGGCGACTGACGTCCCCGGGCCTCGTCCAAGGCGACCCGCAATTGGGCCGCCCGGATTCCCCTCCGTATCCGTCGAAGGGTTTGTTCCCTGTAGGTGCGGGTTTCCTCATCACCAGCGGACATCTGCTCGCCCCTCCCATCACGTTTCGTCCATGATTGCAGAGTGTCCCCTAACCGCCAAGAACCTCGACGATGGCCGGCATCATCCGACGCCGGCTCACGTTCCGGTCTCGACACTGATGTCCATGCCGTCCCGACATCGCCGCACTAGCGTTCCTTGGGGGTCAGAACTTTGATGTTTGTCTTGAGTTGTAGGCAGCGTTTTTCACTCCGGGCATCGTCGATGTAGCCGTTGACGTGACGGTCGATGGTTGCCAGGGCCTGGCGTAGTGGTGGCGGTGCCGGGACTTTGTCGGCGGCCAGGAGGGGGCGCAGGAGCCGGTTGTGGACCTTGGTGTAGAACAGGGCGACACGCTGCCCCTCGGCGGTGAGGGTGTAGGTGTTGCTGTGTGGCCGGCGTTCGATGAGTCCGTTGCGGCGCAGCCGTGCGAGGTCGTAGCTCATTTGATTGGCGCTGTATCCGATGCCCAGCAGATGGTTCACCCGGGCACGCAGGCTCCTATGGGTGAATCCGAGGGCGGTAAGGCTGATACATAAGGCGCCGAGCAGGGCCATGACCCGTGGATCGCCGAACCGCAAGGCCGGGGCCCGCCTGCCATCCTCGGTGAGGGTGGACTGTGCGACCCGCTCAAAGGCTGGGCTCGCAAGGACACAGCCCTGCCCGACACGTTCAGTATCGAGCAGACGGGCGTTCGTGTCACGGGCTTTGGTTTGTAGTTCGGGTAGGTGTTCCAGGCGGCGTTTGCACCCCAGGTCGTCCGGTGAGTTCACGACGGTTTCGATCCGCAGGGCACGGCCGTCTTTGAGGTATTGCTTGATGCGGGAGTGCTTGTAGAAAGCGTTGATGGTGACGTCGGTGTCGCGGGTGACGACCTTGGTCTTGAACACGTCCTGGGTCCGGCGCAGGCGGCCGCGGCGGATCTGCCGGCCGAAAATCAACTCGAGTGTCTCGGGGCGTCCAAGGTCGAGGTTATCGACGACGAGCGCTTCGAAGAAGGCCCGGGCGCGGCGGGGTGCGTCAAAAACCAGGGTGCGGGAGATTTCGATTTGTCGCATGGACAGTTCCCACCAGTACCCGGCGTCCGCGTCGTGATCGTTGAGCGGCAACGGGAGCACGGCGAGCCAGCGTTGGAAGAAGACTTCGATGGTGCCCGGGCCGAGCCGGTCACAGATCTCCTGCAGTGCCGCCGGGTTTTGAGAACTGGCGAACCCGTTGGAGAGTGCCGTGAATTCGATCCCGGCCTGCACGGCTTGGCGTTTGGCCCACTCGTGTCCGTTGATCCAGACCTTGATCGGATATGGGAAGTACGCGCAGATCTTGATGAACGCCGGACCGAAATCGGTATCCCAGAGATAGAAGTAGAAGCACGTCACCCGCCGGTCTGCCTTATGGAAGCCAAAGCAGGGGATTCCATTGGTGCCCAGGCGTTGGGTGGAGGCGAAGACATTCTGGTATTCCTGGGCCACGCCGATCGCGGCGACCCCGGACCGGCCGGTCTTCAGGAGCAGCCCCAGCCGATGTCCCCCATGCGCTGGGCGGAGATCTTGTTGCAGGAACGGCAGCGCGTGATCGGGTCGTTGCCGTCGTTGACGTCTACCGTTGTGGCGACGAGGTCGAAACCGTGCTTGTCGAGGTGAGCGATGATCTCCTCGCGTGAATAGATGCGAGCAGGGGCCGCCTCTCCTGACATCTGGCAGGCCCATTTCGCCCAGTCGGTCCAGTGGCAGGCCCGGCAGGTCTTCTCCCCGACGGCGTTCTTGTCTAGGGTGTACTCGAACTTGTAGTGTGCCTGGACACCGCAGTCCAGGCACGTGGCGAGCCGCCATTCCTCTGGCCCGATGAACGGTTCTGCCGCTGTGAGGCCACCTTCGAGCAGGATGTCCGCGATGCAGTCCAAACACCAAGCCGGCTTGCTAAGTGTCCTATAGGCGGCTGAGTTGACGCAGCCGTCCTTTGAACACTGCTGGCCCGCTGCTGTGACCGCGGTGACCGTCACTTTCCGCTCCTAGGCTTTACAGAACCCGTTTGCCTTGATGACATCGATGATCTGCTGGGCCTCCACATCAGACACTGATGTGACCTGTCCCCCGGTGAAGCGCGTCTTGGCGCTCGTAATGAGCTTGTCGTCGGGTGACTCGCCCAGGATGCTGCTGCACTGGTTACGGGAGTTGTCAACGGACTTTTCGTTGTCGAACAGCGGATTGATCTTGGCCAGTTCGCTGCGCAGATTCGTCTCCTGCGCGGCGTCGGGCTTCGGGATTGTGCTAGCGGCAGCGGCAGTACTGGCAGGCGGCGCCTCAGCCTTCGGGGAGCTGGAGCACCCCGTTGCGAGCAGGATGGTCAGGGCAGCGAGCGAGGCGGTTAGCTTTTTCATGAGTCCCTCTGGTTCCGGTTTTCTGCCTGCCACCAAGCATGCGTAGACAGGCGATATGACCTTATCCGGAGGAATCGATCATGAAAGCCTGCGACACTCTCGTCTGACCCCACCGAGCAAGAATCGGCCCTAGGATTACCTGCAGGATCAAGCAGCGAGGAGCTACATATGGCAGGGAACCTTCAACAACGGGATCCCGCCGTCGAACATTTCGGGGAAATGATGCGGCCCGGAAAGTATGGGCACCGGTTGACGCGCGAGATGTACGCGGTCGTGAACAAGAGGCCATCGGTCCGGATGCCCGAGTACATGCTCACGGACGAGCTCCGGGCGTACCTGGCGCCGCGCTACGAGGATGAAGACCTGACAATTCTTTCGGACGACTTCTGCCGCCAGCAGCGTGAGGATGCCCTGGAGAATTTCGACCTGAACATGGCGTTCTTCTCCCAGATAGCGGAAGCGCCGTTCGAAGACGCCCTGACGGAACTAATGAGGAAGAACAACAGGTTGCGCCCGGTGACCAACCTGGCCGCCTACGACGGGGATGAAGGCGTCTACGTGATGGTTCTGGACGGATACCGGCAGGCCTACATCGGCCAGACCTCGGACATTCGTCGACGCATCAAAGCGCACTGGGCCGGGACCAAGCAGTTCGACAGACTCATCTGGGGCGACGTCGAAGACTCAGTGCTCTCTATCGATTCTTTCCGGGCACTGGATACCACACGCCTCTTTGCCGCCCGGACGATCAACCCCGACAGCCTGGAAACCCGGCTCGTGAAGACGTTCCCGCCCGACTACCTGCTGAACCGCATTGACGGCGGGGCGGTGATCGGATTACGGGGAATGTTTCTCGCCGCGGAAATGAAGCGGCGGAAGCTGAGGGCCGATGCTGGCGTGCCAGGCTCCTGACCGCCGGCGGCCGCACACCGGAGTCCTGGCCACAATCCCCGGGACACGATCAAGACTCTTCCCGCTGAGAACTGAGGCGATCGGTGTTTCCTGCCTCCAACAACGCGGTCAGGTGCTGCACCTGGGCTGAGAGCTTCTGGAGTTCTCGTTGGACCGGTTCTTCGGCGGCGTTCAGTTCGGCTTGGGTCTCTTCGGCAACAGCCTGCACCATCCAGGAGGCGACCGAGGCTGTGACGACGCCCAGAACGGCGACGCCGCCAATCATCAGGCCACCGGCGACGCACCGGCCAAGCAGTGTGACCGGGTAATGGTCCCCGTAGCCGACGGTCGTAATGGTCGTCATCGCCCACCAGATGGCATCCCCGAAGGTGGTCAGGTCCGATCCCGGCGCGTTCTCCTCGACGTCGAGGACTGCCAGGGCGCCGGCGTAAATCAGCAGCGCGGCAGCGCCGAGCACATAGGTGAGCACCCGTCCGCGTAAGGCATTGCCGCCGACGCGGTGCATAACCCGAAGCAGGGTGACCAGTCTCAGCAGTCGTAAAGGCCGCAGGGCGGGCAGCGCCACAATCGCCAGTTCGTGCAGGTTCCGGACGAACCAGCGTCCCCGCTGTGGCGCCAAGGCCAGGCTCATCAAATAATCCACGACGAACACCGCCCAGGTACCCCAGATCAGGAGTTCGACAATAAGAGCGTCCGTGTTGGCGATGACTTGGGTTGAGTAGGCTCCCAGAAATATCAGCGACGCCACCGTCAACGGCCATTCCGTACGCCTGTGCCACACTTCCTGAGTCATTGCTGAAGTCTAGAACTTCCGAAGACCAGCCGAGGACCAGACTCGGCGAAACGGGTCGCCTACCCATTTCCGGACGGAATGTACGCCTCTCAGGTGAGCAGGAATTCGCACCAAAGCGGGTAGTGATCCGAGATCCGCCATGACACCTCGTTCCGGGTCAGGCCGCGGTAGACGTGCGGGATGAAGTCGAAGGTTCCGGCCCGCTGGCCGTAGGTCAGGCCCTGCAGGAGGGACGTGCCGTCGGGTTCGGAGAACCAGGCCAGTTGGTCGTAGAAGTGCCGGGTCTTGTCATCATCGAAGATGGTCCGCGGCACGGCGTTCAGTTCCGTAGGCGGCCAGAGCCCCGTGGAGACGAACGCTTCGTAGAGCGGGTCGCCGATCCGGTCCAGGTTGAAGTCGCCGAGGACGATGAGGTTGGAGTTCCAGTCGTTGGGCCGGACCGCCCAGTCATGCATCCACCGGGCGAACGCGGTGATTTCCGGCAGGCGCGCCGCGGGGTTCTTGCCCCAGAGGATGTGGACAGAGGCGAGGGTGAACTCGACGCCGGAGCGGGAGAAGCTGGCGGTGTACGGGGAGCGGGCGAACTGGCGCTGCGGATCCTCCCCGATCGGAGGCAGCACGATCTCCCCGACCAGGCCCGAGGGCCGGACCCGGGTGCTGTCGTACAGGAAGGCAAGGCGTTCACCGTTGCCGGCGGCGCCTTCGGTGACGTCGGAGATGATGACCTGCCAGTGCGGGCCAAGGGTCGCCAGGAGTCCCTTCAGGGCCACCGGGTTCCGGCGGGACTCCTGGACGGCGACGACGTCGAACCGGGAAATCACGCTGGCCAGGCAGGCGACGGCGTGCCAGTCCCGCTTCGGTGAGTCTTTGGGCCCGGCCAGCCACTTGGCGGTCAGGTCGCCCAGGGCACGGATGTTCCAGGTCCCGACCAGAAGGTTCGACTCGGTCCGCGCCGGGATCACGGCGGCCAGTGCGGCCCTCAGCCGGTCCAGGTCTTCGATTACTGCTGCCGGCGGCTGCTCAGTCATGCCTCCATGCAAGCAGACGCGAGGCGTGACGCCAGCAGGCGCACCGTAGACCGCCCGGCATCCCCGTTCGGAACACGTCGCGGCCAAGATGCACTGCCGGGATACGGAAACGTTCGGGTTCCCAGGAAATGGCCACCATTGCGTGGTGGTCCAAACGTATAGGGCCGGCGGTCCCGTCAGGGGACGAACTGGAGTGAGCCGGGAGTTTCGAGCCAGGCGTAGAAGGAATCCTGTGTTCGCAATTCCTCATATCGACGCTGATTTCCGCCCAGGGTCAAGACGTAGTGCCAGGCCGTGGTTCGTTCAAGTTTCTTGGCCCTGACAAACATCTTGAGTAGATCCCATGTGGTCGTATAGGGGATCCCGTGCTCCACGGCAAAGCCCAAAGCCCCATTGTCATCGGTGATGAACACGGCATCCAGTCTGCGGTTCATGATGATCGACAGGCTTTCCGCCTCGCCGAGATTTGCCGCCGGACCATCACCAGGCTTGCGCAGCCTTGCCCGGAAAACCTGGGTGTCCATCTGCTCCACTCGCGTTTCCAGCTTCAACGGTTCACCGAAGATTCCTGGTGCTTCAGAAAGCTGTTCCAGGCCGCTTACCCTGGAACTCTTTTCACACTCCACCGAAACGGTGTAGCACCACGTAGAACCGCCGGCGGCCACCAGACGCAAGAGGTCCATCCGGCCAATCTCGGCAAAGTTCACGAGAACAGTATTGTCGGGCAGAAAGAACCGACCGCTCAAGCCCCTTCCGCCAGCCCCAGCTCAGCTGCCAGGTCATCAAGGTTGAGACCCGTAGGCTGCGGGGGTTGCGCGTCGATTTCGTCCGGAGATACAGCCAGCATCCAGGCCAGGGTCTCCTTGGCCACCTTCCCCACTGCGACAGCCTCCATGTGGGCGGCGATGAGAGCCTCCGGGAACCGGCGTTCGGCAGCGCGCTGGGTTCGCACGGCAACTGCCAGGGAAGAAAAGGTCTTTCCCTCCAGGGGCCGGTTCAGCACATCAAACGTCGAAAGTTCCAGAAGTTGCCAGACTTCAGGACGGGCAGGTAGCGAGAGCTTCCGTAGTCGGTTGGCGAGATACTTCGTGGACACCCCGAAGTGCCACAGGAAATTGACGACCTCGAGCCGTTTGGCGTTCTCCCAATCGATCGAGCGCATCGACACTTCCGGGAGCAGAACCTGCGCCGCAAAGTCGAAAGCCGGCCCTTCCTTCACATCAGATGCGGCCTCGTCGCGGTCATTGAAGTGGCCCAGGTAGATGTGACCGAGTTCGTGTGCGATGTCGCTGTTCTGGCGGAACCAGTTGCCGCTTCGGGGGACGACGATACAGTAGCGGCCTCCGGCGCGGAGAGAGTAGGCAGATGTGACATCCTCAACCCGGACGACGTCGATGTCCAGGACCGCCTCGACGCGGGAAGCGAAATCGCTTACGAAGTCGTCGCCGAGACGTGAGCGGATCTCATCCGGGCTGCCAACGGGCGTGGCGGCGTCGTTTCTCCCCGGGTACACCTGGCGGAAGGCGAGCTCGATATTGTCCAGTGTCTCGCCTGTGATCCCACCCTTTTCATCGACGTACCGTCCGGCATTGAAGTCGTATTGGTGACGGGCAGCGATACGCGCTTCAAACGGGTCGGCCTCGCCTGTGGCCAGCCAGTACATGGATGTGGAGAGCCGCTCGGCAAGGTGGGCAAGCTCGATGCTGGTGAACGTCCGCTTGCCATTCAAGGACCTGGAAAGGACGTCCGGGGTCATTCCCACGGAAGCCGCGATCTCCTTTTCGGGCACGCCGAGGTGCAGCTCAGAGATGCGCTGGCGGATGCGAGTTCCTACGGGTTCCATGCCCTCACACTACCCGAAATTGGGAATATCCCAATACTGTATCCGGCCTTCACAGCCGTCAGGAGGCGCTTGGCCTGGCCGGGCAACCACTGGTTCAAGCGCAGTCCCTATCCGCTTGCATATTGCCATATCCAGAAATCTGGATACGCGCCCCGCAATCCGCCGTGATGCCCGCTCTCGGACGCCGATCCGGGCTGCGGGGTTAGGCTCGCACCATGAAGCGTCGGGGGTTACTTCTTACTTTGCTGGGTGTGGTGGCCGTTGTGCTGGTCCTGGTGATGTTCAGCCGGGGACCCGGCAACACCGCCTGCCCGGCGATCGGTTACGCCGGACCCGGCAACACCGCCTGCCCGGCGATCGGTTACGCCTACGTCGGGGACGTGGAGCTGATCTTCCCACAGGAGCCTGTCTCGGTCGCGGCCTGTTTCGAGGAGGGCTGCACTCCCGCCGCCGTGACTAAAAATCCGGACGGCAAGTGGCTGGTGCCGCAGTCGAAGCCCTATCTGGTCCCGCCTGTCAGCGTTACGTCCGTCTACGTGGAAACGGAGGCCTCATCAGGTGCCCGCATCGCCCGCGCGCTGCCGATCGTGACGGAGCCGACCGGGGAATATCCGTATGGGCGCAAATGCGGAGGACCCGTCAGGTTCAAGCCTGTACAAGTGCCGCTGGGCTGAGGCAGTCATCTCGCAACTGTCTGATTGCTCATAGAATGACGCCCATGGACATCACCACCCCGGAATATGCGCGCCTCCGCGCCGCCATCATCGAGCGCCTGAACGCCCACGACCTGCTCGGCGTGATGGACCACGGTGCGCCGGAGGACGAGTGCGACCCGGAGATGGAAGACTTCGCCGCGCTGATAGCCGCTGGCACACCAATCACACCGGAGGTCGTTGCGACGGTCTGGAACAAGTGGTTCGGGGACAGTATGGGCGAGACTGCGGGCGAACCGGAGCCGCCTACGTCCGGGATGGTGGCCCTGGCCGCTGACCTGCAGTCAATTGGGAAGTAGCCGGCATGTCATCAGGTTCCATGGGACGCTCCGGCGTCATGGCCAGTTCGATGTCGGCGGTCATCCGCGATGACATGGGAAGGCATCGCTTGTCCGGCAATCGGCTGGCCGCAATGGCCGGTGTGTCCCAGAACTACATGGCGAAGCGACTGCGAGACGATGCCCCGCTCACCCTGGATGACGTCGAGGTAATCTCGGCGGCCCTGGACGTCCCGGTGCTGGCGCTTTTTAACGAGTCGGCCCAGCTGGCCGAAAAGCGCCGTGTTGTTATTATCCGGGATACTAACTGAATTCCTTTAGAACCGACTAGCCGGGGAACTACGACCAGCCGGGCCAGGCCGGCTCTCCGCGGCCTTCACATCCGGACTCAGCGGAGTGCGCCGCACTCGCCATTCAGGTCATCCTGGTCCCCGCCGTAGAGCATTGGTGCAAACGCCGCTTGAAGATCCTCGCACGCTAGCAAGTGCGCTCTGCCCTCGTCGGCGCCGGCTCCCCTTCAGGCCCCTGGCTTGGACAGGGATTCAGGGAGCAGGCCGAGCTGTCCCAGGAACTCCATCTGGTCAAAGTAGAACTTGTGCTGCGTAATCAGGCCGTCCTCGACGTGTGCGATGTCGCAACTCCTCACCCTGATGCTTTTGCCCGTGGGAGGCAGGCTCTCCCCGGACGGCAAGGCCAGCGGTCCGGTGTTCGTGCCGGTGACAAAGCCATCATCAATCGCCACATTTCCAGCCTCATACTTCTGCACATACTCATAGCCAACGTCAGGGAATGATTCCCCAAATTGCGACAAGTAGTTGCTAATGGCTTCCGGCCCGACAATCTCACCCTGATCGGGAGTAACAGCCACCGCATCAGCGGCATAACCCTATCGGCCAGACTCGTTAGAGACCGCTTCTTGAACGAGAATAGAGGCTGGAGGCAGGAGGGAAACTTCACCATGAATACATCCACACCAGCAGGGACTGGACAGCCCGTACCGGAAGAAATAGCCAGCCAGGACCAAGGATCAGCGGAGCAGGGCCCGCGTTCCAACCGGTCGGCACGCAGGACCTTTACCGCCGAGTTCAAACGCGCGATCGTCCAGGAATACGATGCGGCACCGAACGGTTCCAAGGGCGCAGTGCTACGCCGCGAACGGCTCTACGATTCCCATATCCAGGAATGGCGGGCCGCGTTCGATGCGGGCAGGCTCGCGAAGCCGGCGGCACGCCGGGGCCGGCCGAAGAACACGGACGAGCAGGCCCAGATCGCCCAGCTGACCAAGGACCTGGTCGCGGAGCGGGCCGCACACGAGCGGACCCGCGGGAAGTTGGCTTCCTCGGATGCCGCCCTGGATACCTTGGGAAAAGGAGTCGCGTTCTTGGAAGCTCTCTCATCGAAGAACGCGCAATCACCAGCACCGCACACCAGTCGTGGCAATCAGCAACCGCAACGGAACTGACCGGGCACCTCGGGGTGGTGAGGGCCTGCAGGCTGGTGGGCCGCTCCCGGGCCACCCATCACCGGCAGGCCGCGCCCAAGCCCCGGATGCACGGGCCCTGGCCCAAGGCCCAGCACCCGGCGGAGCTCTCGCCGGCCGAGCGTGCCGAGATCCTGTCGGTGCTCAACCGCCAAGACTACGCGAACCTTTCACCGACCCAGGTCTATGTCCGTGAGCTGGACGAGGGGCGGTACTGGTGTTCGCAGCGCACCATGTATCGCGTGCTGGCGGACGCGAAGATGGGCGGGGAACGCCGACGGCAAGCCACTCATCCGACCAAGGTGATTCCGGAGCTCATGGCCACAAAACCGTGCGAAGTGTGGTCCTGGGATATAACGAAGATGCGTGGCCCGGCGAAGGGAATCTGGTATCACGCCTACGTGGTGCTGGATATTTTTTCCCGTTACGTGGTGGGCTGGCGCATCGAGCGTATCGAGGACGGCCAGCTGGCCGCGGACCTCGTGCAGGAGATTGTCGCCGAGACCGGTGGTAACCCTCCGGGGTACCTGCACGCCGATGGTGGGGCGGCGATGACGTCCAAAGCCCTTGCCTCGATGCTGGTGGACATGGATATCACCAGGTCGCATTCCCGAGCCCATACATCGAATGACAATCCGTTCAGCGAGGCCCAATTCAAGACCATGAAATACACCTCTGACTACCCGGAACGGTTCGACTCCGTGAACGAGGCCAGGACCTGGATGGAAGGATTCACCGCCTACTACAACCACGAGCACAGGCATTCCGGGATCGGCTATCACACCCCGGCCAGCGTGCACTACGGCACAGCCGAGGACGTGCGTGAACAACGCCAGCACACCCTGGACCGGGCGTACGGCGCGCATCCCGAGCGGTTTGTCCGCCGTCCTGCCGCACCTCCGCTGCCGCTGAAGGCGGCGATCAACGACCCGGCAAAAAGAGCCGCGCCCTCGGTGCATTTACAACAACCACTACGTCTCATTTGATTTGACAAATTCCGTAACACGCCGCCTGCGTCTCTTGATCCTTCGCCGTCATGGCCATGGTTAAGCGGTCCATTACCTCGCGTGCCTGTCCCATTTTTCGACCTCCGTCTACGGGCGGCCTCACGGAAGGGCGGGCCGCTCCATGGCTGGGCTCCTGTTCAAACAGAAACCGATTCAAGTACACGCCCGGGCAGGAACGAGTGTCAATGGTGCCGGAGTGAGCAAGATGCAGTCCACTTCGACGGGTCCGCCTCACTGAGTCGGGAGGTGACATTGCCGGGCGTCGAGGCTCGCCAACGCGCCGGTACAAGTCGCCCGGGACATGCCGAGGTCGCGGGCCGCCTGGGTGGCCGGCGTTGATCTGGCGGCAGGCGCTCTCGATCTGGCTGTCGGGGACTGCCCCCCGGCGCCAGCCGATACCGGTGTGCTCTAGGCAAAAGGGGCGATGGGGTCTATATATCATCACGTCAGCTCAGTGCGCTGCCGGCCCTTCTGCACCGGTGCCGACAGGTAAATTCGCCCGTATCCGAGCGTTTCGACTCCGCCTGACAGCCCGCGGTTGCCGGAGCGTACCCACGACAACAAGCAGTACCAACCATAGGAGGTCAAGATGCCAGGTTTAGTTCGCAAAAACCTCGATTCGCCCGAGGAGACACGTCCCTTCGAAGGTGGCACGGGCCAACTTCAACTCGTCAACATGGAACAGGGCGGCGTGGGCCGCGCCACCTTCCTGCCCGGATGGCGCTGGTCCGAGCACGTAAAACCGATCGCCAAAACGGAGAGCTGTCAGGCCGCTCACATGGGATATTTCATCTCCGGTCGAATGAAGGTCGTTATGAACGACGGCGAAGAAATGGAATATGGGCCGGGAGACTTCGCCATCATGGCCCCCGGGCACGACGCCTGGGTATTGGGAGACGAACCCTGTGTCGTAATCGACTGGCAGGGATTCGCCGACTACGCCAAACCCTGACTCCAGGCACCCCGCACGCCAGGATTGCAGGGACCTGGCCAGCACCAGCCATCCCTGCCGCTGCGCCACAGCGGCAGGGATGGCTGGTGCGCGTGATGATGATCCCTCCAGCCTCGCCACGGTGACTTCACGGAACACTGAATCGGAGCATGGCGCTCCGCCGCCGCCGCACGCATCCACTGCCACGCCGTGGTGGCCCACGTCGATACCAGGGCCGCACACAGCTGACCCTGGCCGCCTTCAATCAAGCCCTGCCAGCCTGGCTCCGCCTCAGCGCTCCCGACGCCGGCCGGCGCCGTCCTGGTCACGACGAACAGAACGCCGGAGACCTCCGCTGCCGAGGCCTCCATGGCCGAAGTCAAGACCATGAACACGTCAGTCGCCTCGGCGATAGAAGACGCGGCTTCGCTCCCCGAACTCACGGCAGCAAAATCAAATAATTGACCTGCACGATGGCGAGAAAACTCCACCATTCAGCGGGACGAAACCGGGACAGACTCGAGTTCCCCATCAGATCCAGGCGACCTCCCACGCCGGCTTGGGATTGACGCCACTTGATGCTGCAGCGTCAACTTAGGGACGAAACAGCCATTTCCGTTGGGTCACTTCGTAACTGGAGGCACCATGACTGCTGATTTGCACGCGAGCGAGGGCTATGTCGAGGTCCGCGGCGGCCGGGTCTGGTATCAGGTGGTTGGCGATGGATTGAAAATTCCGCTGGTTACCGTCCACGGCGGCCCAGGAGCCACCCACGACTATCTGGAACCGCTGACGGCTTTGGCCGACGAGCGGCCGGTCGTGTTTTATGACCAGCTGGGTGCCGGGAAATCGGACGTCCCGGACGATGTGAGTCTTTGGACCAATGCCCGACTGGTCGAGGAGCTTGGGGCGGTCCTCGACGCAGTGGGATCACCGAAGGTCCACTTGCTCGGCCAATCGTGGGGGACAACCGTCGCCGCCGAATATGCGCTGCGTTCCCCGGAGCGGCTGGCGAGCTTGGTCCTCGCCGATCCCTGCCTGAGCATTCCTCGCTACGCCGCCGGCGCTGCAGCACTCCGCGCAGCCCTCCCGGCCGACGTGCAGGTGGTCCTTGACCGCCACGAGGCCGCCGGCACCACTGACTCCGAGGAGTACCAGGACGCAACGATGGAGTTCTATCGGCGACATGTTTGCCGATTGGATCCGTGGCCGGATTCGGTGATGCGTACATTCGGTCAGCTGAACCGCACGATTTATGAGCGAATGCAGGGTCCAAACGAATTTGTTATCACCGGCACCCACAAGGACTACGACATCACTGATCGGCTCGGAGGACTGACTGTCGCTACTTTGTTTGTTTGTGGGCGCTATGACGAGACACGGCCGGAGGACACGGAGTTCTACCAAAGCCTCGTACCCGGATCCGAACTGGTGATCTTCGAGGAGAGCAGCCACCTACCTCATCTTGAGGAGCCCGAGCGCTACGCCCAGGTGCTTCGGGGATTCCTGCACAGGTGTGAGACGTGACCCAGACCCAGCCCCGCACGGATGTCGTTCATGGCCCTGGTAGTTCTCGGACACGTAGGCGTATGCCCGGTCAAAAAGCTCGCCGGACGCGGGCAGCCCGTACCGGACCAGGACTTTGCGGATGGCAATACGGACGGCTTTATCGCCTTCCTTGGTGTTGTTCCAGCCGTCCCAGCGGACTTCCTTGACGATGGCGTCGATGTCGGCAACGACCTTGCCGACAATCACAGGCGCGTCCTCCGGCTTGTACTCCTCGAAGATCTGCGTCAGAGCGCCGACGTTCGGGTCAGGCAGCAGGTCCAGACCGAAGGCTCCGGACTCATCCTCGGCTTTCTCCGCCGTCGCAAGATCCCGGGCCAAATCCAGGAGGTCCCGGAGGAAATCCACGGAGTCGTGCGCCTTCGCCAGCTGGCGTTCCCGCAACCGTTCCAGACGCTCCGAGAGCATTTTGTATGCCGGGTGAACGCCGTTGTCGCCTTCGAGGCGTTTGCGCAGCCGGGTGGCGATGTTGTCGATCACTTCCCCGGCGGGGGTCACCGTGGTGTCACCGGTACCCTCGTCAGGGTCGATAACCCCGGCTTCGATGAGGCGCTTGATGGTGCCTTCGTCAGCAATGACGACGTCGACGCCGGTGTCGCTGACGGTCACCTCGCCGATGTGGCCGTGGACGAGCTCAAGGGTTTTGGCACCCAGGCGGTGCCAGAGAAGATCCCGGGTGTCATCGGCCGGTGCGACGGAGGCGTACACCTTGGACAGCCATTTGTAGTCGGCCCGGAGCGCTTCCAGGCGGAGGTCCGGGTAAGCAACCTCCCAGATGCCCTGCAGCATCCCGTACTGGGCAGCGAACCGCGCCATCGCCTGATCGTCCGGTATCCGGTCGTGGGCGGCCTGCAGGGTCGCAAAGCCGCTGGAGGTGCGGTCGATGCCGGCGAAGCGGTCCAGGACGTTGGCGATCTCTACTTCGAACTGCTCCAGGAGCGCGGCCGTCTCGATTTCCTTGCGGGCGTGCTCCGGGTTGGCCGGGGACATTGCCCGGGCGAAGCCGTCACCGAGCCCGATGTAGTCCACTATCAGTCCGTAGCGCTTCTCCTGGCCGGTAGCCGGGTTCTTTCCAGTTCCTGTTGGTCCGGGTGATCGTCTGGTAGAGCGTGTGGAGCTTCATCGGCTTGTCCAGATACATGACGCCCTCAATGGGTGCGTCAAAGCCGGTACCCAGCTTGGAGGTGACGACAATGAATTTCAGCGGGTCGCCGAGCTGGCGGAACCGGTTGAGGATGGCCTCTTCCTTGTCATCGGTCAGACGGAACGACTGCCAGTCGGCAGCGTCCTTGGGTATCCATTTCCGGCGTCAAGCTCAGCCTGAACATCAGTGCCTACGACGTAGAAGCCATTACTGCGGGCCATTGATTCCCGTGAGGTGACAGGCCGCTGGCCCGTCCGCACCGAAGTTACCACCCAAGCCTCCTAACGGAGCTCGCCGGGCCGACTGACCAAAAACTGGCCTAATATGGCCGGCATCACACACGCGGGCCACTTACACCCCATGAGTGGGCTGTAAGTGGGTCAATAACGGCCCCGTGCCGACCACGAGAAGCGCAGCTGACCGACAGCGGGACAAGTCTGGAGGATTGGACCGGACAGACACCAGGAACAGCCCGCTTCGGGACCACGGTGGCCGCTTTCTGGGTCACAAATGACTAACAAAATGCAGCCTGTCGGCCGCATCTTGCTGTCTCTGGATCACCGAGGAGTGGCTGCCATGTTCAGTGGTTCCCCCAATGGCCGGGATTTTCGTCGCTTTGCGGTCATTTTTCGCATTCAGTGACGGTGACGTTGGTGAATCTAGTTACGCTCGCGAATCCAGTTACGTCGTTTCGTTTCGTTCGTTTCGTTTCGTTTCGTTTCGTTTCGTTAGCGGCCTGATTATGCTGGCGACGTGAGGACCGACTGACATTTGCACAACGCCGCTCTTGTGCACATCGCCACCAGCACCAGCGCCGACAAGGACGCCACGGAGACGAAAAGCGCCCGCCGAGCCGCCCTCCGCAACCCCGTACCCCTACGGTCGAGCCAGGGGCGGCAACGAAACGGGGAAGGCCCATAGGGTTATCTCCGCCCAGCAATGAGCGGACGTTTTGCGCAGTGTTTGCCCAGCTCAGTTGGATTCTCGCCCCGGCACTCGCGGAAGGGCTCAAAATTCTCTCTCGACGCAGGACACCCGGGCAAGCGCGGATCGGCTCCAGAAGAACAAAGAGCGCGCACTTCGGCTTCAAGCTGCCTTGGCGTCCTGAACAATCAAGAATGTGACTAGCCGGTCTTCAGTCGGATGAAGGTTGTTCAGGTGGGAAGGCCGTCAGGAAAAAGCAGGGCCAAGCTCGTAGCACTTACGTAGACCTTTTTCCGAAGCGTGCTACATAAGTGCTACTCCTTGAACATTGGTTTACCAGTACTTTTCGTTGAATGTAGCACTGTAGTACTTGTAGCACTTGATTTCTCACATATATATACACGCACGCATGTAAGAGCAATCTATTTCTGGATCCGCAAGTACTACAGTGCTACGCGAGAGCCGATTCGCCTTGTAAACGAGTAAATAATGCGAAGCACTTTGCGCCAGAATGCACTACATAAGGCGCTACAAGGTGCTACAAGGTGCAGCCCACCATCTTCCGACCTGAGCTTTTCTTCCAGAAGCGCGAACACCGCATCGCCTTTCCTAGCAACCGAGCCCATCAGGTTCCGGCCTGAAGCACCGCCTTTCAAGATAGCTCGGACTCCGGCCGGTGCTGATCCGGCTGGCCTGTTGTTGAGCCGGGATTGGGTTCAACTACGCAGAATGCCTGAATGGTATGTCATAGCTTTCCGGCATTTCTTCTGTGTGCCATGTTTTGGGCCTAAATTTCGGGACTGTACTCATGACCTGGATTAGCTACTGGGTTGACCTCAGCCATGGATTCCTCACGAGCCGCTTTCCTGACCGCTCTCTGATAGGGGGTCAACGGCGCAGAAACCTTGGGCAGCTCTGGGGGTTTCAACGGGGCTTGGACAAGCTCGGGGGCGACTACCGGCCCGGAATTGGCAACAGGCTCTGCGGGCTTTGCAGACTTGCTCTGGAGCAAAGCGAGCTTGTCCGCAAAGCTTGGTTTCGCTACCGGTGGCAGTGCTGTGAAGGTTTCTACGGGCCTAATGGATTCCGGGAGGGCATTGGGCGCTTCCACGGGCTTTGAGGCCGTTACAGCTGCAATCTGGGCCATCAGGGCATCCTGGTGGCGCTCGGTCTCCAACCATGACTCAGTTTGGTCTATGCCAAGTATCACTGGCACCGGCAGTGGCACCCGCACAGCTGTAGCCGGCTGACGCCTGCGAAGTTCAATGGCTTCGTCGAGTGCGTTCATCGTGAAGCTAGTCCCCAGCGTAGAGGCGCGACGCTTGCGTCCACGCACAGGTACTCCGTCATCATCCAATGGTGCATAGCTCAGGCCACGGCCCTTCTCACCGCGTTGCCGGGCATCGACCTGGAACTGCTCACGCATCACCACGATGAAATCATCCAGTGAATCAACCTCTGAACTGTCGATCCCGTGACTAATCCGTCGCTTGAGATCGGCCTCCCAAGACACCGGCTCAGCATCTGTGAAGTCTGTACCGGCGGCAACGGCTTGCTCCTTGTTCGCCTCCCACAGAAGACGGTCCGCAGCAATCTTTCGCTCGGCGGCAGTGATGTTGTTCTCGGCATGATTCTTGAGCACAACCGTCTGATCAAAGCCTTCGACGGCAAGCACCCTGTCATGTTCGCGGGCCAGCTTTGAGTGCATCACGATCGAGGAATCCAGAGACCGGCCAGTTCGTGTGTCGAGTGAATTGATCACGATGTGATTGTGCAGGCAGCCGGTCTTACCGTCGATCTGCGTGACCACGAGAAACATACGCCCTGGAAATCTGTCGTGCGCAAGAGCAATTCCGAGCGCATGAGCGCGTTCCTGGTCGCCGGGATCCTTCGGATCCAGTTCATTCAATCCGAAGCTCTCGATGACGTGGTACGCCTGGACAAAACCAGTCTCTTTGTTGAACCTTTTGCGTGTGTCCGTGAATTGCTGTCTAGCCCGCTTCGGGATACAACCGCCCAAGCCAGACGCTGCCACATAACGCGTTCCCGGCGACTGGCCGACCTTCTCGTTCAACACGTAATTGATGAGCGCTCCAGCAGTGCGTGAGGGACTGCTGACGACGATGGCCATGGATCACCACCTCGTCGATGTTGCAGTGGCCACTGTCCGTCCAATGCTGTCCAACTTTTCATTGAGTAGCGTGAGCTGGGCCTGAGCTATCTTGATGTCGCCAGCAGCACCGCCGGAGTTAACCCGAGCAGCGATCTGGTTCACGTTCCGGCCCACTGCGCGGAGCTCCTTCTGAACGTCATTCATGCCGGTGGAAACATCTTCCAACGCACTCACAACTTCGTCAGTGAACGAGACGACGTTCTGCCTATTGGACATCTCCGTCAGCTTCTTCCCGCCGTTGCGTACCATCGTCCGAACCGCAGTAGAGAGCGTCACCTGCTTCGCGTTCGGTGCCGCTGCCTGGAGCGTGGATTGCACCCGTGCAACCACCGCCAGCTCTTCCGGTGAAAAGCGCACCGTAAGAGCACGGGTGTACAACGAGAGGCGCTTCCTTCGACCTACGGAATCCACACCGGACTGCGTCCTTGATGTGTCTTCCGTAGTCTCACTCTGGCTCATAGCTCCCTCTCGTACTGTTACCTTCCACCCTAGTTGCCTGTGCGGTGGACAACAATGCGGCGAGCAGTTTATTTGTCATACATTCGCTGCGCTCATTCCTTCCAAATAACTGTCGCCAAGGGGAGGCTACGCCATCCCCCTGGACCCCCTCCCGGCACCTCGGTCACCGTGGCCGGCGCACGGCAAAGCATCCAGACTGCACGCACGTTCCGTGGCCTTTGAGGAACGCCAAAAAGATGTCAATGAAGGTGAGACCGCCGTTGCCCGCGAACTCGCCGCCTGTTGCTGGTCCTTGGCCGCGTCTGAAGGTACGCCGTTCCATGGCCTCGAAGTGATCCCCCAGACGTGCCCGGCGCGCGCAGCCGGAACAGGGGCCCGTCTCGAGCCGACACGAGACAAGGCTATGGGTGGGTCCGAATCGGACGCCCGAATTGGACCACGATGCGCTCCAGCAAATTCATTGCCACACCGTACCCAACCTGCAGTTCTCAGTCTGACCGCGTCATCGGCCATGACCGGCCTCACCAGGCCCGACGCCACCGCCGGTGCATGAGAAGAGCGGCTCCCGGAAACTAGCTATCCGGAAGCCGCCCAGCTAAGGCGAGTGAATGTTCTTACATGTCAGTTACAGCGCGATCGCATCGGTACCGTCCTCGTCGTCGTCGCCGGCCGCTACCGCGACCGGCTGGCAACGCAAGAGTCCGGCGTAGTTGGCCTTCAGGGGATACGGCACTGCTCGATGATTTACCGCGGTTCCTGTGTACGACGTGTTTGTCCAGTCTCTGAGGTCGTACTCCACTATCAGCGGCTCCGGGCTGGACATATGGCGAGCAGGACGCATGGATTTAGTGCCCATGTGGTCCCATTTTGCAGACTTCGCGAGATGGGTCTTCAGGAAACTCGTAAGAGAGGTCTGGGAACCCGGTCGACCATCCGGATTGGTCTTAAGCGTCCACGCCTTCCACAGATCGTAGATGAAACCGAACGGCAACAAGTCCCAGACAAATTGATCCTCGAATTCCCTCCAAAACAAGATCCTCGGATCATTCACCTCCCGGAACTCATCGAGTTTGGCCTTACACAGCGCAGGCATGCTCAGCTCAGTGTGCCTCATCTGCAGCGCACGCTTGAGCACGTAGCGCAGCACATCGTCCCGTTGCAGGTAGTCGCCTTTGATGTACGTACGCTCCACTCCGGTGAAACATTTATCGAAGGGTATGAGCAGGAGACGGCGGAGGAAGGACTCAGATTTGTCCTTGATCCTGGGGAACTCATTCAAACACTGCACCATGAAGCCCCAGTAGCGGTAGGGGATGGGTTTCTTGTGCTTGCGGTTGATGGAGAAAACGTCGTTGGTAATGACAGCCTTGATGCTGGCTGCTTCGTCGATGAAGGTGCCCACGTCGTTCTCGTCGACGATGATTGCGCTGGTCGTTATGAGTGGTTCCAGCAGGAAGTCCTTGCCGAAGTCCTTGATTGACAATGACGCCGTCGAGCTCTCGCCCACCAAGTTGGCCATGAGCTGGCTGAGTGTGCCCTTCCCGTTGTTACCCATCTCGGCATAGAACCAAGCTGACTTATTCCAGCGCACGTTCGGCCGGACGATGGCACTTTGCAGCTCCCAGAGGAGCTCCACGATCTCGGGGTCGTCGGAGAGTTC
Organism: Arthrobacter sp. U41; assembly: GCF_001750145.1. Classification (NCBI taxonomy): domain Bacteria; kingdom Bacillati; phylum Actinomycetota; class Actinomycetes; order Micrococcales; family Micrococcaceae; genus Arthrobacter; species Arthrobacter sp. U41. The sequence goes on from NZ_CP015732.1 coordinate 3,681,094, forward strand.
AGTCATCCAGGACTCCACGTCCCACATCTTGCCGTCTGGCATCTCGATTAAAACGTTCTGCGCGGTCTCGTCGTATGCAATGCATGACGCCCTTGCCAGGAAGACATACTCAGGCGAGAACGGCTCCAGCATCTGGCTCTCATGGTTCCAGATGCCATTGGCTACGACGCTCAAGTGCGCCACGGGATTACCGTTTGAGACGGACGTTACCGGGGCCTCCCGGAGGAGCCTTTGCATAATCTCGTTGATTCCGGCCAGGTTCATGTTCGGGCTGTACCGCGCAATCACGCTTTGCAGACCCATCTCGGAGGTGTCGTAAAGCCCCTCGTAGGGGCCGTCCGTATGGTAGATCGCGAGCATAGCTTGATCACGCTCCTTCCCAGCCGCCAGCACCGCTTTAACACAGTGCAACCGCTCGACGATCTTGGCCACCTGGACATTCGCGAGGCACTGGGGAAGCGTAAGCATGATGCCCTTCGATACCTCACGGTTGGCCTTCATCGGCACGCGGAACATGTTCTCGTATTTGAACGCCGCGTGCGTACGGCTGACCAGATCGACCTCGATCTCGCCGGGAGACGGAGGACTCGACGGGTCCAGTGCGTCCAGGTACTTCGTAGTGACCTCGATGTAGATCTGCGTTTCGGTCCGCTGCATGCCCTGACTCCGGTGTTTGTCAGGAGCGGCCTCGGGCGGTGCAACAATCGTGGAATCAGGGGAAATGTCGTCTGCTGTAGACTTAACAGGAGCGCCGCCAAACGCTTTTTCTTGGGCCGCCTCGTCTCCGACGGGGCGGCTTTTTGTTTCGGTCATCCCCATGCACCGCCCAGGAGGGAAGCTAAGCGGCCTCGCTGCTGGCGCGTCAGGCCAGCCGAAGCAGCATCCAGCTGGACGAGAGCCCCAGCAACGCTGTCATCAGCGTCGCCCGGGTCCTTCCCGGCCGCTGCCCCAGCCTCTGCCAAGCGAAGCCAATGCCTACCCCGGAACTTGTGTGCGGGCAGACGCCCCTCCCTGATGTGCTCACCAAGGGAATTCGGGCTGCCATAACCCAACTCGCTGAGCCTGGGCAGCGTGAACAGGCCCAAGAGAGCCACAAAATACGCTTCATCCTGGGTAGTGAGCGGCTGCGCAGTTGCGGCATCACACTCTCCTGTGGCCTTCAGACCGTCAGGAGCAGTTGCTGCCCGGTCATCGAGGCTATCAGCGGCAGATTCAGCTGTAGCTTCGAGGCCTTCCTTCACTGGCTTAGGTGTCGTCGCGGTCAGGGGCTGGGCACCTCCCAGCATGGAGGCGAGGCGAGGGCGCTGTTCGGCGGATAACGGAGGAGCCTCGGGGGCCACGCTCTTAGCAGCAGCAGCGCTCTTTGCCGCGGCCGGTATACGAGCAGCTTCGACGTCTGCCGGCTTTGACTCAGGTGTCGTTCCCGTCATCGTGAAGCACCTCCGAGGGCAGATGCGAACGTCGATACAATCAAGTCACGCTGCTCGGGCCTCAGCGGCGGTGCAGCCGCTGCCATGCGCTCAGCCCAGGCTTTCAAGTCCTCTGTTTTCGGGACGATCACATGGGGTGCGATGGAGGCATCAAGATTCGCCTCGGTGACGAAGACCTTGCCACCGATCTTGACGGCGGGCAAGCGCCCGTCACGGATATAGCGACGAAGGGTGATGACACTGAAGCCGCTACGCTCAGCAGCAGCTTGAATGGCGATGTAAGGGGTTGTGATAGATGCGACGGCACTCATTAGAGCACCTCTTCCGCGGTGCTCTGGTGTTCCTGAGCAAGCAGCCAGGTATCGACTGCCTCGGTCCGGTACCGGGTGGTCTTGCCCAGTCGGATATACGCGGGGCCACAACCCCGCATGCGCCACTCACTGAGAGTGCGCTCGTTCACGTCGAGGCGCTCAGCGAGCCTGGCGGGAGTAAGCAGATTGCTGGAAATGGAGATGGACGTAGACATAGCTGAATCCCTTGCTGCTTTTCAGCGGCAAGAGGACCAGCTGACGAGTCGTCTCAGGCTTCTATGTCAGCTGTGCACCATACGGTGCGCATCCACTTGGCGGGAGATCATTCTCCCTTCCCCTTGTGATCGTTTTCGGGGCGTCTTACATCTCACCACGATTGTACACAGATAACCGGGCAATCACGCGTTCAAGGCGATATGCCAACTTGACCGGAATCATCCCTGCCTGCGGCGCCAGAGTGTTGATGGGCTGCACAATTTGCCGGACTGCGGCGAAGATCCACTTCTGGGTATGGGAGAGAGTTCAACGCCAAATAGGGTCAACCCGATCTCTGTTGATACCCCTTTGGCCCTTCGAGTCCGGGCCCACGCGGTTGATCCTCGGCGTCACCACGGCGCGGATGACCCTGCGTTTGTCCGCCAACTCAAGTGCGTCCCACCCCCTGAGAATGGCACCGCCCTGCACTAGTCGAAGCACCAACGGGTCCATCTCAGAAAGCTGTTCCAGCCGCTTTTGGGCTGCTTTGATCTTTGGCTGAATCCTGGCCTCTTGGTCAAGTAGGAGATCAAACCGTAGCTTCTCGGCTGCTTCCATGCGAACGTCGTCCAGATATTTCTGGTAGCCGGCGATCTTCGCCAAGACGGCCTGACGCTCGGCGTCAGTGTCTTTGCCGGGCTCCCCACCCCCGGTGAGGAAGTCTGGGCGGGCTAACCGCGCCAGCAACAACCCAGTGACCACCTCGTCCAGGTGCTCTTGCCGCATCGCCACGTGGAAGCCGGTCTTACCGGGTACACCAACGCAAACGTAGGAGTTATAGTGCGGATATGGCAGTTCATTGCCGTGTTCGTCAACGGGCTTGGGCAGGGGTTCTCCTGTCACCTTGTCTTTGCGCCGTCCGGCGTTCTGCTTCCCGATGCGCGCCGGCGCACCGCAAACGCCGCACACTGCGATGCCCGTCAGCAAGTACCTTGCTGGCCAGTCGTTCGTCCTCTTGCGCTCCGGAGGGCTCATGATCACCTGCAACTTCAACCAGGTATCAAAATCAATCAGTGCAGGCCACATCGCTTCTACATGACCGAGGATCTCACCCCGGTGCTGACGCTTCCCTGCGTAGGCTGGCATGGTCAGCATTTGCTTGACCGCTGGTGCTGTCCAGCCTAGATTCGATCGGTGTTGCTTTCTGGTCGGACGCCTCCGCTCTACACCGCGCTCGTTGAAGTCCTTTGCCACTGCATAAAACGACTGGCCCTCCAGGATGCGCCGAGCCGCCTCTTGCACGATTGGCCCCTGTTCAGGATGGGGTTCTATGCGCTCCAGCTCGCCGGTCTTTTGGTCATAGACACGGTGGTAGCCGTAGATGTTCTTCCCATGTGGGCGGCCCCCTTCAGCAGCAGCTCGAACGTCGCGCTGGATGCGTTCTGATGACTTGTCGCTCTCGTACTCGGCATCAACGGCATCTTCCAGCAGGCTACGCCGATCCCGGGCGTTAGACGGGTCATACAACCTGCCATGTGTCGTTACCCAGATGCACACGGTTCGCTCTTTGCACAGTTCAACTAGGTCCACCCACTCACCGACCCGACGGGAGCCACGACTGGACTCCCAGATTGCGAGCACGTCAGCGTCGAAAGTGTCTTCTTCAAGGTCCGTGATCAAGCGCTTGAAGTCCTCACGGCCTCTGCGTGCAAAGCGGCTAGCACTGCGGTCCGTGTCGCGGTACGGCGGGTCTGGGTGCAATAACCAGCCCTGTCGATCGAACGCATTGACGTTCTCATCGTGCTGCTGATCGGGGCTTTTGCCCGTTCCTTTGCTGTCCTTGGAGACCCGCAAGTACTCACGTACGATCAAACTTTTCATACCCACCCCCTTTGCAAACAGTAACACCGCTGACGGCAGTCAGGTGGGTCATGCCGACGGACTTCATGGCGGCGTCCAGCCCGGCATCCAGGGTGCTGGTGTCGCCGGTGACCATTCCCGGCAGGAGACCCCGGGCGTCGCCGTCGAATCGCCCGGCGGCGGCGCTGAAACGGTCGCGGAGCTCGCCCGGGCCCCGCAACCAGGGCCCGGGGACACTGAGCCTATGCGGGGCGGAGCTGGCCGAAAGGACGGCCGCTTCCGGCTGGCCCGGCTCGGGCGGCTTCAGCTTGCCGGTCGCACGGATCCGCTGGCCCGGGGCTGCATGCTCCCAGTCCGCGCCACCCAGGACCAGCAGCCTGGCCTGCGCCTGGACGCGGCGCGAATCGAAGGTCATTTCGACCAAGGTGGCCGGCACCGCCCACCGGTCCGCGAGTCCGGAACGGCCGGGGGCCTTGAGCCGCCGGGGTGCCCCCGTTATGTCCACTTCCACAGCGACGGCTGTGTGCGCGGCGGCTGCGGCGGCCACAGCACCGTCGTGCCGCCGGGAGGAGTCGGCGGCACCGTGACCGCCCGCTGCAGCGGCGAGAAGCAGGGCCACGGCCATCGTCGCGTGGAAACTTCGCCGTGCCGGTTTGCCGGTCCGGCGTGCTCCGGCCGGGAATACCACCCTGAGCAGCTGTACTCCGCCGGCCGCCACAAGGGCCAGGCACAGCGCGGCCAGCGCCGCGGGGTGCAGCTGGTGTCCCGCGGCGGCCATTGCCCACACCAGCACTGCGGCGGGGACCAGGCGTATGTCGGTCCGGCGCGGCGTTTCCTCCCGGGCCGGGGCGGGGCGCTCCGGACGGGCGAACGGCGGAAGCCGGTCACGGAGCCGCGTCCCCGGGCGTTGCTGCCAGCCAGCTGGCGGATGGTCCGGTGCGGCCTGCGCGGGCGCCGGAGAGCCAGCAGATCCGGGCAGTCGGACCACCGCGGCGTCAACATACTGCTGCCAGCGGCTCCGCTTTCCCATGCTCCCCCGTCCTCACACCCGGACCAGGGGCAGCAGCACCTCAAGCAGCTTGGGCCCGAACCCGTCCACGGCGTCCAGCTCCTCTATCCGCTGGAAGTGGCCGTGCTGCGTGCGCCACTCCACGATCCGTTGCGCCAGCACCGGACCGACGCGCGGGAGGGTTGCCAGTTCCTCGAGGCCGGCCGTGTTCAGGTTGGTCTTTCCGGTCGCAGGAGGGGTGCCGCCGGCACCCGTCGGGCTTCCCCGGGCCCCGTCGCCCGTCGGAGGAATCCCGGGCTGGACCGTTTCACCCTGCCGCGGCACCAGCACTTTTTCCCCGTCGGCGAGGACGGCCGCGAGATTGAGCTGGTCGGGGTCCGCGTCCGGAGCGCCTCCCCCCGCCGCCGCAATGGCTTCGTGCAGTCGGCTCCCCTGCGGCAATTCCACAATTCCGGAACGGACCACCGCCCCGGCCACATGCACGATGATTCGTCCGGGGGCAACGCCCCCGTTTCCGCCGTGGGAAAACTCCGCAGCGGGAGTCGGTCCGGTGTCAGGTTCGGGGGCCGGCGTTTCGTCGGCTTCGGCCGCTTCTGCAGCCTCTCCGGCGTCGTTGACAGAGCTGAGCGGGCTGACGGCCTCTGTGACGTTCGCAGCCTGCCACCAGAACCAGCCCAGGAGCGCCATGGAGGCCAGGCACAGCAGCGCGGCGGCCTGCCGTCCGGTGCGCCACCGGATGCGGGGTCCGCGGCGACCCGGCGGATCGTCCGCGGTCCCCTGTTCCTCGGCCGGTGAAACCAGCGGCGGCTCCCGGAGCAGGCCCGTTCCGTCACCCGAACGAACGGCGGAGTACAGCCTGCGGCCGGCCGGCCCCGGTTCGTCGCTGGGTGGGTTGTCGGGAACGTGGCGCGGCATGCCTCAATCGTACGAAGCTTCGGGGTCGCCGCTCAGGGCGTTCGGTTCCTATGTGGATACTGGAGGAAGCGGGGCAGAGGTGATCCGGCGCCTTAAGGCCGGCAAGTCTCCTAATGCTTGAGCCATCTCGACTGAGCCACTTCGTGAAGGACCATTCGACGATGTTTCATTGCCTGTCTGCTTCGGTATCCGGCCCTTTGATCGGCAACCACAGTAGCCAAGGGGCGGACGGTTCGCTCCCGTCGATCAGAGAGATTTGACGAGGAAGTACTCCAGGACGGATTCAGCCGGGCGATCCAGCCAATCCAAGTCGTCGGCGCGGACGTCCGGGAATGGTGCCCCGGCCGTGAATGGGTACCAGTCCGGGAAGGGATCCTTGGGCCATTCCGGTTCCGGATCCGCGTCGGGATCCGCGGGCCATGACGGTTCCGGTCCAGGATCCGGAGGTGGTTCCGGGTCCGCGTCCGCGTCGATGGCTGCGTCCATGTCCGCGGTCAGGAGTAACAACGGCCAGCCGTCCGGCCAGTGGGGTGGTTCCCAGTCCTGCTGTTCGCTGGGGTAGTGCCGTCCGGTCGGGGAGGTCCAGCCCGGCGGGGCGGTTTTGCTGGCCCCGGCCGGTGTCCAGGCTGAGTTGTGTTTGAGCTTGTGGTGTTTGCGGCAGGGCTGTCCGAGGTTGGTGATCCCGGTGGTGCCTCCGTCGGCCCAGGCCAGGAGGTGGTCCGCTTCGTTGTCCAGGGAGTGGTTGTTGCACCCCGGGAACGGGCATCTCCCGTCGCGGAGCATCAGCCAGTGCCGCTGGGCTTTGGTGAGGCGGTAGCTGGTCCGGCCGATTTCCAGCGGCGCCCCGTCCCGCGGATCCACCAGGACCCGGTGGAAGGACCCGGCGCCGTCGGTGACCAGGCGGCGGGCCATCGAGGGCGGGATCGGCCCGTACCCGTCCAGCATCGCCGGTTCCTCCCCGGCGCCGAGCAGGGACAGGACCGGGACGGTGATCAGGACCTGCGCCCGCGGCGAGGGCACACCCCCGCACACCGCACCCTCCCCACCAGCGCCTGTGGTGCCATTGTTGCCGGTAGTGCCGGTAGTGCCTGTGGTGAGCAGCCAGGTGGCGGCGATGTCGGCGCGGAGCTGGGTCAGGGTGCGTTCCTCGTCCGGGCCCTGCAGGGCGCGGGCGGCCGCGGTGGTGGTCCGTTCCCAGATCCCAGCGGCGGTATCGGCCGGAAGGTACGCGGAGAACCAGGCCATCCCGTCACTGTCCGGGCGGAACTCGACCCGCCGGTCCGCCGCGCACCTGGCATGGCGCTGTTCGATGCTCTCCCGGTGGTGGCGTTCGCGCCACAGCCGCACCTTCAACGCAGCCGCCCGCGCCTCCCACCGCGCCATGACGGCCAGGCCATCCAGGCAACCATCCGCCAAATCCCGCAACGGATCCTCCCACAGCGGATCAGCGTCGGACGGAGCAGTGCCAGCACCCGCCGGATCAGTCTGAACAGCACCGGACGGAGCCGTGCCGCCAGCGCCAGCCGGGGGGACGGAATCCAGCGCCGCCGTCCACGCCGCAACAGCCGCCAGCGCCGCCCTGCCCTCCGCACACCAGTCCGTGCTTTCCATAAACCCAGTACATCAGGGGGCTATGACACTTTGAGGAACCCCGCCAGAGCGGCCGCTGGGCCGCGGACGCCCGCCCGGACGACGCCGGGACAGGTGTTGTCCTCACGAGCACGGTTTGTCCTCAGGCGAGGAGGGTCAGGACCCTGAGTTTCTCCAACAGAGCGGCTCGTTCTACCAAGGCGCTTCGGTAAATAACGCCCGCAGCCATGCCAGCCAATCGTGGCGGCCTAGGACGAGGAGGGAGCCTTCGGGGCCGCGGGGGCGCCGCTCTCCCCCACGATCACCGCCAGCACACCCAGTCCGGCATGGGCAGCCAGCACGGCCGGCAGCGCACTGATCTGAACGGGCGGAGAGCCGGGCACCGATTCCGTCAGTTCCGCGGCGAGCTGTTCGGCCTCCGCCGGGTTGCCGAAATGGTGGACGGCGAGCCGGGCCTGGCCCGCGGGCCGGCTGGCGGCGTCGGCCACAGCGATCTCCTTGAGCCGCGCGATGGCCTTCGCAGCCGACCGGACCTTTTCCAGCGGAACCACCCGCCCGTCCTCTACCGCGAGGATGGGTTTGATCGAAAACATGGTCCCCCAGACCGAGGCCGCGGCGCCGATCCGTCCGCCGCGGCGCAGCTGTTCGAGGCTCGGCACGTAGAAGTACACCTTGGTGCGGGCCAGCTGTTCTTCCGTGGATTCGCTCACTTCCGCCGCGGTCCTGCCGTCCGCCGCGGCGACAACGGCGCTCTGGACACCCATCCCCTGCGCCATGCCGACGGTGCGGGAGTCCAGGACCTCCACGGGAATGCCCACGCGCGCGGCGGCGAGCCGGGCCGAGTCCGCAGTCCCGGACAGTTCGCCCGAAATGTGGACGGACACAACGGCCTCGAAACCACGCCTCTGCGCCGCCAGATAAGCCTGCTCGAACTGCCCGGGCGAAGGACGCGACGTCTTGACCGGTGTGCCGCTCGCAAGGGCCACGGCGATCGTATCGGCGATGTCATCCTCGCCTTCGCCGTAGATTTCCGCACCCACCATCACGGGCATCGGTACCACGGTCAGCCGCCCGTCGGCTGAGAAGGCACGGACCCAATCGGCCGGCAATGCAGCGGCCGAATCCGTGACGATGGCCGTGCGAACAGCGGGGACAGCTTCGGGCCGGCGGGCCTGACGGAGCGGGATGAGGCGCTCCTTCAGCCACAGCCACCCCGCGGGGTCGCGGTGGGGCACGCAGCACCTCCTGGTCGTTGCTCTCGTTCTCGGGACACTTCCTGATGGCCGGCCACCGGTTCACACCGGCGGCCAGCCGCGGCCGGTCAGGCCGGGACGATGTTGACCAGTTTAGGCGCCCGGACGATCACCGTACGGATCCCGCGGCCGTCGAGGGCACGCTGGACGTTTTCCGAGGCCAGGGCCAGTTCCCGCAGTTCGTCCTCGCCGATCTCTGGCGAGACTTCCAGGCGGTCCCGGACCTTGCCCTGGACCTGGACGACGGCGGTCACGGTGTCCTGCACGAGAAGGGCCGGGTCGTGCTTCGGCCAGCCGGCGTTGGCCACCGAGGCGGGATGTCCCAGCACGTTCCAGAGGTCTTCTGCCGTGTACGGCGCGAAGAGGCTCAGGATGACGGCGACGGTCTCTACGGCTTCACGGACGGCCGGATCGGCGCCGCCCGCTCCGCTGACTGCGTCAATAGTCTTGCGGGTCGCGTTGACCAGTTCCATGAGCTTGGCCACGACCACATTGAACTTGTTGTGGTCCAGCAGCGCTTCCGCGTCGGCGATGGTGCGGTGAGTGACGGTGCGAAGGGCCCGGTCCCCGGCGGCGTAGTCGACGCCGGGAGCGCTTGTGACGTCCTGGCCCAGGCGCCAGGCGCGGGCCAGGAACTTCGCGGAGCCCGACGGTGAAACGTCCGCCCAGTCGACGTCGTCCTCCGGCGGGGACGCGAAGATCATCGTGAGCCTGACGGCGTCGACGCCGTACTTGTCCAGCTGTTCGCTGAGGTCCACGCCGTTGCCCAGCGACTTGCTCATGGCTTTGCCGCCGTTGAGCACCTGCCCCTGGTTCAGCAGCGCGCTGAACGGCTCGTCGGCGTCGATCATGCCCAGATCGTGGATGACCTTGGTGAAGAACCGTGCGTAGAGCAGGTGCAGGATGGCGTGCTCCACGCCTCCCACATACTGGCCCACCGGCATCCAGTCGTTGATCTTCTGCGGATCGAACGGGCCCTCGGTGTACTGCGGGGAGACGAAGCGCAGGAAGTACCACGAGGAATCCACGAAGGTGTCCATGGTGTCCGTGTCCCGCTTGGCCGGGCCGCTGCAGTTCGGGCACGCGACGTTGACCCAGCTTTCGACGGCGGCCAGCGGCGACGTGCCCTTCGGGGACAGGTCTTCGCCGCGCAGGTCGGCCGGCAGCGTGACGGGGAGCTGGTCGTCCGGGACCGGGACTTCCCCGCAGGCGGGGCAGTGGATGATCGGGATCGGGGTGCCCCAGAATCGCTGCCGGCTGAGCAGCCAGTCCCGCAGGCGGAAGTTCACGAACTTCTCGCCCGTGCCCTGCTGCTGCAGAATTTCGATGGCGGCCGGGATGGCTTCTGCCTTGGGCAGTGCGTCCAGGGCGCCGGAGTTGATCAGGGTTCCCTCGCCGGAGGTCGCGGTGCCGCTGACTGCGGGATCTTCCTCGCCCGTGTCCAGCACGGCCCGGACCGGCAGGTCGAAGGTGCGGGCGAAGTCGAGGTCGCGCTGGTCGTGGGCCGGGACGGCCATGATGGCGCCGGTGCCGTAGTCCGCCAGCACGTAGTCGGCGGCCCAGACGGGCAGCTTCTCGCCGTTGAGCGGGTTGATGGCGTAGCGGCCGGTGAAAACGCCGGTTTTCTCGCGCTCGGTGGACTGGCGTTCGATTTCGCTGAGCGCCTTGACCTGTTCGCGGTACGCGTCCAGGGCCGCAGCGTGCTCCTCCGTGACCAGCTCGACGGCGATCGGCGCGTCCGCGGCGACGACGAAGAACGTCGCGCCGTACAGGGTGTCCGGGCGGGTGGTGAACACCGTGACGTCCTTGGCGGGCTTGCCGCCGTCGGCCTCGATCACGAAGTTGACGTGCGCGCCCTCGGACCGGCCGATCCAGTTCTTCTGCATGGCCAGGACGCGTTCTGGCCAGTGGCCACGCAGTTCGTCCATGTCATCGAGCAGCCGGTCGGCATAGTCGGTGATCTTGAAATACCACTGGTTCAGGGACTTTTTGGTGACCGGGGTGCCGCAGCGCTCACAGGCACCGTTGACGACCTGTTCATTGGCCAGCACTGTCTGGTCCGTGGGGCACCAGTTGACTGGGGAATTCTTGCGGTAGGCCAGCCCGCGCTCATGGAAACGCTTAAAGAGCCACTGGGTCCAGCGATAGTATTCCGGGTCGGAGGTGTGGATCCGGCGGGACCAGTCGGCGGAGATGGCGTAGCGCTTGAAGGACGCCGCCTGGGTCTCGATGTTGGCGTAGGTCCACTCGCTGGGGTGGGCGTTGCGCTTGATGGCGGCGTTCTCCGCCGGCAGGCCGAAGGAATCCCAGCCGATCGGGTGCAACACGTCGTAGCCCTGCTGGCGCAGGTAGCGGGCGACGACGTCGCCCATGGCGAACGCTTCGGCGTGCCCCATGTGCAGGTCACCGGACGGGTACGGGAACATGTCCAGAACGTAGCGGCGTTCCCTGGAACCGTCATCGACAGGTGCGAAGACCTTCAGGTCCTCCCAGACCTGCGGCCACCGGGCTTCCATTGCCGCAAAGCTGTAGGCACCTTCCTCAGGGCCGTCCGTCCCGACTCCTGCTGTTCCGGTTTCTGTCTCCGGCTGAACGCTCACTGCTGGCCTCTTCTGTTCTTCAAGCCTGATTACCGTCAAGTCTGTACTAGCGGGGCCCTTGGCGCTCGGCCCCTGCCCCCTGCCGCCGGCCCCGAAAGGGCCCAGACGCACAAAAGCCCCTCGACACGGAGGGGCGGCCGCTCGACAGTCCGAACTTTCCTCGGAATGCCGGCGGCTAGCTAAGCAGAAGGATCGCACGCATACAACTACTTTAGCGCCTTCGGCCGCCCGGCGGGTGGAGCCTGGCCCCTCCCTCGTTTCCCGCTGTGGCCAGAGCGACGCTGAGACGGCCCGGGTCGCAGGCGGAGAAACTGGCGGACCCGGCCTGCGCCCAGATTGTTATAAACCGGAACTTGAAAAACAGCGGTACTTACTTTTAAAACCATTTACCCCAACGGCGAGTGGCGGAAGATTATGCGCGAGTAGTTCGCACAAATCACTAGGTAGTATTTTCGGCCGTCCAAGAGGTTGATATGGGGCCCTCCACGTAGTCCCTGGACATTCGTTGAATGTGCAGTGCTTTGATCTTCCAACCCCTCCAAATGCCCGTCGTTACGGGTAATCCGGCGGTCTTGCCAAAGGCGCCGGACAGGCACACTATTCTCCCAAGATCCCTGGGGGATTTGTCAAATTGTCTCGGGTTGAGGAGCCTGCCATGTATCCCTTCCGCGTTTCAGTGCTGCACAAATTAATTCTCCCGGCGGAGCGCATCGGCGCTGCCGGCAGCCACCAGAAAATGGCCTAGCCATGTTCGGCTGGATAACCCGCTTCAGTTTGCACTTCCGTATCCTTGTTCTGGCCCTCGCCGGCGGACTGGTTGCCTTCGGCGTCGTGAACGTTCCCCGCATCGCTGTGGATACCCTGCCGGAGTTCGCACCGGCGCATGTTGAGATCCAGACCGAAGCCCTGGGCCTGTCCGCTGTTGAGGTGGAACAGCTCATCACTTCCCCGATGGAGGCCGACCTCCTCAACGGGGTGGCCTGGCTGGACGAGATCCGGTCCAAATCCGTACCGGGGCTCTCGTCGATTGAACTGGTCTTTGAGCCGGGCACCGACCTGCTCCGTGCACGGCAGTTGGTGGCGGAACGGATGACCCAGGCCCACGCCCTGCCGAACGTTTCGTCCCCGCCGCTGATCATGCAGCCGATGTCCTCCACCAGCCGCGTGCTGATGGTCCGGTTGAATTCCAGGCAACTCTCCGGCATTGAGATGTCCGTCCTGGCCCGCTGGAAGATCAAACCGCGTCTGGTCGGCATTCCCGGGGTAGCGAACGTGTCCATTTGGGGCCAGCGTGAACAGCAGCTTCAGGTCGAGGTCACTCCCACCCAGCTGCGCGACCGGGGCATCACCCTGGAACAAATCATCAAGACCGCAGGCAATGCGGTCTGGGTCTCCCCCTTGAGCTTCCTTGAGGCGTCCACTCCGGGCACCGGCGGTTTCGTGGAGTCCCCCAGCCAGCGATTGGGCATCCAGCACGTCCTTCCCATCCGCACCCCGGCGGATCTGGCCAAGGTCAGTGTGGAGGACGCGCCCCAGCCGATGTTGCTGGGCGATATAGCAAACGTCAAGGAAGACCATCAGCCGCTGATCGGCGACGCAGTCGTTGGCCAGGATGCAGGCCTGATGCTGGTGGTTGAAAAATTCCCGGGAACCAGCACGGTGGATGTGACCCGCGATGTCGAGGCAGCCCTGCAGGACATGGGTCCCGGGCTCACCGGCATCACCGTCGACACCAACGTGTTCCGTCCCGCCACTGCCGTTCAGGACACCGTGGACGGTCTCGGTGTGGCGCTGCTGCTCAGCCTTCTGATTGCGGTTGCGCTTTTCTGGCTGCTTTTCCGCTCCTGGCGCGTCGCTGTGATCGCACTGATAGCCCTCACAGTGACGGTCATGACGGCGGCCGTGGTGCTGTACTCCCAAAACGCGACGCTGAACATCACGGTGCTCGTCGGCATTCTGCTCGGCGTTTCCGTGATCGTCGGTGACGTTGTGGAGGATGTCCAGGCACAGCGCCGCCGGCCCCTGACCACGGTGGCAACTGCAACGGAGGCAACCCTGAGGCCCCGCATCACGGACTCGGCCCGGGGCATCCGCACTCCGCTCTTCCACGCCTCACTCATCATGGTCGTCGCCCTCATCCCGACGCTGTTTGTACCCGGTGTCGGCGGCTCCTTTTTCCATCCGCTCTTCTGGTCGCTGGCGCTTGCCCTCGCAGCGGGGCTCCTGGTCGGCCTCTCCGTGACGCCGGTGCTGGCACAGATGCTGCTGCCCCGCGAATCGGTGCGCCGGGCCGAGTCCGCGGCCGCCGGCCGTGCCCGGGCCCGCTACAACCAGGTCCTGGATGGTGCCCGTTCACGCCGCACCCTCAGCCTGGTGGCCGTTGCCGTCATCGGCACCCTGGGCCTCGCCGCCGGATCCCAGCTGGTGGCCAACCGGCCCGTCGTCCCGACGCTTCCGGACCGGACGCTGCTGGTGCAATGGGACACCATGGCCGGTACGTCCACCGACGAAGTCCGCCGGGTCGCTTCGAAGGCCTCGGAGGAGCTGCGGGCACTGCCGGGCGTGAGCGGGGTGGGTGGCCACATCGGCCGCGCCATCACCTCGGACCAGGTAGTCGGAAACAATTCCGCCGAGCTCTGGGTGTCCATGGCTGCAGACGCCGATTTCAGCGAAACTGAGCAAGCGGTACGGGACGTAGTCCAGGGTTACCCGGGTATCTCCAATAACGTCACGAACTACTCACAGCAGGAAGTCGGCGACATGCGCAACAGCCTGGAGCCGCGTTTCGCGGTGCGCGTCTATGGCACCGATATGCCGGTCCTGCGCGAAAAAGCCGAAGACGTCCGGAAGGCGCTGCAAAAGATCGATGGCGTGCAGAACCCGACGATCAACGCAGCGGCGATGAACCCGATCGTGGAAGTCGAAGTCAATCTCGAGGCAGCCCAGCGCGTCGGCATTAAGCCCGGTGACGCCCGGCGGGCCGCCGCGACCCTGATGCAGGGTGTCATCGTCGGCAACATGTTCGAACAACAGAAGGTGTTCGAAGTCGTGGTCCGTGGTGCGGTGAACGTCCGGGATGACCTCACCAGCATCCGGGAACTGCTCCTGGACACCCCCGACGGCGGACACGTCCAGCTCGGCGAGATCGCCGCGGTCCGGATGGTTCCCAACGAAGTGGTCATCCAGCACGACGCCACCTCCCGGCGGATCGACATCGTGGCCGACATCACCGAACGGCCCCTGGCCGACGTCCAGCGCGATATCGAAGCAGCAATAAAGCAGGTTCAGTTCCCGCTTGAGTACCACGCCGAAATCCCCGCCAAATACAGCGAGCTGCGCGCAGCTGACACTCTGGTGCTGTGGCTTGGAGCAGCAGCCCTGGTGGGAATTTTGCTTTTGCTCCAGACCGCGGTGCGGAGCTGGAAGCTTGCGCTCGCTGTCTTCGTTGCCCTGCCGGCGGCGCTGTCAGGTTCGTTCCTCGCCGCGTGGTTGGGTGCGGCCTCGATCTCCTGGCTTTCACTCACTGCCGTTGCTGCGGTGCTGGCCGTCACAGCCCGCAACGCGGTGCTGCTCTCAGCCCGGGCAGACGAGCTGTGGCGGGCAGCGCCGCAAACGCCCCGCACCGAAGCGGTGCTGTCCGCGGCCCGTGAGCGGGTGGCGCCAGTCCTCAACGCGGCCCTGATCACCGTCACGGTCCTGATACCGCCGGCTCTGCTTGGCGGCAGCGTCGGCCAGGCCCTGGTCGCCCCGATGCTGCTGATCGTGGTTGGCGGCCTCATCACCGCGACGCTGGTGGCGCTGCTGGTGTTCCCCCTCCTGGCCCTCTGGTTCGGTCCCCGGACCGCCCCGGAAGAGTGGTCGGAAGTTTACGAAGCGGAAGTCCCCGTTCAGCCCGTCATGCAGGAAAAGGTGGAAACAAAATGACCAGCCGAAAATCCCCACGGCGCATATCTTTGGCAACCGCAGTCTGTGCAGCCCTCGTGCTCTCCCTGCCGGGCTGCGCTACGCCCGCCGCCGCCCCGCCGGCCGCCAGTGAAGCGCCTGCGAAGGTGGAAAAGAACGCGGACACCGGCATCGCTAAGCTGACGCTGACCCAGCGGGGCATTGATCGGCTGGAACTGAAGACCGAGCCGGTTACGGCTGGCTCGGGAACCGAGATCAAGCTGCCCTACGGGGCGCTGATGTACGACGCCAACGGTAAGACCTGGGTTTACACCAACCCGGCACCGAGGGTCTACGAGCGCCAGGAGCTTGCCGTGAGCAGGGTGGAGGCCGGCGTGGTCACCGCCACCGCCGGACCTCCGGCGGGAACCCAGGTGGTCACGGTAGGCGCGGCTGAGCTGTTCGGCGCCGAGTTCAACACCGGCAAATGACATGCGCCGGATAGTCGCAGCCAGCCTCCGGTTCAGATCGATCATCATTGCCCTCGCCGCGGCGATGATGGTTGTCGGCGGCGGGCAACTCAGCAGTGCCTCGGTGGACGTTTTCCCCGAGTTCGCCCCGCCTAAAGTCGAGGTGCAGACTGCCTGCCTGGGACTCACCGCAGCAGAGGTCGAGGAACTGGTTTCTGTTCCGCTGGAGGAGGCCTTCAACGGCATCGACGGCCTCGACCATATGAGGTCAAAGTCGGTCCCGCAGCTGTCCTCAATCGTGATGGAATTCAAGAACGGCACGGATCTGCTGACCGCCAGGCAACTGGTGTCAGAGCGGATGGCAACCGTTATACCGACCCTCCCCACCTGGGCCGCGCCGCCGCTGATGCTGCAACCACTGTCCTCGACCAGCCGGGTCATGAAGATCGGCCTGTCCTCGGACACACGGTCCCTGATCGAAATGTCCATGGTCTCCTACTGGAACGTCAGGGCCCATCTGCTCCGCGTTCCCGGAGTGGCCAACGTGGCGATCTGGGGCGAACGCCTCCAGATGCTTCAGGTCCAGGTTGATCCCAACAAGCTGGCGGCCCACAACGTTTCGCTGGAAACGGTGATGACCTCCACCGGTGACGCACTCGACGCGGGGCTGCTGCAGTACTCCCCCGGCGCGCTCATCGGCACCGGCGGAGCTCTCGATACCCCCAGCCAGGCCTTGGGCATCCGGCACGTCCAGCCCATCACGTCCCCTGAGGAACTGGCGAAGGTCGCGGTCGAGGACCGGGAGGGCCAGACGCCGCTCCGGCTCTCTGACGTTGCCAATGTCGTGGAAGACCACCAGCAGCTCATCGGCGACGCGGTCATCAACGGCGGTCCGGGCCTGATGCTGATCGTCGAGAAGCTTCCATGGGGCAACACGCTGGAAGTCACACGCGGCGTCGAGGAAGCGATGAAGCAACTCGAACCCGGCCTCACCGGGATCACCGTGGACACCGCGATCTTCCGGCCTGCGACCTTCATTGAGGAATCCCTGGGCAACCTCGGCGTTGCGCTCTTGTTTGGAACCCTCCTGGTGATCCTGGTCCTGAGCGTGTTCCTCTTCCAGTGGCGGACCGCACTGGTCAGTGTGACAGCGATCCCGCTGTCCCTGATGGCCGCGGCCCTGGTGTTGTACTGGACCGGGGGCACGATAAATACCATGGTGCTGGCGGGCTTGGTGATTGCCGTCGGGGTGGTGGTGGACGACGCCATCATCGACGTCGAAAACATCGTCCGGCGGCTCCGCCAGCACCGGGCCGGCGGCGGTACCGAAAGCACCGCCAGGGTGGTGGTCAACGCCTCGCTCGAGGTCCGGGGACCGATCGTTTACGCCACCTTGATTATCGTGGCCGCCACGGTGCCGATCTTCTTCCTGGACGGGCTGACGGGGGCGTTCTTCAGGCCGCTGGCCACCTCGTACACTCTGGCGGTCATGGCCTCCATGCTGGTGGCTCTGACCGTCACACCGGCAATGGCGTACATCTTCCTTCGCAACGCCAAACTGGAGGATCGCGACCCGCCGGTCGTCAGGGTGCTCAAGCGCTGGTACGCCAAGGCGCTTCGGCCCCTCGTCCTGCGGCCCGTTCCGGGCTACCTTGCCCTGGGCGCGCTGGGGGTCATTGGCATCGTGGCGGCCCCGCTGTTGGGCCAGTCGCTGCTACCCTCCTTCAAGGAACGCGATTTTCTGATGCACTGGCTTACCCAGCCCGGCACCTCCAACTCGGAGGAAGTCCGGGTCAGCCAGCTGGCCTGCAAGGAACTCATGACCATCCCGGGGGTGAACAACTGCGGGGCGCACACGGGACAGGCCTTTAACGCCGACGAAGTGGTGGGCGTCTACTTTGGTGAGAACTGGATCAGCGTCGACCCCGCCGTCCCGTATGACGAAACCCTCGCGGCAGTCCAGGAAGTTGTTGACGGCTACCCCGGCATCGTCCGGGACGTTCAGACGTACCTCAAGGAGCGCATCCGCGAGGTCCTGACCGGCACCGGTTACGCCGTCGTCATCCGGGTGTACGGTGACGATCTCGATACGCTGCGCAAGGAGGCTGACAAACTCAAGACCATCCTGGGCGGCATCGAGGGCGCGGTGGGTGCGAAGGTCGCTCTCCAGGCCAAAATTCCGCAGATCAACGTGGAAGTGAACCTGGAGGCGGCGAACCGCTACGGGCTTAAGCCCGGAGACGTGCGCCGGGCCGCGGCCACCCTGGTGGCAGGCGAAGAAGTCGGCGACATCTACCGGGACGGCAAGGCCTATGACGTCCAGGTGTGGAGCGCGCCGGAGACCCGGACCAGCGTCACCAGTATTGAGAACCTTCCGCTCGATACGCCGGGCGGCCAGAAGATCCGGTTGGCCGATGTGGCCACGATCTCGGTCAAGCCCACTCCGAACGTGATCGAGCGTTCGGAGGGATCCCGGCGGATCGACGTCAGCGCCAACGTCAAGGAAGGCGACCTGGCCAGGGTGGTCCAGAAGCTCGAGTCGGAGATGAAGTCAGTTGAGTTCCCGGTCGGTTACGAAGCCGTTGTCCTCGGTGAATATGCAGAGCGCCAGGCCGCCTCGCAGCGCCTACTGCTCTACGCGGTCGGCGCTGTGATCGTTGTCTTCCTGCTGCTCCAGGCCGCATTCCGCAGCTGGCGGCTGGCGATCCTGACGATCCTGACGCTGCCGGTGGCACTTGTGGGCGGCATCATTGCGGCTCATCTGAGCGGCGGTATTCTCTCGCTGGGGTCGCTGGTTGGCTTCCTGACCCTGATGGGGATCGCAGCCCGCAACGGAATTCTGCTCATCAACCACTGCCAGCACCTGGAAAAGTACGAGGGGATGCCCTTCGGGCGGGTCCTGGTGCTGCGCGGAGCTGCCGAGCGGTTGTCCCCGATCCTGATGACAACCCTAGCCACCGCCCTGGCGCTCGTGCCGCTGGTGGTCATGGGGAACATTCCGGGTCATGAGATTGAACATCCGATGGCGGTGGTGATCCTGGGCGGGCTCGTCACCTCCACGCTGGTCAACCTGTTCATTGTCCCCTCGCTGTACCTGCGCTTTGCCAAGAAGGGACCGGCCCGCCAGCGCGGGCCGCGCCAGCCTGAACCGGTCGCGGCGGTCTAGCACAAAAAAGGAGACCTCCGGCCAGCATCTGCTGACCGGAGCTCTCCTTTGTGCCCGAAGGCCTACTTCACGTCCTCGTCGACCCAGTCCATGGACTTGGTGACGGCCTTCTTCCAGAGGCGCATCTGGCGCTCACGCTCGGCCTGGTCCATCTTCGGCTCCCAGCGCTTGTCCTCGGACCAGTTGGCGGAACATTCGCCGAGGTCCTTCCAGAAGCCGACGGCCAGTCCGGCGGCGTAGGCGGCACCCAGCGAGGTGGTCTCCACGACCTTGGGCCGGATGACCGGAACGCCGAGGATGTCCGCCTGGAACTGCATCAGCGCATCGTTGGCGACCATGCCGCCGTCGACCTTCAGTTCCGTCAGCGGCACCCCCGAGTCCGCGTTGACGGCGTCGAGCACCTCGCGGGTCTGGAAGGCGGTGGCCTCCAGCGCCGCGCGGGCGATGTGGTTCTTGTTCACGAAGCGGGTCAGGCCGACAATCGCGCCGCGGGCGTCGGAACGCCAGTACGGCGCGAACAGCCCGGAGAACGCCGGAACGATATACACGCCGCCGTTGTCCTCGACCGAGGCCGCCAGCGTCTCCACTTCCGCGGCGCTGCTGATCATGCCGAGGTTGTCCCGCAGCCACTGCACCAGCGAACCGGTGACGGCGATGGAGCCTTCCAGGGCGTAGTGCGGGGCGGCGTCGCCAAGCTTGTAGCCGACCGTGGTCAGCAGGCCGTTCTTGGAGTGAACAATTTCCTCACCGGTATTGAAGATGAGGAAGCAGCCCGTGCCGTAGGTGTTCTTGGCTTCGCCGGCGTCGAACGCGGCCTGGCCGAACGTCGCCGCCTGCTGGTCGCCGAGGATGCCGGCGACAGGGACTTCACGCAGCAGCTGGGAGGTGTGGACCGTGCCGTAGACCTCGGAGGAGGACTTGATGGCCGGCATCATGGAGGCCGGAACGCCGAAGGCGTCCAGGATCTCCTGGTCCCAGGAGAGCGTCTCGAGGTCCATGAACATGGTCCTTGAGGCGTTGGTGACATCCGTGACGTGGACACCGCCGTCGGTCCCGCCGGTCAGGTTCCAGAGCACCCAGCAGTCGGTGTTGCCGAAGACCAGGTCCCCGGCTTCAGCCTTGGCGCGGGCGCCCTCGACGTTGTCCAGGATCCATTTGATCTTGGTGCCCGAGAAGTACGTGGCCAGCGGCAGGCCGACCTTCTGTTTGAACCGCTCCGGTCCCCCGTCCTTGGCCAGTTCGTCCACGATCGGCTGGGTGCGGGTGTCCTGCCAGACGATCGCGTTGTAGATGGCCTTGCCGGTGGTCCTGTCCCAGACGACAGCGGTCTCGCGCTGGTTAGTGATGCCGACGGCGGCGATGTCGTGGCGGGTCAGGTTCGCCTTGGACAACGCGGAGGCGATGACCTCACGGGTGTTGTTCCAGATCTCGGCGGGGTCGTGCTCCACCCAGCCGGCCTGCGGGAAGATCTGCTCGTGCTCCATCTGGCCCGAGGAAACGATATTGCCGCTGTGGTCGAAGACGATGGCGCGGGTGCTGGTGGTGCCCTGGTCGATGGCGATTACGTACTGGTTCATGTTGACGTCCTTGTCTTGGGGCTGGCAGGTGAATGAGTGCGTAGTGAGCTGGGTTAGGCGGCTGCGGTGGCGATGATCGGCACGATTGCCGCCACGAGACCGGCGAGGCCTCCGCCGACCAGCGGTCCGACAACGGGAATCCAGGAGTAGCTCCAGTCCGAGGATCCCTTGCCCTTCATCGGCAGCAGGGCATGGGCGATGCGGGGGCCAAGGTCACGGGCCGGGTTGATGGCGTAGCCGGTGGGGCCACCGAGGGAGACACCGATGCCGACAACGAGGAGCGCCACGGCGAGCGGGCCAAGACCCGAAGGTGTCCCGCCGAAGGTCAGGATGACGAAGACCAGGACAAAGGTGCCGATGATCTCCGTAATCAGGTTCCACGGTGTGGAACGGATGGCCGGGCCGGTGGAGAAGACTGCCAGCTGGCTGGCGGGCTCCGGCTCGGCATCGAAGTGCTGCTTGTACGCCAGCCACATCACCACGGCGCCGAGGAAGGCACCGAGCAGTTCACCGCCGAAGTAGGTGAGCGTGGAGACGAAATCGACGGCGACGCCGGGTGCGTACTCCTTCTTGCCGTTGACCAGCAGGCCGAAGGTCACGGCGGGGTTCAAGTGTGCCCCGGACTGGGCGGCGACGTAGACGCCGGAGAAAACGGCGATGCCCCATCCCCAGGTGACCATCAGGAACCCGCCGTTGTTGCCCTTGGTGCCTTTGAGTGCAACGTTTGCCACAACGCCGCAACCCAGCAGGGTCAGCATCGCGGTACCGAATACTTCGGACAGGAAAACTATTCCAAGAGACATCTTTGACTCCCTCTATTTTCTGTTGTCAGCCCGTCGCGAGTTTGAAGGGCTGTTGGGCCGGCACCGCGTTGGCGCTGCCGGCCGGCCACTGCGCCGGTCCCCGGGGGAACCACGCAGTCCTTGCGCCCGGACGTCCCCGTCAGGCCGCGAAGTTCTATCAGGAGACCAGGCTGTGGACCTGGACGCCGTGGAATCGCTTGAGCACCTCCTGAGCGTGGCTGATCTCGGAGGACCTCGTTGCCGCGTCCCAGCCCAGCGGGCCGGAGAGGATGTCGGCAACCTCGTTCAGCAGCTCACCGGTCACCAGTCCCCGGAAGGCGAGGGAAGTGCGGCGGATCAGGACGTCGACCAGATGCCCGATCTGCTCGTTCCGGGCCATGAACTCCAGTTCACGGACGCTTAGTTCGCGGGTCGAATGCAGCGGCCGGTCCGGGGCGGAGCCCGGGGCGCCGTCGAGGAAGCTGATGACTTCCTCGGCTCGGGTGCCGTAGCGGGTCAGCAGCCCGGCGGTGCGGTCCGCGTCGCGCCCGGCCGCCATGTGCGCCTTGATCCAGCGCTGCACGCCGTCCTCGCTGTCGGGGAACCCGGCGCCGCCGCCGATGGCGAGTTTCGCCGTGGAGACCTTCCGTTCCATCCCGAGTTCGGCGAGCACATCGTTGCTCAGGTGTTCGGCGAGGGCCCGGAAGGTGGTCCACTTACCGCCGACGAGGCTGAGCACGACGGCGCCGCCGTCCTTCGCGGCGGCACCGGCACCGGCACGGCGTTCGATCCGGTAGTCGCGGCTGACGAAGCCGGGATGGGTGGCCTCGTGCCTGGGCAGCGGGCGGACTCCGGAGAAGGTGTAGACAATCTGCTCCCGGTCCACGGTGATGTCCGGGAAGACGTGCCCGATCAGGTCGAAGAAATAGTCAATCTCGGCCTCCGTGCACACGGCGTCCGCCGCCATATCGGCGTCGACGTCGGTGGTGCCCACCAGGACCCGGTCGCCCATCGGATAGATCAGCACGATCCGGCCGTCGGTGTGTTCGAAGAAGATTTCGCGGCCGTTGCAGGCGGCCAGCAAATCAGGGTGGTCCAGCACGATGTGCGACCCCTTGGTGCCGCCCATGAACGACGACGGCGCACCCATCGCCTGGTTGGTCAGGTCGACCCAGGCGCCGGTGGTGTTGACGATGATGTCCGCGGAGAAGTCGAACTGTTCACCGGTGAGCTCGTCACGCAGTTCCACGGTGCTGCCGGCGCGCCCGGCTCCAGCACCGTCCTTCACCGCAACGAGCGAGAGATAGTTGCTGGCACGGGCGTCACTGGCAGCCGCAAGACCGGCCTTCTCGCCGTCCTGCAGCACGTCAAGGGTGAGCCGCTCCGGGTTGTGGACGGAGGCGTCGAAATAGGTGGCGGCGTACTTGATGCCCGGGTGCAGGCGCGGCAGTTCCGCCAGCGCACGCTTGCGGCCGCGGAACTGGTGCCGGGGCACGGTACCGCCGTCGCGGGAGAAGAAATCGTACAGGCTCAGCCCGAGTTTGATCAGGAAGGCCCCGCGTTCTGTGGGCGCGCCCTGCTGCTTATGGGTGAGGAAACGCAGCGGGGCGGCGAGGACACCGGAGAAGGTGCTGAAAATGGGGATGGTGGTCTGCAGCGGCTTGACGTAGTGCGGCGCGATGCGCAACAGCCGGTTGCGTTCCACCACCGACTCCCGGACCAGCCGGAACTCGCCGTTTTCGAGGTAGCGGATGCCGCCGTGGATCATGTGTGAGGAGGCGCCGCTGGCCCCCTGGCAGTAGTCCCCGCGCTCCACGAGGGCGACATCCACCCCCTGCAGGGCCAGGTCCCGGAAGGTGCCCACTCCGTTGATCCCACCGCCGATGATCAGCACCTGTGCGTGGGGCCGCGACCGCAGCTTCTGCACCGATGCTCGCTCGCCGGCCGACGCCTGGTTGCGGGCTGAATACTTCTGTCCCAAGAACTGCTCCTTTGGGTTGGGGCCTGTGCGGCGCGCCACGGGGCGCGGCGCCGTTCAACACTATTCTTTGGACTAATGGAAAATGGAGTCAAGCACTATGCACAAACGTGCAGAACGGAAATGGGATGACGCCCTCACGCAGTTCCGACGCCCTTCGCGCGGCCCAGTTGTATTACCTGCAGGACCTGACCATGGACGCGATCGCCCGCGAGCTCCGCACGTCGCGGTCCACCGTGTCCCGCCTGCTTTCCTCGGCCCGGGAATCCGGGCTGGTGCAGATCCAGATCCGCAGTCCGTTGGACACGGGCCCCGAACTGGCAAGCATGATCCGCGCCGAATACAAGGTCGATGTCCACGTCGTTCCGGTCGTGGACACGCTGAATGAGGCGGAAACACTGGACCGCGTGGCCATGCAGGCCGCACGGACCATCGGCCCCCTGGTGGACTCCAATGCCATCATCGGCGTCGCCTGGGGCTCGACCCTGAGCGCCGTCAGCCGGCACCTGACCCGGAAGATCACCCACGACAGCGTGATCGTCCAGCTCAACGGTGCAGGCAACATGCAAACCACTGGCATCACCTATGCCTCGGACATCATGCGGCGCTTTGGCAGCGCCTACGGGGCGCGGGTGGAGCAGTTCCCCGTGCCCGCGTTCTTCGACCACGCCGCAACCAAAAAGGCGATGTGGAATGAGCGCAGTGTGCAACGGATCCTCGAACTGCAGGCCCGCATGAGCATCGCGATTTTCGGCGTGGGATCGGTCGACGCCGACTACCCCAGCCACGTCTACGCGGGCGGTTACCTTGATGAGGACGACCTGAACGTCCTGGCCACCTCCGACGTCGTGGGCGACGTCGCCACCGTGTTCTTCCGCGCCGATGGCTCCGCGGACGGCATCACCCTCAATGAACGTTCCACCGGCCCGGACCTGGCGCAACTGCGCCAGGTGCGCCGCCGGATCTGCGTGGTGTCCGGCGCCTCCAAGATCAACGGACTCCGCGGCGCCCTCGCCGCCGGCCTGGCCACCGACCTGATCCTCGACGAGGCCAGCGCCCGGCGCCTGGTCAGCTTCGAGGGCCTGGCCTGAGCCTGACCTGCCCGATTTCGGGCTGGCCTCGGCTGGGTCCAACTGGCCTGCGACGGCCTGCCGTGGGGAGTACCGGCGGCGGAGTCGGTAAAGTCGATGCTATGAAACCCTCGCCCCGGCTCAGCCTCAACAACGGTGTCCTGATCGACCAGTTGGGGTTCGGACTCTACAAGGTGCCTCCCGCCGATGCCGCCGGACTCGTGACCATGGCGCTCGAGGCCGGCTACCGGCACTTCGACACCGCCGCCATGTACGGAAACGAGACAGGTGTTGGCCGGGGCATTGGCTCGCTGTCGAGTTTTGTGAGTCCCGACGACGCCCGGGGCGGATCCGGCGAGGCGTCACCGTCGCTCTCACGCGAGGACCTGTTCGTCACCACCAAGCTCTGGAACGACGACCAGGGCTACGAAGCCACGCTGCGCGCGTTTGACACCTCCATGGCCAATCTCGGCCTGGAATACCTGGATTTGTACCTGATCCACTGGCCCTGTCCGCAGCGCGGGCTGTACCCCGAGAGCTACCGGGCCATGGAGACGCTGTACCGGGAAGGCAGGGCGCGCGCCATCGGGGTCTCGAATTTCCAGCCGGCCCATCTGGACCGTCTATTGCAGACCGCCGAGGTCGTCCCGGCCGTCAACCAGATCGAACTGCACCCCTGGCTTCAGCAGGAGGAGCTGCGGACCCTGCACGGAGAGCTCGGAATCACCACCGAGGCATGGAGCCCGCTGGGCCGCGGCCAGGTCCTGCAGGATCCGGTGGTGCTGGACCTCGCCGCTGCGCACGGCCGGACTTCGGCCCAGATCATCCTCCGCTGGCATGTCCAGCTCGGCAATGTCACCATTCCCAAGGCGAGCTCCTACGCCCGGATCAGGGAAAACCTGAACGTCTTCGGCTTCAGCCTCGACGATGCAGCCATGGACGCCCTGGCCGGTCTGGAACGTGGCTTCCGCACCGGCTCCGACCCGGACACCGTCAATTAGGACTCCTCGAATGGAACACGTGGCCACCGGGCCTTCCCCCACCACTCCCCTGTTCAGCGCCGGGCTTCAGGCCCGCACCCATGCCGCCGAGGTCGAGCTTGACGGCACGAAGGTGGCGTACTGGAGCTACGAACCGGTCCGCGTAACCCCGGAGACCCGGACCATCCTGGTCATCCACGGCTTCCGCGGCGACCACCACGGGCTGCTCCGGGTGGCCGACCAGCTCCCCGAAATGCGACTGATCATGCCGGACCTCCCCGGCTTCGGCAGCTCTGCCGCTTTCGCGGGTGCCGAACACAGTGTTGAACGCTACGGCCGGTTTATCGCTGACTTTATGGGGGCCCTGGGTCTGGGCCCCGACACGGTCCTGCTGGGCCACTCCTTTGGCTCCATTGTCGCGAGCCACTATGTGGCGGCCCACCCCGGCACGGTCTCGGAGCTGATCCTGATCAACCCGATCGCCGCCCCTGCCCTCGAGGGCCCCAAGGGGCTCATGACCAAGATGGCCGTCCTGTATTACGAAGCCGCCGCGCGTCTGCCCCGCCGGCTCGGACAGGGCCTGCTGCGCAGCCAACTGATCGTCCGGGTCATGAGCGAAACGATGGCGAAGACCCGGGACAAACAGCTCCGCCGTTTTGTGCACGCCCAGCACAGCGCCTATTTCTCCGCATTCGCGGACCGGGCGAGCCTGCTCGAGGCGTTTAAGGCCTCGGTCGGCAGCAACGTGGCGGAAGTGGCCCGCAGCCTGGCCCTTCCCGTGCTGCTGATTGCCGGGGAGAAGGACGAGATCGCCATGCTGCCGGACCAGCACACCCTGCTGGCCCTGCTGCCGGATGCGCATCTTGACGTTATCCCCGGCGTCGGCCATCTGATCCACTACGAAACCCCGGAACCCG
This sequence comes from Arthrobacter sp. U41, assembly GCF_001750145.1. Lineage (NCBI taxonomy): Bacteria > Bacillati > Actinomycetota > Actinomycetes > Micrococcales > Micrococcaceae > Arthrobacter > Arthrobacter sp. U41. The sequence goes on from NZ_CP015732.1 coordinate 3,707,079, forward strand.
CCGCCGGCTTCATCCGCCGATTCCTGAAGGACCATTCCGCGTGAAAATTCTCATCGATGCCCGCTACACCCGGCTGGACCACCATGACGGCATCAGCCGGTACGGTGCCAGCCTGATTGCGGCCACGGCCAAAATCGCCGACGTCTCCATGCTGATCAGCGACGTCCGCCAGCTGGCCCTGCTGCCGGATGTGCCGTACACCCTGATCAACAGCCCGCTGTCCCCTGCCGAGCTGTTCGTCGCCAGCAAGGTCAACAGGCTCGGCGCCGACGTGGTGGTATGTCCGATGCAGACCATGGGCAGCTGGGGCCGAAAGTACGCCCTGGTGCTGACCCTGCACGACTTGATCTATTACGAACACCCGGCACCTCCTGGCTTCCTGCCGGCCCCCGTCCGGGTCCTCTGGCGGCTGTACCACAAGGCGTTCTGGCCGCAGCGGCTGCTGCTGAACCGGGCCGACGTCGTCGCCACCATCAGCTCCACGACCGCGGCGCTGATCTCGAAGTACCGTCTGACCAAGCGTCCCGTCCGGATCGTGGGCAACGCCCCTCAGCACGGCCACACGCCGCGGGACCCCGGGGCGGGAGCGGACAAAACGCTGCTGTACATGGGTTCCTTCATGCCCTATAAGAACGTGGAGACGATGATCCGGGGCATGGCGGAACTCCCGGACATGAGCCTGCACCTGCTCAGCCGGATCACCCCTGAACGCCGGGCGGAACTCGAGGCCCTGGCACCGGCGGGCGCGGACATCGTCTTCCACAACGGTGTGACTGACGCCGAGTACGAGGCCATGCTGGGACGCACCACGGCCCTGATCAGCCTCTCCAAGGCGGAGGGCTATGGACTGCCCCTGGTCGAAGCCATGTCCCACGGCACCCCCGTGATCGCCAGCAACATTCCAATCTTCCGCGAAGTGGGCGGCGACGCCGTCAGTTACGTCCATCCCGATTCGCCGGCGGAGTTGGCCGCGGCGGTCCGGAAGCTTGCGGAGCCGGACCTGTGGAAGGCCCGTTCAATGCGCTCGGTGGAGCGCGCCGCGGAGTTCAGCTGGGCCGAGTCCGCCCGCAGGCTGTTGGACGTCGCCGAAGAGGCCGTAGCACTGCGCGCACGCCGCACGGGGCACCCGAAAAACCCGTCCCGGAAGTAGCCTGCGCGAAGAATCCACGCCGGACTCGCCGGTACGCTGCGGGGTCGCCGGTTGGCAACCCCGCAGCGTACCGGCGAATTCGGGATTATCCTGTTCAGAGCACGTCCACGCCGTCGAGCCGCAGCTGAACCGGGTCGTCCGTGCGTTTGGCGGCGGCGGCGACCTTGACCGCCCGCAGCACCCGTGTGACTTGCGTGGCCTGGCTGTACGGGATGAACAGTAACGTCCTCACGTCCTCGACGCCGGATCCCGCGGCTCCACCCTGGCCGGGGGCGCCGGTCATCACGAGGGGCGCCGGGCCGGCCGTCCGCAGCACGATTCCCTGCGGTCCAAGCTGCTGTTCGACGGCCTCGCTGAAGTGTCCGACGGCGGTCCGGCCGCCGGTGATGGAAGCGACCCGGACAGCCGGGGGGAGCTGCAGTTCCTGGCGCAGGGAAAGTTCCCGCTGGGCATAGCCGGCGGGATCCCAGCGAAGCAGGGCACCGACGCCGGCCGCGTCGTCCGCGGTGATGACCACCAAACCGCCGGCGCCCGCAGGGCGGACCAGGGCGGCGGCGTTGAACCAGCGCCGGACGGCGTCCTCCCCGGCCCGCAGGTTTTCGCGCCGCAGCAGCGAATCGCCGTCGAGCAGCAGGGCCGCCGCATAGCCGCCGTCCGCGACCGGCTCCGCGCCCACTGTGGCCACGACCAGGGCTTTCGAGTCAGGGACCGTGGCCAGCACCCGGTCCCCGGACGAGGTGACCACCGGTTTGCCCGGGAAGGCGCGGCCCAGTTCTTCGGCCGTGCGGAGGGCGCCGGTGGCTCCCCGGCGGAGCCGGACACCGTTGCACGTTCCGCAGCGCCAGTCCGGCGCCGGAGTCGAACACCAGCGGCACTGTGGAATGGCTGAGCTCCCGCTGGCCCCGGCGATGGCAAGCGGCCCGCTGCAGGCAGTACAGCGCGCCGGTTCACGGCAGTTGTCGCAGGCGAGCGATGGTGCGTAGCCGGCCCTCGCCACCTGGACCAGCACCGGGCCGCGTTCGAGTCCGTCCTTGGCGGCGCGCCAGGCGGCCCCGGGCAGCCGGGCGATCCTGGCCAGCGGATCATGCTCGAGTTCGAAGCTGTCCGCGGTGTTCAGCACCCGTGGAACGGTCCGGCGGACGACGGCGCGGTCCGCCTCCACCGGCCACGCCCAGCCGGCCTCGACGAGGCGCTGGGTTTCGGTGCTCCGGGTGTGCCCGGCGAGCAGGCAGGCGGCGCCCTCCTGTTCGGCGCGCAGCAGCAGGACTTCGCGGCTGTGGGCGTAGGGGGAACGCTGCTCGATGTGCAGATCGTCGCCGTCGTCCCAGCAGACCACGAGGCCGGGATTGCGGACGGGGGCGTAAGCGGCGGACCGGGTTCCGACGGCGACCCCGGCGGCACCGCTGAGGATCCGGAGGAAGCTGCGGTACCGCGGGGTCTGGCCATCGTCGGCGGTGAGGCGGGCGACGTCCCCGGCCGGCAGGACCCGCAGGAGCGCGGCTTCGACCCGGTCCAGGTCCCGGTAGTCGGGCACGACGACGATGGCGCCGCGGCCGGAGAGCCGGACGGCTGCGACGGCCTCGGCGATCATCCGGGGCCAGCCTCCGGGGCCGTAGCCCTGGAGCGCGCTCAGCACGGCGCGGGGCGACTCCCCCGTCCCGAGGTGCTGGAGGAAGGCCGGGCCGTTGCGGTAGGAGGACCAGCTGGAGGCCTCGAGACCTGCAGGAATTGCCGCTCCTGTCCCGTCCTCGGCCGCCCCGTCCGCGAAAAGGGACGGATCCAGGACTCCCTCCGGGGCGAGGTCCTTCTCGAGTTTCGCCATCCGCGGCGGCACGGCCACGCGCAGGACGTCGCTGACGCTGCCGGCATAACGCGCCGCGACGCGTCCGGCGAGTTCCGCGACCGGGGCGGTCAGCACCGGAACCGGAGAGATCACCTTGTGCAGCGGGACGAGGGGGTGGCCGGCGTCGGATTCCGCCACCCGGTCCATCAGGTAACCGGGGAGTTCCTGGCCGTTGAACTTTACCTTCACCCGGACACCGGGCTGTGCCGCGGCGTCGAGGCCGGCCGGCACGCTGTAGTCGAAGGGCCGGTCCAGGTGCGGAAGGGAGGACTCCAGCCGCACCCGTGCCACCGGGAGCCGGGCCGCGAGGGCCGGGCCGGGCGCTGCAGCCGCGGAGGCGGGGAAGCCCTGGAGCAGCGACAGCTGGAGCGGTTCGTCCGGCGCTGCGGCGCCATGGATCGGGCTCATCGTTCGTCCTCCCTTCAGCAAGCCAGTACCGGCCAGGTCCAGTGCCGGCCCGATAAGCGCCGGCTCAAAAAGAACAGCCAGGCCGCCGGGATCGGCGGCCTGGCTACAGCACATCACAGGGCAGTGACATTCACTGCACCGGGATGGACGTTCTCAGGCGTTGAAGAAAGCCTTCAGCGCGTCGACCCGGTCCAGTCGCTCCCAGGTGAAGTCGGGATCATCGCGGCCGAAATGGCCGTGGGCCGCGGTCTTGGCGTAGATCGGGCGTTTGAGGTCGAGCGCGTCGATGATGGCCCGGGGGCGCAGGTCGAAGATTTCGGCGATCGCGGCACTGATCCTGATGGGGTCCACGGTCTCGGTCCCGAAGGTCTCGACGTAGGTTCCCACCGGGCGGGCCTGGCCGATCGCGTAGGCGATCTGGATTTCGGCGCGCTTCGCGAGACCGGCAGCGACCACGTTCTTGGCCACCCAGCGCATCGCGTACGCTGCCGAGCGGTCCACCTTGGACGGGTCCTTGCCGGAGAAGGCGCCGCCGCCGTGGCGGGCCATGCCGCCGTAGGTGTCGACGATGATCTTGCGGCCGGTGAGGCCGGCGTCGCCGACCGGGCCGCCAATGACAAAAGCACCGGCCGGGTTCAGGATGTTCCGGGCCCGGGAGATGTCCAGGTTGGACAGCGCCATGACCGGGTCAACCACGTGGGCGGCGAGATCGGCGCGGAGCCGGTCCAGGCTGGCGCCTTCGGCGTGCTGGCTGGAGATGACAACCGTTTCGACCGACACGGGCCGGTCGCCGTCGTAGCCGACGGTGACCTGGGTCTTGCCGTCGGGACGAAGGTAGGAGAGTTCGCCGTTCTTGCGGACCTCGGTCAGCCGCTCGGAGAGGCGGTGCGCGAGCCAGATCGGAACCGGCATGTAGGAGGGGGTCTCATCGCTGGCGTAGCCGAACATCAGGCCCTGGTCCCCGGCGCCCTGGAGGTCGTAGTCGTCCTCCTGGCGTCCCTCGCGGGCTTCGAGCGAGTTGAAGACGCCCCCGGCGATGTCGTTGGACTGCTGGCCAATGGAGACCGACACGCCGCAGCGGGCACCGTCGAATCCGTTGGCCGAGGAGTCGTAGCCGATGCCCAGGATGGTTTCCCGGACGATCTGCGGGATTTCGACGTAGGCGTCGGTGGTGACTTCTCCGGCGACGTGGACCAGCCCGGTGGTGGCCAGCGTCTCCACGGCCACCCGGGACTCGGGATCCTTGGCCAGCAGGGCATCGAGGATCGCATCGCTGATCTGGTCACAGATCTTATCGGGGTGTCCTTCGGTCACCGACTCGGACGTGAAGAGCCGGAGCGAGGCGGGCGTGGACCCGTGGAAAGCAGGGATGTGCAGCGGTAAAGTCACTCAACTACCTTACTGGTTGGAATACGGACGTCCGGCGGCGCGTGTCACTGTGCTAAGGAGACGTTGCTTACGCCGGGTTCAGGCGGGCGGGACGACCCGGCTCAGCTCGGCGCTGATGCGGTCGATCACGGCAGCCGCAACGTCGGATTTTGAACCCGACGCCTCTTGGCGTTCGGAGCCGGACCGGGAAAGGATGACTACGGAGTTGGTGTCCTCGCCGAAGACCTTGTCCTCCCCCACGTGGTTGACCACGAGCAGGTCGCAGGCCTTGCGGCGCAACTTGTCCGCGGCGTAGTCCAGGACGTCGCCGTCGGCGTCGCCGGTTTCGGCCGCGAAGCCGACGATCAGCTGGCGGCGGGAGGCGGCATCCCGGATTTCGACGAGCTCGCGCAGGATGTCCGGGTTCCGGACCAGCGTGATGACGGGATCGGCGACGTCGTCGCGCTTCTTGATCTTCGTCCCGGCGACATCCGCCGGACGGAAGTCCGCGACGGCGGCGGCCATGATGATGACGTCGGAATCGGCGGCGGCGTGCAGGGCGGCCTTGCGGAGCTCCAGGGCGGTCCCCACCTTGACGACGTCCACGCCGGCCGGCGGCATGACGTCCATGTGGGCGGCCAGCAGCCGGACCCTGGCGCCGGCTTCGCGGGCGGCGGCAGCCAGCGCCACCCCCTGCTTGCCGGAGGACCGGTTTCCGAGGAACCGGACGGGGTCCAGAGGTTCGCGGGTGCCGCCGGCGCTGATCGTGACCGTGAGGCCGGCCAGCGGTCCCCTCGGCGCAGCGAGCGTGGCATCGGATGGCGGCAGCGGGACAGTCGCGGGCACCGCCGGCGCACCGGCAAGGGCCAGGGCCGCGTCGAAGATGGCATCGGGCTCGGGCAGCCGGCCCGGCCCGGAATCCGAGCCGGTCAGCCTGCCGGAAGCGGGCTCCACCACCGTGACGCCCCGGCTGCGGAGTGTCTCGACGTTGGCCTGGGTCGCCGGATGCTGCCACATCTCGGTGTGCATGGCGGGGGCCATCAACACCGGGCAGCTCCCGGCCATGAGCAGGGTGTTGCTCAGGAGGTCGTTGGCCTGGCCGGTGGCGGCGCGGGCCAGCAGGTCCGCGGTGGCGGGGGCCACCACGATCAGCTCGGCCTCGTGGCCAAGGCGGACGTGGTTGACGGTGTGCACCTCGTCGAAGACGCTGTTGCTGACCGGGTGCCCGGACAGCGCCTCCCACGTGGCGACGCCGACGAAGCGGGTCGCGGCCTCCGTGGGGATGACTGTGACGTCGTGGCCGGCTTCAGTAAAAAGCCGGAGGAGCGACGCCACCTTGTAGGCGGCTATCCCTCCCCCGACTCCGAGGACTATGCGCACGTGAGACTCCGTCTGCGTCTGCGGAACTACTCTGCAGGTTCGATCGGAGTGGAAACGAGCTTGCCTTCGTTGATTTCGCGCAGCGCGATGGAGAGCGACTTCTCGTTCAGCTTGGTGTCGACCAGCGGGCCGACGTACTCGAACAGGCCCTCGTGCAGCTGGGCGTAGTAAGCGTTGATCTGGCGGGCGCGCTTGGCGCCGAAAATCACCAGTCCGTACTTCGAATCGGCAGCCTTCAGCAGCTCGTCGATCGGCGGGTTGATGATGCCTTCAAGGTTCGTGGACACGAATTCTCCAAATTCTAACGGGCCGATACGTCCCGGCGCCTAGCGCGGGTTCGGGGTCAGCCCCATGAGTGAAACAAGCTCGTCCGCTGCCCGTCGAACGTCATCATTGATGACGGTGTGGTCAAACTCCGGTTCAGCGGCAAGTTCTAGTTTAGCGGTTTCCAGCCTCCGCTGCTGTTCTTCGGCTGTTTCCGTGCCGCGGCCCACGAGGCGGCGGACCATTTCGTCCCAGCTCGGGGGCGCGAGGAAGACAAACTGCGCCTCCGGCACCGCCTGCTTGACCTGCCGGGCGCCCTGCAGGTCAATCTCCAGCAGCACGGAACGGCCGTCGGCAATCGCAGCGTCCACGCTGCTGCGCAGCGTGCCGTAGCGGTTGCGTCCGTGGACCACGGCCCACTCCAGCAGTTCCCCGTTTTCGACCAGGGAATCAAATTCCTCGGCTGACTTGAAGAAGTAGTGGACGCCGTCGATCTCGCCGGGCCGCGGAGGGCGCGTGGTCGCCGAGACGGAAAGCCAGACGCCGGGATAGTTGTCCCGGATGTAGGTGGACACTGTGCCTTTACCAACAGCCGTCGGGCCGGCGAGGACTGTCAGTCCCGGTTTGTTGCTCACATATTCCTTCGGGCGGGGTTGGAGTCAGCCCGGTGGACCGGGCTGTTTGTCGTCTATAAAATCTACCAGCGCCCGGCGCTGGTGAATTCCCAGGCCGCGGACCCGCCGCGAGGCCGCGATCCCGAGTTGTTCCATGATCGCCGCGGCGCGCACCCGCCCGATGCCGGGCAGCGCCTCGAGCAGTTCCACGATCCGCATCCGGGCGATCGCATCGTCGGTCTGCCCGGCACTGAGCAATTCCGCGATTGTCAGGGTGCCTGACTTTAGGCGGTCCTTGGCTGCGGCCCGGGTGGTCCTGGCGGCGGCGGCCTTCGCGAGGGCGTCGGCACGCTCCTGCGGAGTGAGGGGTCGCAAACTCACTGAATGCCTCCCTGCGTTGTCGGACGGACCGCACACGGCCCGTCCGGACGGGCCGAACAGTGCCCCGGCCGGTACCGCGGACTTGTCCTGAACCTACCGTCTCGGCCTGGCAGAAATCAATGGACAAGTTCCGCTGCGCAGCCCCGTTGACGCGCGGCCCCGGCCCTGGGCGCAGCCGGATGTGCCGGCGGCGTTCACTGCGGCTTGAGTTCGCCGTAGAAGTACGATGCTGTGACGCCGCCGTCCATGAGGAAGTCGCTGCCGGTGATGAACGCGCCGTCCCTGCCTATGAGGAGCGCGCCGCAGTCCCTGCCACCCGGGGGTCTGTCCTAGGCCGCGCGCAGCTCCTCAAGGGTCCGCCGGGCGGCGTCACGCAGGTCCTGGATCCGCGGTCCGGCACCGAGGATGTCCCGGCTTGAGGTGCCCAGCACCTGGCCGTAGGCGCTGCCGAAGGTGCGGCGCAAGTCCGCTGCCGTGGCGCCCTGCGCACCGAGTCCCGGGGCGAGGATCGGGCCGCGCACCGCGGCGAGGTCCAGGTCAAGGTCCGTGAGCGCGGAGCCGACGGTCGCGCCGACGACGAGTCCGGTTGAACCCATCTCCCCCGGGTAGCGCCGGTTCTCCGCGGCTGCCGCCCGGACGATCCGGCGGGCCACGGAATCCGCGCCGCCAACGTGCTGGACGGAGGCGCCCTCAGGGTTCGAGGTCAGCGCCAGGACAAAGACGCCGCGGCCGGTCTGTGCCGCGAGGTCCAGGGCCGGCCGGAGCGATTCGAAGCCCAGGTACGGGCTCAGTGTGACCGAGTCAGCGGCCAGGGCCGAACCGTCGCGCAGCCAGGCATCGGCGTAAGCGGCCATGGTGGAGCCGATGTCGCCGCGCTTGGCGTCGGCAATGGTCAGGACCGAGGCCTCCGCCGCTGCGGCGAGGACGCGTTCCAGGACGGCTATTCCGGCCGAACCGTGCCGCTCATACAGCGCTACCTGCGGCTTGACCGCGGCAGCGAGCGGAGCCACCGCCTCCAGGACGCAGAGCGAGAAGCGCTCCAGCCCGGCGAGGTCGTCGTTCAGTCCCCAGCTCTGGAGCAGGGCCGGGTGCGGATCGATCCCGACGCACAACGGACCGCGGTCCGCCATGGCCCGGCCCAGCCGGGAGCCGAAGGACTCCCGGCCGGTGGGGTCAGTGGTGACAGTCTCAGGCATGTGCGGATGTTTTCTGCGTTTCCGCGGCCAGCGAGACGCGTTCCTGTGAGACGCGTTCCTGGGACGCAAACAGTGCCGCGGCGTGCTCCTGCAGGCTCGTGACCGACCACTCGTAGGTCCGCAGCGCCTCGATCGCCTGGACGGCGGCGTTGAACTCGGCAACCGTGGTGATGCAGGGGATGCCGATCGACGTCGCCGCGGCGCGCAGTTCGTAGCCGTCACTGCGGGCTTCGCCGCCGGAGGGGGTGTTGAAGACCATGTCGATCTCGCCGGCGATGACGAGATCTGCGATGGTCCCCTCGCCTTCGGCGCTGGAGCCGTCGGCGACCTTCCGGACCGGGGTGGCCTGGATGCCGTTGCGGCGCAGCACATCGGCGGTGCCGCCGGTGGAGACAATCTCGAAGCCCAGGTCGGAGAGCCGCTTCACGCCCATGATGACCGAGCGCTTGTCCCGGTTGGCCACGGAGACGAAGATCTTGCCCTCGGTGGGCAGCGCGTTGTTCGCGGCCGCCTGGCTCTTGGCGAAGGCCGTGTCGAAGTGCTTGTCGATGCCCATGACCTCGCCGGTGGAGCGCATTTCCGGCCCGAGCAGCGAATCCACCACCTTGCCTTCAGGGGTGCGGAAGCGGCTGAACGGCAGCACGGCCTCCTTGACCGAGACCGGGGCGTCCAGCGGCAGGGTGGAGCCGTCGCCGGTTTCCGGCAGCATCTTGTAGGCCGTGCGGAGCTGGTTGATGGTCACGCCGGTGCCGATCAGGGCCGCCGCCTTGGCCATCTGCACGCCGGTCGCCTTGGAGACGAACGGGACGGTGCGGGAGGCACGCGGGTTGGCCTCCAGGACATAGAGCACATCGGAGGCCAGGGCGAACTGGATGTTGATCAGGCCGCGGACCCCCACGCCCTCGGCGATCGCCAGCGTGGCGGTGCGGACCCGCTCCAGGACGTTGTTGCCCAGGGTGATGGGCGGCAGCACACAGGCCGAGTCGCCGGAGTGGATGCCGGCTTCCTCGATGTGCTCCATGATGCCGCCGAGGTACATTTCGGTGCCGTCGTAGAGGGCGTCGACGTCGATTTCGACGGCGTCCTCGAGGAACCGGTCGATCAGTACCGGATGGTCCGGGGTGATCTCCGTGGCGTTGGCGATGTAGCGGGAGAGATTGGGCTCGTCGTAGACGATCTCCATGCCGCGGCCGCCGAGCACGTAGGACGGCCGGACCAGGACCGGGTAGCCGATCTCGTCGGCGATCTTCTTGGCGTCCTCGAAGGAGACGGCGGTGCCGTTCTTCGGTGAGATCAGTCCGGCCCGGTCGAGCACCTGGGAGAAGGCGCCGCGGTGCTCGGCGAGGTCGATCGCTTCCGGTGAGGTGCCGAGGATCGGCACGCCGGCGTCGGCGAGCTGCTGGGCGAGCTTGAGCGGGGTCTGGCCGCCGAGCTGGACGAAGACGCCCATCACTCCGCCGGTGCGCTCCTCGGCCGCGATGACCTCGAGCACGTCCTCCAGCGTGAGCGGCTCGAAGTACAGCCGGGTGGAGACGTCGTAGTCGGTGGAGACGGTCTCGGGGTTGCAGTTGACCATCACGGTCTCGTAGCCGGCCTTGCGCAGCGCCATGGAGGCGTGGACGCAGGAGTAGTCAAACTCAATGCCCTGGCCGATCCGGTTGGGCCCGGATCCGAGGATGATGATGGACGGCTTGGCGTGCAGCGCGACCTCATCCTCCTCGTCGTAGGAGGAGTAGTGGTAGGGCGTGTACGCGGCGAACTCTGCGGCGCAGGTGTCCACGGTCTTGTAGACCGGGCGGATGCCGAGGGCCTGCCGGACGCCGCGGACGACGTCCTCGGAGTTGTGCGTCAGGGCACCGATCTGCTCGTCGGAGAAGCCGTGGCGTTTGGCCCGGGTCAGCATCTCCGGGGTCAGGGCCGCGGCCTTGCGGATCTCGATGGAGATCTCGTTGAGCAGCTGGAGCTGGTCCAGGTACCAGGGGTCGATCTTCGTCGCTTCGAAGAGCTGCTCCACGGTGGCACCGCCAAGCAGGGCGCGCTGGACCTGGTGCAGCCGGTCGGTCGTGGGCCGCTTGGACTTCTCGATCAGTTCCGGGACTTCCCATTCCGGGACGTGGCTGAAGTCCAGCTGGGAGCCCTTCTGCTCGAGGGAACGCAGCGCTTTCTGCAGTGCCTCGGTGAAGTTCCGGCCCATGGCCATGGCCTCGCCCACCGACTTCATGGTGGTGGTCAGCGTGGGGTCCGCCGCCGGGAACTTCTCGAAGGCGAAGCGCGGGACCTTCACGACGACGTAGTCCAGGGTCGGCTCGAAGGAGGCCGGGGTCTTCTGCGTGATGTCGTTCGGGATCTCGTCCAGGGTGTAGCCGAGCGAGAGTTTGGTGGCGATCTTGGCGATCGCGAAGCCGGTGGCCTTGGAGGCCAGGGCTGAGGAGCGGGAGACGCGCGGGTTCATCTCGATCACGACGACGCGGCCGGTGTCGGGCTCGATGGCGAACTGGATGTTGCAGCCGCCGGTGTCGACGCCGACCTCGCGGATGACGGCGATGGAGATGTCGCGCAGGCGCTGGTACTCGCGGTCGGTCAGGGTCAGGGCGGGGGCGACGGTGATCGAGTCGCCGGTGTGCACGCCGACCGGGTCGAAGTTCTCGATGGAGCAGACGACCACGACGTTGTCGTTCTTGTCGCGCATCATCTCGAGCTCGTATTCCTTCCAGCCCAGGATGCTCTCTTCGAGCAGCACCTCGGACGTGGGGCTGTACTGCAGTCCCTGCCCGACGATCCGGCGGAGGTCGTTCTCGTCGTAGGCGAGGCCGGAGCCAAGGCCGCCCATGGTGAAGGAGGGCCGGACGACCATCGGGTAGCCCAGGTCCTGCGCGGCGGTGAGCGCCTCGTCGATGGTGTGGATGATGTGGCTGCGGGCCGATTCGGCGCCGCAGCGCTCCACCACGCCTTTGAACTTCAGCCGGTCCTCGCCGAGTTCGATGGCGGCGATGTTGGCGCCGATCAGCTCCACGTTGTACTTCGCCAGCACGCCGTTCTTGTCCAGCGCGATGGCGGTGTTGAGCGCGGTCTGCCCGCCCAGGGTGGGCAGCAGCGCGTCCGGGCGTTCCTTGGCGATGATCTTCTCGACCACTTCGGGGGTGATCGGCTCGATGTAGGTGGCGTCGGCGAACTCCGGGTCGGTCATGATCGTGGCCGGGTTGGAGTTGACGAGGATGACGCGGAGGCCTTCCTCCTTGAGGACGCGCAGCGCCTGGGTGCCGGAGTAGTCGAATTCGGCCGCCTGGCCGATCACGATCGGGCCGGAACCGATGACCAGGACACTCTTGAGGTCAGTTCTCTTGGGCATTACTTCTTGTCCTCAGTCTTGGATTCGGTGGAAGTTTTGGAGGCTGCCTTCTTGGTGTCCGCCATCAGGTCGATGAAGCGGTCGAAAAGGTAGGCGGCGTCGTGCGGGCCGGCGGCGGCCTCGGGGTGGTACTGCACCGAGAAGGCCGGGATGTCCAGGCAGGACAGGCCTTCGACGACGTCGTCGTTGAGGCTCACATGGCTGACCTCGACGCGGCCGAAGCGCTCCTCGGGGGCCTGGGTGGCGCCGTCGAGCGGGGCGTCGACGGCGAAGCCGTGGTTCTGCGAGGTGATCTCGACCTTGCCGGTGCGGCGGTCCATCACGGGCTGGTTGATCCCGCGGTGGCCGTAGCGCAGCTTGTAGGTGCCGAAGCCCAGGGCACGGCCCAGGATCTGGTTGCCGAAACAGATGCCGAAGTAGGGAATCTTCTCGTCCAGGACCGAGCGGAGCAGCTTGACCTGGTTGTCGGCGGTCGCGGGGTCCCCCGGGCCGTTGGACATAAAGAAGCCGTCGGGGTTGACGGCCTGGACATCGGCCAGGGTCGCGGTGGCCGGCAGCACGTGCACCCGGACGCCGCGCTCGGCGAAGCGGATGGGGGTCATCCGCTTGATGCCGAGGTCGATGGCGGCAATGCTGAAGCGCGGTTCGCCGTCCCAGCCCCAGTCCTTCGGTTCCACGGTGTAGGCCTTGTCGACGCTGACTTCCTCGGCCAGGCGTGAGCCTTCCATCGGGGCGCTCGCCAGGACGGTGTCGACGAGTTCCTTGTCGGTGGCCCGGACGGCGTCGCCGGAGAAGATGCCGGCGCGCATGGTCTTGTGCTCGCGGAGGTGGCGGGTGATGGCGCGGGTGTCCACGCCCTGGATGCCGACGATGCCCTGTTCGACCAGTTCGTCGTCGAGGCTGCGTTCGGAGCGCCAGTTGGAGGGGCGGCGGGCGGCGTCGCGGACGATGTAGCCGGCCACCCAGATCCGCCGGGACTCGGCGTCGTCCTTGTTCACACCGGTGTTGCCGATGTGCGGGGCGGTCTGGACCACGAGCTGGCGGGCGTAGGAGGGGTCCGTGATGGTTTCCTGGTAGCCGGTCATGCCGGTTGCGAACACGGCCTCGCCGAGCGCGGTTCCGGTGGCGCCGTAGCTGGTGCCGCGGAAGATCCGGCCGTCCTCGAGCACGAGGGCTGCGGGCGTGGATGCTGCTGCGTTTGATGTCATCTGGTTCGGGTCCGTCACGTTGTTACTTTCCACTATCGGCATTGGCCTGAGGGGCCGCGGGGATCAAATCTTGCAGGGCGTTGAGGAGGGTGGTTTTGTCTTCGGCGTGCCGGGTGCGGAATCCGGAATCCAGTTCGCGGGTGCCGAGCATCCAGCTGAGCACCAGCAGCCCGTCCTTTTCGACGAACTTTCCGGCCATGCCGCTTTCCTGCCGCACCCCGGTGAGCCTGGCCGCGGGGATGAAGACCGGGCCGGCGCCGGAGCGGTCGAAGAGCACGCCTTCCGGGTGGACGCTCAGTTCGGCGTTGGTGCGGATGCCCAGATTGTGGACGGCGATCCGGTCCAGCCAGTCACCGGCTGTGGTGGAGGCGACGTACTGCCCGTCGGCTGCTGCCAGCGGCGCGCCCAGTTCCGCGGGGATCTCCGGCAGCGGGTCGACGTCGGCCTGGCGGCGCAGGCGGTTCCGCCAGCCGACCGCCAGCATGGCGAAAATGCCAACGGCGAGGGCCAGCATCAGCAGGAAGAAGGGAAGTTTGTCCATCAGTTGCTGCCCGCCGCCGCGGTGCCGGAAAACTCTGTGTTCTCCGGGAGCCACCGGTACGGGGTGTTGAGCTTGCCGTCGAGGACGGTGGGGTGGCCCTTGAAGAATGTCGCCACCACCTTGCCGGGAAGTTCCCGGCCGGCAAACGGAGAGTTACGGCCCATGGTTGCCATCTTAGAAGGGTCCACGGTCCAGCGCGCAGCCGGGTCCACCAGTGTGACGTTGGCGGGCTCGCCGGCGTCGAGCGGGCGGCCCTGGTCGGCCAGCCGGCCGATCGCGGCCGGAGCGGCGGAGGTGACGCGGGCGAAGTCCGCCCAGCCCATCAGCCCGGTTTCGATCATGGTGTGCTGCACCACCGACAGCGCGGTTTCCAGCCCGGTCATGCCCATGGCCGCCTGGGCCCACTCGCATTCCTTGTGCTCGCTCGGGTGCGGGGCGTGGTCGGTGCCCACGACGTCGATCGTGCCGTCGGCCAGTGCGGCGCGCAGGGCCTGGACATCGGCGTCGGTGCGCAGCGGCGGGTTGACCTTGTAGACCGGGTCGTAGCTGCGGGCAAGTTCGTCCGTGAGCCAGAGGTGGTGCGGGGTGACCTCGGCCGTGACGTTCACGCCGCGGGACTTGGCCCAGCGGATGATCTCCACGGACCCGGCGGTGGAGACGTGGCAGACGTGCAGCCGGGAGCCGACGTGCTGGGCGAGCAGCACGTCCCGGGCAATGATGCTTTCCTCGGCGACGGCGGGCCAGCCGGTGAGTCCGAGGACGGCGGAGACCTCGCCCTCGTTCATCTGCGCGCCGGCGGTGAGCCGGGGTTCCTGCGCGTGCTGGGCCACGACGCCGTCGAACGCCTTGACGTATTCCAGTGCGCGGCGCATCAGCACGGGGTCGTGGACGCAGATGCCGTCGTCGGAGAAGACCCGGACCCGGGCGCGGGAGTCTGCCATGGCGCCGAGTTCGGCGAGCTGCTCCCCCGCGAGGCCGACGGTGACCGCGCCCACCGGGCGGACGTCCACCCAGCCGGCGGTGCGGCCCAGGGTGAGGACCTGTTCGACGACGCCGGCGGTGTCCGCCACCGGCGTGCTGTTCGCCATCGCGTGCACGGCGGTGTAGCCGCCCAGGGCCGCGGCGCGGGTGCCGGTCTCGACCGTTTCGGCGTCTTCGCGGCCGGGTTCGCGCAGGTGGGTGTGGATGTCCACCATGCCGGGCAGGGCCACGAGTCCGGCGGCCTCGATGACGGTCGCGCCGTCGGCCGGGAGGTTCTTGCCGCGTTCGGCGATGATCCCGTCCCGGATCAGGAGGTCTTCAGGTGCTCCGCCGAGAATGGCGGCGCCCCGGATCAGGTAGGCGCCGGTGCCTGCGTCCTGTTGCTGTGATGCCATCAGTGGCTCTCCTTGGTGACGTTGGCGGAGTTGTTCTCTGCGGAGGTGGAATGAGTGGAGTTCGCTTGGTGCGCCGGTTCGCGGGTGTCCCCGGAGAGCAGCAGGTAGAGGGCCGCCATCCGGATGGACACGCCGTTGCGGACCTGGGCCAGGACCGTGGAGCGGGGCGAGTCCGCCGCGGCGGAGGAAATCTCCAGGCCGCGGTTCATCGGCCCGGGGTGCATGATGATGGTGTCCTTGAAGCCCAGGCTGTCCAGGGCGCGGAGCCGGTTGTCGTCAAAGCCCCAGCGGCGCGAGTATTCGCGGGTGGTGGGGAAGAAGGAGGCGTTCATCCGTTCGCCCTGCACGCGGAGCATCATCACCGCGTCCACGCCCCGGGCAAGGGTCTCGTCGAGGTTATAGCTGACGCTGCACGGCCACTTTTCCACCCCGATCGGCAGCAGCGTGGGCGGGGCCACCAGGGTGACTTCGGCGCCGAGGGTGCGTAGCAGCCAGACGTTGGAGCGGGCCACCCGGGAGTGCAGCACGTCCCCGGCGATCGCGACCCGCATGCCGGTGAGGTCCGCACCGGCGGACGCTGTGCCGGCCAGCTTCGACCAGTGCCGGCGCATCGTGAAGGCGTCCAGCAGCGCCTGGGTGGGGTGTTCGTGGGTGCCGTCGCCGGCGTTGATGACGGCGGCGTCGATCCAGTCCGTGGCGGCGAGCCGGTGCGGCGCGCCGGAGGCCCAGTGCCGGATGACGACGGCGTCGGCCCCCATCGCCGAGAGCGTCTGCGCCGTGTCCTTGAGCGATTCGCCCTTGGAGACGGAGGAGCCCTTCGCGGCGAAGTTGATCACGTCGGCGGAGAGCCGTTTGGCGGCGGCTTCGAAGGAGATGCGGGTGCGGGTGGAGTCCTCGAAGAACAGGTTCACCACGGTCCGGCCGCGCAGCGTGGGAAGCTTCTTGACCTCACGCTCCCCAACGGCCGCCATTTCCTCGGCGGTGTCGAGAATGCGGATGGCGTTGGACAGGCTCAGGTCTTCCGTGGAGAGCAGGTGCTTCACGCGGTCGCCTCGATGACCACTTCGTTGACGGGGGTGCCGTCTATTCCCCCGCCGCCGGCGGAGTCGGTTTCCTCGAGCCGGACCCGGACCTTCTCGGACGAGGAGGTGGGGAGGTTCTTGCCGACGTGGTCCGCTCGGATGGGAAGCTCCCGGTGGCCGCGGTCGATCAGCACCGCGAGGCGGACGATGCGCGGCCGGCCGAGGTCGATGATCGCGTCGAGCGCGGCGCGGATGGTCCGGCCGGAGTACAGGACGTCGTCGATCAGCACCACCACCTTGTTGTCGATGCCGGTGCGCGGCAGGACGGTGGGGTACGGCGGGCGCAAGCCCTGGTGGGAAAGGTCGTCGCGGAACATGGTCACATCGAGCTGCCCCACGATCGCGGCGGGGTCCACGGTGGGATCGGCGGCGGCAATCTTGGCGGCAAGGCGCACGGCGAGGGGGTAGCCCCTCCGCGGGATGCCCAGCAGGACCAGGTCCTGGGAGCCCTTATTGGACTCAAGAATCTCATGGGCGATACGAGTGAGTGCACGGTCGATGTCCGCCTGGTTGAGTACCACTCGGGTGAGTACAACCTTGGCCGGAACCGGTGCTTCTGGGACAGAAGTCAACGCTCGTCTCCCCTTTCCCCGCCTCACGGGACGGAATTAAAAAAGGATGGTTTGCCCTTTCAAATTACCACAGCGGGGCTGACGCCCCGGCGCCGCGGGCATGCGTTTAACCTCACACGGACATTAGGCTCGAGTCCATGACGACGAACGAGCCGCGGCCGGGGCGAGACCACCCGGGCTACTCCCCCGGCGGCCAGGGGCCGCTTCCCCAGCAGGCCAACCCGACGTGGCTGGGCCATGTCCAGCCCGAGTTCTACCGGCCGGCTCCGGCCAACGACCGCGGCCGGTTCCGGCCCGCACCCCTGCCGGCCCTTCCGGCGGTCCGGAGCCGCCGCCGTTCCGCCGGCGTTGTGGGGCTGGCGCTGGCCGGCGGTTTCCTCGCCTTCATCAGCCTGTTCATGGTCCTGCCCTTCCTGCTGGGCAGCACCGGCATCTCCGGGTTTGTTATCGGCTTTATCGCCTCGCTGGTTCCGCTGGCGACCGTGCTGCTGACGGTACGCTTCATTGACCGCTGGGAGCCCGAGCCCAAGGCGCTGCTGCTGTTCGCCTTTGTGTGGGGCTCCGTCGTGTCGGTTGCGGTGACGATGCTGGTTCAGCCGTACTTCTCGCTCGTGGCCGGGCCTGCCTCCGGCCTGGACTACACGACGTTTGCCGTGACGGTCCAGGCGCCGGTGGTCGAGGAATTCGCCAAGTCCCTGGGGCTGCTGTTGCTCCTGCTTTTCGCCCGGAAACATTTCGACGGGCCGGTGGACGGTGTGGTGTTCGCCTTCACAATCGCGGCCGGCTTCGCGTTCACCGAGAACATCCTCTACTTCGGCCGTGCCATCGCCGAATCCGGCGATCCCGGGACCGACCTCGCTGTGGTGTTCTTCCTCCGCGGGGTCATGTCACCGTTCGCCCACGCCATTTTCACCGGCACCACCGGGCTGATCATGGGCCTGGCCGCGCGCCGCTGGCACAACGGGCTGTCCGTGCTGGCGTTCGGCGTCGGACTGGTTCCCGCCATGCTGCTGCACAGCGGCTGGAACAGCATGGGCCCGAACTTCCTGGCCCAGTACGTGCTGGTACAGGTGCCGACTTTCCTGCTGGCGGTCCTGGTCATCGTGCTGCTGCGGGTCGCGGAGCGCCGGCTCACCCGCCAGCGGCTTAAGGAGTACGCGGCGGCCGGCTGGTTCACCGGGGCCGAGGTGGACATGCTGGCCACCGGTGCCGGCCGGCGTGCTGCCCTGCGCTGGGCCAGGTCCGTCGGCCGCGGCCCGCAGATGAGGACCCTGCTCCATGCCGCAACCCAGCTCGCCTTCACCCGGCAGCGGATCCTCAGCGGCCGGGACGTGCCGGCGCACCAGCTCGACGAGCGGCACCAGCTCGCCGAAATCGCCGCCCTCCGGGCCGCCGTCGTCGGCTGACAGTCGCACTTCACCGCGGCCCCGGCCCTGCACCGGGCCGAACCCCGGATGTCCGGGAACGAAAGAACCCCGCCCCGGGTGACCCGGGCGGGGTTCTTCGTTTCGGAACGAGCTGTTTCAGGCGAGCAGCGAAGGCTTCAGCTGCTGCAGCCGGCCCAGCAGGCCGTTGATGAACGACGGCGACTCGTCCGTGGAGAGGGTCTTGGCAAGCGCCACGGCCTCGCTGACGGCAACGCCGTCGGGAACGTCGTCGTTGTAGAGCAGTTCCCAGGTGCCGATCCGCAGGATGATGCGGTCCACCGAGGGCATCCGCTCCAGGGTCCAGCCCTGCGAGTAGGTTTCCAGGAATTCGTCGATCGCGCTCTGGTGCGAGACAACGCCCTCAACGATTTCGAGGGTGTACGGGTTGACGATCTGGTCCGTCTGCTCGCGGCGGGACTTCAGCACATCGAACGCCGACACGGAACGCTGTTCCGCCTCGAAGAGAACATCCAGGGCCCGGTTACGGGCCTTACCGCGTGCACTCACTAGTCGTTGACCCGCCCAAGGTAGCTGCCGTCGCGGGTGTCGACCTTGACCTTGGTGTTGTTCTCGACGAACAGGGGCACCTGGATCTCGTAGCCGGTTTCGAGGGTGGCGGGCTTGGTGCCGGCCGAGGAGCGGTCGCCCTGCAGGCCCGGCTCCGTGTAGGTGATCTCGAGCACGACGCTCGGGGGCAGCTCGATGTAGAGCGGGTTGCCCTCGTGGATGGCGATGTTCACCATCTGGTTCTCAAGCATGAAGTTGGTGGCGTCACCGACGGTTGCGCCGGGAACCGTGAGCTGGTCAAAGTCGGACGTGTCCATGAACACGAAGTCCGCGCCGTCCTGGTACAGGTACTGGTAATCGCGGCGGTCCACCGTGGCGGTCTCGATCTTGAGTCCGGCGTTGAAGGTCTTGTCAACGACCTTGCCGGACATCACGTTACGCATCTTGGTGCGCACGAACGCGCCGCCCTTGCCGGGCTTGACGTGCTGGAACTCAATGATGTTCCAGAGCTGGCCCTCAAGCTTGAGGACGGTTCCGTTCTTGATGTCGTTAGTGGTTGCCACTGTTTCCTCTGGTTTCGTTTTTGGCTGCTTCTAGCCGCCAGCCGGTTTATGCCGGGCAAGCATGCCTAGTGGCCTGCCAGCGCGTATTTATCAAAAATCCAAGTACCATTCTACCGGCTTCGGCGGTCCGCTGCCTGACATGCCCGTGCGGTGCCTCCGCGGGGGCCCCGGCTGCCGGTTCTCAGGAGGCGAGGTCGAGCACGTCCCGGGCGCGTTGCAGCGCCACGGTCGAAGCGTAGATCTGGGCCGCGTCGGCGGATCCGGCCACGCGCAGGTCCAGCGCCTTGGCAAAGTTTTCGACGGCGGCGGCAATGTTGCCGCTGGTGAAGTAGGAGCGGCCGAGCAGCTGCCGGATGTCGGCCTCGTCCGGGGTGCCGCGGGTCTCCGCCAGCAGGTGGCGGAACAGTTCGACCGCCCGGTCCAGCCGGTGGGAGACCCGCAGTACATCCGCTTCGAAGATGCGCAGGCGCAGCGAGGAGGGGTCGTTGTACCGGGCTTCGGCCAGCAGTTCCGCGGCTTCGGCGGGGTGCCCCTCGACGAGGCGCACGAAGATCAGGTCACCGGGGTCGGTCGAGGCTGCCAGCGCTGCGGCGACGGCGTCCTCGTTGACGATTTGCGGCACCAGGGTGTCCGGGTTGATCTTGATCCCGGCCAACCCTCCGTCCGGCCAGTCGCTGGTGCCGCCTGTGGGGAATGGCATCAGGAGGCGATCTCCTGGTACGCGGCGAACAGCAGCGAGGTGTCCGGGACATCGAGGATTCCGGGGCGGGCCACGCCGTCGAGCACCACGAAGCGCAACAGGTCGCCCCGGGACTTTTTGTCCCGCCGCATGCCGTCGAGCAGTGCCTGCCAGCGGTCGCGGCGGTAGGTAATGGGCAGCCCGAGGCTTTCCAGGATGCTGCGGTGCCGGTCGGCGTCCGCGTCACTGAGCCGGCCGACGCTGCGCGCCAGTTCCGCGGCGAACATCATCCCGACGGAGACGGCGGCGCCGTGGCGCCAGGAGTAGCGCTCGGCAAGTTCGATTGCGTGGCCCAGGGTGTGGCCGTAGTTGAGGATCTCGCGCTGGCCGGTTTCCTTCAGGTCTTCGGACACGACCCTGGCCTTCACCGCAATGGCGCGTTCAATGAGTTCCCGCACGGCCTCCGAGCGGGGGTCCGAGACGGCGGCCGGGTCCTTTTCGATCAGCTCCAGGATGGCCGGGTCGGCGATGAAGCCGCACTTGATGACCTCGGCCATGCCGGAGATCATCTCGTTCTTGGGCAGCGTGTCCAGGGTGTCCAGGTCTGCGAGCACACCGGCGGGCGGGTGGAACGCCCCGACGAGGTTTTTGCCTTCGGCAGTGTTGATCCCGGTCTTGCCCCCCACGGCGGCGTCCACCATGCCGAGCAGGCTCGTGGGCATGTGGATGACCTTGACCCCGCGCAGCCAGGTCGCGGCCACGAATCCGGCAAGGTCGGTCACGGCCCCGCCCCCGACGGCGACGATGGCGTCCGAACGGGTGAAGTCGTTCTGGCCGAGCACCTGCCAGCAGAAGGAGGCCACCTCGATGTGCTTGCCTTCCTCGGCGTCGGGAATTTCGGCCGTGAGTGCCGTGAACCCTGCCGTGGAAAGTTCCTCCCTGACGGTGTCGCCGGTGAGGCGCAGCGCGCGGGGGTGGACGACGAGTACCCGTTTTACCCGCTCCCCCAGTAGCCCGGGCAGGTTTGCCAGCAGGCCGCGGCCCACAACGACATCGTAGTTCTCACCGGGCGTCTGCCCGGTGACCTTGATGACTGTTGATTCAGTGATCACTTTTCAACTTCCTTTGTCGCCGCTGGCGTGGTTGCCGCCGCGGTTCCCGCGGCGGCATAACCGCGCAGGGCATTTTCAATCCTGTGTGCCAGATCAGGAACTGATCCGTCGCGCACGTCGATTACCAGGTCGGCCAGCCGTTCGTAGACCGGCCGGCGGGTGGCGAACAGCGACTTCCATCGTTCCATGGCATCGCCAGCCAGCAGGGGCCGGCCGGAATTCCTGGCAATACGTTCCGCCACAGTGTCCGCGTCGCACTCAAGGTAGACCACGGTGCAGTGCTGAAGCAGTTGCTGGGTGCCGGAGTCCAGCACGGCGCCACCGCCCAGGGAGATGACGGTGTTGCTGCCCTGCGCGTTTTCGATGGCCCGTGCGACGGCACGGGCTTCAAGCTCCCGGAAGGCTCGCTCACCGCGGCTGGCGAAGATCTCCGCGATGGACCCGTGGTTCGCGACCACCACCACATCGGTGTCCACGAACGCCGCTCCCAGCTGCTGCGAAAGCTGGTGTCCGATCGCTGATTTGCCCACCGCCATCGGCCCGATCAACGCGATCGGCCTGGCGGTCCTCCTGGCCGGCACTGCCGGCATTTCAGCCGGCACTACTGGCCGATCGAGTCCAGGGACGCCGGAATGTTGTCCAGATAACCCTTGATGTTGCGGGCGGTCTCCTGCACGGAGTCGCCGCCGAACTTTTCCGTAACGGCCTCGGCCAGGACAAGGGCCACCATGGCCTCGGCGACGACGCCGGCCGCGGGCACCGCACAGACGTCGGAACGCTGGTGATGGGCCTTGGCGGCCTCGCCGGTGCTGACGTCGACGGTCTTGAGGGCGCGGGGCACGGTGGCGATCGGCTTCATCGCGGCGCGGACACGGAGCACGTCGCCGATGCTCATGCCGCCTTCGATGCCGCCGGCGCGGTTGGACGTGCGGATGATCTTGCCGTCGGCGTCCTTGACAATCTCGTCGTGGGCGGCGGAGCCGCGGCGTGAGGCGGTGAGGAAGCCGTCGCCGACTTCGACGCCCTTGATGGCCTGGATGCCCATCAGGGCGGCCGCAAGCCGTGAATCGAGGCGGCGGTCCCAGTGGACGTAGCTTCCCAGGCCCGGCGGGAGCCCGTAGGCGAGGACCTCGACGACACCGCCGAGGGTTTCGCCTTCCTTGTGCGCGATGTCGACCTCGGCGACCATGGCGTCGGAGGTTTCGCGGTCGAAGCAGCGCAGCGGGTCGGCGTCGAGGGCCAGGACATTGTCCGGGACCGGCAGCGGCCGGCCTTCCGGGACCGCGGTGCTGGCGATCGACACCGTGTGCGAAACGAGCTCGATGCCGAGCTGTTTGAGGAAGGCGGAGGCGACGGTGCCCAGCGCCACGCGGGTGGCCGTTTCGCGGGCGCTGGCACGTTCCAGGACGGGACGCGCCTCGTCGAAGCCGTATTTCTGCATGCCGGTGAAGTCGGCGTGGCCGGGCCGCGGGCGGGTCAGCGGGGCATTGCGTGCCTGGTCAGCGAGGATCTCCGGGGCCACAGGGTCGGCAGACATGATCTGCTCCCATTTGGGCCATTCCGTGTTTCCGACCTGGATGGCCACGGGGCCGCCCTGGGTGAGGCCGTGGCGGACGCCGCCGAGGATCGTGACCACGTCCTGTTCAAACTTCATCCGCGCGCCGCGGCCGTAGCCGAGCCGGCGGCGGGCCAGCGAATCGGCGATCCGGGCGCTGGTGAGTTCCACACCGGCGGGCACGCCTTCGATAATTCCAACCAGTGCCGGGCCATGGGATTCTCCGGCGGTCAACCAACGCAACATAAAATCCATCCTGCCATGTACGGCGGTTAGAACACCCGTCGGGGCGCCCCGACTGCGTCACACATCACATCTATGACTTCAGCCGGCACGGCCTCACCGAGGCCGGTGAAGTGGCGGACCTGTTCCACGGCCTGGTAGATGAGCATCTCGAGTCCGGGGACAACGGTGCCGCCGGCTTCCTGCCAGGCAGCGGCGATCCGGCTGGGCCAGGGGTCGTAGGCGACGTCCAGCAGAACACCGGACAGGCCCGGCGCGCTCTCACGGGACGTCTCCCCGGTGCCCGGGGCGAACCGCTCTGCAAGTTCTTCGGCCAGCGGGTCAGCGGCGTGCGGCGGCAGCGTGGAGATCACGACGTCGGCGCGGGCGAGGGCGGCAGCCGCCCCGCCCAGCGGGAGGATCCGGACAGGCATGCCGAGGGCGGCGGCGGCCGCCCGTGCCTCCGCGGCGCGGCTAACGTCGCGGACAAACAGCACTGCTTCCGGCGCGCCCAGTTCCTGCAGCGCTGCGATGGCGGCGGCTGAGGTGCCGCCTCCGCCCAGGATAACGCCGTTGGGGGCGGAAACGGCGCCGGCGTGGCGCAGCGCGTTGACGATTCCGGCGACGTCCGTGTTGTAGCCGACCAGACGGGTGGAGCCGGTGCTGTCCCCCGGCGCCGGCGGCTCAAACGCGACGGTGTTCACGACCCCAAGGACGCGGGCAACCCCGCGGACCTCGTCCACCTCGCGGGCCATGCCGGCCTTCAGCGGCATGGTGACCGACAGCCCGCGCCAGCTGTCTCCCTGCCGCACGTCCTCCCGGATCCGGTCCATAAAGGCCGGCAGCGCGTCCTCGGTCACATCGATCGCCGAATAGTCCAGCTTCACACCGAGGTAGGCGTAGGCGGCCCGGTGCAGCGCGGGCGACTTCGAATGGCTGATCGGATGCCCGAGCACGGCGGCCCGGGGCGTCATACGCAGCGTCCGGGGTTGGCCTCACACCACGCGTTGTATCTGGCGACGTAGGTGTTGTGCTCCGCCAGCGTCTTGGAGAACAGGGTTTCCTTGGTGTCCAGGTTGATCGTCACCCAGTACAGGTAGTCGTTCGTCTTGGGTTTGGCGGCCGCGTCGATCGCCGTCTTGCCCGGCGAGCCGATCGGCCCCACCGGCAGGCCCTGGTTGGCGTAGGTGTTGTACGGGTTGGACTTGTCGGCCTTCTGCGCCTCGTCAATGTGGAAGCTCTTGATGCCGAGCCCGTAGGTCACCGTTGCGTCGGACTGGATCAGCCCGTTCGTCTCGATGTTGTCCGGCTTGAGCCGGTTGTAGATGGCACCCGCCACGTCGCCGTACTCCGCCTGGCCGCCTTCGGCCTGGACGATGCTGGCGACGGTGATGACGTCGTACTGTTTCTCGGGATCGGTGACGCCCTGGGACGTGAGCTCGTCCAGGGTCGTGGTCACAAGCTTCTGCAGCACGTCCTTGGCCGGGGTGCCGAGCGGGAACCGGTGCTCGCCGGGGGCGAGGAATCCTTCGAGGTTCTGGGCCCTGGCCGACACACCGAACTGCCCGGGCGAGTCGCTGAGCTCCTTGAGTTGGGCGACCGGAACGCCGGTGCCCTCAGAGATGGCCTGGAGCGATTCGCCGATCCTGAGCCCGGCGCTCAGGGCGAAGTACATGACCTTGTCCTGGTCCCGGTTCAGCAGTACGGCCACGGCGTCGGAATTCTTCATTTCAGTGCGCATGGTGAAATCACCGGGGGCCAGCGCACCGCCGGAGGCCAGGAACTCCCGGAGGAAGGTGTCCGCGTTCGCGACCACCTTCTTTTCCTGCAGTTCGGTTGCCACCGACTTCGGCCCGGAGCCCGGCGGCACGGTGATAAGGACCTCACCGGTTCCGGGGCCGGGGAAGTCGGCCAGCGTGTCGCCGCCGAGGAGGGGTTTAAGGAACTGCGCGCCGACGGAGACCGCCACCACGAAGACCAACAGGGTCAGCAACAGCGCAAAGAAGCGGCGCCGGCGGCGGACCTTCTTGGACGGGCCCTTCGTCGTGCGGATGGCTGAACCTCCGGCCAGGACAACCTGGCCGTCTTCCTCGTGGTGGTATTCGTCCGGGCGGGCATCCGCATCGGCGTAAACGTAGCGTGCTTCCCCGGAGGGGTGGACGGCGTGGCCGTCGTGAATCTCAGAGTCATGGCGGGGTTCGTAGCCGGGGACAAAGTCGGCGGCATCCGGGGCTGCGTCCTCCCGGGCCACCTCCCCCGGGTACTCGTGCAGGGGCTCGTCGTAAACGGGCTCGTGGTGCAGGGGCTCGTTGTGAGCCTGCTCGACAGGGACGGGCTCGTTGTGCACCGCCTCGTCGTGCACGGGCTGTTCGTGCAGGGGCTCGTCGTGCACGGGCGCCTGGGTGGCGCGCTCCGGCACAGGTTCCTCATGGGCTTGTTCATGGTGCACGGTCGGGGCCGACGCGGGCGGCTCAGGCGTGCCGGCGGGCTTAACCGGCGCTGCCGGGGTCTCCTCGCCGGTTTCGAAGGCCTGCGGCGGGATGGCGTCGTGTTCCTGGGTCCGCTGGATTTGCTCCCGGGCCCTGATCTCTTTACGCGTCAGCGAACGGCTGAGGCCGCCGAAAGCGTCACCGGAGGCGTCGTCACTGTTGACCGGGCTCACTGTAGCCTTCCATTTTGGGCAGAATGCGTTGTGCAGAATGTGTGTCTAGCGCCGGACGGGCTTGAGCGCCATCCGCGCTTGGCCCCGGTGCGGACTCCGCGTACACGCGGCTTCCGACCTCCGTCCCCCTGGCCTTTTGCATATCGATTGCATGTTGCAGGATACCTGCGGCCGCAACCTGATCAACAACCTTACGGTGATTTCGGCTGCTCATGCCAGCCTCGTGCAGGTTCCGGTGGGCGGTAACGGTGCTCAGCCGCTCATCGACCAGCCGTACCGGTACCTCGCAACCGCACTCCCACAGTTTACCC
Organism: Arthrobacter sp. U41; assembly: GCF_001750145.1. NCBI lineage: Bacteria > Bacillati > Actinomycetota > Actinomycetes > Micrococcales > Micrococcaceae > Arthrobacter > Arthrobacter sp. U41. The sequence goes on from NZ_CP015732.1 coordinate 3,732,849, forward strand.
GCCAGTAGCTTTGCGTAGTCTGTGGCCATCCGGGCCGAGGCATGTTCCTCGCCCTTCATTGTCCGCGGCAGGCCCACAAAGATCTCGACCACGCCGAGTTCCAGGGCCAGAGCCGCAAGGATCCGAACGTCGGTGTCCTTCTTGGCGTTCCGCTCCAGGGTGCGCAAGGGTGTGGCCAGGATACCGTCACGGTCGCAGACCGCCACACCGACCCTGACGGTGCCCACGTCCACCCCGAGTTTCACGCCCTTGGGGTAGACGCCGGGCACGGCAGCTTCGTTCATGTCTCGTCCGTTATCGCCGGGTGATGGCGTCCACGACGGCTGCGAGGGCCGCGCCGACCTTGCCGGCGTCCGTGCCGCCGCCCTGGGCAACATCATCCTTGCCGCCACCGCCGCCGCCGAGGATTCCGGCGGCGAGGCGCACGAGGGCGCCGGCCTTGACGCCGGCTGCGCGGGCGGCCTCGTTAGTGGCGACCAGGATGACCGGGCGGTCATTGCTCACACCGGCGACCGCAACGGCAGCCGGCTCGGAGCCGAGGCGGGTCCGCAGGTCCAGAGCCAGGCCGCGGAGGTCGTCCGCGCCGCTGACCTGGCCCGCGTCGTGGGCGATAACCTTGACGCCGGCGGCGTCCCGGGCGGTGCCGACCAGCTGCGCGGCTGCCGCCGTGAACTGCTCCTTGCGGAGGCGCTCGAGCTCCTTCTCCGCAGTCTTGAGCTTGGTCAGGGTGGTGGCGATCCGGTCCGTGAGCAGGCCGGAGGGAACCTTGAGCATCTCGGTGAGTTCGGTGACGAGGGCGCGTTCGGCAGCGAGATGCCGGAAGGCATCCATGCCGACGAAGGCCTCAACGCGGCGGTTTCCCGATCCGACGGACTGTTCCCCGAGCAGCGACAGGCTGCCGATCAGCGAGGTGTTCTCGACGTGGGTGCCGCCGCAGAGTTCGCGGGACCAGGCGCCGTCGATCTCCACCACGCGGACCTCGTTGCCGTAGTTCTCGCCGAAGAGTGCCATGGCGCCCAGCGCCTTGGCCTCGGCGAGTCCCATGATCTTGGTCTCCACCCGGTAGTTGTTGCGGATGGCGATGTTGGAGACTTCCTCGATTTCAGAGCGGGTGGCCGGGCTCAGTCCTTCACCCCAGGCGAAGTCGAACCGCAGGTAGCCGGCCTTGTTGAAGGAGCCGCGCTGCAGCGCTTCCGGGCCCAGGATCTGGTGCAGGGCCGCGTGCACGATGTGCGTGCCGGTGTGGGCCTGCTCTGCGGCGTGCCGCCGTTCCCGGTCCACCGCCGCCTGGACGAGGGAGTCGGCACCGATTTCGCCCTCGCGGACGATTGCCTTGTGCACGCTCAGGCCCTTGATGGGGCGCTGGACGTCGAGGACCTCGACGACGAAGCCGTCGCCCGTGATCAGCCCGGTGTCGGCAGCCTGGCCGCCGGCCTCGGCATAGAACGGGGTCTCGGCCAGGACGAGTTCAATCTCGTCGCCCGTGGCGGCCTGGGAAACCTTGCGGCCGCCGGCGAGGATGCCGCGCACCTTGGACTCGCCGGTGAGTTCGGTGTAGCCGGTGAATACGGTTTCCCCGGCGGAGAGCAGCTCCTGGAAGGCGCTGAGGTCCGCGTGGGACCCCTTCTTGCCCTTGGCGTCGGCCTGCGCGCGCTGGCGCTGTTCCAGCATGAGCTTGCGGAACTCGGGCTCGTCGACCTTCAGCCCGGCCTCTTCGGCCATTTCGAGCGTGAGGTCGATCGGGAAGCCGTAGGTGTCGTGGAGGGCGAAGGCGTCGGCGCCGGAAAGCGGCCGGCCGGCGGCCTGGGACTCCTTGACGGCGTCCTCAAGGCGTGCCGTGCCGGACGCGATGGTGCGCAGGAACGCTTTCTCTTCGGCGTAGGCGATCCGGCTGATCCGGTCGAAGTCCGTCTCCACGATCGGGTACACACCCTTCATGGCGTCCCGGGAAGCCGGCAGCAGGTCCGGCAGGCAGGCCCTCTCGACCCCGAGCAGGCGCATCGAGCGCACGGCGCGGCGGATCAGGCGGCGCAGCACGTAGCCGCGGCCCTCGTTGGAGGGGGTGACGCCGTCGGCGATCAGCATGAGGGAGGAGCGGATGTGGTCGGCGACGACGCGCATCCTGACGTCGTCGGTGTGGTGCGGGTCCTGCGCGGATTCGGCGGAGGTGTACTCGCGGCCGGACAGGGCGGCGGCCTTGTCGATGACGGGGCGGACCTGGTCCGTCTCGTACATGTTTTCGACGCCCTGCAGGATCATCGCGAGGCGTTCCATGCCGAGGCCGGTGTCGATATTCTTCTTGGGGAGTTCACCGGTGATGTCGAAGTCGACCTTGGAGCGCACATTGTCGATCTGGTACTGCATGAACACGAGGTTCCAGATTTCCACGTAACGGTTCTCATCGGCGATCGGACCGCCCTCGACGCCGTAGGCCGGGCCGCGGTCGTAGTAGATCTCGGAGCAGGGCCCGGCGGGGCCGGGCTGGCCGGTGGACCAGTAGTTGTCCGCCTTGCCCATCCGCTGAATCCGCTCGGCGGGCATGCCGGTGTTCTTGAGCCAGAGCTGCTCCGCCTCGTCGTCCTCTTCGTAGACGGTGACCCAGAGGTTCTCGGGCGGCAGCCCGTAGCCGCCGTCTTCAACGCTCTTGGTGAGCAGTTCCCAGGCGAACTTGATGGCGTCTTCCTTGAAGTAGTCGCCGAAGGAGAAGTTGCCGCACATCTGGAAGAAGGTGCCGTGGCGGGCCGTCTTGCCGACTTCCTCTATGTCGCCGGTCCGGATGCACTTCTGCACGCTGGTGGCGCGCTTGTAGGGCGCTTCCTCACGGGCCGTCAGGTAAGGGATAAATGGGACCATGCCGGCCACAGTGAACAGCAGGGACGGATCGCTGGAGACCAGCGAGGCGGAGGGAACCGCCGTGTGGCCCTTGCTGACAAAAAAGTCGATCCAGCGCTTGGTGATCTCCTGCGACTTCATGAGCTGATTACATACCCTTCAATATTCACTGCGTTTGTGGTTCGCGCGCGTGCTCCGCGGAACGGTCTGGTCCCGGCCTTGGGCCGTGCCGGCGGCCCCTTAACGGGTGCCGCCCAATTCTCATTCTCTCGCGGCTAGCGCCGGACTGCATCCCGGCCCATGGGGCCCTTGGCGATGGTCTGCTCCAGGCCTGCATCAATGCCCAGGGCACTTCGGAGTTCGGTCTCCCGCTCGGTCATGCCCTCCCGGACGGCGTCGGCGAAGTCGTACAGACCGTCGGCGAGCCGGCCGACCGCACGGTTAAGGCCCTCGGGGCCCAGGTTGGACTGCGCTTCGGTGATCTTGCGGAACGCGATGACGCCGATGGCGACGCCGATTCCCATCCAGATGATTCTGTTCATGTCAGGTTCTCCAGCTGGGATTAGCGGCTGCGGCGGCCGGTGGCGGGCTTTTTGCGGGCAGAAAAGGCAGCTCGCACGCCGTAGCTGAAGGAGGCGACCTTGATCAGCGGCGAACCCACGGTGGCGGCCACGAGCGAGGACAGTGCCGAGATGTTGGCTGACGCGTCGGAGACGTTGTTCGCGATCCCGTCGACCTTCTTCAGCTGCTCATTGGTGGTCGAGACGGTGGCGGTGACTTCGTCCATGAGCGGGGTGGCACCGTCGCTGATCGAACGGATGGAGGTCCGCACTTCGTCGAACACTCCTCCGAGCTTCAGAATCGGTACCGCCAGCAGCAGGACGAGCAGTGCAAACACTCCGGCCGCGATCAGGCCGGCAATATCGCCACCAGTCATAGTCGTTCATCTCCTTGTTGCGTAGTGTCCCTGCGTGCGTCCCCGGCTTAAACAGCCGGCAACCGCAGAACTCCCCCAAGTACCTTACATACAAAGAAGCCCGCGGCGCTTGCCACGGGCTTCTTTGTAAGGTGTCGCGTTGGATCTAGCGTGCGTAGAATTCCACAACGAGCTGCTCTTCGCAGGTCACGGGGACCTCGGAGCGCTTGGGGCGACGGACCAGGCGGGCCTGCAGGGCGTCAAGCTTGACGTCCAGGTAGGCCGGAACCATCGGCAGGACGTCGCGGTGGGCGCCGGCTGCTGCAACCTGGAACGGAGGCATGGACTCACTGCGGCTGTGTACGTGGACCAGCTGGCCCTCAGCGACGCGGAAAGACGGGCGGTCAACGCGGATGCCGTCGACCAGGATGTGGCGGTGGACAACCAGCTGGCGGGCCTGGGCGATGGTGCGGGCGAAGCCTGCACGCAGCACGAGGGCGTCGAGACGCATCTCGAGCAGTTCGATCAGGTTTTCACCGGTCAGGCCCTTGGTGCGGCGTGCTTCTTCGAAGGCACGGGTCATCTGGGCTTCGCGGATGCCGTACTGGGCGCGCAGACGCTGCTTTTCGCGCAGACGTACGGCGTAGTCGGAGTCCTGCTTCTTGCGGGCACGGCCATGCTCACCGGGGCCGTACGGACGGCGCTCCATGTACTTGGCGGCCTTGGGGGTCAGAGCGATGCCGAGTGCACGCGAAAGGCGTGCGGTCCGGCGAGCACGAGTGTTGTTAGCCACTTGTGTCCTTCCAATATCTGCGGTGTGTGTGTGTTACTGGCCTCCACGATGGAGAGCATCGGCCAACCGCTGCCTTTTGCTACTGGGCACAGGGCAAACCCATCTCAACAGCATAAAATGCCGAAATAAGGTGGATTGTGCGTCCGCGCCTTGCCAGACAACGAACAACCTTACCACGTTGGCACCGGCGGACGGTCAGGTCCGGACGTGCAGACCCCGGCCACTGCGCCGTCCGAACGATGCCGCACCGAGGAATTCCACCGCCACGAACGGCGCCGGCCCCGCTACCCATTCATCGTGGCCGGGCGGAATCGCGTAGGTATCGTTGGCGCGGATCGTCAAGCGCAGCCCTTCGGAGGATTCCACTTCCATCATCCCCGAGATGCAGAACCCCAGATGGTGATGTTCGCAGCGTTCGGTCCGCTCGAAAGGTTTGATGGACTCGGACCACCGCCAGCCCGGGCCCAGGATCAGCCGGGCCACCGAGTAGTCGTCCACGGTGACCAGATCGAATTCGGCGTTCTCCGGGCATCGTCTTTTGTCCGGTACATCAAAGGACTTGACCGACAAGGCTGTGACGAAATTTACCGGCATGGGAACACGACCTAGGAACTTGGGCGAAGGAGACCGGCGTGGTGCCGGGCTACTGAGGTGCCGGCCGCCAACCTGAGGTCCGGAAAGCGTGGAGCCGGCACTGTGTGCCGCTTTGCCGTGTGTCAAGGCACGGTCCAAGCACGCACGTTCAGCAGGTCCTTGCTGACTTAAGTCCACGTTAGACCCCACGGACCGGAAGTCAACGGGCACTTTTCTGCCCCTCCGGTCACTTGCCGCGGATGATCCTGCGCAGCCGTTCCAGCCGGGTGGAGATGTCCCGTTCGGCACCGTTGGCCGTCGGCTCGTAGTAGTTCCGGCCCACCAGATCGTCCGGCGGATACTGCTGGGTGGCCACCGAGTGCGGCGCGTCGTGGGCGTATTTGTAGCCCTGCCCGTGGCCCAGCTGTTTGGATCCCGGGTAGTGGGCGTCGCGAAGGTGGGCGGGGATGCCGTTGCCGAGTCCGGCGCGGACGTCCGCGATCGCTTGGTGGATCCCCATATATGCAGCGTTGGATTTGGGCGCGGTGGCGAGGTGGACCACGGCCTGCGCCAGAATGATCCGACCCTCGGGCATGCCGATCAGCTGCACTGCCTGGGCGGCGGCGACGGCGGTCTGCAGCGCCGTCGGGTCCGCCATGCCGACGTCCTCTGCGGCGGAGATAACGATGCGCCGGGCCACGAACCGCGGGTCCTCCCCCGCTTCGAGCATCCGGGCGAGGTAATGCAGGGCGGCGTCCACGTCGGAACCCCGGATGGACTTGATGAAGGCACTGGCGACATCATAGTGCTGGTCGCCGGCGCGGTCGTAGCGCACCGCGGCGACGTCCAGGGCCCGTTCCGTGTGCTTGAGTTCGATCCTCACCGGTGCGTCCTCAGCCCCCGGGGCGGCTGCGGCGGCTTCAACTGCGCCGGCTTCAACTGCGCCGGTATTATCCGCGTCACCGAACGCGACGCCCGCGGCCGCCTCCAGCGCGGTGAGCGCCCGGCGGGCGTCCCCGCCGGAGAGCCGGACCAGGTGCGCCAGGGCTTCGGCGCTGAGGTCCACCTTGCCGCCGAATCCGCGGTGATCGGCCGCGGCCCGCAGCAGCAGCCCCTCGACGTCGGCGTCGGTCAGCGGTTTGAGGGTCAGCAGCAGGGACCGCGAGAGCAGCGGCGAGACGACGGAGAAAGAGGGATTTTCGGTGGTCGCAGCGACCAGGACCACCCAGCGGTTCTCGACGCCGGGCAGCAGGGCGTCCTGCTGGGCCTTGTTGAAGCGGTGGATCTCGTCCAGGAACAGCACGGTGGTTGTCTTGAAGAGATCCCGGGCGGTGAGGGCTTCCTCCATGACCCGGCGGACGTCCTTGACGCCGGCGGTAATGGCGGAGAGCTCCACGAACTTCCGGCCGGGGCCCTTCGCGATGACGTGCGCGAGCGTGGTCTTGCCGGTGCCGGGAGGCCCCCACAGAATCAGCGAACTGGGACCCGCGGGGCCGGTGGCGTCCGTGCCGGCGGCGAGCTGGCGCAGCGGCGAACCCTGTCCGAGGAGGTGCTGCTGGCCCACCACGTCATCGAGGGTCCGCGGCCGCATCCTGACTGCAAGCGGGCTGCGCGGCGAGGCGGCGCGGCGTTCCCCTGACTCTTCGGCGTCGCCGTCATCCTCGATAGCGCCGCCGCTGTCCCGTCCTGCGCCAAAGAGATCATCCACATAGATAGGCTACTTCTAGTTCCCGCCCGCCCCGACACCCCCACAACGGAGATCCGCGCCATGACAACCACCGAAACCCGTGTGGCGTTCGTCTCCGGTGCCCGGCTGCAGGGCTGGGTGGAGCGTTTCGCCGCGAGCCACGGCGAGCTCGTCGAGGAGGAGCTCGACGGCGGGCTGCAGCTGCGTGCCGCCGACGGGGCCGCGGCCCTGCTTCAGGCGCCGTGGCCGGTGGACGGGCGTCCCGGGCGCGGCAGCGGCGCCGTGTCCCGGCTCGCGTCCCTGGCATCCCAGCCGCGGCGCATCGGCGCTGTACTGGTCCGCCGGGGCGGCTACTCGGTGGCCGTGGTCAGCGGCGGCGCTGTCCTCGCGTCCAAGACGGGAACCCGGCATGTCCAGTCCCGGACGGCAGCGGGCGGCTGGTCCCAGCAGCGTTTTGCCCGGCGGCGGGCGAACCAGGCCGATGCCCTGGTGGAGGCCGTGGCGGACCATGCCGCCCGGATCTTCGCGGATCACCGGATCGAGTACCTGGCTCCCGGCGGCGACCGGACCCTGGCGGAGCAGGTCCTTGCCGAACCGGCGCTGAAGCAGTTCGCCGCACGGCCGCGGCTGGCGTTCCTGGACGTACCCGATCCGCGGGCAGCGGTCCTGAAGAAAGCCGCCGCGGACCTGTGTGCGGTGCGGATCCTGGTGACGGACCCGCCGGCGAACGACAGAAGTTAGTGCCCGTGGTTCGGATTTTGTCCATCTCCCTCGCGCTCTCGCGTGCCTGATTTGGTCAGTCTGCTTAGCATTTGGCTAAATTGGGACTAAAATTGGGCTATCAGCCGCCACAGCCCGGCGGCCAACTGTAGGGAGAACGCCATGGGTGTGGATGACAAGATCGGCAATACCGCCGAGAAGATCGCGGGCAAGGGCAAGGAAGCCGCGGGCGAGGCCACAGGTGATGAGAGCCTGAAGGCCGAGGGTAAGGGCCAGCAGGCCGCAGCAGATATCAAGCAGGCCGGCGAGAAGGTCAAGGACGCGTTCAAGGACTAGCCGGACCATAGAAGAGGGCGCAGCTCCCGGGGAGTTGCGCCCCTCCTGCGTCAGTACCCGCCTGCGTCAGTACCCGGCCCGCGCTCTGGACAGGCGCGCCCGGACTCCGTAGATTCAGAACAGTCCTAATTTTCCCTCCGGGGTGGGACCCTTTGCCGCCGGGTGCACGGCCGCAAAGAGAGCCGCTGTAGCCGCACGGTGGCACAACTATTGCACCCGCGGAAAAGAGCCCTCATGGCCATCTCCCACTTCGAACGATTCCTTCTCGACACCACCGTTCCGGATGAAACGCACCAGCCGCTGGGGCCGGACTGCCTCTACGGCCTGTACACAAGCTGGTGCCTGCTGCACCAGATCACTCCCGTGGAGGACATCCATTTCCGGTCCGCCATGGAACGCTGCGGGATCGATTTGCGGAACAGCCGACGACGGATGAGGGGGCCGGCGGCAACCGACTACATCCTGGCAAGTTACCCCACTACTGCCTGACCGGTCGCTGCGTCGCACCGCCGTCAGGGGCGGGACGCGGCGATGGGAGCCGGACCGCGTTGACGAACCTCTCCAGCTGTTCCTGAAAGACCTGCCAGTCTGCCACATCCATTGTTGAAGGGAAGGCGTCGATTTCCGTCTGGCGGGCGGTGGCCAGCGCCGCCCTACCCGCGGATGTCAGCTGCACGTGGAGTTCGCGTCGGTCTGCGGGATTCCGGGTCCTGGTGACGAAGCCCCCAGCTTCCAGACGGGCGATGACCCTACCCAGGGTTTGGCTTTGGACATGCACCTTTGCCGCGAGCTGCTCCTGGTTCAGCGGACGGGGAGCTATTGCTTCGAGGGCGATAACAGCGGCACGGGTCAGGTTCAGTGGTGCCAGCGCCTCGTCCTGACGGCGCCGGATCAGACGGGCCGCTGTCATGACCAAGCGGTAGGTGCCCTGAAGGTTCGGTTCAATATCGCGTGTCATTGGCGCTGCGTTCCTATGTCACATCGAGGACCTGGCAGTGGAGAAAAGAGTCAGGGCCAGAGCACCGCTCTGGCCCTGACTCTCCGCACCCCCTTGAGGTTGAGCAGATCGTCCAGGTGTTGTTAGGCGAACATCCGGTCTCCCTGGATGCGGTGTGTGCGGTAGCAACGCCCGCTGCTGGACATTGCAGTCCCCACCATAAGCATGTCTGGTAACCATTTGGCAAGCATGCTTAGTAATTTCGCTGTCCGGCTGGCGGTCCCGCGGCTACTCCTCCGGCGCCAGGGTTACAGTGGCCCCGTTGAGTTCCTGGCTGAAGCCGAGCTGGCAGGAGTGCCGCGATCCGCACTCCTGGTAGCCCTCCGCCTCGACCGGGAGTTCCAGTTCGTCCGCGCTGCGTTCGGCCAGGGTGTCGAAGATCTCCTTCTCCAGGAAGACGTGGCACGGGGCCGGAAGTCGCTCAGGCCCCCGACGGTGTCGACGGCAGCGAGGCGTCCGTTGCGGAGATAGACCGCGGAAAACCTGCCCCCGGCGGGGTCGCCGCGCACGAACACCTCATCGTCAGGGTGGCGGACACCTGCGGTCTGGAGCCGGACGCCGTGCTGCACGGTCCAGAACCAGGCAATGTCCGGGTCGGCGGCGGGCTGGCCGGGATGTGCGCTGCCACCCTGTCGGCCTGGGTGAGCGCCTTCTGGATGCATTCGAGGCGCTGGCTGGCACCGTCGATGGTGCTGGTGAAGCGCGTGACGTCGCCCGTCGCGTAGATGTCGGGAACGGAGGTCCATCCGTCCTCATCAACGAGGATCCCGTCCTGGCATTCGAGTCCGGCGTCGCCGGCCAGCTCCCGATTGGGCACCACACCGATTCCGGCGCGCACGACGTCGGCCGTGTGGACGGCGCCGTCGGCGGTGACGACCTCTTCGGCACGGTCAGAGCCCTCGACGGCGGTGACCGCGGCGCCAAAGACGAAGCGGACACCATGCTGCCCGTGCAGCTGCTCGAAGAAACGGTACACCGGTTCGGGGGTCACCCGGCTCATCACGCGGTCCCGGAATTCCAGCACCGTGGCCACACAGTTCCTGGCGGCGGCAGCCGCGATTTCGAGCCCGATGTATCCGGCGCCCGTGATGGAGACCCGCACCCCGGGAAGGCCGGCGCCGGGAACCGTCAGCGTCCTGGCGCGCGAACCCGTGGCAATGACGAGCCGATGGTAGCAGTGGCGGATGCCGTCGGACAGCTGGACGGTCCGGCGGTCCGGGTCGATGGCGTCGACGGTAAGTCCTGCCCGCCGGTCAATGCTCTTGTCGTCGTAGAACTTCGCTTTGCGCAGCACGGTGGACTCATCCGCGGCGCCGGACTTGAGGAGTTCCATGGACAGCGGAGGGCGTTCGTATGGCGTCTCCCTTTTCGGCCTCGACCAGCAGGATATCCCCGTCCCACCCGCGGGTGCGCAGTCCTGCGGCCACCGCGACGCCGGAGTGGCCGGCTCCGATGATGACGATTGGATTCAGGCGGTTTTCAGTGGGCTGCGGTTTAGGCATTCGACTCCCCCAGTTCCATGTACGGGTGCTCGGGACCGGAATTGGTCAGATTGTTTCCGCGGACGTATTCGATCGGCTTATGGGGGCGGAGCTTGAGGGAGGCCAGCTTCTCGGCGAGGAGCTGCACCGTGACCAGGACCTCCAGCCGCGCCAGCGGCGCGCCGAGGCAGCTGTGCACACCGTGGCCCAAGCCCCGGTGCCCGTCGGTGTGTTGCGGTCGATGTCGAAGGTCTCGCCGTCGGGGTATTTGTTGCTGTCGCGGTTCGCGGCGGCGGGAAGCAGCCGGACGATGGCGCCGGCGGGGATGCGCACGCCGGTAACGTCCACCTCTTCGATGGTGATGCGGCTGGCGCGCTGCACTGTTCCGCGGTACCGGGCGAGTTCCTCGACGAAGAGGTTTGCGTCCTCCGGATTCCGGCGGATCCGCTCCAGCAGTTCGGGCTGTTCGCTGAAAGCCCGGAAGGCATTGGCGAGCAGAATGGCGGTGGTGTCGTGCCCGGCGACGAAGACGAAGTCGCAGAGTTCCTTGGCTTCCTTCTTGCTGAGCAGGCCGTCCTTCCACATCCGGGCGATGTGGCCGCCCACGGAGTCGCTCCCCCCGTGGTGAAGACGCTCCGTCGTGTCCTTGGTCGCCCTAGGTGCCGTCGTCGACGACCTTGAACGATGCCATGCCTTCCGGCCAGGCGAGTTCATGGGAGTAAGGGGGCAGTCCGGCCGGCCCGGAGGGAGACGCGTCGGCGGGCATTAAGTCAGTGGTGGCAGCAGACATCGTTGTCCTTCTGTCGGAGTGCAGTGAGGTGATGTACGTCTCAACCAAGAGTGCCCAGTGAGCAGCGCTCCACCCCATAGGGCTTCCGTTCATCGGTTGTGGAAGATGCCCGACGGCGGGCGGCGCGGCGGAATCCGGGGTTGCGGGCCGCGCCGGCGCGGGTCGAGGCCTGCGGCGCGGCTTCCGACCCGGGCATCAGGGCGCAGCCGGCTGCGGTTTGGACAGACGCCTCAACCTATCGACGCGACTTGTCCGGTCAGGCGTATTGCAGCAGGAAGTGTTCCAGGATGCTGGCATCGGGTTCTTGCCGGCCAAGATCGTCCACTTTTGCGTCGGGCAATGAGTGCCCGTCCGTGAGGAGGTGCCAGTCCGAGTGAGGGTCTTCGGGCAGTTCCTGTTCCTGTTCCGGATCCAGGCCGGGGTCCGGGGGCAGGCCCGAGTCCAGGTCAATGTCCGGAGCCGGGGGCAGGCCGCGTTCCAGATCAATGTCGTCGTACAGATCCGGCGGCAGGCCGCGATCCAGATCAATGCCGTCGTACAGATCCGGTGGCAGGCCGCGATCCATTTCCGCGTCTCCGTCCGGGCCCGCATAGGCGTCCAGGATTCCGTCCGGCCAGTGGGGTGGTTCCCAGTCCTGCTGTTCGCTGGGGTAGTGCCGTCCGGTCGGGGAGGTCCAGCCGGGCGGGGCGGTTTTGCTGGCCCGGGCCGGTGTCCAGGCTGAGCTGTGTTTGAGCTTGTGGTGTTTGCGGCAGGGCTGTCCGAGGTTGGTGATCCCGGTGGTGCCTCCGTCGGCCCAGGCCAGGAGGTGGTCCGCTTCGTTGTCCAGGGAGTGGTTGTTGCACCCCGGGAACGGGCATCTCCCGTCACGGAGCATCAGCCAGTGCCGCTGGGCTTTGGTGAGGCGGTAGCTGGTCCGGCCGATTTCCAGCGGCGCCCCGTCGCGGGGGTCGATCAGGACCCGGTGGAAGGACCCGGCGCCGTCGGTGATCAGGCGGCGGGCCATCGAGGGCGGGATCGGCCCGTATCCGTCCAGCATCGCCGGTTCCTGTCCGGCGCCGAGCAGGGACAGGACCGGGACGGTGATCAGCACCTGCGCCCGCGGCGACGGCACACCCCCGCCCGCCCCGGCGCACATGCCGTCGGCCGCGCCGGCGCCGGTGCCGCGGCAGGATCCGCAGCTTCCGCCGCCGGCCACGCCGGTGCCCCCGCAGGTACCGCACGTTCTGCCGCCATCCGCTGTTCCGCCGGTGGTGAGCAGCCAGGTGGCGGCGATGTCGGCCCGCAGCTGGGTGAGGGTGCGTGCCTCGTCCGGGCCCTGCAGGGCGCGGGCGGCCGCGGTGGTCCGTTCCCAGATCCCCGCGGCGGTATCGGCCGGAAGGTACGCGGAGAACCAGGCCATCCCGTCACTGTCCGGGCGGAACTCGACCCGCCGGTCCGCGGCGCACCTGGCATGGCGCTGTTCGATGCTCTCCCGGTGGTGGCGTTCACGCCACGTGCGGGCCTTGGCCCGGAACCTGCCCGGGACCAGCTCCCCGGCCGGGCACCCCCGGGCCGGGTTCGGGGCGGCCGGGTCCAGGAAGTGCGCCTCCAGCGCAGCCGCCCCGGCCGGGTCCAGGCTGGTCGTTTCGTCCACCATGATCCGGGCGTGCGCCCAGGAAATCGTGCCCGCCGTCAGCGCCGCGAGGGTCAGCGGCAACGTCTTCGTCAGGGCCAGGCACTCGCCCAGGAACGCCCCCGCGGTCTGCTCGCTCACCGTCAGGACGCAGGCGACCTCCGCGGTCAGCGCCATCTCTTCGCAGGCGGTGTCCTGCAGCGATGCCGACGGCGCCGCCATGGCCTGCGTGTCGCGCACGCAGTCCGCGGCCAGCCGCACCTTCGCCGCTGCCGCCGCGGCCTCCAGCCGGACCATCAGGGCGAGACCGTCCAGTGAATGATCCACACGATCCCACAACGGATCAGCGCGGTCAGCGCAGGCGCCCGGAAAGGCGAAGAGCGCCGCCGTCGCCGCCCCGACCGCCGCCAAAGCCTCCCTGCTCTCCACACTCAAGGCTGAGATATCCATGCACCAAGTACATCAAGGAGCTCTGACAATAAGTTGACTCGGCAGCCGGGCAGCGGGACGGGCGCCGCACCGTCCGGCAACCTTGGAGTTGGGTCGTCTTCAAAGCTCAATCGCGTTCCCGGCCAGGACGACGTCCGGTGCCGCCGGCGCAGACCTTCCACGCCGCGGGGATCAGTTTGCCCGGGGAGCCAATAATTGCCGACGGATTCCTTCTTGCCACGGAACTCGATGCACCTGTTCTGGGAAGTCCAAAATCCTCCCGTTGACCTCACAGCCATCACGCTCTGCTGCAGGGCAGCCCTCGCCTCGCCAGAGTTCTGCCCCTTCCTTACAGCGGCTCGAGTCAGTTCAGACTCGAACTCTCGGAGCCCTCGGGGAATGCTGTCCAGGTCCGCATGGGTGAGATTGCGATTGGGACGGCGGAGACGCCGGCGAGCAGGGCCCAGATCCAGAGCACGGGTAGGACGCCTATCCATGTTGCCACGGCGCCCCCGGCAAGGCTGGCGACAGGCATGACTCCGAGGACGAAGAGCCTGTTGCTGGCCATGACCGTCCCAAGCGCGCCGGAGGACGCGATCCGCGGGATGATCCCGGCCCCCGCTACCGATATGACCACGACAAGGAAGGCCCATCCGAACGAGGAGACCCCGAGCCAGAGTTCCGGGAACCATGGGAGAACCGGGGCAAGGGGCGTCAGCGCGACAGCCGGGGCGCAGGCGACGCCGCCGAGAATCCTGGTCTTGCCAATGCCCAAAAGTGTCAGCACGGCAGGTGCTGCGAAGGAGGCCGCAAGACCGCCCAGGGCTGCGAAGGTGCTGAGGAGCGCGAATACAGCGGGGCTGAGTCCCAGAACGCTGAGGGCGTATACCGCCGTGGCGGCGCTGCCGAACATGGTGGCAGCGTTAAGAATCATTCCGGACAGGAACAGACCCCTGAGCACCGGATGGTGAATTGTGAAGGACAAGCCGGCCCGGGCCGCTCCCCAGAATGGATCGTGTTCCCGGGGCGGCTTGACGTCTTCAATGACCTTGATGCTCCTGAGGGCCAGTGCGGACAGGGTGTAGGCGATTCCGGCAGTCACCAGCGCCAACGGTGCGGCGGTGGCACTGAGCAGCGCTCCCGTCAAAGACGCGGAGCCGACGGCGACCGCGCTGGCTGCCGACTGCAGCCGGGCATGAGCGTCGCTGATCCGATCCCGGCCCACCACCGACGGGACGAAAGCACCATGTGCGGTCGTGAAAACAGCGTCGGCGACGCTGATCAACGCCACGCAAACCAGCAGGTGCCCAAGTGTCATGCCACCGGCTAAGTAAGCCGCCGGCACACTCAGGACCACCAGCGCACGAATCACGTCAGCGGTGATCATCAGCCGGCGTCGACGGAGCCGGTCCACCCAGACGCCAATCGGGAGGCCCAGGACAAGGAACGCACTCGTGCCCAGAGCATTAATGATTCCCACCTCCAGTGCGCCGGCACCGAGCATTGAGACCGCGACGATCGGGATCACGACGCGGCCTGCTTCGTCCCCGACCCCTTCGAACGCGCTGGCCATCCACAGCTTTCGGAAAGCACTCAGCCGCATCAGAGGCTCTGCGGTCGGAAGCCGGCGTTCGGCGTCGTTCCGGATCCGTAAGGTCATGCCTGACACCATGTCAGGCGTCGCCTTACGCGTCAAGTATGCTGGACATCGTCGACGTTTCATCGGAAGGAGACTGTCGTGGAACAGGAACTGTCTTTGGCCGGCCCCTTGATGTGCAGCTTCTGCGCGGCAGCGGCTGGCCCGTCGCGACGGTTGGTGGCAGGTCCCGGCGTTGCCATCTGCCAGGCCTGTGCCGCCGCGTCCTTGGAGCTTTTCCACAGCGATGAAGGAGCACGGGCAGTGGCTCCCTGGGAGCGGATGACTGATGACGAAGTCCTGGCGCACCTGCCGGAAATCGCTGCCGTCGCCTCGCAGGTCGAAGAGCGGCTGAGTGCTTGGGTGGGTACGGCGCGCGACAGAAAGATCAGCTGGGCACGCATTGGCTCGTCCCTGGGAATGACCAGGCAATCAGCCTGGGAGCGCTTTCAGCCCCGCACCGAAAGCCGGCACCGCGCGCGTGGCCGGATGCAGTAGCAATGTGACCCAGGAGCCCACCTCGCCGGTCTTGATCCAGTAACGCAAAACAGCGCCGCCCCCGGCCCCATCCTCAAGGTGCAGCCATGACGCCCTATTGTTTTCGCCGAGTCGACGTGCCGGTGAAACAACTGACCGGGCGGAGCTGCAGAAGCATCACCGCTGCCGGCTGTCACAGGCGGCGGGGACCCGGGCCCACGCCTTGAGTACACGGTCGAAGGCGCTCATCAGCCGCATGACGCGGCTGATGAGCGATTCACCCGAGGGCGATTTTGCCATGGCGCGCCCCGGCCCCTGCGTCGTCGTGAGTCATTGCTCAGTCCGTCGCCGTCAGCTGATCAGATGCCGGCGCCGAAAACGCTGACCGCCGCGGCGCCGACGGCGACCAGGCCGGGTACCGCGGTTCCCACTTCAGTGGTGACCTCGGAGCGTTCGTTGACGCCGATGCCGGCGAAGGTGCCCGGATCACCCATCTGGATCTTGGCTGCATAGAACGGTCCCTTGCCAGCCGGGGCCGGGTTCGGGTTCGGCTTGTGCTCCATATCGCCGCGGAAGTGGTTGTACAGGGTGGAGCCTCGGCCGAATTCGTGGTCGCTCAGGGCCTCATTCCCGAAGCGCTTGCCGTGGCGGTCGACGGCGACCAAGCCCCCATCATCATCCTGGGCATCGCCTAGTGGGTGCGGACGCACCTGGACGGGACCCCGGTCTTCAAAGACGCGCAGAAACAGCATCAGGTCACCCCGAAGCCGGTCAAGGAAGTACTCAAATTTCAGGGCCCCGATGTGCTGCGCGTGGTTGGAATGTCCATCATGGCTGTCATGCAGACCGTATTCACGGCATTCGGGCTGTCGGCATGGCGATGGGAAACCAGCTCGGCCTCGTCCGGGCCGGCTTCGCCCCGATGATCGCCGGTATGCTCCTGGCCCCCGGCGTCACCGGCTGGGTTCCGGTGGCCATCTTCGCCACGGTCTGCATGCTGATCGCGGCCGCCTCGGTGTGCTTCTCCCGCGAGACGTACAAAGACCCCGCTCGAGGAACCGGGCGGACCCTACCTGGCCGGAACTGCCCGGCGACGGGAGCTGCTGGCCGGGGAGACGCTCGCCGGGCCGCAGCAGCCGGCCCGGCCGGCCCGGCCGGCGGCGCAGTTTCCCTGACCCGTTCCGGAGCTCCGCCGTATCCCGGCTCAAGCCCGGCTCCTGCCGCCCCGAACCGTTCGGGTGCGGCAGGAGCCGTTTCAACAGCCGTTTCAGCAGCCGGTGAGGTGCCGCTTTGGCCGTTCCTGCCGGTAGAGGTACCGTGCCGTTTCCTGGAAACCGGCGCGGGCGTACAGTTCCCGGGCCCCGGCATTGGAGGCCATCACGAGCAGCCAGTAGCCGCTCAGGCCCCGGGCGTCCCCTTCGCGCAGCAGGGCCTGCAGGATCCGGTCGGCATAGCCGCGCCGCCGGGCGTCCGGGCGTGTCGCCATGCAGTAGAGCCCGCCCCGGCTGCCGCCCCCGCCCGGAGGGACAGCAAGGCGCCCGACGGCGGCGGGCTGGCCGCCGTCGTCCCGCACGAGGGCATAGAGCGAGGGGCAGCCTTCTAGGATCCCGCAGGCGACGGCGAGGGCAGCAGCGTCACCGCGGCCGTCGACGCTCCACCACAGCCGCAGCCACTCCGCTGAGGGTTCGGCGGAAATCTCGACAGCGCTGTCAATTTCCGGCGGGGCCGTGCCGCCGTCCCGGACCAGCACCAGGGTTTCGGACCGCCGGGTAAACCCTTCCGCGTCCAGCGCGGCGTTCAGCGGTGCGTAGCGCGGGTCCTCGAACACCTGGAGGATCAGCGGCAGCCGGCGGTTCCGGTACCAGAGGCGCGCCTCCCGGAGGGCGGCGAGCAGCCGGTGGGGATCGGCCCCGGGTTCTCGGGGCCAGACGGAGTTGGCCCGTTGGGTCACGCCGGAGGCGGCGCGGAGCACCCAGCCGCCGGATTCCTCCCGCTCGGCGGCAGGCCATGCGGCGTCCATCAGCTCCTCGAGCCTGGTCATCTGTTCAGGCTCCATCGGGCCCCTTTCCGTCGGGCACATCCTGCAGCACTTCCCGCGGCGTGGTTCCGGGACAGCAGCTCCGACAGCAAAGGCTCCCCGGTTGTCCGGAGAGCCTTTGCTGCTGGTCACATCAGGCTACTTGGTGCCGTCCGCCTTCTTGGCCTCCGGCTTGAAGTCCACGCCGGCTTCCTTGCGCTGCTGCGCCGTAATCGGCGCGGGTGCCTGGGTCAGGGGGTCGAAGCCGCCGCCGGACTTCGGGAACGCGATGACGTCGCGGATGGACTCCACGCCAGCCAGCAGCGCGACCACACGGTCCCAGCCGAACGCGATGCCGCCGTGCGGGGGCGCGCCGAACTTGAAGCCCTCGAGCAGGAAGCCGAACTTGGTCTGCGCGTCGGCCTTGTCCAGGCCCATCAGCTCGAAGACCCGTTCCTGGACGTCGCTCTGGTGGATACGGATGGAGCCGCCGCCGATTTCGTTGCCGTTGCAGACGATGTCGTAGGCGTAGGAAAGCGCGGATTCGGGATCCGTGTCGAAGCTGTCCATGAACTCCGGCTTGGGCGAGGTGAACGCGTGGTGCACGGCGGTCCACTGCCCTGCGCCGACGGCGACGTCGCCGGACGCGACGGCGGCTGCGGCCGGTTCGAACATCGGCGCGTCGACGACCCAGCAGAACGCCCAGTCGCTCGGGTTGATGAGGCCGGTGCGGTGGCCGATCTCCACGCGGGCGGCACCGAGCAGGGCGCGGGACGGTGACTTCTCGCCGGCGGCGAAGAAGATGCAGTCGCCCGGATTGGCGCCGACAGCCTCGGCCAGTCCGGCGCGCTCGGTGTCGGTGAGGTTCTTGGCCACGGGGCCGGCGAGTTCGCCGTCCTCCTTGTACAGGACATAGGCCAGGCCCTTCGCGCCGCGCTGCTTGGCCCATTCCTGCCAGGCATCGAGCGCGCGGCGGGCCTGGGAGGCTCCGCCCGGCATCACAACGGCGCCGACGTAGGGTGCCTTGAAGACTCCGAAGTTGGTGTCCTTGAAGAACTCGGTCAGCTCCGTGAGTTCCAGGCCGAAGCGCAGGTCAGGCTTGTCCGAGCCGTAGCGGGCCATCGCGTCGTGGTAGGTGATGCGCTGGATCGGCGTCGGGATCTCGACGTCGATCAGCTTCCACAGTGCCTTGACGATGCTTTCGCCGAGGCGGATGATGTCGTCCTGCTCCACGAAGCTGGCTTCGATGTCGAGCTGGGTGAACTCCGGCTGGCGGTCCGCGCGGAAGTCCTCATCGCGGTAGCAGCGGGCGATCTGGTAGTACTTCTCAAAGCCGCCGACCTGCAGGAGCTGTTTGAACAGCTGCGGGGACTGCGGAAGCGCGTACCAGGAACCCGGCGCCAGGCGGGCGGGGACGACGAAGTCGCGGGCGCCTTCCGGCGTCGAGCGCGTCAGCGTCGGGGTTTCGATCTCGACGTAGCCGTCCTGGTGGAGCAGTTCGCGGGCCACACGGTTGGCCTCGGAACGCAGGCGCATGTTGCGGGCGGGGCCGGGGCGGCGCAGGTCAAGGTAGCGGTGCTTGAGGCGGGCTTCCTCGCCGACTTCGACGTGCTCGTCGATCTGGAACGGCAGCGGCTCGGAGGTGTTGAGGATGGTGACCTTCTCCGCAATGACCTCAATCTCGCCGGTGGCCAGGGCCGGGTTCTCGTTGCCCTCGGGGCGCCGGGAGACGGTGCCGACGATCTGCAGCACGTACTCGTTGCGCAGGCCGTGGAAGACTTCCTCTTCACGGACGACCACCTGGGACACGCCGGAAGCGTCGCGCAGGTCAACGAAGGCGACACCACCGTGGTCACGACGCCGGCCGACCCAGCCGGCGAGGGTTACGGTTTGTCCAATGTGCTCGGAGCGAAGGGATCCGAGGTCATGTGTGCGCAGCACAGCACGCCTTTCTGAAGAAGACAGAGGGAAATCAAAAACTCATGTTCAATAGGATCGCTAACAGGAACGATCCCGTACGAGTTTACCCGTTGGAAAGGCACCTCCCGCCATGGCAAGCCGGCCTCAGAGCAAGCCGTCCCCCGACCAGCACAAACCCCGGCAGCTGCAGCGCCGGCTGGGCGTCCTCGATTCGACCGTGATCGGGCTCGGCTCCATGCTGGGCGCCGGAGTTTTTGTGGTCTTCGCCCCTGCGGCTGCGCTGGCCGGACCCCTCCTGGCCGTCGCCGTGGCCGTGGCCGGCGTCGTCGCCTACTGCAACGCGGTGGCCTCCGCCCAGCTGGCCGCAAGGTACCCCTCCAGCGGCGGCACCTACGTCTACGGGCGGAACCGGCTGGGTGAATGGCCCGGATTCATCGCGGGCTGGGGTTTCGTGACCGGCAAGACGGCCTCCTGCGCCGCGATGGCCCTGACGTTCGGCCATTACGTGGCGCCGGAATTCGCGACGCCGCTGGCGGTGGCCGCCGTCGTGGTCCTGACCGGGGTCAACCTGCTCGGAATCACCCGGACGGCACTGGTGACCCGCATCCTGCTGGCCGTGGTGCTCGCCACCCTCGCCTTCGTGGTGGCCGCCGCGGTTCTGGGGCCGCATGCCGCACCGGACGGTGCCGCCACTGCAGCCGCGTCCGCCTGGGGTGTTCTCCCCGCGGCGGGCCTGATGTTCTTCGCCTTCGCCGGCTACGCCCGGATCGCGACGCTGGGCGAAGAGGTCAAGGACCCCACCCGCACCATTCCGCGGGCCATTCTCGCGGCGCTGGCCGCGGCCTTCGTGATCTACCTGGGTCTGGCGCTGCTGCTGCAGTGGCACCTTCCGGCCGGGCAGCTTGCCGGTTCGACGGCGCCGCTGCTCGACGCCGTCGCCAGCTCGCGGCTCGACGCCGGTGCCCCGTTCGTCCAGGCGGGCGCGGCCGCCGCATGCCTTGGTGCCCTGCTGGCCCTGATCACCGGTGTGGGCCGGACGGCCATGGCGATGGCGCGGGAACGGGACCTGCCGTCCCCACTCGCCCGGGTCGGCGGGGCCCACACGGTTCCGTACCTTGCCGAGCTGACGGTCGCGGCCGCCGTCATCGTGCTGCTGCTGAGCACCAACGTGCTGACCGTCGTGGGCTTCTCCAGCTTCGGTGTGCTCGTCTATTATTCGGTCACGAATGCCGCGGCTTTCACCCTGTCCGCGCGTCCCTGGCATGCCCCGCGCTGGCTCAATGCGCTGGGTTTCCTGGGCTGCCTGGTTCTGGCCGTGACGCTGCCGCCGGCCTCGGTGCTGGGCATGGCGGCAGTGCTGGCCGTGGGTGTCGCCGGTCGCTTCCTTGTGCTGCGGCTCCGGAAAGCGGCCGCCTAGGCCGTGAGGACCCGGACGTGCAGGTCTTCCGCGGCCGGAGCCCAGGTGGCCGGATCGGCGTCGACCTGCTCGCCGGAGCGGATGTCCTTGACCTGGTGCTTGCCGTCGTCGTCGGTGAACCAGACGAAGGGGATGCCTCGGCGGTCGGCGAATTTGATCTGCTTGCCGAACTTCTCGGCCTTTGCCGCCACCTCGGTGGCGATCCCGCGGCTGCGCAGCTCCGCAGCGACGTCCTGCGCTGCGCCCCAGCTGTCATCGCTGTTGAGCGCCACCAGCACGGCAGTCGGCACGGACCGTGTTGCTTTGGCGAGATCCTGGCTGAGGATCCTGGAGACCAGCCGGGTCACGCCGATGGAGAGGCCGACGCCGGGGAACTTGCGGTTGCCCTTGCTCGCGAGGGCGTCGTAGCGTCCGCCGGAGCAGATCGAGCCCAGCTGTTCGTGGCCCACCAGCACGGTTTCCACCACGGTGCCCGTGTAGTAGTCCAGGCCCCGGGCGATGCTGAGATCAGCGACGACCTTGCCCGGCGCCCGCTGGACGGCGGCCGCGATGACCTGCTCCAGTTCTGTCAGGCCCTCCTCGAGCAGCTCATTGGTGACCCCCAAGGCCCGGACCCGCGCCACGAAGGAGGTGTCCTCGGTTCGGATGGCGGCCAGCTTGAGGGCGGCCTGGGCCTGCTCCTCGGTGGCACCGAGCTCGGTCTTGAGCAGCTCGGCGACCTTGGCCGCACCGATCTTTTCAAGCTTGTCGATGCTGCGCAGAACCCCGGCGGTATCGGTCAGTCCAATGCCGTTGTAGAAGCCCTCGGCCAGCTTGCGGTTGTTGATCCGCAGCAGGAAGTCCGGAATCGGCAGGGCGCCGAGGGCCTCGGCGATGACCAGCGCAATCTCGACGTCGTAGCGGAACGGCAGTTCGCCGTCGCCAACAATGTCGATATCCGCCTGGGTGAACTCGCGGGCGCGGCCTTCCTGCGGACGTTCGCCGCGCCAGACCTTCTGGATCTGGTAGCGGCGGAACGGGAAGGCGAGGTAGCCGGCGTTTTCGACGACGTACCGGGCAAAGGGCACAGTGAGGTCGAAGTGCAGGGCCAGGGCGTGCGGGTCGCTCCTGTGTGAGGCGGCGGCAGTGCCCGTTGCGGCGTTGCCGTCGTCGTCCTGCAGCCGGCTCAGACCGTAGACCTCTTTGTCGATCTCACCCTTGCGCAGCAGCTGCCCGACCGTCTCCACGGCGCGGGTCTCGATGGATGAAAAGCCATGGAGTTCGAAGACCCGGCGCAGCGTGTCCAGCACATGCAGCTCCACCAGCCGCTCCTCGGGAAGCCACTCGGGGAATCCGGACAGGGAGGCGGTGCGTGCCATGGTGGATTTTCTCCTCAGGTAAAACCGGCCGGAGTCTCCTTCGCCGCGTGCGGCCGAATCGGGGCGTCCGAAACGGGAACAGATGGGCGGCAGACAGGCCGGGCATGCATAAACTGTGTGCGGCAGTCAGTTTATGCTTTCCGCGCCCGCATCTTCTAATGCGGCCGGGTACAGCCGGATTGCCGGCAGCTTCACCGCTGAACCCGCGACGGCGCCCCGGCACTGTCCCGGTTTCGGCCCTACCCCAGGAGGACTTTTGGCGGCCAGTTCACGGAGCGCCCGCGATGCCAAGCGGCGCGTCCAGCAAATGGAGGCAAAGCGCGAGCTGCGCAAGGAGCAGGACAAACGGCGGAAGCGCGATAACGTCATCGCCGTTGGCGCCGGAACGGCGGCGCTCGTCGTTGCACTCGTGCTGCAGCTGACCGTCTTCTCCGCCAATCCCAGCGAGGACGAATACGCCGCCGCCCAGGCCGGACTGTCCACCCCCTCCGCCACGCCGTCGGCCTCCCCCAGCAATGCCGAGAACATCCCCAAGCCGGAAACGGCGGCGGGCCAGATTTTCACCGGCGAACTCAAGCTCAACAGCGGCACCCTCGGCGTCGAACTGGACGGCGCCAAGGCGCCCCAGGCAGCCGCCGTCTTCAAATCCCTCGCGGACCAGAACTTCTACGCCGGGCTCAACTGCCACCGGCTCACCACGGCCGAGACGTTCGGGGTGCTGCAGTGCGGGTCAAAGTCCGGGGACGGAAGCAGCGATCCGAGCTACACCTGGGGCCCGCTGGAAAACACTCCCCCGGACAACATGTACCCGGCCGGGACGATCGCCGTCGCCAGGAGCGGTGGAAACGCCTACGGCAACGGCACCCAGTTCTTCATTGTGTACAAGGACACTGTCATTCCGGCCGATGCCGCGGGCGGCTACTCCGTGGTGGGGAAGGTGACCTCGGGCCTGGAGGTGGTGTCCAATATTGCGGCCGCCGGACTAAAACCGGGTGATAACGCCACAGACGGCGCCCCTGCGGAACCAGTCACGATAGACTCGTTCTCTCTGAAGTAACCAGCCGTTGCCCTTGTGGCCACGGCCCCGGTATTTCCCTCCAAGCGAAAGACTTCTAGCGGTGACAGACAGTCAGAAATCCGACGAAACAGTGTCAGCAGCAGCTGCCAACGAGAGCGAGACTGAGGCTACGGTGACAGCACAAGCGACAGACACCCCCGGCACCACTGCGCCAGAGACGGCCACCGTGCCGGACGCGGAAGCAACTCCGGCCGAGGCCGCGGCTCCCGCCGAAGAGGAGGCCGCGCCCGAGGCTCCGGCTGCCGCGCGTCCCGCGCCGTCACCGGCTGCCTTCGCTGCCCGGCCCAAGGCCAAGCCATCACCGGCCGCTCCGGCCGCCGCGCCGGCGTCGTTGTCCTCCGCCGCTTCGCTCGCCGAAGCCGCACGCTGGGGCCGCGTTGAAGGCGACGGCCACGTGTTCCTGACCGTCGACGGCGAGGAACATGCAGTCGGACAGTACCCGGGCGTCAGCGATGACGAGGCCCTCGGCTACTTCGCCCGGAAGTACGACGACATCGTCGCGCAGATTCTCCTGCTGGAACAGCGCGTCAGCTCCAAGGCGCCCACCACGGACATGCAGAAGACCGTCGTCCACCTGCGCGAGCAGCTGGCCGAGCGGAACATGGTGGGCGACATTCGCTCCGCCGAGTCCCGGCTGGACACGCTTGCCACGCAGATCTCCGATCTCGAGAAGGCCGAGAAGGCCGAACACGACGCCGTCCGCGCCGCCGAGTTGGCCGCCCGTGAGGCCATCGTCGCCGAGGCGGAAGAGATCGCAGGCCACGACCCGGCCCAGATCCAGTGGAAGACCTCCAGCGCCCGGATGAACGAACTGTTCGAGAGCTGGAAGACCGCGCAGAAGAGCGGCGTCCGGCTCGGCCGCAGCAACGAGGACGCCCTCTGGAAGCGCTTCCGTGCCGCCCGTACGGTATTCGACCGCCACCGCCGCGCTTACTTCTCCCAGCTGGACAGCACCAACTCGGCAGCCAAGGCCGCCAAGGAGAAGCTGATCACCGATGCCGAAGCGCTTTCCTCGTCGACCGACTGGGGCTTTGCCGCCGGCGAATACCGCCGCCTGATGGACGAGTGGAAGGCATCCCCGCGTGCCAGCCGCAAGGACGATGACGCCCTGTGGGCCCGGTTCCGTGCCGCCCAGGACGTCTTTTTCACGCACCGCCAGGCAGCCAACGACGAGATCGACCAGGAATACGGCGCCAACCTCGTGGTCAAGGAAGCCCTGCTGGCCGAAGCCAACGAGCTGCTTCCGATCAAGGACCTCGCAGCCGCCAAGAAGGCACTCCAGTCCATCCGCGACCGCTGGGAAGAGGCCGGCAAGGTTCCCCGCGCCGACATGGGACGGGTGGAAGCCGGGCTGCGCAAGGTCGAGGACGCTGTACGCCATGCCGAGGACGAGAACTGGAAACGGTCCAACCCGGAAACGAAGGCTCGCACCAACAGCGCGCTGACGCAGCTGGAATCGGCCATCGCCGGACTCCGGGATGACCTCGCCAAGGCCGAGAAGGCCGGCGACGAGCGCAAGATCAAGGTCGCCAGGGAAGCCCTCGAGGCCCGTGAGGCCTGGCTGGAACAACTCGAGAAGTCAGCGAGCGAGCTCTCCTAGCCGTCATGCAGTAAAGCAGCAGGCTGTTTGCAGCGGGCCCCGTACCGGTTATCCACATGACCGGTGCGGGGCCTGTTGGCTTTTACCCGGACCGGACAGGATAGCCGTATGGTCATTGTCCAAGGCCCTGCAGCGCCGGACCCGCCTCCGCCCGAGCTGTACTCCCCCGGGTCACTTTTCTCCTGGCCCGAGCTTCAGGCGATGGCCTCCGACGGCGTGCTGACCCAGCTGTACCAGCGCGGCTACCTGCCTCCGGGTGCACAGCCCACTCCACAGCTCCGGGCCCGGGCGGCGTCCATCCTCATTCGTCCGGCCATCCGCCAGCGGGTTGTCGCAGGCAGGATGACGGCGGCCTGGATCTACGGCTGCGCAGCCGAACCTGACCGGCTCGCCCTGCTCGTGGACGCCAACCGGCGGATTTCCAGCCTGCGGTCTACCCGCGGCTGCACCCTCCACGAGGTGCGCCTGGGTCCGCACGATGTGGTGAGCCTGGGCGGGCTGATGGTCTCCAGCCCGCTGCGGACCTCCGTGGACATCGCCCTGCACGTGGAAACTGACCGCGCCGTGCCGGCCCTGCGGGCGCTGCTGAGCAAGCCGGAACTCGGCCTGCGGCTGCGGCTGGTCATGCTCGCTGTCGACGCAGCGCCCAGGTTGCCGCACAAGAAGGCAGCGCTGGAAAAGCTGGAACACCTGCAGGCCGGACGGGCTCCCTAGCTGAGGACGCGGCGGCCGTCCATGCTAGCTGCGGCGCCGGTTACCGGTAGTGCGGTAGACGTCGAAAACACCGTCGATGCGGCGGACGGCACTGAGGACATGACTCAGGTACTTGGGGTCGCCCATCTCGAAAGCGAACTTGGAGATGGCCACCCGGTCCGTGGACGTGTGCACACTGGCCGCCAGGATGTTGACGTGGTTCTCCGACAGGATCCGGGTCACGTCCGAGAGCAGGGATTTGCGGTCGAGCGCTTCGACCTGGATTTCGACCAGGAAGACGCTCGACTGCGTGGGTGCCCATTCGACCTCGACGATCCGGTCCGGCTGCTCCAGCAGTCCACTGACGTTGGTGCAGTCCGTCCGGTGCACGGAGACGCCGGAGCCGCGGGTGACGAAGCCCAGGATCGGGTCAGGCGGCACCGGGGTGCAACAGCGGGCGAGCTTGACCCAGACGTCGTCGACGCCGCGCACCACGACACCGGAATCGGAATACCGGGCTTTGGTGACCTGGGTCGGGATGGATACCTCGGTGAGGTCGTCCTCGGGGGTGTCGTTGCCGCCGAGACTCTCCACGAGGCGTTCCATGACGGACTGGGCGGAGGTGTGCCCGTCGCCCACACCCGCGTAGAGGCCGGAGATGTCGACGTATTTGAAGTCCTCGGCGATCGCGGCGAGGGCGTCATGCGTCATCAGGCGCTGCAGCGGGAGGTTCTGCTTGCGCATCGCCTTGGTCAGCAGTTCCTTGCCCCGGTCGATTGACTCCTCGCGGCGTTCCTTGCTAAACCACTGCCTGATTTTGTTGCGGGCACGGGCGCTCTTGACGAAGTGCTGCCAGTCCTGGCTGGGCCCGGCACCCTCCGCCTTGGAGGTGAAGATCTCCACCCAGTCGCCATGGTTCAGTTCGCTGTTCAGCGGTACCAGCTTGCCGTTGACGCGGGCACCGATGGTCCGGTGGCCCACCTCGGTGTGGACCGCGTAGGCGAAGTCCACGGGTGTGGAACCTGCGGGAAGGGCCATGACCTCGCCCTTGGGGGTGAAGACGAACACTTCCCGGGCGTTGATTTCAAAGCGCAGCGAGTCGAGGAACTCACCCGGGTCCGAAGTTTCCTGCTGCCAGTCCACCAGGGACCGCAGCCAGCCCATGTCACCATCACGCGGGCTTCCCGGCCCGGCCGCCGCGCGGTTCGGCTGGTCCTTGTATTTCCAGTGCGCGGCGACGCCGTACTCGGCGCGGCGGTGCATCTCGTGGGTGCGGATCTGGATCTCGACGGGTTTGCCGCCCGGACCGATCACCGTGGTGTGCAGCGACTGGTACATGTTGAACTTGGGCATCGCGATGTAGTCCTTGAACCGCCCCGGGAGGGGGTTCCACCGCGAGTGCATGGCCCCCAGTGCCGCGTAACAGTCCCGGACGGAGTCGACCAGGACCCGGACGCCCATCAGGTCGTTGATATCGTCGAAGTCCTTGTCCCGGACGATCATCTTTTGGTAGATCGAGTAATAGTGTTTGGGCCGGCCCGTGATGGTGGCCTTGATCTTGGCCTCGCGCAGGTCCTCGGTGATCTGGTCGCGGATGACGGCGAGGTTCTTTTCGCGCTCGGGGGTCCGGTCCCCCACCATGCGCACGATTTCCTCGTAGACCTTGGGATAGAGGGCCGCAAACGAGAGGTCTTCCAGTTCCCACTTGATCGTGTTCATCCCGAGCCGGTGCGCCAGCGGGGCGAAGATTTCCAGGGTTTCCCGGGCCTTGCGCGCTGAGGACTCGGCGGAGACGAAGCGCCACGTCCTGGCGTTGTGCAGCCGGTCAGCCAGCTTGATCATCAGGACCCGGATGTCCTTGGCCATGGCCACAACCATCTTGCGCACGGTCTCGGACTGCGCGGCCTCGCCGAAGCTGACCTTGTCCAGCTTCGTGACACCGTCAACCAGCATGGCGACTTCCGCCCCGAACTCGGCCTTCAGGTCATCCAGGGTGTAGGAGGTGTCCTCGACGGTGTCGTGCAGGAGCGCCGCTGCCAGGGTGGTCCCGCTGAGCCCCAGCTCCGCCAGGATGGTGGCCACCGCCACCGGGTGCGTGATGTAGGGATCGCCGCTCTTGCGCTTCTGCCCGCGGTGGCAGGTCTCCGCCACGACGAAGGCGCGCTGGATGAGGTCGAAGTCCTCTTTGGGGTTGTTGGCGCGGACGGTGCGCAGCAGCGGCTCGAGAATAGGCGAATACGCGGGGGCGCCGCGCCCGGTCAGCCGGGCCAGCCGGGAGCGGGTGCGTTCACGCCGCCCCGGGAAGGTGGGGCGTGCGCCCGAGCTGTCCACGGGGACCGGCGGTTCGGCGCGTCCGGGAGCCACCACACCAGTCTGTGACGCCTGGCCGGGAGCCTTATCCGCCGGTGCTGATGGCACCGGCGTCGAACGTTCTTCCAATGGAGCACCTCTCCGAACCCGTTAATTCTTCAAGTCTATTCCCGCAGCAGGATACTTCGATAACCGGCGCCGCTACGGCGACGGGCCGGAGAGCGTCAGGAATGACGTTCTCCGGCCCGTTGGGACCGCCGGGCAGCATCCCGGCGGCGACCGGGTCCGGCAGGACCGCTGCGGCTACGCCGTGGCGGGCGACGCCGCAGCGTCGGTCTTGGCGGCTGACTGGGCGCGGCGCTGGTGCACGCGCTCGGCCTGCTTCACCAGCTCCGGTTCGCCCTGGCGCAGCCAGGCGTACAGCGGCGCAGCAATGAAGATGGTGGCCGCGGTGCCGATGAAAATCCCCACAAACAGGGCCAGCGAGAGATCCCGCAGCGTTCCGGCGCCCAACAGGCCGGCGCCGATGAAGAGGATGGCACCGACCGGAAGGATGGCCACCATCATGGTGTTGATGGAACGCACCAGGGTCTGGTTGACGGCGAGGTTGACTTCCTCGCCGAACGTCCGCCGCGTGGAGGCCTGCAGGTTAGAGGTGTTCTCGCGGATCTTGTCGAAGACCACCACCGTGTCGTACAGCGAGTAGCTCAGCACGGTCAGGAACCCGATGACGGCCGACGGCGTGACCTCGAAATCGCTGAGGGCGTACACACCGGCGGTGATGAACATCGTCACGAGCATGCCCGCGATCGCGGAGAGCGACATTTTCCAGGTCCGGAAATACAGCGCCATCAGCACGGCGGCGAGTGCGACGAAGATCAGCAGGCCCAGCAGCGCCTGCTTGGTGACGTCAGCACCCCAGGTGGGACCAATGAAGGTGGATGTCACCTCGTTGTCCGTCACGCCGTAGGCCTCGGTGAGGCCCGCCTTGATCTGGAGGGTCTCATCTTCCGTGAGCTTGTCCGTCTGGATCCGCATCGTGTTGCCCGCAACGTTGGCCACCCGCGGGACGCTGCCGGAGACAACGTCCTCGACAGCCTTCTCCCCGATGGCGGCGTCCGTGGTTTTGACGTTGGAGACGGTGAACTCCGAACCGCCGCGGAATTCGATGCCGAGGTTGAAACCGCCCTTGACCACCGGCAGCAGGATCGAGAGCGCAACGAGGACGGCTGCGATCAGGAACCAGATTTTCTTGGAATCGACGAAGTCGTACGATCGTTTGCCCGTGTAGAGCTCATTACCGAATTTGGCGAAGCTGGTGGCCATTTACTTGCCCTCCTTGGACGTGCTCTTGGAGGAACCAGCAAGCTGTTCCTGTCGTTCCGCGAGGCGTCGTTCTGCAATGGTCATCCGGCGTTCGGCCTCAGCCGTGGCGCCGGTGTTCTTGGCGCGGAGCGCGGCAGCAGCGGCCGGCTTCTCCGCCGGGGTGCGGAACCGGCCCGCGCCCCGGTACAAGGGACCGGCGCCGAGGCTCTTGGGGTCCAGCCCGGACAGCGGGTGGCCTTCACCAAAGAACTTGGTGCGGGCCAGCAGCTGCAGGGTCGGGTGGGTGAACATAAAGACGACGATGAGGTCGGCGATGGCCGTCAGTCCGAGGGTGAAAGCAAAGCCTCGGACGTTGCCCACCGCCACGAAGTACAGCACCAGGGCAGCCAGCAGGTTCACGGCCTTGGACGCCAGGACGGTGCGCTTGGCACGCTTCCAGCCGTTCTCGACGGCCGAGACGAGGCCGCGTCCTTCCCGGAGCTCGTCACGGATACGTTCGAAGTAGACGATGAACGAGTCCGCGGTCTGGCCGATCGCCACGATGATGCCTGCGACGCCGGCGAGGGACAGCCGGTAGTTCTCGGTCCAGCCGAGGATCGCGATGGCCAGGTACGTCAGTGCGCCGGCCACCACGAGGGAGGCAACGGTGACCAGGCCCAGCGCCCGGTACTGGAACAGCGAATACACCACCACCAGCAGCAGGCCGACCAGGCCGGCGAGCATACCCATCCGGAGCTGTTCACCACCGAGGGTTGCCGAGATCTGCTGCTCGCTCTGGATCTCGAAGCTGATCGGCAGGGCGCCGAAACGAAGCTGGTCGGAGAGGGCCTTGGCCGACTCCTCGGTGAATCCGCCGGTAATCTGCGGACGGCCATCCGTGATGACGGCAAGGGACCGCGGGGCGGAGATGACCTGGTCGTCGAGGACGATCGCGAACTGGGCCTTCGGATCCGAACCGCTCTGGCCGCCGCCGGCGATGTAGAACTGGTACAGCCGCTCGGTGACTTCCTTGAACTTGGCGGTGCCCTCCTCGTCGAACTGGATGTTCACAGCCCACTCGTTGGTCACGGCGCCCTGGGCACCGCGCTGCAGCTGGAAGGAGGAACCGGAAATGTTTGAGCCCTTGACCTCGACCGGGCCAAGGATGTATTTGATCGCCGGGGAGTTGGCGGAGGCCGGTTCGCAGGTGACCAGCGGCTTGGTCGGGTCGGAGCGTTCCTGCTTGTCCTGCGACGGGTTGTCACAGTCGAGCGTCTCGAACTTCTGGTAGAGCTCGGGGGTAACCCAGTTCACGTCGCTGCCGTTGGTGGGCTCCGCGGTGGGTGTCGGCAGCTGCTCTACCGGGGTCAGCGACTCCGCGGGGACGGCCGCGCCGGGGCCGGCCTGCAGCACGGGCCGGAAGTTCATGTCGGCGGACGCCTGGATCAGTGCTCGGGTTTCCCTTGACGGTGTGCCCGGGAGGCTGACGACGACGTTCCGGCCGGACTGCGTGCTGATTTCAGCTTCCGCCACACCCGAGCCGTCCACGCGCTGGCGGATGATCGCCACGGCCTGGTTGAGCTGGTCTTCGTTGATCTCCGAACCGCCCTCAACCTTGGGCGCCAGGATCATCTGGGTGCCGCCTTCCAGGTCCAGGGCGAGCTTGGGAGCCCAGCTCGCCTGGCCGGCCATCGTGCCGCCTGCCAGGACGGCGGTCAGGACGGCGAGGATAACGCCGAGCCAGACCAGCACCCTGAGGGCTGAGTTTTTGGGGCCAGTTCGTGCCATTGTCGATCTTTCTCTTAATTACGGAGGAACCGCCGGGCGGCCCAGACGGGTCCGCACCGGCGGTTGCCCGCAGCCGTTACTTCGCGGGATAGCTCAAAGAGGCAGACTAGCTGTCTTTTTTGCCTTCGTTGTTGAGGCGGCGCAGGGTTTCTTCCGGGGTCTCCTCGCGCGGGGCTTCGCTGACCGGAGCGGGGCTGTCGGTCTCGTGCGTGGTCAGCGAGGATGCGTCGTTGGGAACGACCGCGGGCTCCTCGTCAGCGACAACCGGCTCGACAATCTTCGTGACGGCCTGGCGGTGCACGGTGGCGGTGTTGCCCGGGGAGAGTTCCAGCAGGACCTTGTTCTCTTCCTCGTCGATCTCGACGATGCGGCCGTACAGGCCGAAGCTCGTCATGACCTCGACACCAGGGGCAAACTTCGACTGGAGCTGCGCCTGCTGCTGCTGCGTCTTCTTGTTGCGGCGGAACATCATGAAGACGAAGACGCCGAGCATGGCGAACAGCAGGATGGTCATGATGTCGATGCCGCCGCCGGCCTGCGGCTGGGTCTGGGCAGAAATAAGTCCGAACACAGGAATAGTTCCGTTCTGTACTTGCGTAGCTGGTTTTACAGCAACGTCCGCTTCGCTTCGGGCGGCTGGCAGGGAATCAGGCCGAGCCGACGGCGGCCAGGTGCTGGCCGCCCACAGAAACAAAGACCCGAACGTGCCGAGCGTCATTCCAGTCTAGAGGGAAAAGGTTACGGAGCGGTGCTATTGACTATTACGGATCCATTCCGGATCAGCGCCCTGGCCGGGCCCGTCATCTGGATCCGCGGCCTCGTCCTCCGCCCGGAAGAGCTCCAGCGGGTCCTGCGCGAAGATTCCCGGCGGCACCGCGAAACCGAGGTGCGTCCAGGCCGGCGCGAGTGCGATCCTCCCCCGCGGGGTGCGCCCCAGGAGTCCCTCGCGGACGAGGTACGGCTCGGCGACGGTTTCCACGGTTTCGGTCTCTTCACCGACCGCGATGGCCAGCGTGGACAGGCCCACGGGCCCTCCGCCGAATTTGGTGATGAGGGCTTCGAGGACGGCCCGGTCGAGCCGGTCCAGGCCACGCTTGTCCACTTCATACATGTCCAGCGCCGCGGAGGCGGCCCGGGCATCGATCTGCTCGATTCCGTGCACCAGCGCCCAGTCGCGGACCCGGCGCAGGAGCCGGTTGGCGATGCGGGGCGTGCCGCGGGACCGCCCCGCGATTTCGCTGAAGCCGGCGGAATTGACCTTGAGGTCCAGGAGACCGGCGGATCGCCGGAGCACCAGTTCCAGTTCGGCCACGGAGTAGAACTCCAGGTGGCCGGTGAAGCCGAAGCGGTCCCGGAGCGGCCCGGGAAGCAGGCCCGCCCGGGTGGTGGCACCTACCAGGGTGAACGGCGGAATTTCAAGCGGGATCGCGGTGGCGCCGGCGCCCTTTCCGACGACGATGTCGACCCGGAAATCCTCCATTGCCATGTAAAGCATTTCCTCGGCAGGCCGGGACATCCGGTGGATCTCGTCGAGGAAGAGCACTTCGCCTTCGGAGAGCGAGGACAGGATGGCGGCCAGGTCCCCCGCGTGCTGGATGGCGGGTCCGCTGCTGATCCGCAGCGGGGCGTTCATCTCGGCCGCGATAATCATCGACAGCGTGGTCTTCCCCAGCCCGGGAGGGCCGGAGAGCAGGACGTGGTCGGCACTGCGGCCGCGCATGCGTGAGGCCTCCAGGACCAGCGAGAGCTGTTTGCGGACCCGGTGCTGGCCGACGAAGTCGTGGAGGTTCTTGGGCCTGAGGGCGGCTTCGATGACCCGCTCCTCCGGCTCCTCTCCCCCGGTGACAATCGACGGCTCAGCCACGGGCGCCTACCCTGTTCCCGGCACGGGCGCCGTCCTGGCCCAGCCAGCGGAGGGTTGCGCGGAGGATCTCAGCCACGTTGCCCTTGTCAGCCAGTTCGGGTGAATCCGCCAGGGATTTATCGATGCTGGACGTGGCGTCCTTTTCGGACCAGCCCAGACTCGTCATGGCCGCAACGACCTGGGGCTTCCAGACCGCTTCGGAGTTTGCCGCCGGAGCCGTGGTGCCGGGGGCGGTGCCGTGCGGCACCAGCTTCCCGGCCAGTTCAAGCACGATCCGGCCGGCGACCTTGGGTCCGATACCGGGCACCTTGGTGAAGGCCTTGCCGTCGCCGGAGTGCGCGGCGACGCGGATCGCCTCGGGCTCGTGCACGGCGAGGACGGCCAGCGCCAGCCGGGGTCCGACGCCGCTGACGCTGAGCAGGATGTCGAAAACTTCCCGTTCGTCGTCGGAGCCGAATCCGAACAGCGTGAGCGAGTCCTCACGCACGATCAGGGAGGTGAAGAGCTTCCCCTCCTCGCCGATGCGGAGCCTGCTGAGGGTCTGCGGCGTGGCGTTCACGCTCATGCCGGCGCCGTTGAGGTCGATCACGGCGGAGGCCAGGCCGATGTGCGCTACGGGTCCGCGGAGAAAACTGATCAAAGCCGGGCTCCTGAAAATTCAGCTGAAAAGATAACCGGACGACCCGGCTATCCGAACATATCTACGAATACCCTACCAAGTTCCGAGGCGGGACAGTCGGACATTCAGCGGGCACGGCGCGCTTTGGCCTCGGCGTCCGCCCAGGCGCGCTGGGCCGGGGTCAGGGACAGGCTGCCCGCTCCGGTGGTGGCTGCACCCGTGTTGGAAGTGCCGGCCCCGGACCGCCAGGCGTGGGTGATGGCCAGCGCGAGGGCGTCGGCGGCGTCGGCCGGCCGGGGCGGGGCGTCGAGCCGGAGGATCTTGGTGACCAGTTTGGTGACGGCATCCTTGTTGGAGGTTCCGCTGCCGGTCACGGCGGCCTTGACCTCGGACGGGGTGTGCAGGGCGACCGGGATGCCGCGGCGGGCGGCGGCGGCGATCACCACCCCCGATGCCTGGGCGACGCCCATCACGGTGCTGACGTTGAGCTGGGAGAAGACCCGTTCGACGGCGAGGACGTGCGGTTCGTACCGGTCCAGCCACTCGTCGATCGAGGTGGCGATGACCAGCAGGCGCTGGTCCAGGCTCTCCGCGGGTGAGCTTCCGACGACGCCGAACGCCACCATGGTGGCGCGGCGGTTTTTCTCGACGTCCACGACGCCGATCCCGCAGCGGGTGAGGCCCGGATCGACGCCGAGGACGCGAAGGGTCACTCGGCTTCCAGTGCGGCCTGCACTTCGTCGCTGAGGTCTGCGTTGCTGTACACGTTCTGGACGTCGTCGAGTTCTTCGAGGGCGTCGACGAGCTTCATGAACTTCTTGGCCGCCTCGAGGTCCAGCGGCACCTGCATGGACGGGACGAACTCGGCTTCGTCGGTCTCGTACTCGATGCCGGCGTCCTTGAGCGCGTCGCGGATGGCCTGGAGGTCGGTCGGCTCGGAGTGGATCTCGAAGCTGTCGCCGTTGTCCTTGACTTCCTCGGCGCCGGCGTCGAGCACTGCCATCAGGACGTCGTCCTCGCTCAGTCCGCTCTTCGGCAGCGTGACGACACCTTTGCGGGAGAAGAGGTAGCTGACCGAACCCGGGTCGGCGATGGTGCCGCCGTTGCGTGAGATCGCGAGCCGGACCTCGGAGGCGGCACGGTTCTTGTTGTCCGTCAGGCATTCGATCAGCAGCGCCGAGCCCTGCGGCCCGCGGCATTCGTACATGATCTCGGTGTAGTCCACGACTTCGCCGGTGAGACCGGCGCCGCGCTTGATGGCGCGGTCGATGTTGTCAGCGGGGACCGAGGTTTTTTTGGCCTTGGTGACGGCGAGTTCCAGGCCGGGGTTGCCGGCGAGGTCCGGGCCGCCCATGCGTGCAGCAACTTCGATGTTTTTGATCAGCTTGGCGAACGACTTGGCACGGCGGCTGTCGAGGATGGCCTTCTTGTGCTTGGTCGTCGCCCATTTGGAGTGGCCTGACATGCTTTACGCTTCTCCTCTGATCATTCGAATAAACAATTCATGCACGCGCTTCTCCCCCGTCACTTCCGGGTGGAAGGAGGTGGCCAACAGCTTGCCGGAACGCACTGCAACAATTCTAGCCGTCCCGGCCAGCGCCTCGGGGTGGGAAGCCCTGGAAGGCTCGACTTTGGCGAGGACCTGCACGCCCGCGCCAACGCGTTCCACCCAGGGCCCGCGGATGAAGACCGCGTGGACCGGGGCCACGCCCGCTGCGGTGGCGCTGAACTCCAGGCCCTTGAAGTCGAGGTCCGTCTCGAAGGACTCGCGCTGCCGGCCGAAGGCGTTCCGGCGCACCGTGATGTCCAGGCCGCCGAAGGTCTGCTGCGGGTTGCCGGCGAGGTCCTTCGCGGGGTCGGTGATCTCCTCGGCGAGCAGGATCATCCCGGCGCAGGAGCCGTAGACTGGCAGTCCCTCCTGGATGCGTCGGCGCAGCGGGTCGCGGAGCCCGAAGGCCCGGGACAGCTTGTCGATGGTGGTCGATTCGCCGCCGGGGATGATGAGGCCGTCCAGGCCGTCGAGTTCGGCGGGCCGGCGGACGCCGATGCCCGTGGCGCCGGCGTCTTCCACCGAGTGCAGGTGTTCGCGGAAGTCGCCCTGGAGTGCCAGGACGCCGATCCGCAGGCCTGAACCCGCGCGGGAAGGGAGCGCAGAAGAGGGGTTGGTCATCGGACCAGCATAATGGCCCGGACACGTCCCGGGCCGCCTCCCGGCGGGCTTCCATGCCGCCGCTGGGATATATTACAGAGCATGTTTTACTTCAGTGTTCCGCTCGGCAAGTTCGTCCGCCGGGTCTCCCGGCTTAGGGGCGGAGGCTCTGCCCTTCCCGGGCTCGTGGTTGAAAAGATCGACCCTGGTTTCATGCGCAGGACGCTGTCCACGCTCCCGCATGGGGTCGCCGTCGTCAGCGGCACGAACGGCAAGACGACGACCACGAAGATGGTGGTGGAACTGCTGGAGAGCCAGGGCCTGAAGGTTTTCACCAACCGCACGGGCAGCAACTTCACCCGCGGCGTGGCCGCTGCGCTGCTGGGCGAGGTGGACTGGCGGGGACGGCTGGACGCGGACGTCGCCGTGCTGGAGCTGGACGAGGCCCACGCGGTGCACTTCGTCAACCAGGTGCCGCCGCGTTACTGCCTTTTGCTCAACGTCCTGCGGGACCAGCTGGACCGCTTTGGCGAGATCGACAAGACCGCGCAGCTGCTGCAGCACATCGCCTCAAAGACCACGGGAACCGTCGTGCTGAACCGGGAGGACCCGCGCGTCGCCCGGATAGCGGACACGCTCAGCGGTCCCGAGGTCCTCTACTTCGGCCTGGATGATTCCCTGCTGAGCACCTTCCCGAACGACGACGAGATGCGGGCGGCCCCGGGCAGCCCGGTGCCGCCGGCCCCCGCCAGGCCGCACGCCGACGTCGTGCTGCGCCGTGTGGGTGCGGCGGACGCGGACTTTGAGTACGACGGCGTCACGGCCACCACGGCGATGAAGCTCCGCGGCGTCTACAACATCTTCAACGCCGCGGCCGCGCTTACCCTGGCCCGGGCGATTGCAGTCAAAGATGGCGCCGTTGCGGACAACGAGGGCCTGCTGGAGGCTCTGTCCCAGGTGGCGCCGGCGTTCGGACGAGGCGAGAGCCTCGTCGTCGACGGCCTGCCGCTGGATCTGGTCCTGGTGAAGAACCCCAGCGGCTTCCGTCTGGGGCTGAAGTCCTTCCCGGCCGCGGGTTACGCCACGATGGTCGCGATCAACGACAACTATGCCGACGGACGGGACATGTCCTGGCTCTGGGATGTCGAGTTCGACACCCTCCGCGAGGGCGGCGTGGACCAGTTGAGCGGTTCCCGCGCCTACGACATGGCCCTGCGCCTGCAGTACGACGACGTCGCGATCGGCGCGGTGAACACGGAGATTGCCCCGGCGCTGGCGTCGTTCATCGCCGGCGCCAGGGACAAACCGAAGCGGATCTTCTGCACCTACACGGCGATGCTGGCCATCCGCCGCGAACTGTCCAAAATCACCACAGTGGAGGTGGTCTCATGACCCCCCAGTCCGAGTCCAGCGAGGCGAAGCTCTCCTTCGGGCATGAGCTTCCGCCGGAGGAATCCCCGGCGCCGAGCAAGGGAACGATCCGGGTCCTGCAGCTCTACCCGCGGGACATGAACATCTACGGCGACTGGGGCAACGCCCTGGTGCTGGCTCAGCGGCTGCGCTGGCACGGGTACACGCCGGAGCTGCTCGAATACAATGTCGGCGACGCGTTTCCGGCGGGCGTGGACCTGATCGTCGGCGGCGGTGGACAGGACAGCGGCCAGCTGGTCATCCAGGATGATCTGCTCTCGCGCGAAACCGTCCTGAAGGAACTCGCCGAGGCCGGCACCCCCATGCTGGTCATCTGCGGCCTGTACCAGCTGTTCGGGAAATTCTTCAAGACCCGGACGGGTTCGGTCATTCCGGGGATCGGCATCCTGGACGTGGAGACACACGGCACGGACGAGCGGCTGATCGGCAACGTGTCGGTGTCCTCTCCCGAATTCGGCACAGTTCTGGGCTACGAGAACCACAGCGGCCAGACCACCCTCGGCCCGGGCGTCTCGCCGCTGGGAACCACCGCCAAGGGCACCGGCAACAACAGCAAGGACGGCAAGGAAGGCGCGCGCTACCGGAACATTGTGGCGAGCTATCTGCACGGCTCACTGTTGCCCAAGAACCCGGCGTTGGCGGATTTCCTCATCCGGACCGCCGTCGAACGCAAATACGGCAGCTTCTCCCCGGGCACCCCGGACGACTCCTACGCCGTCCTGGCCCGCGAACACGCCGCCCGCCGCCCGCGCTGAGCCCGCCCTCGGCCAGCCACGATGATCCGGATTGACCGCGACGACCCCGGGCGGGCCGATGTCCGGGAACTTCTTCGCGAGCACCTCGCGGACATGTTTGCCACCTCGCCCGCGGAAAGCGTGCACGCCCTCGATTCTGCGGCCCTTGCCGGACCAGCCATCACCTTCTGGACCGCACGGGAAGGTTCCGAAGTCCTCGGCTGCGCGGCGCTGAAGCAGCTGCAGCAGGGCGGCCAGGGCGAGATCAAGTCCATGCGCACCGCTGCCCGCGCGCGGGGCCGCGGCATCGCCGCTCTCTTGCTGGCCCGTATCCTGGCCGAAGCCCGGGCCGGCGGATATCAGCGCCTGTCCCTCGAGACCGGAAGCCAGGACTTCTTCGCTCCGGCGCGGCGGCTGTACGAGCGTCACGGATTCAGCATTTGCGCCCCCTTTGCCGACTACCGGGAAGACCCCAATAGCGTCTTTATGACCCTGGAACTGGGCCCTGGCCGGGACCAGGGCCGCGCGTAGCCCATACGGCTGCGGCAGCCGGGATGCAGCCTCAGCCTCGTCCGGCGAACGCCAGCACGTCCCGCGCGACACGGCCGCTTGAACCCGCCCTGAGATGGCCCTTGCCCTCGTACCAGATCAGGGTGGAGTCCGGGATCAGACCGGCGGTTTCCTGGGCGACCTCGCGGGGGAAGAACTGGT
Organism: Arthrobacter sp. U41; assembly: GCF_001750145.1. Classification (NCBI taxonomy): domain Bacteria; kingdom Bacillati; phylum Actinomycetota; class Actinomycetes; order Micrococcales; family Micrococcaceae; genus Arthrobacter; species Arthrobacter sp. U41. Next base: position 3,771,122 of record NZ_CP015732.1, read on the forward strand.
CGGCGCCCCCGCAGATCAGCAGCACGGGCCGTCGGATTTGCGGGAGCACCGCCCGGGAATTAAAGGTCACTTCGCCCTGCACCTCGGTGAGGACGTCCTGCGGCGGGTAATCGGATCCGCTCAGCAGTTGGCGTCTGATGACGGGGCCGATCAGCCGCCGCAGCCACTTCAGGCGCCGGCCCGGCAGCAAATACTCGGCGAAGACCGTGCCCGCGCCATCAGTGTCGCCGTCCGCCAGGGCGCGCGCCATCCGGGAATCGACGTCCTTGCCCCAGTCGCTCAACTCCGCAGCCGTGACCACCATGGCCATGTGGCCGAACGATTCGGGATGCCGGGCGGCCAGGTACTGGGCGATCATCCCGCCAAACGACTCAGCCACGACGACGCCGACGCGGCCGCCGAACTCCTCGGCTATCAGCCGTGCGTAGTCGTCCGCCATGTCGGCGATCGTGTGGTCCGGCGGCATGGCCCGGCGCCGGGTGACAATCCAGACGGAGTATCCGGCGTGCAGAAAGGGGTCGAACTGCCGCCGGAACATCCGGCGCAGCACCCCGTGGGGAACCGCACTCCCGGGGCCGCCCTGGATGAACAGGAGCGTCTCCGTGCCGCTGCCCCAGCTCAGGTAGTCCATGCCATTGGCGAAGGACCCGTTCCGGGGTTCCCGGTCCGCCGCCGACACTTTGCCCACGAAAACCTCCCGCCCGGCTGCGCCTAGGGTTCCTTGGTGATGAGCAGTTCGTGGGCGCCCGCAGCGGCGGCCCCCATCGACTCGACCGCGGTCTGGGTGCGCTGGCGGGTGGCCGCATCAGCCGCGGCACCGGCGCAGGGACCCTGCGGGGCGTCGGAGGCCACGGAGCACCAGCGGTAAGGTCCGCGGACCATCACCGACGGCGCCCAGGCCAGGTCCGAGGCGGTCCACTCGCCGGCGGCATCCTGGCTGAACTGGACCCGGACCAGCAGGCCCTCGTTGTTCACGACATAGTTCGGCGAGAGTTCAGTGATTCCGTTGCCCAGGCCGTAGGCGATCCAGGTCCCCTTGTACTGCTCGATCGGGAGCACCGAGTGCGAGTGGTGGCCGTAGATCATGGTGAACTGGCCACTGTCCGCGAGGGCGTGGGCAACGCTCGTCTGCTCTGCGTTGGGCACCCGGGAATACTCGTCCCCGGCGTGCATGGCGCCCAGCACGATGTCCGCTCCCAGGTCACGGGCTTTCTTCGCCTTGGCAATCATGACCTCGGGGTCGAGCATGTCCACCTGCCAGGCTGCCTCCGGGAGCTGTCCGTTCAACCCGTAGGTCGCACTGATCACGGCGATCTTCGCCGCCGCCGTCTGCAGGATCAGGATGCCCCCGGCGTCGGCCTCGCTCCGGTAGGAGCCGGTGTGCTGCAGACCGGCAGCGTCGAGGGCGTCCAGGGTGCGGACCAGTCCGGCGGTGCCGCGATCCACGGTGTGGTTGCTCGCGGTGGTGCAGGCCTGGTAGCCGACCTGCTGGGCCGCCGGGATGATTTGGGGCGGGACGTTGAAGGAGGGGTAGGCGGAGAAGGGTCCGGTCGGGCCGGCCACGGGCGTTTCCAAATGGCAGACCGCGAGGTCGCTCTTCTCAAGGTACTTGCGCTGGCCCTCGAGCATCGGGCCGAAGTCCAGCCCCTTGGCGCCGGCGGCCAGGGCGTCCGCGCGGGCCTGCTCCCAGAGCTGGGCGTGGACCAGCATGTCCCCTGTGACCACAACCGAGGCGCAGCGGACGGCCGCGCAGTCGGGCCCCTTGCCCGGTGTCGGCGTCGGGCTCGGTGACGCCGACGGCGGTGGTGCCGACGGCGTCCCCGGCGTCAGTGATGCTGCCGGGGAGGCGCTGCCCGCGGCCGACGGCGAGGCCGGCGCATTGCTGTCCGAACGCGCGACGGCGCCGCAGGACGCCACGGAGGCCACGAGGGAGAGGGCGGCTGCGGCGGCGAGGAGACGGCCGCGCAGCCCGGGGGTGATGGTTCGCATGGCGCCCATCCTACGGTGGCCGCAGTCACAACACGCGCAGCAGACCGTTGAGACTCACACCATTACATGAAAGAGTTATTTCATGATCAATCCCCTGATGAGCCCCAGCCCCCTGCCCTTCGGCCTGCCGCCGTTCGCGGACATCACCGACGAGCACTACGCCGAAGCCGTCGAGGCCGGCGTCGCCGAGCACCTTGCGGAACTCCAGGCAATCGTGGACACGCCGGAGCCTGCCTCCTTCGAAAACACCGCGCTGGCCATGGAGCGGTCCGGACAGCTCCTGCAGCGCGCGGCGGCCTCCTTCTTCACCCTCGTCTCGGCCGACGCCTCGGACGCAATCCGCGAACTCGAGACGACTCTGTCCCCGCGCTTCTCTGCCCATCAGGACGCCGTCTACCTCAACCGGGGGCTGTTCGAGCGGTTCGCCGCGATCAGCACGGACCAGCTCGACGCGGAATCCGCCCGGCTGGTGGAGGAGTACCTCAAGGAGTTCCGCCAGTCCGGCATCCAGCTCGACGGCACCGGCCAGGACCGGCTCAAGGCCGTCAACGCCGAGCTCTCCCGGCTTGGAACGGAGTTCGGACAGCGGGTGAAGGAAGCCATGAAGTCCGGCGCGCTGCTCCTGGACGACGCCGCCGAGCTCGCCGGGTTGCCCGCTGATGATGTTGCCAGCGCCGGGGAAGCCGCCCGAGCCGCCGGACACGCGGGCAAGTTCCTGCTGACCCTCATCCAGCCCAGCAACCAGCCTGCCCTCGCCGCCCTCGAAAACCGCGACGTCCGCCGCCGCCTGTACGAGGCCTCCATCGGCCGCGGCAGCGACGGCAGCGCCCTCGATGTCCTGGACCTGGTCAAGGACATGGTCCGGCTCCGCGCCGAGAAGGCCACGCTGCTGGGCTTCGCCAACTACGCCGAACTCGTCGTGGACCAGCAGACCGCCCCTGACTTCGCCGCCGTGCAGAAAATGATGAACCGGCTCGCCCCTGCCGCCGTCCGGAACGCCGACGCCGAGGCCGAGGCGCTGGCCGAAGTCGCCGGGCACCCCCTCGAAGCCTGGGACTGGGCCTACTACTCCGCCAAGGTCAAGCGCGAACGGTACGCCGTGGACGAGCAGGCGCTGCGCCCCTACTTCGAGCTGGACCGGGTGCTCAAAGACGGCGTCTTCTTCGCCGCAAACGCGCTCTACGGCATCACCTTCCACGAACGCGCCGACCTCGCCGGCTACCACCCTGATGTCCGCGTCTGGGAGGTCCGCAACGCGGACGGGACCGAACTGGGCCTTTTCCTGGGCGACTACTACACCCGCGAAACCAAGCGCGGCGGGGCGTGGATGAACTCCCTCGTGGAGCAGTCCGGTCTGCTCGACACCCGGCCCGTGGTGATCAACAACCTCAACATCTCCAAGCCGCCGGCCGGGGAACCCACGCTCCTGACCCTGGATGAGCTCCGCACCACTTTCCACGAGTTCGGCCACGCCCTGCACGGGCTGTTCTCCGCCGTTACCTACCCGAGGTTCTCCGGCACCTCGGTGCCGCGGGACTTTGTCGAATACCCCTCGCAGGTGAACGAAATGTGGATCATGTGGCCGGAGGTGCTCGCCAACTACGCCCGCCACCACGCCACCGGCGAGGCGCTGCCGCAGGAGGTCGTGGACAAGCTCGACGCCGCGCAGCTCTGGGGCGAGGGCTTCGGCACCACCGAGTACCTGGGTGCGGCACTGCTGGACCTCGCCTGGCATGTGCTGGACGGCACCGAGGTGCCCGAGGATGTCCTGGAGTTCGAGGCCAAGGCGCTGGCCGCGGCCGGAGTGGCCCACCACCTGATCCCGCCGCGCTACCGCACCGGCTACTTCCAGCACATCTTCGCCGGCGCCGGCTACGCCGCGGGCTACTATTCCTACATCTGGAGCGAGGTGCTCGACGCCGAAACGGTGGAATGGATCAAGGACAACGGCGGCCTCACCCGGGCCAACGGCGACTTCTTCCGCGCCGAGCTGCTCTCCCGGGGCAACAGCCGCGATCCGCTGGATTCCTTCCGCGCCTTCCGCGGCCGCGACGCCAAGCTCGAACCGCTCCTCAAGCGCCGCGGCCTCGACTAACGCCCCGCCCCCACCCATCGGGTGCTCCGTAACCGCCCTTTTGGGGTCCTGTCATGTCTCAGTACCTCGTGGACAGTTGATGTCTCAGTACCTCGTGGACGTTTCCTGTCTCAGCACTTCGTGGACGTTTGGTTGGCCATGAAGCCTCGGGGCTTGTTGTTCCCGACGTAGTTTGTGCCTATGGGCGGGCGCGGGTGGGTGATGATTTCCGTTCCGCGCCCGTCGAAGAACATGATCGTGGCCTCGTCGTAGAGGACATGGACGGTCGCGCCGACGTGGTCTTTACCCATGCCGAAATGCATGCCGATGACGGCAACGGAACCGTTTTTCCCGACCCGTCGCTGGACGCTGCGCCTGGTGGCGGGCACGGTGATTTCAGGGTTGGGCGGCTCGGGTGGCGTGGCTTTGGCCGTTGCATACCAGGCCTCCTGCGGGGTGGTGCCTGGTGGCAGTGATTGATGCTCACGTTCGGTGTTGTAGTACCGGTCAAACTCGTCGACATAGGCCTGGAGTTCTGCCATCGTGTGTGCCGGCGGTTGTTGATTCAGATACCTGTGCAGCGTCTGGTGGAAGCGTTCGTTCTTGCCCTGGGTGGTGGGTTTGTAGGGTTTGCCGGTGATCGGCTCCACTCCGTGGGACTTCAGATATTCCACCAACGCGCCGGTCCTTCCGCGTCTGGTCGGGTTCAGCGCGGCACCGTTGTCCGAAAGAAACTTCTGCGGGACGCCGTGGCGGGCGATGGCTGCCGATACGACGCGGATGGCGGCTTCGCTGGTCTCGCCGGTGGCTACCAACGATGCCAGTGCCAGTCGCGAATGATCGTCAATGAGTTGGAAGATCGCGACTTTCGTGTTGCCGGCCAACAGCCACTCGGTCGAGTCGATCTGCCAGCACCCGTTCGGCTCGGGATATACAAACCGCTGATAGGCGCTCCGGGGCTTCTTCCTCGGCTCCGGGACGACGACCCCGGCCCGGGTGAAGATCCGGGCCAGGGTCGCCCGTGACGGTGGTTCCAGACCTTGCCGACGCAGTTTTGCGGCAACGCTCAGTGGTCCGTAGTCGTGGCCCATCCTCTTCAAGGTTTCCCGCGTGTCCAGGACCAACTCGACCATCCGCGGGGTGACTTGGGCCGGGCTGGTCCGGGGTTTCGTGGAGCGCATCTCCATGGCCTTCATCGGGCCCTGAGCGGACGCAGCGGCCTTGATCTTGTAGAACCAGGCCCGGGAGACTTTGTGCTTGCGGCAGAACGCCGTCACTGAACCCCGAGGGGCATCCTCAGGCCACGACGCTACGAGATGACGGACCTTCATATCCAGATTGCGTTCGCTCATGAGATGAGCAAAACGCCATCGAGTGTCCACGATGTCCTGAGACACACTGTCCACGATGACTTGAGACAGAAGTGTCCATTAAGTCATGAGACTCCACAGCCCTTTTGGGGTCCCATAAGGGCCGTTGCGGAGCAATCGACGGGGAAAGCACGACGGCGGCGAGTCACCAGAACAGGTGACTCACCGCCGTCGTGCTTCGTACTTTAGCGTCGAGCTTCGTACTTTAGTGGTGCTTAAGGTGTTCTTGAGTGGTGCTTAAGGTGTTCTTGAGTTGGTTACCAGCCGCGCTCGGCGAGGCGGTGCGGGGCCGGGATCTCGTCCACGTTGATGCCGACCATGGCCTCGCCCAGGCCGCGGGAGGCCTTGGCGATCTCTTCCGGGTCGTCGAAGAAGGTGGTGGCCTTCACGACGGCGGCGGCACGCTGGGCCGGGTTGCCGGACTTGAAGATGCCGGAGCCGACGAAGACGCCGTCGGCGCCGAGCTGCATCATCATCGCGGCGTCGGCCGGGGTGGCGATGCCGCCGGCGGTGAACAGGACCACGGGGAGCTTGCCGGTGGAGGCTACTTCCTTGACCAGTTCGTACGGGGCCTGCAGTTCCTTGGCGGCGACGTAGAGCTCATCCTCGGCCATGCCGGCGAGCCGCTTGATCTCCGCGCGGATCTGGCGCATGTGGGTGGTGGCGTTGGAGACGTCCCCGGTGCCGGCCTCACCCTTGGAGCGGATCATCGCCGCGCCCTCGTTGATGCGGCGCAGGGCCTCACCAAGGTTCGTGGCGCCGCAGACGAAGGGAATCGTGAAGTTCCACTTGTCGATGTGGTTGGCGTAATCGGCCGGGGTCAGGACCTCGGACTCGTCGATGTAGTCCACCCCGAGGGTCTGAATGACCTGGGCCTCGACGAAATGGCCGATCCGGACCTTTGCCATGACCGGGATGGACACGGCCGCGATGATTGCCTCGATCATGTCCGGATCGGACATGCGGGACACACCGCCCTGGGCGCGGATGTCGGCGGGAACACGTTCCAGCGCCATAACGGCCACGGCGCCGGCATCCTCAGCGATGAGGGCCTGCTCGACGTTGACGACGTCCATGATGACGCCGCCCTTGAGCATCTCCGCCATGCCGCGTTTGACGCGGTTGCTGCCCGTAACGCTCTTCGCGGACGCGCCGGCTTCGCTGCTTACATCAGGTGTAGACACAAAAACCCCTATGGGTAGATAGATGACCTCGCCGGAGCGCGGACGGCACACAAATGCCGCTTCGCACGCACCGGATTACCGGATCCATTGGCCGGTAGTGCTAATACTAGTCCCCCGCCGCGGCCCGGCTGAATTCCGGTTACAGCTGCGGACCCGCCGAAGCTGTGTGCTCAGGCGGCCTGTTCGGTTGCGGTGCCCTCGGTCTCTTCGAGCGACTGCCGGCGCACCGTGATGATCCGCTGGATGACGGTCACAAGGCTCGCGGCGGCGAGGAGGCAAAGCGTCACGAAAAGCACCACCGTGGGCAGGCCGAGGCCGGTGAAACCGGTGACCACCAGCACGGAAACCAGCCGTTCGGCGCGCTCGGCGATGCCCACATTGGCCTGGAAGCCCAGCGCCTCGGCCTTGGCGCGGGCGTAGGACACCACCATGCCCAGGACCAGGCACAGGACGGCGGCAACCGCGATGGGCGTGTCCGCCCCTCCGGTGAAGAACCAGACCGCGACGCCGGCGAACAGGGCGCCGTCGGCAACCCGGTCCAGGGTGGAATCCAGGAAGTTCCCCCAGCGGCCCCCGCCCTTTTGCATCCGTGCCATGATGCCGTCGATGACGTCGGAGAAGATGAACGCGGTGATGAAGAGGGTTCCCCACCAGAGCTCGCCCAGCGGGTAGAACACGAGGGCGCCGACCACGACGCCGAGGGTTCCGATGATGGTCACCGCGTCCGGGGAGACGCCGATCCGCAACAGCCAGCGGGCAAGCGGGGAGAACAGCGCGGTGAAAAACCCGCGTGCGTGCCTATTCAGCATCCGTCGCCCCGGCGGTCGCCTGCCCCGCGTCGTTCGCCTGGGGCCAGGCGTCCGCCACCTGCTGGCGGACCTCGCCAAGGGTCTGGGTGATGGCCTTGGTCTGGGCGATGATCGGGAAGAAGTTCCCGTCCCCGCCCCAGCGCGGCACCACGTGCTGGTGCAGGTGCCCGGCGATCCCGGCGCCGCCGGTGACGCCCTGGTTCATCCCGAGGTTGAAGCCGGTGGGGTTGGCGACCTTGCGCAGCACGCGCATGGCCGTCTGGGTCAGCTCGGCGAATTCGGCCGTTTCCTCCACGGTCAGGTCTGTGTAGTCAGGGATGTGACGGTACGGGCAGACCAGCAGGTGGCCCGGGTTGTACGGGAAGAGGTTGAGCACCACGTAGCTGGTCCGGCCGCGGTAGACGATCAGGGAATCGTCGTCCTCGCGTTCCGGTGCCACGCAGAACGGACAGTCGTCCACGTTCTTGAACTGGTGCTGCCCGCCCTTGATGTACGCCATCCGGTGCGGAGTCCACAGGCGCTGGAACGCGTCCGGCACCCCGGCCAGGCCAAAGTCGTCGGTCACGCCGTCGTCCCCCGGATACTCCGAAGCGGCCCCTGTGGTTTCCTGCATGCCTGTTTCTTCCCTGTCCGCTAGCTGGTCCGGTTGCGGACGGCGTCGACGATCCGCTGGACGGCCTCGGCCACCGGCACGCCGTTGTCCTGGCTGCCGTCGCGGAAACGGAAGGACACGGCGCCGGCCTCGGCGTCGTCTCCCCCGGCGATCAGCACGAACGGGATCTTGTCCTTGCTGGCGGTGCGGATCTTCTTCGGGAAACGGTCCGAGGAAATGTCCACCTCGGCGCGGATGCCTGCGGCCTTGAGCTGTCCCACGACGTCGAACATGTAGTCGTTGAACGCCTCGGCCACCGGGATGCCGACCACCTGCACGGGGGCCAGCCAGGCCGGGAAGGCGCCGGCGTAGTGCTCGGTCAGCACACCCATGAAGCGCTCCACCGAGCCGAACAGGGCACGGTGGATCATCACGGGACGCTGCCGGCTGCCGTCGGCGGCCTGGAACTCAAGTTCGAAGCGTTCGGGCAGGTTGAAGTCCAGCTGGATGGTGGACATCTGCCAGGTGCGGCCGAGCGCGTCCTTGGCCTGGACGGAAATCTTGGGGCCGTAGAACGCGGCTCCGCCCGGATCCGGGACGAGCTCAAGCCCGGAGGCTTCGGCCACCTCGGCGAGGGTGCGGGTGGCTTCCTCCCATGCGGCGTCGTCGCCGACGAACTTGTCCTCGTTCTTCGTGGAGAGCTCGAGGTAGAAATCGTCCAGGCCGTAGTCCTTGAGCAGGCCGAGGACGAAGTTCAGCGTGGTGGTGAGCTCGTCCTTCATCTGCTCGCGGGTGCAGTAGATGTGGGCATCGTCCTGGGTCATGCCCCGGACTCGGGTCAGGCCGTGCACGACGCCGGACTTCTCGTAGCGGTAGACCGAGCCGAACTCGAAGAGCCGCAGCGGCAGTTCGCGGTAGGACCGTCCGCGGGACCGGAAGATCAGGTTGTGCATGGGGCAGTTCATCGGCTTGAGGTAGTAGTCCTGGCCGGGCTTGCGGACCGTGCCGTCCTCGTTGAGCTCCGCGTCGATGTGCATCGCCGGGAACATGCCCTCCTTGTACCAGTCCAGGTGGCCCGAGACTTCGTAGAGGTGGCCCTTGGTGATGTGCGGGGTGTAGACAAAGTCATAGCCGGCATCCACGTGGCGCTGCCGGGAGTAGTCCTCCATGGCCTTGCGGATGATGCCGCCCTTGGGGTGGAACACCGGCAGGCCGGAGCCGAGCTCGTCCGGGAAGGAGAACAGGTCCAGTTCCGCGCCGAGCTTGCGGTGGTCGCGCCGCTCGGCCTCGGCGATGCGTTCCTGGTAGGCCTTGAGCGCGTCCTTGGTGGGCCAGGCGGTGCCGTAGATGCGCTGCAGCTGCTGGTTGTTCTGGTTGCCCAGCCAGTAGGCGGCCGAGGAACGGGTCAGCGCAAAAGCGTTGGAGATGAGCTTGGTGTTCTGCAGGTGCGGGCCGCGGCACAGATCGCACCAGATGCTGTCACCGCTCTTGCGGTCCACGTTGTCGTAGATCGTGATGTCGCCGGCGCCGACCTCGACGTTGACGCCTTCTCCGGCCTCGGCGGCGTCGTTCTTCCGGCCGAGGAGTTCGAGCTTATAGGGCTCGTCCTTCATCGCCTGGCGGGCCTCGTCCTCGGTGACCACCCGGCGGACGAATTTCTGGTTCTGGTTGATGATCTTTTGCATCATCTTTTCCAGGGTCTTCAGGTCTTCCGGGGTGAACGGCTCCTCGACGTCGAAGTCGAAGTAGAAGCCGTCGGTGATGTACGGGCCGATGCCGAGTTTGGCGTCGGGGCGCAGCTGCTGCACGGCCTGGGCCATGACGTGGGCGGTGGAGTGGCGCAGGACGTTAAGGCCGTCCGGGGAGTCGATGGTGACGGCCTGGACCGTGGCGTCCTCGGGCAGCGGCTGGTCCAGGTCCTTCAGCTCGCCGTTGACGCGGGCCACAACGACGTCCCGGCGCTCAAAAAAGAGTTCCGCGCCGGTGGTCCCGGTAGCCACCTTGGTCTCTTCGCCATCGACGAGAAGGGTGATCTGCTGGGCATCTGACACGGGTGTCTCCTGTTCAAAGTTAAGGCTTCGTAGCTTGTGGCGTACGGGGACCACAGCCAGCCTCGTCCATGCTATCGGTTTCTGCAGAGGCCAACCAACGCACCGCTCAGCCTCCCAGCCCGGTGATGGCGAGGTTGCGGCTGATCCCCTCCAGCGGCCCCGGAGGCTCCGGTTCCCGGTTTTCCGGGATCCCGGACGCCGGGACCGGGAACGGCAGGGTTTCGGTGCGGCTCAGGTCCCAGGCCATGCTGGCGCTGATGCTGATCCCCCGCGGCCCGGTCCGCCGGGTGTTTCCCCGGATCAGCAGCAGCCGGGTGCCGAACAGCAGCGGCCCCGCCAGCTCCTGGGCCTCATGGAAGAACACCGAGTCCACACAGCCGGTGCCGTCGTCGATGCTGATGAACACCACGCGGCGGCCTCCCCGCATGGGCGGGGTCTGGGTGGCGACGCGGACTCCGGCGACCAGCACCTCGGTGCCGTTGCGCAGCCCCAGCAGCTTGTCCGCAGTGGTGACGCCGAGCCGGTCCAGCAGCGGCCGGTGGCTGGCCATCAGATGTCCGCTGACATCCATGGCCATCAGGTCCAGTTCGGCCCGGACGGTATCCACCATGGTGGGTGCGGGCAGCCCGGTCTTGAGGTTCTTCAGCTCGACGTCGCCCAGCGGCAGCGACAGCTGCCCCTCGATCACCTCGTGGCCTTTGCGCTGCGGCCGGCTTTGCAGGGCCTGCAGGTGCTGCACCAGGTCCGCGCGGTTGGCGGTTCCACCGGCGGCGCGGTGCAGGGAGTCGAAGGCGCCCAGCTGGGCCAGCCGCTGGATGCTTGGTTTGCTCAGCCGGGACCTGGCCCGCAGGTCCGCGAGCGAGTCATAGGGCTGTCCCGCCACAATCCTTTTCAGCTCGGTTCCGGAGAGACCGTAGATGCCGTTCAGGCTCAGCCGGATGCCCAGCCTGCCGCGGTCCGGGCCGGTGGCCACGCGTTCCACCCGGTACTCGGCCTGGCTCCGGTTGATATCCAGGGGCAGGATCGGGATCCCCAGCCGCCGGGCCTCGGACACGAGGAGACGCTTGGGATACATGCCCGGATCGTGTTCCCACAGCCCGGCGAGGAACGCTTCCGGGTGGTGGGTCTTGAGCCAGGCTGACTGGTAGGTGGGCACGGCAAAGGCGGCGCCGTGCGCTTTGCAGAACCCGAAGCTGCCGAAGGCCTTGAGCGTCCCCCAGACCTTGTCCACCACTGCGGGACTGTACCCCCGGGCGCGGGCCTCCTTCCGGAAGAACTCCTCCACCCGGCCTTCCAGCACCTCGTCGCCGAGGGCGCGGCGGAATTCGTCAGCCCGCGCCAGCCCGCAGCCGGTCATGACGTCGAAAGTTTTCAGGATCTGCTCATGGAACACGGTGACGCCGTGGGTCTCCTGGAGGACCGGTTTGAGGTCAGGGTGCGGATAGACCTCGGGGGCGAAGCCGTGCCGGTGTTCCAGGAAGGGCCGGACCATGTCCGATTTCATCGGGCCCGGGCGGAAGAGGGAGATGTCGATGATGAGGTCGTTGAACTCCCGGGGGGCGAGTTTGCCGATGAGCTCCCGCTGCCCGGGTGATTCGATCTGGAAGCAGCCCAGGGTGTGGGTGCTCCGGATCAGCTCATAGGTGGGTTCGTCGTCGAGCGGCACGGCATTGAGGTCGATCCGGCCGTCCTCGGCGATGTAGTCCGGGCCCGTCCCGTCCGGCCCCGCCGGGTGGGCCCCGGCTGCCACCACCTCGGCTTTGGAGGGATGCAGGCGGATCACCTCGCGGACGGCGAAGGCCATGGCGCTTTGCATCCGGACGCCAAGGACATCGAGTTTGAGCATGCCCATCGGGTCCATGTCGTGCTTGTCGAACTGGCTCATCGGCAGGCCCAGTCCGCTGGGCTGCACGGGGGTCCGGTCCAGCAGGGTGGCGTCCCCCAGGATGACCCCGCAGGGGTGCATGGAGATGTGGCGCGGCAGCCGGTCCAGCCGTTCGGTGAGGTCCACCAGGAGGTCCAGCTGCTGGTTCCCGCTGATGTCCCGCTGCCCCACCCGGCCGGCGAATTCCTTCAGCTCAGGCTTCTCCACGAGGGCTTCGCGGAAGTTCCGGGCCGAGAACCGCCACAGCTGCTTGGCGATGTCCCCGATCTCGCCTTCCTCCATGCCCAGCGCCAGGCCGGCGTCCCGCACGGCACCGCGAGCGCGGTAGCCGTTTTGCATGCTCATGAGCGTGACGCGCCCGGAGCCGAAGCGCTCAAAGATCTTCCGGTACACGTTGTGCCGTTCGGCGCTTTCGACGTCGATGTCGATGTCCGGGAGGGTGGCGCGGTCCCGGGAGAGGAAGCGCTCGAAGATGAGGTCGTGCTGGAGCGGGTTCACCTGGCTGACATCGATCAGGTAGTTGACCAGGCTGGAGGCGCCCGAGCCGCGCGCCGCTGCCCTTACCCCCATGTCCAGGATCATCCGGGAGACCTCGGCCACGGTCAGGAAGTACGCGGCGAAGCCCAGGCTGTCGATGATCCTCAGCTCGTGCTCCAGCCGCGAGCGGAGCTCCTTGGCGGGCTTGCCGGTGATCCCAGGGAACCGCCTGCTGATGCCCGCTTCGCAGCGCAGGGTGAGTTCAACGAGGGGGTCCCCGGCGATGCCGATCACCGAGGCTTCCGGCACTACGGGCTGTTTCCATCCCATGTCCGTCACCGGGTCCATCCGGCAACGGTCCGCGAGCGCCGCGGTCTGCGCCATCAGGTTCTTGAGGTCCGCGGCGCCGTACCCGGCGGAGTGCATGATCTCCTTTCCCAGCTGGAGCATCTGCGCCGCGGATTTGAGCCAGCCCTGCCCGTTGGGCTGGAGCAGCGGGGCGGCGGAGAGTTCGGGAAGCGATTTCAGCGCGCGGGCTGAATCCAGCACGTCCGCGGTGGCCGCTCCGTCCTCGGCGACATACCGCACGGCATTGCTGAGCACGGCGGGAACCCCGTGTTCGGCGGCGAGCTTGAGCATCCGCACCGCGTGGGCGGTGCTGAGCGGTTCGCCCGGCGGGCTGAGCTGGCTGACCACCTCGGCGGCAATCGTTCCAGGCGGCATGGCATCGAGCCAGCGTTTGAACAGGGTGCGGGGGCGCAGGTAGCGCCTGCCGCCCATGGCACGTCCGACGTCGGAGTCCGGGCCGATCAGCACGGTCAGCACCGGCTTGAGGGTTTCCGGGTGCAGGGTGCGGGAGGCCAGCTCGGCCCGGGTCACGGCCGCGGGCACCGCTCCCCCGGCCTTGCCCGTGGTGCGGGCATGCGCGTCGGAGATCAGCCGGCACAGGGCCCGGTAGCCGGCGCCCCGGTTGTTCCCATGGGCCAGCACGAGGACGCGCCCCCCGACTTGGGTGCGGAGGTCGCCGTCGTCGTCAAAGACCGCAAGGTCCACCCCGACGATCGGGTCCAGCCCCGCAGCCATGCAGGCCAACAGGTGTTTGACCGTCCCGTAGAGGCCGTCGCGGTCCGTGCAGGCGAGCGCGGTCGCCCCGTCCGCGGCCGCGGCGGCCGCCAGTTCATCCGGCCAGGAGACCCCGTAGTGGGCACTGAAGGCGGTGGAGACATGCAGATGGGTAAAGCTCATGCTGATTCGGGCTCTTGGACTGGAAGCCTGCCGTCGTGGATCCGCAGCAGGCGCCAGCGTCCGCTGCCCACATGCCGGGTGAGGTCAAGGGTGATGGAGCTTTCGGTGCCGGGGGAATCCTCCGGGCGCACCTGCACCCGCCAGATCTCATGGTCCACCAGGCCCGGGCCGCTGCCCAGCGGCGCCCGCTGTTCTTCCGCCCACCATTGGCGGCGCTCATACCAGCGGACCGGGTCCGCGCAGACGGTGTAGTGCCGGCCGGCCCAGTCGAGTTTCAAGGGCTGGCCTGAAGGCGTGCAGGCGACGTCCACCGACTCGCTGAACATGCCCATCGTGCCTCCCGGTCCACACCATCTGTAAAACCGTCCGTAAACCGGCCAGTAACTATTCGAACATATCTTCGAACAACTCCAGTCTACGACGGTGCCGGGGCAAAACCTAGATCAGGGGTGGACGGACGCAGGCACAGGTAGCAGGATTGAGCCATGAGCTCCCATAACGCACTCCTGAAGCACGTAAGCATCGCCGCCGAGGACACGTCCTTGGTGGCGAAGTTCGATATAGACGGAAACATCCCAGGGCAGGGCGCCTACGTGGTGGGGCTGGTGGCAGCAACCCCGGACCATTCCCACCAGCGACGAATGGGGATCGAGTTCATGAACGGGGAGGCCGTGTCCTTCTACTGCTTCAGCCATGACGGCACGGAGGAGAACTTTGACCTCAAGGGTGTGGAGCATTCCGGCAACACCATTACCGGGTACTTTCCGATCAGCACGATCATGGGCCTGGCCAAGGGCCACCTGATGACGGCCTTCAGCGACTGTGACGGCCGCGGGTACCAGGCGAACGTCCCGGTGGAGGAAGCCCTCTAGGCCATAAACCCCTAGGAGCTGGCTTTGTAGACTTCCAGCTCGAGCGTGATGAACGCGTCGATCATTGCCCGGTAGGTCTTCTCAACGAGTTCGACGTCGATGTCCTTCTGTTCCGCCGTGGCGCAGACGTGTTCGATAACCCGCTCCACGCGTCCGGGGGCACGCACCTCCGCGCTGTCGGCCTTCAGGGTTCCGGCGATCCGGATCAGGCGCTCGCGGCGGCCAATCAGCGACACGATCTGCTCGTCCACCTCGTCAACAGCCACCCGCACGGCGGCGAGCTGTTCCCGGTCGGCCTTGGCAGCTTTTTCGTCTTCGTGATTTGTGGACATGTCCATGACAGTATCGAAAGATGCAGCCACGAGTCGATTTAATTTCACTGGGTGTCCGCAGCGTTGATGCCTCCCGCAGTTTCTATGTGGATGGCCTGGGCTGGCCCGTCCACCGGGAAGTCCGGGGAGAGGTCCTCTTCATCCAGGCCAATCACGGCCTCATCCTTACGCTCTGGGACGCCGGGCAGATGCAGGCCGAAGCCGGCACCGATCCTCCCACCGGCAGTCCGAGCATCACGCTGAGCCACAACCTGGGCAGCGCAGCGGAAGTCGACTCGGTGATGGCGGAGGCGGCGGCGGCCGGAGCGGCCATCATTGCAGCGCCGAAGACCCAGTCCTGGGGCGGCTACACCGGATACTTCGCCGATCCCGACGGCTACCGCTGGGAAGTTGCCTTCAATCCCAGCTGGGCGGTCGACGGCGCCGGGAAAGTGACACTCTGACAGCTCACCACGGGGCAGCCGACGGCCCTGCCCGCCTCCCGGGCCGGGGGTCCGGAGGGCTACGGCCATAAGGCCCTATTGAGGTGTCCGCCGGGGCGGCTACCGTGACTGGGGTACACGGCGGCACGCATATTCGAGCCGGTGTGCTTTGCTCCGCGAACCAAGGGTTGTGTATTTTCCATGGCCCGCACTCCCAGGGAGGCAGGGAGAAAGATGAAGACAGTCATCGTTGGAGGAGTCGCGGCGGGCGCGTCGACCGGCGCCCGTCTGAGGCGCCTCGACGAGTCGGCCGAGATCGTCATTCTCGAGCGGGACCACTACGTCTCGTTCGCCAACTGCGGCCTGCCCTACCACATCGGCGGAATGATCCCCGAGCGTGAGAGCCTCCTGCTCCAGACACCCGAAAGCCTGGCTAAGAGCCTGGCGCTCGACGTGCGGACCGGACAAGAGGTCATGCGCATCGACCTGGCCGCCAAGGAGGTCGAGGTTCACGATAAGGAACAGGGGCGGACGTACCGGGAGTCCTACGACAAGCTTGTGCTGTGCACGGGGGCCGAGCCGGTCCGGCCCCCGATCCCCGGTGCGGACGACGCCCGGGTCGACGTGTTGCGCAACATCCCGGACATGGACCGGATCATTGCCCATCTGGACCGCGGGGCCTCCAGCGCCGTGGTCGTCGGCGGCAGCTACATCGGGCTGGAACTCACGGAGGCGTTCCGGGCACGGGGGCTGCAGACGACAGTCGTCGAGCGGACTGAACGGCTGATGCCGTGGCTGGACCCCGAGATGACCCAGATCCTGGACTACCACGTCAGCACCCAGGACGTGGACCTTAGACTCGGCATCTCCGCCACCGCGGTCCGCCGCACGGAGAACGACCGGCTGGTCCTCGACCTTTCCGACGGCACGGGCATCGAGACCGACGTCGTGGTCATGGCCTCCGGTGCACGTCCGAACGTGGCCCTCGCCCGGGACGCCGGCCTGACGATCGGAGCCCGCGGGGGCATCGTGGTTGACCCGCAGATGCGCACATCGGCACCCGACGTCCTCGCCGCCGGTGACGCCGTGGAGACCGCTCACTTCCTCACGGGCCAGCCGGTGCTCTCGATGCTGGCGGGCCCGGCGAACCGGCAGGGCCGGATCGCCGCCGACACGATCGCCGGCCGGAGCAGCGCGTACCGCGGTTCGCAGGGGACGGCCGTGGTCAAGGTGTTCGAGATGACCGCAGGCGGCACCGGGATGACCGAGACCGAGCTGCGTGCCGCGGGGATGGAGTACCGCAAGGTTTACACCCACCAGAACGGCCACGCGGCCTACTACCCCGGCACCTCGCCGCTGTTCCTGAAGGTGCTGTTCGCCCCGGGGGACGGGAAGCTGCTGGGTGGACAGGTGCTCGGCTGGGACGGCGTCGACAAACGCATCGACGTTCTTGCCGTTGCGCTGCGCGCCGGGATGTCGATTTACGACCTGGAGCATCTGGAGCTCGCCTACGCCCCGCCGTACGGTGCGGCGAAAGACCCCGTGAACATGGCGGGCTTCATCGGCGCCAACCTGCTGCGCGGCGACGTCGCCCTCTGGTATCCCGAGGAGTTCCCCGAATGCGCCGACCGGGTGACCCTTCTGGACACCCGTACCGAGGAGGAGTTCGCCGCCTGGCACCTCCCCGGGGCGATCCTGGTTCCCTACACGGAGCTGCGCCAGCGTCTCGACGAGGTGCCCCGCGACAAGCCCGTATACACCTACTGCCGCTCGGGCTTCCGCAGCTACATCGCCTACTGCGTGCTGAAGCAGAACGGGTTCGACGACGTGGCCCTGCTCTCCGGCGGGACGATGACCTACCACGGCTACCACCGGACGCCACTGACCGTGGGCCACGGCGGGATGCCGATGGTGGCCCACGCTGAGGATGATCTTGCCCGGCTGCCCGGGGCCCTCGAGAACATTTGAGCACCTGATCCGGCCCGGGGGTACCGGGAGTCCCTGCAGGTGGGTCCGTCCTTCGATGATCCCCGAATCCCGGCACCCTGCGTGACCCAGGGCACAACGACCCTGTTGAGGTGTCGGTACGCGCCGCTAACGTGAATCGGGTACACGGCGGCACGCTTACTCGAGCCGGTGTGCAATAACGAAGGAAGCAGCGGTGGTGCCGGCGTCTGTCGGCGGCACCACGCAGCAATCCGGCTAGAACAGGCTCCCGACCGGCTGGATGAGTTCCGGGGAGTCGTTTTTCACGTTCCCAACGGCGGTGCCGACGGCGTCGATCGTCCACCCCTCCGCAACGTCGTGCGCCCCGGCCCGGACCAGGTCCACCAGCCCGGCTGCATCGTCGGCCTGCGGATCCAGCCACGCCTGCATCGTCCCGCGGTCCATCGGCAGCGGAACCCGGTCGTGCAGGGCCGTGAGTTCGGCCAGCATTCCCCCGGCGTAGCCTTCCGGCGGCGAGTCGGTGGTCATGATCGACGTCGAGAGCAGCCAGCGCCCGGGATCATTCTCGGCCTTGGACGGGTCCTTCCACCATTCGTAGAGTCCGGCGAAGACAATCGGATGCCCGTCCCGCGGGTGGACGTAGTAGGGCTGCTTGGCCCGGCCCTCGCCCTTCCATTCGTAGTAGCCGTCGGCGGGAACGGCACAGCGCCGGGAACGGGTGGCCTTCCGGAACGCCGGTTTCTCCAGCACGCTTTCACTGCGGGCGTTGATCATCTTCGAGCCGATCCCGGGGTCCTTGGCCCAGGACGGCACCAGACCCCACCGGGCAATGTGGAGCTGGCGGACCGGTTTCCCGTCCACCAGCCGTTCCAGCAGGACCGGCACATCGGCCGTCGGGGCCACGTTCCAGGACGGCGGAACCGCAATCTCGTCCTCAAGTTCGGCGTCAAACTCGGCCAGGAGATCTCCAACGGCCCGGGCCATCACATAGCGTCCACACATGGCACCAGCATGCCACCGCCTCTGCCGTGCGGGAATAGGGGCCTGCGGGTTACGGTTGTGGGCAATGACGTACGACTTATTGTCGGCAACCGGCGCTGCCACCCAGCGCCGTCAATCAGCTTGAAGGAGAACTTCGTGGACTTCACCCCCGAATCCGGCACCATCACCATGTTTTCGACCACCTGGTGCGGCTACTGCAACCGTCTGAAGAAGCAGCTGGACGCCCAGGGCATCGGGTACACCGAGATCAACATCGAAGAAGTTGACGGCACCGCAGATCTCGTGGAGAAGCTCAACGGAGGCAACCGGACCGTACCCACCGTGCTGTTCCCGGACGGCACCGCAGCCACCAACCCCTCCGCCGCTGAGGTCAAGAGCCGCCTCGCGGCCTAGGCGATCCGCCTTACGCACGACGACGACGACGCGGCCACCCGAGGGCCGCGCCGCACCGCGTTGTGCGAGAGAATTTTACCGGGCCGAAATCCTGAGTGACAGAAGTCTGGCGATAAGAGTTTTGCGGCCTGAACCGCGACACGAGCAGAGGAGCTATTTCCATGGTCCATAAAGTCAAAGGCGCAGTTGTCCGCTCCAAGGGAGCGCCCGTCACCCTGGAGACCATCCTGGTCCCGGATCCCGGACCCGGCGAGGCCCTGGTGGACATCCTGACCTGCGGTGTCTGCCACACCGACCTGCACTACAAGCAGGGCGCCATCAACGACGACTTTCCGTTCCTGCTCGGACACGAGGCCACCGGCGTCGTGAGCGCCGTTGGTCCGGACGTTACGCAGGTGGCCCCCGGCGACCGCGTGGTGCTGAACTGGCGCGCCGTCTGCGGCGAATGCCGCGCGTGCCGCCGCGGCCAGGGGCAGTACTGCTTCAACACCCACAACGCCACCCAGAAGATGACGCTCGAGGACGGTACCGAGCTCTCGGCTGCCCTGGGCATCGGAGCCTTCGCGGAGAAGACCCTCGTCGCCGCGGGCCAGTGCACCAAGGTTGACCCCGACGCCGATCCCGCCGCCATCGGCCTGCTCGGCTGCGGCGTGATGGCAGGCATCGGCGCGGCCATCAACACCGGCAACGTCAAGCGCGGCGATTCCGTCGCCGTCATCGGCTGCGGCGGCGTCGGCGTGGCTGCCATAGCCGGCGCCGCGCTCGCCGGCGCCACCACCGTCATCGCCGTCGACATTGACCCGAAGAAGCTCGAACGCGCCAAGGACCTCGGCGCCACCCACACCGTGGACTCCTCCGCCGTCGATCCGGTC
Organism: Arthrobacter sp. U41; assembly: GCF_001750145.1. Taxonomy (NCBI): domain Bacteria; kingdom Bacillati; phylum Actinomycetota; class Actinomycetes; order Micrococcales; family Micrococcaceae; genus Arthrobacter; species Arthrobacter sp. U41. The sequence goes on from NZ_CP015732.1 coordinate 3,790,638, forward strand.
GAGGCAATCCGGGAGCTGACCGGCGGTTTCGGCGCAGACGTCGTGATCGACGCCGTCGGGCGCCCGGAGACGTACAAGCAGGCGTTCTACGCCCGAGACCTCGCCGGCACCGTGGTGCTGGTCGGTGTTCCCAGCCCCGAGATGACTCTGGAACTGCCGCTGCTGGACGTGTTCGGCCGCGGCGGCTCGCTCAAGTCCTCGTGGTACGGCGACTGCCTCCCCTCGCGGGACTTCCCCATGCTGATCGACCTCTACCGGCAGGGCAGGCTGGACCTGGACGCCTTCGTCTCTGAGCGGATCACGATCGACCAGATCGAGGAAGCCTTCGAGAAGATGCACTCCGGCGCGGTGCTGCGCTCCGTGGTGGAACTGTGAGCAGGCCCGCGGGCGGGCTGCGGATCGACCGGCTTATCACCTCGGGCACCTTCTCGCTCGACGGCGGCACCTGGGACGTCGACAACAACGTCTGGATCGTGGGCAACGACGCCGAATGCATCGTGATCGACCCGGCGCACGACGCCGCCGCGGTCGAGGCGGCCGTCGCGGGCCGGACCGTGAAGGCGATCCTGCTGACCCACGGCCACGATGACCACATCGCCGCCGTCGGCGAGTTCCGCGGCCGGGTCAACGCCCCGGTCTATCTCAACCGCGAGGACTGGATGCTCTGGAAGCGTGTGTTCCCCGGAACCGAACCGGATCACGCGATCGAGGACGGGGACACCTTCGACGTTGCCGGCGCACGGCTCGTGGCGCTGCACACCCCGGGACATTCCCCTGGCTCCATGTGCTTCTCGCTGCCGGGCGAAGGCACCGTCTTCAGCGGCGACACCCTGTTCCAGGGTGGTCCGGGCGCCACCGGACGGTCCTACAGCGACTTCCCCACCATCATCGAGTCCATCAGGGGCAGGCTGCTGACGCTCCCGGCGGATACCGTGGTGCGGACCGGTCACGGCGGCCCGACGACGGTCGGCGCCGAAGCACCGCAGCTTGAGGACTGGATCGCCCGGGGCCACTAGCACCGGGGCACCGGCCTCAGTCCAGCAGGCTGCCGAAATCGCCGTAGCCCAGGGCGGCGTAGCGGGCGTAGGTGCCGATCACGGCGTCCTCGATGGCGTCCACGTCCAGGTGCGGGACGAGGTCGTTGACGGCGCCGGCTGTGGCCGGGTCCCAGTCCAGGCCCAGGGCGGCGTAACTGGCCTCCAGCACCGCGCGGATCGGGGCCGAGTTCTCCACCACGATGACCGAGCTGAACAGCCAGCCTCCGGCCACCACACGCTGGGCCGTGCCGATGAGCTTGAGCTGGTGCAGTGGAAACTCCGGATCCTGGCCGTGGACGCTGAATTCACCGGGGCAGTATTCACCGGGGATCTCCCCCACCGCGGCGTCCACGCCGGCGCTCCGCAGCGCGGCGGCCAGCAGTTCGCCGAAGAAGGAGAAGCGTCCCTTGGCCCCGGCGATCGCATCCGTGTCCGGTTCCAGGTGGTCGATCACCAGGGTCCCCTCGTGGTAGGCGGCGGCGCGACCCCCGGCCTTGCGGATCAGCGGTTCAAAGCCGAGCTCGCGGCAGGCCTGCGCCGCGGCGTCGAAGCCCGGCAGATGCGTGTCCCGCTGTCCGAAGGCCACGGTGGGCGCCGGGCGGTAGAGCCGGAGCATCGGCCCGACCTCGCCGGTTTTGACCTTCCGCAGCAGTTCGAGCGCGAGGTCCAGGTCCGCGGCGGCGCCCAGGGATTTCTCCTGCCGGAAAATCGTCAGCGTCCGTGGTGCGCCCGCGGCCTCCGGCATCTTGTTATGCTCCCTTATGGTCATCTTGCAGTTCCTCGTCGTAGCCGCCGCGTTCGCCGTCATCGATTCCGTCTGGCTCAAGTCGATGAGCAAGTTCTACCGGAACCATCTGGGCCACCTCATGGCGGACAAACCCAATCTAGGGTACGCCGTCGCCTTCTACGTCCTGTACATCGCAGGGATCGTCTTCTTCGCCCTCCAGCCGGCGCTCGACGGCGGCAGCTGGCTCACGGCGCTCGGTTACGGCGCGGCGCTGGGCACCTTCGCCTACGCCACCTACGACCTCACCAACGCCGCAACCCTGAAGAACTGGCCGCTGGTCATCGTGGTGGCGGACATCGCCTGGGGCGCGGTGCTGACCGGCCTGGCCACCGTCGTCGGCTGGCTGGTCTTCCACTAGCGAGCCGTCCGCCGGAACCCGCCGCGGCACCGCCGGGCACCGCCTGCGGCGCCGGCCGGGTCCCGGGGTTTCCGGTGCGTCAGGACTTCCGGAGCGTCAGGATCTGCTCGGCCCGGCCGAACGGGCCCTTGAGGTCGTGCAGCACGGTCGAGGTCAGTCCAATCCCGTCCGTGCCGAAGGAAACCTCGTTGTCCAGCCCGAGCCAGTCCCCTTCGGGGAGCCGGTACATGTGGACCTGGAGGTCCAGGTTGGGGAAGGCGTAGCTGCCTTTGCCCGGCGGGACCCGCGCCGCGATCCCGTTGGCCGTGTCCACCAGGCCGACCAGCCGGGCGAGGTCACTGCTGTCCTTGCGGTCCGTCAGCGGGTGTCCGGTGCGCAGCCACACCGTGCCCGAGCCGGCCCGGTGCCCGTCGGCAATCCTCATCGTCAATGATGCGATGTAGCCGCCCGGCCAGACGGTCGAGGCGTCGTAGGGTGCGCACTCCTCCGGCGCGGGAATCCCTGGATCCTCAAAGGCCGCGATGGCCGAGGTGTCGGAGGTGGCCATCCGCCAGGCCGTGGCGCGGATCGCGGTGCGGCCGCCGGCGACCAGTTCGGCCTGCACCAGCTCGATCGTCCTGCCGGGACGGAGGGTGGTGGTCACAACCTCGAACTCACCGCCGGGAATCAGACCGAGAATCTCATAGCTGAGGCGCGCCATCCGCATATCATCGCGCGGTTCATGCCGGTCCAGGCAGTCGGCCATGATGCCGGAGGCGGGGGCCATGTGCTGCTCGTGCACGTTCCAGGCCCCCTGGGCGTGGATGGTGGAGCGGAAACGCCCGCCGCCCAATACCTCGTAGTAGAAATCGCCCTCGGCAAGCACCGGTAGTTCAGCGGTCAACGTCTGCCCTTTCGCGTGGCTGGTAGTCCCAGAACACACTATCGCTTCACAGCTTCCGCTGTACCGGCTCGGGAGGTCGCCGCGCGCTACGGTTCAGGCCTCGACGCGGACGCCCCGCCAGAAGGCCACGTGGTCTTTGATGTGCCCGGCGTCGGACTTCGGCTCAGCGTAGAACCACGCCGCATCCTGGTTCCGCCGGCCGTCGACCACCAGGCTGTAATAGCCCGCCCGGCCCTTCCAGTGGCAGACACTGCTGTGGCTGCTGTCCTCGAGGTACTCGGAATTCACCGAGGAACGGGGAAAATAATGGTTTCCCTCCACCATGACGGTGTTGTCACTCTCCGCGATGACCGCGCCGTTCCACATTGCCTTTGCCATGATGATGTCTCCTGCTCGTAGCCGGGAAGTGCATTACGACGGCGGCCGCGGCCGCGCGTTACCCGCCCAACGTCCGGGAACACCCATTGATTCCGATTTCCTCCCGGCCGGGCCCGTTTTCGCCGCCGGACCCGCGGTCTTAGTTCCCCCCGGATTCGCTGGACTGGGTAGACTCAGAACCAGACTTTCCGCGACTACCACCGAAGAGGTGCTCCCCTGATTCGAGTCATCAGCTACAACCTGCGCAAGCACCATGCCAGCGGTGAACTGGCTGCGCTGGCCCGAGATTTTGAGATTGATGCGCTGTGCCTTCAGGAGTGCGACACCAACGACCTTCCGGACACCATTGGCGATCTCCACCTTGCCGACGCCACCAAGGGCAACCGGCTGGGCCTGGCGATCTATTACCGCATGGACCGGTTCACGGCCTACGAAACCAAGACGTTCGCCCTGAAGAAGTCCCTGCATGACCGCATCCTGTCCCCCGCCCACGAGCGGCTCATCGGAACCCGGGTGATCGATAACGAGACGGACCACGACCTGGTCATCGCTTCCTTCCACGCGGCCCCCCTCACGGCGTCGAACTCACTGCGCCGGAACCAGATCCACGCCGCTCACGCTGAACTGCTGAGCATGGGCGGCGGCCTCATGACCCTGATGGTCGGTGACTTCAACTATCCGTTCTTCACCGAGTACCTCACCCAACAGATGAAGGACGCAGGCTACGACCTGACCCTCAGCGACCGCCGGACCTACACGCGGTACAAGGTCTTCAAGGGCCACTTCGACTTCGCCACCTCGCAGGGCCTCAACATCGAGAGTGTCGAAACGCTACCGCGTGGCGCCTCCGACCACCTCCCCATCCTTATTTCGGCGGAGTACGGCCAGGACGCTCCGGCGGCCGACGGCTCCGCCTCCCCTGCTGCGTAGCCCGGGGCCCCGGTGCGCGGAACGAGGGCACTGAGACTCCCGCCCGGCCTCAGGATGATGCGGGACTATGAACGCCCCTGGCTGAAATCCGATCTGGCCGCCGGCGCCGCCCTCAGCGCGTTCCTCATTCCGGCCGGCATGGCCTATGCCGAAGCCGCCGGGCTGCCGGCCGTCACCGGCCTGTACGCCTCGATCATCCCGTTGCTCGCCTACGCCGTCTTCGGGCCCTCCCGGGTGTTGATCATCGGCCCGGATTCCAGCCTGGCCCCGATGATCGCCGCCGCCATCCTGCCTCTTGCCGGCAAGGATCCGGACCATGCGGTGGCCCTCGCCGGCCTGCTGGCGCTGCTGATCGGCGGCCTTCTCCTGGCCGGCAGGGTCTTCAAACTGGGGTTCGTCACGGGGCTGCTGTCCAAACCCATCCGCGTTGGCTACCTCAACGGAATCGCCATTGTCATCATGCTGAGCCAGCTGCCCAAGCTGCTCGGCATCCCGGGCACGGGCGGCTCGCTGGTCAACACCGCCGCCGGCACGGCACAGGCGGTGGCCCAGGGAGCCACCAATCCTTTGGCGTTGCTGTTCGGTGCCGGCACCATCGCCGTGATCGTGGCCTGCCGCTTCCTGCCGTGGAAGCTCCCCGGCGTGCTGATCGCCGTTGTGGCAGCCACGGCGGCGACGGCTGCCCTGAACCTCACCGCCGCCCTTCCCACCGTAGGTGCCCTGCCCCACGGCCTGCCCGCGCCCGCCCTCGGCGGAATCAGCCTGGAGGACGTCATTGCCCTGCTCGGCCCGGCGGCCGGCATCGCCCTGATTGCCTTTGCCGACACCTCGGTGCTCTCCAAGAGCTTCGCCGCCCGGAGCGGGGTGCGGGTCGACGGGAACGAGGAGATGGGCGCCATCGGCGTTGCAAACGTGGCCAGCGGCCTCTTTGGCGGTTTTCCGATCTCCGGCAGCACGTCGCGCACACCGATCGCCGTCGAGGCCGGAGCCAAGAGCCCCCTGAGCGGGGCCGTTGCCGCCGCCTTTGTGGTGCTGTTCATGATCCTGGCGCCCGGGCTGACGATGTTCCTGCCCTCCAGCGTGCTGGCGGGCGTTGTGATGGTTGCGGCGGCGTCCATCCTTGACGTGAAAACGCTCTTCCGGCTGCTCAGGATGAGCCGCACGGAGGCCGCCCTGCTGGTAGCCACCTTCCTGGGGGTCGCGTTTGTGGGTGTGCTCGAAGGCATCGTGGTCGCCATCAGCCTGTCCCTGATCGCCTTTGTGCTCCGCGCCCTGGACCCGTACCGCACCGAACTGGGCAGCGTGGGAGACATCCCCGGCTACCACGACCTGAGCCGGCACCCCGAGGGCCAGCGCGTCCCCGGGCTCGTGATCGCACGCTTCGACGCCCCGCTGTTCTTCGCCAACGGCGCCGTCTTCACCGAACACATCAGGACGCTCGTGGCCAACGCCCCGGAACCGGTGCGGTGGGTCATTGTGGCATCGGAGGCCATCACCGGTCTGGACACCACCGCGCTGGATGACCTCGTGGCCCTCGACGATGAACTGGCCAAACACGGCATTAATCTCGTCTTCGCCGAGATGAAAGGACCCATCAAGGACCGCCTGATCCGGTTCGGCGTCAGCAGCCGGTTTGGCCCGGACCACTTCTTCCCCACCGTCAACAACGCGGTGAGGCACTACAAGAGGACCTTCGACCTGGCGTAACGGCAGCGTCCGGCACCTCAGCCCAGCAGCGGAATCACGTCGATCCTGCCGTCCGGGCTGACCGTCACGACCACCCGGGTGCCGGTGACCCCCTCCAGTTCCCCCGCCAGCCGGCCGGCCAGCTGGCCGTCTTCGGCAGCCGGGCCAGCCCCGACGTCGGCCCGTCTCCAAACGGTCACGCCGGCCCCGGTGACGTCCTCGATGACCCGGTGCAGCGGCGCCGGGTCGGATCCGGTGACCAGGACGACGTGCCCGATGGTCCGCTTCCGGGCAGGTCCGGCGGCCGCGAGGAGAGCACGCTCGTGGCGCCAGACCGCAAAGTGGTAGCCGGCCACCAGGCCCGTGGCCACGAGCAATCCGAGCGGGGCACGGACCCTCTCCACCAGGCTGCCGCCGGAGACGTCTCCCAGGAAGAACTCGAACATCCGGTACCCGATGACCAACAGGGTGATGACGGCTACCACGGCGCTGAGGCCAAACACCACGATCAGGTAGACGCGCCGGGCATTCTGCCACGTCCAGGAACCGCCGGCCGGGCCGGGCTGCGCCACGGAGCTGCGCTGGAGCGGCTTCCAGGTGAGCCACCAGACCGGGGCGCCGACCAGGAGCGAACTGATGCCGCCGAGCAGGAGCGTGCGCGTCCCGGATCCCACAAATGGGGTGGCGGCCATGGCAAGGGCTGCGTTGACGATCACGCCGATGCCGGAGGCAGCAGCAACCAGGGCGACGCCGGAGGTCACCAGCCGGCTCCCCTGCCGGATGGTTTCCGAACTCCCGCGCGCCAGCCCGCGGTGGTACACCCAGACGAGCAAGCCGATGGCGGCGGCGGCGAGCGCCGGAGCCAGGGGCTCCAGCAGCAGGTCCATCGATTCCGTGCGGTCGAAGGCGAGCCGCAGCAGCACGAACAATGTCAGGCCCGCACCACCGAGTGTCAGCACACCGGCGCCAAGGACGCCGACGGCGATGAGGCCAACGCTGGCGAGCCCGCCACGAAGTTGCCGGCCGCCGTCGTGCTTCCAGTGCCACCACCACACCATCGCGCCGCCCACGGCCCAGACGAGGGACTGCAGCACGGAAACCCACCAGGGCTTTCCCACCGCAGCGGCCGCCAGCGCCCCGCGCAGGGCGGCATCCAGCAGGGTGGACAAGGCGGCGACGGCACCGCTGACTGCCATCACCAGGCCGATGTAGCTGGCGAGCGCGGTGGAGATGTCAGCGACCTCCCGGGGCCCCTTGCGCGGATGCCTCCACATCCACCGGTGCCACACCCAGACGGCTGCCCACACCAGCCCGGAGGCCAGGGACGCGCGCCACTGCAGCGACTGGCCGCCGATCAGCGTGGTCAGGGTACTCAACAGGTTGCTCACCGCCAGAATCAGGGTCAGCACATACGCGCCGGTCACATACAGGCCCCAGCCCACGGATGCCCGTTCCGTCTCGTCACCCAGCCGCCGCCAGACAACCCACCACAGCAGCGCGGCAAGGGGTCCGCCGATCAGGGCGAAGGCGAGCGAACGGGCCAGCCCGGTCACGTCGCCCGTCGCCAGTTCGGTGCCCGCCACGAGAAGTCGTTCCAGTAGGCCGCTGAATCCGATGGCGGCGATGATCACCAGGGCGAAAAGCAGCAGGTACGTGATCACGCGCCGGACGGTCCGCTGGGCCGAGCCCACGGCTGATTCAATACTCATCACTTCACCGCCGTGGGCTGGCAGACCGTCAGTTGCCACGGAGCTCTTTCGATCAGCCATTTGTCCCCTGTCTTCACCAGGTCGAAGGCGTCCTCCATCTGATACTCAGCGCTTCCAAACGGTCCTCCGCCCTCGGAGACGGTGATCAGCACCCTGACGTCCGCGGATCCAGGGCGCTCGGTCGTGGAGACGAGCGTGACGCGCAGGTTCTCCCCTCCCGACCGTGGCATCTCTTTGATGCAGCCGGCCTTGGCGGCGTCAGTCAGGTAGGCCGCCGCGGCCGTCTCGTCGCCTGCGATCACGGCGGCGGAGTAGCGCTGGACCACCCCGGCGGGGGTGGCCTCGTCCAGCGGCGCGGGCTCTCCCCGGGTGAACACCACGATCAGGGCGACAATCACCAGCACGGCAATGGCGGCGATTATGGCGAGCAGGGTCCGTTCCGGCCTGTGCAGCGTGGCGGCCGGTTCTTTCGTCGCCGGTGCGGACGGTTCTGCTGCGGCCGGTTTTGCTTCGTTCGGCTCGGGCTCTTTCGGCCCTGGTTCATTCGGCTCTGGACTCATGTGGTCAGTATGGAGCAGACCGGGAGTGCCGTCATGGTGTCTTTAGGCCCCAGTGCGCCCTGACCTGCTGTTTCTTCGCCGCCGGAAGCCCCTCACAATGAGCGAGCCGACGACGAGCGCGAGTGCGGAGTACACGGCAAAGTTGAGGAAGCGCGAATATTCGTCGATGAGCCGGTACTGCGCCCCGAGCATGGCCCCCAGCCCGATCAGCAGCCCGTTCCAGAGCCCGCTGCCCGCAACCGTGAACGCGCTGAACGTGCCAAGGTGCATCCTCTGGGCACCTGCCGGCAGCGAGATCAGGCTGCGCACGCCCGGCAGCAGCCTGCCGACGAAGACTGCAGACCGGCCGTAGCGGCTGAACCAGCCGGCGGCCTTTTCAAAGTCTTCGCGGTCCATGAGCGGGAGCCTCGACAACCACCGGATCGACCGCTCCAGTCCCAGCCGCGCCCCGAGCCAATACAGCAGCAGCGCGCCCAGGTAGGCCCCCAGCGTGCTGGTAACCAGCACAAGGGCCAGGTTCATGGTCCCCTGCCGTGTGAGGAAACCGGCCAGGGGAAGGATGACCTCGCTGGGAATGGGCGGGAAGACGGTCTCCGTCAGGGTGAACAGCCCCACGCCCCACTCGCCGAGCGCGTCGACGGCGCGCGCGGCAAAACCGACCAGGCCGCCCATCTCGTCGATCGGGGTGGCGGATGTCATGGCCACCCCGGCCCTTCAGCATCCTCGAGCACTGGTGCTCCCCTTCCCCGTCAATCGTGGCCAGCCTAACCGAAAACAGGGGCGCCCGGGGCGGCATGGGTTCGTCGACGCCGCCCGCGGCAGGCACTACGCTCGGGAAATGCGAATCGTGCGGAAAGTTCTTGGCCTCATTGGGCTGGTGGTGATCGGGCTGGTGGGTTCCGGGCCGGCAGCACTGGCCGTCACGCCGGTCGACATTGTCGTGGAGGACCGGGCCGGGGTGCTGGACCGGAACACCCTCCTGCCGGCAGTCCAGGCGATCGAGTTCTACGAGCCCACCAAGGTGGCCGTGTACACCTACAACGGCTCGGCCTCGGACAACCTCAACGAGGAGGTCCTGCGTTTTGCCCGGACCGAGCATCCGGAGTGGATCAGCGAGGACGGCCAGAAGTGGGCGAACGGGCTCTTCATCTTCGCCGTGGACCCGGTGGGCCGGCATGTGGGGACCTACATGGGTGAGGACCGGAAGGTTTCCCCCGAAACGCGGGCGGAGATCCAGAACGCCGCGAAGGACCTCCTTGCCGATGCCCAGTGGACGGACGGCACCGTCGCCGGGATCCAGCGCGGCGCGGAGCTGATCAACCAGCCGTGGTACCGGTCGACGGCCTTCCTCGTTACTGCCTGGACCAGCGCGGGGACTGCCGTCGCGGGCGCCGCCACCTGGCTGATCGTGCGCTGGCGGACCAGGGTCAGCAGCCGCCGGGAACTGGCCCGCGGCGATGCCAGCTACTCCAACGTGAGCATGGATCTCCAGGTCACTGAGCTCAACGCCAGCACTATTCCGGAAACGTCCCGGTACGGCAGCACCGTGCTGGAGAAGCACCGGACCTTCATGGCCAAGTACAACACCGCCACCGGTCTCGCCAACCAGGTCCATGCCCTCTCGCCCAAGGAACTTAGCAGGCGGAAAAACCTGAAGCTGGTCAGGAGATACGCGGACGCCGCTACCGAACTGGACGCCCTCGACGACGTCATCGCGGACACCAACGCCCTGCTCAACCGGGGCTCCGCCTGGGCTCCCGCCTGGGACCGGCAGCTGGCCCCCTTCCGCGCCGACCTGGCCGCGATCGAACAGATGCTGAGCAAGCGCAACGCCCAGGGCGATTCAGCAACTGCGGCGGCCCTGCGCTCCTTCCGTGACGAAAGCCACCGGGACATCGAACGCTGGACCGCGGAACTCTCGGACGGCACGATCACCCCGGAGACGACGCTTGACCGGCTGCGGGACGCCCGCACCCACCTGTCCGAGCTGCTCAAGAACCACGCCGATACCGTCATAGACGGCTTCGCCAAGAACGAGAAGGAAGCCTCGCTGATGCGCCAGGAGATGGAGAGTGCGCAGGCCGGAAGCAAGGACAAGTACGGGCGCACGTACGAGCCCAGCATCCTGGGCACCGTCTACCCCGCGTACTACTTCTTCTCCGTCCCCACCTTCAACTCCGGCTTCAACACCGGGGTCAGCAGCGTCAGCAGCGCCCGGGGCGGCGGCGGCAGTACCACCGGCTACGGCGGCAGCGGTGGCAGCTTCTCCGGCTCCGGCAGTTCCTCGAGCTTCTGACGGAATCAGACGCTCTTGCTGCGTTCGACGACGAAATCACCGCCGGGGAACAGTATGGTCTCGTGGCCGTCGTCGAACCTGACGTGATACGGCGGGGCCCCGTCTGCCCCCTTCACCTCCAGGATTTCCCCGTGCCGGTCCGCTGACTCAACTGTGGTGCCACGGATGATGATCCGGTCTCCCTGGGCTGCTTTCATGGCATTCACCTCCGTTCTCCAGCGTACGAGCCTGCGTCCGTTTGGGGAACGGACACCCGTCAATAAAGCCCGTCGGTGACTGTGCCGGTGAGCTGGTGGATGACGCGCGTCCGGGCGGCCATGTCGGACATCTCCCGGCCCAGCGTGTAGACAACAAACACGAAAGCGCGATCCCCCTGCACCAGGACGCTCGCGTCGTGAAGGTTGCCGTTGAGCAGCCCGTACTTGTGGAAGACGCTGACCCCGGGGGGTGTGGCGGCCGGGATCAGCTCTTCGTAATTGGTCTGCTGCATGTAGGAGAGCAGCTGGGCGGTGTTTTCGGCGTTGAGCAGCCGGCCGCTGTACAGCTCGGACAAGGTTCTGGCCATCTCCGCCGGAGTCAATGCGTTCACCGTCCGGTCATAGGGGATGCCGATCGAGGCGGCATAGTCGGTCAGTCCCTTCTGCCCGACGGCGGCCAGGATCGCCGCCCACGACTCGTTGTTGCTTTGCTGGACCATCAGCCGGATCTGCTGGCCGGCGGTGGACGCCCCCATCCGTGCCCCGAGCGAGGCCTTGCCGGTTTCCACGAGGTGGTAGTAGGCGGCGGCGGCGAGGATTTTCCCGGTACTGGCGGCAACAAACTTGGTCTTAACCCCGTACTCGTGGACTTCACCGTCCTGCACATCAATCAGGGCCACACCCACCCGATAGGCGCTGTTGGCTTTGATGACCGCATTGATCTCGGCGTCGAGCGCCGGTCCGATGGTTCCGCCGGGAGGAGACGCCGAGGGTGTCGGGGACGGCGTTGAGGCCGGGGGTTCTGACGGCGGCGTTCCGGTGCCGGGCAGCGGGTCGGCGGCTGCGGTGTCAGCTGGTGCGGACGCCGACGTCGGAGCCGGCGCGCCGGCGTCGAGCGGGACCCGGGTCTGCATGGTGGCGTAGACGGTCGCGGCCGAGACCAGGCCAAGGACGGCAATCAGTGCAATCAGGAACTGGGGGCGGATCCCGCCGATGAGCGCCAGCAGGTGCCACCCGGCTCCCCGGGTTGACTCATGTGTATGCCGGCCGCTGCTGAAATGACGGCCAGGTCCCCAGGATTCCATCAGGTCCTAGCGCCGGAACGTCGGCGGAGACGCAACGACGGCTGACGCCACAGGCAAGTTTGCAGGCATGCTTGTCCTTCTAAAGGTTCAGAACCGCGGCACGGCTTCAAATCTCCCCATTCTGCCCCGGGCACCGACCAAGCGCAAGCGGCGGCGCCCGCAGAACCCCGGGTCAGCCCTCCAGCTCCCGGCGACGGAAGCGGAGTTCACGCTGCGCCCCGCGCAGCGGAGAGCCTGTGAAGGGCAGGTCCTCAAGCCGGATTGCTGCCGCCGCGGCAAGCGCGATCCGGTTCGCGGCGGCGGCGGCCCGCTCCGGCAGTCCCAGGGAACCGGCCAGCTCGGCCCAGTGCCTGGCCTTGAGGTGCCGCGTTTTGCCGGCGACCGGCAGCGCCAGCGTCTCGTCCCCGTACAGCAGGGTGCAGGGAACATCAAAGACAGGGGCCATCACAAATCCGCGCGGGCTGCCCAGGACTGCAAGGTTCTTGGCGTGCAGGTCTCCGTTGCCGGTCAGCCAGGCAAAAAGGAACTGCAGGTACAGGTTGCGGCTCGCGAGCAGCGGAGCGGTACACGCGGAGGCGAGCGCCCTGGCCACGTCCTCGGAGCTGACGCCGTATTTGGACGCGGGCGGCAGGCCCAGAACCTGGGTCCCGTCCTCCAACGGCAGCCGGACCCAGGCCCCGGCCGGGCCTTTGACCCGGTCGAACCGTTCCACCAGCAGCCCCCGCAGACCGTTCCGGTCCTCGATAACCGAGCATTTGGCCACCGGGATCTTCAGCGCCCTGGCACCCTGCAGGTGCACGGCCTCGTTCTCCACGAGGTGGGGATGTTCCGGCGGATCCAGTTTGAGCAGGTAGCGGTGTCCTTTGACGGCCAGCGGCGTGGTCAGCATCGAGGCGCTGGTTTTGCGCTGGACTCCCGGCAGCCCGTGCAGGTCCACGGTGTTGACCAGGAGGGAGAAGTCCAGTGTTTCCGGCCTTGAGGTATCGGCGAGGGTGGGCGGTTCCACCGGGACTTCGCCGGCCGGGACCACCTGGACGTCACCGGGGACATCGGCCCCTACGGCCAGCAGCAGGGTCATTTCATCGTCAAAGCTGGTTTTGGTCGCGTTCTTCAGGACCGTCAGCCGATGGCCCTCGGGAAGCAGGCCGGCGAAGAAGGCCGGCAGCGCTCCCCCCGGAGTCTCCACCGCAGCCCCGGACAGCGGCAGGGAGAGTGCAACGGCAGGGCCGCCGCCCGCGAGGTACTCCGGTGCGTAGCTGAACCGGATCCCGCCGTAGCCGGTCCTGCTGAGGTGCCCGGCGAGAATCCCGCCCTTGTAGACGTCCGCATCCCGGACGAACTTCAAGTCCTGCAGTTCGGCCGGCATCAGCGCGCCGTCAGCCGCAGGCCCAGGACATCGCTCACAGCCACCACAGCGTGCAGCGAGGGGTTGCCGGTTCCGGTCTCGATGGCCCGGACCGTGCGCACCGAGACCCCGGCGAGGTGGGCGAGGTCCTCCTGCGTGATCCCGGCATCCTTGCGGGCGCTCCGGATGCTGGCCCCGATCGACAGCACATCACCCATTGAACTGCTTCATTTGAACTGCTCCATTCGGCAGAATGCTGCCGGTCGCGTCATCCAGTCCCGCCATCATGCCGTGATTTCCAGCTTTCGGCAAGATCCTGCCGGTACGACTCTGTTCGGCACTCCGGCCCGCGGCGGGAGGCGCGCACCGGCAATAAGCTGCCGACCGGCGTCGGGCTTTCCCTCCCTGCCCCGGCGGCGGAACGCGGCGTACGCTGGAACCCCGGCTGGAGTGAGCAGTGAGGGGCCCGTCATGCGCAAGCTCATCCTGATGATGCAGGTATCCCTGGACGGATTTTTCGAGGGCCCGGAGCATGACACGAGCTGGCACCGGGTCGATGAGGAACTGCACCGCCTCCAGGACCCTGGCCTCGGCCGGCTGGAAGACCGAGGCGGTCCACGACGTCGTCGCCGAGGAGGTGGCCAGGCTCAAGGCCGCTCCGGCTGCAGGAGAGCCGCACCTTCGGCAACGGTGTGGTGCTGCTGCGGTATTCCGTGGAACCGGACACCGGACAAGCAGAAGACCGGTGATCTGCTGCCCCCAAGGCAACCGATCGACCGGCCTTCCGTGCGCTGCTGGCGGTGCTGCTAGCCGGCGCGGACGAACGTCATGGGGCCGGTGGCGGTCAGCCAGGACAGCGGGTGCGTCACGGTGGAGTTGACGCCGTTCATGCCGCCGCTGATGGCCTGGCCGTTGCCGGCGTAGATGGCGACGTGGCCGGACTGGACGATCATGTCGCCGGGCTGCGGGTCGCCGACAACCTTGCCGTAGTTCAGGAAGGCCTGCGGTCCGATGTCACCGACCGGGATGCCGGCCGCGTTCAGGGCCTTCTCCACGACGGCGGTGCAGTCCTGCGTGATGCCGATCTGGCCATAGGCCACGGCCAGCAGGGTGGCGTTCACTCCGCCGGCGGCAGGGGCGGCAGCGGGGGCAGGCGCGGGAGCGGCCTGGACCTTTACGGTCGCCTTGGCAGCGGCGGGTGCCGCGGGGGCCGGGACGGCGGGGGCCTTCGGAGCGGCTACCGGCTTGGGTGCCTCCACCACGGGAGCCGGGGCAGTCTCAACGGCCGGGCGCTCGAAGGTGATCTGGACGGCTGAGTCCGCCAGGACCGGCGCGGAGACCTGGCCCTGGACGTCCACGGACGACGCCGGTGCGGAGTCGCGCTCGGTCGGTGCATCGGCTGCGTTGGCGGCCATGGCGCCGCTAAGCACCATTCCGGAAGCGGCGACGAGTACCGCGGCCTGGCGGCCGATGGTGCCGGCGGTGCGGCGCTTGCTGCGAAGGTCGGCGCGTTTGGGCGCACGGGTATTGCTAAAAGTCATTAAAGAAGCCTCTCCCAATGCCTGCGAGGTGAGCTGTCGGATTCGGATGGGAGGCACCCGGCCGCACGCTGGCCCGATCATTGCGGGCCGTGCGGCTTCACCCCAAGACCCCTGGAGAAAAGCGGGTCAAAAGTGGTTTCCCCGTCTCTGCCGGACGTTGCTGCGGGTTATCCCCGCGCCGCGGCAGAGTTAGGCAATCGGCTGGGGAGAGCCTGTCTCGGAAACAACAGGCACCTAACAACGGTAACGGAATGATTACGACAAGTCACATTGCGGTAACGGCATGAGGATGCGGCCCCAGGCATAGGATGATGCCATCACCGTTCCCCCGAAGCGGAGGCCCGAAAAATGAACAGCCCCGAAATCACCCGGCACTGCGTCGCGATCTGCCAGCTGAGCAATCAGCCGCAGGAGGACTTCAACGTCAACACCGAACTGGTGGTGCTGGAAAACGGGGAGGTTCACGTGGCCACGTGGGACGCTGAGCCGCGCGACGGAGGCTTCGACGTGCACGTCCTGAACGACCGCGTGGACGCCCTCGGCTTTATGGTGATCACCGACTGGGAGTTCTTCGACGAAAAGGCCTACGCCGTAGTGGAACGGCGGCCCAACCAGGGCAAGGCCCGCTGACCAGGGCGGGCCGGTCAGAATTCCAGCTCCGGCCGGCGCTTGGCCATTTCGGTAAGCACCACGGAGACCGCTTCGGCTGCGACACCGCGGTCGTCGTCCGGCCCGTCGTCGGCGCCGTCGTCGTCCGGGCCGTTTGACCGGGCCGGCTCAGCCAGGAGTGCGCGGGCGCGGCGCACGAACCGGGACCAGTCCCCTGCGCCGGCACGGAGCTCGCGCAGCGGGGACAGCAGGGCAGCTCGGCGCAGCCAGCCGTCGGGATCCCGCACCCAACGGTCCAGGACGCTGTCCGCGCGCACCCTGCCGACAGCGTCGAGTCCCGCGATCAGGGGCCCGACGACGTCGATGGCGAGCGGATCGACAAGGGCGGCCAGGCGTGCGCTCCGCACGAAGCCCTCGATCCGGGTAAGGTCTGTGTTGGACAGGCGGGGGACGCTGGATTGCAGGAGGACGACGGCGGCAAGGCGGCGTTCGAAGACGGGCTCCTCCCACAACTCGGAGCTGAGGGCGGTGATGTCATCGCGGGTCAGTTCCGGGTGCCGGCGGAGGGCGTCGCGGACTGTTCCGCGCACGGCTCCGACGGACGCGCCGTAGTAGCGGTGGCGGCTGCCGTGCCTTGCTTCGGCTTCCTCGGCGCGGCTCCATGATGACTCACGCTGGAGCGCCACGTCTATGAATTCGCCGGCATCGCTCATGGGGTCATTCTGTCGCATGCCGCGGCGCGCTAAATGTCGCAGGTGACCGGTGGCGTGTTTTTATGGACGCCCCGCGGCCACGGAAACCTGACCTACCCCAGCTTGCGGCGCCATTACCGGGGTCCAATAATTGACCCCGGGGGGCTCGAACGGAGGAATGACCGTGGACGACCCTAACGAATTCCTGGCGGCCGTTATGCCCCGGCTGGCGGAAGCACGGCGATGCCCTGCCGGACGGTGACAGCAGCTCGACCCTCCAACAGCTCGGCCGGCTTGGACAAAACAGCAGCAATCCCGAAAAGGCCGGATAGCTCCCAGCCCGGTTTCCCCCGCACCTCACCTGGTGGATCCGTGCGGGGCGGCTGAAGCTGCCCTACTGCCCGGGGGCCCGGTAGGAAGGCGTCTTCTTTGCCGCTTCGTCAAGATCTTCCGGGGTCATCAGGGGTTTCAGACGCACGTTCACGGAGCCTGTCGAATTGATCATGAGCGAGAGCGCGGCGGCGTCGGCCGCCCCCGGCACCTCGAAGACCCCCAGCACGTCGGTGTCCCCGAAGGCATAGTAGAAACATTCAAGTGAGCCGCCGACAGATTTGAGGGCTTCAACGAGGGCATCACGGCGCTTCGTGCCCCCTTCGCGCATGAGGCCCTTGATGCCCTCGCCCACGTAGTTCGCTTCGAACAAATATTTGGCCATGGCCGTTCCCGTCCCGTGATGTCCAGGACTGGGGCAAACCGAAAGAGTGTCCGACTCTTCCGGGGCAGGTCCCGGAGTGGTCCCCAGAGTGGGGCTGTGGGCACATCGTAGGCCGTCCCCTTCGCCCTTACAACGGTTGCCGCATGTGCTTGCGCCGCGCTGCGGTTCACACCCTACGAGGCCTTGGGCCGGACGACCAGGACGGGGCACGGCGCATGGCTGACGACCTGGGCGGAAACCGAGCCCAGGCGCAGAGCGGGAAACCCGCCATGCCCTCGGGAGCCAACCACGACGAGATCCGCGCCCCTGGCGGCGTCGAGCAGTGCTGACGCCGCTGAGTCATTGTGAACGACCTGGCCGGTGGCGGCCACCCCCTCAGCTTCCGCGGTCTTCAGAGCGGCGGCCAGGAGTGACTCAGCTATTTGTTGGGGCGAATCCTCAGCCACGATTTCACCGACGGCCGTTTCCAGCACGGCCGGATACCAGGCGAGCGGCGGTTTACTCCAGGCCGTGACGAGACGGATCTGGCCGCCGCGCTGCTTGGCCTCGTCCACAGCCCACGCCAGGGCATTTTGAGAACTCTCCGAACCGTCAAAACCCACCACAATCACGAACGAACCTGTAACGGTCATTGTCTTTCCATTCCCTAGCTGCAGTAAGCCCTGGACTTTTCAGTCTCTGTGTCCGGGAAAGTCAGTGTCAAGGTCCGCCCGGTATACCCGGCCGCCCCACGATCCCGGGAGCCGACGACGGGTGGACTCTATGACAACATGCCCCCAACCACTATTCTCGTGCCATGAGAGATGGGGGCGCTTTGCGGCGAGGGGCCTCGCGCCAGCCTGGCCGCGACCGTCCACGCGGTTCGGCGCCACGGTCTGCGGCTGCCCCATGAACGACACCGGCGCCCCGGCTCATGACAATTACGACGCCTTCCTGGCGAGGCTGGACGCTGCGACAACAAGCCTCAGCACACGGGCGGCGTCGCTGGACCGGGCGTTTGCCGCCGTCGCGTTGCTCCTGGGCCCCTACGAATCCGCCGTCCGGAGCTGGGAACGACGGCGGCATTACGTCAGCGGGCAGCTCGCCCGGCACTGCGGATCGGCAAAGTCCTACACCGCGCTGAGCGATCTCCACGACGTGGCAGCAAAAATGGAATCGATGCTTCGCGGCCGCGTCCAGAGCGTCTCGGAGAAGTTGTCGGTTATGCAGGGCCGTCGGGAGGCGATCGACAATTCCCTGCTGGAGCTTGAACTGAGCAGGGTGAAGCTGAATGCGTCCCGGTTGCTGGCACAGGACCGCGAAAGGTTGAGCAGCATCTTTTCTGCACTCACCGGCTCAACTTCTGCCACCCCGGCCCTGCCGGACCTGGGTCTGCTGAGCGATCTCAAAGAAGCACGCGAGGCAGTCATTCTGGCCGAAGCACTGATGGAAGTGAAGGGGTACTAACCATGGAAAGTTTACCGCACGCCCAGCCCCGCAAGAGCACCGTGGCAGTTGTCCGTTGGTCAAAGAGGCCAGCGGAAAATCCCGTGGTCAGGTTCATCCTGCTGAGCATCTTCGGTTTGATCCTCTGCCTGTTCCTGATGATCTTTATGCCAGGCCTCAGGAGCGGCGGCACCGTGGCCCTGTTCACGCTCGCCTTCGCGACACTGCTCACAATTCCCACGATCTCGGGTCAGCGGACGTTCATGCGGGGGCTCACCAGGAGAGTCAACGACACCATCGCCGAGGTGACAGACTCCCCGGGCGACCACTTGTCGGTCAGGGATTTCCGGAGGATGGTCAAGAGCGGCGAACAGCTACCGCTCCTCGTCGGCGGGGTGGCCGGGTTGAACCTGCAGGTGGAACGGCTTGCAGTGGTGGAGCCGAATGCCCCGCAGAAGTGGCTGGCCGTCTTCACTGTGGTCGCGCCCGAGAACGGGGCCGCAAGTTTCGATCGGTTGGTTGCCGCAGCCATCGACGCCGACCCCGGCGCTGCCGGCACCACTGCGTCCTAGGCCGGGCGGGCGGGGTTCAGGCCCTTGGCATACGCGGCCTGTCCGACGTGTTGGAGGCAGTCGGCAATCGTGCTGACCAGGCGCACTCCCAGCGTTACGGGCGGGTCCCAGCGGGTGTCGACGATGCGGTCGAAGTCCTCGTCGCCGAGGGTTGCCAGGAACTCCGCCGTCTGCCGGTGAACGGCGTCGTAGTATTCGAGCAACAGCTCCGGGGTGGCCTTCACTTTGTCGACTTTGTCCGAAGAATGGCCATAGCCGGTGTCTCGTTCGGGCAGCGGCAGATTGAAGCGTACGGCGAACCCCTGCGAGGTCCAGACCTGTTTCAGGCCGGCGGCCGAGGCGAGCTGCGCATCCTCCACCCGGCTCAGATGCCAAATCAGCCAGGCAATGGAGTTCCCGTTTCCTGAGGGCCGTCGGAGCAGCGCCTCCTCCCGGGCCCCGTCAAGAGTGTCGGCGACGGCCTCGCGGATGCGGGCGAAGGCGTCCAGCAGAAATTCGTTGGATTTCATCGGGTCCCCTCACGGCGTATTTACGGTGAGCCCCCATGCTTGCATGGATGCAGCACCACGAGATAGGGCGCTCGCCCCGCTTCCCGTGCTGCAGCACAGGGCGCGCCCCGTGGCGTTTCACGGCTTCGGCGACGGCTTGAGCACCATCGCCGAGCCGCCACCGCGCCTCACGGGCTCGGCGGCTGCGACCATGCGCCCGTCGGGCAGGAACTCGATGGCGGTCGCGGCACCGATCTCTGCCGCCGAGGTGAATGCGTCGCCGGACGGCGTGAACTGATGGCGGTACGGCGCGAGCTCGCCGCCATACGCGTCGATGAATTCCGGCTCGGCCGTGACGTTTTTGGTGTTCCGTTGCG
The DNA here is from genome assembly GCF_001750145.1 of Arthrobacter sp. U41. Classification (NCBI taxonomy): domain Bacteria; kingdom Bacillati; phylum Actinomycetota; class Actinomycetes; order Micrococcales; family Micrococcaceae; genus Arthrobacter; species Arthrobacter sp. U41. The sequence goes on from NZ_CP015732.1 coordinate 3,810,308, forward strand.
AGGCCCGCGGTGCCGCGATCGCCTCCGAAATGCTCATGCCCAGGTCCACCCGGTTCAGGATCGTCTGCAGGACGGTGGTGATGATCGTCGAACCGCCGGGCGATCCCAGCGCGAAAAACGGCTCATCATCCTTGAGCACGATGGTGGGAGACATGGACGAGCGTGGGCGTTTCCCCGGCTCGATCCGGTTCGGGTCGCTCGGGTCGTAGACCGTGGAGAAGTCGGTCAGTTCGTTGTTGAGCAGGAAGCCGCGGCCGGGGACCACGATGCCGGACCCGCCGGTCTGCTCGATCGTGAGCGTGTACTCGACAACGTTTCCCCACTTGTCCGCGACCGTCAGATTGGTCGTGGAGATGTTCTCCGTGTCCTTCTCGTCGGCGGGCGCCGCGGCGGGAGCAGGGCACACGCCGTCGTAGGTGGACACGTCACCCGGCAGGACGGGCTTATCAGCCGCCTGCAGCGGGTCAATCCGGCAGGCACGCTCCTTGCCGAACAGCGGATCCGTGAGCGCTCCGGTGGGGACGTCGCCGAACGCGGGGTCGCCCACGTACTTACCGCGGTCCGCAAAGGCCAGCGCGCTCGCCTCAAGGTAATGATGCAGGGCGCCGGGTCTGGACATCTCGGAAAGGTTGAACGTGTCAAGGATGTTCAGCGCCTCGCCGGCCGTGGTGCCGCCGCTGCTCGAGGGAGCCATGCCGTAGACGTCCAGGCCGCGGTACTCGACGTGCGTGGGGGCCTGATCCAAGGCGCGGTAGTCGGCGAGGTCATCCGTTGTCAGAAAGCCGACCGGGACGGGCAGCGTTGTGCCGGCAGTCTTGGGCGGCGCCTGCACCGTGGCCGCGATCTCGGCCGCAAGGGCGCCGCCGTAGAAGCCGTCCGTGCCCTGCTTCGCAAGGAGCCGGTAGGTAGCGGCCAGGTCGTGGTTCTGGAAGACACTGCCGACGGCGGGCGCGTCGCCGCCCGGGAGGAAGAGCGAGCTCGTCGAGGTGAAGGCCCCGAACCGGACCTCGTTGTCGAGGGTCTGCTGGCGGAATGTTTCGTCGACGACGAAGCCACGGGTCGCTACCTTGATCGCAGGTTTGAGCGCAGGTTTGAGCGCATCGCCCAGGCTCAGCGTGCCCCACCGGTCGAGGGCGCGCTCCCACGTGGCCGGCGTGCCGGGGACCCCCACGGAGACGCCGCTCGTGACGAGGTCGGGCGTGAAGCGGTAGGGCTGGCCAGTCATTGGGTCGATAAACGCGTCGGTCGGCATGTCTGCCGGCGCGGTCTCGCGCCCGTCGATTGTGCCGACCTCCCCGGTCTTCGCGTCGTAGAACACGAAGTAGCCTCCGCCGCCAATCCCGGCGCTGTACGGCTCGGTCACGCCGAGTGTCGCGGCTGCGGCGACGGCGGCGTCCGCCGCGTTGCCGCCCTTGCGGAGGACCTCGATCGCCGCTGCGGATGCCTCCGGGTCCACGGTGCTGACAGCGCCGCCGTACCCGGTGGCGGTCGACTCCTTGAAGGTCTCCCGCGGATCGGCGAACGCGGGAGCGGCGACGGCGCCGCCCGTCACGCTCAGGGCCAGAGCGGCAGTAACGGCCGCCAGCCCACGTGTCACAGATGCCATGATCGCTCCCGAGTCCTTGTGATGCGTGTTGACAGTGATTGTCACGCTACTACGCCGCGGTGCGACACTCAACAGCGCGGGCCGATAGGACGGGATGAGAATTCCTCCCCGGAAATTGGATTCGTAGCCGGTTGGCGTGCCTTGGCTGCTCCCGGGTTCAGGGGCGTGCTGATCCGATTGGGCCGAGGGCCGCCTGCCGGCAGGCGGCCGCCAGGGCGTCCCGGTGCCCGTCCAGCCAGGCGAGCCGGTGGTCCTCCAGGCGGATCTTTTCGTGGTCGTTGTCGGACAGGGTTTCCCCGTCCCGTATCCGGCTGCGCCGCCCGAGGCCCCGCTTCAGCCGTTTGGCCTCGAGCAGCAGCGGCAGGGCTTCGACTTCTGCCGCTGTGGGTGGCGTCTCCCGGCTGTAGGCGGCGAGCAGCTCCGTGACGCGGTTGAGATCCAGCGCGACCTTGTGGTCGGCCTGGCCGGTGCGGGTGTAGACCTTGCCGGCGTCGTGAACGGCGACGGCGAGATCGAGCACCCGGATGTCCGGGTGGGAGCTGTCGAAGTCCAGGACCCCCACCACCTGGTCGCCGCGGAAGACGAGGCTGCCGCGGCGGGCGCCGCCGTGCACGACCACCCGGGGAAGGTCCGGGAGCAGGCCGGTCAGTCGCTCCACCAGGTGCGCGGTCCTGTCCTGGAGGGCGGGATCCACCTCCGGTTCAGCGGCCCGGCTGCGCAACTCGCCGAGCACGGCCGGCTCGGCCGCCGGCGCGGGCTGATCGGCGACGACCCGGTGGTAGCGGGCGAGCGTCCGGCCCAGAGCATGCAGGTGCGCCCGCGAGCCGTCGTCGAACGGCTCCCCCTCGACGCCGCGGGTTGCGATCCAGAACCGGCCGAAGAGCTCGACATGGTCGGCGCCGGTGCTGGCCGGGACCACCTCCGGTGCCGGGAACCCGCGGCTTCGGAGCAGCCGCATGAGGGCCAACTGGCCAGCGAGCTCCTCCAGCGGCTTGGACCGGTAGGACCGGCGCAGATAGTGGACGCCGGCCGCGGTTGCCAGGCGCAGGTGTTCGTTTTTGCCGCCCGGCACCGGGCTGACCGAGGTCCAGCCGCCCAGCGGCCACTGGATGGCGAGCTCGGCCAGCGGGAGCTCCTGACCGGCGCGGTCCAACAGTGTCCCCCCGGATAGCATCATGCCCCGGCCCTTCCTTCTGCCACCCGGTAGAACTCGTCCCGGTACAGCCTGAATTCGGCGTCGCCGTCATCACGCCAGTCCGCCTCCCCTGTCTTGACGCTGCGGTTGAGGCTGTGCAGGATGTGGCGCGCCCAGTGGAAACGCAGGTTCGCCAGCCGGTCGCCGCCCGCGGCTTCCCGGTAGGCGCCCAGGAACGCCGCACTCGCCTGGTTGGCCCGGCTGACATCACCGGTGGCGTCATGCACGCCCACCCGCAGCCGGTGCAGGAACTCGGCAACATCGCGTGCGGGGTCCGCCGGTGCGCTGCGGTCGAGGTCAATCACGGTCACGATGTCCTCGGTCAGGAAGACGTGGATCGGCCGGTACTGCCCGTGGCTCTGGGCCAGGACGCCGTCCACGGTGTCGCGGGTGAGGTCGTCCAGTCGGTCGAGCATGGCCAATCCCGTGTCCAGGTAGCCGGGGCGCTCGGCTGCCACCTTTGCCAGACGCTTGGCCATACTGGTCAGCTCGCCCGTGACCAGGAGGGATTGCGGGAGCCCGACTCGAAGGTCCGCCCCGTTCAGGTGTGCCAGCCATGCCCCGGCCCGGGCACAGGCCGCTGCGAGCTCCGCGCCGTCGCTGCCGAGCAGGTCCGACAGCGGCCTGCCCGGCGCGCCGCGGCAGAGCAGGACCTTCTCCTCCCCGTACCAGGCCAGCGGCTCGACCGCCTGGAACGGGGCTCCGGCGCCCAGTCCCGCGGCGCGGAGCGCCTGCAGCTTCGTGTGCACCGCAGGGCCGTCCTCGAACGGGAACAGTTTGGCGAACACGGGGGCGCCGCCGTCGAGCTCGATCCGCACGGTGGCGGCCCCGGTACCGTCCAGCTGGATCACCTCTGTGGCCCACGATCCCCCGGCCGGCGCGTCCGCGCCCAGGTGGGGGCGGACATAGCGCTCGAGGAATTCCGTGCTGCGGACCCGTTCGGCACGGTCGGCCTGCTGCTCCTTCACGTGGCGGTACTGCGTGTGGTTCTGGGTACGGTCCATACGTCCTCCGTTACGGGGAAGGGGTTGTCGGCTTCGAAAGGCGGGTTGTGGGCTGGTCCATTCCGACGTCGCGGGGTGGGGCCGCGTGGCGGCCATAGCCTGCCGCGCTGTGGTCCAGGAGCGCCCGGTGGTCGGTGATCCCCTGGAGCAGGCACATCTCCGCGTAGAGGCCGCCCGCCGCAATCAGCCTCCGGTGCGTACCGCGTTCCACCACCCGCCCCGCGTCCAGGACCACGATCTCGTCCGCGGTCATTGCCGCCGCCATCCGGTGGGTGATGATCACCGTGGTCCGTCCGGAGCTGACCTGCCGAAGGGCGCGCAGTACGGCGTCCTCGGACCGGGCGTCCAGGCCGGTCGTCGGTTCATCGAGCACCAGGATCGGGCAGCCCTGCAGGACCGCCCGGGCCAGTGCTAGCCGCTGCCGTTGCCCGCCGGACAGTGTCGCACCGCGTTCGGCCAGGACCGTCTCGTAGCCCTCAGGCAACGCCTGCACGAAGTCGTGGGCCTGGGCCGCGCGGGCGGCGAACTCGACCTCTTCCGCGGAGGCGCCGGGACGGGCGTATGCGATGTTGTCCCGGACGGAGGCCCGAAACAGCAGGGCATCCTGGGTGACCAGCCCGACCTGGGTGTGCAGGCTGGCGCCGGTGAGATCGCGCAGGTCCGCATCGTCGAGGAGGACACGGCCGCTGGTGGGGTCCTGCAGCCGGCACAGCAGGGCAGCGATCGTCGACTTCCCCGCCCCGGTGGGCCCGACGACAGCGAGGGTGGTGCCCACCGGTACCGTCAGGTTGACGTCCCGCAGGACGGGCTGGCCCGCCGTGTAGGCGAACCCGACCCCGTCCAGGCTGAGCCCCTCCCGTGGCCGGCCGGCCGTGCGGGCATCGGGCTTGTCCTCCACCTCCGGCCGCCGCTGGAGGGTGTCGGCGATGCGGGCAGCGCGGACGCCGGCGCGGGTCAGTTGGGCGGGAAGCTTGGACAGCGCCCGGGTGGGTCCGAAGAAGTCACGCAGATATGACGTGAAGATCACCAGGTCACCCGGAGTGAGGACACCGGCCAGCACGCGCTCGGCCCCGAGCCAGACCAGGCCCGCGATCGCCACGGCGACCACCGAGTCCACGGCGGCCACGAACGCGGCGCTGGTGCGGGCGGAGCGGAGCACAGCGGCGACGGCAGCGTCCGAACGGCTCCGGAAGCGACAGGACTCGTGTCCTTCCCGCCCGGTGGCCTTGACCAGTTTGACCGCCACCAGCGATTCCTGCGCCACCGCCGCAAGATCCCCCTCGATCGCGCGCGAATCCTCCTCGACCGCCCTGATCCGGGCGCGGAAGCTGGCCACTGTCAGCAGGAGCAGGGGCAGCACCAGCAGCAGCGCCGCGCTGAGCTCCCAGTCCAGGACCAGCAGCACCCCCGCCATGCCGGCCAGCGTGAGCACGTTGGTCGCGGCGTCGACGAGCGTCACGGTCAGCAGCGCGCGCACCTTGTCGATGTCCCCGGTCAGGCGGGTCGTCAGCTCACCGGTCGGTGTCCGCTCGTGGTACGCGAGCGGCAACCGCTGCAGATGGTCGTACAGCTTCGTGCGGAGCGCGGCGGCCACCCGCTCGCCGACCACGGTCTGGGTGTAACTACGTGCCGCCCCCACGAGGGAGTCCAGGACGGTGATGCCAGCCAGCGCCAGGACGACGAAGACGAGGATCTGTTGTACGTTCCGGCCGGCCGAATCGCCGGTGGGGAGCAATACCTCGTCGAAGAGAAATTTCAGCGGCCACGGCTTGAGCAGTGCAACGCCCGTCCCGACGACTGCCAGCAGCCCGGCCAGCAGGCAACCGGCCCATTGCGGCCGCAGGAAGGGGCCGAAGGTCCGCACAATCGCGCCGGCGCTCATGACCGGCCTGCCGGAGGCGCCCCCCGTCCGGGGAGCCGACCGACGGTGATGAGGCGTGATCCAGGTGCCGGCTCCACTCATCGGTATCCGCCTCCCGCCGCGGCCTCCACAGCAGATTCCCAGCCGACGAGCCAGTCCGGCACGAACGACGCGTTCCCGACCGGGCGGACCACGAGGCGGTAGAAGAGGACCTCGGCGAAGGTTCGGGCCACGTACGCCGGGGCGGACCGGACGGCATCGGCTCCGCCGCCGGCGTCGGCGTAGCCGTCCAGGAAGGCCTCCACCCAGGGCGCGGCGGCGTCCAGTCCCCCGTGCCGTGCGGCGCCCATGGTCAGGGCCTGCCCGATGAAGTGGCCGAGGTCCCGGGCGGCCGGAGCCCGGGCGGCCCGGTCGAAGTCGATCACAACGACGCGGTGTTGGTCCAGATGGATGTTCTTGGGCTGGAAGTCCCCATGGGTCACCACCCGGGAGCCAACGGCGCCGGCCAGGCCCGCCAGGGTCGCCTCGGTCAGCTCGTCCAGCCGGCCGGCAGCCTGCGGCAGCAGCTTGGCAAGCGCCCCGGCGTACTCGGTGAGCTTGGTCCGCTCAAAGTCCGCCGGCAGCTCCGGCACCTGCACGCCGCGGACGCCGTGCAGGCGCGCCAGCCAGCGGCCGGCCCGCGCGGCCTCGGGTGCGGCTGTCCCCGGGTCGCCGTCCAGGAGCGAGTGGAGCGTGGCGGCCGGCGCCTCCTCCATCGCGAGGAGCTGCCGTTCCGGGTCGAAGCCATAAGGCGCCGGGACCTGGTGCTCGACGCCGTCGAGGCCCGCCTGACGCAGCTCGCCCAGCAACCGCCACGCCTGCTCGCCGCCTCCGGCCCGGTACCCCTTGCCGATCACCGCCAGCGGGGCCCGGGGGCCCTGCCCGGTGTCGAAGGTGACCGTCCACCTGACGACCGGCCGGCTGCGGGAGGCGTGCACCACCGAGCGGGTGACCACCTGCACCTGCCCGGGGGGCAGGGCATCCAGCGGTGGCGGCGTGACCAGCAGCGACTCGGCGATTGCGAGCCGTACAGCCCGCGGCGCCGTTGCAGCCGTGGCCGTGACCGAAACGGCGCCGGCGCCGGCGCTCACCCCCGGCCTCCAGCCTGGCCGCGGGCGGTCAGGCCGGCGAGCCGTTCCCGACCCGTCTGGAGGGCCCGCGCCGCGGTGTCGTCGTCGATCTCACCCACGCCGATGAGCAGATGGAAGGACCGCGCTCCGGCGCGCACCCGCACGAGCACGCCATGCCCCGGGTCGGGCCCGGAGGAGTCATCCCAGGCGGTGTCCTCGTCGTCGGCCAGGGCGATCCAGACCCCCGCCCCGCGGTTGCAGGCGCCGCGCCAGCTCCGTCCCCGCTGGCGCTGCAGCCCGGCCACACCGTGGCGGAGCAGCCGGTAGTAGTCCGGCGAGAGGCAGGCCTCGACGGTGAGCCCGGGTGCCGCCGCGGGCAGGTCATAGGCGACCAGCAGCGAGGGACTCGCGTCGTCAAGGACGATCCGCTTGCGGAGCCCCAGCAGCGGACTGCCCTCCTGCGCGTTCGCCAGCTCCACCCGAATGGCCCCGTCCGCGGCATGGATGGCCACCTCGTGCCGGTCATGAACGCCCCCAGCGTCGGCGAGCGCACCGGGGTGGTTGCCCGGGACGTCCATATAGCTGTTCAACTCCTCCTGACGGTTCCAGTCATCGGTGGGGTTCCCGATCACCAGCACACCGCCGTCCGGGCCGCGGCATGCCAGGTAGACCAGGCGCCCGCCGCACGCCGGGGCCAGCACGGCGAAGAGGTGCTCGCTCCTCAGGACCAGCTCCTCCGTGCCGTCGTCGTCGATGTCGACCAGTTCGGCACCGAGCTCTCGGGCCGGGCCGCCGAACCACCGGGCCGCGGCCGCCAGCACTTCGGTGGCGCGCCCATGGCTTGCCACCGCCTTGGCCCAGGCGGCCGGGGGACGCTCCGGCAGGTTTGTGTCGTGCCAGGCCGTCTCGTACCCCGAAGCCAGCAGGTGTTTCCAGGCCAGCGCGGTCAGCCGCGGTTCGGCGCCGGCACTTTCCGCGACGGCGACGGCGCGGCGGGCCCGGGTGAGATGCTCCTGATACGGGCGCCAGGCCTGGTCCTGGCCCCAGCCGCGGTAGTCCTCCCCCGCGTGCCAGTCCTGTGCCAGTTCCACGAAGGTGCCGCGCTCCACTTCGCGGACGCCGGGGACCCGACGGCGCTCGCGGAGCCACGAGGGCAGATCCACCGGTATCAGGTGCGGCTGGGTGGCCAGCCAGCGCAGGAACTCCTCGTACCGCCCGAGCGCACTGGGGTGCCACGGACCCACCCCGGCGCTCTTCTCCATGTCGTCGGCGTACACCAGGACGGTGTCATCGCCAGGGGCGGTCGGCAGTTCGGCCGCGCGGGAGAGGCTGCGCCAGTGCCTCCGGTCCTCCGGGGGAATCCAGTAGCGCAGCCGGGTCGACATCGGCACAACCTGCAGGCCGTTGCCGCCTTCGATGCGGTACGGGCGCAGCGCATCGGCCGGCGGAGGACTGGCCGGATCGGCCCCGTCGAAGTCCGCACGGTCGCTGCCCCCGTGGGCGCCGTCGGTGGGATAGAGCAGCCGGTCGTCGAGCAGGACGTACCGGTAGCCTCCGTTGGGCAGGGCCGGGTTTGTCAGGGTCCCGGCCAGGCGTTCGGTGTCCCACACCCGTTCTGGGACCCAGCAGATCTCCAGGTCCTCCGGCGCGCACCCCAGGTGACGCCGGTAGAGCCAGAACAGCTCGTGCAGCTGCCGCCGGTTGTACTCCGCGTCGAAGGCGGTCAGGACGTTTTCGGAGTAGGTTCCGCCGACGAGCGAGAGCAGGCCGATGTCGCGAAGCCGGCGGACGTCGTCGAGAAACCAGGGGTGGTGCCAGGCGACCGCTTCAACCATGGTTCCGGACAGGTGGATGGCGACCGGGGTGCGGTACTTCTCGTGCAGCTTCAGCAGCGCCGCGTAACCGGTCACGATCTGGGTGAGGCCCTCCCGGTCCTGATAGCCGTCTGTGACCAGATACTGGTTGGCGTGGTGGACAAGGGCCAGGGGAAGCGGGGCCGGGCGCGGCCTCGACCGGGGCGCCGGGGCGCCAGTCCGCGGGGCGCCGGGCCGCACCGCGCCGGGAACGACGACGTCGGCGGCGCGGGCGACGTCGGCACCGCACCGCGAGCGCACAGCCTCGTCGTAGAGGGCGACGTATTCACTGGCGGGCGCCCGCCAGGAGAAGTCCGCCGCCATCACCCGCTGCTGCAGCCGACGCCACTCGGGCTCGCGCCGGTAGACCGCGAGCGCGCTGTCGACCGCCGACAGCATCGACGCGACACGGCGCTGGACGAACACGAACCCCAGTCCCGCGGCCGGATCCTCGGCGTAATCCGTCACCGTGTCCGCGAGGCCCCCGGTACGTCGGACGACGGGGACGGTGCCGTACCGCAGGGCGATCAGCGGTGTCAGCCCGCACGGTTCAAAGACGGAGGGTGCCAGGAAGAAATCCGAGCCTGCGTAGACCTGCCGGGCCAGGGATTCGCGCGAGTCGGGGTGGTACGCCACATTGCCGGGGAGACGCCGGGCCGCGGCCTGCAGCTCACGCCGGTACCGGAGCGCACCCTCGCCCATCACCACCACCTGGGCTCCCCGGGCCACTATCTGGTCCAGTGCCGAGGACAGCAGTCCGACCCCCTTCTGCGACACCAGCCGGGCCACCATGCCGAAGAGCGGACGCTCCGGGGCGCGCTCCAGCTTGCTGATCCGCTGCAGGGCCTCCTTGTTCGAGGCCTTTCCGGCGATGAAGGAGCCGTCATAGCGGGTGTCGATCCACGGGTCCCGCTCGGGGTCGAATTCCTCGTAGTCGACACCGTTGAGGATGCCCCGTGCGGTATCCCCCCGGGCGCGCAGCAGTCCGTCCATTCCGGCCCCCTGGGCCGGCGTGAGGATCTCCTGCATATAGCGCGGGCTGACGGTGTTGACCCGATCGGCGAAGGCGATGCCCCGCTCAAGCAGGGTCCCGGCCGGCGGCAGTCCTATCAACTGGTCGGTGGCAGCCCCGACCCGCCCCTGGTAGGCGATGTTGTGGATCGTGAAAACGATCCCGGTGCGCTCCAGTGCACGCCGGTGCGGTCCCTGCCGGGCGTCCTGGGCCACCAGCCCGCAGTGCCAGTCGTTGCAGTGGATGAGGTGGGGACGCCACGAGTCCTGCGCCGCCAGCGTCGTGACGGCCTTTGAGAACAGCACGAATGGCATGACGTCGTCGTCCTGGTAGCTGTAGGGGACCTCACGGTCGAACCACCCCGGAAGGTCCAGGGTGACGACGTCCACTCCGCCCAGCGGCGGCAGACGGCGGACCACGACGCGCTCGGCGACCGGGCCGAACGGCACCTCGAACGCCAGCACCTTGCTCCCGCCGAGCCCCCGATACCCCGGGATCACCAGGCGGACGTCGAAGCCGAGATTGGCCAGCCTCTTCGGCAGCGCACTGCTGACGTCGGCCAGCCCGCCCACCTTAACGAACGGATAAGCCTCCGCGCTGGCGAACAGCACGCGCTGAGTCTTTGGCGGCGGGCTGTGGCCGCCATCAAGCACGGTGTCCATCACGGGGTCCGCGAGTATTCGAATGGAGCCGGAATCGGCATTTTCCCACCTCACTCCAAGTCGCTGGAAAGTCCATCAGCGTTTGTTGTGTGGAGACAGTCTTGTCCCGTCCGAAGAGGAGTGTCAACATCAAAGCCAAAGGTGATGACGCCGGCGGAATACCGGGCGGCGGAATACCGCTAGGAGCAAGAGATGGCTCGATCCGGATCGCGGCTGGCCAAGGCCCTCCGAAGGGTGCTCGGGTACTTCACGGTGAGCGCGGTCTGCGGCGTACTGGCCGCCAGCCTCGTGGTTCCTGCCGTCGCCGGGGCGGCTGTCGCGCTGCGGGAATCGATCGTGTTCTTCAATGGCCTGCCGTCCGAATTGAGAGTCGATTCGCCGTCGCAGTCGACCACGGTTTTGACCTCGGACGGGAAGCTGATCGCCACGTTTTACGCGGAGAACCGGGTGAAGATCAGCCTGGACCAGATGTCCCCCCACATCAAGGACGCCATTGTCGCCGTCGAGGACCGCCGCTTCTACGAACACGCAGGGATAGACCCCCAGGGGATTCTTCGCGCCCTGACATCGAACCTGACCAGTGGCAGCAGGCAGGGAGCCTCAACCCTGACCCAGCAGTATGTCACCAACATTCTCAATGAGTCCCTGATGTCGGCGGACAAGGGAGACCGGATCGTCCTCAGCGGGCAGAAGAGCGTCGGCGACAAGGTCCGCGAAATAAAGCTCGCGCTCGAACTGGAGAAGAAGTACACGAAGGACCAGATCCTCGAGGGCTACCTGAACATCGTGTTCTTCAGCCGGGATGCCTACGGAATCGAAGCCGCGTCGCGCCACTTCTTCAGCACCACAGCCAAGGACCTGACCCTGCCGCAGGCAGCCCTCCTCGCCGGCATGGTGAAAAGCCCCAGCTTCTACAATCCGGCCGTCTACCCCGACAACGCCCTCGCCCGGCGCAACCAGGTCCTCGACGCAATGCTCGAGGTCGGCCACATCTCCCAGGCAGAACACGATGCCGCCGCCGCCGCCGGGGTGGAGCTCAACATCACGCCGGGGAAACAGGGGTGCGCCGGTGCGGAGATGGCACCGTACTTTTGCGACTACGTTTCGCACCTCATTCTCAACAACCCGGCCTACGGCGTCGACCTGGCCACCCGGGTCAGCAGTCTGTACCGCGGCGGTCTGACCATCACCACCACGCTGGACAGCCGGCTGCAGCTGGCAGCGCAAGCGCAGGTTGATGCCACGGCGGGCGCTAACCCGGACAAGTGGGGCGCGTCGCTGGTCTCCATCGGTCCGGGCACGGGGAAGATCCTGGCGATGGCGCAGAACACCGTGTTCCTCCCGGAACCCGGGAAATTCGATACCCAGCTGAACTTCAACGTGGATTCCAAGGACGCCAAGGGAAATGACCTGAACGGCGCCGGCGGATTCCAGCCCGGATCCACCATGAAACCGTTCACTTTGGCGCAATGGCTCAACGAGGGCAGGTCCCTGGCTGACACGGTGGATGCCTCCCGGCGGACGTATCCCCTCGATTTCCCTTGGAAGTCCAGCTGCGGCGAGGTGCTCGGTGCCTACAACACGAAGGAGAAGAACCGCGGCGCGGCGGACGACCTGCAGAACAACGACGACGGTTACTACCACAAAATGCGCGTCGACTACGGGTTGTACAACTCCATCAACACCGCCACCTTCGCGGAGGCCGCCCAGCTGGACTTTTGCGGCATCCAGAAGATGGTGGATGCCGCTGGAATCCACAGCGGTCTGGATCACGCACCGGTCAACATGCATCAACTCGGCAACCTGCTGGGGGCGACTGGCGTGGCGCCCCTCGTTTTGGCCAATGCCTTTGCCACCTTCGCCAACGACGGCACGTACTGCGAGCCCGTCGCCATTGTGGCAGTGACCGACTCGGCGGGACAGCAGTTCCCGGCCCAGACCACATCCTGCCGTGAGGCCATCAAGCCCGACGTCGCCCGGGGCGTGAACTCCGTGCTCCAGGACGTGCTGAAAAAGGGGTCAGGCATCTACATCAAACCCAAGGTCCACACCCGCTTCCCGGTGGCGGCTAAGACCGGCACCTCAAACACCAACGGCGCCACCTGGGTGGTCGGCTACACCAGCGGCCTGGCCACAGCATCCTTCTTCGGGGACGCCCTGGAAGGTCAAAAGCGGCCCGGCCAGAACATCACCGTCAACGGCAAGTTCTACAAAAGCATTGACGGCTATATGCTCGCCGGCCCGCAGTGGGCGAACTACATGCTCGAGGCCGGCGGACTCTATCCGGCGGAGCGATTCCCGCCGCCGCCGGAGGCGATGACCCAGAAACCTGATCGGGACGACGATGACGATGACGACGACGACGACCGGGACTGAACCGCGCACGGGCAGGCACCGCGCCGACGCCGCCATCGGCGCCGGCCGGCCTCCTGCACCCGTAGCTCAGCGGGCAGAGCAGTGGATTTTTGATCCTCGGGTCATGGGTTCGAATTCCACCGGGTGCACCCCAACTTCGTGGCGGATGGACTAGGTAGTTCCGGGTTCAGGCCCTGACGGGGACGATTTCCCCTCGCTCTGGGGGTTGATAAGGAACCCGGGCCCATCGAGCGGGCGGTAGCCGCTGAGGAACCAGTGGGCGCCGGCGCCCATCAGGAGAAAGCCGATGACGCCGATGATTGTGAGCTGGGTGATGATCCCCGCGATTATCAGTGCGAAACCGGCCAAAGCGGCCAGGATACCGAAGACTGCGCGGGCAGCCATCCCGCGCGGATGTCCGGACTGCAATTCGAGGTTGAGGTCCGGGTCGCTTGCGGCCAGGTCCTGTTCGAGCATTTCAAGTCGTCTGCGCTCTTCATCCGACAGCGGCACGGGATCCTTCCTCCCCGAAAGTGCGGCCGGAAACCCAGAGCCGGAACCATGGCGCCGACTCCCCGGCCATGGGCACGGGACGTGCTTGCGTCTATTATCTGCCTGTTTCCGGACACTATCCAGAGGCCCGCCCACGGATCGCCCCCGGGCACCCACGAGGTATTATTCAAGGTTCCTCCGGATGCGAATTCGTGGCGGTCACCCGGATCCGGGCAACGCGCAGGCCGCCCCCGCCCATCGCGACCACCGTCAACACGTGGTCGCTCACTTCCACCCGATCCCCCCTGCGGGGCAGGCGGCCCAACCGATCCATGACAAATCCGGCGACTGTCTCGTAGTGACCGTCTGGCAGTGCAATGCCGGTCACCGACTCAAACTCCTGCAGAATCAGTCCGCCGTCGACGTCGACGGATCCGTTGGCCACGCTGACGCGATCCTCGTGGTCGGCCCCGGTGTCGTACTCGTCGTAGATTTCACCCACCAGTTCCTCGACCAGATCTTCCAGGGTGACGATGCCGTCCGTGCCGCCGTACTCGTCAACCACCAGCGCGATGTGATGACCCAGCCTGCGCATTCTGGCCAGTGAAGGCAGGACCCTGTTCGTTCCCGGCAGCGGAAGGATTTCCCGAACAATTTCGTTCACGGTCCGCTCGTCAAAGTCTTCTTCATGCCGGGGCATCAGGTCTCGAATGTGGACGAATCCGAGGACGTCATCGGCGGTCCGGCCAATCACCGGATAGCGCGAGTACGGGCCGTCCTTGACCATGCTGCGTGCGGCCGCAATGCTCAGTGTGCCGTCGATGAAGGCCACCTCCGTGCGGGGGCGCATGACTTCCTGCAGCGAACGGTCCCCCGCCCCAAACACGTCCTTGAGGATGCTTCGGCTGTTTTCCTCCAGCATGTCGCTCTGTGCAACCATGTCCCAAAGTTCCTCGGAGCTGACACTGTCCTGTTTGGCGTTGGGATCCCCGCCAAATAGCTTGACCAGGGCATTGGTTGACACGGACAGAATCCAGATGACGGGTCGCATGATTTCCGAAAGCATGATCAGCGGAGGGGCCAGAACCTTCGTGAAGCCAACAGCGTTCTGCATCGCCAATCTCTTGGGCACCAGCTCACCCAGCACCAGGGACAGATATGCCACCAGCAACGTCATGCCGATAAAGGACGCCGGCTCGGCCGCAGGACCCAACCCCAGACCTGCCAGGAGGGGCTCTATGTCGGGTGCAATCGTGGAAGCACCGTAAGCGGCTGAGAAAAAGCCCGAAAGCGTCACACCAATCTGGACGGTGGAGAGGAATCGGTTGGGGTTCCGCGCCAAGGCGGCAGTCTTGGCCCCGCCCCTCCCCGCCTTCTCTATCAGGCGCACCTGACTTTCGCGAAGCGACACCAACGCCATTTCCGTACCTGCGAAGACCCCTCCCAACAGCACAAAAAAGAGAACCAGGAAGAAATTGCCCAAGGTGCCGCTGTCCATGAACCGACCCTACCGAACCCCACAGATAGCTGGCAGCCCGAGGGGCACCCAATCTACAGGCATCGGCCAGTCGGCAGTGATCAGAAAATGACGTCGGCGAGGTCCTCGTTGGCTTCTTCCACGTCAAAGGCCGTGGGGTCCAGCGTGTCTCCCGGCAGCATTCCGAGCCATTCCCGGTATTCCTTGTGGTCTTCGTGGCGGGGATCATTGACCGCCTGGACAATGTTCGCCCACCCCGCGGTGCCGCCGCTGTCCTCCACCGGCGCCGCGCCGCGTCCCGAGGTGCACCGCGGAAGCTGCCCGCCGCCGTCGTCGTCCGCCAGAACTTTCTCTACCTTGAGGGCGAGCACCCAGTTGTCGCCAAAGTCGTAGGTGTAGCTCATGGTGCTTCCCACAGCAGGCATCAGTTCACCGACTGTCGCCTTCGATTCGTCGCGGGATGCATGACCGTAGAAATCGTCCTCGCCGTCCGGATTCAACGGCGCATACGCCCGTCCGCGGAATCCTCCGATCCGGAACTCGTGCAGGTGATAGTCGAGCCAGCCGAACAGTGCCTGGATCGCCTGGTGCAGTTGAGGGAGCGGCATGCCGGCCGGAACCAGGATGCGCCGCCAAACGGGCGGTTTCGAATCGTTGAGCGTGATCTTCAGCTGAAGAATTGGCGTAGCGGCAGGCCGCGCTGCTTCCCGGGCCGGGGACATTGCCGGGGCCGGAGCTGTCGGCTCCTGAGCTGCATGGCTGTGCCCGGTCGGTTCGACCTCGATATCGTCCGGGTCCGACCCGAGGCCCAGGTCAGCCAGCACCCAGTCGTCGTCGAAGACATTCGCAACGCACCGGATGAGGGCCGGCGGGACCCGGAAGTGGGTGTCGATGGTCAGCAGCCCCAGCTCCGCGAGCTCCTCCATCCGGGTCAGGGCCACGCCGGTCAACAGGCCCGCCATGGCCCGTTCCGCGGGCGGCGCGTGGTCCGGGGCGGCAAGAACCCGTGCCTTCTCCGGCGGGTCCGCCGTTGCCGCGGCGAGCAGGATCGATGCCTGCAGCCCCGCTACCATCCTTTCCCACGGCTGCGCCGGATCCCATCCGAGCACGGCTCTGTCCAGGAACTGGTCAACGAAGAACACCATTTCCTCCAGCCGCTCCGAAGGCCCCCCGGTCAGGAAGACGCCGGCATCGGCCAAGGGAGTTGCCTTCGTCGGCTTGATCTCAATGAGCTCGGCCGCTTCCAGCGCGTTCCAGAGCTGCGCCAGCAGCGGCACCTCGTACATGCTCCGGACCGTCGGCACGGGGCCATCGGTACCCGCTGTGCCCGGAAGCGGGAAGCCGGACCGCTGCCTGCCACCCCTAACGGCGACGCCGACACAGGCAGCGGCCGCTTCAACGTCGCGCAGGCGGAGGGCGCCGGTGGCCGTGACGGGTTTCCCCTCTCCGATCCACTGGAGCAACGCGGTGGCCCGCCGGATGAGCGGCAGCCCGGCGAAGGCAGCCAGGGCCTCCCGGTCGGGGACGTCCGGTACGTCGATGAAACCCTGGCCGCCCTCATCCTCCGCGGTGGTGTCCAGGAAGGCGAGCACTGCCGCCAGTTGATCCTCGGAGCCGCTCCACCGGCCGGTGTCGACGAGGAATTCGACGAAGGCGCCAACGGAGTGAACGACGTACGTGGTGCCATCGAAGCCACCCGTTTCGCCAGCCGGGGCGCTGCCGTCGTCCAACGCGGCCTCGATCTCCTCCGAGACGGCGACCGACAAACCGGCAGGTTCCAGGCTCGTCACGTCGGCCGCGGCCATGCATTCCATATAGCGGCCCATGACTGCCTTTATCGGCACCAGGCTCTCCAGGGCGGCAGCAGCCGAGCCGGGTGATACCTCCTCGAACCACCGGACAAATGCCGGAGTGAGCACGTCCACGGCACGGCCGGCCCGGAACGTGCTCAGGGATTGGGGTGCGGAGGACCGGGCGCCGGAGCCTCCCGCCCCGCCCGCGCCCTGATGCCGGTTCCTGCTGTTTTTACTCATGGTTCCCTGCCTGGTCGCGAACTTTTTTCCTACGACGACGGTACTGAGCCTGCGGGCGGCATGCCAGTGCCGTTCGTGAATGCCCCGCAACTTTTCAGGAGGCCGCCACCCGCGGGGAACTCAGCAAGCGACAGGCCACGTCTGGGACACGTCGCCCCTGGACCTCAGCGGTCAGTCGCGCGGCCGCATGAGCGGTGGGTTGAGCACGGCCCGCGTCGGCTGACCGGCGGCCGGGCGGGCGGCCCCGGCCAGCCGGAAAAGCGCCGCAGGGCGGCCGGTCTCGCCCGTCGTCATCCGTCCCGTGTCTTCCAGAAAACCGGGCGTTCCCGTGGCCTTGCGGTGGAAATTCCGGGCGTCCAGACGCACGCCCCAGACGGCCTCGTACACAGCCCGGAGCTGGGCGACGGTGAACTCCTCGCCGCAAAAGGCCGCCCCCAGCGGCGAGTATTCGAGCTTTGACTTTGCCCGCTCCAAGGCGTCGGCGAGGATCCGCTCGTGATCGAAAGCGAGCTGAAGGTCGCCATCTTGGACCTGGCCCACCGGGTACCAGGCGGCGTGCTCGGCGTCGCTCCCGGCGGACAGGACGGGAAAGTTGGGTGCCAGCAGCAGGTGGGCCACCGTGAGCACATCCCCGCGCGGGTCGCGCCCCCTCGGGCCGTAGCTCCCCAGCTGTTCCAGGTGGCCCGGGACCTGCTCGACGCCGGTTTCCTCCGCCAGTTCGCGGCACGCCGCCGTCACCAGGTCCTCGCCGGGCAGCACGAAACCTCCCGGCAGTGCGAGCATTCCGCGGAAAGGCTCGATCAGGCGGGTGACAAGCAGGACGTTCAGGACGTTGTTGGCCACGGTGAGGGCGACGACGTCGACCGTCACCGGGAAGCGAGCGGGCGCCGGGTGGGATTCAGGCATGAACCCATAGTAGGTAGTTATCGTCACCTTGACAATAACGATGAGCGGGCCCTAGGGTTTGGTTATCGTCAACCTGACGACAACATCGAACGGTTTAGGAGTATCCCAAATGGCCAGCATCAAGCGCTACCCCTGGATCAGCCACTTCCTTGGCAGCCCCACCGGCCACGTCGTCCACCTGCAGAAAGGCACGGTCAGGCACCAGGGTGTTGGCCAGGCCTTCTGGTTCCGGCCGGCGAATTCGGTGCTCAGCGAGGTTCCCGTGGATGACCAGGAACTGCCGACGCTCTTCCACGCCATCACCCGTGATCACCAGGACGTGAGCGTCCAGGCAAACGTCACCTACCGCTTCATCGACCCGGTGTCCGTCTCCACCCGGCTCGACTTCGGCCTCCAGCCGGCCGGCTCGGCCCAGGCGGCCGGGAAGGAGCAGGTCGCCACCATCATCGGCCAGCTGTGCCAGAGCCACGCCATCGACCAGATCGCCACCACCACGCTCGCCGAAGCCCTGGAGCGCGGGGTCAGCCAGCTCCGCAGCGTTCTCACCGCAGCACTCCGCGCGGACACCCGGCTCCTGTCCACCGGTATCGAGATCCTTGCGGTGCAGGTTCTGGCGGTCCGGCCGGAGGCCGACGTCGAGAGGGCACTGCAGACGCCGGTCCGGGAGCAGCTCCAGGCCGAAGCGGACCGGGCCGTGTACGAGCGGCGGGCCGTCGCCGTCGAGCGGGAACGGACCATCTCCGAGAACGAAATGGCAAGCCAGATCGAACTGGCGACTCGTCGCGAAAACCTGGTCGCCCAGGAAGGCGCCAACGCCCGGCGCCACGCCGAGGAAAGGGCCGCGGCGGGACTCATCGAGGCACAGGCCTCGGCCGAACGCTCGGGCATCAGCGCCTCCGCCGAGGCGAACCAGATCCGGCTCGTCGGCGAGGCAGCCGCGGCGCGCGAGGCCGCCACCATGGAGGTTTACCGGGGCGTGGAACAGGCCACCCTGCTGGCCCTGGCACTCCGCGACGCAGCCGGATCACTGCCCAACATCGGCAACCTCACCATCACCCCGGACCTGCTTAGCGGGGCACTTGCCGGGCTGTTCCGGGAGCCCGCAGGCGGCCCGGTCCCGGCTGCGGCAGCCGGCGTCAGCGCTGCGGCAGCCACCCGGGCCGGGAAGTAGGATCCGGAGATGGCAACCCCCCGTCTCGTCATCGTCCACCGGCGGACCGAGCTCCAGGAACTCCTGGACCGGCACGCCACCCGCGGCCAGGCCGAATTCTTCCTCCGCACCCGCGGCCGCACCCTCCAGGATGTCCAGGAGCGCCACGACGGGCTCACCGCGGCCCTGGCGACCATCCGCTCCGCGGTTCCTGCCGAGTGGCGCCACGCCGAGGTGGAGCGCGCGGACCTGAGCCGCTTCCTGCTCACCCCGGAGGACATCATCGCGGTGGTGGGCCAGGACGGGCTGGTGGCCAACGCGGCGAAGTATCTCAACGGCCAGCCCGTCATCGGGATTGATCCCGAGCCGGGAGCGAATCCGGGCGTGCTGGTCAGACACACGCCCGGCGCGGGGGCAAAGCTGCTGCAGGCGGCCGGACAGGCCGGCCCGGCGGAGCGGCTGCGCTGCCAGGAACTCGCCACCGTGACGGCACGGCTCGACGACGGGCAGGAACTCTCTGGGCTCAACGAGGTTTACATCGGGCACGCCTCGCACCAGTCGGCCCGGTACCTGCTCACCGCCCCGGACGGCCGGGCCGAGCGCCACTCCTCTTCGGGCCTGATCGTCTCCACGGGCACGGGCGCGACCGGCTGGTGCGCCTCGATCGCCCTGGAACGCGGAGGACGCGCCTTGCCGGCACCCACGGATCCCCGGCTCGCGTGGTTCGTCCGCGAGGCCTGGCCCTCCCCCATCACCGGAACCGCGCTGACCGAGGGTGTGCTGGGCGCGGGCGAAACACTCCGCGTCACGGTGGCATCCGACCAGCTCGTGGTGTTCGGGGACGGCATGGAAGAGGACCGCCTCACCGCCTCCTGGGGCCAGGAAATCACGGTCCGGTTGGGCGCACGGCCGCTGCGGCTGGTGGGGTAGGTCATCCAGCCCGCTGAAAGTCGCCTTGCCCTAGAGCGTTTCGCGGAGCCGTGATCAGTACAGAAAGATCGGCAGCCAGTCGCGATTGTGCGCGTGCACCAGCGCGAGGAACAGCACGAAGTCAAAGAGCAGGTGCACCGTCACGACGTAGGTGAATGACTTTGTCAGCTTGAACGTGTAGCCCTGCAGCAGCGCGAACGGGAACGTCAGCAGCGGGCCCCAGGCCTGGTAGCCGATTTCCCACAGGAAAGACGAAAAGATCACGGCCTGCAGGATGTTGGCGAGCCAGTCCGGGAAGTGCCGCCGGAGCAGGGTGAAGGTGGTGCAGATGAAGAACAGCTCATCCCAGATTCCAACCGCGTTTACGCCGAGGAAGAGCCGCCAGAAGATGGTGGGTTCGGAGGCGTCCGGCCAGTTTTGATACACCCCCGTGCGGATCAGGTAGGCAGGCAGGATCAGGTAGGCGAGTGCCACGACACCGAGCAGGTACACCTTCGCCGCCAACGGCCATTTGTGTCCCGTTTTCACCGGGAAGGTGATGAGCTTCTCGCGGTAGGCGAACCGCGACACCAGCCACGGCACGAGCACGGCCAACGCAAGGACTCCACCCATCAGCGCCATGTGCGTCAGGCTCAAATCAGCGTTCAGGGGAACCACGCTGATGACAACCATTCCCACCGCCACCAGCGCAAGGTGCCGCAGGAATTCGCGGTCGATCAGAGCGGCAGAGACCACGCTCGACGCGAGCATGCCGTAGCCGGCGAGGTCATTTTCGACGCCGAAAAGCAGCACTCCGGAGACCGAGAGCAACACTGCCGGCACAAGCTTCCGGGTCAGCGCGGTGCGCGGCGGTTCCGTCGAGATCGTTCTCACCCCACAAGCATGTCAGCGCCGGCCCCCGAGCGAAACGCTTACCTGCCGGCTCGGTGACTGTGCTTCCTAGTAGGCTCAAGCCCACATGTGACTGACAGGAGGCTGCAGTGGCCGAAACACTGACTGAGACAACGGTGGCCGAGGTGATGGCCGAGCTGGCCGGGCTTGAGGATCCGAGGGCACGCGCGGTGAACGAGAAACACGGTGACGATCACGGCGTGAACCTCAGCAAACTGCGCGCGCTCGCGAAACGGCTGAAGACGCAGCCCGTCCTCGCGCGCCGGCTCTGGGCGACGGGTGACACCGCGGCGAGACTGCTGGCGATCCTGATCTGCCGCCCGAAGGCGCTTGGGCGTGACGAGCTGGACGGCATGCTGCGCGAGGCGCGGTCCCCCAAGGTGCACGACTGGCTGGTGAACTACGTGGTGAAGAAGAACCCGCACTCCGAAGAGCTGCGCCGGGTGTGGTCCGCCGATCCGGATCCGGTGGTGGCGAGCGCCGGCTGGGCGCTGACCACCGAACGCGTGGCGAAAGAGCCCGAGGGCCTCGACCTGCCAGGACTGCTCGACGTCATCGAGGCGGAGATGAAAAACGCCCCGGACCGTTTGCAGTGGGCGATGAACCACTGCCTGGCGCAGATCGGAATCGAGCATGCCGGGCTGCGTGCCCGCGCACTCGACATCGGCGAGCGCCTGGAAGTGCTCAAGGACTATCCGACTCCCCCGGGCTGCACGTCCCCATTCGCGCCTGCCTGGATAAACGAGATGGTGCGGCGGCAGGAGGATAAATAGGGAGACGTTCGCGTTCGGGGTTCGTGCCGGACAGTGCGAGGTGACGGCGGGAATCTGCGCCGATGAGTATGCGATAGCCGTCAGTGTCCTCGAGCGCGCGAGTGACGATGCCGACCGGCGAATAACGTCCCGGGCAGACCCGACGTTGCAGGCCGCGGCGCTATTCCTCGACGGAGCGGAGGATCCAGCTGGTGCGTGCGGGTATTTTGTAGACGGCGCCTGCATGGACCCTTGTCGGGGCCGGGCCGTCCCAGCTTGTCAGGGCAACTTCCCACTGCGCCGGAAAGTACTCGGCGGTGTCAACCCGTCTTAGCAACGTCGTCGTTGAGTAGCTTGGTGAATACTTCCCTCGGTGTGAAGTAGCCCAGGACGGCGCGTGGTCTGTCGTTGAGTTCATCGGCGATGGAGTCCAGGAACGGCTGGTGGCTGGGAAGGACTTCGCCTTTGGGCAGGTATTCCCGGATGAGGCCGTTGGTGTTTTCGTTGCTGGGCCGCTCCCACGGTGAGTGCGGGTGGGCGAAGTACACGGGCAGGTCCGTGGCGAGTGTCAGCTGGGCGTGGCGGGCCATTTCGGTGCCCTGGTCCCAGGTCAGGGATCCGCGCATCAGTGCCGGCAGGTCATTGACTTTCTCGATCAGCACATCGGCCAGTCCTGCAGACTTTTTGCCGTCGGGAAGGCCGAGCATGATCAGGAATCTGCTGTTCCGCTCCACCAGCGTGGCCACAGCGGTCCTGCCGGCCTTGCCGACCACGAGATCCCCTTCCCACGCCCCTGGAACCCGCCGGTCCGCGGCCTCTTCCGGGCGGTCATCGATGCTGACCATGCCGATGATCCTCCCGCCTGTCCGCTCACCCAACGGCTTGCGGGTTTTTCGCTTGGTTCGTTTGGACTGCAGCAGGATCCCGGACTTCGCCAGCTCGCCCTTGGGCAGGGCGTAGATCCACCGGTAGATGGCCTCGTGGGAGACGGTCCGGCCTTGCGCGTCAGGAGATTTAACCATGGTCTCAACGCTGGTCTCCGTGGCTTCCAAACGCAAGCGCCCGGCGATCTGCCGCGGCGTCCTGGACCGGAACAGGTCAGCCTTCACCCGTGCCGCGAGGACAGGATCGGTGTCCATCTTCCGGGCCTGCGGACGGCTGCGTTTCCGCTCCGCCCTCACGTCTGCGGTGACAGGGCGGTAGCCACGGGTCTTGGTGGAATTCCGCCGCCGTTCACGCCACACGATCGTGTGGTCCCGGCCGATATCGGACCCGATCTGCCGGTCCGTTTTACCGGCCTGAAGCCCCACCGCGATATCCGCCCGATCCGAAAAAGTCAACGCCCTGCGCGCCACCGGCAACCCCTCTATTCAACGTGTTGTTGCTTCGAGGGTATGACACCGCCCTCCTTTGGCGTTTGGTGCAGCACATCCTTCGAGGAAGCGTTAAAAACGATGAGAAAGTCGTCTTCGGGTTCGTTCCGGCGGGTCCGGACGCCCCTGCCGCTCAGGTAGCAGGCGAGGGATTTTCCCCAGGACTGGTCCCACTGGCTTCCTGACCGGGGTGATCCGTCGGCATTGAGCCACAGGATGTCGGGCAGCCTGAGTCCCTCTGCCGGAGCGACCGGCCTCCCGTCGAAGTAGGTGCGGCGGCGGAACACCGGGTGGTCCCGGCGCAGCGTGGCCAGCTTCGAGCTGAAATCGATCATATTCTCGTCCGCCAAAGCCCAATTGATCCACGAGATCTCGTTGTCCTGGCAGTAGGCGTTGTTGTTGCCTCCCTGGCTGTGGCCCAGTTCGTCGCCGTGGCGCAGCATGGGGACGCCCTGGGCGAGGACGCAGGTAATCATGAGGTTGCGCATTTGGCGCGCGCGGAGGGCGGTGATCTCCGGGTCGGTGGTGGGTCCCTCGGCGCCGCAGTTCCAGGAATAGTTGTTGGGCTCGCCGTCGCGGTCGTCCTCGCCGTTCGCCATGTTGTGCTTGTGGTCGTACGAGACGAGGTCCCGCAGCGTGAAGCCGTCGTGGGCGGTGACAAAGTTTACGGACGCGCTTGGCTGGCGGCCGTCGTCCTGATAAAGATCGGCGGAGCCTGTGAGGCGGTTTGCCAGCTCGGCGGTGAGACCCGGTGTACCGCGCCAGAAGTCGCGGGCGACGTCGCGGAATTTGCCGTTCCATTCCACCCACCGTAGGGGAAAGTTTCCGAGCTGGTAGCCCTCGGGGCCGAGGTCCCACGGTTCGGCGATGAGCTTGACCCCGTCAAGCACAGGGTCTGCGTTGATCAATTCGAAGAATGCGGACAGCATGTCGACCCGGTCCGAGGCGCGGGCCAACGCAGGGGCGAGATCGAACCGGAATCCGTCGACGTGCATCTCCTCCACCCAGTAATGGAGCGAATCCATCACCATGCGCAGGACCGTCGGCGAACCCACGTTCAGGGTGTTGCGGGTTCCGGTGTAGTCCTGATAGTTGGCCTCGTCGCCGGGGACCAGATGGTAGTAGGCACTGTTGTCGATTCCGCGGAAGCACAGGTTGGGTCCGTCGGCGCCGCCTTCGGCGGAGTGGTTGTAGACGACGTCGAGGATCACTTCGATGCCTGCCTGGTGGAGGGCCTTGACCATGTCTTTGAACTCGGCGACCTGACCTCCGGGCCGCAGCACGCCGGAGTCCACCGCATAGGCGTTGTGGGGTGCGAAATAGCCGATGGGGTTGTAGCCCCAGTAGTTTGACCTGCCATCGCCGGGTTCGTCGGTGACGAACTGCTGGACCGGGAGCAGTTCCACCGCGGTCACGCCGATCCGCTTGAGGTGCGCAATGACGGACGGATGCACCAACCCCGCGTAGGTACCGCGCTCGAGGGCGGGAACGTCAGGGTGCAGCCTGGTCATGCCCTTGACGTGGGCCTCGTAGATGACTGTCCGGTTCAGGGGAGTTGCGGGGCGGGTGTCCGTTTCCCAGTCGTAGGCGGTGTCGACCAGGACGGAGACGAAGGTTTGGCTCCGGTTGTCCCTCATGTCCGGCGTGGACGGGTCGTTGAGGTCGAAGGCATACAACTCGGGTCCCCAGATGAGCCGGCCGTCGATGGCCTTGGCGTACGGGTCCAGCAGGAATTTGTGCGGATTGTGGCGGAGGCCCCGGGCCGGCTCCCAAGGTCCGTCGACGCGGTAGCCGTAACGCTGGCCGGCCCGGAGCCCTGGCAGGTGCGCGGTCCAAACCTCGTCGTCCAGGGCCATGGGGTGCAGGGTCTCGACGCCGGCGTTGTCCACCAGGCACAGGTCGACAGCGGTCGCCGTGGTGGAGACCAGCGCGAAGTCCGCGCCCTCTGGGGTCAATGTCGCGCCGAGGGCCGCGGTGGGGCGTCGGACATCCGGGAGTGCTTCCACGGCGCCATGCTACGTGGCAACGGCGAACATCAGGGGCGCGGGAGCTTGTTCCTGGAGCGTGTCGGGTTAACTTGATGCCCCCGGTAGCCGGGCGCTGCGAAAGGCCTCGATTGTGAAACCTTGTCCGCAGGATTGGTTGACGCCGGTTCTGCCCCGGGTAACACTGTCGAGGTGAGCGAATCGGAAAAAGAAACCATTGTCCGCGCGGTTGTCGACCGGCTGTCAGCCCGTTTTCCGGAGGCGCCGCGGCCGCATATCGCCGGTGTCGTGGGAGAAGAGTATGAGTCCTTGGCCAACGGTCGAATCAGGAGTTACATCCCCACCCTGGTGGAGCATGAGGCGAGGACCCGGCTTCAACGGGAATTTTCCTTCGAGTCCCCTGACGGCCACTTTTAGGCTGTGATCCCCGCATCAGCCGGCAACGGCTGAGCCGTCACGTGGGACTCCGCGCGCTTTGATCCCGAGCCCTGGAAACCGCCAGGGTCATGCCCTTTGAATCCTCGGGCTTTGTTGAATCCGTCCTTTGCCGAGCCGCCGGGAAGCTGGCGAATGCTTGCCGCGAGGGCCTTGCGTTCAGAGTGTTTGGCTTAGGTCAGAGTCCATGAGCGTTTTGACAGGCCGAACCAGAACCCTTCGATGGCGGTTTTGGCGTGCAGGTCGCCGGAGCCGTAGGCTGCGCCGAGCGCCACATACAGCGGGGCCCAGTGTTCGCTGCGAGGGTGCGCCTCGCGGGCTGCCGGGGCCTTGTGGAGGAAATCCAGGATGGAGTCGACGTCGCCGCGCGCCATTGCTTCCTCCGCCCATTGATCGAACTCACGGGAGACCGAGGGCGGGGCACTGTCGGGTCCGCCGGCGGGGTTGAACCAGCGCAGATTGTGCGTGGTGAACCCCGAACCGACAATCAGCGTGCCGCGGTCGCGCAACGGCGCCAGCGACTTGCCCAGATCAAACAGGCCCTGCGGATCAAGGGTGGGCATGGACATTTGCACGACCGGTACATCCGCGTCCGGGAACATCTCCTTGAGCGGGACGTAGGCGCCGTGGTCCAAGCCGCGGTTCTCGTCGCGCTCGACATGGTGGCCATGGCCGCCCACGAGCTTCTCCACCTCGGCAGCCAGCCCGGGAGCCTGCGGGGCGTCGTAGGTGACGTCGTAGTACTTCTGGGGGAAACCGCCGAAGTCATAGACGAGACCCGGTTTGCGCCCGGTGGCGCTGAGCGTGACCGGGGCGTTTTCCCAGTGGGCGGACACCATGAGGATGTCCCTGGGCTTGTCAAAGGTGCCGGCCCAATCGTTGAGTTCGCGGGTCCAGGTGCTGTCGTCAGCCAGCGGCGGCGCACCATGGCTGAGGAAGAGTACTGGAGGGCGGTCGAGTGTCGTTGTCATGACAGCATTCTATCCGGTTTTACTTGAAGGTTCAAGCGTCCGAGCTTGCTCCTTGCCAATCAGACGCACCAGCTGCCAGCAGATAGCCGGCACCGAAAACGGGCCCCGCACGTGGGCCGGGCCGGGCCGGGACCGAGAACCACCAGCACGGGGTCACGATCACCAGGTGCTCGCACCAGCGCATCGTCGCGGGCGTTCGCCAGCGGCGGCTCCAGCGGCTGGGGGTGGGTGAAACCGCCGGGAAGGACCGGGGCGAAGTCCATCTCCCTCAGCATCAGGTGCTCGACCTCGTGACCGGCAGCGCGGGCACCTTCCACCTAGGCCCGTGCCAGAGCGTCGCAGTAGCTGCCGGCGTCGGGATGACCGTCGATCGCCAGAACCCGCGTATCGTCCTCCAAACTGCATCCTTCGCTCCGGGGCGTCAGCACATCCCGGGTCACGAGTGGTCGGTGGCGGCTCTGGGGTCCCCTGCCAGCTGCGCGGCGATGTCCCGGGCCCATCCCTCGATCTCCCCCCATTCCCGGTAGTCACCGAAATGGATGCCCAGGGCCCGGACCAGCATCCCGGATGAGCGCGGGAACTGTTCAGGCCAGGCGGTCCCGGAGAACAGGTGGTGGCCCCGCGTGCGGACGAGCTCCCGCAGCGCTTGGGCGATCCGCCGGTCCTGCGCCGCACGCCCTGGCTTGCGTAACCACCGGGGCAGTCCGGCGGACATTCCCACGCTGAACAACCACACCGGCCGGGCCCGCAGAGCATCCTGGTGCCGGTGGACGAACTCGGTGGCCTCAGGCAGCCACGCCTGGCCGTGGATCGCACTGCCCAGCACGACCGCAACATAGGTACCGGGATCGGCAATCTCCTGCACCGCCACGACGTCGACCGCCCAGTTCGAGTGCTGCAGGGCACCGGCGATCCAGCGGGCGATCTCCGCCGTCGATCCGTGTGCACTGGCATATCCGACCAGGATCCGCATGCAAGCCACTCCCTTTGTGGGCCATGGTAGTACGGACTAGTGGACGGCAGTAGAGGACCGTTCATAACATTGCCGGCTGGGAACCCAACAGCCGGGTTGACTCGCGCCGGACCCGTTGACGGTTGCGTGTATCGTTCTCCGGCGTCATGCCGCGCCGTTGTAGGGCGCGCCATGCGCCGCTAGCCTTGAAGCCAGCACACCGCACCACCGGCGCGCCAGGCCGTGCGCCGGTTCCACCGAAGAACCCGGGAAGGGTGCCAGCTGTGGAACAACACATGATCCGGCGGCTCACTGGGTGGGCCGCCGTCGGAATGGTGGTTTTCTGGGCGGCCCAGTTCCCGTTGTACCTGGTGAATGCCGTCCGTGGAAATTTACGACGGCGTCGGCGGCGCGGCGGAGGCCTACCGGATCCGTAACATCATCTTCACCAGGATATTGCTTGATCTGGGTCTCTACGTGGCTGCGATGGTCTTCGCTGCCGGACTGGGCCACCTCATTAGTCGAGCCAATCCGGACTACGGGTGGGCGGGGTCGCTGGTGGTTGCTTCCATGGCCGTGTGGGTCGGCGTGACCCTGGTGGCCAACGGATTAGAGGGGGGTCTTGCCCTGGATGCCATGGCACCGGACCCGGACCCGTCAGTGAACCGCGCGCTGACGCTGGCCTACATCCTGATTTACAACAGCTCCATCGCGTTTACAACAGCTCCATCGCGTTCGCCATCACCGGCCTCTTTCTGGGTGCTGCCGGCTGGGCGGCCGCCGCTACCGGCGTCCTTCCGCGTTGGACCCGGTGGGTCGCCTACTTTGGGGTCCTGTTGTGTGCGGCGGCGGTGCCATCCATGTATGGCGGGCCGCTGGACCGGGGCGGTTTCTACAACGCCGCCGGCTGGGGCCCGGTGATTATCGCCAACCCCCCGCCGGCGCTCTGGGTGGTGATCGCGGCGGTGCTGCTGTTGCGTCGGCCTGCCACGCCGCCGGCCGGAGAGGCAGGCAGACGGTGAAGGTTGTGGTGGCTTCTGTGTCCGGACACGGATCCACCTGGGAACCGGGCATGACGTAAGCACATCCTTACGGTGATTGAGGCTGGATTGGGGGCGTTGTAAGCTCTCGACCAACCCAGGGGTGCCGGGTATGGCTAAAAGCTAAACGGCTGGACTTTGCGTCACGGCTCCGAAGGAATGGCCGCCCGGACACCCCGCGATGGCTCGACCGCTAATTGAGAGAAGCGATCCGATCGCGATGTAAGGACACGACGGCGCGGCCATCCGCTTGGGCCCTAACAGGACAACGCGATGGAGGCATACATGCCTGAACTCTGGGCCGGCATCGACGCCGGAAAAGCTCATCAAAAACAGGCGCCAAAGACGCGGCAGTCATCGCCGACCAAGCAAGGATGCGACGGGACCTGCAATCCATCCGCAGCGGCGACCAGATCAGCACCGATCCGCGCCTACTCACCTCACGCCGCAAAGGCCTGGTCTGCGACCGAACACGCGCCCTCGAAGCATCCGGATGCACAGTGTGCACCATGGGCGCCGGCCCTGGAAGTTGGCACTAGGACCGCGCCCGAAGACGGGGTACCGGTGTCGGTTTCCGCCGCCGCAGAATTTGTCACTTGAATTGAAAAAGCCCGAGATACTATCTCCATACGCGCCCCGATGTATCCCCCAATAACATCGGGGGCGCTTCCACGCTCTTAGACGATGTCCAACCCCTGAGAACCGCCGGTCCCGACTACACAGGAGGCCGAAAGTCGGTCAACGCGCCCCGCCGCGCCGTAGCCCTCGGCACCGCCTTCATCGAACCGGTCGTTTTACTCCGGCGATTTCTCCGCTGATCGTCAGATCTTCTGCCACCTCACGCAGTTTCCTGTTGGAGCTGGAGCTGGCGCGGGTAAGGACAAGAAAGGCCTGCTGGGCGCTTAATTTGTAGCGTTCCATCAGGATGCCCTCCGCCTGGCCGATGAGCTGGCGGGACATCAGAGCTTCCTTGAGCTGACTGATTTTCTGGGAGTCGGCGAAAGCCACGGCTGCATGGGCGGCAACGAGCAGCCCAATCTGCTCGGACTCGAGATCAAAAGCGTCCGGCCTGGCTCCGAACAGGTTCAACGCCCCCATCCGGTCGCCTTCGACGAACAACTGGAGTGAAAGCATGCTGCGCGCCCCAAGCTCAACGGCGCCACTGCAGAACGCCGGCCAACGGGTCTCAGTGCTGAGGTCGGGCACCCGCACAATCCGGTGCTCGTAGGCCGCATCCAGGCAAGGCCCTTGCCCGGTGGAACTTTGCAAAGCATCAACCCTGCGGGGGAGGACTCCCGAAGCGATTTTTGCCTCAATCGTCCGACCGGTGACCAAGCTAATGGACGCATCGGCGGCGCCGGGGATGAGCTCGACGGCGGCCTGGACTATTCCGGCCAGGACGGTGTCGAGGTCATCTTCCTGCTGCAGCTCCCTGGCCAGCTCGCCGAGCTGAGCGGCCAGGTCACCGCTGACACCCCCACTCTGTCCTGACGTCCCGGAGGGACCATCCATCTCTGACGCGTCGATGCTCATCGACCCACCTCGTTCTTCCGTTACCTCTGAGCCTATGCCCGACATCCGGCAATAGATCCATCCCGTACCGGACTTATTCTCCAGCGCGGCCAGCACAGTCCCGCTGTCCACAAAAGGGGACACTTCTTGCGGGTTATCCACCGCTACGACTGCGCGACATTCCAGCTGGGCGGGGGCGGGGTACCCTCGACCTCCCTGGCCTCGAAGTGGCTCAGAAGATCGCCAGTGGCCTTCGCCATTACATACCAGGCGTTTTGGCTACTAAGGGATCCAGCCTCTGGGGGCGGCCGGTGTAGTGGTGGCCGCCCCCAGACTGCCGGTCTCAGGCTCGCTGGGCCCCGGGCTGGCCGTTCCGGACCACGAAGGAAGCGTCGACGACGGCTGGCGAAGTGGTATCTGCGGCCGACGCCACCACGAGGTAATCGCTGCGGAACTCGTCCGGGGTCACGGTGCAGCGGGTCCAACCTCGCTTGTCGGGGTTGATGTAGTGGGTGTGCGGGTTGGCTGGCAGGCCATTCTTGATTGCCTGGGCCCAGCCGCAACCGGAGCTGATGGAGGTTCCGACGAACTCTGCGGCGACCACTTTCGAACCCGGGTCCGCGTGGTCGAGCAGGACATCGTTGACGAACGCGGAGTGCCAGTCGCCGCTCAGGATGACGGGGTTAGCCGGGTTCTGCTGGTTGATGAAGTTCGTGAGGCGGTTGCGGGAGACGACGTAGCCGTCCCACTGGTCGTGGTTGACCGAGAGGGTTTCGGACGGGTCATAGTCGTACTGAGCCATCATTGTCTGCTGGGCGATGACGTTCCAACGGGCGGACGATGACGCGAGCCCCTGGAAAAGCCACTGTTCCTGCGCATCACCCATCAGGGTGCGTGAGGGGTCGTAGACGCCGGGGTGCTGCGGTCCGCCCGGGAAGTTATCGGTCAGCTGGTCCGAGCGGTACTGGCGCGTGTCCAGGACGTGAAATCTTGCCAGGTTGCCGTAGTCCAGCCCTCGGTACAGGACCATGTCCGGGCCTGTGGGCCGTTGCGGGCGGCGAAGCGGAAGGTGCTCGTAGTAGGCCTGGAAAGCGTTGGCGCGCAGCTGGAGGAAACGCTGCGGTTCGTTGGAAGCCTCGTTGTCGGCCTGGGACACACCGTCAGCCCAGTTGTTCTCGATTTCGTGGTCATCGAAGGTGACGACGAAAGGGAACCTCGCGTGCGCGGCCTGCAGGTCGGGCGAGCTCTTGTACTTGGCTTGGTTGTTGCGGAAATCGGCCAGCGTCTCGTGGTTTTTGCCCTCGTAGGTGTAGTCGCCCACATGCACGACGAGGTCGAGGTCCTCCTGCGCCATGGTGCGGTAGGCGGCGTAGCGGCCGCCGGCCCACGACTGGCATGAGGCCAATCCGAAGGTGATCCGCCCCGGATCCGATCCGGCCGCCGGTGCAGTGCGGGTGTGCCCGACCGGGCTTTCCTCGCTGCCGACGCGGAAACGGAACCAGTAGTCCGCGGACGGGCGCAGCCCCTCGACCTCGGCGTGCACGGAGTGGGCCAGTTCGGGGATCGCGCTCTCAGTACCTGCTTTGACGACAGTGCGGAATTCCGGGTCGGCGGCAATCTGCCAGTTCACCTGGACCTTATACGGTGGCATGCCGCCCAGCCCGTCTGCTGCCAGGGGCTCGGGTGCCAGACGGGTCCACAACACGATGCCATCGGGGGTAGGGTCACCCGACGCGACGCCCAGGGTGAAGGGGTTCTGCGGAAATTGGGGTTCAGCCCAGGCGGGTGCCGTGGAGAAGCCGTAGATGGCAGCTGTCGCGGCCGCGCCCCCGGACAGGGCGAGGAAACGGCGGCGGGACGTGGCAAAGGTACGGGACAAGTTGTCTCCTGAGGGGGTTCGGCTGATACCCAGCCCATTCAGCCAGTGGGAGCTATGGGGAGTGTGAACCCGTAGTGAACGCACCACGAACCTTGGCGGGAGTCTTGGTCAGGGCCCTTCAGGACGCGTTTGCCACACGAAGTCGGCCGGGGCCCGCACCTGCGTAGCGGGGTGTTTTCTTGTGCGGCACTGCTGCGTCGGTCCTGGTTCATTTGCCCCCCGTACCGTCAGTCCGGGGGCGCCCCCGGCACAAGGCTCAGGCTGGCTAATCAGCCCCCCATAAACAAAGGAATCACGGATGCGCATCCCCACACGACCCTTCATCCCCGCTGTTGCAGCCACGTTGGCTCTTGGCGTGGCAGCGTCCGCGCTGTCCCTGTCCCCGGCCACGGCGGCCCCGGCGTCCGGCGAGGGCAAGCCTCTCTTCGAGTTCGGTGTCGTCGCCGACGTCCAGTACTGCGACTGCGACACGAAGGGAAGCCGCAACTACCGGGGGTCGCTGCAAAAGCTGTCCGAGGCGGCCACCACCTTCAACAGTGCAGACCTGGCCTTCACCATCCAGACCGGTGACCTCATCGACAGGAACAAGGAAAGCTTCGACCAGATCCTTCCCGTTTGGGAGCAGATCCAAGGTCCACGGCACCACATTCTGGGCAACCACGACTTCCCCGTCTACACCGACGAAGTAGAGAGCCTTCTGGGAATGCCAAACCAGTACTACGACTTCAGCCGGGACGGCTTCCGGTTCGTTGCCCTCGACACCAACGACATCAGCACCTACGCGAACGCTCCTGAGTCCCCCAAGCGCGGACAGGCGGAGACCATCCTGGCCGCGAAGACGTGGGAGGGCGACAGCAACGCCCAGTCCTGGAACGGCGGAGTCGGCGAGGAGCAGATGCGCTGGTTCGAGAGCGTGCTCAGTGACGCAGAAGCGAAGGGCGAAAAAACTGTCGTCCTGGGCCACATGCCGGTCGCTCCCCTGAACGAACATAATGCCTGGAACGACTCGGCCATCATCGCAACCATGGAGAAGCACCGTAGCGTTGTTGCCTACCTCAACGGACACAACCATATGGGCAATTACGAAGAGCGCAACGGCATCCACTACGTGAACCTTGAAGGCATGGTGGAGCAGGACACCAACGCCTACTCAGTAATCAAAGTCCACGAGGACCGACTGGTCATCGACGGTTACGGCCGCGAGCCCGACCGCCAGTTGAAATTCGCCTCCAAGTAGGCCAGGGCCGCTCC
Organism: Arthrobacter sp. U41; assembly: GCF_001750145.1. Classification (NCBI taxonomy): domain Bacteria; kingdom Bacillati; phylum Actinomycetota; class Actinomycetes; order Micrococcales; family Micrococcaceae; genus Arthrobacter; species Arthrobacter sp. U41. The sequence goes on from NZ_CP015732.1 coordinate 3,842,994, forward strand.
GCACGTTGACGTTGCCTTGTTCGCGGGAAGTGACCTTGTGTATGTCAGCAGTTCGCAGGGGCGGGTAATCGCAGTCGCGGGTGAGTGGGAGGAGGTCCTGCTCGTCAGGGGTCAGGGAGTCGAGCAGGGCATCGTCCCAAAGCTCGACGCCCCCAGAGCTGCACGAAATCCGGATAGCCTTCCACGTCGTCCATTACGGCACTAAGGAGCTCCTCCGTAGCCTCTTTCCCGGTGCCATCCAACGGGCGGCTGGAGTGTGTTGACTGCGGCGACGGGCAGTGACAGCGGATGCTGTCCGTCGCGGCCTTTGTCGTCCCCGAGTACCTGCGCCTCGTCGCGCATCAGGACAAGCCCGGCCCTTCCGGATTTCACCGCAATGCGAGCTGTGTCCAGGAGGTCGGCTGCCAGGTTGGCTTCCTTCGAATTTGCCGAGCCCCCCAGAGGCACGGTGACATCTTCAAATTCAAATGTCACGGTCGCCAGCGACCGCGCACCGATGATGACGGCCTCCGTCTTCTGCCGAAGGTTCTCGGCCCGCGAAACCTGGGTCTGAACGTCCAGGAGAACATCGTGGAGCACTCCGACGGTCGCGTCTTCGCGGTTGTGTCGAGGCTCCAGCTGCAGCCTGCCGACGGCCCAGTTGAGCTCCCCCTTCGTCACTTCTTCAGAGTGCTTGAGCAACACCGTCTTCCCTACCCCGCGGAGACAGGTAATGCGATAGTTGGCGGGGATCTTGGGTGCTCCCCTGAAACAGAAATTCTTTAGAACTGAATAGCCGGGCAGCTAAGGACTGGTTTGCCCGGCAGCCTCGTCCTGGTTGCCAAAGAGTTCAAGGAGACGCAGTGCCTGGCCGGGCGACTACGGGTTCAGCGCGCTATCCCGGACGCCGATCCGATCTGCCGGGATAGGCTCGCACCATGAAGCGTCGGGGGTTACTTCTTGTGCTGCTGGGTGCGGTGGCCGTTGTGCTGGCTCTGGTGATGTTCAGCCGCGGATCCGGCAGCACCGTCTGCCCGGCCATCGGGTACGCCTACGTCGGCGACGTGGAGTTGGTCTTCCCGCAGGATCCGGTGTCGGTCGCGGCCTGTTTCGGGGAGGGCTGCACTGCCGCCGCCGTGACCAGGAGCCCTGACGGCAAGTGGCTGGTGCCGCAGTCACAGCCCTATCTGGTCCCGCCTGTCAGCGTCACGTCTGTCTACGTTGAAGCGGCGGACTCTTCAGGTGCCCGCATCGCCAGCGCGCTGCCCATCGTGACGGAGCCGACTGGGGAATATCCCTATGGGCGAGAATGCGGAGGACCGGTCAGGTTCAAACCTGTACAGGTGCCGTTCGGCTGAGGCATCATGCACCGATGCCGTGCCGCCAGATGGGCATCCATCTCGGGGAACTGTGTCAGCTTCGTTTTGACCGGGGCAATATCTGCAGTGGATTTATTTGCGTGGCTGGCCACGAGGACGCGGTCCCGGACAGGGTTCTCGTCCAGGATGGCTTCGACAGGGCAGCCCAAAGCCCGGGCAATGGAGATGACATCGTCCATCCTGGCCGCGTGGCTCCCGCTCTCGAGGCGATTCAAGGTGGGCAGCGAGATGCCGGTGAGGGTCTCAAGATTCCGCTGGCTTAGGCCTGCTTCAATGCGGGGTTCGGCGATGGAACATCTCCCCCGATCTCTGAGCCAGTCCATGCCGAATGCTCCTAGAATGACGCCGTGGACACCATCACCCCGGCATACGCCCGTCTCCGCAGCGCCGTCACGGAACGCCTCAACGCCCATGACCTGCCCGGCGTCATGGACCACGGGGCGCCGGAGCCGCCCAGCGCCAAGATGGCTGCCCTGGCCGCTGGCCTGCAGGCCATTCACAGCGGTTTCGTGCAGTCCTAACCAGCTCTCAGCGCAGTCATTATCGACACCCAGAGTGGCCGCCTGCTCAGAGCCGCCCACACAGCGGAACCCGCGAATGCTAGGGATCCGGGAAAGATCAGGCCGCGCCCTTCCGCGTCTGTGGGTGAGCGGACGATGAAGCTGAAGTTTAGGGCCGGTCCGCATGCGACGCCGGCGGCAACATAGGCCAATGACGGACCAATCTCGCGCAGGATTGGTGAGCGCCATGCCGTCCATACCATCGGGCATCTGGCCACTCGATTCTGCTAGCGTCTACCTTGAAGAAGTCAGAAAGACCCTCGAAGACGTCTTTGGAGCTGACGAATCTTGGAGAGGACTTGTCTTTCCTGTGGTGCCAGCGGGTAACGACGGCATCAGACCGGAGGGCAAACTTTCCGGAGCGCGACGCAAGAGAGTTCTCGCCGATAATCTAGATTTATTTACATCAGGGATCTTCGGGAACCCCAATGACGTCGCCTACTATCAAAATGAAGTCGAAGGTTCTAATCGAAAGGAGGACCTTCCTCCAAGGCCAGTGTTTGCCGGATGTGACGCTCACAGCTTCGATGAACTGGAGAGCTGGCTGGGACGCGAATCACGCGGAGCGACCCACAAAAACGTTACATGGATTAAAGCCGACCCAACATTTGAAGGGCTTTTACAAACTGCCATCGAGCCATCGGAGAGGGTCCGGCTTCAGGCAACCAAACCAGACCGAAAGCAGCCGTACCAAGTCATAACTTCGGTCAGCTTCACGGACTCGGCTAACTTTCCGTCCACCGTGACTCTTAATTCGAATCTAGTTTCCATCATTGGAAGCCGTTCCTCAGGAAAGTCGTCCTTACTTGCTCATATTGCCCACGCGGTGGATAGCAAGTATACGAAGAAACAACAACTCGAAAGCGGATTCTTCGGCTCGCTGGAAGAGACTGGGCCGGCAGCCGGCAGAACATGGAAGGACACACCACCGGGGCTATGCGAGGTTACCTGGGGAGACTCTGCGGGCACAATGGGGAAGGTCATCTACATTCCGCAGAATTCTCTCTTCAATCTCAATGAGCGTTCTTCAGAAATTACCGCAAGGATCGAGCCCATCCTCTTTAGAGCCCGCGGTGATTTTGAAATAGCTCACCGAAAGGCGTCCACCGACATCGAAAACATCGGCGGAGAAGTACAGAAATCCCTGAAGAGCTGGTTTTCCAGATCTGCTGAAATTCGGGATTTCTCAGAAAAGATGGCTGATGTTGGTGACCCCGAAGCGATCCGGAAGCAAAAGGAAGCTTTGGCTTCCCAACTAGCCAAACAACGCGCTGATGCCCAATTGCTAAGCGACGATATTGTCAAATACCAGTCTGTCATGGAGCAGTTATCGACGCTTAGCGTAGATAAGGTGAGCAAGCTCGGGGATCTGAGTGCGCTGGGTCCGTACTTCACTTCGGCAGCCGATCAGTCCGAGGACGCGATATCCGCTAATGTGGCAGTGTCAATCACCACATCGCCTACTCCGGCGGCGCTGCCCCTGGCAGTTCAGCAGCCCGCGGCCAAGCTCATATCCGACGCTTCCGCAAGCTTGAGCAAGGCTATTGCAGATCTCCTTGTCGCCCACCACCAGCAGGTAACAGCCAAAGTCGCGGCCATTGAAGTGGAAATCAGCGATTTGAGGGCAGAAAATAGCTCCCTAATCGAACGGAATGAGGCGAATACGGTTGTCGATGAATTGGTCAAGCAGCTCGCTCAGCAAGATAGTGCCCTTGCTCTTATTGACAAGTTCGAACTCGAGCTCAAGTCGCTCGTGGAATCTCGAGACGAAAGCATCTCCAGCCTAGTTTCCAGTTTGGAATGCCGCGCTCAGCTGATTGACAATCACCTCCACTACTTTGCCGACGGGCTTGTGGAAGTCGATGGAATGTATTTCGGTATCGAAGGCGGCCATGATGCGGGGAAGCTGTCAGCTATTTCTCAAGATTTCGATCAGCGATCAAACACGGACTTTGTAGAACGCAATGTCGGCCTAAAGATCGAGCAGGTTCTCGCCAAGCCCTCTGATTTTCTTGAGGCACTGGTTGCGGGGGACCAGAAACTGAAACAAGGGAAGTCAATGACCGCAGTTGCCGAGCAGGTCTTCACGTTTGTGCCTGACTTTCACTTCTTTGCGGAACTCGAAGGCGACAGAATCGGAGGATTTGGCCGGTCGTCGATGACACCAGGGAAACAGGCGATGTTTGCGCTCCAACTCATCCTCAATGAGTCGGATGATCGCTGGCCGCTCTTGATCGACCAGCCTGATGACGACCTAGACAGCCGCTCGATCTACGATCATGTTGTGCCGTACCGGAAAAGGCGCAAAACCGAACGTCAAGTGATTATGGTGACGCATAATGCCAACCTTGTCGTGGGCGCTGACAGCGAGCAAGTCATCGTAGCGAACCGCCATGGATCCGACAGCAAGAACGCTGGGGGCAGGACTTTCGACTACCTAGCTGGGTCCCTCGAGCACACGCTGACCTACAGAGAGAGACCCCACAAACTCGAAAGCTGCGGCATACGTGAACATGCCTGCGAGATTCTGGATGGCGGTACAGAAGCATTTCAGAAACGGAAAGACAAGTACCGCGTTTAGTCTCCGCTCCTGTCACGCCAATATGAATGGCCCCGCACGCGGAGCGTGCAGGGCCATTCAGGTTTCGACATCCTTCATCAAGAAAGAATTGCGGGCCGAAACCTCACAGCTGACGCGGGAAACGACTGATCTAGAAGTCCCAGTCGTCATCTTCAGTATTGACAGCCTTGCCAATGACATATGACGAACCCGACCCGGAGAAGAAGTCGTGGTTCTCGTCGGCGTTCGGCGACAGCGCCGACAGGATGGCCGGGTTCACGTCGGTGACGGAGGCCGGGAACATCGCTTCGTAGCCCAGGTTCATCAGGGCCTTGTTGGCGTTGTAGTGCAGGAACTTCTTGACGTCCTCGGCCAGGCCGACGGAGTCGTAGAGGTCGTGCGTGTACTGGACCTCGTTCTCGTACAGCTCGAAGAGCAGCTCGAACGTGTAGTCCTTGATCTCCTGCTTGCGCTCCTCGGACAGGCCTTCCAGGCCCTTCTGGAACTTGTAGCCGATGTAGTAGCCGTGCACGGCCTCATCGCGGATGATCAGACGGATCAGGTCGGCCGTGTTCGTCAGCTTGGCCCGTGAGGACCAGTACATCGGCAGGTAGAAGCCCGAGTAGAACAGGAAGCTCTCCAGCAGCGTGGAGGCCACCTTGCGCTTCAAGGGATCGTCGCCTTGGTAGTAGTCCATGACGATCTGGGCCTTCTTCTGCAGGTTCACGTTTTCGGTGGACCAGCGGAATGCCTCGTCGATCTCCTTGGTGGAGGCCAGCGTGGAGAAGATGGAGGAGTAGCTCTTGGCGTGCACGGACTCCATGAAGGCAATGTTCGTGTAAACAGCCTCTTCATGAGGGGTGATCGCATCCGGAATCAGCGAGACAGCGCCCACAGTGCCCTGGATGGTGTCCAGCAGTGTCAGACCGGTGAACACGCGCATGGTGAGCTGCTGCTCGTCCGGGGTCAGCGTTGCCCACGACTGGACGTCGTTGGACAGCGGGATTTTCTCCGGCAGCCAGAAGTTGTTGACCAGGCGGTTCCAGACGTCCACGTCCTTGTCGTCCTGGATGCGGTTCCAGTTAATGGCTTCAACGTGGCTAAGCAGCTTGACCTTCTCGGTCATGTCATCCCCTAAAAGTTGGGTTCTTCGTTAAGTTAAGCGTACGACGGCGGGCGGACGCCCGCCGTCGTACTGGCACAATTTAGTTGAATATTAAAGCATGCAGCTGACGCAGCCGTCCACCTCAGTCCCTTCCAGCGCGAGCTGGCGGAGACGGATGTAGTAGATGGTCTTGATGCCCTTCTTCCAGGCGTAGATCTGGGCCTTGTTGATGTCGCGCGTGGTGGCGGTGTCCTTGAAGAACAGCGTCAAGGACAGGCCCTGGTCCACGTGCTGCGTGGCGGCGGCGTAGGTGTCGATGACCTTCTCGTAGCCGATCTCGTACGCGTCCTGGTAGTACTCCAGGTTGTCGTTCGTCAGGTACGGCGCCGGGTAGTACACGCGGCCCAGCTTGCCTTCCTTGCGGATCTCGATCTTGGACGCCACCGGGTGGATCGAGGAGGTGGAGTTGTTGATGTAGGAGATCGAGCCCGTCGGCGGAACGGCCTGCAGGTTCTGGTTGTAGATGCCGTGCTCCATGACGGAAGCCTTCAGCTCGCGCCAGTCATCCTGCGTGGGGATGTGGATGTTCTGGAACAGCTCGGCAACCTTGGCGGTCTGCGGGACCCATTCCTGGTTGGTGTACTTGTCGAAGAACTCACCGGAGGCGTACTTGGACTTCTCGAAGCCGCCGAAGGTCTGGCCGGTCTGGATGGACAGGCGGTTGGAGGCGCGGATCGCGTGGAACACCACCGAGTAGAAGTAGATGTTGGTGAAGTCGATGCCTTCTTCGGAGCCGTAGTGGACCCGCTCGCGGGCCAGGTAGCCGTGCAGGTTCATCTGGCCCAGGCCGATGGCGTGGCTCTGGTCGTTGCCGCGGGCGATCGAGGGCACCGAGGTGATGTTGGACATGTCCGAGACGGCCGAGAGCGCGCGGATGGCGGTCTCGATGGTCAGGCCGAAGTCCGGCGAGTCCATCGCCTTGGCAATGTTCAGCGAACCCAGGTTGCAGGAGATGTCCTTGCCGGTCTGGTCGTAGGACAGGTCATCGTGGTACGTCGTGGGCTGGGAGACCTGGAGGATCTCGGAGCACAGGTTGGACATAATGATCTTGCCGTCGATCGGGTTTTCCCGGTTCACGGTGTCCTCGAACATGATGTACGGGTAGCCGGATTCGAACTGGATCTCGGCGAGGGTCTGGAAGAACTCGCGCGCCTTGATCTTGGTCTTCTTGATCCGCGAATCGTCCACCATCTCGTAGTACTTCTCGGTGACCGAGACGTCGGAGAACGGCATGCCGTAGACGCGTTCGACGTCGTACGGCGAGAACAGGTACATGTCCTCGTCCTTCTTGGCCAGCTCGAAGGTGATGTCCGGGATCACGACGCCGAGCGAGAGGGTCTTGATGCGGATCTTCTCGTCCGCGTTCTCGCGCTTGGTGTCCAGGAAGCGGTAGATGTCCGGGTGGTGGGCGTGCAGGTACACCGCGCCGGCACCCTGGCGGGCACCGAGCTGGTTGGCGTAGGAGAAGCTGTCCTCGAGGAGCTTCATCACGGGGATGACGCCGGAGGACTGGTTCTCGATCTGCTTGATCGGCGCGCCGACCTCGCGGATGTTGGTCAGCGCGAACGCCACGCCGCCGCCGCGCTTGGACAGCTGCAGCGCGGAGTTGATGGAACGGCCGATCGACTCCATGTTGTCTTCGATCCGGAGCAGGAAGCAGGAGACCAGCTCGCCGCGCTGCTTCTTGCCGGCGTTCAGGAACGTCGGGGTGGCCGGCTGGAAGCGGCCCTCGATGATCTCGTCGACCATCTGGGTGGCGAGCTGCTCGTCGCCGCGGGCCAGGTGCAGGGCCACCATGCAGACGCGGTCCTCGTAGCGCTCCAGGAAACGCTTTCCGTCGAACGTCTTCAGCGTGTACGAGGTGTAGAACTTGAACGCGCCCAGGAAGGTCTCGAAGCGGAACTTCTTCTTGTACGCGCGGTTGTAGAGATCGCGGATGAAGTTCATCGTGTACTGGTCGAGGGTTTCGCGCTCGTAGTAGTCGTTCTTGACGAGGTAGTCGAGCTTTTCCTCGAGGTCGTGGAAGAACACGGTGTTGTTGTTCACGTGCTGCAGGAAGTACTGGTGCGCGGCCTCGCGGTCGGCCTCGAACTGGATCTCCCCGTTCGGGCCGTAGAGGTTCAGCATGGCGTTGAGCTCGTGGTAGCCCAGGCCCTGGAAGGCAGCCGGCATCGACGGCTTCTCACCGGGGACCGTGTGCTTCTCCACGGCTACTTCTGTTCTTGCGACAGTCGTGTCCAAAATACTTCCAATCCTTGTTGTACACGGCTGACGTCTTCCGGCGTCCCCATGAGTTCGAATCGATATAGGTGCGGGACCTGGCATTTCGCGGCGATGATGTCACCGGCCATGCAGTAGTTGTCCCCAAAGTTCGTGTTGCCCGCCCCGATCACTCCGCGGATCTGTTGCCGGTTGCGCGGATCGTTCAGAAAGCGGATGACCTGCTTCGGAACGGATCCCTCTCCCCCGGTGCCGCCGTAGGTGGGAAGCACCAGCACATAGGGCTCGGTGGCCACGAGCGCGGGTTCCTTCGCGTGGAGGGGAATCCGTGCCGCGTCGATGCCCAGCTTCCGGACGAAGCGTGCGGTGTTCTCCGACGTGGAGGAGAAGTAGATGAGGTGGCTGCTGGTGGTTTGGACGGTGTCTGCTGCCAGCGGCGTATCGGCTGTTGCCAGTGCCATGGAGTCACTCACCTCATCTGACGTGAATTCTTGCGGAGCGTTTCAGGCTACGGCGACGGCGACAGCCTGCGCCAGTTCCTCGATCTTGTCGGGGCGGAACCCTGACCAGTGGTCCTGGTCGGTAACGACAACCGGGGCCTGCATGTAGCCCAGGGCCTTCAGGCGCTCGAGGGCATCCGCATCCTGCGAGATGTCGACGCTCTGGTAGGTGATGCCCTTCTTGTCCAGCGCGCGGTATGTCGCGTTGCACTGAACACAGGCCGGCTTCGTGTAAACCGTAACGGTCATGGTCCCTGTCCCCTTTTACTAAAGTCTGTATTTTTCGTTCACAGGGCCGGTGCGGGACAGGAATCCTTATCCGTTGCTGGCCCCAATCGGCGGACTTTGCCGCTGGTGGAACTGTAGTCCGATACTACATGCGGCACTACATGTAGTGCGCGATGCCGGCGCGGACCCCTAGATGATGTATTACAAGTATGTCATTTTATGCACCGCCCGTCCACAGGCTGCGGGCTCAAAAATGTCCGGGTTTCCGCGCTTTTGGGAGACGAAATCCACAGGCTGTGGAGTACCTTTGCACAATTAACTCCCCTGCGTGTCGCGCTGGAGACGGCGTGTCGCCGGTGGCGCCGAAGCGGCCCAGCGGTGCCGCACACCACTAGATATGGTGTCCGGGAACACGAAGAAGGCGGGCACCCAGGAGGTGCCCGCCTTCCACGGCGTGAGGTGTCTAACAGGACCCGCTAGTTGCCGGCTTCGCCCGCCTTGCGGCTGTCCAGCACGATCTGCTGCACGTCGAGGTAGCCGGTCTCGAAGCCGGCGCGGGAGTAGCAGAGGTAGAACAGCCACATGCGCTGGAAGATCTCGTCGAAGCCCAGGCCGTGGACCTCGGCGGCGCGGGCCATAAAGCGTTCCTCCCAGAGCCGCAGCGTCTGGGCGTAGTGCTCCCCCATGGCGAGGCGTTCACGGACGCGGAGTCCGGTCTGCTTCTCGGTGATCTCCTCGATGGCGCGCACGGAGGGGATCACCCCGCCCGGGAAGATGTACTTGTGCACCCAGGTGTAGCTGGAGCGGGTGGCCAGCAGCCGGTCGTGCGCGATCGTGATCGCCTGGATGGCGACCTTCCCGCCGGGGGCGAGGACCCGCTCGATTGTCTGGAAGTAGGTGGCCCAGTACTCGAAGCCCACCGCCTCGATCATTTCGACGGAGACGACGGCGTCGTACTCGCCCTCGACGGCGCGGTAGTCCTTGAGCTCGATGGTGACCGCGTCGGCGTAGCCGGCCCCGGCCACCCGCTGGCGGGCCAGTTCCTGCTGCTCGCTGGAGAGGGTGACCGAGTAGACCGTGGCGCCGCGCTGGGCCGCCCGGAGCGCGAGTTCGCCCCAGCCGGTGCCGATCTCCAGCACCCGGGTGCCCTGGGTGACACCTGCCTTGTCCAGCAGCCGGTCGATCTTGGCCTGCTGGGCGTCGGCGAAACCGTCCCATGCAACGCTCTTGAGTGCCTCGCCGGACTCCGGGAAGAGCGCACTGGAGTAGGTCATGGTCTCGTCCAGGAAGGTGGCGAAGAGCTCGTTGGAGAGGTCGTAGTGCCGGGAGATGTTCGAGCGGGTGTTCTGCTCGGTGTTGCGTTCCTTGCGCGGCTGGCGCGGCAGGTAGAGGGCGCGCAGTTTCTGCAGCGGTTCGGGCACGAGGTTGCCGACGCTGGCCGCGAACACCTCGAGCACGGCGGTGAGGTCCTCGGCGTCCCAGTCACCGGCCATGTAGGACTCGCCCAGGCCGATCAGTCCGCCGTCGCCGAGCCGGGCCGCGAAGGCTTCGGGCCGGTTGATCGTCATCACCGGGTAGGCCGTCAGGGCCCCGGCCTGCACGGAGGCGTGCTTGCCGAGCACGGTGCCGCCGGGGTACCGGACCTCCAGCGGCAGCCGGCGCACGGCGGCTTTGAAGATGGCCTCCGCCACGCGGCCCGCGACCGCTGCTTTCAGCCCGGACGGGACGGTCGCGATGCCGGGCCAGATGTCGGCGTCCACCACCGCGGGCGGCTGCGGGACGGTGTAGGGCACCCCGGACCGGGCGGCCACGGCAATTGAGGCTGCGGAGACGGAAACCGCGGAATCAGGAGCAGCGGCCTCGGGGGCAGCGGAGCCGGGGGCCAGCCCGGCGGAGGCAGCCGCCGGCGCCTTCTGGGGGCGGCCTGCAGCGGATCCGGTCGCTTCGGTAATGGTCACTGAACTGCCTCCTGTGAAGGGTGGTGTGGTCGTTTGATGACGGGCAGCCGACGTGCCCAAAGCTTAATTCCCTGCCAGCGGATCTGCACGGAGACGCGCAAGGGTGCCAGCGGGACCGCGAGCGCCGCCGCGAGGATGTTCCGCACGGTTGCCTCGTGGCGTTCGCCGTCCACGCTGGCGATAAAGGGCTGCTGCCCCTCGCGTTCCAGCACGATCGAAACAGCGAGCCGCTCGCCGGGCTCCGGCAGCTTCATCCGGTACTGGCCCTCGACGTCATTGAACGGTGAGACGTAAAACGCCTTCGGCACGCTCGCCCGGCCGGCGTCGTCCGTTTCGAGCAGGTAGCAGTGCCGTTCCCCGTAGGTGTTGTGCACCTCGGCGAGGACGCAGCGCAGCTCCCCGGCACCGTCGTGGCACCAGAACAGGCTCAGCGGGTTGAACACGTGCCCGAACATCCGGGCGCTGGCCAGCATGGTGATCCGGCCGCCGTCGAGGTCGATCCCCCGGGTGGCGAGGAACGCCTCGACATTGCCGCGGAGGGTGCCGTCCGGGTCGCCCAGGTGGTCCGCGGCGCTGAAGCCGGCCAGCGGCCGGAGCAGGCGGGGCAGCGCGGGGATCCGGTCGACGTCGACGTACCAGCTGTAGCTGCGGTAGGTGAAGGCGTTCTTCAGCGGGGTGCGCCGCACATGCGCGATGGAGGTGCGGTAGATGGCAGCTGGTGCGCTCATGAGCCCTCCGCGGAGACAGTCTGCAGGTCAGGATCTATGGCGACAGTATCAAGTGCGACGGCGGCATCGTCCCAGGAGCGTCCGAGCCGCGCAGCCGCCCGGACCCCGGAGAGGGCGCCGTCCTCGTGGAAACCCCAGCCGTGGTAGGCGCCGGCGAAAGCCAGCCGGCCATCGCCGAGCCCGAGGATCCGCTGCTGCGCCTGGAGGGATTCGGGGGTGTACTGCGGGTGCTCGTAGACCATGCGCTCCAGCACGGTGTCGTCCGCAATCAGCTCCGATTCGCCCAGGCTGACGATGTAGCGCCCGCCGTCGGCGGGGTCCAGCCGCTGCAGCCGGGTCATGTCGTAGCTGACCAGGACCTTGTCCGGCCGGGCGTCGCAGGAGGGCAGCCGGTAGTTCCAGGACGCCTTGGCGTTGTCACTGGACGGCAGGACGGCGTCGTCGCGGTGGAAGACGGTGTGGTTGACCGAGTACGGCATCCCGCCGAGCGCTTCCTGCTCGGCAGGCGAGGCGTCGGTGAGCATGTCCAGTGCCTGGGCCGGGTGGGTGGCGATCACGACGGCGTCGAAGGTCTCGGTGGTCACGGCGCCCGTTCCGGTCCTGATGGTCAGTTCCACACTGCCGCTGTGGCGGCGCACTCCGGTGACCGGGCTGGCGAGGCGGATGTCCGGCAGCGTGGCGGCAAGCTTGTCCACATACGTGCGCGAGCCTCCGGTCACGGTGCGCCACTGCGGCGAGCCTGAGACGCCGAGCAGGCCGTGGTGGGCCAGGAAGGTGAAGAGGTAGCGGGCCGGGTAGGCGAGCGCGGTGGTGGGGTCGCAGGACCAGACGGCGCTGACGATCGGGGTCATGAAGTGCGAGATGAAGTAGCCGCTGAATTTCTCCCGGGCCAGGAACGCGCCCAGGGTCAGCTCCTCCCCCGCGGGGGCCGTCTCGGCGAGCAGGGCGCGGGCCTTGCGGTAGAAGCGCATCACCTCGAGCAGCATCAGCAGGTACCGGCCGCGCAGCAGGGTGGCGGGCCCGGGGAGGATGCCGCGCCCCTTGGCCCGGGCGCCGGCGTATTCCAGGCCGCAGCCGTCGCAGCGGACGGACATGCTCATTTCCGACTCCTGGGTTTCAATGCCGAGCTCGGCGAAGAGCCGCAGCAGCGTCGGGTAGGTCCGTTCGTTGTGGACGATGAAGCCGGTGTCGATCCCGAGCATCGGGCCGCCGGCCTGAGGCACGTCGTGGGTGTGGGCGTGGCCGCCGAGCCGGGGTTCGGACTCGAAGAGAGTCACGGTGTCGTGCCGGTTCAGCACATACGCGGCGGTCAGTCCGGCCACGCCGCTGCCGATCACGGCTATCCGACGGCCCTCGGGAATCCCTGCTGCATCTGACACTGATCTGCTCCTGTTGGCTGGTACGTCGACTGGCTGAATCGTCCTGGTCAATCCTCTTAGGGGCAATTCGTCGCCGGAGCGTTCACGGATGTGTCCGGGTTCCAACAATTTCCCCTTCTGCCAAATGTGCCAGAATGAAGCGGGATTGCGGTCCCGGCTCACCGGAATTAGGCGAAGGGCAACCCTTGATTAACCCCGTCCACCTGCGGACCCTTGTCGAAGTGACCCGGCTGGGCTCCTTCGCGGCGGCCGCCACCCGGCTGGGCTACACGGCGTCGGCAGTGTCCCAGCAGATGTCCGCACTGGAGCGCGACACCGGCGTCGAGCTGTTCCAGCGCTCCGCCCGCAGCATCCAGCCCACCGAAGCCGCCCTGGTCATGACCCGGCACGCGGCCAAGGTCCTGACCGATATCGAGGCGCTGATGGCTGCGGCGTCCCGCACCGGGGACACCACCCGGCAGGAACTCCGGCTCGGCATCTTCCCCAGCCTGGCCACCTATGTGCTGCCGCGGATCCTGGCGAACCCGGCATGGAAGAAGCTCGGCATCGACCTGCGCGTGTCCGTGGCGGAGCCCGCCCAGACCATCCAGGGCCTGCGCACCGGCGGCGAACTCGACGTCGCACTGGTCTACCAGGTGGGGCAGTCCGGCCTCGCCTGGCCGCACACCGTGAACCGGCAGTGGATCGGCGACGACGACTTCCGGGTGGTGCTGCCCGCGGCCTGGGGCATCGGCACGGACTCCAAGGTCGCCGCGGACCACCTCTCCGACATGCCGTGGATTGTGCACCACCCGGGCACCTCCGACGCCACCGTGATCGAGCGGCTTTTTGCCAGCTGCAACCTGCACCCGCGGGTGGTGGCGTACAGCGATGACTTCCACGCGAGCCTGGAGATGGCCGCGGCCGGGCTGGGCGCTGCGCTGGTCCCCGAACTTGCCCTGCTGCACCGCCCCGCCGGGGTGGTGGTGCTGGACGTTCCCGAGATCCGGCTGGCCCGCAACGTCTTTGCGCTGCTGATCAATGAGAAGCAGACCGCCCAGGTCCAGCTCTTTCTCGACCTGCTGGGCGATACCTTCAACTCCCCGGCCCTCAAGCCGGCGGGTCCCCGCAAGGGCTGAGCCTGCGGTTGGGGACGGGTCAGTTCTTGCGCAGCCGCTGCATCAGCCGCTGCCGGAGGCCTGCCCCCGCCCCGGCAAGGGTGCTGATGATCCGGTGCTTGGTCTTGTTGTAGGGCGGGTAGATCAGTTCCAGGGTGTCGGGGCGGAACGGCTTGGCCAGGGTGGACCGCTCGTGCGAGAACGTCCGCAGCGAGTGCTCCCCGTGGTAGGCGCCCATGCCGCTGCCGCCGACACCGCCGAACGGCAGTCCCGGCACCGAGAGGTGCGCCGCCGGGACGTCGAAGCACAGCGCCCCCGAGGAGGTGCGTTCGGCGAAGGCCCGGCGGGTGTCGGCGTCGTTGCTGAACACGTAGAGCGCGAGCGGCTTGGCGCCGTCGTTGATGATCCCGATGGCCTCATCCCGGCCGGAGACCGGGACCAGCGGAAGCAACGGGCCGAAGATCTCCTCCCCCATGACGGTGTCCCCCGGGGCGGGCCGGAGCAGGGTCGGGGCGAAGTGGCGGCTGGCGGCGTTCCGCTCGCCGCCGTGGACCACGGTGCTGCCGTCGGCGAGCGCGGCGATCCGTGCGAAGTGGCGGTCGTTGACGATCCGGCCGTAGGACTCGCTGAGGGAGGAGTCCGTGCCGAACATCGCGCCGATCGCTTTGACCAGTTCGCGCTCCAGCGGAACCAGCACGTCCTCGGTGGCCAGGATGTAGTCGGGCGCCACGCAGGTCTGCCCGGCGTTCATGAACCGGCCCCATGCGAGGCGCTTGGCCGCCTTGGCCAGGTCCGTGGAGGAATCCACGTAGGCCGGGGACTTGCCGCCCAGCTCCAGGGTCACCGGCGTCAGGTTCTCCGCCGCGGCGCGCAGCACCACCTTGGCGGTGGCTTCGCCTCCGGTGAAGAAAATGTGGTCGAAGCGCATCGCCAGCAGGGCGGTGGTTTCCGGGATGCCGCCCTGGACCACCTCCGCCGCACCGGCCAGGTATTCCGGGATCCAGCGGGCCAGGGCCGCCGAGGTGGCGGGGGCATGTTCGCTCGGCTTGAGCACCACGGTGTTGCCGGCAGCGAGGGCGCCGGCCAGCGGGGCGAGCAGCAGCTGCAGCGGGTAGTTCCACGGGCCGATCACCAGCACAACCCCCAGCGGGGTCAGCTCCGTCCAGGCCTTGGCCGGCTGGACGGCAAGCGGCACGGCGACGGGGCGCGGCCGCAGCCACGCCTCGAGGTTCTTTTCCAGGTGCGCCGCTTCGGCTGTGACAAATCCTATTTCCGTCAGCAGGGACTCGGTGGCGTGCTTGCCCAGGTCGCTGTCCAGCGCTTCGGCGAACTCCGTGTGGCGCTCGGCCACCATCCGGCGCAGGCTGCGCAGTTGCTCCAGCCGCCAGGCCAGCGGACGGGTGGCACCGCTGTCGAAAAATGCACGGGCACGGGCGACGGCGGGGGCAACGTTTTGCATCCGCCCAATGTACCGGCGCCGGGTCCGATATCCGTCAAGTACGAGAAGAATTTTCCTGTGCCCCGGGCCTTCCGCGCGTAGCCTTGAAGAATGGCTGAGCAGACGAAAACGCGCGTAGTCGAACCTTGGGTATTCTGGCCGGCCGCCGTGGCGGTGACGCTGTTTGCGGGGTTTGCCCTGCTTTCTCCCGCAACCGCCGAAGCGATGTTTGCTGCCGTCCAGGCCAACATCGTCAATTCCTTCAACTGGTATTACGTCCTGATCACCAGCTTCTTCGTGGCCTTCAGCCTGTTCCTTGGATTCAGCCGGTTCGGAGACATCAAGCTGGGCCATGACGACGACAAACCCGAGTTCTCGCTGATGGCCTGGTTCTCCCTGCTGTTTGCCGCCGGCATGGGCATCGGGCTCGTTTTCTACGGCGTCAGCGAACCTCTCAGCCACTTCGCCAGTCCGCGTCCGGGAGTCTCGGGAACGCCCCCGGAGCTGGCGCAGCAGGCGTTGAGCCAGACCTATTTGCACTGGGGCGTGCATGCCTGGTCCATCTACGTGGTGATCGGGCTGTCCCTTGCCTACGCCATCCACCGGCGCAAGCGACCGGTGTCCATCCGCTGGGCCCTTGAACCACTCCTGGGCAAGCGGGTGCAGGGGGCGTGGGGCAATGTGATCGATGTTGTCGCCCTCGTCGGCACGCTCTTTGGCGTGGCCACCTCTTTGGGACTGGGCGTTCTGCAGATCAGCGCCGGGCTGGAGAGCAAAAACCTGGTGCAGGCCAGCCAGGGTTCCGAGATCATTATCATCATCGTGATCTCCTTCTTCGTGCTGATGTCCGTCCTGTCGGGAGTGACGAAAGGCATGAAGTGGCTGTCCATCATCAACCTGGTGCTCGCCGGGATCCTGGTGGCGTACCTGCTGGTCCTGGGACCGTCCACCTTCCTGCTCCGCGAGTTCGTGCAGTCCATGGGCTCCTACATCCAGAACTTTGTCAGTCTCTCCTTCAACGTCAATGCGTTCACCGGCGAGGCCGGGGCGGCCTGGCAGGCCTCCTGGACTTCGTTCTACTGGGGCTGGTGGATCTCCTGGGCCCCCTTTGTGGGGATCTTCATCGCCCGTATTTCCCGCGGGAGGACGGTCCGCCAGTTCGTTGCGGGAGTCATCCTGGTGCCCACCCTGGTCGGCGTCCTCTGGTTTAGTGTCCTTGGCGGAACCGCCCTGGCTGTGCAACTGGGCGGAAACGGCACCCTCCTGGAGCCCGACGGCAGCGTCGACGTTTCCAGCGCGCTGTTCAACATGCTCTCCTACGTACCGGGCACCGCGGTCCTGACTGTCGGCGTGATCCTCCTGATCGCGATCTTCTTCATCACCTCCGCTGATTCCGGCGCCCTGGTCATGGGGATGATCGCCACCGGCGGCCAGGTCAACCCGAAAAAGCGGGTGCGTACCTTCTTCACCGTCATTACCGCGGTGCTGGCCATTTCGCTGCTGATCTCCGGTGGCCTGGTGGCCCTCCAGACGGCGGCGATCATCATCGCCCTGCCGTTTAGCATCATCATGCTGCTGATTTGCTGGGCCACCACCATCGCCTTCAGCAGGGAACGCCGGGCCTACGAAAGGGCCCGGCGCGCCCAGCTGGTCGATCACATCGGCGATTTCTACGGCCTGGAGGTTGAGGAGCTCGCCGAGCACGGCATCCTTGGCAGCAGTCCGCGGTGGATGCAGATGCTCCGCCGCCGGGGCGCTCCGGCCGGGACCGCTGTACCGGAGGAAATCATGCCAAGTCCCGAGCCGTCCACCGCCGCGGTGGACACCGTCATGGCGGCCGGGCCAACGCCCAAGCACGCCTCCGAGCGGGCGCTGCTGGTGGAGAACGCCGAACCGGACGACGTATTGATCGCCGATGTGGACACCGTTGTTGACCATGATCCCCGGGCGTCCCAGGACGTCCAGGACGTCCCGGATCGCGGGGACGCCACGCCGAGCCGATGGTAAGCCGGCCAGACAAAGACCGCCGGAATGCTGGAACGGAGCGGTTTTCAGGGCTATGTTGAAGATATGAACAAGGTAGCGAGCAAGCACTTCGGAGAGGTTGAGCTCAACCACGGACGGGACCACAGTTTCACTGCCAAGCATGAACTGGCGGGCCAGACCGTGGAGCTTGACCTGAATGTCAACGCGCATGACCGTTTCGACGAAGCGGCGTTGCACAAAGTTGACTACCGGTTGCGTTTCCTGCCTGAACTCGTGGACCAGGTCCGCGAAATGATCGCCGACGAGCTGGAGCAGGACGGCACCAGCCCGCAGGAGTACCGGCACTTCCACTGCAACGCGATCAAGGACGAGCACCTGAAGACGGTGTTCGGCGTCGAGGACAAGAGCCAGCTCACCGACGCGGTGTTCCTGAAAGCGCTGAAGCTCGGCCATGTGGGCATCTTCCCGGGCCAGCCCGAACGCTACTTTGTCCTGGACTTCACGCTCGGCAAGCATTTCACCGACGAGGTCCTGGTTGCCTCGGCGGACGAGGACGGCGTCGTGGACGACGAGATCCTCTGGGAATCCTGAGTCGAGTGCTCCGAAACGGCCCTTCTGAGCGTTCCAAAGGGCCGCAGCTCAGCAATCGATGAGTAAAACGTACGACGCCGGCCGGTCACCTTTGAAAGGTGGCCGGCCGGCGTCGTTGGTTCAGCCCGTCAGGCGGGCCGATCCCTGGCTCCGCGGAGCGCTACTTGGCAGCTTCCAGCAGTCCGGCGCGGACCGTCTTCGTGGCCGCGACCAGGTTCCGCAGGGACTCTTCGGTCTCGGCGTAGCCGCGGGTCTTCAGGCCGCAGTCCGGGTTGACCCAGAGCTGGCGGGACGGGACGTGCCTGACGGCCGTGCTGAGCAGTTCGGTGACTTCCTGCTCGCCCGGGACGCGCGGCGAGTGGATGTCGTAGACGCCCGGACCCACGCCGCGGCCGAAGCCGTGGGTCTCGAGGTCGTGGACGACCTCCATCCGGGAGCGGGCAGCCTCGATCGAGGTGACGTCGGCGTCGAGGCCGTCGATGGCGTCGATGATGGCGCCGAACTCCGAGTAGCACAGGTGGGTGTGGACCTGGGTGGCATCCCCGGCGCCGGTGGTGGCGAGGCGGAAGGACTTGACCGACCAGTCCAGGTACGCGGCCTGGTCGGCCTTGCGCAGCGGCAGGAGTTCGCGCAGGGCGGGCTCGTCGACCTGGATGATCTTGATGCCGGCGGCTTCCAGGTCGGCGATCTCGTCGCGGAGGGCCAGGGCGACCTGGTTGGCGGTCTCGCCAAGCGGCTGGTCGTCGCGGACGAAGGACCACGCCAGGATGGTGACCGGGCCGGTGAGCATGCCCTTCATCGGCTTGTTGGTGAGGGTCTGCGCGTACCGCGCCCATTCCACCGTGATGGGGGCGCTGCGGGTGACATCGCCCCACAGGATGGAGGGCCGGGTGCAGCGTGAGCCGTAGGACTGGACCCAGCCGTGCACCGTGACGTCGAAGCCTTCGAGGTTTTCGGCGAAATACTGGACCATGTCGTTGCGCTCGGGCTCGCCATGGACCAGGACGTCGAAGCCGAGCTCTTCCTGCAGCTCCACAACGCGCTTGATCTCATCCTTCATAAGCTGTTCGTACTGTTCGGTGCTGAGCTCGCCCTTGTTGGCGCGGGCCCGGGCGGTGCGGATTTCAGCGGTCTGCGGGAAGGAACCGATCGTGGTGGTGGGCAGCGGCGGCAGGTGCAGGGCCTTGGACTGGGCGGCTTCGCGGACGCCGTAGTCGGCTCGGCTGAAGTCGGCGTCGGTCAGGGCCGCCGTGCGGTTCCGCACCTCGGCGCGGCGGACGCCGTCGGCTGCGGCGCGGTCGGCGATGATGCGGGTGGCCTCATCGATGGCCGGCCGGACGGCGTCCGGGTCGGTCAGCAGGCCGGCGAGGGTGACGACCTCGGCGGCCTTCTGGTCGGCGAAGGCGAGCCAGCTGCGCAGCTGCGCGGAGAGCTGGACTTCCTCGTCGACGTCATGCGGGACGTGCTGGGTGGACGTGGAGGTGCTGACGGCGAGCCTGGCGACGGACTTCTTCAGTTCGGCGATTTTCGCCGCGGAGGCGGCCAGATCGTTGCGCCAGATGTTGTGGCCATCCACGACGCCGGCGACGAGGGTCTTGCTGCCCAGGGCGGCCAGGGCCGCGGCGGACGGGACTTCACCCTTGAAGACGTCCAGGTGCAGGGCGTCGATGCCGGTCGCGACGAGGGTGCCCAGCTGGCCGTTGAGTGCGCCGTACGGCGTGGAGACGAACAGCTGCGGGCGGTTGGCGGCGGCGGAGAGCGCCTCGTAGGAGCGGGCGACGGCGGCCTGGATCTCGGCGGCGGGGGTGTCCTGGTCCACCACGAGGGCGGGCTCGTCCAGCTGGACCCAGCTCGCGCCGGCGGCGGCCAGCTTCTCCAGCAGTGCGGTGTAGACCGGCAGGACATCCTCGAGGCGGGACATCGGGTTGAAGCCGGCCGGGGCGTCATCGGAGGCCTTGCTCAGCAGCAGGAAGGTGACCGGGCCGACGATGTAGGGGCGGGTCTGAACGCCGTTGGCGAGGGCGTATTCGAATTCCTCCACGATGCGGTTGGAGGTCAGCGAGAAGCTGGTCTCCGGGCCGATTTCCGGGACGAGGTAGTGGTAGTTGGTGTCGAACCACTTGGTCATTTCCAGCGGCTGCTGGTCCTTGGTGCCCCGGGCGAGGGTGAAGTAGCCGTCAATGTCGAGCTGGCCCTGCGCGTTCAGGAGGTTGCCGAAGCGGGCGGGCACGGCGCCGAGGTGGGCGGCGGCGTCGAGCACCTGATCGTAGTAGGAGAAGGTGCCGGGCACGGCCGCGGCCTCGGTGAGGCCCAGGCCCTGGAGGCGCCTGGCGGTGCCGAGCTGGATTTCCTTGGCGGCGGCGTCGAGGGCGGCGGCGTCGATCTTGCCGGCCCAGTAGGCCTCCACGGCCTTCTTCAGTTCGCGCCGCCGGCCGATGCGCGGGTAGCCCAGGATCGAGGCAGCCGGGAATGGAGTGGGGTTGAGCGTGTTCTTTTCAGTCATGGGAAGTCCTAAGAGTTGGGGGTGTGGTGCGGAGGGAAGATAGGAGTTGGTGAAGGCGCCGTCAGCTGGCGAGCTGGCGGCGTCCGGCCGTGCGCTGCTGCCGGCGGCCGGCGGTGCGCTGGTGGCTGCGGCGCGGCCGGGGCAGCGCGAGCTTGTCCAGCACGTCAAGAGCCGCGGTGTGTTCGTTGAAGGTGTAGAGGTGCAATCCGGGGGCGCCGGCGTCCAGGGCCGCGTTGGCCAGGTCCACGGTGGCGCCGACCCCGATGCGGGCGCGCTGGGCATCGCTGTCGGCGGCGGCAAGCCGTTCGATCAGTGCCGGGTCCGGCTCCACGCCGGTCAGCTCGCCGAGGCGGGTGAGCCGGCGGATGCTGGTCAGCGGCATCACGCCCGGGATGATCGGGATGGTGACGCCGGCCCGGCGTGCCCGGGTCAGCAGATCCGCGTATTGCTCGGTGTGGAAGAAGACCTGGGTGATCGCGAAGTCGGCGCCGGAGCGCTGCTTGGCGAGCAGCACCTCGACGTCGTGCGCCTCACTCGGGGATTCCGGGTGCCGGGTGGGGTACGCGGCGACGCCGACAGCCACCTTGCCGGCGCAAAGCAGCGCGGAGCGGCGCTGTTCGACGCGGCGGATGAGCTCGATCAGGTCCTGGGCGTAGCGCAGCGAACCCTCGGGAGGGACGGCACCGTCGTTGGGCTGGTCGCCGCGCAAGGCCAGGATGCCGCGCACGCCGACGTCGAGCAGTTCGCCGATGATCTCGGCGAGCTCCTGGGGGGAGTTCCCCACACAGGTCAGGTGCGCCAGGGGCCGCAGGGTGGTTTCCTGGACGAGGCGGTTGATGAGTTCGACGGCGGTGTTCCGGTTGGAGCCGCTGGCGCCGTAGGTCACGGAAACGTAGTCCGGGTCCGTGCTTTCCAGTTCGCCGATGGTGGTCCAGAGCGATTCAGCCGCCGCGGGCGACCGCGGCGGGAACAGTTCGTAGGACAGTGCGACAGGGGCCGGTCCGGCAAGATTTGGATGGGTGTCAATAAGGCTTGGTGGAGACATTTGCGTCCTTGGCTGTGAACACAGACAGCACTGCCCGGAAAACGGGAGCCGTCGGTGAATTGAGTTTGGGGAACACGGAGGAAACTCCAGCAGGACGCAGCCGCGACTGTTACGCCTGATACGAAGTTGTCCGTGAGCAAATGTCAGGCCCACATGGGGGCACCCACACCCTCCTGGGCCGCCGCGGGGCTGACCTTTCAGCGGAGGATCGCTGACACGTTACTGAGGTAACTTGGATAGAACTGTACGGGCCACCCGGGAGGCGTTCAAGTCGGCCCCGAATTAAGACGCACCTTTACGGCGCATTTCCGGCCCGGACAGAATTTTCTTCGCCAAGGGGCTCCCCGGGGCCTGTCCGTGATCGGTGCCGGAGGCCGGGCCGGCGGGCGCCGGCACTCCCCATCGGGCCCGTGCAGGACTATCCTTTTGCCATGATCCAGCTTCCAGCCAGCTACCAGGAGTATCTCGCCGGCAAGAGCGAGAGTTTCATCAACACGGTCCGGCCGATTCTGATGCAGTCGGCGGCGGACAAGTCACACGGTGTCCGGGTCTCCTACAACCCCGGCCCCACCGGCCACCAGGCGCACCTGGACGAGTCGATCCCCTTCGGCACGATCATCGAGGACATCGACTGAGGCCATAATCCCCGCCCGGAGGGCCGGGGACCTGCCCTAATCCCCCAGCAGGAGGCGCTGGGAGCGGGGTGCCAGCGTGTGTTCGAGCACGAGGCAGGCGGCGCCGATCGCGCCGACATCCTCGCCGACGCCGGTGCCGACCACCTCGATCGCATGGATCTTCTTGGTGGCACTGCCCTCCCGGACCAGCTCCGGGATCCGTTGGAGGTAGCGCTGCGAGAGGCAGGTCCAGAACGGTCCGCCGAAGACAACACGGTCCACATCCAGGGCGTTGGTCACGGTCGAGACGGCCCGGGCCACCAGCACGGCGGAGTGGTCGATGATTTCCACTGCCCTGGGGTCGCCGGCTGCGGCGGCGGCACACAGTTCCAGGAAGCTCTCCTGGAGGGAGGGGCCGGTCACCTCGGCGAGGGGTCCGTCCAGCACTCCGGCTGCGACGCCCTGGGCGACCAGCACCGGGGGGATGCAGGAGGACTTGACGCAACCGCGCAGCCCGCAGTCGCAGGGCGGGCCGTCAGGATCAACCAGGATGTGCCCGATTTCACCGGCGTTCCCCGACGTGCCGCGCACCACCTCATCGTTGAGCACGATCCCGCAGCCGATTCCGGTGCCCATGTACATAAAGATGAAGCTGCCGGCGCCGCTCGGCCCGCCTGCCCAGGTCTCCGCCACGGCGGCGCTGGTCACGTCCTTGTCGACGATGGTGGACAGGCCGGTGGCCGCGGCCAGGGCATCGCGGAGCGGCACCCGGTCCCAGCCGAGCAGGAGCGGAGGGTCGACGACGGTGCCCTCCTCGAGGTCGATCGGTCCGGGCGAGGCGATGCCCAGGCCGGCGATCCTGGCCGGGTCGACGCCGGAATCCGAGATGAGCTGCTTGATTTCGGCGGCGATGGTGTCGATGACGGCCCCGGCGTCGGTGCCGGCCGGGGTCTTGATCCGGGAATGCTTGACCACGGCTCCGACCAGGTCCAGCACCACGAACGTGGTCAGGGCCGGATCAAGATGGACGCCCACGGCATACATGCCGGAGGAATTGAGCCGGAGCATGGTCCGTGGCTTGCCTGGTCCGGTGCCTTCCTTGCCCGCCTCGTAGATGAGGTCCTGGTCCAGGAGACGGCGGGAGATGTTGGAGATTGTCTGCGGGGACAGCCCGACGATCTGGGCCAGCTCGACCCGGCTCAGGCCGGCCGGGGAACGCCGGATGGCGTCGAGGATCACGGTGAGGTTGAAGTCCCCCATGCGGGGCAAATTGGTTCCGCGCCGCGGCGAGGGCTGGCGGATCTCAGTCACTGATAACCCCTAAACGTCTTTGGCTGGGCACTGCTTATGTCAGAATCGTACGTTACGCCCCTGTGACCGCCCACCCGCCCGCTTCACACTTCGGCTGATTTTCGGATGCTTGCCGTCACAGTGAATTTAGGGTTTCGGCCGACTTCACGGGTAGGGCCGATCAGCCGCTGCAGGGCGGGCTGGTAGTGCAGGTGGCTGTTGAACACCGTCCAGAGCTCCCCGCCGGGGGCGAGGACCCGCGCGGCCGCCTCAATGAGTTTAACGCCTGCCCCCGCATGCACCGCCGCGCCGACGTGGAAGGGCGGGTTCAGCAGGATCAAATCGGCGTCTCCGGCCGGCAGCAGGCCCATGGCGTCGTCTTGGAGGACAGTGATCTGTGCGCCGAGGCCGTTGGCTTCCGCCGTCGCCCTGGCGGAGTCGACGGCGGCGGCGGACTGGTCGGTGGCCGTGACCCGGGAGCCCGGGTGGCTGCGGGCGTACATGGCCGCGAGGATCCCGGTGCCGCAGCCCAGGTCAATGGCGTGCCGTGCCGGCGGCATCCGGGGCAGGAACTCCAGCAGGAACCGGGTGCCGATGTCCAGCCCGGTGCCGGCGAAGACGGCTCCGCGGGCGCACACGGTCAGTCCCAGCTCGGTGTTGACGTCGGTGATGGGGAACGGCGGGGCGCCGTCGGCGGGCCGGGGGCTGCGGGCCAGCAGGATCCGGGATTTTTGCCGGGCATGCTGGGGCTGGACCTCGCTGAAGTGGCGCTCGAGCACCGCATTCATGCCCAGGCTCATGTGTTTGACCCGGCCGCCGGCCAGCAGCACCACGTCGGGGGCGGCGTGGCGGGCGATGGCGTCGGCGATCTCCTCGAGCTCCGCCAGCGACTTGGGCAGCTGGAGGAGCACCACGGTGGCCCCGGCCAGTAATCCGGCACCGAGCGGAAGCTGCTCGAAGCCGCCGTCGACGCCCAGCTTCCCGGCGTTGTGGCGAAGGGCACGCTCCCCGGTGATGAGGTCCTGGTGCACCCGGACCGGACCGGTCACCCCGCCGCCGGGGCTGGCTGCGCCGAGAGCAAGGGCCCCGAGGGTCAGCGCACCGTAGCGGTCCCCCACGATGGCGAGCTGGCTGCCGGGGCGCAGGAAGCCGGCAGCGGACAGGTCCACGGCCGTGTCCAGGAGGAGCTTGTCCGTGGCGTCCCAGGCCTGCAGGTTGGCGGCCTCCACGTCCGGGAACCTGCCCAGCCGGGAGAAGAGGGATTCAAGGGTGTTGTCCGCCACGCGCGAGCTGCCGCCTTTTTTGTGAGTCAGGGTGTTCGGGCCTGGAGGTTGCGGGCCCCTGCCAACTTATCCTGCTCCCCGAAAATATGCAGGATGGCCGCCACCGCGGTCCGGCCGGCCCGGTTGGCGCCGATCGTGGACGAGGACGGACCATAGCCAACCAGGTGGACCCGCGGTTCCGCCGAGACCTGGGTGCCGTCCAGCGCGATCCCGCCGCCGGGGCCGCGCAGGCGCAGCGGGGCGAGGTGCTCGAGTTCGGCCCGGAAGCCGGTGGCCCAGAGGATCACGTCGGCGTTACGGAAGCTGCCGTCGGCCAGCCGCACTCCCCCGGGCTCGATGGCGCTGAACATGGGGTGGCGCTCCAGCACCCCGCGGGCGGCGGCCGCGCGCAGTACCGGGGTCCAGATCAGTCCGGTGACGGCGACGACGCTTTGCGGCGGGAGTCCTTGCCGCACGCGCTCCTCGACGAGGGCGACGGCGTCGTGCCCGGCCTGCCGGTCGAAGGCGGCGTCCCGCCAGACGGGTTCCCGGCGGGTAAACCAGCTGGTGCTGGTGACGTGGGAGATTTCCTCGAGCAGGCCGACGGCGGAGATGCCGCCGCCGACCACAATCACGTGCCGGCCGCGGAACTCCTCGGCGGAGACGTAATCCGCGACGTGCAGCTGCCGGCCGCGGAAGCTCGCCTGGCCCGGGTAGATCGGCCAGAACGGCCGGGTCCACGTGCCGGTGGCGTTCATGACGCCCCGGGCGGTCCAGTCGCCGCGGGAGGTGGTGATCCGCAGCCGGCCGGCCGGGTCGTTGTCCTCCCGGGAGACGGCCCGGACCTTGACGGGACGTTCGATGGCCAGCGCGAGCTGGTGTTCGTAGCCGCCGAAGTAGCGGGTCAGGAAGCTTGAGCTGGCTTCGTCCGGGTCGACGGAGGGCTGCGGGATGCCGGGCAGGTCGCTGATGCCGTTCACGGTGGCCATCAGCAGGCTCTTCCAGCGGTGGCGCCAGGCTCCGCCGGGGCCGTCCTCGGAGTCCAGGACGATGTAGCTTTTGGCCGGCCCCCGGGGTGGATCCCGGTCCTCTGTCCCGGTCGCCGCCGGGACAAAGCCCCGGCGCTGCAGGTGGTAGGCAGCGGAGAGACCCGCTTGGCCTGCGCCGATGACGACGACGTCGGCGGGCCTGACCGGGCCGTCATTCGCTGCGGTCATGCCGGTCGTGCCGGTCAGATCTTCTTGACCACGCTGGATTTCAGCTGCATGGGACCGACGCCGTCGACCTTGCAGTCGATGTCGTGGTCCCCGACGCCGTTGACGAGCCGGATGCCCCGGACTTTGGTGCCGACCTTGATGACGGTGGAACTGCCCTTGATTTTGAGGTCCTTGATAACCGTGACGGTGTCCCCGTCTGCGAGGATGTTGCCGACGGCGTCCTTGATCGGCTTCGCTTCCTGAACTTCGGACTCCGGCTCCGCGGCCGGCGACCACTCGTGGGCGCACTCCGGACAGACCAGGAGCGCCCCCATCTCGTAGGTGTATTCACTGGAGCATTCGGGGCACGGGGGCAGGGTCTCGTTCACGTCCCCAATATTAGTCGAGCGGGCGGGACCCGGCCCGTGGAAGCTGCATTGCTAAGCCGCCGACCCGGCTCCCGAGGGACGGGGACCTGCGGTGAGCAGTAACCGTAGTCAGTGCGGGCGTCTGGGGCCAGCTGCCATCCATCCGGTAACGCCGCCGAGCACAGTGAGGCCGGGAACGAGATTCCACGACAGACCCTGCAGCTCCCGGAGCAACCCGGGGCTGGCCTCCAGCACCGGGGTGATCAGCAGGTATGCGACGGATGCCAGCACGAAGCCTGCGGCTGCCCCGCCGAGCGCTCCCCACAGCCTCAGACGGCGTTCCCGTCTGCCCGGTGCCGGGGACGGTGGAGTCATCATGGCCCTCCTGGGGTTGTCTGGGTTTACGCAAAAGTGACGGCGAGCAGAAACAGCCCGCCGAGGCCCAGAACAAAGCTGAGCGTGTGGGAGAGCTTGGCTACGGCGCTTGCGTCGGCGGTGAACTGCGGGATCAGGTCGGCTGCCGCAATGTAGATGAAATTGCCGGCCGCGAAGGGGACAAGGAAGGCCACGTTTAGAGTGCCGGAGAGCCCGTAGGCCGTGACCCCGCCGATCAGGAACGTCAGTGCCGAGGCGACATTGAACATCAGTGCGTGACGGCGGCTCCACCCGCTGTGGACGAGGAGCCCGAAATCGCCAAGTTCCTGGGGAATCTCGTGAGCGGCCGCGACGAGCCACGTGATGATCCCAAGCCTGATATCCAGGACGAAAGCACTGCCAACCGCCAGGCCCCCGATGAAGTTATGCAACCCGTCGGCCATGAGAATCAAGTATCCCACCGGACGGTGTGCACTTTTGCTGCGGTGGCAATGATGCCAGTGCAGGAACTGCTCCAACACCAGAAATGACACGAACCCGAGAGCCAGCGACCCGTAGACGGCCAGGACATTCCCCACGGCCTCCACCGCTTCCGGGAGCATGTGGAACAGCGCGCCGCCGAGGAGGGATCCGGCGGCCAGGGCCACCAATGGAAGGACAACCCGTCCAAAGTATTTCTCCGGGAGTAGGAGCGTCACACTGCCGACCAGGGCCAGGGAACTCATCAGTACACCGCTGATCACAATCCACACCAGGGTCGGCACGCTCGCTTGCTCTCCTGCCTCAGAATGACATAACTGCCCTCTTGCTCGGGCCACGGCGCCGTTGTAAAACGTAGGCATGCGCCCGGCGAAAAGGAGGCCAGCCATGTCCTGCCATCACTGCAACGGCGATGCCTCCGGCATCCCGTCGCCGAGACACCGAAGTAGCGTTCGTTAGTCCGTGTGTTTCTTGTCCTCCACCCAGGTGTGGCCTTGTTCGTCGCGTTCCACTTCCAGCTCGGAAATTTGTTCGTCCGACATCAATTCCGCTTCGTCGTGCTTGTGAACGACCTGGGTGGTTGAGTCACCCCGGTCAGCCGGTCCGAACACGGCCCTAAAATGCCCCGTCGCACGCATGAATCGGTCTACAAAACGTGGTTTGCTCACCATTCAGATGCACCTCCCTCTGCCAACACGCGGTTGTAGGTGACCGTACAGCGCCCTCCCGCATCGGGCTAGGGCCGAAGGCCCGGCCTTCAGGTGTCTCATGAAATGTGAGACAGGTTGGTTTCTTGTGAGGTGGCCGCAGGACGGGGCTCGGTATCGCTGGTGAACTTGCCCAGGCAGTCATCGGCGGACCGAACCGGGCCATCAACCCTGCGGACATCCGCGGCCGGGCCCGTGGAAGCTGCATTGCTAAGCTGGCTCGACACAGCGAAGGCGGCACACCCATGACTCACACCCCGGTTCAATCCGACGGCACGGTTTCCCGGCTGCGCCTGGTCTGGCGCACCGCCGGGCGGCTGGTGCTGGGCGGGTTCCTGCTGGTGGCCGGCATCAGCCACCTCTGGTGGAGCCGGGAAGCCTTCTACGCGCAGGTGCCGCCCTGGCTCCCGCTGGACCGGGATTTTGTGGTGGTCGCCTCGGGATTGGTGGAGATCGCCCTGGGCCTGGGCCTGCTGCTGCTCAGGCGGCGGCGGGTGGCCCTCGGGTGGATTGTTGCGGCCTTCTTCGTGGCGGTCTTCCCGGGCAACATCTCGCAGTTCGCCACCGGCACCGATTCGTTCGGCCTGGATTCGGACCTGAGCCGCGGAATCCGCTTGCTCTTCCAGCCGGTGCTTGTGCTGTGGGCCTTGTGGTCCACGGGTGCGTGGAGGGCCTGGCGGGAGAGCCGGCGAGGCGGCCAGTAAAAAAGCCCCCGGGGGTTCCGGGTTGGCGGCCAGACACCGGGAAACAAAGGAGGCCCTGCTCAGTGAGCAGGACCTCTTCGGTGGAGCTGAGGGGACTCGAACCCCTGACCCCCTGCATGCCATGCAGGTGCGCTACCAGCTGCGCCACAGCCCCGAATTTGCGTGGGGAAACCGCCCGGCGAAGGACCATTTTCCCGTAAGCAACCTGTTTATCTTAAACCACAATTCCCGTTCACGCGAATCGGCACGCCCTTGCGTGAGAAAAAAACCTGGCAGGCCTTCATTTCTTCAGAGGGGGCACCCATCCGCAGACAAAAAATCCGCCGGAATCTTTCGATTCCGGCGGATTATCCGGTGGAGCTGAGGGGACTCGAACCCCTGACCCCCTGCATGCCATGCAGGTGCGCTACCAGCTGCGCCACAGCCCCGAATTTTCGTTGCTCCGACTCCGTCAGCTTCCGCTTTCGACTCCGGCTCTTTGTCCGGATCTCTCCGAAGCAACTCAAATATCTTAGAACAGCCCTTCGGAAAATTCCAAATCGGGCATATTCAGCTTTTGCCGCGTGGCTGCTACTCCGATTCGGCTGCTGCCGGGGCCTTGGCCGAGGCGTCATCCCCAAGCTGCAGGTCCACGACGGGGCAGTCCTTCCAGAGGCGCTCCAGGGCGTAGAAGACCCGGTCTTCCTCGTGCTGGACGTGGATGACGATGTCGCCGTAGTCCAGCAGGACCCAGCGGCCGCCTGAGCGCCCTTCGCGGCGGATCGGCTTGAGGTCGAACTTGGAAAGTTCCTCCTCAATGCCGTCAACAATGGCGTTGACCTGACGCTCGGACGGTGCGGAGGCAATCAGGAAGATGTCGGCCAGGGCCAGCCGCTCGCTGACATCCATGGCGATGATGTCCTCGGCGAGTTTCTCCGCGGCAGCTCGGGCTGCGTGGCGGGCTGTTGCGATGGATGAATCTGTTGCAGTCACGGGACTCCTTGTTGGGGTGAAAAGCTTGTGTTGGGAAATGCGTGGGGTGGCCGGCGGCCGGGAGGGCCCGGCCAGAGCGAAGCTGCCTAGCCGGACAGACCGGTGATGATCAGCGTGATGCCGGCGATCAGCGCGATCAGGCCCATGGCCAGCACTGCCAGCTGGATCCGGCGCAGACTGCGTGCCCTGCCGAGGCCGGCGGTGGCAGCGTCCAGGGGTTCGAGGCCGTAAGCGGCATTCGCTGCGACTGGCGTCCTGCGGGAGAAGTCGTCTTCGGACCGGGCCGCGGCGGGGTTGGCCGCTGCAGGCCGGGCTGTTGCCCCAGGAGCCGCTGCCTCGAGGGCCGCTGCTTCGTGGGCGGAGGCGGCCAGGGCGGCGGCCTCCGCGCGAGCCAGCACTCCGGCGCGGCCGATGGTGGAGCCCGAACCCCGCTGGCGGGACGACGACGGACGGCGGGTGCCGGACTTCCGGGGCGACTCAACCCGGGGACCCGGGTGGGTGACGACCGGAACGTGGGACGTGGCAGGGCGCTTCAGGACGGGCCGCTCCACGCCGGGAACCTGGACGAACTCCAGGGGTGTGACCATGGCCAGGTTGTTGGCCGTGGTCGGATCATTCCGCGCTGGTTCCGGCGTGCTGTTCTGCTCGGCCAGCTTCAGTTTCGCGGCGGCCCGGCGGTTCAGCACCGCGGCCCGCTCGGCCAGGGCAATCTGCTCCGCCAGCACGTCAGGGTCGACGGCGTCGGGATCGGTCGCGTTGATGTGTCCCATTTTGGCGAGCTGGTTTTTGGCCTGCTCGGCCAAGAGTTCCCGGGCGGCCAGGGCCTGTTCCACGGTCATTCCCTCGGGGCCCTGACGGCCCGTGCCGGCGGAGCCGCCGTCGTCGGTCTTCTGCGCCGGCTTTTTGGCAGCGGGTGCAGGCAGAGCACCGGGCTGGACAGCGGGGGCCTTGTTGGGCCGGGGAACGACCGGGGTGGCCCGGGTCCGCGGCGAGGCGGGGACGATCAGGTTGGCCGCGGTTGCCGGGGCTGTTTCGGCTGCCAGCTGCAGCAGCCGGAGCTGGCGCCGGGTGGGCGGTCCCCCGCCGGCGAGGTTGCCCTCCTTCTCGGCAAGTTCCTTGATCGTGCGCAGGGTGGCGCGGTCGCGTGCGCGGACCTGCGAGGACCGCTCCGGGCCGGCAGTGGTGCGGATGGAGTCCACGGGGCCCGGATTCCGACGGCGGCCGGTGCTTTCCGCCTCAGTGGGCTCGCCGGGGTCGACAACGCCGGGGGCAGCAACGCCGGGGGCCCGGGGGCTGGCAGGACGCTGCGCACCGGCAGCAGGCGAGTCGGCAGCCGGCGCAGGGCCATTCGAGGCAGCACGAACCGCGCCGGGGCCGGTGGTGCCGGGCTCCTGGTTCGCTTCCAGGCGTTCATCTCTGGCCTGGCGCAGTTCGCGGCGGCTGCGGATTGGTGGCTGTTGCTGACTCATGGCAAACTCATTCGGTGCTGGCGGGTTGGGCTAACTCGGTGCTGCGGTCATAGCGTGCGGCGCCATTGCCGGCGGAAGTGTCCCCCGGGTCCGGGTCGCCGCCGTACAGCCCGTACTTGGCGATGTACTGGACGACGCCGTCGGGGACGAGGTACCAGACGGGGTTCCCCGCCGCGACCCTGGTGCGGCAGTCCGTCGAGGAGATCGCCATGGCGGGGACCTCGAGCAGGCTTACGTCCTTGCGGCCCATCCCGTCCAGGACATGCCCGGGGCGGGTGACGCCGACGAAGTGCGCGAGGGACCACAGCTCGTCGATGTCCTTCCAGGACAGGATCTGCGCCAGGGCGTCAGCTCCGGTAATGAAGAACAGGTCCGCATCGGGACGCAGCGTGTGCAGGTCCCGGAGGGTATCGATCGTGTACGTGGGCCCGGGCCGGTCCACGTCGACCCGGCTGACGGTGAAGCGGGGGTTTGAGGCGGTGGCGATGACGGTCATGAGGTACCGGTGCTCGGCCTCGCTGACCTTTTTGCTCATCTTCTGCCAGGGCTGGCCCGTGGGCACGAAGACTACTTCGTCCAAGTCGAACTTGGCCGCGACCTCGCTGGCCGCGACAAGGTGGCCGTGGTGGATGGGATCGAACGTGCCACCCATCACACCCAGACGCAGGCGGCGCTTGGCGCCGCGCTGCTTCACGGTGGCCGAAATATTAGTGCCCTTGGCCGTGGTCGTGCTTGTTCGGGTGCTGGCGGTGCGGGTCCACGTGCTCCTCGACGGCCTCGTGGCGCTTGCCCAGGTTGGAGTAGGACAGCGTGATGAACAGCATGACCATCAGCAGCGCGAACATAATGGCGCCAATGGCGAGGGGCGGCGCAATGAGCGGCGCGAGCTCCTCATGGCCTGATCCGCCGGCGGCGGCGACGATTGTGGCGATCTGCTGCGACAGCATGTTCTCCCCTAGTGAGTTCAAGATTTGAGGACGGCGGGTATCCCCGCCGTTCCGGACTTCTGTTCCATGTTACAGCGTTACTAGACCCTGATCTGGCCCTCGCCCTGGACGATCCACTTGGTGGTGGTCAGTTCGGTCAATCCCATCGGGCCGCGGGCGTGCAGCTTCTGGGTGGAGATGCCCACCTCGGCGCCCAGGCCGAGCTCGCCGCCGTCGGTGAAGCGCGTGGAAGCGTTCACGATTACGGCGGCGGAATCGATCTCCGCGATGAAGCGCTCTGCGTTGGCCAGGTCATTGGTCAGGATCGCTTCGGTGTGGCCGGTGGTCCAGGTGCGGATGTGCTTGACTGCCTCGTCGAGGCTGTCCACCATGGCCACGGCGAGGTCCAGGTCCATGTATTCGGTGGCCCAGTCCTCATCGGTGGCGGGGACGGTTTCGACCGTGTCCGGAAGCGCGGCGCGGATCCGTTCGTCGGTGTGCAGGGTGACACCGGCAGCGCGCAGGGCTGCGGCCACGGCCGGCAGCACTGTTGAAGCGGAGTGGACCAGCAGGGTTTCGACGGTATTGCAGACACTCGGCCGCTGGGTCTTGGCGTTCAGCAGGATCTCCACCGCCATTTCCTCGTTCGCGGAGGCGTCCAGGAAGATGTGCACGTTGCCCTCGCCGGTCTCGATCACGGGAACCTTGGCGTTGGCCACGACGGACTGGATCAAATCCCGGCCGCCGCGGGGAATCAGGACGTCGACCCGTCCGCGGGCGCGCATCAGGGCGTTGGCCCCTTCGCGGCCGAACTGGTCGACGCTCTGCACGGCGTCGGCGGGCAGGCCCACCGAGTCGAGGGCCTCGCGGAGCACGGTGACGAGGGCGGAGTTCGTGGCGGCCGCGGCGGTCCCGCCGCGCAGGATGACGGCGTTGCCGCTCTTCAGCCCCAGCCCGGCAATGTCCACGGTGACGTTGGGTCGCGCCTCGTAGATGGCGGCGACGACACCCAGGGGCACGTTGATCTGGCGCAGCCGCAGCCCGTTGGGGAGGGTCTGGCCGCGCACCACGTTCCCGACCGGGTCCGGCAGGTTGGCGAGGTTCTCCAGCGCGTCGGCGAGGCCCTGGATGCGCGCGTCGGTGAGGGTGAGCCGGTCCAGCATGGCAGCGGATGTGCCGTTTGCTTTCCCTGCGGCGACGTCCGTGGTGTTGGCGGCGAGGATCTGGGCCTTGCGCTCCAGCAGGGCGGCGGCAATGGCACGGAGGCCGCGGTCTTTCCAGGCCCGGTTGGCGCGCCCCATCCGGCGGGCGGCCTGGCGTGAGCGGTCGGCGATGGCGTGCACGGCTTCCTCGACCTCGGCCGGTGAAGGTTGCGTCTTCACTTGCCCGGGCATCGGGGATACCTCTGTGGCATCGATGGTATTCTCAGCGGCTTGGGGAATCAGTGCCTCAGTCATCCTTCAAGTCTAGGCGGGCGTGCCGGCTAAACCAGAACCAGGTCGTCAACGTGGACAACCTCACGGTCAAATCCCCGGCCCAGCGACTCCCCGAGTTCCACCGTGGAGCGGCCCAGCATCTGCGGCAGCTCATCTGCGGAATAGTTGACCAGCCCGCGCGCAATGACGGTGCCGTCGGCAGCGACCATTTCCACGGCGTCCCCTGCTTCGAAATTGCCTTCAACCGCCGAGATCCCGGCTGGGAGCAGCGAGGTGTGGTTTTTACTCACGGCAGTCACCGCGCCGTCGTCGAGGATCAGCCGGCCCTGCACGTGCGCGAGGTGGGCGAGCCACATCATCCGCACCGGCTTGCGTGCCCCGTTCACGGTGAACCAGGTTCCAACGTCTTCGCCGGCCAGGGCCGCGGCCACATTCGCCGTCGACGTGACCATCGCAGGGATCCCGGAATCGGCCGCCATGATGGCCGCCTCCACCTTTGTCTGCATGCCTCCCGTTCCAACACCGGCCTTGCCGGGATCGCCGATGGTCACACCCTCGAGGTCCTGCGGGCCGTCGACGCGGGGAATCCGTTTGGCGCCCTTCGCCGGAGGTCCGTCGTAGAGCGAATCTACGTCGGACAACAGCACCAGGGCATCGGCGCGGACCAGGTGGGCCACCAGGGCCGACAGCCGGTCATTGTCGCCGAAACGGATCTTGTGCGTGGCGACGGTGTCGTTTTCGTTGACCACCGGCACTACGCCCAGGTTAAGGAGCCGATTCAGGGCGCGGAAGGCGTTCATGTGGTGGCTGCGCCGCATGAGGTCATCTGCGGTCAGCAGCACCTGGCTGACAGTCACGCCGTGGGCGCCGAAGGCCTGCGTGTAGCGCGCCATCAAAAGGCCCTGACCCACGCTGGCGGCTGCCTGCTGGGTGGCCAGGTCCCGGGGCCGCTTGGCCAGTCCCAACGGTGCCAGGCCGGCTGCGATGGCCCCGGAGGACACCAGGATGATTTCCATGCCCGCGTTGCTTTTGACCGCCAGGGCGTCCGACAGTGCGATGAGCGCTTCTTCGGAAATGCCGCCCTTGATGCTGGTGAGCGACGACGAGCCGACCTTGACCACGATGCGACGCGCTCTGGTGAGCACGCTCCTGTCGTCGCTGGGTCCCTCGATGACTACTGCGGAATTAACACTCACGTCTGCGGGTTCACTCCTCATTTTCTTCGCTGAGTCCGCTCTCCGTGAGCGGCTTGGGGCGGCGTCCGCTGACGGATTCGGTCCAGATTCCGGCCTTGCGCTCGGCTTCGAGCTCGGCGCGGGCCGCGGCCTTGGCCTCGCGGCGTTCGACCTGCTCGTCGCGCTTCTGTCCACGGGTGGGGCGGTCGCCGATGTCGGCGAAGCGCACGTCGGTGCCGCGCGGAGCGGCCAGCAGTTCGGCGCCGGCCATCATGGTCGGCTCCCAGTCGAAGACGACGCCGTCGTCCTCGCCGATGACGACCATGTCGCCCGGCTTGGCGCCCTGCTTGAAGAGTTCGTTTTCGACGCCGAGCTTGGCCAGGCGGTCGGCGAGGTAGCCGATGGCCTCCTCGTTGGTGAAGTCGGTCTGCTTGACCCAGCGCACGGGCTTGTCGCCCAGGACGCGGAACAGCGGCTCCAGGTTCTTCTCCTCGCGGCGGATCTTGAAGCCGGATTCGTTGACGGCGCGAGGCTTGAGCACCGGTGCGTGGACCTTCGGCGGAGCAGCGGCGACGGCGTCGCGGGCGGCCTGGACGATCTCTGCCATGGCGAAACCAAGCTGGCGGAGGCCCTCGTGGCTGGTGGCCGAGATTTCGAAGACCTTGTAGCCGCGGGATTCAAGTTCCGGGCGGACGAATTCGGCCATGTCCTTGCCGTCCGGGAGGTCGACCTTGTTCAGGGCGATCAGGCGCGGACGGTGGTTCAGCGGAACGACTTCACCGTCGGAGCCCGCAAAGCTCATGTCCACGGCGTACTTTTCCAGCTCGGCCTCGATGACGGCGAGGTCGGAGAGCGGATCGCGGTCCGACTCGAGCGTGCCGCAGTCGAGGACGTGCACCAGGGCGGCGCAGCGCTCGACGTGGCGCAGGAAGTGGTGGCCGAGGCCCTTGCCTTCGCTGGCGCCTTCAATCAGGCCCGGGACGTCGGCGATGGTGAAGCGCACCTCGCCGGCCTGGACCACGCCGAGGTTCGGGATCAGGGTGGTGAAAGGGTAGTCGGCGATCTTGGGCCGCGCGGCGGACATCGCGGCGATCAGGCTGGACTTGCCGGCGGAGGGGAAGCCGACGAGGGCGATGTCGGCGATGGACTTCAGTTCCAGGACGACGTCAGCGGCTTCGCCTTCGATGCCGAGCAGCGCGAAGCCGGGGGCGCGGCGCTTCTGCGAGGAAAGCGAGGCGTTGCCCAGCCCGCCGATGCCGCCGGCGGCGGCGATGTATTCGGTGCCTTCGCCGACGAGGTCCGCGAGGACACGTCCGTCCTTGGACTTGACCACGGTGCCCTCGGGAACCGGGAGGATCAGGGTTTCGCCGTGCTTTCCGGCGCGCCAGTCGCCCATGCCGGGGCCGCCGTTGGTGGCGTGGCGGTGCGGGGCGTGGTGGTAGTCGAGCAGGGTGGTGGTCTGGGGATCGACCCGCAGGATGACGTCGCCGCCGTTGCCGCCGTTGCCGCCGTCGGGGCCGCCGAGGGGCTTGAACTTCTCGCGGTGAACGGAGACACAGCCGTGGCCGCCGGTACCGCCGGATACGTGCAGTACTACCCGGTCTACAAAGCTCGCCACGTGGATCTCCTCAGTGCTGTTCCCCGGGCCTCCAAAGAGTCCCAAGATGATTGTAATGCGGTTAAAACACCGGTGGAGCGGACCTAATGGCCCGCCCCACCGTTTTAAGACTTGTTGTTACTCTGCAGCTGCAGCAGCCACAATGTTCACAACGCGACGACCGCGGCGGGTGCCGAACTCGACTGCGCCGGGGGCCAGTGCGAACAGGGTGTCGTCCCCGCCGCGGCCAACGCCGGCGCCCGGGTGGAAGTGGGTGCCACGCTGGCGGACGATGATCTCGCCTGCGGAAACTACCTGGCCGCCGAAGCGCTTGACGCCGAGGTACTGGGCGTTGGAGTCACGACCGTTGCGAGTGGAACTCGCGCCTTTTTTATGTGCCATTTGAAAATGCCTGCCTTAAAAATTCTGGGGAATCTGCGGAAAACCTGAACAGTAACGGTTAGTTACTTGATACCGGTGATCTTGACCTTGGTCAATTCCTGACGGTGACCCTGGCGCTTCTTGTAGCCGGTCTTGTTCTTGAACTTCTGGATGACGATCTTCGGACCACGAAGGTCTTCGAGGATCTCAGCCGTAACCGTTACCTTGGCCAGGTCCGCGGCAGCGGACGTAACCTTGTCACCGTCTACCAGGAGCAGTGCGGGCAGCTCAAAGGTGCTGCCGGCTCCACCGGGGACGCGGTTCAGGGTAACGAAGTCTCCAACGGAAACCTTCTCTTGGCGGCCGCCTGCGCGGACAATCGCGTACACCACTGGGGAACTCACTTCTCTCGACGTTTATTACTAGATTTGCGTGCGGAACCTGGGTCCAAAGTTTTCTGGTCCGGCTCACGCTGTGCCTCTACGCCGGTGGATTCCCCGGGGGAACCCATGAGCTATCCCGTGGACATTCGCACTCGAAATCAAGTGGAGCGTCCTCAAGGTCATAACCCAAGTGTTGGCGTAAGCACCGAAGATCTAGACTACGCTAATTTTGCCTTCGGCCGCAAATGAGGCTGGTTCCGAAGGGAGGTACGTGATAGGCGCCACTCTGTATGGACAGAGCCTTGCCGCAACGACTTCCGGAACCGTGCCCAACCATCGTACAGGCTCCCCCGGCTCCCCACGTCAGGCGTGCCGGCGCGGCGCGTCGAAGAAATCGACCTCGTAGCGGGCAGACTGCCGGAAGGCCAGGGCCATCGCGTCCCGTTCGCTCTCCGACGCCGCCCGCGCCGCAGCGTCTGTGTAGGCGACGGCCTGCCGGGTGGCGGCCGCGAAGTCCTCATCGGCATAGGTGCGCAGCCACACCGCGTAGCGATTCTCGGCCGGGGCGCCCGCGGCGAGGAACTGCCCGTGCAGGGTTTCCCCGACCTCGGCGTAGAGCCAGAAGCACGGCAGCACCGCGGCGAGCAGCACCGCGTAGCTGCCGGACACCGACGCGGCCAGCAGATGGTCCACGTAGGACTTGGTGACCGGCCCGGGCGTCACGTGTGCCGTGCGGCCGCTCAGCCAGGTCCGGTGCAGATCGGATTCCACTTCGAGGCAGTGCTGGGCGGAGCGGGCCCAGAAGAGCTGCTCAGCCTCGGTGGGTGCGATGGCGGCGGCACGGGCCAGGACCCGGGAATAGCCGTTGAGGTACAGGGCGTCCTGGGCGAGATAGTAGGCGAATTCGTGCTCCGGCAGCGACCCGTCGGCAAGGGCCTTGATGAAGTCCAGTCCGTAGATCGACTCGAGGTCGGCGGTTGCGGAGGCCCGGAGGGCGGCGGCGAATTCACCGGCGGCCGGTATCCGCCGGGTCCGGCCGTGGTCCTCGGTCTGCTGCTGGACATGATGGAAGTGGTGGACCGGACCGTTGCCGGTTCCGACGTCAAGCTTGTCCGAGCTGCGCAGTGCCCCCTGCAGCCAGGGTTTGACCTCGCGGAGCGCAGCCTCCCAGTCCCCCGCCCCGGCGTGTCCAATGGTTCTGGCTTGCACGGTAGCCATGGCCGAGGACAGCGAACATCCTGTCCCGTGGCTGTTGCGGGTGGATACCCGCTCCCCCGGCACCACCACGACGTCCTGGGCGAGGAGTCCGCCGGTGTTGACCAGCGCGTCGGGGCATCCGCCGCGCTCAAGGTGTCCGCCCTTCACCAGGACCGTGGTTCCGGTCTGCGCGGCGAGCCGTTTGCCCTGTTCCAGCGCCCCGGACCAGTCCTCGGCGGCGGGTTCCCGAAGCAGGATGGCGAGCTCGGCGAGGTTGGGGGTGATCAGGTCCGCATACGGCAGCAGGGCGTGCAGGGCAGCCTCTGCGGACTCCTGCAGCAGCCGGTCGCCGCTGGTCGCCACCATCACGGGATCCAGGACCACGACGCCGGGGCGGGTCTTCGCCAGCCAGCTGCGCACGGCGTCGATCACGGAGGCATCCCCCAGCATCCCGATCTTGACGGCGTCGATGCTGATGTCCTGGCTGACGGCGTCGAGCTGGGCGGTCAGGAAGGCCGCGGGCGGGACATGGACGGCGCTGACGCCGCGGGTGTTCTGCGCGGTCAGGGCCGTGATGGCCGCCATGCCATAGCCGCCGTGGGCGGCAATGCTCTTGAGGTCGGCCTGGATCCCGGCGCCGCCGGAGGGATCGGAGCCGGCGATCGCCAGCACGCGCGGGATCCGGGGCGCCAAGGGGGCAGGGTCAGACGGAAGAAATGATGAGGCGGTGGTCAAGAGAGACATCCCTTCGCCGGTGCTAACCGGACAGGTTCAACGGGTCTGGATCTCAGCCGGCTCGATGCGCGGCACCCCGTGTCAGTGATCCAGCCTAGCCTCATCCGTTAACGAAACCGCGGGCACGGCCCGAACCTGGCGTATTGCTACGCCGTCCGGACCGCACCCGCGGCCTTGCTGAACTGTTTCGGTTAGAGCTCCGAGGCCGGAACTCCGACGCCAAGGATGATCGGCTCGCTCGCAGCAGGCTTGGCGGCCGGCGTTGTTGCTGCCGGTACCTTCGCCTCGTGCACCGAGACCGCTGCGGCGTGCGGAGTTTCCTGCCGCTGTTCCACGGAGGTCTCGTTGGCTGCACCCTGGGCGCGGCTGGCGCTCCGGTTGCGGCGGCCGCGACGGGCACGTGAGGTTCCGGCCTCGGCTTCCGCCTCGGTCTGGGAACCCGGCGCCTGGGTGCGTCCCGGGCCGGTTCCGCCGGTGCGCGCCGGAGCTGCCGCCGCGGACCGGGCGGCCGGGGCCGTCGCCGCGGCTGACTTTGCCGCCGGCGCCTGGGCTGCCTCGGCCTCACCCAGGTGGGCGAAGGCCTCTGTCAGCAGGTCCAGGGTCAGCGCGGGCGCATTGGCCTTGTCGGCGTGCTCCACGAACGGCAGGGCGACCTGCTCACCGCCGAACGTCAGCACGGCGGCGGGCCGTCCCGCTGCTTCCTCTGTGGCGGCCAGCTCGACGACCGCATCGACAGCGGCCTGGCGGGTCTCGGCGTCGGCAGCGGTGGCTGCCTCCCCGTCATGCAGGTGCGCGGCGTGGGCCGCCGCGGCGATGTTCGCCAGCGCTGCCCGGGTTGCCTCGGCCTTGGCGTGGCGTTCGGCCTCGGTCGGCTCGGGATGGACTGCTGCCGGGACGTACTGGTCCTCCTGCCCCTGGCCGCCCCTGCCGCGGCGCCGGCTCTTGCGTTCGGTCCGCGCGGCCGGCTGCTGGTGTTCCGTGCGCGGGACGTGGTGCTCGGCGGCAACAACGTTGGCGCGGCGGTGCTCGACCGGCTCGTCGTGGGTGACGATGCCGCGGCCGGCGCAGGTTTCGCACTGTTCGCCGAAGACTTCCAGCAGCCCGGTGCCCATCCGCTTGCGCGTCATCTGCACGAGGCCCAGGGAGGTCACCTCCGCCACCTGGTGTTTGGTGCGGTCCCGGCCCAGGCACTCGACCATTCGGCGCAGCACGAGGTCGCGGTTCGATTCAAGCACCATGTCGATGAAGTCGATGACGATGATGCCGCCGATATCGCGGAGCCGCAGCTGCCGGACGACTTCCTCGGCAGCTTCGAGGTTGTTCTTGGTGACGGTTTCCTCAAGGTTGCCGCCGCTGCCGGTGAACTTGCCGGTGTTGACGTCCACCACGGTCATGGCCTCGGTGCGGTCGATCACGAGGGAGCCGCCGGAGGGCAGGAAGACCTTGCGGTCCAGCGCCTTGTGGATCTGCTCGTCGATGCGCCAGGCCGCGAAGATGTCTGTGTCCTTGGTCCACTTCTCGAGCCGGCCCACGAGGTCGGGCGCCACGTAGGTGACGTAGGCCTCGATGGTGTCCCAGGCTTCCTCGCCGGAGACGATCAGCTTGGAGAAGTCCTCGTTGAAGACGTCACGGACTACCTTGATGGTCAGATCGGGTTCGCCGTAGAGCAGCTCGGGGGCGAGGATCTTGGTGGAGGTCGACTGGCCCTCGATGCCTTCCCACTGGGCGCGGAGGCGGTTGATGTCGTGCGTGAGCTCTTCCTCGGACGCGCCCTCGGCCGCGGTGCGGACAATGACGCCGGCATCTTCCGGCAGCCGGTCCTTGAGGATCCGCTTGAGCCGGTTGCGTTCGACGTCGGGCAGCTTGCGGGAGATTCCGGTCATGGAACCGCCGGGAACGTAGACGAGGTAGCGGCCGGGCAGGGAGATCTGGCTCGTGAGGCGTGCGCCCTTGTGGCCGACCGGGTCCTTGGTGACCTGGACCAGTACCGAGTCGCCGGACTTCAGCGCGTTCTCGATCCGGCGCTGCTTGCCTTCGAGGTTGACGGACTCCCAATTGACTTCGCCGGCGTAGAGCACGGCGTTGCGGCCGCGTCCGATGTCCACGAAGGCCGCTTCCATCGACGGCAGCACGTTCTGGACCTTGCCCAGGTACACGTTGCCGATCAGGGAATCCTGCTGGGTCTTCGAGACGAAGTGCTCGGCCAGCACGCCGTCCTCGAGGACGCCGATCTGGATTCTGTCGTCGCGCTGGCGGACGATCATCTGGCGGTCAACCGATTCGCGCCGGGCCAGGAACTC
Source organism: Arthrobacter sp. U41 (assembly GCF_001750145.1). Classification (NCBI taxonomy): domain Bacteria; kingdom Bacillati; phylum Actinomycetota; class Actinomycetes; order Micrococcales; family Micrococcaceae; genus Arthrobacter; species Arthrobacter sp. U41. The sequence goes on from NZ_CP015732.1 coordinate 3,883,877, forward strand.
GGCCTCGGTGATGACGGTGCGGCGGCGACCGGTATCGCGGGATTCACGGCGGCGCTGCTTCTTCGCCTCAAGCCGGGTGGAGCCTTTGAGGGACGTGACGCGGTTGTTGACCGGCGCCTCGGTGGCCGCACGGGGTGCGCGGACGCGGGTAACCGTGTTGGGCGGATCGTCGTCTTCCCCGCCGGTCAGTTCCAGGTCCTGGTCACCGCGGCGGCGGCGGCGGCGGCGGCGCGAGGTCACGCCGTCTTCAAGCGGCTCCTCGGAGCCCTCTTCTTCCCCGTCTCCGGCGCCTTCGGAGTCGTCCCCGGCGCCGGTCTCATTCTCGGATCCGCGGCTGCTGCGTCCGCGGCGGCCGCGACTGCGACGACGGCGGCGGCTGCCGGCATCTTCGCCGTCGACCTCCTCGCCTTCATCTTCCTCGGCTTCTTCGGCTTCTGCCGCCGCCGCAGGGGCCGTGGCAGGGCGCGCGGCGGAGGTCAGGTCGGGGGCCTGGAAGATCATCGAGGTGACGAATCCCGGCTCAAGGAAGAGCGAGGAGGCGGCGGAGGGTGCTTCTTCGGGCGTCGCCGTAACGGGTGCTGGGGGGGCTGCTGTGTCCGCGGCGGCGGGGGCCTGCGGCGCGGCGGCGGGCGTCTGCGCAGCCTGTGCAGTTTCATCCGCTGCGGGGGTCTCGGCGGCGGGGGCTTCCACGGCGGGCGCAGCGGCCTTGGCGCGGCTGGCGCGGCGTCGGACGGGCTTCTCGACCGGCGCCTCAGCGGCCTCGGCTGCCGGCGCTTCGGCGAGGGCAGCCGAGGCTGCTTCGTCAGCGAAGGCCGGAAGGGGTTCGGCCGGTTCTGCAACCTTGCGGGCGCGGGAGCGGCGGACGGGTGCCTTGGCCTTGGCTTCGGCGGCCGGAGCTTCTGCGGCCGCAGCTTCGGCGCCGTCGGCGGGGGCTGCTGTGTCAGCTGCGGTCTCGGCCTTGGGAAGGGCCTTGCGGCGGGTCCGGACCGGCCGCTTCGGCGGCGTGGCTGCTGCCGCTGTTTCCGCCGCGTCAACAGTTACTGCTGCTGCTGCGGTGACAAGCGCGTGTTCGTTACCCGTTACAACCTGGTCATTATCCATATGTGGCAACACTCCTGCCCCTGACGTGCCGCCACATCCGGCACCCGTTGGGGCAAATATTTGTCAGCACCCGCAGGCAGTGACAGAAGTCAATTGGATACCCTCAGGTTCGCACCGGCAGTGGGGTGCGGCAGCCCTGGAGGGCCGGCGGAATTGTTCTGAAACCCGTTGATCTACACGCCACAACCAGGTGCCGTCCAATGGCATTGCGGGACAGCCCGGATCAGAGGATCCGAAGCTCCCTGCTCATCATTGGCGGTCTTTGGAACAAAGTCGCCGGACCGGAGCCCGGATGTGGATCGGGTTCCAGCCATGATCATTGTCTCACAGGACCCGTCAAAGCAGGCGTAGCCACTCATCCGGCCCGCGTCGTGTGCCGAAGTACTGGGGACGGCACGACGCATCCCGGACTTCATTCAGTCTCCGGCGATACAATCGGACCAGTTGCACCCGACCCGAAGGACATTCATTCCATGCCCAGCATCTCCAGTGCCACCGGCGAGGCAACCGCGCAGCAGCGAAGCTCCAGCACCTCCGCTGCGGAACGGCCGTTGCCTCCGATGACCCGCGGCCGCCCGTTCGCGTGGCTCCTGCTGATTACCGGCATCGTCGGCTGGCTCGCCTCCGGCGCACTGGTGCTGGAAAAGCTGGAGGTCCTCAAGGATCCCAGTCACGTGACCGTGTGCGATGTGAACCCCTGGATCTCCTGCGGACAGGTCATGCAGACCTGGCAGGGTTCGGTGTTCGGCTTCCCCAACATGCTGATGGGCATCGTCGCGTTCGCGGTCATCATCACCACGGCCATGGGCCTGCTCGCGGGGGCCACCTTTGCCCGCTGGTACTGGCTGGGGCTGCAGGCCGGCGTGACCCTGGGCTTCGCCTTCGTGGTGTGGCTCTGGTCGCAGGCGCTGTACTCCATCCACATCCTGTGCCCGTTCTGCATGGTCGTCTGGGCTGCGATGATTCCGCTGTTCGTCTGGGTCACCGTCCGCAACGTGAGCCACGGCGTGATCCGGCTGGCCGAGGGCCCCACCAGGATCCTGGGCGACTCCGGCTGGATCATCACCGCGCTGCTCTACGTCGCGGTCGTGTCCACCATCTTCTTCGCCTTCATCCAGGTCTTCATCGGGACGTCCGGCTACTAAGCACCTCCTCCCGCTTGCTGCCCCGTTCAGCCCTGCGGATTAACCTCCCCGCCGAGGTGACAGTTAAGGCCCATGTTCGTCGCGAACATGGGCCTTAACTGTCACCTCGGCTAAGTGTCACCGCGGCGGGGAGGGCGGGTCCGGGAAAGTTAGTCCTGGAACCAGATCTTGATCTCGCGCTCCGCGGAGTCCAGGGAGTCGGAGCCGTGGACCAGGTTCTGCTGAACCTTCACGCCCCAGTCGCGGCCGAAGTCCCCGCGGATGGTGCCGGGGGCCGCAACCGTCGGATCCGTGGCGCCGGCGAGCGAGCGGAAGCCCTCGACGACGCGGTGGCCCTCGAAGATCGCGGCGACAACAGGTCCGCTGAGCATGAATTCGAGGAGCGGCTCGTAGAACGGCTTGCCCACGTGTTCCTCGTAGTGCTGCTCCAGCAGTGCGCGGCTCGCTTCGACCTTCTTGAGTTCGGCCAGGGTGTAGCCCTTGGCTTCGATGCGGGCGATGATGCTGCCGGTCAGGTTGCGGGTGACGCCGTCGGGCTTGATCAGGACGAGGGTGCGCTCAATGCTCACAGCTGCTCCTAGGTGTTGGGGCGGGTTTGGAAATTAGTCTAGTTGCTCTGGTCTTCGGGGTGGGCTGCGTCCCAGGCAGCCTGGTCGCGTTCCCGCTGGGCGGCCTCGCGGTCAATCCTGATGCCGGTGCGGATCCCGTACCACCAGGCCACCGCGAAGAGGCCGCCGACCAGGAACATCGCCGGTTCCAGGATGCCGGTCAGGATCAGCACGATCTGCAGGATCCAGCCCAGCGCCACCCCCCACGGTTTGGAAAGGACAGCGCAGGTGAAAACGTACACGAGGCACAGCGCGATCCCGACGGAGAAGATCAGGACCGGCGCGAACTCGTCCCGCCGCAGCCCGAAGACGGTGAGGGTGCCGAAGAGCACCACGAAGGCTTCAAGCAGCAGCACCGTTGAGGCGAACATGACCTTGGTGGAGCGGCGTTTTTTGGGCATGCCCGGGCGCCATTCGCGCTGGGCCTTGGTGAGTTTCGCCATGGTCTAGGCGTCCGCCTTTCCGAGCAGGATCCGGGCTTCCGCGACGAGCGTGATGGATCCGGTGACGAGGACGCCGCCGGCGAGGTCATCGTTGGCTTCGGCGCGTTCCACCGCCCATTCGAGGGCGTCGTCGAGCTTCTCCGCGACGTGGATGTTGTCCTCGCCGAACCCCAGCTCGAGGGCAAGTTCCGCGAGGTCCTCGGCAGGGACGGCACGCGGCGAGTTGGACTGGGTGAAGCAGTACTCGGCGGCCAGGTCGCCGAGGGATTCCTTGAGCTGGCGGAGGATTTCCTCGGCGTCCTTTTCACGCAGGACACCGACCACCACCACGAGCTTGGTGAAGCTGAAGGCCTCATGGATGGTCTCGGCGGAGACCCGGATGCCTTCGGGGTTATGCGCGGCGTCCACGATGATGGTCGGCGCGGTGCGCACCACTTCGAGGCGTCCGGGTGAGGTGACGGAGGCGAAGGCTTCCTGCACGAGTCCGGCGTCGAGCGGCTTTTCGGCGCCGAAGAAGGCCTCCAGCGCAGCGATCGCGACGGCGGCGTTCTCCGCCTGGTGTGCGCCGTGCAGCGGCACGAGCAGATCCTCGTAGCGGCCCGCGATCCCCTGGATGGTGACCATCTGTCCGCCGACGGCGACGGTGCGGGATTCGACGCCGAACTCGACACCTTCGAAGCGGAACGGAACGTTCGTTTCCTTGGCCTTTTCCAGCAGGACCTGTGCCGCGTCCCGGGGCTGCGCGGCGCTGACCAGGAAACCGCCGGGTTTGATGATGCCGGCCTTTTCGTGCGCGATGTCCTCCGTGGTGTCACCGAGGAGCTCCGTATGGTCCAGCGAGATCGGGGTGACCACGAAGACCTGCCCGTCACCGACGTTGGTCGCATCGGTGATTCCGCCCAGGCCCACCTCGATGACGGCAACGTTGACCGGCTGGTCGGCGAAGACCGCGAAGCCCAGGATCGTGAGGCATTCGAAGTAGGTCAGCCGGGGCTGGCCCTCGGCCTCGAGTTCGCCGTCCACAATGGCCAGGTACGGGCGGATCTCGTCCCAGATCCGGACGAAGGTCTCATCCGACACCGGTTCGCCGTCGATACTGATCCGCTCGGTGACCTTGGACAGGTGCGGGCTGGTGTAGCGTCCCGTGCTCAGTCCGTGGGCACGCAGCCCCGCCTCGATCATCCGGGCGGTGGAGGTTTTGCCGTTGGTGCCGGTGACGTGGATGATCGGGAACGCCTTGTTCGGCTCCCCCAGGATGTCCATCGCCCGGTGCAGCGGGGCAAGCCGCGGCTCCATCTTGTTTTCGGGCGCCCGGCCGAGCAGCTCGGCGTAGACGCTTTCCACGGAGAATTCGTCGGTCATGGTTTAGGCCTCTACTTTTTCTGCCGCGGTCCTGGCAACACTGACCTGCGGTTCCTTGACGTCGGCCGGGACGGCGTCCAGCCGGACCGTCAGGGTTTCGGTCTTGACGAGCTCCGCGTTGGCCAGCAGGGCATCGACGACGTCCTGCTGCGCGGTCACGGTGGTGTGGATCCGGTCGCTGACGTTCAGCCCGGCATCCTTGCGGGCCTGCTGGATGGCACGGACCATGTCGCGGGCCGCGCCTTCGGCTTCGAGTTCGGCAGTGACCTCGGTGTTGAGGACCACAAAGCCGCCGCCGGGCAGCACTGCGGCCGCCCGTGACCCTTCGCCTTCCGCGGCTTCGGCCACGACGGTTTCCAGGGTGTATTCCTGCGGCTCAAGCGCGAGCCCGCCGGCAACAACAACACCCTCGACACCGTCGATTGTCTGGATGGACCAGTCGCCGGACTTGGAGCCCTTGATGGCCTGCTGGACGTTCTTGCCCAGGCGCGGACCCGCGGCGCGGGCGTTGAGCACGAGCTTCTGCTCGATCCCGAACTCCTCCGGGGAGGCGCTGTCGGCGTCGAGCAGCCGGACGGAGCGCAGGTTGAGTTCGTCGGCGACGACGGCGGCGAAGCCTTCCAGCGCGCCCGCGCCGGGTGCGACGACGGTGAGCTCCTGCAGCGGCAGGCGCACCCGCAGGTTGGCGGCCTTGCGCAGCGAGGATCCGGTGGAGCAGATCTGCTGGACCCGGTCCATCGCTTCAACGAGTCCCGGGTTGGCCGGGAACAGCTCCGCGTCCGGCCAGTCGGCCAGGTGCACGGAGCGCCCGCCGGTGAGCCCGCGCCAGATCTCCTCGGAGATCAGCGGCAGCAGCGAGGCCGAGACCCGGCAGACTGTCTCCAGCGCGGTGTAGAGCGCGTCGAAGGCGTCAACGTCCTCGTCGAAGAAACGCTGGCGGCTGCGGCGGACGTACCAGTTGGTGAGCATGTCCAGGTAGCTGCGCAGTTCGTCGCAGGCGCCGGAGATGTCATAACCGTCCAGCTGCGTGGTCATGTTCCGGACCAGGTCACCGGTGTTGGCCATCAGGTACTGGTCCAGGGTGTCGGCGTAGCCGTCGTAGCGCAGCTTCGCGTCATACCCTGACTCTGTTCCACCGGCTCCGCCGGCCGCGTTCGTGTAGAGGGTGAAGAAGCTGTACACGTTCCACAGCGGCAGGATGACCTGGCGGACGCCGTCGCGGATGCCCTGCTCGGTGACCACGAGGTTGCCGCCGCGCAGGATCGGGCTGGACATCAGGAACCAGCGCATCGCGTCCGAACCGTCGCGGTCCAGGACCTCGGAGACGTCCGGGTAGTTGCGCAGGCTCTTGGACATCTTCTGCCCGTCGGAGCCCAGGACGATGCCGTGGCTGATGACGTTGCGGAAGGCCGGCCGGTCGAAGAGCGCGGTGGAAAGGATGTGCAGCATGTAGAACCAGCCGCGGGTCTGGCCGATGTACTCGACGATGAAGTCCGCCGGGTTGTGCGTGTCGAACCATTCCTCGTTCTGGAACGGGTAGTGGACCTGTCCGTAGGGCATGGAGCCGGAGTCGAACCAGACGTCCAGGACGTCCTCGACGCGGCGCATCACGGACTGGCCTTCCTCCGGGGTGCGCGGGTCATCCGGGTTCGGGCGGGTGAGCTCGTCGATGAACGGACGGTGCAGGTCCACCTGGCCGTCCTTGTTCAGCGGCAGGCGGCCGAAGTCGGCCTCGATCTCGGCGAGCGAGCCGTAGACGTCGGTGCGCGGGTAGTCCGGGTCGCTGGACTGCCACACCGGGATGGGGCTGCCCCAGTAGCGGTTGCGGCTGATGGACCAGTCACGGGCGTTGGCGAGCCACTTGCCGAACTGGCCGTCCTTGACATTGCCGGGGATCCAGTTGATCTCCTGGTTCAGTTCGGACATGCGGTCCTTGAACTTGGTGACCTCGACGTACCAGGAGGAGACCGCGCGGTAGATCAGCGGGTTCCGGCAGCGCCAGCAGTGCGGGTAGCTGTGCTCGTAGCTGGCCTGGCGGACCAGGCGGCCCTGGGCGCGGAGCACCTGGGTGATCGGTTTGTTGGCCTCGAACACCTGCAGCCCGGCGATTTCGGCGAGGTCGCCGTGGCCGAAGAGCGGCAGGAAATTCGCGCCCTCGTCCACGGACAGGACCACGGGGATGCCGGCCTCTTCACAGACCTTCTGGTCGTCTTCACCGTAGGCGGGGGCCTGGTGGACGATGCCGGTGCCGTCGGTCGTGGTGACGTAGTCCGCGACGAGGAAGCGCCAGGCGTTCTCGGTGCCGTACTTTTCGGCGTCGTGGAAGTAGTCCCAGAGCGGCTCGTATGTCAGCCCTGCGAGTTCGGCTCCGGTGTGGCGGGAGGTGACAGCGGCCTCGGCAGCCGCGGCGCCCTCGGCGCCGTCGCCGTAGCCGAGGTCCTTGGCGTAGGCGCCCAGCAGGTCCGCGGCGAGCAGGAAGCTGTCGGTGACGGGGGCTTCGGCTGCGGCAGCCTTGACGCCGTTCGGACCGGCCGGCAGGACGACGTAGCTGATGGCGGGCCCGACGGCGAGCGCCAGGTTGGTGGGCAGGGTCCAGGGCGTGGTGGTCCAGGCGAGCGCCTGCACACCGGCGAGCTGGCGGGACAGTTCCGACTCCCCCGCCGTGATCGGGAAGGTGACCGTCACGGTCTGGTCCTGGCGGTTCTTGTAGACGTCGTCGTCCATGCGCAGTTCATGGTTGGACAGCGGCGTCTCGTCCTTCCAGCAGTACGGCAGCACGCGGTAGCCGTTGTACGTCAGGCCCTTTTCGTGCAGCTGCTTGAAAGCCCAGAGCACCGATTCCATGTACTCGACGTTGAGCGTCTTGTAGTCGTTCTCGAAGTCCACCCAGCGGGCCTGGCGGGTGACGTAGCTCTTCCACTCGTCGGCGTACTTCATCACGGACGCGCGGCAGGCGTCGTTGAACTTGTCGATGCCCATGGCCTCGATCTGAGTCTTGTCCGTCATGCCCAGCTGCTTCATCGCCTCCAGTTCGGCGGGCAGCCCGTGGGTGTCCCAGCCGAAGCGGCGCTCGACCCGGCGGCCGCGCTGGGTCTGGTAGCGGCCCACGAGGTCCTTGGCGTAGCCGGTGAGCAGGTGGCCGTAGTGCGGCAGGCCGTTGGCGAAAGGGGGACCGTCGTAGAAGACGAATTCGTTGCTGCCAGGTGCGCCGCCGGGAAGGTCGGCGTCGCGCTGGTCGATGCTGGCCTGGAAGGTGCCGTCCTCATCCCAGTACTTGAGGATGCGTTCCTCGACCTCCGGGAACTTCACGGAAGCCGACACACCTGAGGTGTTGGAAGCAGAGCTGGTGGCACCTGCGCCGGAGGGTGCGGCGGAGGCCTTCGGGTAATAAGTCATCTCGACATCCTGGGTTGAGCTAGTGAACAAATGGATTCATTCAGGATGCGAGGACGGCTCCCGGGCTGCCTTTCGACAACACCGGCACCGCGGTACCACCTCACTTACCGTCGCGGGACCCCTGTAAAAGGAGAGCCCCGGCGTCGGCCGCTCATTGACTGCTGTAACGGGCTTACCCGTCCGGTTCTACCAGCCCTGGCGCACACAGACGCGGCGTCGGGGCGTTCTTCCGGAAGCTCACCGGTGATGGCCGGGTCAAAGCTGCTACGAGAAGTCTAACAACTGCGGCGGGCCTGCAATGCCTACACTGAATCCCATGATGTTCCGGGCCCGGGGCCGCGCCGCCCCCCGAACGCCGGCCGGCCGGGCTACGGCCCGCTGGCGGTTCCTGGCGGGGCTGGCGGCGGCGCCGGTGGTGGTGGTGTCCGTCTTCCGTGCCGTGCCGCGGGACTGGCCCATCACCGTGGTCCAGCTGGTGTCCTTCACCCCGTGGCTGGTGCTGCCTGCCACCGCCTCGCTGCTGTTCGCGGTGCTGGGCCGCCGGCGGTGGATGGCGGGCGCCGCGGCCGGCCTCGTGGCCGTGCAGCTCTTCTGGCTCGTCCCGCTGGACGACGCCCGGGCTGCCCAGGATTCCGCGGAGGGCACGGTGGAGCTGAGGACCATGAGCCTCAACGCCAAGCTTGGCAAGGCGGACGCGGCGGAAATCGTGAGGCTGGTGCGCGAGCACGGCATCACGCTGCTGACGATCCAGGAATACACCCGGCCGCTCGAGGACCGGCTGGGCGCCGCCGGTCTGGCCGACCTGCTTCCGAACAGGATCAGCGCCCCCGCGGGCGGCGCCTCCGGGAACGCTGTCTACTCCGTCCACCAGCTGGCGGCGACCGGGTTAGTACCGGACTCGCATTTTCAGATGCCGATAATCCGCGTCACCGCGGCATCCCGTGGGCAGCGGGCGGTCGTGGAACTGACGAATGTCCACGCCCGCGCTCCCGTGGGCGTTGGCCTGCCGAAGTGGCGCAATGACCTCGCGGCACTCGGCCGGCAGGTAAACCGGTCCGGGAATGTGGTGCTGGCCGGTGACTTCAACGCCAGCTATGACCATGCCGAGTTCCGCCGGCTCCTGCAGGACGGGGACCGGAAGCTGGTGGACGTGGGAATGATCCAGGGCTCACGGCTGGTCCCGACCTGGCCCATGGAGGACCTGCTGCTGCCCGGCATCACGATCGACCACCTCGTGACCAGTCCGTCGGTTGGCAGCGCGGACTATGCGGTGCACCGGGTGCCGGGAACGGACCACGCCGCCATCATGGCGACGCTGTCCGTCCCGGCCTCCGGTTAGGCCAGGCAACGCGGGGTCACCTACGGCCCATAAACCGGGGGTTTATGGGCCGTAGGTGACCCCGCGTTGGTGTGCCGGGACTTCCGGGGCTAGGCCTTGCGGATCAGCTTGTAGTTGGCGGCCTGGGCGACCGGGCGGATCACGATCTGGTCGAGGTTGACGTGGTGCGGGGCCACGACGGCGAACCGGACGACGTCGGCGACGTCCGCCGCGGTGAGCGGCTTTTCGACGCCCTGATAGACCTTGGCGGCGGCGGCCTGGTCGCCGAGACGGTTCAGCGCGAACTCCTCGGTCTGGACCAGGCCCGGCGCCACCTCGATCACGCGGAGGTTGTGCTCGGCCTCTTCTAGCCGCAGGGCCCCGGTGAGGGCGTGCTGGGCGAACTTCGCTGCGTTGTAGCCGCCGCCGCCCTCATAGGCGGAGAGTCCCGCCGTCGAGGTCAGGTTCAGGACGGTGCCTTCACCGCAGGCGCGCAGCATCGGGAGGAACGCCCGGATGAGCTTCATGGTGCCCAGGACGTTGACCTCGAACATCCATTCCCAGTCCTCGGTCTTGGCCTCGGCTACCTTGTCCGCGCCGCGGGCGCCGCCGGCGATGTTGATGAGCGTGTCGATGCCCCCGGCGCGGGTCACCTCGTCGAGGAGCCGGGCGACGTCGTCGTCATCGGTCACGTCGGCCCGAAGGGCGACGGCGCCGGTTTCCGCGGCGAGCGCCTCCAGCCGGTCCGCACGGCGGGCGACGGCGTACACGGTCCACCCCTCGGTCCGGAGCGCACGCACGGTGGCCTCGCCGATTCCGGTGCTGGCGCCGGTAACTACTGCTGCTTTGTACTGCATTCGCTCATTCATGGCACCACCCTAGTGGATCAGGGCACCGTGCTCGGTTCGAGATCCTCGTCCTCGAGACCCAGGATCTTGAGCTTTCCGCTCTTGCGGTCGGCGAGGTATTCCTTCATTTCGCGTTTGATGACCGGCAGCAGCAGGTAGACGCCGAGCAGGTTCACGAAGGCGCAGACAAACAGTGCAGCATCGGCAAAGCTCAAGACCTGGGTGAAGGTCAGGACAGTTCCGACAACGGTGAAGAACAGGAAAATACTCTTGTAGGTGACCTCGGAGACCTTGCTCCGGCCGAAGAGGTACTCCCAGGCCTTCAGCCCGTAGTAAGACCACGTGATCAGGGTGGAGAAGGCGAACAGCGAGACGGCCACGGCCAGCACCGCCGGGAACCACGGGAGCACCGTGGCGAAGGCATCAGAGGTCAAGATGACGCCGTCGGGGGCGCCGTTCCCGGCCTGCACCGTGTCGATGCCGGCCTGCAGGCTCGGCGCACCGGCGATGACGATCGCGAGCGCTGTCATGGTACATATGACCACTGTGTCGATGAGGGGCTCGAACATGGCCACGAAACCCTCGCTCACGGGCCGGTGGGTCTTGACGGCCGAGTGCGCAATGGCGGCGGAACCCAGGCCCGCTTCGTTGGAGAACGCCGCACGCTGGAAGCCCACGATCATGACACCAACGACACCGCCGGTCATGCCTTCAGCATTGAAAGCCCCGGACACGATCGATCCCAGCGCCGCGGGCACCTGGGGCAGGTTGGCGAGGATGACGAACAGGCAGGCCAGCACGTAGATGATGCCCATGGCCGGAACGAGCTTGCTGGTGGTGACACCGATCGACTTGATGCCGCCAAGGATCACAGCGGCGACGAGCGCGGCCAGGATGACCCCGAAGATCACCGCGGCACCGGCGCTGCCGAGCGGGCCGTCCTCGCCTCCCGTGACGTTTTGCACCTGGGCGAACGTCTGGTTCGCCTGGAACATGTTGCCGCCGGCGATCCCGAAGATCAGGATGGAGACCGCGAAGATGCCGGTGAGAGTCTTCGCCGGAACACGCCCGAACTTCTTGAACGCGACGGGCAGGTATTTGAAGGGGCCTCCGGTCACCGTTCCGTCCGCGTGGATTTCCCGGTACTTCACCCCGAGGGTGCACTCGGCAAATTTCGTGGCCATGCCGAGCAGGCCTGCCAGGATCATCCAGAACGTGGCACCGGGGCCGCCGAGGGCCATGGCGGCGCCGACGCCGGCGATATTGCCCAGCCCGACAGTGCCGGACAGTGCGGAGGTCAACGCATGGAAGTGCGGCACCTCACCGGGATCGGATTTGGACGAGTAGTGTCCGCGGATGACCTCGTGGGAGGTCTTGAGCCCGTGGAACTGGATGAAGCCGAAGTAGATCGTGAAGATCACGCCGGCGGCGATGAGCCAGGCCACGACGGCCGGAAAGCTCACCTCGCCGACGGTGATGGGAAAGAACACAATGGTGGAAACGATTTCGGTGACGGGCTGGAACACCGTATCGGCGGCGCTTTCGACGGCGGCCAGCCAGCCGATCTCGTCGGACGCGGCTTTAGCTGGCACAGCTAGGTAAATAGACATCCCTCTACTAGAACGTTCATTGGACGTGATGGCAATCACACAGCGAATATCCTACATACGCAAGGGCCCCGCTCTGGAGGGTTCCTCCATGGGCGGCATTGACGGAATTGCGCATCGGCCCTGGACGGCCGCGCGGGTGCTGTTCGCAGCCGCCCCGTCGCCCCTGCGCCGCGGGGTACGCCCGCCATGAAAGAATTGCGGCATGGCTGAAGACACTCAGGGTACAGACACGCCCACCACTGCCCCCATCAACGTTCCTGACAGGCCCGCCCTGGAGGGGCTGGAAGACGCCCTCACCCGGCGCTGGCTTGACGAAGGGACCTACAAGTTCAACCCGGACACCACACGGGAGCAGGTCTACTCGATCGACACTCCCCCGCCCACGGCGTCGGGTTCGCTGCACGTGGGCCACATGTTCTCCTACACCCAGACCGACGTCCTGGCTCGCTACCAGCGGATGACCGGCAAGAACGTCTTCTACCCGATGGGCTGGGACGACAACGGCCTGCCCACCGAGCGCCGTGTGCAGAACTACTACGGTGTGCGCTGCGACCCCACCACCGCCTACGACGCCGGCTACCGGCCGCCGGCCGAGCCGGCCAAGAACCAGCGCGACTTCGATGTCGTCTCGCGCCGGAACTTCATCGAACTCTGCGAGGAGCTCGCCGTCGAGGACGAGAAGGTCTTTGAGAACCTCTTCCAGAGGCTGGGCCTGTCCGTGGACTGGGACCTGACGTACCGCACCATCGATGACAAGTCCCGGGCCATCTCCCAGCGCGCCTTCCTGGCGAACCTCGCCGCCGGCGACGCCTACATGGCCGAGGCACCCACCCTCTGGGACGTCACCTTCCGCACCGCCGTGGCCCAGGCCGAGCTCGAGGACCGGGAGGTCGCGGGCGCCTACTACCGGTACCCGTTCTTCACCGAAGACGGCGAGAAGATCTACATCGAGACCACCCGCCCGGAACTGCTGGCCGCCTGCGCTGCCCTGGTTGCGAATCCCGACGACGAACGGTACCAGCCGCTTTTCGGCAAGAAAGTCACCTCCCCGCTGTTCGGCGTCGAGGTGGAGGTCAAGGCCCACCCGCTGGCCAAAGCGGACAAGGGCTCCGGCATCGCCATGGTGTGCACCTTCGGCGACCTTACCGACGTCACCTGGTGGCGCGAACTCCAGCTGCCGACCCGCGCGATCGTGGGGCGCGACGGCCGCATCATCGGCGAGACGCCGGAGTGGGTCACCACCGCCGAGGGCCGCGCCAGCTTCGAGGCGATCGCGGGCAAAACCGTCTTCAGCGCCAAGGAAGCCGTGGTGGAACTCCTGGGCGCCGCCGGCCTCCTCGACGGTGAGCCGAAGAAGATCATGCACCCGGTGAACTTTTTCGAGAAGGGCGACAAGCCCCTCGAAGTCGTGACCTCCCGCCAGTGGTACATCCGCAACGGCGGCCGCGACGCGGAACGCCGTGAGCGGCTCATCGCCCGCGGCCACGAGATCGACTTCCACCCGGCCTTTATGCGCTCACGCTACGAGAACTGGATCTCCGGGCTGAACGGCGACTGGCTGGTTTCCCGCCAGCGTTTCTTCGGTGTGCCGGTGCCCGTCTGGTACCCGCTGGACGCCGACGGCAACCCGGACTACGAGGCTCCCCTGGTCCCGTCCGACGCGCAGCTGCCGGTGGACCCCGCAGCGGACGCTGCCCCCGGCTACGAGGAAGCCCAGCGCGACGCGCCGGGCGGCTTCACCGGCGACGCCGACGTGCTGGACACCTGGGCGACCTCCTCGCTGACCCCGCAAATCGTGGGCGGCTGGAGCACCGACGAGGCGCTCTTCGCCAAGGTCTACCCCTTCGACGTGCGCCCGCAGGGCCACGACATCATCCGGACCTGGCTGTTCTCCTCCGCGGTGCGCGCCGACGCACTGCAGGACTCCGCACCGTGGAAACACGCCGCCATCTCCGGCTGGATCCTGGACCCGGACCGCAAGAAGATGTCCAAGTCCAAGGGCAACGTGATCGTCCCCACCGACGTCCTCGAGGAATACGGCTCGGACGCCGTCCGCTACTGGGCGGCCTCGGCCAAGCTCGGCGCGGACACGGCCTACGAGATCGCGCAGATGAAGATCGGCCGCCGGCTGGCGATCAAGCTGCTCAACGCCTCGAAGTTCGTGCTGAACCTGGGCGCCACCGAGAACTCCGTGGTGTCCGGGGACCTCACCGTGCTCAGCAACCCCCTGGACCGGGCCGTGCTGGCCCAGCTCTCCGATGTGGTCCAGCAGGCCACCAAGGCGTTCGAGAACTACGACTACGCCCGGGCGCTGCAGATCACCGAGAGCTTCTTCTGGCACTTCACCGATGATTACGTGGAACTCATCAAGGACCGCGCCTACGGTGCCGCGGGCGAGGCCGAGCAGGCTTCCGTGCTCGCAGCGCTGGCGACGAGCCTGGACACGCTGCTGCGCCTTTTCGCCCCGTTCCTGCCGTTCGCCACGGAGGAGGTCTGGGGCTGGTGGCGCACCGGTTCGGTGCACCGTGCCGACTGGCCCTCCGCCATCGCGATCGATGGGGACACGAACCTGCTGGCGACCGTCGGGACCGCGCTCAGCGGCATCCGAAAGGCCAAGTCCGAGGCGAAGGTCAAGCAGCGCACCGAGGTGCTCTCCGCGACCATCACGGCCCCGGATTCCCTCACCCTGCAGCTGCAGGCCGGTCTGGCCGACCTCAAGGCTGCCGCCAACGCCCGGGAACTGACCGTGGTGGGCGGCGACGGCGAACTGACCGTCAGCGACGTCGTCCTGGCCCCGGCCGAGGCCTAGGCGCCGCGGCCCGTAGCCGGTTGCCGCCTGTTTTAGGGCAAAGGGGAAGCCCCATCAGCGTTTTGCCGTTGGTGGGGCTTCGACTTTTCGATTGTCACGTGACGTCTTAGACAATCTGGCAAGATCCTTGGATTTTCAGGTCTTCCTACCTCGTCACTGGTAGCCATCATCTGACTTTGCCGAAGGCTGCGTCGGATGAGTGTCACTGAATCTTTGGTTCCTGCGTCCCGCTTCTTTCGAAGTGGGTAAGTCCTATTGTTGTCCTGCCCTTCCGGATGCGCAAGGGCCCCGAAAGAACTACATCTGAGTAATTCTTCCGGGGCTTTTTGCTGTCCGGGGCGTCCTGCGGGGCGTCAGTTGAAGACGGGGTCTTCGGTCCGGCTGCGCTTGATTTCGAAGAAGTACGGGAACGATGCCAGGGCCACCGAGGCATCCCAGAGGCGCCCTGCTTCCTCACCCCGCGGGATGCGGGTGAGCACGGGGCCGAAAAAGGTGGTCCCGTTGAAGGAAACGATGGGCGTGCCCACGTCCTGGCCCACCAGCGAGATCCCGGCCTCGTGGCTGGTGCGCAGGGTGGCATCGATGGCGTCGTTCTGGCCGGCTGCCGCCAGCTCCGCCGGCAGGCCGACCTCGGCCAGGGACTTGGAGATGACCTCGGCGATGTCCTTATTGCCTTCGTTATGGATCTTGGTGCCCATGGCGTCGTAGAGCGCCCTAACATAAGCGCTGCCGTGCTGCTCGGCGGCGGCCGTGATGACGCGCACGGGCGCCCAGGCCTGGAGCAGGAACGCCTTGTACTCTTCCGGGAGCTCCTCGCGGTCCTCGTTCAGCATGGCAAGGCTCATGACGTGCCATTGCGTGCTCATGTCGCGGACGGCTTCCACCTCGCCGATCCAGCGGGAGGTTACCCAGGCGAAGGGGCACATCGGATCGAACCAGAAGTCGGCCTTGTTGTTCTCTGCTGCAGCGGTCACGGTTTCAGGCACGGGTAATCTCCTAAGGAAGTCTGCGGGGGAAAAGCGCACCAGCTCAAAGCACCGGGCATGTCAAAAGTGACAGCGACCGGTGCGGCCCGTTTATTCCGGATCAGGCGGACTTGCGGCGCTTGACGTCGTGGGCGACCATCGTGGGCGCGGCCTTCTTGGAGACGACATCCTCGGTGATGATGACCGTGGCGATGTCGTCGCGGCTCGGCAGGTCGAACATCACCGGGAGCAGGACTTCCTCCATGATGGCACGGAGCCCGCGGGCGCCGGTGCCGCGTTCGAGCGCCTGGTCGGCAATGGTGTTCAGCGCTTCCTCCTCGAAGACGAGCTCGACGCCGTCGAGCTGGAACATCTTCTGGTACTGCTTCACGAGGGCATTCTTCGGCGTGGACAGGATCTGGATCAGCGCTGCCCGGTCCAGGTTGGAGACCGTGGTGATGACCGGGAGCCGGCCGATGAATTCCGGGATGAGCCCGAACTTCAGCAGGTCCTCGGGCATGACCTCGCCGTAGGAGTCGGTGTTGTTTTTGACTTCATTGAGCGGGGCGCCGAAACCGATGCCCTTGCGCCCCGACCGCGAACCGATGATCTCCTCCAGCCCGGCGAAGGCGCCGGCGACGATGAAGAGCACATTGGTGGTATCGATCTGGATGAATTCCTGGTGCGGGTGTTTGCGGCCGCCCTGCGGCGGGACCGAGGCGACGGTGCCTTCCAGGATCTTCAGCAGGGCCTGCTGCACCCCCTCGCCCGAGACGTCCCGGGTAATGGAGGGGTTTTCACTCTTGCGCGAGATTTTGTCGATCTCGTCGATGTAGATGATGCCCTGTTCCGCTTTCTTGACGTCGTAGTCGGCGGCCTGGATGAGCTTCAGCAGGATGTTCTCGACGTCCTCGCCGACGTAGCCGGCTTCGGTCAGGGCCGTGGCGTCGGCGACGGCGAAGGGGACGTTAAGGCGCCGGGCGAGGGTCTGCGCGAGGTAGGTTTTGCCGCAGCCGGTGGGGCCGATCAGCAGGATGTTGGACTTGGCGATCTCAACGTCGTCGTGGTGCACACCCTCGGCGAGACTGCCGCTCTTGGGTGCATGCCCGGCCTGGATGCGCTTGTAATGGTTGTAGACGGCGACGGCAAGGGAGCGTTTGGCGGGCTCCTGGCCGATCACGTATTCCTGCAGGAAGTCGAAGATCTCACGGGGCTTGGGCAGCTCAAAACTGCCCAGGTCAGCTACTTCGGCGAGTTCTTCCTCAATGATCTCGTTGCAGAGTTCAATGCACTCGTCGCAGATGTAGACGCCGGGCCCGGCAATGAGCTTTCGCACCTGCTTCTGGCTCTTTCCGCAGAAAGAACACTTCAGCAGATCCGTGCTCTCGCCAATCCGAGCCATATGTGAACCCCTTTTAGTATCTTGCTGCCGGCTGTATGGAAGTCCTGCGCAGCGCTGCACCCGTTACTGGAATCACGGACGTTCCTTGGGGGACGCCAGCCGTGACATGTTCCACTCTAGGTCACTTTGGGCCTGTTGGGTGGAAAGCCGACGCCGGTGCGGCCACATTAAGGGGACCGCACCGGCGTCGGGTACTGCTTCTTAGGTTATGGTCCGCTACCGGGTGATTGCCTGGGGCTTCATCTTGCGGGAATCAAGCACCTGGTCGATCAGGCCGTAGTCCAGGGCGTCGGCCGCGGTGAGGATCTTGTCACGCTCGATGTCATAGTTGACCTGCTCCGGGGTCCGGCCGGAGTGCTTGGCCAGGGTGTTCTCGAGCCACTCGCGCATGCGCATGACCTCGGCTGCCTGGATCTCCAGGTCCGAGGCCTGTCCGCCCTGGCCGCCGGAGAGCGACGGCTGGTGGATCAGGACGCGCGCGTTCGGCAGCGCCAGGCGCTTGCCCGGGGTGCCGGCCGCCAGGATCACAGCGGCGGCACTGGCCGCCTGGCCCAGGCAGACGGTCTGGATTTCCGGTCGGATGTACGTCATGGTGTCGTAGATCGCCGTCATGGCGGTGAAGGAGCCGCCCGGGGAGTTGATGTACAGCGTGATGTCGCGGTCCGGGTCAGTGGACTCCAGCACCAGCAGCTGCGCCATGACGTCGTCGGCCGAGGCGTCGTCGATCTGGACACCGAGGAAG
Source organism: Arthrobacter sp. U41 (assembly GCF_001750145.1). NCBI lineage: Bacteria > Bacillati > Actinomycetota > Actinomycetes > Micrococcales > Micrococcaceae > Arthrobacter > Arthrobacter sp. U41. The sequence continues at coordinate 3,901,626 of NZ_CP015732.1, forward strand.
ATGATGCGGTCCTCAAACAGCTTGGTGTACGGGTCCTGACGCTTGAAGCCGTAGGGGGTGCGCTCCTCGAACTGCGGCAGCACGTAGCGGCTGCTGGGCAGGTTGCCGGCAGTCGAACCGAAGTTGTAGTTCATGTTCATTGCTCCTGAATTCATTGCTGTCTGCGTGCCGGTCAGTTCTCGGTGGATGACGTGACAGGGCTCTCGCCCGCGCTGTCGCCGTCGCTGTTGGCGTTGGTTCCGCCGCCGCCGGCCACGGAACCCGCGTGCGCCGCGATCTTGTCGAAGAAGCCGTATTCGAGGGCTTCCTTGGCCGTGAACCACTTGTCGCGGTCGTTGTCCTTGAGGATGGTATCGACCGTCTGCCCGGTCTGAGTGGCCGTCAGTTCAGCCATGACCTTTTTCATGTGCAGGATGAGCTCGGCCTGGATCTTGATGTCCGAGGCCGTGCCGCCGATGCCGCCGGAGGGCTGGTGCATCAGGATGCGGGCGTTGGGGGTGGCATAGCGCTTGCCCTTGGTGCCGGAGGAGAGCAGGAACTGTCCCATCGAGGCCGCGAGGCCGGTGGCGACGGTGACGACGTCGTTCGGGATGAACTGCATGGTGTCGTAGATGGCCATGCCGGCGGTGACAGAGCCGCCCGGTGAGTTGATGTAGAGGTAGATATCCTTCTCGGGGTTCTCGGCCGAGAGCAACAGCAGCTGCGAGCAGATCGCGTTGGCGTTCTCGTCGCGGACCTCGGAGCCGAGCCAGATGATGCGCTCTTTCAGCAGGCGGTTGTAAATGTAGTTATCCTGGGCTGCCGGATCGACAGTAGCCATCCGGGGAGCCCCTGCTTGCTGTGACATGTGTACTTACCTCTCGCTGGCGACGGTGACGCCACTGGACGACATCACTGAACTTTCCTACATGGACACTAACGGTTTTCCCGGCTGCTTTGTGCTCAGGCGCGGGGCTGTTCGCTGACGGCGCACGATTGCCCCGGAGGGTTCATTGCCGGCTTAAAAAACGGCACCCCCGGATCAAAGATCCGGGGGTGCCGTGGAATGACGGGAACAGAAAGTCTTAGAACTTCACTGCTGCCGGGTCATCGTTCTTCGCGGTCTCGGTCGCTGCTTCTTCGGTAGCGGCTTCCTCGACGTCGGTCTCGGCAGCTGCCTCAACCGGCGCTTCTTCGCCGCCGGGGCGGACGAATTCGCTGAGGTCAACCTTGTTGCCTTCAGAGTCCGTGACCTCGGCCTGGCCCAGGACAACGGCCAGTGCCTTGCGGCGGCGGACCTCGGAAACCATCATCGGGACCTGGCCGCTCTGATCGATGATCTGGGCGAACTGGTTCGGGTCCATGCCGTACTGGCCGGCGGTGGTGACGATGTAGTCGATCAGCTCGTTCTGGCTGACATTGACTTCTTCCTTTTCCGCGATGGCGTCAAGGATGATCTCGTTCTGGAAGGCACGCTCGGTGTTGGCCTTGACCTCGGCGCGGTGCTCCTCGGTGTCGTGTTCGCCTTCACCGTGGGCGTTCTCGGCGTTGAAGTGCTGCTCGAGCTGCTCTTCGACGACGGAGTCCGGGACGGGGACCTGAACGAGCTCAACGAGCTTGTCGAGGACCTTGTCGCGGGCTTCAACACCCTGCTCGACGACCTTGGATTCTGCCGCCTGCTTGGCGAGGTCCTCGCGCAGTTCGGCCAGCGTGTCGAACTCGGAAGCCAGCTGGGCGAAGTCATCGTCAGCCTCGGGAAGCTCGCGCTCCTTGACGGACTTGACGACAACCTTGACCTGCGCGGACTCACCGGCGTGCTCGCCGCCCACGAGGGTGGTGTCGAAGATGGCGTCCTCGTCGGCGCTAAGGCCGGTGACGGCCTCGTCGAGGCCTTCGAGCATCGTTCCGGCGCCGACCTGGTAGGACAGCCCTGTGGCGGAATCAACCTCGGCACCGTCGATGGTGGCGGTGATGTCGATCGTCAGGAAGTCCTTGTCGGCGGCCGGACGGTCCACGGACTTCAGCGTGCCGAAGCGGCCGCGGAGTTCGTCCAGGGCCTTGTCGACGTCGGCGTCGGTGGACTCAGCGGCGGCAACCTCAACCTTGATGCCGGCGTAATCGGGCAGTTCGATCTCGGGACGCACGTCAACCTCGGCGTGGAACTTGAGTTCACCGTCGGTGGCGGACGGGTCCGGAACCTCGGTGATCTCGACCTCGGGACGGCTCAGCGGGCGGATTCCGGTTTCCTGGACGGCTGCCTGGTACCAGCCATTAAGGCCGTCGTTGATGGCAGTCTCCAGCACGTAGCCGCGGCCAACGCGCTGGTCAATGAGCTTGGAGGGGACCTTGCCCTTGCGGAAACCGGGAACCTGGATCTGCGAAGCAACAGTCTTGTATGCCTCTGCGATGCTGGGCTTCAATTCCTCAAAGGGGACCTCAACATTGAGCTTGACCCGCGTGGGGGTGAGGTTCTCGACAGCGCTCTTCACAGTCTAAGTACTCCTGGTTTTTAGGGGGTGGGGTTCTGCACCGCCAAGGGTCTGGCAGTACCTGCAGAGTCGGGGTGACAGGATTTGAACCTGCGACTTCCTGCTCCCAAAGCAGGCGCTCTAGCCAAGCTGAGCTACACCCCGTAAGTGCACAGAACAGTCTACGATCATCCTGTGGTGATTTGCACATTTGACACCGGGGCCCTGAATTGGGTTTAGTTGTATCCGGCTTCAACAGCCGCCCGGAAGTTTTGCTGGATGACTCCTGCAAATACCCGGGGACGTAGCTTAATGGTAAAGCCTCAGTCTTCCAAACTGATTACGCGGGTTCGATTCCCGTCGTCCCCTCGGAAATATGACGAAAAAGCCCCTCTTCGGAGGGGCTTTTCTTGTTCCGCAGGAGCTTTGTTCCACAGACGGCCGCTGACCCGCCAACCCGGGCTTCGTGACCCGCTCAGGGCACCTGGCAGGCAGGGCACCAGTAGAGCTTCCGGGCGCCGAGCTCGGTCAGTGCCACCGGAGTGCCGCAGTCCCGGCAGTCCAGTCCCTGCCGCCGGTAGACGAAGTGCGAGTCCACCGCCGCGGGCAGGCCGTTCCGGGCAGAGCCCCCCGCGTCGCCCCCGGCGGCGCCCTCGCCACCCCAGTAGCGCGGGGGTGTGGTGATGATCCGGCCGTCACGGACGCCGTCGGACATCATCGCAACGGTGTCGTCCCAGAGCCGCCCGGCCACCTCCGCGGACAGCGCCTTGCCCGGCAGCCACGGGTCCAGGCCCTGCCGGAACAGCAGCTCCGCACGGTAGACATTTCCGACCCCGGCAATGGCCTTCTGGTCCATCAGGAGGGCCGCGAGCGGCGTGCGCCTGGCCAGGATCCCGGCGATGAAGGCCTCACGGTCGCCGGGAAGGTTGCGCAGCGGGTCGGGACCGAGGCGTGCCCGTACGGCCGCCGCCTCCGCCTCGGTGAGCGTCTGGCAGGTGGTCGCACCGCGGAGATCGGCCCAGCCGTGGGCGCTGGCGAGCCGGACGCGGACGGCGCCGACCGGTGCGGGCGGGCCCTCGTACCGGGCCGGACGGGCCACGCTGCCGTCGTCGTAGATCTCCCGCTCCCCCACCTTGCGTGGCGCCCCAATGCTCGACGCGCCACGGAAAGTCGCATCGCCGCCGAAGTCCCAGGCGCCATAGAGGCCCAGGTGGACATGCAGCAGCAGCCCGTGCTCGAACTCCAGGAACAGGTGCTTTCCGTGCGCGTCGGCGCCGGTTACGGTGTGGCCGTCCAGCAGCGCCGCGCCCTGGACAAAACGTCCCTGCGGACTTGACACCGCGAGCCGCTCCCCCGTGAAGACGTCCCCGAACTGCCGGGCCAGCCGGTGGACGGAATGCCCTTCCGGCACTAGGCGATGACCTCGCCGGTGCGCTCGTAGGCGGCGATTTTGCTGATCCGGCGGACGTGGCGCTCGTCATTGCTGAAGGGTTCGGCCAGGAACGCTTCGATGATTTCGGTGGCTTCGTCGACGCTGTGCTGGCGGCCGCCGACGGCGACGACGTTGGCGTCGTTGTGTTCACGGGCCAGCTTCGCAGTGGACAGGTTCCAGGCCAGAGCGGCCCGGACGCCCTTGACCTTGTTGGCGGCAATCTGCTCGCCGTTGCCGGAGCCGCCCAGGACGATCCCGAGGGCGTTGGTTCCGGCGGCCTGGTCCGCCATCACCGCGAGCGCGGCGTTGATGCAGAACGAGGGGTAGTCATCCAGGGCGTCGTACTCTTTGGGGCCGTGGTCCACCACCTCGTAGCCCTTGGCGCTGAGGTGTTTGACCAGGTGGGCGCTGAGTTCCATGCCGGCGTGGTCGGTGGCGATGTGCACGCGCGGGAAGTCACTTGGGGTCACGGCGTATCCGTTCGTTGGGGCAGACCCGTGGCATCACTCGGGTCTGCGGGGCGGTTTGGCGGCTGTTCCCAGCCTACTAGGGCACCGGAGGGAGGGCTTGTTCGGCCGCCGGACGGGCGTCACAACTCGGTGGCCTCGCCGGTCCGGCGCGCCCTGGCCGCCACCCGCGAGATCACCCGGGCGAGGTTGTCCGCCGTCGTGGCATTCCCGGCACTGACGGTCAGGGTCCGCCCGTCCAGGCGGTCGACGACGACCGCGGGGCCGCTGCTGACCAGCAGCACCGCCGAGGTGCCGCGGCTCCGGTAGCCCCAGCCGCCGTAGTCAGCTGCCCGGACTTCCTTCGGTGTTGCCGCCTCGATGGCCGAGGCCGGCACGTCCATGACCCTGACGAACCCGGCGGCGAAGACCCGCAGGCCGCTCCGGTCCACCCGGAGGCGGGCAAACAGGCTCGCCGCAGCCAGCAGGGCCAGGCCGGCCAGGAGGGCAGCCAGCCAGGGCACGGCGATGGTGAGGAGGGCGGCGGGAAGCAGGGTGGCGATCCCGAGCATCACAAAGACTGAACTGCGGGCGTGGACCCACAGGCTCACTGAATCCCGGGCCAGATCCGGATCCAGTTCGCGGGCCAGGGCCTCCTGCATCGCCTGGTCGTCGTCCGTGGACCAGCGTTCATCGGCTTTGAAGACGAAGCCCATGACGAAGCCCAGCCCCAGGGCAGCGCCGCTGCCCATGGCGAGCACCGCCACGTCCACCTGCGCCTGGCTCGCGTCCGCCAGGCCGAGCTGTCCGACCAGCACTGCGGCGAGAACGGTGGTGATGAAGAGGCTCACGAACAGTCCTGCGCCCATCATGATCCGGCGCATAATGGCCGGACGGGACAGCGGCACGGCCTGCACCAGCACGGCCCAGCCAATCAGCACGATCATGGCGGCACCGCCGCCGATGACGGCCCCGAACGGCGCGAAGTCCGCTGCACCGGCCCCGGTCCAGCGGATGGCCAGCGGCTCGGGCAGATCGGAGCGGATCAGGAACGCGCAGACCACAAACGCCGCCGCGAGCATGAGCGGGAACCCCGCGGCGAAGCGCAGTGCCCTGGCGTCCACAGAATCCCGAAGCTTTCCCATATCCCCAACGCTACCCCCGGCGCTTCGGCGTTCGGTATCTTGAGTGACCCAGGCAACTTGCCAAGTGCCGCACAAGTGAAAGAATGATTTCACAGTACCGATTTGCCCGTCCCTAAGCATCCCGGAGGCCCAATTTTGCCTGGAATGAACCTGACGCGCGCCGAAGCACGCGAGCGTGCCAAACTGATCGCCGTCGACTCCTACGAGGTCGAACTGGACCTGAGCCGCGGGGAGAAAGTCTTCGGCACCACCACCGCCGTGAAGTTCTCGGCCCAGCCGGGCTCCTCGACGTTCATCGATGCCGTTACCGACTCCGTGCTGGGTGTGACCCTGAACGGGCGCGAGCTTGACCCGGCAGAGGTTTCCGACGGGGTCCGGATCCAGTTGCCGGAGCTGGCGGCCTACAACGAGTTGCTGGTTGTGGCCGAGGCCCCGTACATGAACACCGGCGAGGGGCTGCACCGCTTCGTGGACCCGGTGGACCAGGAGGTCTACCTCTACACCCAGTTCGAGGTTCCGGATTCCCGGCGGATGTTCGCCGTGTTCGAACAGCCCGACCTCAAGGCCAGCTTCACGTTCACGGTTATTGCCCCCTCGCACTGGGATGTTGTGTCCAACTCCCCCACTCCGGTGCCGGTCGAGACCATCCCCGGCACCGACGGCGGCGCCCGCTCCGTGTGGGAGTTCACCCCCACACCCCGGCTCTCCTCCTACGTCACGGCGCTGATCGCCGGGCCGTACCAGTGCGTCCGCAGCGAAGTGGTCGCCGCCGACGGGAAGGTCACCCCGCTGGGCGTCTTCGCCCGCAAATCCCTCATGCAGTATCTCGACGCGGACAACATCTTCGAGCTCACCCGCCAGGGCTTCGAGTTCTTCGAGGCGCAGTTCGGCTGCCCCTACCCGTTCGAGAAGTATGACCAGCTCTTCGTGCCGGAGTTCAACGCCGGTGCCATGGAGAATGCCGGGGCCGTGACCATCCTGGAAGGCTACGTCTTCCGCAGCAAAGTCACCGACGCCCAGGTGGAGCGCCGCGCCATCACCGTGCTCCACGAGCTGGCCCACATGTGGTTCGGGGACCTCGTGACGATGCGCTGGTGGAACGACCTCTGGCTCAACGAGTCCTTCGCGGAGTACATGTCCCACCTGGCCGCGGTGGAAAACACCAGGTTCGACCGCGCCTGGACGACGTTCGCCTCGGTGGAGAAGTCCTGGGCCTACCGCCAGGACCAGCTCCCCACAACGCACCCGATCTTCGCGGAGATCAACGACCTGGAGGACGTCGAGGTTAACTTCGACGGCATCACCTACGCCAAGGGCGCCTCAGTGCTGCGCCAGCTCGTGGCATGGGTGGGTCCGGAGGAGTTCATGGCCGGTGTCCGCGAGTACTTCCGCAAGCATGCCTGGCAGAACACCGAGCTCAGCGACCTGATGGCTGAACTTGAGAAAGCCAGCGGCCGTGACCTGGACGAGTGGGGAGGTCTCTGGCTGGAGACTGCCGGGGTCAACACACTCAAGCCGGAGCTGTCCGTGGGCGAGGACGGGACGATCTCCTCCTTCGCGATCCTGCAGTCCGCCACCGAGGCCCGGCCCACCATCCGTCCGCACCGGCTCGCCGTCGGCTTCTACAACCTCAACGGCGCCGGGAAGCTGGAGCGCGTGCACCGCGAGGAGCTCGACGTCGCGGGCGGGCGCACCGAGGTGCCGGCGCTGGCCGGGCTCGCCCGGCCGGACCTGATCCTGCTCAACGATGACGACCTCGCCTACGCCAAGGTCCGTCTCGACCCGAAGTCCCTCGCCACGGCCACGGCCCACCTCAAGGACTTCAGCCAGAGCCTTCCCCGCACCCTCGTGTGGGGCTCGGCCTGGGATGCCGCCCGCGACGGCGAAACCCCCGCCCGCGGCTATGTGGAGCTGGTTCTGGCCAACATCGCAGAGGAATCCGATTCCTCCGTGATCCAGGTCCAGCTGCGCCAGCTGGCCACCACACTGAATTTCTACGTGGCCGCCGAACACAAGGAAGCCACCGCGGTTGCCGCCGCCGACCGGCTCTGGGAGCTCGCCGCGGGCGTCCCGGCCGGTTCCGACGCGCAGCTGCAGTTCGTCAAGTCCTATGCGCTGCTGGCCCGCAGCGCCGGTCAGCTCGACACCGTGTCCGGCCTGCTGGAGGGCCGCCTCACGCTGGAGGGCCTCACCGTTGACCAGGACCTGCGCTGGGAACTCGTTGCTTCCCTCGTCGTCGGCGGGCGGGCCGGCCAGGAGAAAATCGACGCCGAGCTGGAGCACGACAACACCGCCACCGGGCAGAACGCGGCGGCCCTCGCCAAGGCCGCCATTCCGACGCCCGAGGCCAAGGCCGCGGCCTGGGAATCGATTGTGGTCAAGGGCGAGCTGTCCAATGCGCTCCAGGGCTCGGCCGTCAGCGGTTTCAGCCGGGTGCTGGACGGTTCCCTGCTGGAGCCCTACGCGGAAAAGTACTTCGACGCCGTACCGGGCATCGTCAAGAACCGCACGCACGCGCTGGCCCAGCAGATCGTCGTCGGACTCTACCCGGCGCAGCTGACCACGCAGGCGACCGTGGACCGCACCGATGAGTTCCTTGCCTCGCTGCCGGAGGACAGCGCGGCGCTGCGCCGGATGATGCTGGAGAACCGCGACGGCGTGGCGCGCGCACTGCGCGCCCGCCAGGCCGACGTAGGCTAGCTTCTCCCATGCAGCTTGCAGCAGGGGCCGTTTCGGACGCCGTGAACGGCCCCTGCTGCCAGTCAGTTGGTCGGGGGGTGACCTAGGCTGGAGCCATGAGCCTCGATGAGCACCGCTATGCGCTGACAGTGCGTTGGACCGGGAACCTTGGCGAAGGGACGGTGTCGTACCGGGGGTATTCACGGGACCACGACATCGGGATCCCCGGGCTTCCCGTCCTGCCGGGCTCCGCGGATCCGACCTTCCACGGCGACCGGAACCGCTACAACCCGGAACAGCTGCTGCTGGCTGCCCTGTCCCAGTGCCACATGCTCTCCTTCCTGCACGTCGCGGTGAAGCACGGCGTGGTGGTGACGGCGTATGAGGACCGGGCCGAGGGGCTGATGCGGACCAACCGGGACGGCAGCGGACAGTTTGAATCGGTCACGCTCAAGCCCCGGGTCACCCTGGCGGCGCCGGTGGCGGCGGAACTGATGGAAGAATTGCACGCCGGAGCGAACAGGGTCTGCTTTATCGCCCGGAGCGTCAATTTCCCGGTACTGCACGAGCCGAGCGCCATGGTTGAGGGCCGGGAGGACTGAACGGCCCAGCCGGTCCCGGCGGCACCTGGCGGGCTGATTCTGCTGACGGGAATACCGTGCCGCCCGGGACCTGAATGCGTGTGGGGCTGCGCTGCGGCGCTAATGTTGAAGTAGACCAGAGTGTTATGCGCCCGGCGAAAGCCGGGCGCCTATCCGGAGGCCCGACACTGCCGGCCGGCCGCCGGGACGCAGCAACAAGGAGTACCCCCCGCCGATGATCAGCCTGACCACTATTGAACCGATTGCCGCCCCGGACATCTCGGCCATCAACCTGCCGGGTGTTCTCATCAGCCTGGGAGTCGGCGTTGCCGTGTGGCTGGTGGCGTCGTTCGTGATCGCCGGAATCACCAAACGCGTTGCCGCGGGCAGCACGTTTTTCAAGAAGCCGCACTTCCGCTGGGTGGCCCCGGCCCTGCGCGCCCTGGACCACGAGCGCCGGGTCCAGCGGGCCAACACCATCGGCTCCCTGCTCAACAGTGTGGTCAGCGTGACCGTGGCCGTCCTCACCACCATGTACGTGCTCAACAACCTGAACGTGAACATTGCGCCGATCCTGACCAGCGTTGGAATCCTCGGTATCGCCATCGGCTTCGGCGCCCAGCAGCTCATCCGCGACTTCCTGGCCGGCATCTTCATCACCATGGAGGACCAGTACGGCATCGGCGACATCATCGAGACCTCCGAAGTGGTGGGCACGGTGGAGTCCATGAACCTGCGGATCACCCGGGTCCGGGCGGAGGACGGCGCCATCTGGTACCTGCGCAACGGCGAAATCCTGCGGGTGGGCAACCGCTCCCAGGGCACCTATGTGCCGCCGGAAACACCGGCGGTGGAAGAAGCCGACAACGCACCCCAGCAGAAGGCCGGAGAATAGAGCCATGACAATCCCCAGTGCCGGCGCACCCCGCCAGCCCAAGCAGCTGCTGCAGAACGATCCGTTCAGCCAGCCCGGCTACACGGACAGCTTCTACGACGCCGTGGGGGGCCACGAGACCTTCGTGAAGCTCATCGACGTGTTCTACGACGGCGTCGCGACCGACCCGCTGCTGCGTCCCATGTACCCCGAGGAGGATCTTGGCCCCGCAAAGCGTCGCTTCCTGATGTTCCTCGAGCAGTATTGGGGCGGCCCGACGACGTACGGTGAGGAGCGCGGGCACCCCCGGCTGAGGATGCGGCACCAGCCGTTCCGGGTGACGCCCGAGGCCAAGGACCGCTGGCTGCACCACATGCGCACCGCGGTGGATTCCCTGGAGCTCCCGCCCCTGCACGAGGGGACGCTCTGGGACTACATGGAGCGGGCAGCCCTCTCCATGGTGAACAGCCCGTCCGAAGCCTGAGGGGCCCGCGCGGTTCTGTGCAGACCCGGGATCAGCGCCGCGTGTGCCGCACTGCCAGCGCGGAGCGCGCATTGCCGGCGCCATGCAGGAGGGTCGCGATGACGAGGAATGTGACGAGCACCTGCGCCGTCGTCGTCAGCGCTGCCGGCCAGCCGCCGTCGAGCGTCGGATCAAGGAAGTCGTAGACGTACCAGCCGTCGATGGCTCCGCGCACCCACGAAAACACGAGGAAGGCGGCCGGGTAGCTGAGCCACACGAGCGGCCGACCCCATTTGCCGCGGACGGTCCTCGTGACCAGGAGCCAGTCCAGGGCTGCGAACAGCGGAGCCACGCGGTGGTGTGCGAGCTGGGGCCAGTACAGGTCAAGGCTCCACCACGGCTCCTCCGGCGGGGCCACCAGGACCACGTAGATGATGCCGGTCATCACCAGGTAGAACGCGAGCGCACCGAACAGGTGGTCCCACCACTCCGGCAGCCGGGTCCGCGGCAGGGCGGCGGATATTATGAGCACGATCCCGAGGGCGAGGTTCGACTGGACCGTGAATTCCGAGTAGAGCTGGGCGACGTCCACGTCATTGCCGGGGAGCGTCGCATCGAAGGTCTTCCGGGCCAGGGCGACGAGCACGAACACGCCGACCGCGAAGCGGAGCGCGCGGATCCAAATGCGGTCCGGATGCAGTGCATCGTTGAGGCCAAGGTGCCGCTCGACCGGGGGATCCAGCACAGACATGCCGCTCATGCGCTCAGTATGCCAGCCCCGTCAAGCCCGGCGAGGGCGCCAGGCGATCATCACGGCTGCTGACGAGCGCCCTTACAGCCCCGAACCGGTGCGGGCCAGGACGTGCCCGCGGGCTCCGCTGAGCCGGAACCAGCGCCCGGCCCGGTAGAGCTGCTGTTCACCGTCGGCCAGGAAGCCGAGGGCGAGGGCTGCGAACGCTGCGCCCAGCGGAAGCCCGCCGGCACCCGGCAGTTCCCTGCCCCAAACTGTGGCGCGGGCGTTGTTGACGATCAAGGCTCCGGGTTTGTCCGGGATGATGGCGGCGATCTCGGTGATCCCGGCCTCGGCGGACCGGCGCAGCCCGGCGTCCGGCAGCGTCACCACGGCCTCCCACCCGGTACGGGGCGCTCCGACGCCGGCCCACGATTCGGTGACGGTCACCGGCGGCAGCGGCAGCTCGACGTCGTTCTCCCCGGCCCGCGCCAGGCGGTCCAGCACCGCCGAGATGGGAACGGTGACGTCAGTGTCGGCCGGTTGCGCCAGGGCCATCGTGCGCAGCCCGAGGATCGTCGGGGTCGACTCCCCCAGCAGCCGCGGGCGCAGCACACACACGTAGGCGGCGAGCACCGTCCCGGACGCCTGGAGCCGGATGGCGCCGTCGTCGATCGATCTGGCACGGGTCGCGAAGGTGCGCAGATCGGCGAGGTCTCGTGGATCGGTGAACTGCAGGGGCTGGGTAAGGACATCAGACACATTATCGACTCTACCGGCTGTGCCTCTTTGGGACGGTGCCGGAGGGACGTCTAGAGTCGAACCATGACTGAAGCCGAAGCCGGATTGCAGGCCCCGCCGACACAGGACCCCACCTCCTCCCTCCTCCAACTGCTGAACCTTGGTGAGCTGGAGGGCGCCCGGACGGACGAGGACATCTTTATGGGCCCCTCCCAGCAGCAGCCCCGGCACCGCGTGTTTGGCGGCCAAGTGCTCGCGCAGTCGCTGATCGCCGGGAGCCGGACGGTTCCCGAGGGGCGCGGCGTGCACTCCATGCACGGATACTTCCTGCGCCCGGGGGATGCCAACAAGCCGATCACCTTCGGCGTCCAGCGGCTCCGGGACGGCCGCTCGTTTTCGGCGCGGCGCGTCCACGCGTACCAGGAGGGCATGCCCATCCTGTCCATGATCGCGTCGTTCCAGGACGAGGACGAAGGAATCGAACACCAGACCGAGATGCCGGCCGGCATCCCCGCGCCGGAGTCGCTGCCCAGCACGGCTGACCTGCTGGGCAAGTTTGACCACCCGGTGGCACGCCACTGGGCCTACGAGCGGCCCTTCGATATCCGGCACGTCGACCCGGCACTGTACGTCTCGGCGAAGGGCCACAAGGAACCGCGCAACGCCGTCTGGATGAAGACCTTCGGCCCCATGCCGGACGATCCGGACCTGCACCGTGCCGCCCTGGCCTACGCCAGCGACTACACCCTGCTGGAATCCATCCTCCGCAAGCACGGCATGAGCTGGATCACCCCGGGCATGTCGGTGGCCAGCCTGGACCACGCCATGTGGTGGCACCGGCCGGTCCGGGTCGACGAGTGGCTGCTCTATGTCCAGGAGTCCCCCAGCGCCCAGGGCGCCCGCGGCCTGGCTACCGGCAAGATCTTCAGCCGCGACGGCAGCCATGTGGCCACGGTGGCGCAGGAGGGCATGATCCGGGTTCCGACGGACTTCAAGAACAAGGTCCGGGGCGCCGTCCAGTCCAAGGTCCTGCAGCACCAGATGCGCAAGGCTGAACGCGGCTGAAATTCCGCACGAAAAAGGCCGGCTCCCTGGGGAGCCGGCCTTTTCTCTTCCGCTCTGTGCCGCGCGGGCTTAGCTCGTGGCCTAGTCGCGGGTGAGGCGGCGGTGGGTTACGCGGTGCGGCTTGGCTGCATCCGGGCCGAGGCGCTCGATCTTGTTCTCCTCGTAGGATTCGAAGTTGCCTTCGAACCAGTACCACTTGGAGGGGTTCTCCTCGTCGCCTTCGTAGGCCAGGATGTGGGTGGCGACCCGGTCCAGGAACCAGCGGTCGTGCGAGACCACCACGGCGCAGCCGGGGAATTCGAGCAGGGCGTTTTCGAGGCTGCTCAGCGTTTCGACGTCAAGGTCGTTGGTCGGCTCATCGAGCAGCAGCAGGTTTCCGCCCTGCTTCAGGGTCAGAGCAAGGTTCAGGCGGTTGCGCTCGCCACCGGAGAGCACCCCGGCCTTCTTCTGCTGGTCCGGGCCCTTGAAGCCGAAGGCGGCGACGTAGGCACGGGACGGCATTTCGACCTGTCCGACCTGGATGAAGTCGAGCCCGTCGGAGACAACCTCCCACAGGGTCTTGTTCGGGTCGATGCCGCCGCGGCTCTGGTCCGCGTAGGAGATCTTGACGGAGTCACCGATCTTCAGCTCGCCGCCGTCGAGCGGTTCGAGACCGACGATGGTCTTGAACAGGGTGGTCTTACCGACGCCGTTGGGGCCGATGACACCGACAATGCCGTTGCGCGGCAGGGTGAAGGAGAGTCCGTCGATCAGCGTGCGGTCCTCGAAGCCCTTCTGCAGGTTCTTCGCCTCCAGGACGAGGCCGCCCAGGCGCGGTCCCGGCGGAATCTGGATCTCTTCGAAGTCCAGCTTGCGGGTGCGGTCTGCCTCGGCAGCCATTTCCTCGTAGCGGGCAAGACGGGCCTTGGACTTGGTCTGACGTCCCTTGGCGTTGGAACGGACCCACTCCAGTTCCTCGGTAAGCCGCTTGGCCTGCTTGGCGTCCTTCTTGCCCTGGACTTCCAGACGGGCGCGCTTCTTCTCGAGGTAGGTGGAGTAGTTGCCCTCGTAGGGGTACAGGTGGCCGCGGTCGACTTCGGCGATCCACTGGGCCACGTGGTCAAGGAAGTACCGGTCGTGGGTGACGGCGAGTACGGCGCCGGGGTAGGCGGAGAGGTGCTGTTCAAGCCAGAGCACGCTCTCGGCGTCGAGGTGGTTGGTGGGCTCGTCGAGGAGCAGCAGGTCCGGCTTCTGGAGCAGGAGCTTGCAGAGGGCGACGCGGCGACGCTCGCCACCGGAGAGCAGGGTAACGTCGGCTTCGGCCGGCGGGCAGCGGAGGGCGTCCATGGCCTGCTCGAGCTGGGAATCGAGATCCCAGGCGTCGGCGTCGTCGATCGCTTCCTGCAGCTGACCCATTTCCTCCAGGAGGGCATCGTAGTCAGCGTCGGGGTTGGCCATTTCTTCGGAGATCTCGTTGAAGCGCTGGATCTTGCCGTAGATCTCGCCGACACCTTCCTGGACGTTGCCCAGGACGGTCTTTTCCTCGTTCAGCGGCGGTTCCTGCAGCAGGATACCGACCGTGTAGCCGGGGCTGAGCCGGGCCTCACCGTTTGACGGCGTGTCCAGTCCGGCCATGATCTTGAGAATGGTGGACTTACCCGCACCATTCGGGCCGACAACGCCAATCTTGGCCCCCGGGAAGAAGGACATGCTTACGTCGTCGAGGATGAGTTTTTCGCCAACAGCCTTGCGGGCCTTGGTCATTGTGTAGATAAATTCCGCCATGCCTACAAATCTAGTGGTTCGGCCCGGATAACTCACATTCAGACTGTTCCCCGGCGACACCGGACTGCGGCCCCGGACCCGGCCCCACGTGGCGTGACGCCCGGCCCGGGCGTTTACAGAACCACGTTGCCCTTCAGGCGGCCGCCCCTTTCAGCTCGCCGGTCTGTTCGTCGAGTTCCTCGACCTCGCCGTTGACGTCGTCGATGAAGACCATGTGGGTTGCCGACTCGTCGCCGTCGTTGTCGTCGTCGTGCCCCTCAGGGGGCTGGTCGTCCTCCAGGTTCCCTTCATAGCTGCCCTCCGGGGAGGCCGCTGCCGCACCGGAGGGACTGGCGGCGGCCTGGGGCCCGTTGCCAGCCGTCCGGATGAAGTTGGCGGAACCCCACATAAGGTCGTGACCGACGGACTCGGCGTCGATTTCAACCGCGTGGTAAAACCGGCCGTCCCTTTCCCAGCTTCTTATTTTGAGCCGTCCCACGACGATGACCTTCTGGCCCTTCTTGACACTGCAGCCGATGTTTCCGGCCAATTGCCGGTAGCCCTGGACCCTGAACCAGTTGATGTTCCCGTCGGACCAGGTGTTCGCGGCGCGGTCGTAGCGCCGTTCGGTGGAACCCAGCCGGAACGACGCCGTCGCCACTCCGCCCGGCGTCGTCGAAGTCGTGATCTCCGAGGCGACGAAGCCACGGACCGTGATGTTGTCACTCATGCTCATGTCCTGTCTCGAAATGTTGTGCCCTAGCAGGCTCTTTCAGCTTCGCGCCGGGGACGACCCATCGCGAGGGGCACGACCCGCCATGTGGATAACCCCGGGCCGAACAGCGCCGGGGAGGCCGGGCCGGTGTCCGGGCAGGCTGGACTCAGCGCGCCCGGGTGTCCCTGACCTCGGACACCCGCGGGACACGGTAAACTTTTTGAGGCGTCCCCCGGCAGCAGCCGGGCCGGCACGCCCCAGTAGCTCAGGGGATAGAGCAGCGGCCTTCTAATCCGCCGGTCGGGGGTTCGATTCCCTCCTGGGGCACCAGCGCGGGGCTGGCCTGCGGAACTTACCGCGGGCCAGCGCCGACCGCATTGTCGACAACGCTCACGGCCGCCCCTCCTGCTCGAGGCATCCCCTGCGGCGCCCTACCGTCGTCCGTCCCGTGCCAACGGCCCGCGCTTTCGCCGGGGCCTGCACCGCGCCCGCGGCCCGAATACTCCCAGCCAGCCATCAGCCCACTTATTATTGAGTGGACAGGCAGGACATTCCAGGGAAAGCCTGCGCGCCCTGCCGCAACCGAAAGGTATGGCCGCCATGACCCAGACACCCCGCGGATTCGATCCCTCCGATCCCAACGGCCCCAGCGAGGCTTCCCCCACCCAGTACCCCGGGGCGGCTGAGGCCCCGGCCGGGTCCGGGGCAGCGGGCTCCAGCACCGGGGCTCCGTCGGGCAGCACCGATCTTGTGCCCGGAGCTGCGGCTTCCCCAGCAGCGCCGGCTGGGGAACCTCCCCGTGCGGTGCAGCCAGAAAGGCCGGCCCCCGCCCCGGAAACCCGCCAGGTTACCCGCGCTGGCATGGTCTGGGCCGCAGTCGCCAGCGCGCTGGTGGTGCTGATCCTGCTCATCGCCTTCATCCTGCAGAACCAGGACTATGTGCTGGTGAAGTTCTTTGGCCTGGAGGGGTCGGTCCCGCTCGGCATTGCGCTGTTCATCGCGGCAGTCGGCGGCGGTGTGCTGGTGGCCATCGCCGGGGCCGCCCGCATCATTCAGCTGCGGCTGGCCGCCCACCGCCAGCGTGTCAGCCGCCAGGCCGGCAAGGGTGCCCGCACGCGCTGACGCCGGGCGGGCGCTAACCTCGTTCCATGGGTGAAGCAGGACCGCGCGGGCAGGCAGCGGTCACCACCGCTGCGGCGGACTGGCCCGACGTCGAGCGTCTCTTTGGCATCCGCGGCGAGCCGTCGCGCTGCTGGTGCCGGTTCTTCGCCCTGACCGGAGCGCAGTGGTCCGCGTCGACTCCGGAGCAGCGGAAAGCCCAGTTGCGTGACAAGTTCGACGGCGGCGGCCCTGCTCCGGGGGTGCTGGCCTTCCGCGGCGGCAATCCTGTGGGCTGGTGCGCCGTCGAGCCGAGCCGCTGCTATCCCAGGATCCTGCGCTCCAAGGTTTTGACCGCGGCCGGCCCCGAGGTGGCTGCGGATCCCGGCAGGGACCAGGTGTGGTCCGTGAGTTGTTTTGTTGTCTCCCCCGGCCAGCGCCGCACCGGCGTGGCAAGGGCGCTGCTCGCAGCCGCCGTCGGGCACGCGTTCGTCCACGGCGCAGACACGGTGGAGGGCTATCCGGTCGATGCCGCGCAACGGCCCAAAGCCGGCCCGGCCGATCTCTATCACGGCACCCTGGGTCTTTTTCTGGCGGCCGGCTTCCAGGTGGTCAGCGACGCGGTGCCAAGGCGGGCCGTCGTGCGCCTGACGGCGCTCCGGGCCGGCGCCGCTGCGCCGGCCGTCCAGCGCAGCCCGGGCCCGGAACCGTCCACGGGCCCTAAGGCAGGGTCAGGATGACCGGTCCGTCCGCGGTGATGGCCACGGTGTGCTCGCTGTGGGCCGCGCGGCGGCCGCTGGCCGAACGGAGGGTCCATTCGTCGTCGTCGTGGAAGTAGTCGTCCTTGCCGCCCAGGATCAGCATCGGCTCGATGGCAATAACCAGGCCCTCGGTCAGCTTGATGCCGCGGCCGGGCCGGCCGTCATTGGGAACGTGCGGTTCGGCGTGCATTGTCGTGCCGATCCCGTGGCCGCCGTGGTCGGCCAGCAACCCGTAACCGGCGCGGCGCGCCGCCCCGCCGATCGCGTAGCCGAGGTCCCCCATCTTGTTCCCGATCCGGGCGGTCTCGATGCCGCGGGCCAGGGCCGCGTTGGTGGCCTCGATCAGGGCCTGGTCCACCGGGTCGGCCGTGCCAACGATGAAACTGATTGCCGCGTCACCGCACCACCCGTCGAGGAACGCGCCGCAGTCCACGCTGAGCAGGTCCCCGTCCTGGAGCCGGTAATCGTTGGGGATGCCGTGCACCACCGCATCGTTGACGGACGTGCAGATCACCCCGGGAAACGGCACCGAGGCCCACCGGGGTTTGTAGTTCAGGAACGCCGGCGTCGCCCCGGCGTCGGCGATCGTCTCAGCCGCCAGGGCGTCCAGTTCCTTCAGGGACACGCCGACGGCGGCGGCGTTCCGGACGCGTTCCAGCGTGTTGGCCACCACCCGGCCGGCTTCGCGCATCAGGGCAATCTCGGCTGGGCTTTTGATCATCGACATGCCTCAACTCTAAAGCCGGCCGGAGCGTGGCTAAGGTTGCCTCATGGCCAGCCCTGAACTGATTTCCGCGATCCGGTCACAGCTGAGGGGTGCTGCCGATCCGGTCCGGGCGGCAGGGGCACAGGCCTATCTGAAGTCCGAGATGCCCTCGCTGGGCGTCCGGGTTCCGGAGGTCCGCCGGATAGTCAAGGCCGCCGCCAAGGAACTGCCTCCCGGTTCCCTCAAGGACTTGCAGTCCGCCGTGCTGGAGTTGTGGCGGGGCGCACGCTGGCGGGAGGAACGGTACGCGGCCATCGACCTCACGGGGTTGAAGCTGGCGGCCGGCGAGTTGAGCATGCTGCCGCTCTACGAGGAGATCATCCGCAGCGGCGCCTGGTGGGATCTCGTGGACGGGGTCTCGCACCGGATCTGCGGGCTGCTTCAGGCGCATAGGGAGGACATGTCCCCTGTACTCCTCCGCTGGAGCACGGACGCGGACCTCTGGATCCGGAGGGCCGCCATCACGGCCCAGCTCGGCGCCAAATCAGCTACGGATCCGGCTCTTCTGGCAGCGGTCATCGAACCGAACCTGGCCGACCCGGAGTTCTTCATCAGGAAGGCGATTGGCTGGGCCCTGCGTGACTTTTCCGCCACGGATCCGGACTGGGTCCGGGACTTTGCGGCGCGGCACGGCGCGGCGCTTAGCCCGCTCTCCCGCAGGGAGGCCCTGCGGAACCTCAGATGACCGGGCGGGTGGTGACCGGTTCCTCGGACTTGCTGAAGAGCAGCTTGGTTTTGGGGTCCAGGAAAATCAGGTACAGGGCGAAGAGTAGGGCAATGATCGCGGCGGCGTTCCGGGCGAGGGCGAGTGCCAGGCCGAGATCTGCGGTCTGCAGGTAGGGGAAAACTTCCAGCTGGTCCGAGATCGCGTAGACCATAAAGAACGACACGATGAAGTACAGCGCCTTGACCTGCCAGTCATCACGGATGCCGGTGACGGCGAAGAGCGGGATGAGCCAGACGACGTACCAGGACTGGATCATCGGGGCGAGGACGACGACGGCGGCGAACGCCAGCGTGAGACGGCGGATCAGGCGGTCATAGTCGCCGCGGAAGATCTGCCAGGCGATGATGCCGAGCGCCAGCAGCTTCCCGGCGTCATAGACCCACTTGGCCAGCCCCCAGCCGTCGAGCCCGAAAGCGTTGAAGATGGAAGCGACCACCAGGCCCAGCAGCCCGACCGGGGCGTACCAGATCCAGATGCTGCCGGGGGCGGAGAGGCCGTTGATCCAGCCGAAGCCGAAGCCGTTGACCATGCTCATCGCGTACAGCAGAGCCAGGCTGATGCCGGCGGTGAGTCCCCAGAAGACGAATTTCCGCGGCCAGCTGGCGTTCTTTCCTGCCCAGAGCAGGCCGATGAACGGCAGGAACACGATCGTAATGGGCTTGACCGAGATAGACAGGGTCACGAGGACCAGGCCGAGGATAACCCGCCGGGTGGCGCAGTAGTAGAGCCCGGCCAGGGCCAGGCCGATCATGAGCGCGTCGTTGTGGACGCTGGCGATGAAGTTGGTGAGGAAGAGGGGGTTGGCGGCGGTAAGCCACAGGGCGCGGTGCGGGTTGACGCCGTGCAGTTCGGCGAGCTTCGGCACATAGATGATGCACAGCACGATCCCGACCGCCGCGGCGAGGCGGAACAGCATGATGCTGCCTTCCGGGTGCACATTGGTGGACCAGACAACGAACTGTTCGATCCATAGGAACAGCTGGCCGTAAGGTACCGGCGCCTCGGTCCACATCTTGTCGGCCCCGAGCTGGAAGTAGTTCGACAGTGCGGAGATGCCGTTTTCGTAGGGGTTGAAGCCCTCGACCATCAGCCGGCCCTGCCCGATGTAGGCGTAGACGTCGCGGCTGAACAGCGGGACGGAAAACATCAGGGGCAGTCCCCACAGGACAACCGCCTGCAGCGTCGCATTGCGGGCCTCCGCTCCCCAGACCCGCACGCGCTGGCCGAGCCTGAGCCAGGACCGGACCAGCAGCATCCCGCCGATGGCCAGCAGCACAATGCACAGGCCAACGCCGACGGCCTCGGTGCGCATCCAGATGAACAGCGGAACGCGGCGGAGTTCGGACGCCGGGGCGAGCCAGCCCACGCCAAGGGAACCGATCGCCATAAACAGAGAGCCGATAAATCCCGCCAGCAGCGGTGAACGGGCGTTGTCCACGTCAGCAATGGCTGCCACCGGGGACGTGCCGGCAGCCGCTTTCCCCGCCGCAGGCACAGGCACCGTCATCTCAGGATCGTCCAATCTGTTGTGGGGCTCTTCTCCGCCCTCAGCCGGCCGTGAAAACCGGCCCGGGGCGCGCCGCGATGACGAAAAATATCGACGCCCGCGTACCCGAAATCCTAGCACCGGACCGCCCGGCAGCGACGAAACGGTAGGCTGGGCGCGTGCCTATATCTAATGAACGCATCGTCTGGATCGACTGCGAAATGACCGGCCTGGACAGCGTCAACGACGCCCTCATCGAGGTGGCTGCGCTGGTGACGGACTCCGAGCTCAATATCCTGGGCGACGGGGTCGACGTCGTCATCAAACCCGATGACGCCGCCCTTGCGCAGATGAACGACTTCGTCCGCGACATGCACACCCGCTCCGGGCTCCTGGCGGAACTCCCCCGCGGCAAGACCATGGCGGAGGCCCAGGCCATCGTGCTGGACTACATCAAGAAGTGGGTGCCGGATCCCAAGAAGGCCCCGCTGGGCGGCAACTCGGTGGGAACCGACCGCGTCTTCCTGGTCCGCGACATGCCCGAACTGGTGGAACACCTGCATTACCGGGTCATCGACGTGAGCACCATCAAGGAACTCTCCCGGCGCTGGTATGCGCGGGCCTACTTCCAGTCCCCCGCCAAGCTCGGCGGCCACCGCGCCCTCGGCGACATCCAGGACTCCATCGACGAACTGCGCTACTACCGCGAGGCCGTCTTCGTCCCCGCACCGGGTCCGGACAGCGCCACCGCGCAGCGGATCGCCCGCAGGGTGACGGGAAAGCCGGACGAACCCGCCGCCGAAGGCACGCCCTCCGAGCCGGAAACGGCTGCCGGCGGCACCCCCTCCGAGGCTGCCTCCGGGACGCCGGCGACGTAGTCCGCCGGCCGGCCGCCGTTAAGTAATCTCCGCCACGTTTGCGGAAATTTTTGGTGAAAATCCGAAAAGTGGCAAAAGCAGCGCCGAAGAGCAGGTAAGCTATTTGTCGTTGCCTTTTCAGCCAGCCGGTCCGCCGGAGGGCATGGCGGGGCACATGGTGGGCGTAGCTCAGTTGGCAGAGCGCCTGGTTGTGGTCCAGGAGGTCGCGGGTTCAACCCCCGTCGCTCACCCTCATGAAGGACGGCAGTGATCCGCCCTTAGACGAAGGCCGTACCGGATATCCGGTGCGGCCTTTGTCGTCTGTCCATGGAACCGTGCACGGAAGGAAACGCTATGCAGCGCAGGCTTTTTGAAGAAGACCACGAGATGTTCCGTGAGATGGCGACCGAGTTCAACACGCGCGCCGTTGCACCGCACTACGCCCAGTGGGACAAGGACCACATGATGTCCCGGGACCTGTGGTCGGCGGCCGGCGAGCAGGGCCTGCTGGGCCTGGCCGTTCCGGAGGAGTTCGGCGGCATGGGCATGGACGACTACCGCTTCCGCGCCGTACTGGACGAGGAGTTCGCCAAGAGCAACCACCTCGCGGTGGGCCTGGCCTTCCACCTGCACGATGACATGGTCCTCCCCCACCTGCTGGCTTACGGCTCCGACGAGCTCAAGGGCCGCTGGCTTCCCGGCATGGTTTCCGGCGAGACGGTCACCTCGATCGCCTGGACCGAGCCCGGCGCGGGTTCAGACCTCCGCGGCATCCGCACCAAGGCCGTCCGCGACGGCGACGACTGGCTGATCATCGGGCAGAAGACCTTCATCGGCAACGGCATCTCCGGGGATGCCTCCCTGGTCCTGGCCCGCACCGACGCCGGCACCGGGCGGGGAAAGCAGGACTCCTTCTCCCTGTTCATGGTCCGCAAGGGCGAGGGCTACACGGCCGGCAACCAGCTGGACAAGATGGGCCTCAAGGCCTCGGATACCGCAGAGCTGTTCTTCGACGGGGTCCGCGTTCCGCACGCGGACCTCGTCGGCGAAGAGGGCAAGGGCCTGCAGTACGCCGCCGAGCAGCTCCCCCAGGGCCGCCTCGCGATCGCGGTGGCAAGCTCCGCCGTCGTCCGCGCCGTCTACGAGGCGACCGTGCGTTACACAAAGGACCGCAACGCCTTCGGCGAACGGATCATCGATTTCCAGAACAGCCGCTTCGAGCTGGCCGACATCCTCACCGAGGTCGAAGTCACCGAAACCTACGTGGACCAGGCGGTCCTGGCCTTCAACGCCGGCGAGCTCGACGCCGCCTCCGCCGCCCGCGCGAAACTGTGGGCGTCCGAGCGCGCCAAGTCCGTCACCGACCGGTGCCTCCAGCTGCACGGCGGCTACGGCTACATCCTGGAATACCCCGTGGCACAGGCCTTCCTCGCTGCCCGGCTGCTGACGATCTTCGGCGGCACCAACGAAATCATGCGCGACGTCGTCGGCCGCACCATCGCAGACTGACCCGACTCCGTTTTGACAGCACAGCAGAGGAAGCAGCTGACATGACCGTTTTGCCCATCACGATCTGGGGCGAGCCCGTACTGCACCGCCGGGCCCCGGAAGTCGAAGTCTTCGACAACGAACTCCGGACCCTGATCGCCGACATGTTCGAGACCAATGAGGCCGCCAACGGCGTCGGCCTTGCCGCGCCGCAGGTCGGGGTGGGCAAACGGCTCTTCATCTACAAATACGAGAACGACGACGGCGCCCCGCCGTCCGGGGCCGTCGTCAACCCGGTGCTGACCCTCTCCAAGGTCTCCGGCGCGCTGCCGGACCCGGACGAGGACGAGGAGGGCTGCCTGTCCTTCCCCGGCGGGCAGTACCCGCTCAAGCGCGCGGAGTGGGTCCGGGTGCAGGGCTTTGACGGGGACGGCAACCCGGTCGAGTTCGAGGCGACGGGCTGGTTTGCCCGGGTGATCCAGCACGAATACGACCACCTCGACGGCAAGCTCTACGTCAACCGGCTGATCGACCGTTACGCCCGCAAGGCCATGAAGCAGGCCAAGAAGAGCGGCTGGGGCGTCCCCGGGCTGACGTGGATGCCCGGCGTGGATCCGGACCCGTTCGGGCACTGAGGTCCGGGCTTACCCGCTCCGGTCGACGGCGGCCAGGATCGCCGCTCCCAGTTCGGCCGGCCGGGTGAACTGTGGCCAGTGCCCGGTGGGCAGGTCCACGTACTCGACGTCCCGCACGCGGCCGAGTTCCGCGACATACGGGTGGCCGGCCCCGATCATCTCGATGAGCATGGAGGACGGGAACTCGCAGGCGATGACGGTCGCAGGGACGTCGTAGCGCCGCTCGTCGTGCAGCCGCTGCTGGTCCTTGGCCACGGCCGTCGGCTGCGGGACGGCGCGGGCCCGGAACATGGCCCGCAACTCCTCGTCCAGGTCGGTGAGGTCCTCATCCTCGAAGAATTCCCACGGGGGAAGCGGGACCTCGACGCCGTCGTCCGGCAGCTCGTCGTTGATCACGCCGCCTTCGCCGAGCGGACCGCTGTCCACATAGATTGCCCGGACCACCCGGTCCGGGCGGGCGTCGACGGCGCCGTAAATGATGGCGCCCCCGCCCGAGTGGCCGACCAGGACGACCGGGATGTCGAGCTCGTCAATCTCCGCCACGACGGCGTCGATGTGGGTGCGCAGGCCGATGCCGGACCGCCGCGCGTCAGCTGATTCCAGCCCGGGCAGGGTAAGCGGGTGGACCCGGTGCCCGGCGGCGACCAGCGGCGGGGTCACCTGCTCCCATGACGAGGCGTCCAACCAGAATCCGGGTACCAGGATGATGTCCATGCCGGTACCCTACCTGCCCGGGTCTGCAGCCGCACGGACCGGCGGGAAGATTCCCTCCCGCCGGGCTATTCCTCACCGGATTTCTGCAGGATCGCGGCGTGATCCGGAACGTAACGGAACAACTCCCGCGGCGGGCGCGTGTAGTTGACGGCCTTGGGCCTTTCCGGCAACGTCACCTGCTCTGTCCGGACTTCGGTGTAGTCAATGCTGGAGAGCAGATGGGCGATCATATTGATCCGGGCCCGTCGTTTATCCTCTGCCTCGACCACGTACCAGGGGGATTCGGCAGTATCCGTCTGCATGAACATGTCGTCCTTGGCCCGTGAGTAGTCTTCCCAGCGGAGGATCGCCTCCCGGTCCATCGGCGAGAGTTTCCATTGCCGCATCGGATCATCCAGCCGGGACTTGAAGCGCCGTTCCTGTTCGGCGTGGCTGATCGAAAACCAGTATTTGAACAGCAGAATGCCGTCCTGGACCAGGAGGCGTTCAAAGACCGGGCACTGGGCCATAAAGCGTTTGTGTTCCGCGGGCGTGCAGAACCCCATCACATGTTCAACGCCGGCCCGGTTGTACCAGGAGCGGTCCATCAGGACGATCTCCCCCGCTGCGGGCAGGTGCTGCACGTAGCGCTGGAAATACCATTCACCCCGCTGCCGCTCGGTCGGGGCCGGCAACGCCACGATGCGCGCGGCGCGCGGGTTCAGGTACTCCGTGAGCCGCTTGATCGCGCTGCCCTTGCCGGCGGCGTCGCGCCCCTCAAAGATCACCAGCACGCGCGCCCCCGTGCTGCGGACCCATTCCTGCATCGCGACGAGCTCCGCCTGGAGCCGGAAGAGTTCGGCCTCGTAAACGGCCAGGGGCAACCTCTCCGTACGTCCCTCGGGTTGCCCCTTGGCGCCCTTCCGGCCTGCCTGTACCTTGCCGGAGCCGGCTTTGCCGGCGCCGTCCTTGCGATGTGCCATGGTTCCCGTTCCACTGGTTGCGGCGGACTTTCGTGTCGCCAGTCCTGCCGCGCTTATTCTCGCCGAGCGGCCGACCGCCCACAAGGGGACGCCCCGCCGGGGACACCGGCAACGCCAAGCTCCTATGCTTGGGCCATGGAAGCCCCCCGACCGATGGCGATGCAACCCATCCTCACTCTCACCATAAATCCCGCCCTGGACGTCAGCACCTCAACGGAGCAGGTCATCAGCGGCCACAAGCTGCGCTGCGGCACCACCCGCCTCGACCCGGGCGGCGGAGGCGTGAACGTGTCCCGGGTCGTGCAGCGCCTCGGTGGCCGGACCCTGGCGGTCTACACCGCCGGCGGACCCACCGGAGAGGCGTACCGCCGGCTCATCGAAGCCGAACGCATCGCCACCCTGGCCATACCGATCCAAGGGAGCACCCGCGAGGACTTCACGGTCGATGAGACGACAACGGGAAAGCAGTTCCGTTTTGTGCTTGAGGGCCCCGAGCTGAGTGAGCCCGAGTGGCGTTTGTGCCTTGCGCTTGTGGCGGATTCGATTCCGAGGGGCGGGTATGTCGTGGCCAGCGGAAGCCTGCCCCCGGGGGTTCCGGAGGACTTCTACGCCCAGGTGGCCCGGCTGGCCCGGCAGCAGGATGCACGCTGCATCGTGGACGCCGCCGGGCCGGCACTGGCCGAAGCCCTCGCCGAGGGGGTGTTCCTGGTGAAGCCGAGCCGCCGGGAACTGGGGCTGCACTTCGGCACGACACTCGAGAGCGATGCAAGCCAGGTCGAAGCGGCCGCAGCGCTGGTCGCCGACGGCTCCGCGGAACATGTCGCCCTGACCCTGGGCGGCAAGGGCGCAGTGCTCGCCTCGAAGTCCGGAATTCTCCGGCTGGCCGTGCCCCGGGTGCAGGTTCGAAGCACCGTCGGAGCCGGCGACAGTTTCCTGGCCGCTTTCGTGCTCCGCCTGGCCCAAGGCCGCACCCTCGAGGAAGCGCTGCGGGCCGCCGTCGCCGCCGGAAGCGCCACGGTCACAACGCTCGCCACCGAACTCTGCCACCGCGAGGACGTCGAACGGCTGGAGGCCCAACTCGCCGCCCGGGACCTGGACGGGAGCGCGGCAGGGTGAAGCCGGGACCGGCAGCGAAGCCGGCGGCCCTGCGGCGGCCGGCCCCGTCAGGCTCCCCGTCCAGGCGAACCCCGGCCGCTGCAAGGCAGTTGTCGTTCCGCCGTCGTTTCCTCTCGGCCAGCGCAGGCGGCACACTTGGGGAGAGGCCTGCCTACCACTACAAGGAGCACCCATGACCACGGCCAAACCAGTCATTGTCTTTGACGTGAACGAAACACTCTCTGACATGTCCCCCATGGGGCAACGCTTCAGCGAGGTGGGGGCCCCGCCTGAACTGGCAGAGCTCTGGTTCGCGGCGCTTCTGCGCGACGGTTTCGCACTCACCGCCAGTGGGGACAACGGATCCTTCGCCGCTATCGGGGCGGACGCACTCCGCCGGCTGCTGAGCCGGGTGGAGCCTGATCGTGGCCTGGAGGCAGCGGTCGAGCACGTCATGGGCGGCCTGGCCGGCCTCGGAGTTCATCCGGATGTCCCCGCCGGGGTCCGGTCCCTCTCCGCTGCCGGGTTCCGGCTCATCACGCTCAGCAACGGCTCTGCCCAGATCGCCCGGAAGCTGCTCAGCGAGGCGGGGATCCGGGAGGAGTTCGAGATGCTGCTTTCGGTCGAGGACGCGCCTGCCTGGAAGCCTGCCCGCGCCTCCTACGAATATGCCGCCGCCTCCACCGCGTCCGAGACGTCGGCCATGCTGCTGGTCGCCGTCCACCCGTGGGACGTCCACGGTGCGGTCCGCGCCGGGTTGCGCACGGCGTGGGTGAATCGGACTGGAGCAGCCTATCCGGGCTACTTTGAGGCCCCGGAGTTCACCGTTGCCGCATTGACCGAGCTTCCAGCCGTTTTGGTCGCGGCGTGATCTGGCGGAGGTCTACTGAGCAGCCGCAACGATCGTCTGCTGCCCGGGGCAGGTGCTGAGGATCCGCCTCATCGCCTCCTTCTCGGCCGGGGTAACCCACAGCCGGTAGGCCGCCTTCACGGAGATCTGCCGGGCGACGTAGTGGCAGCGGAAGGCCTTGTTCGCCGGCAGCCAGGTGGCGGCGTCGGAAGCCCCCTTGTCCTGGTTCGCGGGGCCGTCGGCGGCGATCAGGTTCAGCGGATCGTTCGCCAGGTGCTCGCGCTGCCCTGCGGTCAACTGCTGGGCACCCTTTTGCCAGGCGTCCCCCAGCGCCACAACATGGTCAACCTGAACGTCCTTGCTGCTCCCGGCTCCCCGGCGGAACGGGATCAGGCGGCCGGTGTACGGTTCGCGGAACCAGCCGGCGGCCACCAGGCAGCGGGATCCCGCGGTGAAGGCGGTGTCCGACAAGTCGCGGCGGAGGATGTCGTTGCGGGTATCGCATCCGTTGCGGTCCGCGTCCAGCCAGGCCTGGCCGAAGGCGCTCCGGTCGTAGGTGTCCTTGGCGGCGCGTCCCTTCACCGCCAGCGTGTCCAGCAGCGCCGCTGCCGGGCCCGGTGGAACAGTCCGAACGGAGGGGATGGCGTTCATCC
The DNA here is from genome assembly GCF_001750145.1 of Arthrobacter sp. U41. Lineage (NCBI taxonomy): Bacteria > Bacillati > Actinomycetota > Actinomycetes > Micrococcales > Micrococcaceae > Arthrobacter > Arthrobacter sp. U41. Next base: position 3,928,779 of record NZ_CP015732.1, read on the forward strand.
AGCCCGCTGCCAGCACGGGCGCCTCGCGGGGTCCGTCGGCGGGTCCCTCGACGGCGGCAAACTGCCCGGCGGTGAAGAACCAGCCGAGTCCCGCGAGCAAGGAGAGTGCGGCGGCGGTCAACAGAACCCAGGCCTGGCGGGACCGCCGTCGTGCCCGCCGGAACCCGGCCCAGGTGAGGGTCATACCGGCGTCCCGGCGGGATGCTTCCGGACCGGCCCTTCCCGGGCAGCACTGTGGGATCCAGGGCGTACCGGCGCGGGGCGAATTCGTTCCACCCCCGAAGCCTAGGCCCGGCCCCCGCTGCTGCGGCCGTTATCCACAGTGTGGAGGACAGGTGCCCTGCTAGTTCTCTTTCGTCACGCGCACAAGGTCTTCGTTGGCGAGGGCCATCAGCGATTCGAGTTGCCGGACCCGTGCCTCGTCGACCTCTCCGGCCGCATGCTTGGCACGGGCATCATCAAGGAGCCGTTTGGCTTCCTTGACGTTCCGCCGAGCGACGTCCAGCGCGTGTTCCAGGGTGGTTTCGTGCTCTACTGCCGAGTTCTGTTCCATTGCACTATTGTGGTGCCCTTTCCCGGCCGATTCCAGAGGATCGGCCGGGAAAGGCGGAACAGACTTTAGCGCGGCGGGGTCAGGCCGTGACCTCGACGGGCAGGCCGGCTGCCTCCAGGGTCGCTGCTGCATCTTTGGCCGGGAACGACGGCGGGTTCACGCCGGCCATCTCCTCCATGACGCGGACCACCTGGCAGCTGTAGCCGAACTCGTTGTCGTACCAGACATAGAGCACGAGGTTCTTGTTGGTGCAGATCGTGGCCAGGCCGTCGACGATGCCCGCGCGGCGCGAACCGACGAAGTCCGTGGAAACAACCTCGGGCGAATCGATGTAGTCGATCTGCTTACGGAGTTCCGAGTGCAGCGACATTTCCCGCAGGTAGTCGTTGACCTCGTCCTTGGTGGTGCCGTTTTCCAGGCTCAGGTTCAGGATGGCCATCGAAACGTCCGGGGTGGGGACGCGGATGGCGTTGCCGGTGAGCTTGCCCTGGAGCTCCGGCAGGGCCTTGGCGACAGCCTTGGCGGCACCGGTCTCGGTGATGACCATGTTCAGCGCTGCGGAGCGTCCGCGGCGGTCTCCCTTATGGAAGTTGTCGATCAGGTTCTGGTCGTTGGTAAAGGAGTGGACCGTCTCGACGTGGCCGTGCACCACGCCGTAGCGGTCGTTGATGGCCTTCAGCACCGGGGTGATGGCGTTGGTGGTGCAGGAGGCTGCGGTGACAATCTTGTCCGAATCGGTGATCGCCGCGTGGTTGATGCCGTGCACAATGTTCTTCAGGTCGCCCTTGCCCGGTGCCGTGAGCAGCACCCGGGAAACGCCCTTGCTCTTCAGGTGCTGGGACAGGCCCTCGGCGTCGCGCCAGCGTCCCGTGTTGTCGACGACGAGAGCGTCGTGGATGCCGTAGGCGGTGTAGTCGACGGTGGCGGGGTTGTCCGAGTAAATGACCTGGATCTGGACACCGTTGGCGGTGATGGTGTCGTTCTCGAGGTCCACCTTGATGGTGCCCTCGAAGGAGCCGTGGACCGAATCGCGGCGCAGCAGACTGGCGCGCTTGGTCAGGTCGTTGTCCGAACCGCGGCGGACCACGACGGCGCGCAGGCGCAGGCCGTGGCCGCCGCCGGCCTTTTCGATCAGGAGGCGGGCCAGCAGGCGGCCAATGCGGCCAAAGCCGTAGAGAACGACGTCGGTGCTGGTGCGGTCGTCTCCGCCGCGCTTGCCAACAACCTCGGCGAGTTCCTTACGGAGGAATTCATCCAGGGTGGCGCCGTTGCCCTCGACCCGGTACTTCTCGGTGAGGCGGGCGATGTCGATGGCAGCGGCGCCGAGCTCAAGTTTGGTGAGGGCGTCCAGCAGCGGGGCTGTTTCTTCGAGACGCAGTTCTTCCTTGCTCATCCGGCGGGCGAAGCGGTGCGCCTTGAGGATGTTCATGGTGGATTTGTTGATCAGGCTGCGACCGTGGATGGAGGTGACCACGTTGTTTTCGCGGTACAGCCGGCCGATCACCGGGATCATGGCCTCGGCGAGCGCCTCCCGGCCCATCCACGTATCAAGACAAGAATCTGACGTCTGGCTCACAGAAATACCTTCCTAGAATCCACTGCATACGACGTCGTATGCGGAAGTCGGCTGCCGGAGGGTGTCCGGAACCTCGGCGCCGGCGGGGATTCGGTCCACCCCGGGCGCCTGTGTCGAGCAAAGAAAAGCCACCGGCTGCGAACGCAGACCCGGCGGCAGAACTTCTACGTTCAGCATCCAGTCTAACGGCGGCCCGGCCTGCTCCGGTGCCCGGTGACGCGTGAAATGACTCACACAGCGGGGGCCGCCGCGCTCACTGTCTCCTCAGCACGCCTACCGCGCGTCCTGCAGGATCATGTCGACGGCCTTTTCCGCGATCATGATGGTCGGCGCCTGCGTATTTGCACTGACCAGCCGGGGCATGATCGAGGAATCAACGACGCGCAGTCCCTCCAGCCCGTGGACCTTCAGCCGCGGCGAAACGACAGAATCATCAGTGGTTCCCATGGCGCACGTGCCGACCGGGTGGTACGAGGTCCGCCCGTAGGAGCGCACGAAATTCACATACTCGTCCCGGGTTTCCACCCGCGTGCCGTCGCCGATGTGCTCAGCCTTGGTAAGCGCCGCCATCGACGACTGCTCCATGATCTCGCGGCTCTGCCGCACCCCGGCGATGGCCATCTCGAGGTCGTAGTCGTCGGCGAGATAGTTCGGATCGATGAGCGGTGCTTTGCTTGGATCGGAGGACACCGGACGGACGGTTCCCCGGCTCCGTGGCCGCAGGAAATAGGAGTTCAATGTGGCACCGAATCCGGGCTTCAAAGCCGTGGCGCCCGTCCCCAACCGCGCGGCGGGGAGGAAGTGGAACTGCAGGTCGGGGGTCTTTTCATCCTTGTTTGCGTAACTGAAGCCTCCGGCCTCAACAAGGGTTGAGGCGAACGGTCCCGAACGGAAGGCAAGGTACTCCACACCGGCCAGGACCGTGGCAGGGCGCACCTGATTGAGCCGGTCCAGGCTGTGGTAATCGGTGAGTTCGTAGACGATGTCAACGTCGCAGTGGTCATGCAGGTTCTTGCCGACGCCGGGCAGGGCGTGGACGGTATCGATGCCTGCGGCGGCGAGATCCTCCGGATCGCCGATGCCCGAGAGTTGCAGCAGCTTGGGCGAACCGAAGGCACCCGCGGAGACAATGACCTCGCGGCCGGCGCTGTACGTTCGCGCGCTGCCGCCTTCGATCGCCTCAATTCCGACGGCCCGGCCGTTCCTGACGATCACCCGGGAGACCGTCACGTTGGCCCGGACAGTGAGGTTGGGCCGCCTGCGGGCCGGCCGGAGGTAGGCGACGGCCGCGCTGCACCGCCGGCCGTTCTTGGTGGTGGTCTGGTAGAAACCGACGCCGTACTGCTGGGCGCCGTTGAAGTCGCTGTTGTAGGGCAGCCCAAATTCCTGACCCGCTTTTACGAAGGCCGCCGAGAGCTTGTGCGGGCGAAGCAGGTCGGAGACTCCGAGCGGCCCCTGGGTGCCGTGGTGCGGCGCCGAGAGCCGGCTGTTCGACTCCGATCGGACGAAGTACTCACTCACTTCATCGGCGGACCAGCCTTCGCAGCCAAAATCCGTGACCCAGCTGTCGTAGTCCTCGGCCACGCCGCGGGTGAACACCTGGGAGTTGATGGACCCTCCGCCGCCCAGCACGCGGCCCTGGGCGAGCGGGATGCGGCGGCCGTTGCAGTGCTTCTGCGGAATGCTGGCGTAGTCCCACTGGTACGGGCCGTTCTTCAGCTTCGGGAAACCCGCGGGGACATGGATGAACGGATGACGGTCGGACCTGCCCGCCTCAAGCAGAAGGACCCGCACCGAGGGGTCTTCACTGAGCCTGCCGGCCAGAACGCTGCCGCCGCTGCCACCCCCGGCAATGACATAGTCGTAGCTTTCGTCGTCCGGCACTATGACTCCTATGCTTTTCGCTGACTGCGCCGTTGTTTGAAACGTTCCCTGCAGTCTCTGGTCCCGCCGGGACGATGTCAAGCATTCGGGTCGGCCCGTATCCGCGCAGGCATCCGGGCAGGCAAAAGGCGCCCGGCAGCGGAAACGGCGGCAGGGACTCCCTGTGGTGTGAATGGATGGGTTGACCGATACGCCGGGTTCTGTGTTCCCGCGCCGTTACCAGCGCGGGAATAGCGGCCATCCATCTACGAACGCCGTTGCCGACGCCCTCCAGCAGCCTACCCGGGCACTCGGGCGAGCAGCCCTCAAACGTGCCCTGTCTGGCCTTGCTCCGGGTGGGGTTTACCTAGCCTTCCCGGTCACCCGGGAAGCTGGTGGTCTCTTACACCACCGTTTCACCCTTACCTGCCCTGCAGCCCGTGCAAGCACGCGCCGCATGCAGGCGGTCTGTTCTCTGTGGCACTGGCCTGCGGGTTACCCCGAGTGGGCGTTACCCACCACCCTGCCCTGCGGAGCCCGGACGTTCCTCGAGCCACTTGCGTGACGCGCGGCCGCCTGGTCAACCCATCCGCTGTCCATTCTACGGTCAGCGCGGACCCGTCCGGGGACACCACCGGGCGCCGGGCCTATGATCGGGGAATGGACCAATCCGCCCTGAGCCGGCGCCGGCTCCTTGAGCTGGCAGGAATCGGACTGGGCGTGTCAGCTCTCGCGGCCTGCACCGCCGACACCGCACCCGCTGCCCCCTCAGCCGCATCGTCTTCACAGCCATCGTCCCGCGCCGCCCCGGCCAGCCCGACGACGGCCGCACCACCGGTCCCCGCAGCCCCGTTGACGGTCCGGACCAGCACGGGATCATTTGTCTCGGCCTTCCGCCCCGGGATCGCCAGCCACTGGTCGCTGGCCGCGCCTGAACTGCCGCCCGGCGGCGCGCAGCCCGAACTTCCCGTGGCCGTGTTCCTTCATGGACTCGGCGGCAGCCACGCCGTCATGCTGGATGGGCTCGCGGCCCACGAGGCGCTCCAGCGGCACCTCGACGCCGGCGGCGAACCGTTTGCCCTCGCCGCGGTGGACGGCGGGAACACCTGGTGGCACCCCCGCGCCGACGGCAGCGACACCCAGGCGATGCTGGTCAAGGAATTTGTTCCGTTCCTCGGCGAGAAGGGTTATGACCTGGGCAGGATCGGCCTCTTCGGCCTCTCGATGGGAGGCTTCGGCTCCCTCCTGCTCGCGTCCCAGGGGCGGCTGCCCGGGGTCCGGGCCGTGGCGGCCATGAGTCCGGCGGTCTGGGAGCACTACGGCTCAAGCATGGACACCGCCTTCGACAGTCCGGCCGACTTCGCGGCCCACGATGTGTTCGCGCTCCGGGCCCGCCTCGCGGCGGTACCCAAACGGATCGACTGCGGCACCGGGGACGACCTTGCCGCGACTGTTCGTGACTACCGGGCGGAACTCCCGGGCGCCGTCGAGGGCGGTTTCCAGTCCGGCGGGCACGACGACAGCTACTGGCGCTCCATCCTGCCCGAAGTGTTGTCCTTCCTCGGCCGCAACCTCCGCTGAACAGGCTGACCCGTGGGCCGCTGCGCGGCTCCGGAGGCGGGCCGGCTCCGTACGAACCCGGCAGCGGGCCGCCGCTAAGATTGGACGGTGCTGATTCTGCTGCCGCCCTCCGAAGGCAAAACCCCCGCCACGGCCGGCAACGCCGTCGACTGGACCACCCTGAGTTTCCCCGGGCTGAACGCGAACCGGGCCACGGTGCTGGAGGGGCTCGGAACGGTCAGCGCCCATGAGGACGCCCTGGCCCTGCTTGGCGTTGGCGCCTCGCTGCGGGCCGACGTCGAACGCAACACGAGGCTGCACGCCGAGCCTGCGGCCCCCGCCCACCAGGTCTACTCCGGGGTGCTCTACGACGCGCTGGACTACAACTCCCTCACCCCGGCGCAGCGGAAGAGGGCGGACGAGTGCGTCCTGGTCATTTCCGCGCTCTGGGGTGCCATCCGCTTCGGCGACCGGGTGCCTGCCTACCGGCTGTCGATGGCGACCGCACTGCCCGAAGTCGGACGCCTGGCGTCCTTCTGGAAGCCGCAGCTCAATGCGGCCCTCGCGTCGTCCACGGAAGGGGAGCTGCTGGTGGACTGCCGCTCCAGCACCTACGCCGCCGCGTGGACTCCCCCGCCCCCGCAGACCGTTGCCGTGAACGTGTTCACCGAAGTCAACGGCGCGCGGAAAGTGGTCAGCCACTTCGCGAAGCACACCCGGGGCGAATTTGCCCGGCACCTGCTGGCCCGCCGGGGCAAGGCTCCGCAGACCCCCGCCCAGCTGGAGAAGGCGGCGGCCGAGAAGTGGACCGCCGAACTGGTCGAGGGCACGGCCCGGAAGCCGCACACCCTCAACCTGATCCTGCCCAACTGAACGCAGCAGGGGCCGTTCTGAGTGCTCAGAACGGCCCCTGCTGCGTATTTAGTTCTGGGTGGTTACGACCACTCAGCGGAGCGGACCAGAATGCAGCCGGAATCCGGGCAGAACACAACGTCATCCTCGGCCGCAGCCTTGATTTCGGCGAGGTCGCCCGGGCTCAGCTGCATGCCCGAGCCCTCAGACGTTCCATGGAAGAGGCGGGCGGCACCGACCCCCCGCTTGGCCAGGGTCTTCTCGTAGATCGCCAGGAGGCCGGCATCCAGACCCTCGGCGAACTCGGCGCGTTTGCCGCGCACCACCGTGGCCTCGGCCGCGATCTCGGCGATCTGCTCGTCCAGCTCGGAACGGATGGAGCCGAAGGAGCCCTGGATGTCATCAACGATCTGCTGCTGGGTGGCCTGGCGCAGGCGCAGTGAGTCCAGCCGCTCCAGGACTTCCAGTTCGACGTCCTCAAGGTCGGAGCGGCGCTTGTTCAGGGACACCAGGTCGCGCTGCAGGGCCACGAGGTCCTTGGACAGGCCGGTGCCGCTGTTGAGCCTCGCCTCGTCACGTTCGATCCGGGAGGCGACCTGCTCCACATCCGCTTCGGCGCGTTTGAGCTCGAGTTCCGCGTCGTGGACGGCGACCTTCGCAGCCCCGAGTTCACCGTTGGCCACGCTGAGGGCTGCTTCAAGATCGGTGATCCGGGAGTCGCTTTCAAGGCTTCGGCGGCGGTTGGACAGGGATTTGAGTTTTGCATCAAGTCCCTGCAATTCGAGCAACTTCAACTGTTCCGCCGGTGCTGCCTTGGCCACTATTTACCTCCGCTTGTTCCCTTCCGGCCGGAGCCGGGCACCTATTCGGCGCTCCCTAGACTCTAGCGCCTAGCGTGCTCCCCAGCCTCGCTACGCTCACCCGGGGCCCCTCGCACGCCAGGCTTAGCCCGGAGTCAGAATGAAGTCCCACGGATCGCTGTTGGTGGTGCTGACCCGGATCTCGACGTCGTGCCCCTGATCGCTCAGCACGTTGCCCAGCGCCTCCGCCGCGGCCGGCAGCCACAGCCATTCGCTGGCGAAGTGGGAAACGTCGATCAGGTACGGCCGGTCATTGACCGCCGCCTCGCGGGCTTCCGACGCCGGATGGTGCCGGAGATCCGCGGTCAGGTAGACGTCGGCGTTGCTCGCCCGGACCTCGCCGAAGAGGGAATCACCGGCGCCGCCGCAGACGGCGACGCGGCGTACCAGCCCGTCCCGGTCCCCCGACACACGCACCCCGCCGGCGACCGCGGGCAGGATGCCGAACACGCGGGCGGCAAAGTCGCCCAGGGTTAGGACATCCTTGAGGTCCCCGACCCTTCCGATGCCTTCCTCCGGCAGACCGTTCGCGGCCGGGGTCAGCGGGGTGACGTTCTGCAGGCCCAAGGCGTCGGCGAGGACGTCCGAGACGCCGCCGACGGCGGAATCACCGTTTGTGTGGACCGTCAGCAGCCCGGTACCCGACTCAATCAGGCGGTGCACGGCCCGGCCCTTGGCGGTGGTCGCGGCCACCGAGGTGACCCCTTTGAGCAACAGCGGATGGTGGGTAATGAGCAGTTCGGCGCCGAATTCGATGGCCTCCTCGATCACTTCGAGCGTCGGGTCGACGGCGAAGAGGATCCTGCTCACCTCGGCGGAGGGCCGGCCGGCCACGAGGCCCACCTCGTCCCAGTCCTCCGCGAGGGATTCGGGCCAGAGCTCTTCCACGGCCAGCAGGATCATGCCCAGGGTGGGCGCCCCGGGTGTCTCCCGGGGTTGGTTGCCGGGAGCGTCGGTTCCTTCGGAAGGGCCAGCTGAAACGTCGGTGTTTACAGGTTCCATACCCCATTTTTACCCTATCTACGGGCAAGCCCGGAGCCGCCGGGAATCTTCGGGGCCGTTCAACCATTGAAGAAGGCATGAGAACTTTTGTCCTCGGCGGAGGCTGCTTTTGGTGCCTCGACGCCGTCTACCAGACAACCAAGGGTGTCAGCGCCGTCGTTTCGGGCTACACCGGCGGCCATGACCGCAACCCCGACTACTACGCAGTCTGCTCCGGAACGACAGGCCATGCCGAGGTGGTGGCGGTGACCTTCGATGAGGAGATCATCCCGGCTGTGGTCATCCTGGACATGTTCTTCGCACTCCACGACCCCACCACGCTTAACCGTCAGGGCTACGACGTCGGAACCCAGTACCGCTCCTCCATGTTCTACGAGACGACCGAGGAAAAGATCCTCTTTGAGGACGCGATCGATCGAAACCAGTCGCTTTGGGCGCATCCGATCGTCACGGAGGTGTGCCGGCTGCCGGTGTTCCACCGGGCGGAGGAAATCCACCAGGACTACTTCGCCAAGTTCCCCGAGCAGGGCTACTGTCAGGTGATCATCAATCCGAAGCTGGCCAAGGCCAGGAAATATTACTCAGCATGGCTTAATGCTTAGCAGGGGTCCGCGGGCCATCGTTAGGCTGACCTCAGTATTCCCTCTTCAACAGACAGGCGCAGACACCCATGGCACGGATCTATGACGACGTTACCCAGCTGGTCGGCGGCACCCCGATGGTGCGGCTCAACCGGCTGACCGAAGGCCTTGACGCCACGGTGGCCGTCAAGCTCGAGTTCTACAACCCGGCCAACAGCGTCAAGGACCGGATCGGTGTCGCGATCGTCGACGCAGCGGAGAAGTCCGGTGCCCTCAAGCCCGGCGGCACCATCGTCGAAGGCACCTCCGGCAATACCGGAATCGCCCTGGCCATGGTCGGCGCCGCCCGCGGCTACAAGGTCATCCTGACCATGCCGGAAACCATGTCCACCGAACGCCGTGTCATGCTTCGCGCCTATGGTGCCGAGATTGTGCTCACTCCCGGCTCCGAGGGCATGCGTGGCGCCGTGGAGAAGGCCCAGGAGATCGTGGCCAACACGGAGAATTCCATCTGGGCCCAGCAGTTCGCCAACGAGGCCAACCCCGAGATCCACCGCGAGACCACGGCAGAGGAAATCTGGTCCGACACCGACGGCAAGGTGGACATCTTCGTCGCCGGCGTCGGCACCGGCGGAACCGTCACCGGCGTCGGACAGGTGCTCAAGGAGCGCAAGCCCGAGGTGCAGATCATCGCCGTCGAGCCGAAGGACTCCGCCATCCTCAACGGCGGTGCACCGGGCCCCCACAAGATCCAGGGCCTCGGCGCCAACTTCATTCCGGAAATCCTGGACACCAACGTCTACGACGAGGTCCTCGACGCCACCCTGGAGGACTCGGTCCGCGTGGCCCGCGAACTCGGCGTCAAGGAGGGCATCCTCGGCGGCATCTCCTCCGGCGCGATCGTCTGGGCAGCCCTGGAACTCGCCAAGCGCCCGGAGAACGCCGGTAAGCTGATTGTGGCGATTGTCTGCGACTTTGGTGAGCGTTACATCTCCACCGTGCTGTACGACGACATCCGCGGCTGAGTCCGGCCCGCAATCCACGATTTCGTAGAAAGGTCTTTGTGAGCTTCTTCGCAAGACTGAAGGAAGACCTCGACGCCGCCCGGTCACACGACCCGGCGGCTCGGGGGTCCATTGAGAACTTCTTTACCTACTCCGGCCTGCACGCGATCTGGGCGCACCGCCTGACGCACCGGCTGTGGCAGAACCCGGCGCTTCGCTTCCCGGCACGGCTGATATCCCAGCTGGCCCGCTTTTTCACCGGGATCGAGATCCACCCCGGAGCCACGATTGGCCGCCGCTTTTTCATCGACCACGGCATGGGGGTCGTCATCGGTGAGACCGCCGAAATCGGCGAGGACGTCATGATCTACCACGGCGTGACGCTCGGCGGCCGCTCCCTGGCCAAGGTCAAGCGCCACCCCACCCTCGAGGACCGCGTCGTCATCGGCGCCGGAGCCAAGATCCTGGGACCGATCACCATCGGCCGGGACAGCGCCGTGGGCGCCAATGCCGTGGTGGTCAAGGATGCCCCGGCGGAATCGATCCTCACCGGGGTGCCGGCCACCTGGCGGCACCGAGACGCGCAGCGTGAGACCAAGCCCGCCGTCGACCCGGCCGAATACCTGATCGAATACCGGATCTGACCGGCTCTGGCCGGCTCTGGCCGGCTCTGGCCGGCCGCCGGTACCGGCATGAGGGCGGACGCTACGCGGGAAACCGTTTGTTGATGTTCCAGATCACGACGTCGAAGGCCCGGTCCGGCAGCAGCCGCCGCAGCAGCAGGATGGCCCGGGCGCCTTTGCCCACCGGATAGCGGGTCCTGGGCTTCGGGGATGTTGCGGCGTGGACAATGGCGTCGGCAATGACGTCCGGGGGCGTGGACATGATGGAACCGACGGTGGATGCCAGCGCCGCCGCCACCACCTTCGCCTGGTCCATATAAGGTCCGTGCCCGGACGTGGCCAGCAGGCTGTCGCCGGAGATGGCGCCCCACTCGGATTCCGTTCCCGACGGCTCGATAATGGACACATCGATGCCGTGGGGCTTGAGCTCGATCCGCAGTGAATCGCTCAGGCCCTCGACGGCGAACTTCGTGGCGTGGTACCAGGCCCCCAGCGGCTCATACATCTGTCCGCCGATCGAGGACACGTTGATGATCCTCCCCCGGCCCGCGGCCCGCATTCCGGGCAACACAAGCTGGGTCATCCGCGCCAGTCCGAAGAGGTTGACGTCGAACTGCCGCCGCCCCTCGGCCAGCTCCACTTCCTCCAGCGAGCCGTAGGAACCGTAGCCGGCGTTGTTCACCAGGACGTCGACCCGGCCGTGGGCGGCAATCACCTGGTCGACGGCGGCGGTCATGGAATCCTCGTCGGTGACGTCCAGCGCCACGACCGTCACTCCATGCGCCTTGAGGGGTTCCATCTTCTCGACGCGACGGGCCCCGGCGTAGACCGTGAAACCGCGCGCCGCGAGCTTCCAGGCTGTCTCATAACCGATTCCGGTGGAGGCACCGGTGACAAATGCTACGGGCTGGGACATCTGCTGCACTCCTGGGACGCTGACGGGGGCTGCCGGCTGCCGGGAGCCCCGGGAGGGGAGCCCGGGGAAACGCGAACGGCCGGTGCTCCCAGCGTAACGGGGAGCACCGGCCGCCTGCTTCAGCCGTGAGACTAGTGGGTGTCCACTGCCTCGATTTCAGATTTGTCCTCGCCCCAAAGGGTGTGGAAGGTTCCTTCTGCGTCGACGCGGCCGTAGGTGTGCGCGCCGAAGAGGTCGCGCTGGCCTTGGATCACGGCGGCCGGGAGGCGCTTGCGGCGCAGGCCGTCGTAGTAGGCCAGCGAGGAGGAGAACACCGGTACCGGGATGCCGAGCTGGACCGCGGTCGAGACCACCCGGCGCCAGGCCGGGAGGACGTCGGCGATCGCCTTGGTGAACGCCGGGGCGAACAGCAGGTTCGCCGGCTTCTCCGCCGCGGCGTAGGCCTTGGTGATCTCCTTGAGCAGCTCGGCGCGGATGATGCAGCCGCCGCGCCACAGCGAGGCGATCTCGTCCAGCTTCAGGTCCCAGCCGTATTCCTTGGCCGCCGAGGTGAGCATGTCCAGCCCCTGGGCGTAGGAGACCAGCTTGGAGGCGTACAGCGCCTGGCGGACGTCCTCGACGAAGCTCTCGGGGACCTCGACGTCGGTCTCGCCGCCGGCGAGCAGTTCCTGGGCCAGCTTCCGCTGCTCCGTCTGGGAGGACAGGGCCCGGGCGAAGACCGATTCGGCGATGCCGGAGGTCGGCGAGCCCAGCTCGAGCGCGGAGATGACCGTCCAGCGGCCGGTGCCCTTCTGCCCGGCGGCGTCCACCACGACGTCGACGAACGGCTTGCCGGTCTTCGCATCCACGTGGCCGAGGACCTCGGCGGAGATCTCGATCAGGAAGGAGGCGAGGTCGCCCTTATTCCACTCGGCGAAGATTTGGGCCTGCTCGGCCGGTTCAATCCCTGCGCCGGAGCGCAGCAGGTCGAACGCTTCCCCGATGACCTGCATGTCGGCGTATTCGATGCCGTTGTGGACCATCTTGACGAAGTGGCCGGCGCCGTCGGTGCCGATCCAGGCGCAGCAGGGCTTGCCGTCGACGTGGGCGGCGATCTTCTCCAGCAGCGGGCCCAGGGCGTCGTAGGACTCCTTCGAGCCGCCGGGCATGATTGAGGGGCCGATAAGGGCGCCTTCCTCTCCGCCGGAGACCCCGATGCCGACGAAGTGCAGATCCTTCTTGGCCAGCGCTGCCTCGCGGCGGCGGGTGTCCTCATAGTGGGAGTTGCCGGCGTCGATGATGATATCGCCCGGTTCCAGCAGCGGCTCGAGCTGTTCGATCACGGAGTCGACCGGCTTGCCGGCCTTGACCATGATCAGCACGCGGCGCGGCTTCTCCAGCGAGTCGACGAGCTCCTGCAGGGTCTCCGTGCGGATGAAGTCGCCGTCCGTGCCGTGCTTAGCCAGCAGGGCATCGGTCTTCTCAACGGACCGGTTGTGCAGGGCAACGGTGAAGCCGTTCCGGGCCAGGTTGCGGGCGAGGTTGGCCCCCATCACCGCAAGGCCGGTGACACCGATGTGTGCTGACATCAAAACTCCAATTCATTTCTGTGCAACGGGTGCAGTTCGTCCCGCGCATGAGGCGGGACTGTCTTCTTGGGATCAGTGGCTGTCAATAAACCATATGTATTTCCGCGGCCAGCTGGAAAGCAGTGCCCACGTGGCGGAATATGGCGCGTCACAAACAGTCTATGATTTCCGGCGCCCCCTGCGCCGGTCCGGGCCGCAACGTCGGCTGGAACAGTATCGGCCGCACTATGCTTACGACTATGTCAACCAGCCTCCACCACCGCGCGATTGAGCACCTGGGCGCCCGCATCGTCGCCGGCGAGCTCCCGGCCGGCCACATCATGCTGGCCGAGCACCTCGAAGATGAACTCAAAGTGTCCCGTTCGGTGGTCCGCGAGGCGGTGCGGGTCCTTCAGTCGCTCGGACTGGTCGAAACGACCAAGCGTGTGGGCATCCGGGTACTGCCGGCCAACCGCTGGAACCCCTTCGACCCCCAGGTGATCCGCTGGCGGCTCGCCGGCAAAGGCCGCGGCGCCCAGCTGCGCTCCCTCGCCGAACTGCGCACCGCCGTCGAACCCGTTGCCGCCGAACTGGCCGCCGTCAACGCCCCCGGGGAGATCCGCCGCGAGCTCGTGGACGTTTCGCACGCCATGCGCGACGCCGGGCAGGCCGGGGACGTGCCGCGGTTCCTGGAACTGGACATCCGCTTCCATTCCCTGCTGCTCACCGGCTCCGGGAACGAGATGTTCGCCAACATGGTGGGCCAGGTGGCTGAGACGCTGACCGGCCGCACGGTGCACGGCCTGATGCCGGACCACCCCCGCGACACGGCGCTGCAGCGGCACGTGGACCTGGCGGAGGCGATCGCCGCCGGAAACCCCGCAGCAGCCCGCGAGGCCTCGGACCGGATCATGCGGGAGACCATCGCGGAGATGGAACCCGAATGGAAGGACCAGCCCAGGGTGTTTGTCCCGGTCCAGCGGCCCTAACAAGGGCTCGGCCGTCCGGGCCGCCAGCGAGGCCGCAGTCCATAGGATGGTTCCATGACCCCTGTTGAGACCGTTGTCGCGATCGCCGTCCCCCTCGAAGCCGAGCACGTGGAGCGCATCCGCGCTGTCGACCCGTCCGTGACCGTGCTGTACGAGCCCGATCTGCTCCCCCCGGAACGCTACCCCGCCGACCACACCGGGGACCCGGCCTTCCGACGCACCCGGGAGCAGGAGGACCGTTACTGGGCGCTTTTGAACAGCGCCCAGGTGCTCTACGGCATCCCGAACGAGAACCCCGGCGGGCTGGCCCGGATCGTGGCCAGCAACCCGCATCTGCAGTGGATCCAGGCCATGGCGGCCGGTGCCGGGGGCACCGTGAAGGCGTCGGGGCTCGACACCGAGGCCCTCGGCAAGCTCAAAATCACCAACTCCGCCGGGGTGCATGCCCTGCCGCTGGCTGAGTTCTCGGCGCTCGGTGTCCTCAACGGCTTCAAGCGCACCGCGGAACTTGCCCGGGACCAGGCCGCCAAGACCTGGCCGGAGGTGCGCACTCCCACAAGGCTGGTCAGCGGCTCACACCTGGTGATCACCGGACTCGGCGAGATCGGACTGGAAACGGCCCGGATCGCCCGCGCCCTCGGGATGACCGTCAGCGGCACCAAGCGCACGGTGGAGGCACTCGACGGAATCAAGGAAGTGACGGACAACGACGGCCTCGCCGGGCTGCTCCCGGCCGCCGACGCCGTCGTCAACACCCTGCCCGGCACGCCTTACACCGAGAAGCTGTTCAACCACGACATCTTCGCCGCAATGAAGCCGGGCACCGTGTTCGTCAACGTGGGCCGCGGCACCGTGGTCGACGAGGACGCCCTGCTGGAGGCACTCGACAACGGCCAGGTGTCCTACGCCTGCCTGGACGTGTTCGCCGTCGAACCGCTCCCTGCGGACAGTCCGCTGTGGAACCACCCAGGAGTGATGGTTTCCCCGCACTCCTCCGCCTTGAGCGCAGCGGAGAACCGTCTCATCTCCGACCGCTTCTGCAGCAATCTGCGGATATTCCTCGACGGCGGCGATCTCCCCCACCTTGTCGACCCTGTTCACTTCTACTAGCCGCTTCGGTCGGAGACTCCATTCGGCAACGCCTGTCGGCAACGTCGGCCGGGACAGGCTCCCCGCGGGACGTCGACCCGAGGGCGCAGGCCGTTGACGGGCGACCCGAAGCCAGCAATTACGCCATCGAATAGGCATTTTTGCCGCTCAGAGTCGCCGCCGCGTGTTTCACATTTCCAAATATTCACGGTATATTCGTTTCAGGCCTTCCACCGCGGCATCCCCCAATAGTCGCGGTGGAGGGCCTTTCCAATGCCCCGGCGCATGCGGTACGAAATGCCACGGTGATGAAGCGTCTAGGCCGCGTCCGCGACCGCCTCCCGGAGCCGCCAGCCGCCGCCCAGACCGTCACGGATGATTTCCATCGTGGTGAGGGCCGAACCCGAATTTCGGCCAAGCCTCGCCTGGACCTGCCATACCTCGACATCAACGCGGCTAAGTCCCTTGGGCATCCGCCGCTCTGCCTCCCACCAGCTCACCCGCTCGAACCAGCGGACCGGCTCAGCGCCGACGATCCATTCGCGGCCGGCGCGCACCACCGCGAGGGGCTGTCCATCCGGACCAGATTTCACCATGACGTGTTCCATGCCAGCCACGGTAGGGTCAGGCTCCGACAATATCCGCGGCGCTGCCCCGCCGTGGAGATGTGAGCAGGGCACCGCCCGGCGCTGGCTCCTTCAAGCAGCCGCCGGGGGTTGACTGGTTGCCACCGAACGCGTCGGGACCTTCGACCCTACTGTCGCATCGCGGCACTGGATCAGAGTGAAACGTGCAGGAACGACCGCTCCTCGCTATCGCCAAACATAATCGCGAGCCTTAGACCGGAAGAACCATGCCCCCGCACCGCGACTCAATGGATGGCCCCGTAGTCGCCGCTGCGCGACAGGCGCTCGAGGCCGCCGACGTCAACCTCGTCCTGCCCTTCGTCCACCCCGACGGTGAAGCCGAGGTCCGGGCCATGTTTGACACGGTGATGCCTGTTAGGGGCTTGGCGCCGGGGGCTCGCGAAGTGGCGGACCGCCTCTTCTTCGAAACTGTTGTGCGCATTCACCGCGCCGGGGAAGGCGGGCCGTACACAGGTCTGAAATCTGCCGGCCTCTCAGTTGGACCGGTCATCCCACTTGCCGAACGTGCTGTCGAGACCGGTTCACCAGACGAGGTCGGGACCTTCCTGACCGCGGCGTTGCGCAACGAGCTTAAGCGGCGGCTGGAACTGGTAAATACCCTGAAAGCCACCAAGGACCGCTCCACGGACCATGCCCGGCAGTATGTTGAGGCGATGCTCGACTTCGAGGTCTACAGTGACCAGGTATTCCGGTCAATCGTCGTTGCGGGCACAGTGGCCGGAGGGAATCCGCGTTCGAGCATCACGGGTAGTTTGCGTCCGTTTTGCTGGCCGAGAACCCGACCACGGGCTGGCGACGCACTCACCCGCAGCCACCGGTCGGGCGGTCGGTCCCCAGCTGCGGAACTAACGCCCGCTGTCGCTTTGCTCCGAGCTCGCTTGGGGCTGCATCACGTACACAAGCGCTCCTGTTGGGTCGGTGAACATGCAGATGCGGCCGACCTCCGGGATGTCGTGCGGCTCCTCGAGCACGGTTCCGCCAAGGCCGCGGACGTGGCCGGCGATTGCGTCCACGTCAGCCACGGCAATGTATCCGATCCATCGTGGCGGCGGCGAGCCGGCATAGTCGCGGGGGGTCGGATTCATCATCCCGGCCACGTCTTGGCCATTGCGGCGGAAGAGGGTGTAGGTGCCCAGCGGCCCCGCGTCGACTTCGTGGCGGTCCCATCCGAACAACTCGCTATAAAAGGTGCCGGCAATTTGTTGATCGGGTGTGACGAGTTCGTTCCAGATGAAGGTGCCGGGTTCATTCATCTCAGTCTTCCTTTCGGCTGTTCCGTGCCATGGACCGGAGGTGTCCGTGATCGCTCCCGCGCGGGGACTGCCTGACCGAACCCGTCTTCAGTTTCCGCGCCCCGGGACCGCGTTCCTCAGGGCCAATGGTCCCCAATGCCTCGGGAAAAGCGCACCCAACCCGAGGCCCCCGACGCCGGGGCCGGACTGCCCGGCATCCCGTTGGCACAGGAGCTGCAGCGTCCGCCTTTCAAGGCGCCAAGTCTTCACGGTTCCCTTGCTCAGTGCCCCCGCGGCAGAGCGAAACACAAAAAACCCCGCCGTGCGGCCCTTGGGCGCGCACTGACGGGGTTTGTCTTGGTGGGTCCTACCGGGATCGAACCGATGACATCCACGGTGTAAACGTGGCGCTCTACCAGCTGAGCTAAAGACCCAAACCGCTGTTTCCGCGCTTGCGCGCTTGAACCAACGAACAGTTACTGTACCGGACGAACCCTGCGGAGCGCCAATCGGACTCAGAGCGGCGGGAGTTCAGCAGCCAGCCAGCTGAGCGCCTCGCTGACGCCGGCGTCGAGCTTGACGGTCGCAAGCTCATCCCCGCGGGTCTGGCCCCGGTTGATGATAACAACGGGCTTTCCGTGCTTGGCAGCGTGCCGGGCAAACCTCAGGCCGCTCATCACCGTCAGCGAGGAGCCGGCAACCAGCAAGGCACCGGCCTGGTCCACCATGGCGTACGAGCGTTCCACCCGGTCCTTGGGGACGTTCTCACCGAAGTAAACGAAATCAGGTTTGAGCGTGCCGCCGCAGGCCGGGCAGTGGGCCACGACAAAACTCTCGATCAGGGCGGCGTCCTCGACCACCGCATCGGCGTCCGGAGCCATTTCGACCAGGCCGCCCGAGAGCGCCCGTTCCAGGAAACCAGGGTTGAGTTCTTCCAGCACACCCGCCAGCAGCGTCCGGCTGTAGCTCCGGTGGCAGGCGAGGCAGACCACCCGGTCGAAGCGGCCGTGCAGGTCCACCACGTTGACGCTCCCGGCGTCCTCGTGGAGCCGGTCAACGTTCTGGGTGATGAGTCCGGTGAGCAGCCCGCGGTGCTCCAGCCGGGCGACGGCGGCGTGGCCGTCATTGGGGTCGGCACGTCGCAGGTGGGACCATCCGATGTGGTTCCGGGCCCAGTAGCGGCGCCTGTTGTCCGCTTCGCCGACGAATTCCTGGTATGTCATGGGCGCCCGGGGGGCGGCGCCCGGCCCGCGGT
Organism: Arthrobacter sp. U41; assembly: GCF_001750145.1. Lineage (NCBI taxonomy): Bacteria > Bacillati > Actinomycetota > Actinomycetes > Micrococcales > Micrococcaceae > Arthrobacter > Arthrobacter sp. U41. The sequence goes on from NZ_CP015732.1 coordinate 3,946,928, forward strand.
AGTCCGGGATACCGGAATCGGTGCTCAGCCCGGCCCCGGTTAGCAGCGCAAAACGCTCCCCTGCGAGAATGTTGTGGATTTCCCGCAGGACCTCGAGCTCGTCCCGGGCGGGAGTCCCGGCGGGGACCGGGGGCAGGCTGGCAAAACCAGTCATGCCGATCCCGGGCCGCCGTGTCCTCACTGCGTCAGCTCCCGCCGAGTCCCGCCAGAGCGGACCGGTACTCTGCGAAATCCCGGGCCTGGCCGCGGGGATTCACCACCCTGTAGCGGACGATCCCGCTTGCGTCGATGATGAAGGTTCCGCGCTTGGCCATGCCGCTCGCGGGGTCGAACACGCCGTATTGCTCGGCGACGGCCCCGTGCGGCCAGAAGTCCGCCAGCAGGTCGAAGGCATAGCCTTCCTTTTCCGCATAGGCCCGCTGGGCGAACTTGCTGTCCACCGAGATCCCCAGGACGGCGGCGTCGGCGTCCTCGAACAGTGCCAGGTGGTCCCGGATTTCGCACAGCTCACCCGTGCAGATGCCGGAGAAGGCGAACGGGAAAAACACGATCACGACGTTCCGGCCCCGGAGTTCCGAAAGCCTCACCGGCTCACCGAACTGGTTCAACAGCTCAAAGTCGGGAGCGACACCGCCGAGAGCGGGCACAGCCTGTGCGTCAGCGGCCTCATCCCCGAGGAGACGGACCGCGCCGGCTTGGGTCACTTGTTCTTCCGCGTGACCCGCGTGGCGCTCCAGTCCTTGGAGACGCCCGCGGAGGTGGTGTAGTGCAGGCCCGCGGTGGGTGCGGCATCCTGGATGTCCGCCGGTGAAACATAGCCCACCCGGCCGGACTTCGGGGTCAACACCCAGATAACGCCGCCCTCAGCAAGGGTGGTCAGCGAGTCAACCAGGGTGTCAACGAGGTCACCATCGCCGGACCGCCACCAAAGAATGACGGCATCGACCACCTCGTGGTCGTCCTCATCGAGGAGTTCCGAGCCCGTGAGATCTTCGATGTCGTCGCGCAAATCGAAGTCGACGTCGTCGTCATAGCCGAATTCCTGAATCAGGTCACCGGTTTTGAAACCCAGTTTTTCCGCCACATTTACCGAAGTGGCGGCGTCGGCCTCGCTCACGTGTTGCTCCTATGCTTGGTGTTTTCAAAAGCTCTAGTGATTTCCATTACTCCAAGCCAACACCCTTTGCGCCTGCGCTTCAAGCTGTTGGCCCCGCGATCCGCCATATTCTGCGTCACACACGGCGATCCGAGCACCGCCGGGCGGCACATCGTCACACAACCAGTATGCCCGTCAAATACAACCGGACCCCCACGCGACAGCTACGCATCCCCGAGATGTGAGGGCTAGAGTGGCTGATGACGACTACGCCCGCGAGGGCGAACGCCCCGCTGACACAGGCGGGAATAGTTGTGATTGGACCTTGCCCGGCGCACATGACCGGGCAGTTGTAACCGATATGTCGCACACGTCGCGTTCACGCCAGGCAGTTACCCTGCCGGAGCTGAGGGTGCCGATGAATGCGCTCAAAGAGAGGTTGGACGTGGCTGCAGGAGAAGAGACCTCCCATATCCTCAGCGGGTTGACAAACCAGCTGCCTGATCGTGATCCAGAAGAGACCGCCGAATGGCTGGAGTCCCTGGATACGCTGATTCAGGAACAGGGCACCGAACGTGCCCAGTACATAATGCGCAGCCTGCTTCAGCGGGCCGGCGCGCAGAGCGTGGGCGTTCCGATGGTCACCACCACGGACTACGTCAACACGATCCCTGTGGACCAGGAAGCACCGTTCCCCGGCGACGAGGAAATTGAGCGGAAGTACCGGGCCTGGCTGCGCTGGAACGCAGCGGTGATGGTGCACCGGGCGCAGCGGGCCGATATCGGCGTCGGCGGGCACATTTCCACCTACGCCGGTGCCGCGACGCTGTACGAGGTTGGGTTCAACCACTTCTTCCGCGGCAAGGACCACCCCGGCGGCGGGGACCAGATCTTCTTCCAGGGCCACGCCTCCCCCGGCATGTACGCCCGGGCCTTCATGGAAGGCCGGCTCTCCGAGGAGGACCTGGACGGCTTCCGGCAGGAGAAGTCCAAGGAAGGACATGCCCTGTCCTCCTACCCGCATCCGCGCCTGATGCCGGAGTTCTGGGAGTTCCCCACCGTCTCCATGGGCATCGGCCCGATGAACGCGATCTACCAGGCACAGTCCAACCGGTACCTGCAGAACCGTGGCATCAAAGACACCAGCGACCAGCAGGTCTGGGCGTTCCTGGGCGACGGGGAAATGGACGAGCCGGAGTCCCGCGGCCTGCTCCAGCTCGCCGCGAACGACAAGCTCGACAACCTCAACTTCGTGATCAACTGCAACCTCCAGCGCCTCGACGGACCCGTCCGCGGCAACGGCAAGATCATGCAGGAACTTGAGGCGTTCTTCCGCGGCGCGGGCTGGAACGTCATCAAGGTCGTCTGGGGCCGGGAGTGGGATGACCTGCTGGCCAAGGACGAGGACGGCTCGCTCGTGAAGATCATGAACGAAACCGTCGACGGCGACTACCAGACCTACAAGGCCGAGTCCGGCGCGTTCGTCCGCGAGCACTTCTTCGGGCAGACCCCGCAGACGAAGGAAATGGTCCAGGACCTCACCGACGACCAGATCTGGAACCTCAAGCGCGGCGGCCACGACTACAACAAGGTCTACGCCGCGTACAAGGCCGCGACCGAGTTCAAGGGCAAGCCCACGGTCATCCTCGCGCACACCGTCAAGGGCTACGGCCTGGGCACCCACTTCGAGGGCCGCAACGCGACCCACCAGATGAAAAAGCTCACCCTCGCGGACCTCAAGGCTTTCCGCGACCACCTGCGCATCCCGATCACGGACGACCAGCTCGAAGGGGACCTCTACCGGCCCCCGTACTACCACCCCGGCATGGATTCCCCCGAGATCCAGTACCTCATGGATCGCCGCCGCGCGCTCGGGGGCTTCGTCCCCGAACGCCGCTCCAAGCACTCCGAGGTCACCCTCCCGGCGGAAAAGGTCTACGAAGTCGCGAACCGCGGCTCCGGCAAGCAGCTGGCGGCCACCACCATGGCCTTCGTCCGGCTGCTCAAGGACCTCATGCGGGACAAGGAATTCGGCCAGCGGATCGTTCCGATCATCCCGGACGAGGCCCGCACCTTCGGCATGGACGCGTTCTTCCCGACCGCGAAGATCTACAACCCGAACGGCCAGAACTACCTGTCCGTGGACCGCGAGCTGGTCCTGGCGTACAAGGAGTCCATCTCCGGGCAGATCGTGCACGCCGGGATCAACGAGGCCGGTTCGGTGGCGGCGTTCACCGCGGCGGGCACGTCCTACGCCACGCACGGTGAACCGCTGATCCCGATCTACGTCTTCTACTCGATGTTCGGTTTCCAGCGCACGGGCGATTCCTTCTGGGCGGCAGCGGACCAGATGACCCGCGGGTTCATCATCGGCGCCACGGCCGGCCGCACCACGCTGACCGGTGAAGGGCTGCAGCACGCGGACGGGCACTCACCCATCCTGGCCGCAACCAACCCGGCAGTCCTCAGCTACGATCCCGCCTACGGCTACGAGATCGGCGTCATCATGCGCGACGGCCTCAACCGCATGTACGGTCCGGGACCGGCGGACAACGACCCGTCGCGGAACGTGATGTACTACATCACGGTCTACAACGAGCCGATTTCCCAGCCCGCAGCACCGGCGGAACTCGACGTCGAGGGCATCATCAAGGGCATCTACCTGCTGGCACCGGCCAAGATTGACGGCCCGCGCACGCAGATCCTTGCCTCCGGTGTGTCCGTCCCCTGGGCCCTCGAAGCCCAGCGGGTCCTCGCCGAGGACTGGGGCGTCTCCGCGGACGTCTGGTCCGTGACGTCCTGGACGGAACTGCGCCGCGATGCCATGGCCGCCGAGGAAGAAGCCTTCCTCAACCCCGGCCAGCCCGCCCGCGTTCCGTTCGTCACCGAACAGCTTGCCGGCGCGACCGGTCCGATTGTGGCCGTCACCGACTACATGAAGGCCGTGCCGGACCAGATCCGCCAGTTCCTCCCGAACGAGTTCGCCTCGCTCGGAGCCGACGGCTTTGGTTTCTCCGACACCCGCGCCGCAGCCCGCCGCTTCTTCAAGAACGACATCCACTCCGTGGTTGTCCGTTCCCTGCAGATGCTGGCCCGCCGCGGCGAGGTGGATGCCCAGGCTCCGGCCCAGGCGATCGAGAAGTACCGCCTGCACAACGTCAATGCCGGAACCACCGGCAACGCCGGCGGCGATTCCTAGAGTCAGTCCGGCAGCATACGACGGCGGTCCCCACCGGAAGGCGGGGGCCGCCGTCGGCAGTTAATCTGCGCCTAATCTGCGTTCACGGGCCGGGGCGCGACGCCGTCCCGGCTAGGCTGCGGCGCTGTGATCCAGCACAAAGCGCGTTGTAGCCTTTGCACAAATGGAGCTTGGGCGGGCCGCACCGTATGCTCGATGCATGGCCGAGCCGATCACCACTCCCGCAAAACGTAAGCCCGCCTCGAGGGCGGTGCCTCCGGAGAAGGTCGAGACGCTCAAGAAGCTTCGGGCCAGCGTGGGGCAGCTCTCCACAACGACGCTGCGCCAGTTGGAGAAGTCCCTGCCGTGGTACAGCCGGTTGAATTCCGACGAACGCTCGGCCCTGGGCATGGTGGCGCAGAACGGGATCGCCGCCTTCGTCACCTGGTATGAGCGCCCGAGCTCGCCGTCATGGATCCTTTCCGACGTCTTCGGCACCGCACCCACCGAGCTGACCCGCTCCATCAGCCTGCAAAAGGCCCTCCAGCTGATCCGGATCGTCGTTGAAGTGGTCGAGGACCAGGTACCGGTGATCGCCCCGGAGGCGGACCAGGGCGCGCTGCGGGAGGCGGTGCTGCGGTACTCCCGCGAGGTGGCCTTCGCCGCCGCCGATGTCTATGCCCGCGCTGCCGAGACCCGCGGATCCTGGGACACCCGGCTCGAAGCACTCATTGTGGACGCCATCCTGCGCGGCGAAAACACCGATGCCCTGCGGTCCCGCATTGCCGCCCTGGGCTGGAAGGCCCAGGAGCGATTCACCGTTATGGTGGGCAATTCCCCGTCCGAACCGAACGCCAGCTACGTCAGCGAACTGCGCCGCACGGCCGGGCGCTTCGCCGAAGACGCCCTCGTCGGGATCCAGGGCGACCGGCTCATCCTCATCCTCGGCGGGCTCCACGACCGCGAAACGGCCTACCTGAAGCTTGCCGAACTCTTCGCCCCTGGGCCGGTTGTCTACGGCGCCGAGGCGGATTCCCTGCTGGACGCCAGCGGCTCGGCCCAGTCCGCCTTCGCGGGGCTGACTGCTGCCCGCGCCTGGCCCGCCGCGCCGCGCCCGGTGGCAGCCGACGACCTCCTGCCCGAGCGCGTCATCTCCGGGGACGACGCCGCCAGGCGGTCCCTCGTCAAAAACATCTACCGGCCCCTGCTCGCGGCCTCCAACGGGCTGGTGGAGACCCTCGGCGCCTACCTCGAACTCGGTCATTCGCTCGAAGCCACAGCCCGGCAACTCTTCGTCCATGCCAACACCGTGCGCTACCGGCTCAAGCGCGTTTGTGACGTCACCGGCTGGGATCCGCTGTTGCCGCGGGAGGCCTTTGTACTCCAGACGGCCCTTGTCGTGGGCCGGCTTGCCGCCCCGCTCAAACCCGCCACCGAACGACAGCCGTCACGTAACAACCTCTGAGCAGTTGTAGACTTCCTACAAAGTGACCCGGTGAGCTTGGTGCATGAATGCACCGATAATCACGCCGCAATTTGGAAAGCTGGATACGTGCTTGCAATCGTTTGCCCTGGACAGGGCTCCCAGACCCCCGGCTTTCTCGCCCCTTGGCTGGAACTGCCCCCCGTCGCAGGCCATCTGGCCGCCCTCAGCGAAATCGCAGGCATCGACCTCACCGCCCACGGCACCACCTCGGATGAAGAGACCATCAAGGACACCGCTGTTGCGCAGCCCCTGATCGTTGCCGCCGGGCTGGTGGCCGCTAAGTCCCTGTTCGACGTCGAACTTTCCACCCTGCCGGTCATCCTGGCCGGCCACTCCGTCGGCGAAATCACCGCTTCCGCCCTGGCCGGCGTACTGACTGAAACCGAAGCCATGACCTTCGTCCGCGAACGAGCCAACAGCATGGCAGCCGCCGCGGCGGCCACCCCTACCGGCATGAGCGCCGTTGTGGGCGGCGACCCGGCCGAGGTTCTGGCCGCGATCGAGGCCTGCGGTGCAACGGCGGCCAACGTCAACGGCACCGGCCAGACCGTCGCGGCCGGCACCCTCGACCAGCTCAAGGCCCTTGCGGAAAACCCGCCGGCCAAGGCCCGGGTCATCCCGCTGAAGGTCGCCGGGGCGTTCCACACCTCGCACATGTCCCCCGCCGTCGCAGCACTGCAGGCCCTCCGGCCCAGGCTGCACCCGCGGAACCCGCAGGTCCCCCTGCTCTCCAACTTCGACGGCCAGCCGGTCACCGATGGTGACGCCGCCGTGGAGAGCCTGATTGCCCAAGTGTCCCGCCCGGTGCGCTGGGACCGCTGCATGGAAACGCTCGTGAAGCGCGGCGTGACCGGCGTCATTGAACTGGCCCCCGCCGGAACGCTTGCCGGACTGGCCAAGCGCGGCATGCCGGGCGTGAAAACCGTAACCGTCAAGACCCCGGACGACCTGTCCGCCGCCCTGGCCCTATTCGCAGAACTGGAAGGACAGGCATGAGCGTTCCCACCTTGAAGCAGGCGCCCCTGCACGAGAACACCCGCGTCATGGGAGTCGGTGCCTACCGGCCCGACGTGATCGTCACCAACGATGACGTCTGCCAGTGGATCGACTCCTCCGACGAGTGGATCCGCCAGCGCACCGGCATCATCACGCGGCACCGCGCCCCGGCCGACATCAGCGTCATCGACATGGCCGAAGGCGCTGCCCGCGAGGCACTGCAAAAGGCCGGCATCGAGGCCTCCCAGCTCGGCGCCGTCATCGTCTCCACGGTCACCCACCCCTATGCGACCCCGTCCGCCGCTGCGAGCCTCGCCGACCGCCTCGGCGCGACGCCGGCACCGGCCTTTGACATCTCCGCCGCGTGCGCCGGCTACTGCTACGGCATCGCCCAGGCCGATGCGCTGGTCCGCTCCGGCGCTGCCGACTATGTCCTGGTGGTCGGCGCTGAAAAGCTCTCTGACGTCATCGACAACACCGAGCGCACGATTTCCTTCCTGCTCGGCGACGGCGCCGGCGCCGTGGTGATCGGCCCCTCCGACACTCCGGGCATCGGCCCGTCGGTCTGGGGCTCGGACGGCAGCAAGTGGGACGCAATCGGCATGACCGGCTCCATGCTGGACCTCCGCGAGCTCGCCACGGCCGGGAAACACGGCGGTGCGCTGAGCGCCGAAGAAGCCGCCGTCACCGACGCGGCCGTCTGGCCGACGCTCCGCCAGGACGGCCAGACGGTGTTCCGCTGGGCGGTCTGGGAGATGGCCAAGGTGGCCCAGCAGGCACTGGACGCTGCCGGCATCAGCGCCGATGACCTCGCGGCCTTCATCCCGCACCAGGCGAACATGCGGATCATCGACGAGATGGCCAAAAAACTGAAGCTGCCGGAGCACGTCATCATCGCGCGGGACATCGCCGATGCCGGCAACACCTCCGCAGCCTCCATCCCCCTGGCCACCCACCGCCTGCTGCAGGAAAACCCGCAGCTCAGCGGCGGGCTGGCATTGCAGATCGGCTTCGGTGCCGGTCTGGTCTTCGGTGCCCAAGTGATCGTGCTTCCGTAGGCGTCCCTGTTTTCCCCGTCTTTCCCCAGCTTCACATCCCACCACAAGCCGAACCCTCGGTTTGAATCATTTCCGTCCGAAGCTGCCGGCACACCGGCAGCCCAGGGCAACAACAAGAAAAGGAGCCATCAATGGCGAGCAACGAAGAGATCCTGGCCGGCCTGGCTGAAATCGTCAACGAAGAGACCGGCCTGGCCACCGAGGCTGTCGAAATGGACAAGTCCTTCACCGAGGACCTGGACATCGACTCCATCTCGATGATGACGATTGTCGTCAACGCTGAAGAGAAGTTCGGCGTGCGCATCCCGGACGAAGAGGTCAAGAACCTCAAGACCGTCGGCGACGCCGTCAGCTTCATCGCGAACGCACAGGCCTAAATAAGGCCCCGGCCGGTCCGGGGGGCGCAACTGCACCCCCGGACCGCGCCACCTGCAGCACCCTCCAGTGCAACACCCCAGAATTTTTCAAACGCGGGCCCCGCAACCACCCAAGGTTCCGGATACGGCTGGCGCACCGACAGAGAGTGATCCCATGGCACGCAAAGTAGTCATTACCGGTCTGGGTGCCACCACACCCATCGGCGGCGATGTCCCCACGATGTGGAAGAACGCGCTCAAGGGCGTCTCCGGCGCGCACACGCTTGAAGATGACTGGGTGGCCAAATACGAACTGCCCGTCCACTTTGCCGCACGCGCCACCACGCCCGCGACCGAGGTCCTGAGCCGCGTCGAGGCCAAGCGCATGGACCCGTCCACGCAGTTCGCCGTGGTCGCCTCCCGCGAGGCATGGGCCGACGCCGGCATCACCGAAGTCGACCACGACCGCCTGGCCGTGGCTTTCGCCACCGGCATCGGCGGCGTCTGGACCCTCCTTGATGCCTGGGACACCCTGCGCGAAAAGGGCCCCCGCCGTGTCCTGCCCATGACCGTGCCGATGCTGATGCCCAACGGCCCGGCAGCGGCCGTAAGCCTTGACCTGGGTGCCCGCGCCGGCGCCCACACCCCCGTGTCCGCCTGCGCGTCCGGCACCGAAGCCGTTCACATGGGCCTGGACCTGATCCGCTCCGGCAAGGCCGACGTCGTCGTCTGCGGTGGCGCCGAAGCCGCGATCCACCCGATGCCGATCGCAGCGTTCGCCTCCATGCAGGCACTCTCGCGCCGCAACGACGATCCCGAGCACGCCTCACGCCCCTACGACCTTGGCCGCGACGGTTTCGTCATGGGCGAGGGCGCCGGCGCCCTGGTGCTGGAAGCCGAGGAACACGCGCTGGCCCGCGGCGCCCGCATCTACGCCGAACTGGCCGGCACCTCGGTCACCGCCGACGCTTACCACATCACCGCCCCGGACCCCCAGGGCCTCGGCGCCACCCGGGCGCTGAAGGCGGCCATGTTCGACGGCCGGATCCAGCCCGAAGATGTGGTGCACGTCAACGCGCACGCCACCTCCACCCCGGTCGGCGACAAGCCCGAGTACGCGGCCCTCAAGGCCGCCCTGGGCAAGCAGTTGGACAACGTCGCAGTCTCCGCCACGAAGTCGCAGATGGGGCACCTGCTGGGCGCTTCCGGTGCGGTCGAGGCCGTCCTGACCGTCATGGCCATCTACGACCGCAAGGCGCCGGTGACCATCAACCTGGAACACCAGGATCCGGAGATCCCGCTCGACGTCGTCACCTCGGCCCGCGACCTGCCTTCCGGCAGCATCGCGGCGCTGAGCAACTCCTTCGGCTTCGGTGGCCACAACGCCGTGATCGCGGTGCGCAGCGTCTAGCTCCGTCTCCCCCGCAGCACAACAAGATGGCGGCAAGGTTCTTCGGAACCTTGCCGCCATCTGTCATCTGACGCTGCTATGGGGTGTGTGTTGCGGTGTTCTGGCTCCGGCGTCCTAGCCGACCTGGTGGAGCCAGCGCACCGGAGCGCCTTCGGCGGCGTGCCGGAAGGGCTCAAGCTCTTCGTCCCAGGCCTCGCCCAGGGCGAGGGAGAGCTCATGGTAGACCGCGGAAGGGTCGCCGGCGCCGGATTCGTAGGCATAGCGGATGCGGTCCTCGGAGACCATGATGTTGCCGTGCACGTCCGTGACAGCGTGGAAGATGCCAAGCTCAGGCGTGTGCGACCAGCGGCCGCCATCCACACCCTGGCTGGGCTCTTCGGTGACTTCATAGCGCAGGTGCGCCCAGCCCCGGAGAGCCGACGCCAACTGCGCTCCCGTGCCCGGTTTTCCGGTCCACGACAGCTCGGCCCGGAACATTCCGGGCGCTGCTGGCTGAGCAGTCCACTCAAGATCTGTCCGCTTGTCCACAACAGAACCTATGGCCCACTCAACGTGGGGGCACAGGGCAGTTGGGGCCGAGTGAACGAACAACACACCGCGGGTCAGTGCAACAGACATTCCATCCTCCATAGCTGTAGGTACGTCTTCCCCAACGACCTCTGCCTGGATGTCTGTCTGTTGCGCGGGTCCGTAGTGAGCGGTGGTCCTAGCCAGACTATTAAGTTGCTGCCCGGTTCCGGCGGTGCTTGATCAAGAGCTTCAAGCGACACTTGAAAGTTGCCGGGCGTGAGTCCCATTCTGCCGTACCCTTCCTAATTACGCCAGTGAAATTCGGCGCGTCTTCCCCGGCGCGCCGCGCGGCGTCACGTAGGGGCCCTTTCGGGGACAGGTTCGGCCTGGAACTCCGGGGTCAGGCCCTCGGATGGGCCTGCTGGTAGCTCTGCCGCAGCCTCTCGACCGAGACATGGGTGTAGATCTGGGTGGTGGCCAGGCTGCTGTGGCCCAGAATTTCCTGCACCGCGCGGAGGTCCGCCCCGCCGTCGAGCAGGTGCGTGGCGGCGGTGTGGCGGAGGGCGTGGGGCCCGGTGGCCGAGGTGTCCCCCAGAGCCTCCAGCAAGTCGTGGACGACAGTGCGGACCTGCCGCTGGTCGATCCGTTTGCCCCGCGCGCCGAGGAACAGTGCCGGGCCGGAGGCGGCCGCGGCCAGGGCGGGGCGGCCGCGGCGCAGCCAGTCGTCGACGGCGAGCGCCGCGGGCAGTCCGTAGGGCACGGTACGTTCCTTGTTGCCTTTGCCAAGCACCCGCAGGGTCCTGCGGTCGGGATCGAGATCGTCCACGTCGAGGCCGGACAGTTCGCCGACCCGGATGCCGGTGGCGTAGAGCAGTTCAACCATGGCCCGGTTCCGCAGGGGCATGGCCCCGCCCTCGGCGGCAGCGGATTCCGCCCCTTCGACGAGCCGCAGGACCTGCTGCTGATGCAGCACCCCGGGCAATGACTTCTCCCGTTTCGGTGCCTTCAGCCGCAGGGCCGGGTTCCCCTCGATCAGCTCCTCACGGACGGCCCAGGCGGTGAACGCCCTGGCCGTGGCGGAGCGCCGGGCCAGGGTGGCCCGGGAGATGCCCGCTTCGCTCTGCGATCCGAGCCAGCGCCGCAGGGTGCCCAGCTCCAGCCCGGCGAGGTCCTCGACTCCTTCCGAGGCCGCATGCTCCAGGAGGCTGCGAACGTCGGAGAGGTAGGCGCGGACCGTGTGGACGGAACGGCCCCGTTCCGCCTCCAGATATCGCCCGAAGCTCAGGGCTGCGGCGGCCAGTGCGGCCGGGATCTGTTGGGTGGACACTCTCCTACTGTCGCAGGATTCGCCCGCCGGTCAAGGAACTCCACGGCGAGCCGCTGGTGCGCGCGGTCTCTGCTCTCTCGCGGCCGACACTCCGCGGGAAACAACCGGCCCCTCAGGCTGTTGTGCCGGACCGCCGCCAGCCCCCACGGTGCGACTCGGCCAGGCCCAGCAGCCCCAGCCGGCCCAGGCCCGCCCGGACCGATTCCGCGCTCAGTCCCGCGACGGCAGTGAGCTTGTCGACAGAGGTGGTGGTCCGCAACGGCAGGGCATCCAGCAGAATGAGGTCCTCCAGGGTCAACCCGTCCTGCACCGCCGCCCGGCCGCTCTTGATCTCGGGCAGCGATTCGCCGCTGGGCCCGGCAAGCTCCGCGATCTCTGCCGCATCGGTGACGCAGACCGCCCCGCCTTCCCGGAGCAGCCGGTGGCAACCCGCTGAGTTGGCGCTGTGCACTGACCCGGGCACCGCGCCGACGGCTCTGCCCAGGGTTTCCGCGTGGTGGGCCGTGTTGAGCGCCCCGGACCGCCATCTGGCTTCCACGACGACGGTGACGGAAGCCAGCGCGGCGATCAGCCTGTTGCGCTGGAGAAATCTGTACCGCGTCGGGGCGGACCCCGGCGGGACTTCGGCCAGTACGGCGCCGAGGTTCGCAACTGACCGCAGCAGGTCCTCGTTGCCGGACGGGTAGAAACGGTCCACTCCCCCTGCCATCACCGCAATCGTGGGTATGCCGCCGGAGGAGCCACCGGCAAGGGCTGACCGATGGGCGTGCGCGTCGATCCCATAGGCGCCGCCGGAGATGATCGTGAATCCCCGCTGCGCCAGCGAATACGCGAGGTCGCCCGTCACGGCGGAACCGTAGGAGGTGCTGTCCCTGGAACCCACCAGCGCAATTGATTTGTTGGCCGGAGGCAGCGGCTGCTCGACGCCGCGCCACCAGAGACAGATTGGCTCCTGCAGTCCGAGGTCGCCCAGTTGCCGGGGCCAGAGTTCGTCCGAAGGCATGATCACCCGCCCGCCGAGCCGCTGCACCGTTGCGAGGTCCCGTGCCGGAGCCAGGTCCGGAACCCGCGGCGCCCAGCGTTTTTTGGCGATCGCGAGGCCCGTCCAGCCACTCCCCAGGCCGTTCTCGTCCAACAGCCCGGTCATCTCCCTCTCCAGCTCCGGTCCGGCGGCCAGCTCACCGGTGGCGATCCTGAGCCCGTCCTCCGCCCCGGCAAGGTGCACGAGTGCGAGGCCTGCGGCGTCCTGCGGCTCGAAGAGCCGGGACAACGCCGCCCGGGCGGTCCGTTCGCTCTCTGTCATGGTGTTGTCCTTTCACTGGCTGGCGGATAGCGGTGATGGCCGAATTTCTTGCCGATGCGTCCGGTGGAGCTCTGCTAGGCGGCGGCCTGCCGAAGACTGAGAGCCAGCCCGATATCGTCCGCCTCCGGGACGGCACGGAGGCCGAGGTCCGCCAGCGTCCAGGCCAACAGCTGCATGCTAGATTTGCATACGTGAAAGCAATCATTTATCTCCGCATCAGCATGGACCGCACCGGCCAGCAGCTAGGCGTCACCCGCCAGCTGGAGGACTGCCGCCGAAAAGCCGCCGAACGGGGCTGGGAAGTCGTCGCCGTGGAAACGGACAACGACCTCAGCGCCTACAGCGGCAAGCGCCGCCCCGCCTTCGAGGCCGTCCTCGCCGCTGTGAGCACCGGCCGCGCTCAGGTAGTGATTGCCTGGTCCTTGGACCGGCTGCAGCGCAACCGCCGGGACGAGGTGCGCCTCTATGAGACCTGCCGGGACAACGCCGTGCAACTGGCACTCGTGAACGGTACCGATCTGGATTTCTCGACGGCGGCCGGCCGCTTCGTCGCCGACGCCCTGGGTAGCGTTGCCCGCATGGAAGTTGAGATGAAGTCAGACCGGCAGCGCCGCGCCGCTGAGCAGGCTGCAGCGGCCGGCAAGCGCAGCGGCGGCCGCCGCCCGTTCGGTTATGACGCCGACGGCATGACGATCCGGCCCAGCGAGGCCGCCGCCGTCGTCGCCGGCTACGAGTCCTTCCTCGCTGGCGTCCCCATCACGGAGATAGCACGCGCGTGGAACGATCAGGGATTCTTCACCGGGCAGGAGCGCCGCGGGGCAAACCTGGGCCAGCCCTCGCCCTGGACGCGCTCAAGCGTCCGCGACGTGCTGCGCAATCCCCGGTACATGGGCAAGCGTGCCCACCGTGGCGAGATTGTCGCCGACGCAGTATGGCCGGCCCTTGTGTCCGAACCAACGTGGCAGGCCGCACAGGCGATCCTTGCACACAGGGCAGGCCTGCAGACGCCCAACGCCGCCAAGTACCTGCTTTCCGGCATCGGCCGCTGCGGTGTGTGCGGCGGCAACATCCACGCCGGGGCCACAGCACGTGCCGGCGTCCGCGGCTACCGCTGCGCAGAGACAACTGGCCACTTCGCCCGCAAGGCCGATCCGGTAGAGGACTACGTTGCCCAGGTCATCACGGCCCGCCTGTCCATGCCCGACGCCGGCCACCTCCTGACCGACACCACTAAGGCGGACCTCCCCCAGCTGCGCACCGACGCCACCGCGCTCCGGCAGCGCCTCAACTCCCTTGCCACGGACTTCGCCGACGGGGAACTGACGGCCCAGCAGTTGCGCGCCGCGTCGTCCCGCATCAAGGAGAAGCTGGCAGCAGCAGAGGCCTCCATGGCGGACGCGGGCCGAGTGAGCCTGTTGGGACCGCTAATCCATGCCAGCGACGTCCGCGCCGCCTGGGACGGGCTGCTGACCAGCCAACAGCGCGCCGTCATCGACACCCTGGCAACCGTGACGCTGCACCCCCCAGGGCGCGGCGTGCGCAACTTCAACCCCGATACGGTGAGCATCGACTGGAAATCGAACCTATAGCGACACGCCCAAACCCTGCCGCGCTCGAAATCTCCATTAGAGGTTGAAAGATTGCGTTAATGTGTAACCAGTAGCAACCCCCGCAGCGGAGTCCGAGCGCGTACCGGGAGGCCAAGAAACCACAGCTTGTAAAGGCACCATCCGCATCACGTAGGTAGGCAGGGTACTCGGACCCGACCAACTCCCACGGAGCCGCGGGCAGTAATTTACTGTCCCCGGAGGCTCCCCTTGCCAACGCCCGCCACAGATGAGCTGCTCACCGTCCGTGAAGCAGCCACCATTCTGCGCGTCTCCCCTGAATCAGTCCGCCGCCGTGTCCGCGCCGGCTCACTCCCCGCCTGCAGGCTCAGCCAGCGGGCCATCCGCATCCGCCGCGCCGACCTCGACACCATCACGACACCTGATGAATCCCTCGAGGCGCACATCGCCAAACTCGTCGCCGCAGCCCCACCGCTAAGCCCCGAACAAAGCACCCGGATCGCCATGCTCTTCCGGCCTGTAGCAGGTGCAACCGCGTGAGCCCGGACATGGAAAAGCCCCCGGCTGGCGAAACCAGGGGCCTGAAGGAGAATCCAACATCTTCCGCACCAATTCTAAGCCCTGACGGACTCAATCACTCGGAACAAGCACAGCTGATTCCGCTGCAGTCCGCGGACCTGAAGCAGCACAACGGCCCCGCCAGCGTCACCCAGCACGGCGACCAGGCACCGGCCCCCCAGGCACCCGCCCCGGCTGAAACCAAGCTCGTCCAGGAGGGCGCACAGATCCACCGCGGGCAAGTCCGCATCGCCTACATGCTCGCCGACGCCGGCAACGGCCAGCTGCTCCACGTCTACGGACTCGGCTGGCACTACTGGAACGGACGCTGCTGGCAGGAGGACCGCACCGGCCACGCGAAACGCGCCGTCCTCTTCGTCCTCGCCGACTGCTACAAACGGTCAGCCAACGATCCGGAACTGCGCATCGACGTCCGCAAATGCGAGACGGCCGCCGGCATCGAGGGCGTCCTCAAGATCGCCTCAGCGCTCCCGGAATTCGCCGTCACCGCCGACCAGCTCGACGCAGACCCCTACCTGCTCAACGTCGCCAACGGAACCCTGGACCTGCACACCATGCAACTCCACCCCCACGACCCGGCCAACCGCATGACACGCTGCACCAACGCCGCGTGGAACCCCGCAGCGGCCGGCCCCACATGGGAGGCCTGCCTCACCCGCTGGTTGCCCGACGCCGACGCCCGCGGATTCCTGCAGCGCTACGCCGGGCTCGCGCTCGCCGGCAAGGTCCTTGAGCACGTCCTCGCCATCCTCACCGGCCCCGGCCGCAACGGTAAAGGCGTCTGGTACGGGGCATTCAGCGCCGCCCTGGGCAACTACGCCGCCGCCGCCGAACCGGACCTGTTCATGCACCGCGAAGGGGCACACCCCACCGGGGAGATGGACCTCCGCGGCCGGCGCTGGGTAGTCGTCTCAGAATCCGACAAGGACCGGCGCCTGGCCGAGGCCACCATGAAAAGGCTCACCGGCGGCGACATGATCCGCGCCAGACGCCTCTACCAGGACTTCACAGAGTTCACCCCGTCGCACACGGCAGCGCTTGTCACCAACCACCTGCCGAAAGTCAGCGGAGACGACGCCGCCATCTGGGCCCGAATCCGCGTCATCCCTTTCGACGTCGTGATCCCGGCAGAGGAACAGGACCCGCACCTGCCCGAAAAACTGCAGCTGGAGATGGACGCCGTCCTTGCCTGGGCATTGACCGGCTGGCAGGCCTACCAGCGTCAAGGCCTCGCCGCCCCCGCCGCCGTCCTCGCCGCGACGGACAACTACCACCGCGACGCCGACGCCCTGGGCAGGTTCATCAGCGACGAATGTGACACCGGGCCCGGCTACTCCACCCTTACCGAACCGCTGCACCAGGCATGGAACGAATGGGCCGCAGCGGACGGCGTGGCACCCATGAGTAAACGGGCGTTCGGCGCTGCGCTTGAGCAACGCGGCTATCAGGCGAGGAAAGGAACGGGCGGCGTCCGCATCCGCGCCGGAATCCAACTCAAAATCGTCAACGTTTTCAGCTTTCCGAATGCCTCCAACAACCAATAGTGGCGCAAGTGGCATAAGAACTTTTTCTTTCCATACGTGCGGGTATACAGAAGTTCCTCAAGCTGTGCCACTTACGCCACTCCCCCCAAAAAACCCCTAGAAATCAAGGAATTTCAGATGAGCGCAAACCCCAGCACCGTCCAGGCCCTGCAAATCGACGGACTCAACACCCTGCAAATCGGCGGCCTAACCATCACCAAGGACATCGCCAAGCAGCTCGACCAGCTGCACTCCATGCACGACCACACACGGTTTGAGCCGTTGGGCCGGGTCCGCACCGGCCAAGGCTTCGAAGGCATGGAAGTACTCGGCCGCGACACCGCCACCGGGGCCCTCGTCATCATGCGCCACACACCCAATCCCCGCTGGGTCACGGAAGCCTACGACGACGCCGGCAAGACGCGCTACCGGACCGCCAACGACGGCAAGGACGAACTGCGCAACGCACTCACCAACGCCTACAGCCAGCTGCCGCTCATCGTCCTCCCCAAGGACGGCCGGCCATGACCCACACCACCCGCCCCAACGAAACGAAGGACAACTGACATGGCGAAGCAAGCCCACGACCAGGGAGTCAAAAAGAGCCGCAAGGACAAGCTTAAGCAGCCGTCCGTCACCAATTACGACGCCGTCGCGGAATCACTCGTTGACCGCGGGCTGTGCAGCCGCTACATCCTCTTCGGCCACCGCAAATGACAGCCCCGAAACTCATGGCCCGGCCCGACCAGCCCCGCATGGTCATCAAAGGCCGGCCCTGGACCTGGCACGCACCGGACGCCCCCGACGAAGCAGGCGTCGCACTGGTCATCGCGACCTCAAGGGTCGTCCAATTCCTCACCCCCGAACAGGCCATCACCCTCGCGGACCAACTCGTTGACGCCGCGGAATCACAGACCCACAACCACCCAACCGGCCACACGGCCACAAACGAAGGAACCGAATCATGACCCGCACAGCACCCATCAATTTCTCCGGCGGCAACAACTTCGCAGCCAACATGCGCCCGCCCAAGGAACTCCTCCCCGCCAACGTCGTCACCGCCCTGGCAGCGTACGACGACCTGCTGAACCGCCACTTCGCAGCCCGCGTCCGGGCCACCGCACTCAACAGCGACACCGCCACCGCCGAAGCGGAGAAGACCGACAACGCCGCCGTCGCCGCGGCCGTCGCCGCCAACGCACCCATCCCGGCACCCGAGGCGAAGAACGCCCTACTGAAGGCCCTGGAAGAATCCAACCGCGAACTGCAGGGCTTCGACACCGCCATCGCCGACGCAGAGAACAACCTCCGCACCCTCACCGAAAAGGCCGCAATCGCCTCCGGCTACGACCCGGCCAAAGAACACCAGACCATGCTCACCGCAACCAAGGGCCACCTCGACGCCGCCAACGCGGCGTTCGCCGCCTTCGCAGACCGTGAAGTCCTCAACGCCTGGATGATCAGCGGCGCACCCTTCGTCCCGCGCACCGCCGTCACCGTCCTCGACGTCCTTGCCCTCGAGCGAGGCATGATGGACGGCCGCAAGAATGTCCCCGTTCGGGAGATCCTCGACGGCGTCGTGAACGCGCTCAAGGTAGGCAAGTAACCATGGCCGGCATCGCATCGACACCCGGCGAAGTCCTCGCCGAAATCACCCGCGAACGCGGCAAGCGCCCCGCCGTGGACCACAACGGGCGCGTGCTCACCGTAGCGCCGGCAGAGTACACCGCAGGCCCGAACGGATGGCCGGTGAAGGTAGAGCCCACACCGCCCGCCGCCGTGCCGCCCGTCCCCGCCAGCACAGAACCCGCCGACTGATGGCAGTCATGGCAATCATCGGCGGCACACAAGGCCACGAGGTTACCGTGAGCGAAGTGGAGTCAGGCCAAGGCAGAGGCCAAGGCTTCGCACAGTGTGAGTGTGGATGGACGGCCACGAACATCATGGTCAACCTCACCATCTCCAACTCCCTCGCACACGCCAGAGCCTGCAAGAGGCGCAGCGAGCACGACGCCGCGGCTGCTGCACAGTGAGCCCCGTTGCCCGCCTGTCTTGCCCACACAGGGCAGGCGGGCAACGGACCCCCTGACGGGGCGGGGGGCACCCCCTTCCACCCCCTCCGATAGAGACGCGCCGGAGAGGGCATCGTCCTGCCGGGCATCGAAAATACAACCGTTTTCCCTTTCTGAGGAGGCACCACATGGCAGCTGACAAGCCTGCCGCACCTCGTGAGCTGGCACCGCGTGGGCGGAAGTTCTGGCGGCTCACGGTCGAAGTGCATGAACTGGAGCCGGAGGAACTCGAGCTGCTGCGCGAGGCGTGCCGGACGCTGGACAACCTGGACGCCTTGGGGCGTGCCATCCGCGTTGACGGGTCCATGGTCAAGGGCTCGGAAGGTCAGAGCCGCATTCACCCCGCGTTCGCTGAGATGCGCGGCGCGCAGGTGGTCTTGGGCCGGCTGCTGAAGCAGCTGGCGTTCCCGGAACCGGAGGCGGAACAGTCCGAGGCGTCCAAGCGTGCCCAGAAGGCCGCACAGGAGCGCTGGCGGATGGAAGCGGAACGGAAGGTCGGCCGCCATGCGTAGGCGGGACCAGGCAGCGGCCACGCACAACGGGCTCTTGGCGGTCCCGGCCTACCTCCTGCCGATCACGGCCAGGGAACGGCGGCTCACAGCTCTCGGCGGGGAACCGGTGCCGGCGGATGAGGTCCCCAGGGGCGCGGATTTGCTGGCGGCGTGGTTGGAAGATCATGGCTGCGAGCGCAAGGACTACACAACACGAAACGCCGCCATTCGGGCGGGGTCGAAGCTAAAATTATTGGAGCGGCAGGCATCCCACAGTGCACCGTCTCCACGTTTGAGGAAGAGGTAGTGGGATGTCGAACGACCATGTGATTGATGTCAAGGCCCGGGCGGACTTCACTGCGCTGTCCAAGGGCCTCGCGGACGCTGAGCGGGACCTGGGCAAAGCGAAGGAGGGTTTCTCGAAGTACGGGTCCGAGGCTGACAAGGCCACGAAGCAGACCCAGGGCTTTGTGGAGAAGAACCGCGGCCACATGGAGACCGTCGGGCGGGACTCTGCCATCATGGGTGGCGCCATCCTCGCCGGCATTGCCGTGGCCGTCCACGCCTACTCTGAGTTTTCCGGCCGCATGGCCCAGGTGCAGTCCCTCTCAGGCGCCACGGCTGCCGAAATGGACGTCCTCACCAACTCGGCCCTCACCATGGGCACCGCGTTCGGGTTGTCAGCGAATGACGTCGCCGACGCGGAGATTGAGCTTGTGAAGGCCGGCGTCTCCGTGAAGGAGATGATCGGCGGGGCACTGCCTGGCGCTTTGGCGCTGGCCGCCGCCGGCCAGATCGACGTCGGCAAAGCCACGGAAATCGCGACGATCGCGCTGACCCAGTTCAACCTCAAGGGCAAGGACGTCCCGCACGTCGCTGACCTCCTCGCTGCCGGGGCCGACAAAGCCCTGGGCGGCGTCTCCGAACTCGGTGAGGGCCTGAAGCAGGGCGGCCTGATCGCTTCCCAGTTCGGCCTCAGCATCGACGACACCGTTGGCACCTTGTCAGCCTTCGCCAACGCGGGCCTGCTCGGCTCCGACGCCGGCACCTCCATGAAGACCATGTTCCTGGCCCTCGCGTCCCCGTCGAAGGCAGCGCAGGCCGCACTGGATCAGTACAACATCACGGCGTACGACTCCAAGGGCGCGTTCATTGGTGTTGAGGCGCTCGCCGGGCAGTTGAAGGACAAGCTTGGCGGCCTGTCGGATGCGCAGCGCAACGCTGCCCTGTCCACGATCTTCGGGACCGACGCCATGCGGTCCGCGTCAGTCCTGGTGAAGGAGGGGTCGGCCGGGATCCGGAAGTGGATCGATGACGTCAATGACCAGGGGTTCGCCGCGCAGCAGGCCGCCGGGAAAATGGATTCACTCAACGGCGACTTCAAAAAGCTGAAGGCGTCCGTTGAGACCGGGCTTATCCAGATGGGTGCCGCAGCGGATGGCGCCCTTCGCCCCGTGGTCCAGGCACTGACGGGTGCGATCACTGCTTTCAACGGACTCGACGACAGCACAAAGTCCACGATCCTCACGGTGGCCGGGCTCGCCGGTTCCACCCTGCTGCTCGGCGGCATCCTTCTGAGCACGATTCCGAAGATCGCCGAAACGGCAAAGGCCATCCAGGCACTCCGTGCCGCGTCGCCCGCCGCGTCGGCTACCATCACGGCGCTGGGGAAGGCTGCGCTGCCGGCCGCTGCCGCGCTCACGGCCCTCCTGATCATGGACCGCATCGGTGACTCGATGAAGCCAGCGACGAAGTCCGTTGAAGAGGCAGTGCAGTCTTTCGTCAAGCTCGGCAAGGAAGGGAAGTCCGCCGGAGATATCTTCGGTAAGGACTTCTTCGGGTCCTCGAACGGTGCAGCACTCTCGGGTGAAATCCGTGGCGTGGGCGATGCGCTGAAGGAGGTCAACAACCTGGACCTCGGCGACAACCTGAACGACATGGTCTTCGGGATCACTTCGGCGTTCGGCATGCCGGTCAGCTCTCAGATCAACGAGACCCGCGCGTCCCTCGGGAAAATGGACGACGCGCTGCAGTCCCTGTCGACGTCGGGGTCCTTTGATCTGGCGGCGAAGGGCTTCAAGCAGATCACGGAGGAGGGCCTGAAACAGGGCATCGCTGTGGAGACGACGGCCAAGTCCTTCCCGCAGTACATGGATTCGCTGCGGAAGCTCTCGAACGACCTGAAGGTCCCGCTGAACGACCAGGAACTCCTGAACTGGGCCCTTGGTGAGGTCCCGCAGAAAATGAAGGACGCGCAGACTTCCACGGAGGGCCAAGCCAAAGCAGCGGAGGTCGCGGCCAAGGCCACCGAGGCGCAGCAGAAAGCCCTCGACGAGCTCGGCATCGCAGCTGACGGGGCGATCCTGCACCTGGACAAGCTTGTGCAGTCCATGCAGGCGTCCGGGCTCATCAGCATCTCTGCGGATCAGGCAGCGATCAACTACCAGAAGTCGCTCGAGGAAGTCGACGCGATGGTCTTCAAGAACGGCCAGACCCTCGACATCCACACCAAAGCCGGCAAAGAAAACATGGAGTCCTGGCTGGGGCAGGCCAGCGCCGCGAACAACGCCACCCTGGCGAACGCGAAGAACGGCATGTCCTCGGAGGAACTGCAGGTCAATCTGACCGACCAGTACTACAAGCTGCGGGACAACGCACTCGCCTTCGGGGCGGGCGCCACAGAGGCCGACAATATGGCACGCAAGGCTCTTGGCATCCCCAAGGACGTCAAGATCGAAACCGCGATCCAGAACTACGCCGACACCATGGCGAAGGCTCACGCGATCAAGCAGGCCGTCGACGGCATCACCTCGGTCAAGACGATTTTCTTCCAGACCGACGCGTCCGGGTTTTACGACCCCAGCGCCGGCACGGACGGTAAGGGCGCCGGGTCCGGTGGGATGTCCAAGGGGCCGAGAGCGTACGCGAAGGGCGGCGCCATTGACGACGCACCGGGGCCCAAGGGCGTGGATTCCCAGCTGATCTACGCGGCCAAAGGCGAACACATGCTGGACACCTCCGACGTGGACGCGCTCGGCGGCCAGTCCGGCGTCTATGCCATGCGCAGGGCACTCCACAACGGCGGTGTGCGGCCCACCTACGCAGCGGCCCCACCAGCTGCTCCGGTAGCCATGGGCGGATTCGGCGGCGGCGGCGGCTCGCCGGAAGTCCGGGTCTACATCGGCAACGAACAGATTGACGCCCGGATCGAGTACGTCTCGGAAGGCGTCACCACCAGGGCACTCAACGGCGTCTCCCGCCAGGTCGGAGGTATGCGACGATGACCGCCATGACAACTCCGGAGCGTGGCCTAGGATTTGACCATGGATAACCTGCACCCAGACGACCAGCCCCCGGCAACGTGGCGGCGAGACGTCTCCGAGGGCGAAACAGAACAAGCCGTCCACGTAGCGTTTACAGACCCGGCCTTCGAACTCGGCGTCCTGTTCTGCAGCCTGTTGAAAGACCCGGACGTCACGGCATTCGAGCTCAGCCAGCTGGTCACGCCGGAGTCCCTGCCCCAATGGGGGGACTTCAGCGGCGCCATTGAATGGTTCCGCGGAATTGACGATGTAGGGTACGGCAGCAACGTTGACCGCGCCCTGGGAGACGACGCCGTGGCCTACTTCAAGGTCTTTTCGGGGACGACGTCCAGCTACCAGGTCACTGACCTGCAGATCATGAGCGGCCCCGGCGTCCTCACCTTGGTGAACCGTGAAGGCGCCGGCTGGCGCGTCCATGGCGTCGGCTCCCACATCCACCCCGAACAGATACCGCACTAGGCCCCTTCCGGACACAGAGAACCCCGCCAGTCAACGCGACTGACGGGGTTTCTTTGCTTTGCGGCTATGAGGCAGCGCTGAGTGTTCCCAGCACGCTGAGGAGGTCAGAGGCCAGTTCCCGCGCGGCGTCAACGCTCATGCCTTCGGAGTCCCCCACGTAGACCAGGACGCCCTCCTCCGGGCTCCACGTCGTCTCGACGGTGCCCGCGCCCGGGCCCTTGTGCAGGTCCCCGCTGAGCTCAACCTCGCCTGCAGTAGTAGCGAGTGAGTTGAAGCCGGCCGGCGCGGCGATGGTGGTTGTGCTCATGAGATAAATCCCCCTGGTTGATGTTGGTATGAGATTAGCGGATTACGGTGACGCTATCGGGATGCCATTCCTGCCGTGAGCCGTCCGGCATCGTCACCCAGATTCCATGCCGGGTAACGCGCCAGACCTTTACAACCGGCCCGTCGACGTTCCCGAACATGCCAGTGAACTGCACAGTTCGGCCCGCGAACTTCGCTTTGAGCTCCTGCAGGTCCACGCGGCCCTACCCCCTAAATCCTCACGTCTGCTAATTACGTGTACAGCGTAAACGCAGCACCCGGTCGTAGCCGCGGGCCGTGAGCACGCCGCGTTCCATGGCATGGTCCAGGATTCGCGTGGTGGGGGCGCCGAGGCGTAAGGCACCCCGGAGCACGCGCCCCGGGACCTGGGCGTTGGTCTCCATTCCGAACGGCAGCAGTCTCGCCAGCTGGCACTCCCGCGCAACCTGGACACGGGCGGCGATGGTGGCCGTGTCCTCCTCGGCTCCCGGCTGGCCAAAGTCGGCCAGAGACACCCGCTCCAGCTGCAGCTGGATGTCGACCCTGTCCAGCAGCGGGCCGGACAGTCGGGCCAGGTACCGCCGGCGCATGGTGGGGGTGCAGATGCAGTCGATGCCCTTGCCCGTTGCCTTGCCACAGGGGCACGGGTTGGCCGCAAGAACCAGCTGGAAGCGGGCAGGGTAAGCCGCTGTTCCTGCCGAACGGTGAAGCACGAGCTCGCCACTTTCCAGCGGCTGCCGCAGGGCATCCAGCACCCGGCGTTCGTATTCAGGGGCCTCGTCGAGGAACAGCACGCCGCGGTGGGCCCGGGAGGCGGCCCCGGGTCTTGGCAGCCCGGAGCCGCCACCGATGATTGCCGCCGAGGTGGCGGTGTGGTGGGGGTTCTCGTATGGCGGCCTCCGCACGAGCTGAAGGGAGGCTGAGGTCAGTGCACAGAGTGAATGAATGGCGGTCACTGCCATGGCTTCGGCGTCCCCGAGGTCCGGCAGGAGCCCGGGAAGCCGTTCAGCGAGCATCGTTTTGCCCGCGCCCGGCGGACCAGTCAGCAGCAGATGGTGGGCGCCGGCAGCGGCGACTTCCAGAGCCCTCCGGGCGTCACCCTGCCCGGAGACGTCGCACATATCCGGCGGCGTGAAGGAAGACGCGTCAGCCCCGCCGTCAGATTCGCCGGGCTCAGGCACAGGTTCAAAGCCGAGGGCGAGCTCCTGCGGATCGGCGCCGAAATCGAAGGCCAGGCGGGCCAGCGTGGCGTAGCCCTGCACCCGGGCACCCGGCACGAGTTCCGCCTCGGCGGCGTTTGCCTGCGCCACGACTACGTCGGTGTAGCCAGCGCGCACCGCGGCCATGACGGCGGGAAGGACCCCGCGGACCGGCCGCAGCCTGCCGTCCAGTCCCAGTTCCGCGATGAACACCGTGCGGCCGGTGGTCCGGACGTCGTTGGCGGCCAGCAGGGCCGCCATGGCGATGGCCAGGTCGAAGCCGGAGCCCCGCTTGGGCAACGATGCGGGGATGAGGTTGGCCGTGATTTTCCGGCGGCTCAGTGGGATGCCGGAGTTCTGGGCAGCCGAGCGGATCCGTTCCTTGGCCTCGTTCAGCGAAGCGTCCGGCAGGCCCTTCTCTATGTGATGATTGGGCAATGACCAAGACAGCAGCCCTCTACATCCGGCAGTCACAGACGCACGATGACACTATCTCTCCGGAGCTACAGGATAAGAACGTACGACGATTCATTAAGGCACAAGGCTGGATTGCCGGGAAAGTCTACTCAGACATAGATATCTCAGGCCGGAAGATGGACAACAGGCCGGGACTGCTGGCGCTGGTGGAGGCCTATAAAGCCAAAGAGTTTGATGTTGCCGTAGCTGATGATTACAGCCGGTTCTCTCGTGACATGACAGATGGCTCTTCCATCATCGGCAACATGCAGCTTGCCACTGCTTCTGAAGGTGTCCCTGATCCTGAGGACGACTTTCCGCCGCTGCTGTATATGCTCCTTGCTCACAAGTACTCACGCGATATGGGCAAGCGCTGGAGGAACGCGCTGATGCACCGCCTAGCCAAGGGTCTTCCGCCGTCAGGCAAGCAGCAGTTCGGCTATGACAAGATCAACGGCTCCTACGTGCAGAACGCTGATGCTGCAATCCTGAAGGAAGCCTATGACCGCTACACAGCAGGGGAAGGCGTACGGAGCATCTGTACTGACTTCTCCGCTCGTGGCCTTGCTGCTCCGGGCCCGCGTGGTTGGTACTCCGGAGGCATGTTCGATCTTCTGGACAAGGTTTTCTACGCAGGCAAGATTGCTTGGAGTCCGAAGAAGGGCGAAGAGCCGCTAGTAGTGGAAGGCGCACATGAGGCCATCCTGTCTCCGGGTGAATGGGCTGCATACCGGAAAGCTCGCGAAGACCGCAAGGCCAACCTCAGGCCGAAGAATCCCAAGTGGATGCTCTCAGGGCTGGTGGAGTGTGGGCTTTGTGGCGGGAAGATGCTCAGCCATTCCGATGCAAAGGGCAAGAGACATCTGATGTGCGGCACCTACAACGCACATGGCAAGGATGCCTGTAAGGGTCTCTTCCGGAAGCAGTCAGTAGTAGCCATGAAGGTCTGGCTCTGGCTTGGCTCACACCTTGAGGAATGGGCATCCATCTCCCCTACTGACGAGGAAGCGCAAAAGGCCGCTGAGAAGGCTCTGACGGATGCTCAGGCTGCTTTGGAAGAGGCCAAGGTAGAGCGGGATGAATTCATTGAATGGGCATTCGAGAACCGGAAGACGCTCAGCATTGATCCTGCCAAGGCTCAGGCAAGGGAAGATGCCGTAAAGGACGCTGAGGAAGCTGTAGAGAGCGCACAGGCCGCGCTAGCTACGTTTGTACCGGCATCGGATGTGCATGAGCGGATATCGGAGGGTGCGCTTCTTATGGGCTTCTCGGAAGACCCTGAAGAAGAGCCGAGTGAAGAAGCCACAGCCCGATTCAGGGAAGCGCTGAGCAAGGTAATAGAGCGGGTCGTAGTCCTGCCTTCCACCGCTGCAAGCCCTAGAGACCCCAACCGCGACCACTATTCGGAGATTCGGATTGAGACCCGTACGCTGTAGGGGTACGGGCAGGATTTGCCTCTAGCTCTACAGGTCCCCGTCTACCTTCACTGGTAGGCGGAAATCAGGATGTTTCCCAAAATGAGGCTCTGTCAACTTCGGTTGGTGGGGCCTCATTTTTTGTCCGGAACGGTGTTGACAGGACCGATGGAAAGTACTAGACTACGCACCCTCTGAAAATCTATGGTAGAATAGATAGTATCAAGGCAGTTAAGTCAAGCCCTACGGGGCAACTTTTTATTTAAGGAAGAACATGCACACCAACGGCAACTATGAGCGCACCGAGCTTGTCCGAGCTAAGACCTCCCTGACCTTCGCCAAGAAGCGTCTGAAGCAGGCACAGCAGGACGTACGCGACCAAGAACAGAAGATCACCGAACTACAGAAAGAAGAGAACTAATGACAGCAGCAGAAGCCCTAGAAGCCCTTGGAGTCGATCTAGAAAACGAAACACCGGCAGATGCCCTTGGGAAGCTTGCTATCGCGCTGGTGACCCTACAGAAGGCCGGAGAACGGGCAGAGGGACGGGCCGCTTGGGAAGCAGATATGGACCGAATGAATAAGCGCCACGAAGCAAACAATATGAAGAGCTACTACACCGGAGAGAACAACTTGCAGAAATAGGAAAAGCCCCTGCTACTAACAGAGGCTGATCCCAGAGTATTACAAATAGAATAAATCGACCCAACCATTCTATCACGAAATGAACAGGGTCATGTCATCCATACACTGAAAGAGTATCACAGAATGAGCATTGAAATCGATCCATGGGGCGGGTTCCCCGCTATCAACACAGAAGTTCCAACCACACTAGAGGGCTACCAAGCCGAAGTACTGGCAGGTAAGACCTACATCACCGCCGAAATGTTCGCAGCAGTGGGCTACACGGTCGAGTACATCGAAACCGGCTCATGGCTGGGAGACCAACTGAAAGCCGCAGAGCTAGCCGAGCATGGCCTTCCCTGCTACCTCAAGCTAGACGATGCATGGGAGTACTCCCTTAAGACTCCTCAGGAGCTAGAGGCAGCAATAGCCGAGCTATCCACAGAGAACCTAGAGTCAGCAGCCAAAGAGCAGTACTGGAATAAATTCCCTAACCGCCTCAAGGGTGTTGACGAAATGCTCAAGACCCCTGAAATCGAATGGTTGGTTCAGGACAAGGTTCACAGCACCGGACTCTTCCAGCTTTATGG
This sequence comes from Arthrobacter sp. U41, assembly GCF_001750145.1. Taxonomy (NCBI): domain Bacteria; kingdom Bacillati; phylum Actinomycetota; class Actinomycetes; order Micrococcales; family Micrococcaceae; genus Arthrobacter; species Arthrobacter sp. U41. The sequence continues at coordinate 3,974,254 of NZ_CP015732.1, forward strand.
CGCTTCCTACGCCGGTAAGACCCTGATCACCATTGACCTTGTAATGAGCTGGTGCGCTGGTCTGGACAACTGGCAGGGCTACCACCTGAACAACGGTGGGGAGCCTCAGGAGGCCCTGTACATAGCCGCTGAAGGCGGAGCTGCTGTATCCGTACACGTTGACGCTTGGATCAAGTACCACCGTGTGGACAAGGCGCGTCTTGCAGGCCTGAAGTTCCTCGATGGTGGAGACGGTGACCACGTGTTCCTGTCTGTCGGCAAGAAGGCCGAAGCTGTCCCTGAAAATGATTCATGGGACCGCCTCTTCAAAGAGGTAGTTGAAGCGGGTATCAACCCATCCCTAGTGGTATTCGATACACAGATTGATATTGCTCCCGGTGTCGATGAGAACTCCAATACCGACATGGTTGGGATTCTCCGAGAAATCAAACGTAAGGCTGACTCTGCCGGATTCATGGCTATGGTCATTCACCACACCGGACACGATGGATCAAGAGAGCGTGGCGCTTCCGGCATGAAGGGCAAGTGTGACGCTCAGGCAAGGCTAGAGGTTATCGGTAAAGACACCGGACAGGCCAAACTCACTTGGACAAAGGTAAAGGGCCGTGAATGCCCAAAGGACATTATCAGCTACCACATTCAGGGAAGTAGGCTATTGCCCGACCTTGATTCGGAAGGTGCTGTATGTGTCCCAATTTCCAACCTTGATGCAAGCAAGACTTACACAACCTCCGAACACCAGCTAGCAAAGCAGATGACTAATGCTCTAAGCATCAAGGGCAAGCTATCCGCAGTAAAGCTTTCGGAGGAAATCGGTGTAGGCCGTAATACCGTGAAGTTCAAAGAAATGATTGATGCGCTCCTGACAAGCAAGCAGATCACCATAACCGGTAAAGGCCCAACATTGGCTTATGAGCTTGCTCCGAACTTCCACGATGACACTTTGTCCTGAATCTACCTGTCAGACAGATAGCCCTAATTAAGACCCCAATCGTACAGATAGATTCGTACAGGTAGCTGACAGATAGAGGTACCAATACCTCTACAGCCCTTTATATACAACAATCTACCTGTCAGACAGATAGCTTACAGATACTAATTTGTCTACCTGTCTACCTGTCACCCCCTTTAGGGGGGACAGGTAGGAGACCGTACAGATAGCACCAAACAATAGATAGGAAACACCATGGAACACATTGAACTAGACCCAACCAAGAACTACCTGAACGAAGAGCCATTCTTCATTGCAGACAAGGACGGGAACGCACACATCCTCCGCCCAGCAGACTTCGACCCACTGAAGGAAACAAACTAATGACAAGACTAGCACGATCAATAGAGACATTGGAAGCGCATCTAGAGAGGCTGAACACTCAACGTGAAAAGGCAGAGCAGAAGCGGGACCTAGCCAATACGGTTATCGATGGACTCAACACCGAAATAACCAATTACCAGACCGAGCTGGATGAGCAGCAGGCAATCCAGCAGGCTAAGGCCGACGCTGAACAGGCCGTAGTCGAAAGGGCATTAGCGCGTGAAGAGAGAGCCCAGGCTGAGGCTAAGGTCGCAAAGGCCAAGGCTAGGGCTGAGGCTAAGGCAGCAGCGGAACCTAAGCGCGTGTTTAGTGACGAACATAGAGCCAAGCTCAGCGCGGCAAAGAGGGGTGGACTAAACCCTACGGCGCATAATCGATTTCACGTAAGCACCGGCACGGTTGACTATTCATGCACGCACTGCATGTTTGAACAAGGGCAGAAGAGGGTAAGCAATGTGTAAGGAATGCCGAGAAGACCTAGGACTAGTCAAGCGCGAATGCGCAGACTGCGAAGCAATGGAAGGAGGGAACTAAATGTCAGATGCAGATTACACTAAAGCGATTCAGGATATCCGCCAAGCGATAGCGGATATAAGAGCTGATTTACGCAGGATTGAGAGCACGATGGTATTGCAAGAGGATCACCGTTTATATCATCACCTACCGTTTATGCGGAATAAGTAGGATATAATTGAAGTATCCATATAAATTGGGTATTAGTTTGACAGCCGGAAAGACGGCGGTATCTGACAGTTCCGAAATAGACGAACTGGACGGATATGTAGGCCCCGCTAGCCAGCGGTAATAAGTAGGCAACCAACAGCCCTTGCCCCCCAGCAAGGGCATTGGTGTTTAGCACAGGATGTGCAACCGGATGCTGACCGGAGAAACAGGCAAAATGACGCAGCGATATTGAATTAGATAGGCGCGTCATCATGCCCGAAACAACAGCAACACTATGCGTTCACTGCTCCGCATCAATAGAGCAGATAGGTATGGGCTGGTACCACAGGCCCACCGCCGGTACATACAAGAAGGCCTGCCCTGTTTGGGGATACGTGGCTACTCCAGCTAAGGCCGGTGCCTAATGCCCAGCGGATACAGCACCAAGCGCAGCAACAGGGCACGAGCGATAGTCAAGGCCCAGCTACCCGCACCATGCTTCAGATGTGGTGGCATCGTGACAGCAGAGATGAACTGGCACGCGGACCACACCACACCTCGCGCATTCGCTGAGGCCGCAGGTATGACCGAGGCACAGACTGACGCGGCCCACTCGTTGGCACCAAGCCACGCGTCTTGCAACATGAAGGCGAACAAGAGACCGAGCCAAACCAAAGCGCAACGAGTAGAGAAGCGCATCCCGAAAGTTCAGCGTCCAACTTTTGAAAATTTGAAAGTCGATGACGTTTTTTCTGACGAGCACCAATACCCCGTTCCTTGCCCCACAAAAACCCTCTCCGATGCGGCGGAGGAGGCACAGGATGATGTCTAAGACATTTGGAGCCGTACCCCGGTACATTTCCTCATACCCAGAAAACACGAGCCTTACAGAGGCGCACAACGGCGCAAGCATTTTGCGTTTGCCGCTATTCCCTCAGGGTGAATTGGTGGCCTCCGTCCTTGAAGCAACGAGGGAAGACGGGAAGCCGCTTTATCCCCGCGTAGTTATCCAGCTCCCCCGCCGTTCCACTAAGACAACTTCCGTGCAAGCCGTACTTCTCGGACGCTGCTTCTCTCGTGGCGGATACAAGGTAGTTGCTACCGCTCAGAGCCAAGCAATTGCACGCCGCATCTTCCTTGAAATGGCCAACTCCTTGAAGGCCGCATATCCGGATGAGGAATTCCGTCCTTTCCAAATCCGCATCGGTAACGGGCAGGAGTCCATCCAATGGGACAACGGTTCTATGTGGTGGATTGTGGCCCCTAGAGCCAGCTCCTACCGTTCCCAGTCCGCCGACGTTCTCCTGTTCGATGAAGCTGGAGAGTACTCCGCAGAGCAGACGGAAGACCTGATAGAGGGTGCCCTGCCGTTGGGCGATACAAGGCCTCACTTCCAAGTCATTGTGTCCGGTACTCCTCCTAAGACTCGTGAGGGGATGCTCTGGAAGTTCCTTGTAGAGGCACGAGCTGGCAAGCGCCGTTACGGCATCGTGGACTTCTCGATGTCTCCGGAGGATGACCCAACCTCTGAGGCTACGTGGTACCGAGTGCATGCCGGTCTTGCTTGTGGCCTCACTGATATTGAAGTCATCCGGGAACGCTTCGAGGGAATGTCTCTCCAGTCCTTCATGAGGGAATACCTCTGTGCTGATCCGTCCGCTTCCAACCTCCGTGCCATCGATGCTGAGGACTGGAGCGCCACTCAAGTTGCTGAGCTGCTGGCTCTGCCCGGGTCTGGCTTCTCAGCAGCTTTTGATGTGGCTCCTGATGGGTCTTCCGCAGCGCTGGCAATCGCTTGGTACAACGAGCAGGGCACGCCGTGTGTGCAGCTCCTAGCGCACAAGGCCGGTTACTCATGGCTCCCTGTTGAGCTGGCTAAGTTGCTCAAGCTCCATAGGGGCCTGCCGGTTATCTATGACCGCATCGGTAACAACCTTGCCGTTGTTCAGGAGATGCAAAAGAAGCGCGGTATCTCCCTTACCGGGATGGAATCCATCGGTGCTGCTCAGGTGTCCGCTGGAGTGACAATCCTTATGGCTGCTCTTTCCGATAGGAACCTGATTCATGCCAAGGACGCAAGCCTTGATAATGCCGTTGAAGGTGCCAACTTCCGCTATGTAAACGATGCCCGCCTATTCGGTAGGCGTAGTAGTACGGAGGATGTCTCCCCGTTGGTGGCAATTTCCAATGCGCTTTACCATGCAGCAGGCCAAAGAACGCGTTCTAATAACCGTCCTAAGAGCCGCATAAATAGGTAGGACTCTGCAAAGCTTGCAAATACTGCTGATATAATGTACGTAGCGGAGAAAGTAATTAGCAGTCTTTCCTCAGAAATTCACCTGATGGCTTCCCGCTCCTAGACGAACGATGCATGACGTATTCACGACGCATCGACTAAAGACGAAATGACATCTCACCCGGTTTCTGCCATGACCCCGGGTGAGGTGTCATTTTCATTTAACACACATTCACAGATGAGGCCCCATGGGATTTTTCAGCAAGCGTTCGGACAAGCTCATGACCGCTGCCCTCAGCGTGCCCGTAACCCCTACTCTTTCGCTGCCCGCAGGCGTTCTCAGTGAGACCCTGCCGCTAGCCGCAGTCATCTTTCCGGACTTGGACCTTACCAACTACCCCGTAACCGTCTCTGAAGCCATGGCTGTACCCGCAGTCAGCAGGGCAATTGCCCTATATTCCACCCTCTCAAGCCGCTTTGTACTCGATTCTGAGGACAATTCAACGCCTTGGCTCTCGACTTCAGCCGGTTATATCACCCCTCAAATGCGTATCGCACGCACGGTTCAAGACCTGATCTTCCATAATTGCTCCCTCTGGCAGGTTGAGCGCGATACATTCGGCACTATTACTGATGCTCAGCACGTAGAGAAAGCCCGCTGGAGCGTTGATTCTCTCGGAGTCCTCAAGGTTGATGACAATCCGCTGACCGCTGCTCAGTTCATTTACTTCGGAGGTCTGCTTCCCGGAGCTGGCTTCCTTGAGAGCGGACGCCACAGCGTCAGGCAGTACACATCAATCTCCGCAACGGTCAACGCACGAGCTAACAACCCTGCTCCGGTAACTGTCGTTGCGGAAACCGTTGATGGCGGTGCTGATCCTGAGGAAGTTACTCAGGCCATGGATGACCTTGAGGCCGCAGGCCGTGCAGGAGTCCGCAACGCTCAGGTATTCCAGCCTTACGGACTTGAATTCAAGGCCTTCGGAGGCCCGGATAACGCTAACGAATTCATGACTTCCGCAAGAAATGCAGTCCGTTTGGACCTTGCAAATCACCTAAACATTAATGCGTCCCTCCTAGAAGGCTCCGCTGATGGGTCTTCTGACTCCTACACAAACACTTTGATGACACAGAACGAACTTCTAGAGCTGTCATTGAAGGGCTACACCGAGCCGATCTGTGACCGTTTGACCGCTGAACTCGGAGTGAAGGTGTCCTTCGACTACTCCACATTCGACACAGCACCTAATGATTCATCCGATAAGGGCGTAGTCCCTGTACCAACCGAGGAAGTCTAATGACTAATTCAATCCGCGTTTACGGTGAACTCCTCGCTAGCGAATCAGACCGCGTCCTTCGTTACCGCCTATTGCCTTTCGGCTCTATCGGGCGAACAAACGTAGGAGCTGTCATCGCTAGCGCTGACTCCGTAGAAATCCCTGAGGATATCTCTCACCTAACTCTCAACACCGAGCACAACCAGATGACCCCGGTTGGCCGCTTTGTTTCTGTTGAGAAGGGTGAAGATGCCCTTTATGCATCCGTCTCAATCTCCAAGTTCAAGCGTGGAGATGAGGCCCTAGCCCTTACCGCTTCCAAGGCCCTTACCGGTATCTCGGTTGAGATCGCAGGAGCGGTAATTCAGGACGGGAAGTTGGTAGGTGGCGAGCTTATCGGCGCGGCACTCTGCAAAACTCCCGGCGGTGTCAACCCGTCTTAGCAACGTCGTCGTTGAGTAGCTTGGTGAATACTTCCCTCGGTGTGAAGTAGCCCAGGACGGCGCGTGGTCTGTCGTTGAGTTCATCGGCGATGGAGTCCAGGAACGGCTGGTGGCTGGGAAGGACTTCGCCTTTGGGCAGGTATTCCCGGATGAGGCCGTTGGTGTTTTCGTTGCTGGGCCGCTCCCACGGTGAGTGCGGGTGGGCGAAGTACACGGGCAGGTCCGTGGCGAGTGTCAGCTGGGCGTGGCGGGCCATTTCGGTGCCCTGGTCCCAGGTCAGGGATCCGCGCATCAGTGCCGGCAGGTCATTGACTTTCTCGATCAGCACATCGGCCAGTCCTGCAGACTTTTTGCCGTCGGGAAGGCCGAGCATGATCAGGAATCTGCTGTTCCGCTCCACCAGCGTGGCCACAGCGGTCCTGCCGGCCTTGCCGACCACGAGATCCCCTTCCCACGCCCCTGGAACCCGCCGGTCCGCGGCCTCTTCCGGGCGGTCATCGATGCTGACCATGCCGATGATCCTCCCGCCTGTCCGCTCACCCAACGGCTTGCGGGTTTTTCGCTTGGTTCGTTTGGACTGCAGCAGGATCCCGGACTTCGCCAGCTCGCCCTTGGGCAGGGCGTAGATCCACCGGTAGATGGCCTCGTGGGAGACGGTCCGGCCTTGCGCGTCAGGAGATTTAACCATGGTCTCAACGCTGGTCTCCGTGGCTTCCAAACGCAAGCGCCCGGCGATCTGCCGCGGCGTCCTGGACCGGAACAGGTCAGCCTTCACCCGTGCCGCGAGGACAGGATCGGTGTCCATCTTCCGGGCCTGCGGACGGCTGCGTTTCCGCTCCGCCCTCACGTCTGCGGTGACAGGGCGGTAGCCACGGGTCTTGGTGGAATTCCGCCGCCGTTCACGCCACACGATCGTGTGGTCCCGGCCGATATCGGACCCGATCTGCCGGTCCGTTTTACCGGCCTGAAGCCCCACCGCGATATCCGCCCGATCCGAAAAAGTCAACGCCCTGCGCGCCACCGGCAACCCCTCTATTCAACGTGTTGTTGCTTCGAGGGTATGACACCGCCCCCGCCTTCCCTGACGCCGTTCTAATGGCTTCCGATTTCGGAAACATAGAGGAAGCGCTAAACACACTTTCGGACGCTGTAGACAGCCTTAAAACGGCTCTCAGCACGGATTCTGAGGCACCCGTCGAAGAGCCAGTTACCGAAGAAACAGCAGTACCCGAAGAAACCCCCGCCGATTCCTCAGACGAGGAAGAAGACCCATTTAAGAAAGGCCTAACCGCCATGGAAACAAACGCAATCCCAACAGCCCTTACCGCTTCCAATGGTGGATCGGCTAAAGTTACATCATTCGAGCAGGGCGTAGCGCTTATCGCTTCCGCTGCTAAGTCGCGCAACCGCGCTCTCATTGAGGCAATCAACGACGCTGGCCTTGCTGGTGAGCAGAACATGTTCGCTGCTCTTGCCAACGTAACCAACGCTGACTCAGTCGGTTCTTCACAGGCCACATGGCTTGGTGAGGCATGGATGCAGAAGGCCTACCAGCGCAAGTATGCTCCGCTCCTAACTTCCGGAACCTTGACCGGTTGGAAGATGGAAGGCTGGAAGTTCGTACAGGGTCCGCTTGTCGATGACTACGCAGGCTTCCCGGCTCAGGTACCTACCCGCACAGTGAGCGTTGAGACCTTCTCCACAGAGGCGCAGCGTCTTGCCGGTGGCAACTCCATCGACCGCAAGTTCAAGGACTTCAACGACACCGAATTCCTTAACGCTTACTACCGCGCACAGATCGAAGAGTACGCCCGCAAGTCCGATCAGAAGGCCCTCCTTCACATCGTGACTAACGCTGCTTCTGTAGTGGCCGGAACTGTCCCAACAGGCGTATCCGCAACCGCTGCTGCAATCGTTGACGGCGCTCTCCAGATCATCTCCGATGACCTAGCTACTCCGTCCGCTGCAATCGTTCCGGTTTCCATGTACCGCGAGCTGCTTCTTTCCCGCAATGACGATTCCCTCCAGTACCTCAGCTCTGCTCTTGGTCTTGAAGGTGGCTCACTTGCCGGATTCAACATCATCCCTTCCGCAGATGTTGCCGCAGTGCACGTTATCTCCAAGCCTTCCGCAGTCTTCTACGAGCTTGCCGGTACTCCGGTACGCGCTGAAGTTGAGACTCCTGTGAATGGCGGATTCGATACCGCAATCTTCGGTTACTACGCATCCGTACAGCTTGACGCGCGCGGCATTGTCCGCGTTGACGCTCCGGTTGTTCCGTAATTACTAAATCTCACCTAAAGAAAGGAGCGTAAGCCATGTGGAATGACCTACTCGATAGCACATTCATTGAAGAATATTGGTCCGAGGCCGCAGAACTTTCAAACCTCGTACTGGAATCCCTGTTCGATGCGGCTCATGAAGTTTGTGTGGCTTACGCTCCTCTTCTTCCGGCTGAAGCACCTGTCCCGGTGAGCTACAAGCTTGCCGAGATTATGCAGGCCCGCCACATCTGGACGCAATTTGCCGGGGGTAATAGGGATGAGATGGGCACAGACGGTTTCACCGTGACTGTTTACCCTCTTGTCTTTGCTGCCCGTGACTTGCTCCGTCCGAAGACCAGCCCTTTAAGGAAGCTAGGCCGATGAGCGATCTAACACTACGCGAGAAGGTAGCTTCTCAGATCAAATCAGATAACCCCGAATTCATTGTCAAGGCCTTTGCTGCCGCAGCTCCCGATAACCTCGGAGCGGGCAAGGTACAGGTAGCCGTATGGCGAGAATCCCTCGCTCCTAATCAGCTATCGCTTGATCATAACCTCACCGTTCAAGTTCTAACTAAAGTCGCTAATACCCTAAAGGGCGAAGAGGCTCTAGATATTGCGTTGGATGGGGTGCTTCTTTCAATCGAGAGAATGCCGGGTGTCCTCTGGACTAATGCAGAGCGAGCGGTATTCGATGAGAAGTATGTCGGATATCAGCTAACTCTTAAAATTGTCTCCCCTAATGTTTACAAAACTCTTGTTCGAGAAGAACAGAAAGCAGTATAAGCCATGAGCAATCCCCTATTCATGAAGTCAGCAACTTTGACTATCGACGGAATTTCGTTCGAAGACCTCGTTTCAAACGTTGTATTCACTCCTACAACTCCTACAACTTCCTTCAAGGGAATTTCCGGAAACGTTGCTACATCAATCGGTTCCACCGAATGGGCCGTTACCTTCGATTACGCGCAGTCCTTTGACACTGCCGGTTCCCTTGCACTGAAGCTCTTCAATGACTCCGGTGAAAAGGTCTCCGTTATCTTCAAACCTGAGGGTGCCGCTGCTGCAACTACCGTTACAGCAACCGTGACGCTCCTACCGGGCACCATGGGAGGCGCTGTTGATGCAGCTTCAACCTCCTCTGTAACCCTGCCTGTTGATGGCAAGCCTGTAATCGTTCCGGCAACTGCCTAAGTCCGATGTTTGAAGCAGATGAGGCCCGCCTTCGCGAGGCACGAAAACTCTTCCGCAAGTTGCCTTCTGAGATCAGGAATGACCTCAGGAAGTATCAGCGTGCGGAGGCGGGTCCTATCTGGAAGCAGGAAGTAGCAGCTAAGGCGGGAGCTACCAAGCTCTCAGCTAAGACCTTCAAGAGCGGTAACACCGTGAAGGCTGGAGCGGTAATCACGCTCAAGGCCGGTGGCTCCAATAAGAAGCTTTCCGGTGGCGCTACCCCGGCTGAGCTAGTCCGTCCTGCCGAGTTCGGTTCCGGACGTAGGGACAACTACACGAAGTACCGCAGACGCTCCCCTAACGGCAAAGTCCACACCGTTACCCGCAGATCCTCTCGCCAGCTTCCTACCCGCAGACGCGGCGGATATGTCATCTACCCGGCTGCTGGACGCTCAATCTCACGTATTACCTCACTGTCTGTTCAGACCGTGACCAAAAGAATTTATCTCTCCATAGGAGGTTAGCCGTGGCTGGACGCCCAATTGAAATCCCGATTACCGTTGATTCTGACGGAGCCGAAAAAGGCGTTAGCAATGTTGCTGATTCTTTTGAGGAGTTGGAAGACAATCTCAAAGACGTAAACAAGGCAAGCGAAAAGGCCGCTAAGGGTATGTCTGACGATATGTCGGACGCTGCCAAGAAAATTGACCGTGACCTCACGCAGTCTTTAAAAGAGGTTGAGGACCAAGCTAAGACCACCGGCAAATCCGTTGGTAAGAACGTCAAGGACGGCGCTGACAAAGCCGGAGAAGGCTTCGAGCAAATGTCCGAAGATGCCAACTCCAACGCACGAGAAGTTGCCGCATCCTTTGACGGTTCCGCAGAGTCTTTGGTTGACGGGTTCCAAGGTGCTGCCGCTGAGATGTTCTCAGGGTTCGGACCTGCCGGGGCCGTTGCCGGTCTGGCCGTTGCTGCCGGTTTGGGTATTGCCATGGCCGCACTTCAGGGTAATGCAGACCTCATCAATGAGAACAAAGAGAAGATGCTTGACCTTGCTCAGACGGTCAGGGACAACGACGGCACTCTCAGCATGGAAGATTACATCCAGTCCATGGAGGACTACGGATACGCAATTCAGGATTCGAAAGAATGGTTCGAATTCTTTCAGGCTGACGCAGTATCCGGATTTGAGAAGATCAGGGACGGCGCTGACAAGGCAGGCGTATCCATAAAGGATGCTTTTCTAGGTCAGTTCGGTTCCGCAGAAGACGCTAAGGACGTTCTCTCTGCTCTTGAAGATGAGTTGAAGGACCTTGAGTCTCAGACCGGCGATACCTCCTCTGCATTCGAGGCGTACGGCGGCGTAGTTGATATGACTGACCCTGCTATCCGTAATCAGATTGAGGGTAACAGGGAGCTATCCGAGACAGTCAAGAATCACATCAAGGAACTTGAAGCTGCCGAGGAAATTGAGCGCATCCGCAGGGAAGCAATTGAGGGGACCACTGAGGCAACCCTTGAAGATATCGATGCACTCCGAGAGCGCAATGACCTCATTCAGGAAGGCGTTACCTCAGAGCTTGACTACATGGATCAGGTTGTAGAAACCAACAAGACCATTGAGGAAAACGGCAAGACTCTCGATATCAATACACAGAAGGGCCGCGATAATCAGCGTGCCCTCATTGATCAGTCGGACGCTGCCCTTGATTGGGCGGAAAGCCAGCTAAAGGCCGGTGCATCTGCCGATGTCGTAGCCGAAAAACTTGGTACCCAGCGTGAAGCCCTGCTTCTCCAGCTTGACACCATGACCGGTAGCCGTGAGGAATCTATAAGACTTGCTGAGTCTTACGGTTTGATCCCTAAGGAAGTCATCACCGAAATCAAGACCAACGGTGGAGCTGAGACTAAGGCTGAAATTGAGGGTATCCCCGCAACCAAGGACACAACAGTATCCGTTGACGATGGCGGTACCACTGCCGCTGTTGAGGCACGCGTACAGGCCGTTAAGGACACCAACGTAAAAGTTGACGTTGACGACGAGTACACCGTAAAGGAAGTACAGAATCGCATTGACGGAATCCGAGGACGCGACGAAGTCAAGATTGATGTTGATGACGTTTACACAGTGTCCGAAGTGCAGAAGCGCATTGACGGAATTGACGGCAGAGACGTTGATATCAGTGTCCGCCTAACCAACCTTCAGGCCGTTAAAAACGAATTGGCATTCCTTACAATGCCGCGCACAGCCTACGTTGACATTGTTCAGCGCAGAGGACAGGAAGCCCCATAATGACTACCCTTACAGCAACTCCGGATATCGCTACAGCTTCCGTCCTGCTATCGATCACTAAGACCGCATCCGTTGCACGTATTGAGCGCACCGATATTAACGGCGTGCATGAGGTCCGTGTGCCCGCCTACACGCTTCCCAGCTACGGAACGGGCATTCTCCACATAACGGATTACGAGGCCGCACACGGTATCAATACGTACCGAGTGTACCACACTGGCTCAACCTCCGTAGCGGTCAGGGCCGCTATCTTGGGCCTGCCGCAGCCATGGGTCTTTGTTGCCACGCTTCCGGAGCTGTCCGTGACCGTTCCGCAGATCACTACCTATCAGTCTTCCCGTAGCTCTTCAACGATCCTTCACAAGGTCATTGACCGTAGGGAGCCTGTTGTGAATATGGGCAAGCTTGGTCTCCGTGAGGGACAGCTTGACATCTGGTGCCCGGACTACCTGAGCACTCGTGAGCTGGATACCGCGATTGATTCCGGTGAGATTCTGATGCTCCGTCAGACGGTTCCGGGACTCGATATGTGGTTCACGGTTTCCGATATCGACGTACAGCCGGTCTCTGAGGAAGGCGCTCTGACTCAGTACCGCTACTCCGTGCGCTTCCAAGAGGTCTCCCGTCCTAGCGGTTCCCTCAAGGGTGCACGCGGCTGGACGTATGAAGAGCTTGCTAACTCCTTTGCTACCTATGACGAGGTCACTGCTGCTTACGCAACTTACGGTGACTTGCTCATCAATAAGGAGTCCTAATGAGTACAGGAGACTTCAAGGCTGAGGCTGAGCAACTGATCAGGGGCAAGGTTGACCACCTGTTCAGGGCCGAGGCAATCCCTGCTTCCGGAAGCCCTTTCGAGCTGGACGTTATCTCTATCGGAATCGGATTCGATGAGGCATGGGTTCCGCACATTCAGGCAGACGTTACGTGCGCTCTTCCTGACGCTGAGAAGCTGGCTCTACTCGATGCCCGCCTAGGGTGCCGCGTGGAAATCACCACCGGTTACCGCTACGGCAAAGACGATGAGGAAAGCCATATGATGGCTAACCTTCACCTTCGCTCCTACCGCATCAACAAGGGCAACTCAGAGATCACCCTGAGCCTTTCATCTGATGAGGACCTTCTACGGGATTCCATTACGTACGGTTCCGAGAGGCCCAACCGGGAAAGCATCAATGCATTTGTCATGGATGTTGTCAAGCTGACCTACTCTGACTACCCGTTCTCCATCTATTCATCCTTTGGGCAGTTCGATTTCGGCGCAGCTCTGGAGGGTGAGCCTGCCACGCTGACAACCGAATCAACAGCGCTTGTGGGTGAGTTCGGGGAAACTGCTTGGTCCCTTCTGGAGGAAGCCCAGCGCCGTACAGGGACTTGGATTTACAGCTTCAACGGGCGTGACTGGATGATTACTACCCGTCCTGAAATCACGTCCGAACCTGTCCACTCCCTGACCGTTGGAGAGAACGGAACGGTTATTGAAAATGAGTCCGTTCTTTCAAGGGACAGCTTCTATAACCAAGTCCTTCTTCGCTACGAATGGACAGACGAGACCATGCTTCCGGCTGATCAGTTCGTAGTAGGACAGGCCCACGTAACCGGAGGCCCGTTCAGTATCAACACAATCGGGCCTATGGCCTACGTGGAGACTATCGAGCGCCGTATGAGCAGGGCTGAGGCTAACGCAGCGGCACGAGACAAGCTCACACGCACGCTGACCAAGGGCTATGAGTTCACGGTGCTGGCTGTAGCTGCCTATTGGCTCCGTGCCGGGGATACGGTCAGCCTCACCAACGGTGACAAGACGGAGAACGTACTTGTCAAGTCAGTCAATTTCGATCCAGCAGAGGGCACTATGTCCCTCACGCTACGCAAGCCAGAACACGCAACAATCACTTCAGAGGCCTAGGCCGGAAAGGCAGTCATGCCAAACACAACTAATTGGGGCATCGAGTACCCAAACGGAACCACCGCACCGAACGTACCCGCAGGCCTTCAGGCTCAGGCTGAGAGTGTAGAAGTTGCGCTGAATGCCATTGCCCTTGCTCCAATGATCATCTGCCAGAAGAGCAATGGTCAGGTACTCGCGTCACCGGCATGGTACAGCGTTAAGTGGGATACCCACGTGCACACTCAGGGCATTACGCACACTCCCGGTGACTCAACGTTCATCGTCTCCGAAGCTGGCATCTATCAGGTCAATACACGCGTTGCCTTCAACGGTCCTAACGTGACTGGATCGATCATGGGCAGCGTCAACGGCATCCACAAATCGGATATATACGACGACGAAATCGGCGGCGCTACCGCATGGCCGAAGCCGCAAATCATCCAGTACGTGAAGCTCAATGCCGGGGATGCCTTGGAAATCGTGGCCTACGCAAATGTCGCCAACACGGAAGTATCGTCACAATCTACTTTCCAGTTGGCAAAGGTTGCCGGATTCTAGGCAAAGTTCGACGGCGGAGCCTAAGCCAGAATCTAACGATTCGGTAAAGGTTTCGCCGTTATGTGGCACTAGCACACCTTGTCAAGAGTGTATAATACATCCGCACACAAAACTCCGAGTCCCCGCCGTTGCGCTTCCCCGTAACGGCGGGGATTTTGTGCGTTTTGGGCGGTAACGAGATTTTTTGACTACTTGCCACATTTAGGCGTGGCTGGCGTCCGGCAGTCCCAGGATGATGAAGGCCGGGAGGGTCTGGCCGATGTCAGCTTCCACTTCGACGATGTAGCCGTTCAGCCCGACGAGGGCCACCGAGTAGGTCCGGCCGAGCGCCACCTAGCCCACCCCCTTGAGGTGTTCCACGGCGGGGCCGCCGGTGCCGTCGTCGAGCACGGCGATCACATCGACCCGGCGCAGCGGGAAGCGAAGTTCATGGTCGCGGCACCACGCGGAGGCCAGCCGGTGCAGCCGGGCCAGTTTGTCGGCGCCGACGGCTTCGAAAGGGTGCCCGTAGGCGAGGGACCGGCGTGTCTTCACTTCGGCGATGACCAGAGTGTCGCCGTCCAGCGCGACGATATCGATTTCACCCTCGGCACACCGCCAGTTGCGGTCCACGATCCGCATGCCCTGGGCTTTGAGGTAACCGGCCGCGAATTCCTCCCCGCGCCGGCCCAGCACGTCTTTAGCTCTCATAAACCCAGCGTGCGCCGCGGTAAGGGGTTGGCACAGCCGTGCAGGACGCTATGTGGGAAACCCTCGGCAAAGACCCGGCCAATCAGTAGCGCGGCGTAACCGGTCAGCAACGCGGAGCGCCCGCAGATTGTCGGCTGTAAGCAACACACCTGGCCATCCGGCAACCCTGAATTCGCGGCCTTGGCCTCGCAGGTCAAGGCCCGGCCGGCTTCCCGGATCAGGTCAACTCAATTTTCATCGAAGTGAGCTACATCCCGGCAGAGGAGGACCGCCCGGAGATGGTCCTTCGCTTTCGGGACATCAGCAATGAGTAGGACTCGGCCGCACTCAGGATGACAACAGTCGGCCTCAGGCAACTGCACGCCAGCATTGGTGAGGTTCCCCGGGAGCTCGAATAGCCGGGCCGGCGGGTCAGCCGGTCAGTTCCCGAGATCCCCGGCCTTGGGGAGGGCGAGTTCCTCGCTGCGCGGGAGCTCCTCGACGTTGACGTCCTTGAAGGTGATGACGCGGACGCTCTTGACGAAGCGCGCGGAGCGGTAGACGTCCCAGACCCAGGCGTCCTGCAGCGTCAGGTCGAAGTAGACCTCGCCGTCGGCGCTGCGGGCCTGCAGGTCAACGTGGTTGGCCAGATAGAAACGCCGTTCGGTCTCGACCACATAGCTGAACAGCCCGACAACGTCCCGGTATTCGCGGTAGAGCTGCAGCTCCATGTCGGTCTCATAGTTTTCAAGGTCCTCGGCACTCATGATTCCATCTTGCACCATCCGGCGGCGCCCGCGCGCCACTGTCCGTCCCGCGGGACCCGCCGGCACCCCGTTGCGCTGCGGGCGGGCACGGTGCCGGCGTCAGTCTGCGAGCAGCTGCCAGCTCACCCGGTGGTAGGGCGTGGGACCGGCGGCGCGGAGCGCGTCCTTGTGCGCTGCCGTGCCGTAGCCCTTGTTTTCGTACCAGCCGAAGGCCGGATACTCGTGGTGCAGTTCGCGCATCATGCCGTCACGTTCCACCTTGGCCAAAATGGATGCCGCGGCAACGCTCAGGCACTGCAGGTCCGCCTTGACGAGCGTATGCACCGGCGCGTCGCAGGCCGGCTCCGCGGGCCCCTCGTCGAACAGGGACGGCTGGGTCGCCGGCGAGAGCCAGTTGTGGCTGCCGTCCAGCAGCACCACGTCCGGGGTCACCCCGGCGGCCAGGACCGCGAACCAGGCCCGGGTGCCGGCGAGCCGGAGCGCGGCGACGATGCCGAGGGCGTCGATCTCATTCGCCGATGCGTGCCCGACGGCCGAAGCCACACTCCAGCGTTTGACCAGCGGCACGAGGCGTTCGCGGTCCGCCACCTTGAGCAGCTTGCTGTCCCGCACATCGGCGAGCAGCTTCTGCTGGTGAAGGTCGATCACGGCGATGCCCACGCTGACGGGCCCGGCGAGGGCGCCGCGGCCCACCTCGTCGATACCGGCGAGGAGCCGGGCGCCCGAGCTGCGGAAGCGGCGCTCGTAGTCGAGGGTGGGGGCTTCTGACATGGCCTTGGCCCGCTATTTTCCGGCCGGGGCGGGCACGTCGCGGAAGACGTCCGCGTAGTTGTCAAGGGCGGTGACGCGGTTCAGCGGCCAGGCAATCACCGCAGCCTTGCCTTCGATGTCGGCGATGTCCACGAAGCCGCCGTTGCTGTCCGTGTGCGCGCGGGAGTCGGCGGAATGGTTCCGGTTGTCGCCCATCACCCAGACCTTGCCTGCGGGGACCACGACGTCGAAGTCGCGGGCCTGGGGTACTTCGGCGGGGTTGATGTAGCTCTCGTCCAGCGGCGCGCCGTTGACCATGAGCCTGCCGCCGGCGTCGCAGCAAACCACACGGTCACCGGGCAGTCCGATGACACGCTTGACGAGGTGCTGCTCCGAGTTGTCCGGCAGCAGGCCAATGAACGTCAGCCCGTCCTGCACCCAGGTGAAGGGGCCGGCTTCTTTCTCCGCCATGGGGACGAGCCAGCCCTGCGTGTCACGGAACACGACGACATCGCCATGCTCCAGGGCGAAAGGCTCCGGGACAAGGAGGTTCACGAAGATGCGGTCGTTCACGTCCAGGGTGTTGACCATGGATTCGGACGGGATGTAGAAGGCCCGGAAAAGGAAAGTCTTGATCAGGAAGGACAACACGATGGCGACGAGCACCACCGTGGCCACTTCCTTCACCCAGAGGAACAGCGGGCTGTGGCGCTCCCGGGACTTGGCCTTGCGCGCACGCTTGGACGCGGTCCCAGCATGGGCCGGTCCTCCTGCAGCCGGGGTGTCACGGTCGTCCGGAGTCGGATGCGCAGGAGCGTCCTGCACAGGGGTGACAGCGGAGCCCCCGCCTACCGGGAGCTCCGCCGCGGGGATCGCTGAGGAGGTAACCCGGGGCTGGTCCTGCCCGCGCGGATCAGGAGTCCGGGGTCCGGTCTCGGGCATTTACTGTCCGTTCTTTTCTGTCGTCGTGGCGGCCTCGGCTGGCCGTGCTACTGCTGTAAATCTATCAAGCGGCCAGATGATCCGGACGGGTCTGCCGATCACCCGGTCCACCGGCACCATGCCTCCGCCGGGGGCGCCCAGAAGGCTGCGGGAATCTGCCGACAAGGAGCGGTGGTCCCCCATCAGCCAGAGCCGGCCGGCGGGAACAATCACGCTGAACTCCAGCTCGCTGGGGGCATCCCCGTCATAAAGATAGGGTTCCGCAACTTGCTGGCCGTTGACTGTGAGCCTGCCCCCGGCGTCGCAGCAGACCACGTGGTCACCGGGGAGGCCGATGACGCGTTTGACATAGGTGTTATCGCCGCCGGAGAGGCCGATCCAGTGCCCGACGCCGCCGAGAAACTCCAGCACGGGGCCGTTGCCGCTGTTCAGCGGGGCGAAGGATCCTCTGCCGTCAAAAACGATGATGTCGCCACGGCCCACCGGCTCGGCCCGGTAGTCCGTGCGCGAGACGAGGATCCTGTCCCCCTCGCGGAAGAGCGGCTCCATCGAGGCGGAGGGGATGTAGTAGACATCGAGCCACAGGGAGCGGACCAGTCCGCTGATAAGGACGGCGAGGATCACGGCGGCCAACACAAAACGCCAGCCGAGTTTCCTGGGCTGGCGTTTTGTGTGTTCCATGGTCCGTGTCCTCTAACGCTTTTCTGAAGTGAACAGCGCTGTTGCGGATGCTCCGGCGCTGGCCGGGCACGGTCCGTGGACCCGCGGCGGAAGCCTGCGTTCGAGGTCGGGCAGGACTTACTTTGCGGTGTGGAAGTCGCGCTTTTCCTTGATCTTCGCGGCCTTGCCACGCAGATCGCGCATGTAGTACAGCTTGGCGCGGCGCACGTCACCCTTGGAGACGAGCTCGATCTTGTCGATGATCGGGGAGTGCACCGGGAAGGTACGCTCCACGCCCACGCCGAAGGAGACCTTGCGGATGGTGAAGGTTTCGCGCAGGCCGTCGCCGTGGCGACCCAGGACGAAGCCCTGGAAGACCTGGACGCGGGAGTTCTTGCCTTCGATGATGTTCACGTGAACCTTGAGGGTGTCACCCGCGCGGAAGACGGGAACATCGGTGCGCAGCGAGGCTGCATCTACGGAATCGAGAATATGCATTGATTCACTCCTGGTGAACGCCACAGGTCCTTCACGTTGGGGTCACGGCGGCCAAGCCCGGGCGGATATGCGGCCCGGAAATTCCCGCCGAAAATTTTGTGAATCCGGCTCCGTCAGGACTTGACAGGACCGGGGTGCCGCGCTGTTGATCACGCTCCCCCTGTGGCAGGTTCGCAACCCAGCAGGCACAAGGACTAATTTTGCCACATCCGGGGCTTTCCAGCCAATCCGCTCAGGCGGATTCCCCGCCGGCGTCCGCGCGGCGCTCGAGGTGGCCGTCGACGACGTCGTACCCGAGGTCCGCGAAGGCGGTGCGATCCGCGCGGGGCAACTTGGCGGCGTCGAACACCTCGAGCAGGTCCGGCCGGCGTTCGGCGGTGCGCCGGTACTGTTCGTGCCGCCGCCATTGGGCAATCTTGCCGTGGTTGCCGCTGAGCAGCACCGCCGGAACCTCACGGTCCCGCCAGCTGGAGGGCTTGGTGTACACGGGGTACTCTAACAGCCCGTCCGAGTGCGATTCCTCCACCAGGGATTCCGGGTTGCCGACGACGCCGGGCAGCAGGCGGCCAATGGCCTCCACCATGGCCAGCACTGCCACTTCGCCGCCGTTGAGGACGTAGTCGCCGAGGCTTACGGGCCGCACCGTGAAGTGCCCGGCGGCCCATTCCATCACGCGCTCGTCGATGCCCTCGTAGCGGCCGCAGGCGAACACCAGCCGTTCCTCTTCCGCCAGTTCGTGGGCCGTGGCCTGGGTGAACCGCTCCCCCGCCGGTGACGGCACAATCAGGACCGGCCTCGCCGCGTCGATGGGCCGGTCGGCCGCCACGGCTGCCAGCGCCTGGGCCCACGGCTCGGGCTTCATGACCATACCGGCGCCGCCGCCATACGGGGTGTCATCCACCGTCCGGTGGCGGTCCGTGGTGAAGTCCCGCAGGTCGTGGACGTTCAGTTCCAGCAGCCCGTCCTGGCGCGCCTTGCCGATCAGCGAGAGTTCCAGCGGCGCCAGGTACTCGGGGAAAATGCTGACAACGTCGATCCTCATTTAGGCGTCGTCTCCGGCATCGGGACGCTCCTCGGCGGCGGCGCCGTCGGACTTCGGCTGCTCCCCGGATGTCGGCTGCTCCCCGGCCTTGGCCACCTCGTCGTCGGCATTGACCTCGAAGAGGCCCGGAGGCGGGGTGACGAGGACGTAGCCTTCCCCGACGTTGACCTCGGGGACGATCTGCTCCACAAACGGGATCAGGATTTCTTTGCCATCCGTCGCGGTGACCATGAGCAGGTCCTGGACCGGGAGGGTGCGGAGGCCGGACACCTTGCCGACCACCTGGTCACCCACGCGGACTTCCAGTCCCTCGAGCTCGTGCTCGTACCAGCCTTCGTCGTCCTCATCATCGTTGAGTTCTTCAGTTTCGATGAACAGCTTGGCGCCGCGGACAGTCTCCGCCTCGTTGCGGGTTTCAATCTCCTCAAAGGCAAGCAGCAGGATGTCCTTGTTCCAGCGTGCGCTGAGGATGGTGAGCGGGCCGGCCGAGGCGGGTTCCACCACGAACTGGGTTCCGGGGACGAAACGGTCGCCGGGCGCATCCGTGAGCACTTGGACGGTCACTTCGCCGCGGATGCCGTGGGGCTTGCCGATTCGTGCCACCTGAAGCTGCATCTGTTCCTCTGTTCGGGGTTGGTGATTCTGTGGGTCTATGGGGAAACAGTTCGGCCCCTCCACCATTATCTGGTGAAGGGGCCGGACTCAAGACAAGTATTGCTGAAAGCGTTACCGGCGGCGGTCGGTGTCGACGACGTCGACCCTGACCGGCTCGCCGTCCGCCAGTGCTGCCACCACAGTGCGCAAGGCGCGTGCGGTGCGGCCCTGGCGGCCGATCACCCGTCCGAGGTCGTCCTGATGAACGCGCACTTCGAGGGTGTCCCCGCGGCGGTTGTTCTTCGCACTGACCTTGACATCCTCAGGACTGTCAACGATCCCTCGGACGAGGTGTTCGAGCGCTTCTGCCAGCAATTTACTCAGCCTCGGTGGTCTCTGCTTCGGCGGCGTCGGCGGGAGCCTCGGCAGCGTCATCCTTCTTGGCCTTCTTGGTGATGGCTTCCGGGATGATCACGGAACCCTTCTCCGGGGTCACGAACGGAGCCTTGGGGGCCTTGGTCTTCAAGGTGCCCTCCTGGCCCGGGAGACCCTTGAACTTCTGCCAGTCACCGGTGATCTTGAGGATCGCGGCGACCTGCTCGGACGGCTGTGCGCCGACGCCGAGCCAGTACTGGGCACGGTCCGTGTCGACCTCGATGTACGAAGGCTCTTCGGTCGGGTGGTACTTGCCGATTTCTTCGATGGCACGGCCGTCACGCTTGGAGCGTGCGTCCATGACGACGATGCGGTAGTACGGTGCGCGCATCTTGCCAAAGCGCTTAAGGCGAATCTTTACGGCCACTTTTGTGGTCACTCCTGTTTCTGAAACGGGGTCGAGCCCGGCGTTCTGCACCCGTGGGGCGGGCCGTACTAGGGGGTTCTAAAAGGACAAGATCCGGACGCGGAGAGAGGGGCCACGCAGATCGAGTACCTGTTTATTGTGCCAGATCAGCGGCGGGATTTCGACTTGACACCCGCAACCGGTCCATTTGGGGGCCTGAGGTGAGTCAGGAAGTCCAGACGTAGAGGCCTGATTTGCTGGCAGGGTCGACGCCGGCGGCCAGTTCCGCGAGTTGCCTGACGTAGCGGCCTGCCTGCTCCGCGCCGAAGGGCATGTCCTCCTCGGCGGCCCAGCTTTCGGCGACGTCGGCCAGGACGTCGCCTTCCCCCTCGGTCTCATAGCTGAGCAGCTCGGCAAGGGCCCGGACCATTGCCGGCGGGACGCCGAGCAGGGAGTCGCTGGCGACATCGACCATGGCGAGTTCGTAGTCGGCGCCGGAGGCGTGGACGGCAGTGCCGGCCAGGTCGCCCAGGCGCTCGACCTCGAAGTCGGTGATGTCCGCGATCCGGACGGCGCCGGGGGCCGCGGGGGCCCCGCCGTCCAGGGCGGTGGCGCGCTTGAGGGCTTCATCGTGGGTGGAGACAAAGACTTCGGTGAATCCCATGGAGCTCATCCTTAGGTGTCTGGCGGCGCTGGTCCGCTGTTTTCGGCGTCGCTTCAGCCTAGCCGCTCCAGCCCGGCGGGTGCTCAGACTGGACATGCCCTCCCCTTACCGTGACCAGTGGACATAAAGCCACTATGTCCACTCGCTGCCGCCTGCGCTGAACATGTCCCCGAGGCCCGATAGCTGCGGATGCGTGACGGGAACCGCGGGCACTCAGCGAACGGCGACGCGGATCCGGTTGCGCCACGGGTCCTCGAAGCGCAGTTCGGCGCCGGTGTGGTGGGACTGGACCCCGGCAGTCTTGAGGCGGTCGGCGAGGGTCCCGACATCGTCGCCTGCCGGTACTTCGATCAGCACCTCGCCGAGGCCCAGGGTGTCGCGGCGGGGGCCGGCGCCACGGCTGTTCCAGACGTTCATGGCCATGTGGTGGTGGTAGCCGCCGGCCGAGACGAACAGGGCCTGACCGTGCCAGCCCGCCGTCTTTTCGAACCCGAGGGTTCCGACATAGAAGTCCTGCGCGGACTGGACGTCGCCGACCTGCAGGTGGACGTGGCCGACGCCGGCCGCGGCCTCGCGCTGCCCGCTTACGGATTCCTCGGTCAGGAACTGCTCGAGGTAGCGCTGCGGCGGCAGGGCCAGGCTGTCCATCACCACGTTCTTGCCCTCCCAGGCCCAGGCCTCGCGGGGACGGTCCCAGTAGAGCTCGATGCCGTTGCCCTCCGGATCCGTAAAGTAGAAGGCTTCGCTGACCAGGTGGTCTGCGCTGCCAGTGAAGGACTGGGGCTCGTACTGCGCAGCGCTGGCGACGGTGGAGGCCAGGGCGGACTGGTCCGCGAACAGCAGGGCGGCATGGAAGAGGCCGGCCTCACCGCGGGAGGGGACGCTCAGGCCCGGCGCCGGCGCCAGGTGGACCAGGGGCTTCTGCTTGCGGCCCAGGTAGAGTCCGCCGTCCTGCTCCGTCACAATATCGAGGCCGAGGGCGCGCTGGTAGTAATCCGTCATGACCTTCATGTCGCCGACCTTGAGCATCACGGTGCCCATGGTGAGTTCTGCGGGAAGAAGATCCCGTGTGCTGTTTTCTGCAGTCATGTGATCGATCGCTCCGGTGCTTCGGTGGCCACCGACCCTCGATGACCTTTCATAGAACTAAATTCCTTGAAGCTTCAATTTATTCCTAGTGAATCCGAAGTCTCCTACCGGAGCAGTTCGCCGCGCAGCACGATATTCCTGAGGTCCCGCAGGGTGGCCAGATTGCTGCGTGGATCCTCGGCGCAGACCAGGACGTCGGCGCTGGCACCGTCCCTGAGGCCGCCGGCCCCGAGCCAGGCCCGCGCGGCCCAGGCGCCGGCATCGAGGGCTGCCCCGGCCGGGAGCCCGGCTGCGTGCAGGGCCTGGAGCTCGTCGACGATGCGCCCGTGCGTGATCACGCTGCCGGCGTCCGTCCCGGCGTAGATAGTGACGCCGGCTTCGAAGGCGGCCAGGACACGTTCGGCCCGGCGCTCCCAGAGGGATCGCATGTGCGCCGCGTACCGGGGGAACTTCGCCTCCGACTGCGCGGCGATGTCCGGGAAGGTGGCGATGTTGATGAGCGTGGGAACGATCGGCACACTCTGTTCGGCGAAACGCGCCAGATGCCGCGGCA
The DNA here is from genome assembly GCF_001750145.1 of Arthrobacter sp. U41. NCBI lineage: Bacteria > Bacillati > Actinomycetota > Actinomycetes > Micrococcales > Micrococcaceae > Arthrobacter > Arthrobacter sp. U41. The sequence goes on from NZ_CP015732.1 coordinate 3,997,375, forward strand.
GCAGGCCGGTCGCGTGCTCGATGCAGTCGATCCCGGCGTCGAGCATGTCGTCCAGGGTGTCTTCGGCGAAGCAGTGGGCCGTGACCCGGGCGCCTTCATCATGGGCGGCCGCGATGGCGTCTTTCAATTCCGCCGCGGGGAAGCTGGCGGCGAGGTCGCCGGCGTCGCGGTCGATCCAGTCCCCCACGAGTTTGACCCAGCCGTCGCCGGCCCGCGCCTGCTTGCGCACGGCCTCCACCAGGTCCTCGGGCTCCACCTCGACGGCGAAGCCCCGGAGGTACCGCCGGGTCCTCGCGATATGCCGGCCCGAGCGGATGAGGCGCGGCAGGTCCGCCCGTTGCTGGATCCAGCGGGTGTCGTGGACGGCGCCGGCGTCGCGGACGAGGAGGGTTCCGGCGTCGCGGTCGGTCATGGCCTGTTCTTCCGCCAGCTGCTCCGGGACGTCCCCGCCGGGTCCAAGACCGATGTGGCAGTGCGCGTCGACCAGTCCGGGGATGACCCAGCCGTCCAGGATCAGGTCCGGGGCGGCGGCGGGCCTGCGGAAGGTCAGGAGGCCATCGACGGACCAGAGTCCGCGGTGTTCCTGCTCGGGTCCGGTGAGGACGGGGCCGCTGAATTCGATGATGCCGGTCATGGCTTAAAGCCTAAGCCGCATGACGACCCGCCGGCCAAGATCATCCAGCCCCGGCAGTGCTTCGTAGGCCCGCAGGGCGGCCAGCGCCTTCCCCGGCTCGGCGAGCTCCGCGAAGCCGCAGCTCGCGTAAAACCGTGCATTGAACGGGACGTCCCTGAAAGTGCAAAGGGTCATGAATTCATAGCCGCGTATCCGGGCTCCGTCGATGGCCGCCTCCACCAAAGACCTTCCGACCCCGCGCCCAGCAGAGTCGGGATGCACGGAGACTTGTTCCAGATGGGCCTGGCCGCCAACCTCATCAACACGGGCAAACCCCACAGTCGGATTCCCGGCGACCAGTATGAAGAGCGTCTCACCCGACGTCGGGGGCCCTGGGGCCGGGAGCGCGCGGTACCCGACCTCCGCCTTGAGCAAGCGGTCCGCCGCGGCCTCAAGAGCCGGGAGGGCCGCGAGGTCTTCAGGCGTCGCTGTCCTGATGCGGGGTACGGCCTTGGGCTGAGTCACGATGCCACGCTAACACCGCGTCAACACGGCGTCGTGAGGGCCCCGTCACACGCGCCAGGCTTTCCGACGGCACGTGGTAGCTTCGTCTACGACCACACGGGTGCCCTTGCAGGGGCTGAGATCGGGCTGACGCAGCCTGCGACCGTTGAACCTGTCCGGGTAATGCCGGCGAAGGAAGTGAGTATTTCCGTGAACACGCAATTGACGCAGCACAGCCCTGTCCAAAACCGGGACGACGACGAGCAGGCAGTCCCGGTCCAGCCCGCGGCCCCCACGCAATCGCTGAGGTCCCACTCCCTGGCGTTCGCCACGGACGCCGAACACGGCATCCGCGTCCCGGTGACCGAAATCGCGCTGGCCGACTCCCCGGCCGGCGCCGCCAACGCCCCGTTCCGCGTGTACCGCACCGCCGGTCCCGGAAGTGAACCGGTCCGCGGGCTGGAGCCTTTCCGGGGTCCCTGGATTGCCGCCAGGGAGGACACCGAACCTTACGAGGGCAGGGCCCGGGAACTGCTGGATGACGGCAGGTCGGCAGTGCGGCGCGGCGCAGCGTCGGCCGAGTGGATGGGCGCCCGCCCGGTGCCGCGCCGCGCCGTCGACGGCAGGACGGTCACGCAGATGCGGTACGCGCGGGACTGGGTGATCACCCAGGAGATGCGGTTCGTCGCGCTGCGCGAGAACTGCGACGTCGAGCTGGTCCGCAGCGAGTTGGCCGCGGGCCGCGCCATCATCCCCAGCAACGTCAACCATCCTGAATCCGAACCGATGATCATCGGCAAGGCGTTCCTGGTGAAAATCAACGCCAACATCGGCAACTCCGCAGTAACCAGCTCCATCGCTGAGGAAGTAGACAAACTTCAATGGGCCACCCAATGGGGTGCGGACACGGTGATGGACCTCTCCACCGGGGACGACATCCACACCACGCGCGAATGGATCATCCGCAACTCCCCTGTGCCCATCGGCACGGTCCCCATCTACCAGGCGCTGGAGAAGGTCAATGGTGAGGCGAACGCCCTTACCTGGGAGATCTTCCGGGACACCGTGATCGAGCAGTGCGAGCAGGGAGTGGACTATATGACCATCCACGCCGGGGTGCTGCTGCGCTACGTGCCGCTGACGGCCAACCGGGTCACCGGCATCGTGTCCCGCGGCGGAGCGATCATGGCCGGCTGGTGCCTGGCCCACCACCAGGAAAATTTCCTCTATACCCACTTCGATGAGCTGTGCGGGATCTTCGCCCGCTACGACGTCGCGTTCTCGCTGGGTGACGGGCTGCGGCCCGGCGCGACGGCGGATGCCAACGACGCGGCGCAGTTCTCCGAGCTGGACACCCTGGCCGAGCTCACGCAGCGGGCCTGGACTTTCGACGTACAGGTCATGGTGGAAGGGCCCGGGCACGTGCCGTTCCACCTGGTCCGGGAAAACGTCGAGCGCCAGCAGGAACTCTGCAAGGGAGCCCCGTTCTATACGCTGGGGCCGCTGGTCACCGATATTGCACCCGGCTATGACCACATCACCTCGGCGATCGGCGCCACCGAGATTGCCCGCTATGGAACAGCGATGCTCTGCTACGTCACGCCCAAGGAGCACCTGGGACTGCCCAACAAGGACGACGTAAAGACCGGGGTGATCACCTACAAGATCGCAGCCCACGCCGCGGATCTCGCCAAGGGCCACGCCGGTGCGCATGAACGCGACGACGCCCTGTCCAAGGCACGGTTCGAGTTCCGCTGGCGGGACCAGTTCGCGCTGTCCCTGGACCCGGTGACGGCCGAGGCGTTCCACGATGAGACGCTCCCCGCGGAGCCGGCCAAAACGGCACATTTCTGCTCGATGTGCGGACCCAAGTTCTGCTCCATGCGGATCAGCCAGGACATCCGGGACGAATACGGCTCAGCGGATCCGCAGGCCGCGCTGGCGGCCGGAATGCGGGAAAAGAGCAACGAGTTCATCGCCTCGGGCGGCAAGGTCTACCTGCCGGCGCCTGCCGTCGGCGGACCCGAAGCCGGCTAGGACGCCTCGGCGTGCTGGTGCCGCCCGACGTCGGCGATGAAGGCCCGGATGGCCCGGTTGCCCTCCGGCGAATCCTGGGGCCGGTGGCCGCCGGGCGCAACGCGGTGCAGGGCGCCGGTCTCACGCAGGTAGCCCGCGATTTCTTCATAGAGCGGCTCCCAGCCGCCGGTCAGGACCAGGGTGGGGACGCCGGGGACGATCTGCAGCGGGGCTTCCCAGGGCGGCGCCTGCAGCCGCAGGCGGCGTGCCTCCAGCTGGTCCTCCGGGCTCGGGGCACCAAGGGTCGCCTGTGCGGGGGTGTGGGCCGCGGACACCCGGCGGACGAATTCGCGGTGGAAATCCTCGTCGCTCAGGTGGTGGCGGACCTCGAAGAGCGGCTGCATCAGGGCGCGGTGCGCCGCCGTCGCCGGCTGGTCCGCGGTGAGCGAGAGGCAGGCCGGTTCCACGAGAGTCAGGGAGTGCACCAGCTCCGGCCGTTCGACGGCGGCCATCATGGCGGAGATGGCCCCTTGCGAATGGGCCACGACGTGGCCGCCGGCCTCGCCGCGGCCGTCGTCGGCCAGGGCGTGGAGGACGATGGCGGCGTCGGCGGCGAAGTCTGTTTCCAGCGGCTCGGCGGCCGGCTCATACCCGTGGCGGCGCAGGAACAGCGCGTCGTAATTCAGCGCCATCCCGTGCTGCTTCGGCCACGCGGCAGCGCCGAAGCTGCCCGCCCCGTGGACGAATACTATGCGCTGCTTGTACATGGTCTAACCCTATGACACCGGCCCGACAACGGGCCGCCGACATCTCGGCCGGCAGTGCCTATTTGCCGCCGCCAAGGAACTTGTCGAAGCCCTTGGGCAGGTTCAGCTGGGAGGGATCGAAGTCGCCGCCCTGCTGGCCGAATGCGGCACCGGTCGGAAGGGCCTTGGCACCTTCGGCCCGGCGGGCCTGGGCATCCTTGAGCTCCTGCGCGGCCTTGGCCGGGTTGCCGGAGCGGGACTTCTTCTTCGGCGCGCTCTTGGCGCCCTTGCGGGCCCCGCCGCCACCGCCCATGCCGGGCATCCCCGGCATTCCGGGCATGCCGCCGCCGGCAGCCATCTTCTTCATCATCTTCTGGGCCTGGGCAAAGCGTTCCAGCAGGCCATTGACCTCGGAGACGTGCACCCCCGAACCGCGGGCAATGCGGGCACGGCGGGAACCGTTGATGATCTTGGGGGCGACGCGTTCATGCGGCGTCATGGAACGCACAATCGCCTCGACACGGTCGATTTCACGCTCGTCGAACTGCTCCAGCTGCTGCCGGATGTTCTGCGCACCGGGCATCATCATGAGCATCTTCTTCATGGACCCCATATTGCGGATCTGCTGCATCTGGGCGAGGAAGTCCTCGAGGGTGAAGTCTTCCTGGTCGGCGAACTTCTGCGCCATCCGGGCAGCCTCGTCCTTGTCCCAGGACTTCTCCGCCTGTTCGATCAGGGTGAGCACGTCACCGAGGTCGAGGATGCGTGAAGCCATCCGGTCCGGGTGGAAGAGCTCGAAGTCGTCCAGGCCTTCGCCGGTGGACGCGAACATCACGGGCTTGCCGGTGACCGAGGAGACGGAGAGCGCGGCACCGCCGCGGGCATCGCCGTCGAGTTTGGAGAGCACGATGCCCGTGAAGTTGACGCCCTCATCGAAGGCCATGGCGGTGTTGACCGCGTCCTGGCCGATCATGGCGTCGACCACGAACAGCACTTCGTTCGGAACGATGGCGCGGCGGATCTGGCGCGCCTGTTCCATCATCTCAGCGTCCACGCCGGTCCGGCCGGCGGTGTCAACGATCACGACGTCGTGCAGCGTGCGGCGGGCTTCCTCGACGCCGGCGCGGGCGACCGCGACCGGGTCACCGGCGGGGTGGTCCAGTTCGGTGGAGGTGGCGCCCGGGTGCGGGGCGAAAACGGGCACGCCGGCGCGCTGGCCGACGACCTGGAGCTGGGTCACGGCGTTGGGACGCTGCAGGTCGCAGGCCACCAGCATGGGGCTGTGGCCCTGCGCCTTGAGGTACTTGGAGAGCTTGCCCGCCAGGGTGGTCTTACCGGCACCCTGGAGGCCGGCGAGCATGATGATGGTCGGCCCGGTCTTGGCAAGGCGGATCCGGCGGGTCTCGCCGCCGAGGATCTCGACGAGCTCCTCGTTGACGATCTTCACGATCTGCTGGCCCGGGTTCAGTGCGGCGGAGACTTCGGCGCCGAGGGCACGCTCGCGCACCCGCCCGGTGAATTCGCGGACCACGGGCACGGCGACGTCGGCGTCCAGGAGGGCACGCCGGATTTCGCGGACTGTGGCGTCAACATCCGCCTCGGTCAGGCGGCCCTTGCCACGCAGATTCTTGAAGGTTGCTGTCAACCGGTCAGAGAGTGAATTGAACACGTGCCGTGCACTTCTTTCAGTGGTTCTACGGATGGCGGCCGGTCCGGCACGCCAGCGTCGCGACTGATGTTCGCCTGAACGAACCGCCTCGACAACGGGACTCGACTATCTAGGGTACCAAGCCGCGCCTTCAAGATGGCATGCTGACTTAGATGACCAGCCAAACAACAGTGAAAACCCTGCTCATCCTGGGCGCCTCGGGCGACCTCACCGGCAGGCTCCTGCTGCCGGGCCTTGCCCGGCTCGTGTCCCGGGGACGCGCCGGCGGGCTGACCCTGGTCGGCGCCGGCTCGGATGCCTGGACTCCGGACCAATGGCTGGAGCGCATCGAAGAATCCTTCGCCGACGCCAACTCCCAGGCCGAGGCCTATGGCCGGCGGGAACTGAAGCGGATCCGCGACACCACCAGCTACCACCAGCTCGACGTCACGGCCGAGGGGCAGCTGGCCGGCCTGCTGGCGCAGCTGGAGGGGCCCGTAGCCGTCTACTTCGCCCTGCCGCCGCGGGTCAGCCAACTGGCCTGCGAGGCGCTGGCTCCCGGCCAGGTGCCCGCCGGGACACGGCTGGTCATGGAGAAACCGTTTGGTTCCAGCGCGGAGTCCGCCCGGCACCTCAATGAAACCCTGGCCGCGCTGGTTCCTGAGGACCACGTCCACCGGGTGGACCACTTCCTGGGCAAGGCCACGGTGCTGAACATCCTGGGCCTGCGCTTCGCCAACACCTTCCTGGAGCCGGTGTGGAACCGGGAGCACATTGAAAAGGTCGAGATTGTCTTCGACGAGGACCTCGCGCTGGAGGGGCGCGCCCGCTACTACGACGGCGCCGGCGCCCTGCGCGACATGGTCCAGAGCCACCTCCTGCAGATCATGGCGCTGCTGGCGATTGAGCCGCCCGCCTCGGTGGAGGAGCGGGACCTCCGGGATGCCGTGGCCACGGTGCTGCGGGCCAGCAGCATCAAGGCGCCCTACGCCAAAAGCACCCGCCGCGCCCGGTACACCGCGGGATCGATCGGTGGCCGGAAGGTCCCGGACTACGCCAGGGAAGACGGCGTCGACGCGGCCCGCGGCACCGAGACCCTCGCCGAGGTCGAAGTGGGGATCGACAACTGGCGCTGGCAGGGCGTCCCCTTCATCCTGCGCTCCGGCAAGGCCCTGGGCGTCAAACGCAAGGAAGCCGTGGTGACGTTCCGGCCGGTGCCCCACCTGCCCAGGGGCTTCACCGGGGTGGACTCCCCCAACCAGCTGAGGATCGGCTTCGGACCGGACACGCTGCAGTTCGACGTCGATGTGAACGGCCCCGGCGATGTCCTCAGCCTGGACCGCGCCACCCTGCAGGCGGAGCTCAGCGCCTCGGAACTGCTGCCGTACGGGGAGGTCCTCGAAGGTGTCCTGACCGGCGATCCCCTGCTCTCGGTCCGCGCCGACACCGCGGAGGAGTGCTGGCGGATCCTGGAGCCCGTGCTCAAGGCCTGGGCACGGGACAGTGCGCCGCTGGAGGAGTACGCCGCCGGGAGCGCCGGGCCGGAAGGCTGGCGGGCAGGCTGACCGGCCGGCGTCGTTGTCCCTTACGGCCGCCGGACGCACAAGAGCGGGCCGGGTGCCTTTTCAGGTTCCCGGCCCGCTCTGTTGGTGTGAAGCTGGTGCCTAGATGGCAGCCGATCCGCGTTCGCCGGTGCGGACCCGTACTGCCTCGAACACATCCATCGTCCACACCTTGCCGTCCCCGGCCCGGCCGGTGTTCGAGCTGGCGATGATGACATCCAGGATGTCGTCCGCCTGTTCGTCGGTGGCCAGGACCTCTACCCGGATCTTGGGGAGCAGGTCCACGTTGTACTCGGCGCCGCGGTACACCTCGGTGTAGCCGCGCTGCCGGCCATAGCCGCTGGCCGCACTGACCGTGAGGCCCTGCACGCCGTAGGCTTCGAGCCCTTCGCGGATGGTGTCGAGCTTTTCGGGCCGGACGATTGCTGTGATCAGTTTCATGCCTCCACACTTTCCTTGCCTGCTGCTGCGGTCTTCTTGCCGTTGGAGGACGCGTCCGCCGTTTCGGCGGCGGGAACCACGGTCTGGGCCTTGCCGGTGATCAGTTCGTGCAGCGGGGTGAAGCTTCCACCGTGGCCGCCCACACCGAATTCGTAGGCGGTTTCGGCGTGCAGGCTGAGGTCCACGCCCACCACTTCCTGCTCCTGGGAAACCCGGAAGCCCATGGTCTTGTGGATGGCGAAGGCGATGATTGCGGTCATCACTGCGGAGTAGGCGATGGCGATGCCGGCCGCCGCGAGCTGGGCCCACAGCTGGGTGAGTCCGCCGCCGTAGAACAGGCCGCCGCCAACACCGTCAGCCGGGAGGGCGATGAAGCCCAGCGCCACGGTGCCGATGATGCCGGAGACCAGGTGGACACCGACGACGTCGAGCGAATCGTCAAAGCCCCAGCGGAACTTGAGACCGACAGCCAGGGCGGAAGCGGCACCGGCGATCAGGCCGAGGCCCAGGGCGCCGACCGGGCTGACGTTGGCGCAGGCCGGGGTGATGGCGACGAGGCCGGCGACCACACCGGAGGCGGCACCGAGCGAGGTCGGGTGACCGTCGCGGATACGCTCCGTGATGAGCCAGCCGAGCATTGCCGCGGCGGGGGCGGCCAGGGTGTTGACCCAGATCAGGCCGCCCTGTTCCGCCGTCGTTGCTGCGCCGCCGTTGAAGCCGAACCAGCCGAACCACAGGATCGCAGCACCGAGCATCACAAACGGGATGTTGTGCGGGCGGTGGTTGGGGTCCTTGCCGAAGCCCTTGCGGTTGCCGATGATCAGCACGAGGACCAGCGCGGCAACACCGGCGTTGATGTGGACAACCGTGCCGCCGGCGAAGTCGATCGCCGGGCCCAGGGCCTGGCCGATGGCGCCCTCCGGGCCGAACAGCCCGCCGCCCCAGACCATGTAGGCCAGCGGGCAGTACACCAGCGTCACCCAGACCGGGACGAAGACGGACCAGGCGCCGAACTTCGCGCGGTCAGCGATCGCGCCGCTGATCAGGGCGACGGTGATGATGGCGAAGGTGGCTGCGTAGCCGACCTTGATGAGTCCGTCAGGGGTGTCAATGCCTTCCAGCCCGAAGGTGGCGAACGGGTTTCCAACCATCTGCATGAAGCCCTCGCCGGAGCTCATCGAGGCGCCCCAGAGCACCCAAACCACACCGACCATGCCGATGGAGATGAAACTCATCATCATCATGTTCAGTGCGGCCTTGGCGCGCGTCATGCCGCCGTAGAAAAATGCGAGTCCTGGTGTCATGAACAGCACGAGCGCTGCTGCCACCATCAGCCATACGTGACCTGCGGTAAGTTCCATGGTGCACGTCCTCCCTTGCTTAGATGCGATCTAAAGATGTTGCGGAGTTCTCCGCGTGCCTCAACGCGGTTTGCGTTCTAAGAAGAGTTTGTCGGCGGCGTGTTTCGCCGGCGGAGGAATTAGATTGCCGGGTTGTTACAAGAACCTCCCGGAAGTAAATGGTGCAAATCGTTCTTGTTACGGTTATGTTTCACGCGTTCCAACGTCCCCTCTCCCCCGCCCGTACCGCCAGGAAGCCACCGCCATGAGTAAGACCCCCCGCCCCGCGGGATCCCCGCCGCAGGCCGGCACCCGGAGCAACGGCAAAGCGGCGCTGCCAAGGGACATCAAGGTGATGTTGGTGGCCGCCTTCCTCATCGCCCTCGGCTTCGGCCTGGTGGCGCCGGTCCTCCCGCAGTTCGCCACCACCTTCGACGTCGGGGCGACGGCGGCGGCCGTGATCGTGAGCATCTTCGCGTTTATGCGGCTGGTGTTCGCTCCGGCGGGAGGCGCGCTGATTGTGCGGCTGGGCGAACGGCCGGTGTACGTGGCCGGACTGTTGATCGTTGCGGCGTCGACGGCGGCGTGCGCCTTCGCCCAGGATTACTGGCAGCTGCTGATCTTCCGCGGCCTCGGCGGTGCCGGCTCGGTCATGTTCACGGTGGCGTCGATGGCCCTGGTGGTCCGGCTGGCGCCGCCCGAGAGCCGCGGCAGGGTGTCCGGGGCGTACGCCTCGGCGTTCCTGATCGGCAATGTGTGCGGTCCGGTCGTGGGCGGGCTGCTGGCCGGATTCGGCCTGCGCGTGCCGTTCCTCGTTTACGCGGCCGCCCTGGTCCTGGCGGCCCTGGTGGTGCAGACCCAGCTGAGCCACGTGCCGGCGTCCTCCCGCCCGGACGGGAGCACGGCGCCGGCCATGGAGCTGCGCGAGGCCCTTCGGGACAGCGCATACCGGGCGGGGCTGTTCTCCAGTTTCGCGAACGGCTGGGCGACCTTCGGCGTGCGGATGGCCACGGTCCCGCTGTTCGCCGTCGCCGCCCTGAACGCCGGACCGGAATCCGCAGGCTGGGCCCTGGCCATGTTCGCCGCTGCCAACGCGGTGGCGCTGACGTTCTCCGGCAAACTCGCGGACAGCCTGGGCCGGAAACCGATGATGGTTTCCGGACTGCTGGTCACCGGAACCGCGACGGCCGCCATCGGCTTCACCCACGAGCTGCTCTGGTTCCTCGTGGCGACCGCCGTCGCCGGCATCGGTTCGGGGCTCCTGGGTCCCGCGCAGCAGGCGGCCATGGCCGACGTGATCGGCAACGAGCGCTCCGGCGGGCGGGTGCTGGCCATCTTCCAGATGACCGCCGACAGCGGCGCGATCATCGGACCGGTCCTGGCCGGGCTCCTCGCCGACCGGCTGGGCTATGGCTGGGCCTTCGGCGTCACCGGCGGCGTGCTGGTCGCAGCCGCCGCGGGCTGGCTGCTGGCCCGGGAGACATTCCACCGGCCGGCCACACGCAGCGCCTGACTCCCTCCCGATTAAACGCCGCTGGCCCGCCGGTGCTGCGGTTGATAACCACAGCACCCGCGGGCCAGCGGGCAGCCTATTCGGGAGACACGCCCTAGTTCAGGATGGCGTCAACGAAGCTCTCGGCGTCGAACGGGGCGAGGTCGTCGGCACCCTCGCCGAGGCCGATCAGCTTGACCGGGACGCCGAGCGACTTCTGGATGGCCACCACGATGCCGCCCTTGGCCGTCCCGTCCAGCTTGGTCAGGACGATGCCGGTGATGTTCACGACTTCGGCGAAAACGCGGGCCTGGTTCAGGCCGTTCTGTCCCGTTGTGGCGTCCAGGACCAGGAGCACCTCATCCACCTCGGCCAGCTTCTCAATGACGCGCTTGACCTTGCCGAGCTCGTCCATCAGGCCGACCTTGTTCTGCAGGCGGCCGGCGGTGTCGATCATCACGACGTCGACCTCCTGGTCGATGCCTGCTTTGACAGCCTCGTAGGCGACCGACGCCGGATCCGCGCCGTGGACGTCCGACTTCACGGTCGCGACGCCGACGCGCTGGCCCCAGGTGGCGAGCTGCTCTGCCGCGGCGGCGCGGAAGGTGTCCGCCGCGCCCAGCAGGACATCCTTGTCCTCGGCGACGAGCACGCGGGCGAGCTTGCCCACCGTGGTGGTCTTGCCAACGCCGTTGACACCCACCACCAGCACGACGGCGGGCTTGTCGGCGTGCCGTTCGACGCGCAGGCTGCGGTCCATCGTGGGGTCCACAAGCTTGATGAGTTCCTCGCGCAGCAGTGCCTTGACCTGCTCCGGGGAACGCGTGCCGAGCACCTTCACGCGTTCGCGCAGCGCGTCCACGAGCTGCAGGGTCGGCTCGGTGCCGAGGTCGGCGAGCAGGAGCGTCTCCTCCACCTCGTCCCACACGTTTTCATCGATCTTGTCTGCGGAGAGCAGTGCCAGCAGGCCTTTGCCGAGGATGTTGTTGGACTTGACGAGGCGTTCGCGCAGGCGGATCAGGCGGCCGGCCACGGGCAGCGGTGTTTCCACCGGAACGATTTCCAGGCCGGCGACGTCGTCCGGGACTTCCACTGTTGCCAGGCCCTCGTGGTCGGCGACGTCTGGTGCCTTGCGTTCGCGCGTCGGCGCAGGGCGGTCCTCGAGAAGGGTGCCGCCGCCGGCACCCGGCTGCACGGGATCGTTCTCGTCACGCTTTCCCGGGTAGTTGGTGATGTTCTTCCGGGTCTTCATCAGGACCGGAATGAGCGCACCGAGGACCACCAGGGCGGCGAGAATGGGCAGAAGAATGGGGAGGATGTCGTTCACTCCCCTAGCTTCTCACAAACCCCAAATGCGCCGCGGCGCGTGCGTCAAGGCTCGGAACAAGTGAGTCGGCAATTCCGCCACGAGCCGGCCAATACGCCATCCGCCCCGGCGGCGATCCGGGGTGCTAGGATCGGCGCGGTTGCCCGTCTGGCGAGCCCTGGGTGCAGCGGTACCTGCACGAGCAGACTTCTTCCGACCCGGTCAACCGGGAGCCTATCGCGGATCCGCCCCTCGACTGAAAGCCGTGACTCCATGCCCCACGCACCCACCCGGTCCGCCACTCCGTCCCCCACGGCACCTTCCCCGGCTGCAGGCGCCCGCAGGGGATTGCTGGTCGGGGGCGTAGCGTGTTCCACCCTCGCCGTCGGCGTTCTGGCGGGGCTGTTGTTGTTCTTTGCCAAGGTCGAAGACACCAGCGCGCTGGAGGCATCCGTCACCGTACGCGGTTCGTTCCTTTTGACCGAACGGCAGACGGAGATCGTCTCGCTGCTGGTCGCCGCGCCCGGTGTGCTGCTGCTGCTCGCCACGATCGCCTTCTTCTTCTACGTGCTGCTGGGGCGGGCGACGGAGCTCGGGATCGAGCAACGGCATTGGTGGAGGGGCGGTTCGGTGACGGCCCAGATGAAGCCCCTGGAAACCCGGTACCACCTCGCCTGGATCGCCGTGCGTGGCTGCTCCTGATCGTGCTGCCGGTCCTGCTGGCCTGGGGCGGCGCCTGGCCGGCAACGCTCGAGGACACCCAGGCCGCTTTCACCTTCATGACGCTGGGCTTCTATGGCGCGCTCTCCGCCGCCCTGGCCATAATCCTGACCGTTTCCCTCGTCAAGAAATCCACCTACCGGGTACAAATCCGAAGGCGCGGCGCGGGCGCCACGAGCGGGGGCGGGGGTAAGTCGTTCTGGCGCTGGTTCACCTTCCGCTGGCGCTTCGACCTCTGGCTCGCCGGCGTCGGCGGCGCGCTGAGCGGCTCCTGCTGGATGGCGCTCATGTTCGACGACACGGCGTTCTTCCTGACTGCGCTCTTCCTCGGGTTGTTCTTTACCGTGGCCGGTCTTCTCACCGCCGTCCAGTACTGGCGTGCGGGCGAGCCACTCGGCCGGGGAGAGTCCTTCTCGTGACGAGCCCGTACCGGAGCCAGCGGATGGCTGCCGGGCCGGCCGAGGCGGAAGAAGCTCTTCTGGCCCGAAAATCCCACGTTGCCGCGGTAAACAGGCGCTTCGGCAGGGGGCTCTCCATCGCGGGCGTCACCCTGGTGGCGCTATGCCTGGCCGTGCTGTTCGGAGGGGGCCTGGTTCTGACCTGGGTGGACCAGCGCGTGGCGGCCGGGGTCGGCCGTGACCGGTTCGATGGCCTGGCCGGCATCGCCATGGGAAGCCTGGCGGCCCTGCCGGCCATCATCCTTCTTTTCGCGATGTGCTGCCTGATCCCCGGCGAACAGCTGCGCCGCGGTTGGATGGCACCGTCGTCGACACTGCAGAAGGCCCCGCTGTCCATGGCGTCGATGGTGTCGGAATTCCGGGTGCTCGGCTTTGGCTGGCACTTGCTCTGGTCGACGATCGGCCTCGTGGTGTCTGCCCTGCTCAGCGGCATCCCGGTGGTCTCCTGGTTCACCGGAGCGTGGCCGGAGACGGTCTCCGACGACTATGGCTTCAGCGGGCTGTGGATGATTTATGGATCCATCGCCCTGGGAATCACGATCGCGTCGTTCGCGTCGCTGATCAAGAAGTTCGGCTGGCTGCGGCAGTACCGGATTCGGGGTGAAGCGATTAGTGACGGCGGCCCCGGCAAGACCTTCTGGCGCTGGGTGAACTACCGCTGGCGTTTCGACCTCTGGCTGTCCGGCGTCGGCGGGGTGCTGCTGGGGTTTTCTCCGACGGTTCTCTCTGAAGCGGTGGGGCCGTATGGCTCGGTGGATGCGCTGTCAGCCGAGCTGCCGGACTTCATCCGGCTGGCTGGTTCCGGCGTCCTGCTTGTGAGCCTTGGAATTGCCGCCGCCCTCAACTTCTGGCGCGCGGGCGAACCCCTCGGCAGCGCGGAGTCGGCCGCATAGCCCGGGTGTTTCGACAACGGAACGCCGAGTTCTTAGGCGGGAATCAGATTTCTCACAACTTCAGCGGCCCGAAAGGCTGGAACGATGGCATCAGCGTTCACGAAAGTACTGTCGACGGGCGTGGGTGCGGCGGCGGTAGCGGCCGCCGCATCGCTGGGTTTGTCGGGATGTTCCCAGAACGGAGGCTCCGGCGACGTCAAGGACGCGATCTCGGCGCTGCACACATCGCTGGTCGCCATCGACGGGGTCGAAGAGGCCGAGGTGAATGGAAGTTCCGATGGCTCTCCGGATCGGCGCCTGGTCAACATCACCCTGTATCTGGACAGCCTGTCTCCGCAGGCGGTGACCCCCGCGGTCGAGCAGGCGCTGGCACAAACCTGGGCATTCGACGCGTACATCCCGGTGGGCTACTCCGTCCAGGTCTGGCCGGCCCCTGTGCCGGCGCCACCGCGCGACGCCGGCACAATGGTCGACCTGACCCGGACCCAGGCGGAGCTGGGGCTGGGCGGCTATGTGTACAACCGCCAGCTGCTTATCACGGCCGGGGAACTCAAGGCCGCGCTCGGAGCCCGGCAATAACAGGCCGGCGGCATTCCACGGCCCGCTAGACCTGCGCGCCGAGGCGCTGGCTGATGACGGTGGAGACGCCGTCGCCGCGCATCGTGACACCGTACAGGGCGTCGGCAACTTCCATGGTGCGTTTCTGGTGCGTGATGATGATGAGCTGGCTGGATTCGCGCAGCTCCTCGAAGATCGTGATGAGCCGGCCCAGGTTGGTGTCGTCCAGGGCCGCCTCCACCTCGTCCATCACGTAGAACGGTGACGGCCGGGCTTTGAAGATCGCGACGAGCAGGGCCACCGCGGTGAGCGAACGTTCACCGCCCGAAAGCAACGAGAGCCGCTTGATCTTCTTGCCGGCCGGCCGCGCCTCGACCTCAATGCCGCTGGTCAGCATGTCCGACGGGTCGGTGAGGACCAGCCTGCCCTCGCCGCCGGGAAACAGCCGCGCGAATATCCGGACGAACTGCGCCGAGGTGTCCTCGAACGCCTCGGCAAAGACCTTCTGGACCCGCTCGTCGACTTCCTTGATGATGTCCAACAGGTCCTTGCGGCTGGATTTCAGGTCCTCAAGCTGGGTGCTGAGGAACTGGTGGCGTTCCTCGAGGGCGGCGAATTCCTCCAGCGCCAGGGGGTTGACCCGGCCCAGGGCCGACAGGTCCCGCTCGGCCCGTTTGAGCCGCTTCTCCTGCTCCTCGCGGACGAAGGGCTTGCCGGTCACGAGCTCGTGTCCGTCCTCGTCGACCGGGGCGCGCAGGGCGGCCCACTTGTCCGCCGATTCCGCGGCGGCCACGGGCACGGGCTGGTCCGGGCCGAAATCGGCCACCAGCTGGTCGGCGGTCAGTCCCAGCTCCTCGACGCTTCTGAGCTCCAGGGTTTCAATCCGGAGGCGCTGCTGGGTGCGGGCCAGTTCGTCGCGGTGGACGGAGTCGGTCAGTTCGGCCAGTTCGCGGGCGAGGGCATCGTTGCTGCTGCGCACCGCGGAGAGCTCGCCGTCCAACTGCTCCCTGCGTTCCTCGGCGCTGTCCCGCTCCAGCGCGGCGAGTTCCACGGAGACATCGATGAAGCCGATCACCTGCCCGACGGCGGCGGACACCGCGGCAGCGCGTTTGGCCTGGAGCCGGCGTCGGCGTGCCCGCTCAGCGGCTTCCTCCCGGGCGCGCCGTTCGGTGGCGGCGGCGCGTTCGAGCGACGACGCCCGGTTCCGGATGGCCGTGAGCTGTTCCTCGGCGCTGCGCAGGGCGAGACGGGCCTCCATCTCGGCGCTGCGGGCCAGGGAAGCGGCCAGGGCCAGGGCGTCACGGTGTTCCGGGGAGGGTTCTTCCTCCGCCGGTGCTTCCTGCGCGGCGGCGAGCCGTGCCGCCACGGCTTCCAGCGCCGCTTGTTCGCTGACGATGTTGGCCTCTGCCTTGGCGAGGGTGGCCCCGAGCCGCCCGCTTTCGCCGACGGCGCTGCGCAGCACGGAATTCAGGTGGCCCAGGCGTTCGGCGACGGCCGCCAGCCGGGCATCCGAATCGTGGAGTTTCTCAAGGGCCGCATCGGCACGGTCCTGCGCCACGGCCCGCCTGGCCTGTGCGGACGCGAGGGCGAAACGCTGGCGTTCCAGGTCCGCGGTCACCGAGGCAAGCCGTGAGGAGGCGTCCTCGACGGCGGCCTGTACTTCGATCAGCGAAGGAGCCTTCGCGGAGCCTCCGCTGACCGTCAGGGCGGTCAGGACGTCCCCGGCCCGGGTCACGGCGGTCAGTTCCGGGCGGCCGGCCAGCAGCTGCGCCGCACCTTCCAGGCCCTCGACGACGGCGATGCCCGCCATCAGCCCGGGCAGCGGCAGCCCGGAGGCGGCATCCTCCGAACCGGATGCCGTGACCAGTTCGGAGGCCCACCGGGCGCCCGCGGGCAGCTGCCCGTCGAAGGTGCGCCGGCCCGCGGTTGCGCCCGCCAGCAGCAAGGCGGCCCGGCCGGCGTCGTCGTCCTTCAGGCGCTGCACGGCAGTGGCCGCAACCTTGCTGTCCTGCACCACGATGGCGTCGGACGAGGCGCCCAGAGCCGCCGCGATGGCGGCCTCGAAGCCTGGTTCCACCGTGATCATGGACGCCAGGGAGCCAAGCACACCGGCAATTCCCGAGCGGAGGATGTGGCCCGAACCGTCCTTGCGGTTCAGCCCGAGCTGGAGGGCGTCGCGGCGGGCGAGGAGGGCGCCGCGTTCGCGTTCGCCCTCGCGTTCCGCCGCCTTCAGCGCGTCGATCTCGGCGTCGATGGCGTCGAGATCCGCGCCGGCTTCCTCGTAGTCGGCGTCGAGGGTCTCCTCGCCGTCCTCCACTCCGGCGGCCTGGGTTTCGAGGGCGGTGAACTCGCTGTGGGCCTGCCGGCGGCGTTCCTCCCCGGCCTTGAGGGATTCACGGAGCCGGCCGAGTTCCGCCTGCGCGGACTCGACCCGGGAGCGTGCGGCGCCCACCTGTCCGGCAAGCTTGGCCAGGCCCTCGCGGCGGTCCGCGGCGGCGCGGAGCAGGGACGCGAGCCGCTTGTCCTCGGCGGCGGCGGCTTCTTCAGCGTCCTGTTTGGCGGCAGTGGCGTTGGCCAGACCGCTGCGGCGGTCCACGATCTGGCGCTCCAGCCCGGCTTGTTCCTCCCGGACGCGGGCGGCCTGCCGGTCGAGCTGCTCCGGGTCGCGGCCGGAATCAGGGACGTTGTCGGAGGACCCGAGCAGCCGGCGCCGCTCCTCGGCGAGCAAGCCCAGCGAGCGCAGCCGTTCCCGCCCGGCGGAGAGCCGGTACCAGCTGTCGCGCGCGGCATTGAGCTTGGGCGTGGCTTCCGCGGCAAGCTGCTCGAGGCCTGCCTGGCGCTGCCTGCCGAGCTCGAGTTCCTGCCCGACGACGCCGCGGCGGGCCTTGAGCGCGCTCTCATCGGCGACGTCCTGGGCGAGGGCCTGCTGAAGCTGGACCAGGTCGTCCGCGAGGAGGCGGGAGCGCGCATCGCGGACCTCGAACTGGACGGTCTGGGCCCGGCGTGCGACTTCGGCCTGTTTGCCCAGCGGTGTGAGCTGCCGGCGGATTTCGCCGGTGAGGTCGCTGAGCCGGGAGAGGTTGGCCTGCATGGCTTCGAGCTTGCGGACCGTTTTTTCCTTGCGGCGCCGGTGCTTGAGGATACCGGCGGCTTCTTCGATGAAACCGCGCCGGTCCTCCGGGGTGGCGTGGAGGACCTTGTCCAGCTGCCCCTGTCCCACGATCACGTGCATCTCCCGGCCCAGGCCGGAGTCGGAGAGCAGTTCCTGGATGTCCAGGAGCCGGCAGCCCGCGCCGTTTATGGCGTACTCCGAGCCGCCGGTGCGGAACAGCGTGCGGGAAATGGTGACTTCGCTGTATTCAATCGGCAGGGCGCCGTCGCTGTTGTCAATGGTGAGTGAGACGTGGGCCCGGCCCAGCGGCGGACGCCCGGACGTGCCCGCGAAGATCACGTCCTCCATCTTCCCGCCGCGGAGGGTCTTGGCGCCCTGTTCGCCCATCACCCACGCCAGGGCGTCCACCACGTTGGACTTGCCCGAGCCGTTGGGGCCGACCACGGCGGTGACGCCTGGTTCAAATTCGAAGGTCGTCGCCGAAGCGAAGGACTTGAATCCCCGGACGGTCAGGCTCTTGAGGTGCAAGGTACTTCGGATCTCCTGGCTGGCGGAAACGGCTGTTCCTGTCCTAAATCTACCGCCATCGCGCCAAAATCAGCGGATTTAGGCTTTTCCCAAGGAAATCCTTTGCTGCCTTTCTGCAGGCAACCATAAGATCGCGGCTAAGAGAGTTGCCTGACGCTGCTCGGGCCGGCGGTCTCACACCGTCCCGACTTGGCAGAGCGCAGTTGTTGCTGTGTTCCACCACTGGCGCAGGGGACGCCTGAGGGCAGCTCCGGCATTGGGACAACTGAATACGTGGTTGGCTGCGCCGGGGGGTGGCGGCACGGGGCGGGGCACGATGCACCGGTCCGATACCGCGACAGCGCACTCACTCAGGAGTTCTTATGTCCGTTTCCTCAGCCACCCGCTCACTGACGGCGCTCAAACGAGCCGTCATTCCCCTGGCCGTCGCTTTGGTTGCTGCGCTGCTGCCGGTTGCTGCGCCGGCGGGGCTCCTGCCGATGGCCAGCGCTGCGGATCCCTGCTCGCCGCTGCTTAACGCTGTGGCGTGTGAAAATTCCAAACCTGGGAGTGCGCCCTCGGAATGGGACATTACCGGCGCAGGCGATTCAGACATTCAAGGCTTCTCAACCGAAATCAGTGTCAATGCCGGCCAGCCAGTCAAATTCAAGGTGGACACCGACGCCGCCAGCTACACGATCGGCATCTACCGCACGGGCTGGTATCAGGGACTTGGCGCCCGCAAAATCGCCGATGTCACTCCGGCAGCCTTCCGGCAGAATCAACCCCAGTGCCTTAGCGACGTCACCACGGAACTCTACGACTGCGGAACGTGGGCCGTGTCCGCGACCTGGCAGGTTCCCGCGACGGCCGTCTCCGGTGTCTATATTGCCCTGCTGACGCGGCCGGACAACGGCAGCCGGAGCCACATCACCTTCGTGGTCCGCTCCGACGGCAGCCGTTCCGACGTCGTGTTCCAGACGTCCGATACCTCGTGGCAGGCCTACAACAGCTACGGCGGCTCGGACTTCTACGAGGGCGCACAGAATGGCCGTGCCTACAAAATCAGCTACAACCGTCCGGTGAATACGCGCGGCGCCGTGGACGGCCGAGACTTCTACTTCAGCAACGAGTACCCCCTGGTCCGCTTCCTGGAGAAAAACGGCTACGACGTCAGCTACATCAGCGGGGTGGACACCGACCGGAACGGTGCCCAGCTCCTCAACCACAAAGTATTCCTCTCCGTGGGCCATGACGAATACTGGTCCGGCGCCCAGCGGGCCAATGTCGAGGCCGCCCGCGATGCCGGCGTGAACCTGCAGTTCCTCTCCGGCAATGAAGTGTACTGGCGGACACGGATGGAGCCGTCGCCGGTCGACGGTGCGGCCGGCCGCACCATCACCTCCTACAAGGAGACCTGGGCCAACGGCAAGATCGACCCCAGCACGCAGTGGACCGGCACCTGGCGCGATCCCCGCTACGCCTCCCAGGCAAACGGCGGCGGTCTCCCCGAAAATGGCCTGACCGGAACGATGTACATGTCCAACTTCACGGATCTGCCCATCACCGTCAGCGCCGCCGAAGGAAAATCCCGGCTCTGGCGCAACACCTCCCTGGCGACTCTCGCGGCCGGCAGCTCCGCGGAGCTGGCGCCGCACACCGTGGGCTACGAATCCAACGAGGACCTGGACAACGGGTTCCGGCCCGCTGGGCTGATCCGCCTGTCCACCACCACGGGGACGACACCGCAGTATCTGCAGGATTTCGGCAACACGGTGAAGCCGGGCACCACCACGCACAACACGACCTTGTACCGCGCCCCCAGCCGGGCGCTGGTCTTCTCCGCAGGCACCGTCCAGTGGACGTGGGGGCTGGACCAGGAGCACGACGGCGACGGCGCGGCGCCCGATCCGCGGATGCAGCAGGCGCAGATCAACCTGCTGGCAGACATGGGTGCCCAGCCCGCCACCCGTGACGCGGCGCTCTCCGCGGCGACAGCCAGCAGCGACACGACGGGCCCGACCGTGGCGGTATCCTCCCCCGCCGAAGGAACCACCATCCCGCACGGCACCAGCGTCACGGTCTCCGGAACGGCCAGCGACACCGGCGGCATCGTGGCAGGCGTCGAAATCTCCACCGACGGCGGAAGCAGCTGGCATCCTGCCCAGGGCAAGCAAAGCTGGACCTACACCTATATCCAGAAGGGCCTCGCCACCGCCAGCATCCAGGTGCGCGCGGTGGACGACAGCGCCAACATCGGCGCACCGTTCACCCGTCAGCTGCAGCTGACCGGACCGTACTCGGTCTTCGG
The DNA here is from genome assembly GCF_001750145.1 of Arthrobacter sp. U41. NCBI lineage: Bacteria > Bacillati > Actinomycetota > Actinomycetes > Micrococcales > Micrococcaceae > Arthrobacter > Arthrobacter sp. U41. Next base: position 4,017,602 of record NZ_CP015732.1, read on the forward strand.
TCAACAGGTCCCCGATGTACCGGATTCCCAGGACGGCGGAGCCTACGAGCTGGGCCTGAACTTTGTGCCCAGCGTGGACGGCTTCATCACCGGGGCGCGCTTCTACAAAAGCGCCGCCAATACCGGAACCCACACCGGTTCGCTCTGGAGTTCCGCAGGCCAGCGGCTTGCCACGGCCACGTTCACGGCGGAGACGGCATCCGGCTGGCAGGAAGTACTGTTCAGCCAGCCGGTTCCGGTCGCCGCCGGGCAGAAGTACGTTGTCTCGTACACCGCCCCGAACGGCCGCTATGCGAGCAAGGACTTCCAATGGGCCAGCTTCGGTCTGACCGACCCGCCGTTGACGGTGGCTGGCGGCTTCGGGAGCGCCCCGGCCGGTGTGTACGCCAGTCCGGGTGCATTTCCGTCGACCAGTTACATCAACGGCAACTATTTCGTGGATGCCCTGTTCAGCACTGTGGACACCTCCGAGCTGACGGCTTCCGGACACTGGCCGCTGGACGGCTCATCGAGTGTCCCGCAGGCCACAACAGTCGGGGCGGTCTTCTCCAAGCCCGTCACAGATTCGAGCGTGCAGCTGAGGCTCTCGGCCAACGGGACGGCAGTCGCGGGCACCACCGGCTATGACCCCGCGAGCCGGAAGGTCACCTTCACTCCTGCCGCGGACCTGGACCTGGGCACCGTTTACACTGTGGCGCTCAGTGCCACGGACGCGAGCGGCGGCTCGTTGACCAGCGGCGCAACGTGGTCTTTCACCACGGTGACCTCTCCGCCGGCACCGGGCAGCTGTCCCTGCAGCCTCTACGACGACTCTGTTGTCCCCGGGATCCAGGAGGCCCGGGACGGCGTGCCGCTGACTCTGGGCGTCCGGTTCTCCAGCATTGCTGCAGGGACCGTCACCGGCGTCCGCTTCTATAAGTCAGCGGGCAACACCGGCACGCACACGGGGACGCTGTTCACCGCGTCCGGAGAGCAGCTTGCCACTGTCACCTTCGCAAATGAAAGTACCTCCGGCTGGCAGACGGCGACCTTCAACCAGCCCATTGCCATGACGGCGAACACCGAATACATCATGGCCTACAAGAGCACCACCGGAGCCTACTCCGCGACCGTGAACGGCTTCGGACCCGGGCTGAGCGTCGGGAACCTTAGAACGCCGTCCGATGCCGGGGCGTACTCGTATACGAATGATTTCCCCAGTGCCCGCTCCGCAGCCAGTTACCTCGTTGACGTGGTGGTCCAGTATCCCGATCCGCCGTTCGTGGCCGGGGCGCAGACACCGCTGCCCGGCTCGTCGAGCGTCGCTCTGGATACCACGGTCTCCGCTGCCTTGTCCAAGCCTGCGTCGGGGTCGGGTCCGGCGCTGACCCTGACAGGTCCCGGCTCCGTCGAGGTTCCCGGTACGGTCAGTTACGAGGAGCCGACGGGCAGGGTCACCTTCACGCCGACGGCGCCCCTGAGCCCGGCGGCCAGCTACACGGCCACCTTGACCGCAACCTCGGCGACGGGACAGACGCTCAGCGGCGGGGACACCTGGACCTTCACGACCGTTCCTTCCCCGCGGACCGAGGGAGTCTGCCCGTGCTCGCTGTACCAGGACACCGTGACTCCGGGCGCACCGGAATTCAACGACGGGGTACCCCTCACTCTGGGCGTCCGTTTCGCCAGCGATTCGCCCGGTCAGGTCACGGGCGTCCGCTTCTACAAGTCCGCGGGCAACACCGGAACACACACCGGAGCACTGTTCACCGCCTCCGGCCAGCAGCTGGCGGCCGTGACCTTCACCGGGGAATCCTCCGCCGGGTGGCAGACGGCCTCCTTCAGCCAGCCCGTGGACATCGCCGCGAACACGGAATACGTGGCCGCCTACCGCACTCCCACCGGGGTTTACTCTGCAACACCCGGCGGATTTGCCTCCGGGGTCACCAGCGGACCGCTGCGGACGGCCTCCGGAGCCGGCGCGTTCACGTACGGCGGCGACTTCCCCGGATCTTCCTCGAGCGCAAGCTACCTGGTAGACGTCGACTTTGTCGTGTCGGTTCCGCCGCTCAACGTGACAGCGCAGACGCCGGCGGCAGATTCCCTGGGCTTCCCGCTGACCTCGAAACCGTCGGTGTCGTTGTCTGAGCCTCTCCAGACCGGCTTCACGTTCGAACTGTCAGCCGACGGTGCCGCCGTCGCCGGCACCTCCGCGCTGTCGGCGGACGCCAGGACGATCACGTTCTCGCCGGCAGAGCCGCTGCCGCCTGCCACCATGATCACCGCCAGCCTGAGCAATGCAGTCTCCGCCCAGGGCGCCGTGCTCGCGCCGCTCAGCTGGCAGTTCACAACATCCGATCCCGCCGGCGCCGAACAGTCACTCTTCGGCTCCCTGCTCCCGGCCGTCGCTGCCGCAACCGGGGACACTGCATCCATTGAGCTGGGTACCGCCTTCTCGGTGTCAGTGGCGGGCAGTGCCACGGGCGTCAGGTTCTATAAGGGCGCCGGTAACACCGGAACGCATATCGGCTCGCTGTGGACTGCGGCCGGGGAGAGACTGGCCCAGGTGACGTTCACTGACGAGACAACCACCGGCTGGCAGTCGGCCGCGTTCTCTGCTCCCGTCGCGCTCGAGCCGGGGCAGGTCTACGTGGTGTCTTACCTGGCTCCCAACGGCAACTACTCCTCCACAGCGGCGTTCTTCGCCGAACCGTGGAGCAACGGCGTCCTGACGGCGCCGGGCCCGCAGAACGGCCTGTACCAGTACGGGGCCGGCGGTTCCGTACCGGCCACCTCCTGGAACTCCACCAACTACTTCGTTGATATCGGCTTCGCACCTGCGTGGCCGTAGGATGCGGCTGCCGGAAGTCCGGCCCGTCAGCGCACCACTGACGGCGACCAGGCGTGCTCGATGTAGAGGGAGGAACGGGCCGCGGGATCCGCCTTGATCTGCCAGATATCGCTGTCGCCGGAGCCACTGTCGCGGGCAAGCCCGTAAAGCAACGTCTGGTCGTCCAGCCATTCGATCTGGTCATCCACGCTGCGCGTCTCGGACAGGACGGTTTCCCGGCCGGTGCCCAGATCCAGGAAGGCGACACGCCAGTGCGCGGCCAGGGATCCGCCGGTGTTCTTCTTGAACGCGATCCGGGTGCCGTCGGGAGAGAGCGACGGGCACTCCACGCCGTCGTGGATGGCGGTGAGGGTGCGTGCCGAAATGCTGCCCTGCACCAGCCAGACGCGGCCGGATGATGCCGCCGTCGCGTAGAACGTGTCGCTGTGGCCCGGAGCGAAAGTTACGCCCCAGATGTTGCGGTCCGCCGCGGTGACGCGGGTGCCATTGACCAGCAGGGCGAAGTCCTCCAGGTTCCCGGTTCCGCCGCCCTGCGGCGCCCTGATGGAAGTCTCCGTCGAGAAGCCCCCGCTGCCGTACGAGTGTCCGGAGACGAACACCGTTGTGGCCACCAGGGATCCGTCCGCGCTCATCCTCGTGCGGCTGGGAATGCCCGGTACTGCCCAACTCCCGGTCGGCTGCCAGTCCGGGTTCAGCAGGACGGCTTCGAAGTTGGTCACGAGACCGCGGTTGGTCTTGAGGCAGAGAATGCTTTCCACGGTGCCGTACACCCGGTCGCAGGCCACCCCTGCCAACGTCCGCTCGCCGGCAGGCTCCGACAGCGGAACGGTGCCAATCATTCCGTAGCCCGCCCCCGGCGCCGTGTTGCGGAACAGGACAGAGTCCTTCTTCAGCACGGCGACGCCGGAGGCTACCCGGGCTGCCGATACCGCCGCCTGGCTTTCCTGAAAGCGCTGGAACGCCGCCGCAGCGTAGGCTCCGGCGGCGGCCATTATCAGTGCCGTGACGACCAGCAGAATCCCCCACCGCGGCGTGCTGCCTGCGGCGTTCAAGCTGCCGGCCTCTGCCGCTTGCCGCCGCGCAGGACGAACCAGGACGCGACAATGGCTGCGGCAAGGCTGCCTCCGACCACCACCATCGCACCGGAGGGACCCAGCGCGAACCACAGGACGCCAAAGCCAACGGAAGCGGCCATCCGGCTGAGCGCCACCACTGTCTGGGCCGCGCCGAGACCGGTGGCAAGCATGTCCGGCGGAGTCAGTTGGCTTGCCAGCGCGGCCAGCACGCCGTCCGTCGCGGCGTAGAAGGCCCCAAGCAGGACCAGGCAGGCCACGGTGGATCCGAGTCCCCCAATCGGTGCCGCAGCCAGCAGGTAGCAGGCAAGCAGGGCCACGTGCCCGGCAATAAAGACCCGTGCCTTGCCCCAGCGGTCCGCCAGGCGGCCCAGCGGAACGGCGAGGGCCAGGAACACCACGTTCGTGCCCACGTAAAGCAGCGGGAACCACTGCACAGCAAAGGAGTCCCGGTCCTGCAACACCAGGTAAATAAAGCCGTCGCCGACCGTCAGCAGGCCCAGTATTCCGGCGGCGGCCAGAAGGCGGCCAAGGCCGGGTTCCCGCAGGAGCCGCCAGCGGAATCCCCACACCGGCCCGGTGCGGCGTTCCTCCGCCAGGCCGCCCGGCGTCCGGGTTCTCAGATTTGGCACCAACAGCGTGAGAACCGCGACGCCAACCGCCGCAAAGGCCAGGGAGACCACAAAAACGGTGGTGTATCCGGTGGGCATCATCATGAGGATGAAAAAAGCCAGCAACGGGCCGCTTGCCGCACCGATGTTGTCCAGCATCCGGTGCACGCCAAAATGCCGCGCCAGGTATTCAGGCTGGGCTGAGACTGCGATCAAAGCATCACGGGGCGCCGTCCGGATCCCCTTGCCAATGCGGTCGGCCGTCACCACTGCCGTCAGGGCCCAGAATCCGCCGGCGAACAGGAGCCCGGCCCGGGCCACGGCGGAGAGCCCGTAGCCGGCGAGGGCCACCCGTTTGGGGCGCCCGATGCGGTCCGACGCATACCCTGCAGCGATCCGGACGATGGCGCTCGCGCCCTGGTTGATGCCATCGATGATTCCAAACGCAATGATCGAAAGGCCGAGGAATCCGGTGATGTACAGGGGCAGGATTGCGGACACGGACTCGGACGATACATCCGTGAGCATGCTGACCACGCCCAGCCAGAGAATGACCGGGGAGAGACGGAAAGGCCGTTTCAGCGCCCCGGCCGGGCTGGTGGCGACCGGATCCAGGTCCTTCTTGCCGCCGTTGCGGTCTGAAATGGAGAGGTACACGCGTTACCCGCCTGCCGCCGCGCGCAGATTTCCCAGCAGCATAAAACGCGTGCTTCCCGTCCCCGTGGTTACAGTGGTGAGGGTCAGCGAATCAGTGCCCCGGCTGAACCGAATTGAGCGCTGGCCTTCCGCGGCAGGTACGGGCTCGGACCAGAACTTCAGCGGCCCCAGGATCTGCTGGAAGTGCCCCGCCACCGAATCCTGGCTCGAGGCGACGAGGGCATCCGCGGAAATCTGCAGGGATCCGTCGGCGGAGGAGACACCCGTGGAGACCACCACCGTTCCCTCGGGAAAGGTGATGACCTCAGCAGGGAACCCGTCCACGACGTTGCCCTGGGCTGATGCCGTCTCCGGCAAGGGCCGGCCAATGAGGGGAGCCGGAGGCGAGGGCATGGGCAACCCGGAGGGAGATGCACTCACGGGCGGGAGGACCTCGCGCCCCGCGGGTGCCGTGGCTGATCCCTGGGAGGATCCTCCGTCCGGCGCGGCGGCGCCGTTGCCGGCTCCGGGGGATGTCGCCGCGCCAGGTTTGCCCGGTTCCGCTGAGGGCCCGGCGGCCTGCGGCGGCCCGCCGCCTCCCGGTGCCGCCAGACTCGAGTCAGCGGCCTGTCCTGCCGCCGTGTGATCCAGCACGACGGCGGTTCCGGCCAGGATCGCCGCCAGACCAATCCCCGCGATGACAAGCCCCCTGGCCTTCACGGGTTATTCCCATCCCGGCGGGACGCATCCACTGCGATCCCGGTTCCCAATCCCCTAGCACCCATCGCCACAGTCTTTCAGCGGGATCCACGGTTCGTAAGAGTAGCGGTACCTGTTTTTTGCCGCCGGTTTTTGCCGACCGCGGCGGCAGCTACCAGCGCCCGTTACGCGGCGGCGGCTGGCAGACCGGGCACGAATAGGAGGAGCGGTTCATGAACTGGTCCCGTTTCATCACGCTGACCAAACCGGCGGCGGCGCAGCGTTTGCATTCCTGGCCCTCGCGTCCGTAGGCGTTGAGCGAGCGGTCGAAGTAGCCGGAGGCCCCATTGACGTTGACATACAGCGAGTCAAAGCTGGTGCCGCCGGCCGCCAGGGCGTCGGTCATCACCTCGCGCGCGGCGTCCAGGACACGCTCAGCCTCCGCCCGCCGAAGCGTGTCCGTGGGCCGGGCGAAGTGCAGCCGTGCCTTCCAGAGGGACTCGTCCGCGTAGATGTTACCGATTCCCGAGACGAGCCCCTGGTCCAGCAGGGCGCGTTTGAGGCCTGTCTTGCGGGTCCGCAGGCGCCGGTAGAACTCATCGAAGGAGAAGTACGGATCCAGCGGGTCCCGCGCGATGTGGGAGGCTTCCTCAGCGATGAGAGGCAGCGGCGCTGCGGCGAGGCCGCCGGGACCGCCGTCCGCCGTGGGGATCAGCGAGGTGAGGAAGAGCCCGCCAAAGATCCGCTGATCCACGAACCGGAGCTGCTGCGGCATGCCATCGGCGGGGCTGAGGTGCAGGCGCACCTTCAAGTGCTTCTCGTCGGAAACTGAGGAGTCCTGCATCAGCAGCTGTCCGGACATGCCCAGGTGCGCCATGAGAGCCACCGTAGGGGCAAAGGGTGCGGCCGGGCCGTCGCCGGAGTCAGTTGCCGGAGTATCGGCCAGCGGCAGCCAAAGGAACTTTCCGCGCCGGACCACGTCAAGGACGCGGGCGCCCTCAAGGTTGCCCGCGAAGTCCTCCGGGCCGAGCGTATGCCGGCGGACGGAGCGCGGATCCACCACCTCAACAGCGGTGATGGTCCGGCCCCGCACCCAGCTCACAAGGCCGCGGCGGACAACTTCGACCTCGGGCAGTTCAGGCACAGTGCGTGCCTAGTTGCCGGTCTCGGACTGCAGGGGGTGCCCGTCAGGCGCAGCGGAGCCGACGGCCGGCTCGGCCGCCGACGTCACAGCCGAAGGTGCCGAGAGCCTGCGCCAGGCATCCGCGGCCGCCTCCTGCTCGGCTTCCTTTTTGGAGTTGCCGGAGCCGGTGCCGTAGTCGGTGCCGCCGATGCGCAAAATGGCTTCGAAGGCACGGGCGTGGTCCGGGCCGGAGCCCTCCACCGCATAGTTGATCGTCCCGAGCTGGCGGCTGGCCGCGAGCTCCTGGATGCTCGTTTTCCAGTCGGTGCCGGCCCCGAGGGCAGCGGCGTCCTGCAGCAGCGGTCCGATCAGGCGCATGACCAGCTGGCGTGCCGTCTCGATGTCATTGGAAACATAGGTGGCGCCGATCAGCGCCTCCATGGTGTCCGCGAGGATCGAGGCCTTATTTTTGCCCGCCGTGAGCTTTTCGCCCTGTCCGAGGTAAATGTACTCACCAAGGCCGATGCTGCGGCCGATGCCCGCGAGTGCCCGGGTGCTGACGACCGCGGAACGGCGCTTGGCCAGGTCCCCTTCGGGCAGCGTGGGGTTGTCACGGTACAGAGCGTCGGTTACCGAGAACCCCAGGATGGAGTCGCCCAGGAACTCGAGCCGTTCGTTGGTGGGGATGCCGCCGTTTTCGTAAGCATAGGAACGGTGTGTGAGCGCAAGACAAAGCGTCCCGGCGTCAATAGTGACACCGAGACGCTTCAGAAGCTCTTCAGTTGAAGACATCTTATTCAGCCAGTTGGCGGATTAGACGTCTGCGACCTTGCGGCCCTTGTATTCAAGGAACAGCGCGGTGCCAGCCGAGTCGGTAACGACCTTTGCCTGGTGCGGCAGGCTGTACGTAACCTGGCCGTTCTCGACAGTCTTCACCAGGTGGGGGGCAGTTGCCTTCCACTGGGAGCGGCGGGCGCGGGTATTCGAGCGAGACATTTTCCGCTTCGGGACAGCCACGGCTAACTCATTTCTCTCTAGTCCAACACTTACAAATCAGTTTTGCCGGTCAGGCTTAGCCAAGTCAGCTAGGGCAGCCCAGCGAGGATCTACCACCTCGTGGTGATGCCCCGGCTCGTCTTCCAGGCGAACTCCACATTCGGAGCAAAGGCCCTGGCAGTCTTCCCGGCACACCGGCTGGAACGGCAGCATGGTTACAACTGCGTCCCGCAACACCGGTTCAAGATCGATCAGATCGTGCTCGACTCGACGTTGCTCTTCTTCGTCTTCTTCGTCGGAGAACACAGCGTCCTCGTAGAAGAAAAGTTCTTGCACATCAACCTCAAGGTCATACGCAAGGGGATCCAGGCATCGGCCGCATTCGCCAGTAACTTTGACGATCGCGGTTCCTGATACCAGAATTCCTTCGTGTACGGCCTCCAGCCGCAGATCCAGCTCGACATCCGAGCCTTCCTGCACGCCAATGAGCGCCACACCAAGATCACTCGGTGCGGGTACATGTTCTGTCAGCGTCCGCATGCTTCCCGGACTGCGTCCGAGGTCCTTGACGTCGAACGCCAAGGGCGAACTAGCATCTCGTTTAATGAGAACTCCTGTTGAACATATGACCGACGTACTATCTTAGCCTGATCTTCCGGGCGGACTCAAACCGGGGCACCCCGCGGTTCGCACCGCAAGCCGCTTTGGATTCGGGCCTCGCAACCGGCAGCAGGCCGCCGAGTACCGATCAAGCTTACCCTCTGCGCGGCTGATCCTGGTCCGGCTCGCCCGGGTGCAGCCGTTTCAGCACCGAGCGGGGCACAAACTCGGAGACATTGCCGCCCAGGGTGAACACTTCCTTGATCAACGTCGAGGACAGGTGGAGGTAGTGGCTCTCGGCCGGCAGGAAGACCGTCTCGACGCCGCTCAGCTGGCGGTTCATCGTCGCCATCGGCAGCTCATAGTCAAAGTCGGAGGAGGAACGGAGGCCCTTGACAATCGCGGACACGCCCCGCTTGCGGCAGTATTCGGCGAGCAGCCCCTCCCCCACCGGCTCCACCACGATGCCCCGCAGGGAGGCCAGGGTCTCTTTGGCCATGTCGATCCGCTCCTCAAGCGTGAAGCGGTATTTCTTGGCGTAGTTCGTGGAAACGCCAACAATGACCTCGTCAAAGAGGCCTGCGGCCCGGGCAATGACTTCCAGGTGGCCATTGTGGATGGGGTCAAAGGAGCCAGGGCATACGGCGCGTCTCATGCTCCGAACCTACCGTATTGCGGCTGCGGCCCGGGATAACATGGCTGAATGTCAGCATCGAGCATTCCCTTCACCGTGTCCGGAGGCGTGGTTCTCGTGACGGGAGCCGCCATGGGCATGGGCCGTCTTTACGCCCTGCGAGCTGCCCGCGGGGGCGCCGGCGTCGTAATCCTTTGGGACGTCGACGCCGATGGCCTGGCGACAACCGCCGCCGAAGTGACGGCGCTCGGCGCCCGTGCCGTGGTCCGCCGGGTGGACCTGGCCGACCCCGCGGCGATAGCCGAGGCCGCGGCGGAGTGCCGGGAGGAAGGTCCGCTGACGCTGCTGATCAACAACGCCGGCATCGTCCGCGGAGCGCTCTTCTGGGACCACAACCCGGAGCGGGACATCGCCCTGACCATGGACATCAACGCGCTGGCGCCGATGTACGTCACCCACGCGTTCCTGCCGGACATGATGGACGACGCCGGCCGGCCGCGCCGGATCCTCAACATCGCCTCCGCGGCCGGCACCGTGTCCAACCCGAGAATGAGCGTGTACGCGGCATCCAAGTGGGCCGTCATCGGCTGGAGCGACTCGCTCCGGCTGGAACTCGAACAGCAGGGCTACGGCCACCTCGCCGTGACGACATTCTGCCCCAGCTACATTTCCACCGGAATGTTCGACGGCGCCCGCGGGCCGCTGCTGACGCCGCTGATGACGCCGGAAGACGCAGTGGACCGGGCCTGGCGGGCCACCGCCGCGGGACGGCCGCAACTAATCGCCCCGGCGACCGCGCAGCTGGGGAAGGTCCTGCGCGGTCTGCTGCCCGTGCGGGCGTGGGACTTCGTGGGAGGGAAGGTCTTCGGGATCTACTCCACAATGGACAAGTTCACCGGGCGGGGCGAGAAGGCGGGCACGCGATGAATTCCCCGATCCCGTTGCCGTGGCAGCGGACCGCGAGGGGAGCCAACCTGCTCGCCCCCGACGGCGCCCTCGGCGTCACGATCTTCGAGGAAATGACGACCCTCGCGCTCCAGACCGGCGCCATCAACCTCGGCCAGGGCTTCCCGGATGAGGACGGCCCGGTGGAGATCAAGGCCGCAGCGCAGGCCGCCATCGCCGCCGGGGCCAACCAGTACGCCCCCGGTAAGGGCATCCTGGAGCTGCGCGAGGCGATTTCGCTCCACCAGGAGCGTTTCTACGGCCTGGAGCCGGACCCGCACACCGAGATTATTGTCACCACCGGCGCCACGGAGGCCATCGCCGCCTCGCTGCTCGCGCTCGTGGGGCCAGGCGATGAGGTCCTCACCTTCGAGCCGTTCTACGACTCCTACGGCGCGATCATCGGCCTCTCCGGCGCCCGCCACGTCACCGCCCCGCTGCTGGCCCCCGACTTCATGCCGGACCTGGCCGCCCTCGAAGCGGCGTTCAGCAGCCGCACCAAGGTGGTGCTGGTCAACAACCCGCACAACCCCACCGGGGCGGTTTTCCCCCGCGAGGTGCTGGAACGCGTCGTCGAGCTCGCCATCAGGCACGACGCCGTCATCATCACCGACGAGGTCTACGAACACCTCACCTTCGGGGCCCGGCACATCCCGGTGGCCGCCCTCCCGGGTGCCGCGGAACGCACCCTGACGATCTCCTCCGCCGGGAAGACCTTCTCCTTTACCGGCTGGAAGATCGGCTGGCTCAGCGGGCCGGAGCACCTGGTCGCCGCCGCCCGCACGGTCAAGCAGTTCCTGAGCTACAGCTCCGGCACCCCGTTCCAGAGCGCCATCGCCGCCGGCCTGGGACTGCCGGATGAGTTCTACGTCGGCATCGCCGATACGCTCCAGCTCAAACGGGACATCCTCAGCGAGGGTCTGCGCGCCGCGGGACTGGATGTCTTCACCCCGCAGGGAACGTACTTCGTGAACGTGGACACCGCGCCGCTCGGCATCACCGACGCCGTCGACCTCGCCCGCCGGCTTCCAGCGCTCGTGGGCGTCGCGGCAATTCCGGTGCCCGTGTTTTGCCACCCGGAAGGTGCCGAACGCACCCGGAGCCTGCTGCGCTTCGCGTTCTGCAAGCGGATCGACGTCCTGCAGGAGGCCGCCGAACGGCTCGCAACCCTCCGCGACGTCCTCTGATGGAGGACACCCCCGCGGCCACCCGCTTCCTGCGCACCACCGGGCAACACGGCTCGATCGAACCCGACGCCTTCACCGGTGGCGGTTTTGTGCTCAGCATCGGCGGGGCGGAACAGTCGCACGTTAACCTTGCGGACCCCTCGGACATCTTCTACGAGTACCTGCGCAGGATCGGCCACGTGGTTGATCTCGCGGCGCCATGGGGCGAGCCTGTCACGGCCCTCCACCTCGGCGCCGGGGCGCTGACCCTCGCCCGCTACATCCAGGCCACCCGGCCGGGCTCCGTGCAGTACGCGGTTGAGCTGGAGCGGGAACTGCTGGACTTCGTGCTGGAGCAGCTCCCCCTGCCCGCCGGCACGGAGCTGCACACACTGATCGGCGACGCCCGGGAGGCCCTCGCCGAGCTGCCCCCGGAGCTGCTCTTCGACGTCGTGATCCTGGACATCTTTTCCGGACCCGAGGCACCTGAACACATCGCCTGTACCGAGTTCTACCTCGAAGCCGCGGCAAGGCTCAGTCCGCGCGGGGTCCTGATCGTCAACGTGGGCGACGAACCCGGGCTCACCCTAGTCCGCAGCCAGATGGCCGCGCTGCGCCGGGCCATGGCCGACGTCGCCGCCTTCGCCGAGGCAGGCATGTTCAGCGGCCGCTACCCCGGCAACATCATTCTGACCGGCACGCAGGGGCCGTGGCCTCAGGTGTGGACGGCGGCGCTGACCGCCCGCGGGCCGCACCCCGCGAAGCTGCTCTCCGGCGTCGATCTGGACGCGCTCTCAGACTAGTCCTGCGGCCAAGGACCTCGGGCCGCCCTCCCTGCTTTCCGGGAACATCGTTGAGAACATAATCATTGACAATCTCAATTGTATAGGTTGTCATTTATGTAGTTTCGGTGCTGCCCCAAGGCGTTTGCCTGGGTAAATGGCCCGAACGTCTGATAACTCACCCCAAGGAAGTGGACTGTTATGAACAGACTTAAATTTGCCGTCGTCGGAGTTGCCGCGGCGTTGCTGCTCTCCGGCTGCGGCGGCGGGTCGCCGTCCGGGTCCACCTCGAACACCCCGGCCGCCGGAGGCGATGGTGTCCGCAACATCAGCGTCGGTGTGATCCCGATTGCGCCGTCCGCTGCCGTGCAGCTGGGCATCGACGAGGGGATCTTTGCGAAGCACAAGCTGAAGGTCGAGCTGCAGAGCGGACAGGGCGGGGCGGCGACGCTTCCCGCCGTCTCGACCGGAACGATGAACTTCTCGGTGGGAAACCCGCTGTCCGTGCTCCTGGCCAAGAGCAAGGGCCTGGACATGAAAATCGTCTCCGGATACTCGAACTCCCTCGCCGCCGGCAATGACATCAATGGCGTCGTCGCCAGGGCGGACTCCGGCATTGCTTCTGCCAAGGACCTTGTAGGCAAGAAGGTCGCGGTCAACACCGTCAATGCGCAGGGGGACCTGACCATCAAGGAAGTTGTGTCCAAACAGGGCGGCGATCCGGGCGCGGTCCAATTCCTGGAACTGCCGTTCCAGGACATGGCGGCCCAGCTGGCCCAGGGCAACGTGGATGCTGTCTGGGTTCCCCAACCGTTCCTCTCCAGGCTTTTGGCGGAAGGCAACAGGCTGGTGACGTACAACAACCAGGAGGCGCTGCCGGGCCTGCCCACCATGGTCACCTTCACCAGCGGCAACTACGCCCAGCAGAATCCGCAGGTGGTCTCTGACTTCAAGGCCGCCATGACCGAGACCCTTGCCCTGGCGCAGAGCAATCCCGACAAAGTCCGGGCCCTGTTGCCGACGTTCATGAAGATGCCGGAGGCCGTGGCCAAGGAACTCCGGCTGGAAGAATTCGACGGCAAGCTGGATGAACCCATCCTGGGCGAACTTGGCGAGCTGATGGCTAAGTACGGAATTGTGCCCTCAACGCCAGACGTTTCGGGCACGATCCTGAAATAGCAGCGCTCTGGTGATCGGGAGAGGGCGACGGCGGAAATCTCCGCCGTCGCCCTCTCCCGCACGGAGCCTAGTCCGCGGCCTCGACGCCGGGTTCGGCGAACCAGAGTTTCGTCTCGCCGTACTTGCGTTCCGCGAACCGCTCCATCCCGTCCGGCCAGGACGGCTCCGGGGTCCGGGATGAGCGCTCCACGACGACGACGGCGCCTTCGGCCAGGTGCGGGAGCAGCTTGGCCAGCACCCCGGCCAGGGCCGGTTCGTCCAGCGGGTAGGGCGGGTCCAGGAAGACAAGGTCCCAGCGGGCGGACTCCTGGGTCCGCTCAAGGAACGACTCAACCTTGGAGCGGTGCACGGTGACGACCTTGCGCCCGGCAACGGTGTTGACCAGGTCCGCGTTGCGCTGGCAAACCTCGCTGGCCTTCCCGTCGAACTCCACCAGGTCCACGCTCCGCGCGCCGCGGCTGGCGCTTTCCACGCCGAGCGAACCGGAGCCGGCGTAGAGATCCAGCACGCGGGCGTCCGCGATCACCTCGAAGGCGTCCAGCCGGGAGAAGAGCGCTTCCTTGACCCGGTCCGTGGTGGGCCTGGTCAAGGACCCTGGCACGCTGACCAGCGTGGTTCCGCCCGCGGCCCCGGAAATGATGCGGCTCACGGCCGGGCCGCCCTGGATGGATGGATCGTGCTATCCGCGTTCAAGGAACGCCTCCTTTTCCGGGTTGAGGTATGCGTCGATCGCCGCGGCGAGGACGGGGTGCGCGCCCAGCGACGGGTCCCCGCCGACAATCTGCCAGGCGTCCTGCCGGGCCCTGGCGATCACGTCCTCATGTTCAAGGACCCGCAACAGCTTCAGCGTGGACCGGCCGCCGGACTGGGAGGCGCCCAGGATGTCGCCTTCACGGCGCAGCTTGAGATCCTCCTGGGAGAGCGCGAAGCCGTCGGTGGTGGCCGCGACGGCGTCGAGGCGTCGCCGGCTCGGGTGGCCGGGCTCGAGGGTCGTGACGAGCAGGCAGGTGCCCGGCAGTCCGCCGCGGCCCACCCGGCCGCGGAGCTGGTGGAGCTGCGAGATGCCGAAACGGTCCGCGTCCAGGATCACCATCAGGGTGGCGTTGTGGACGTCCACGCCCACCTCGATCACGGTGGTGGAGACCAGGAGCTTGGTCCGGTTGGCCGTGAAGGAGGCCATCGTTTCGGACTTCAGCACCGGGTCCAGCCGGCCGTGCAGCGGAGCCACGGGCACCCCGGCCAGCGCCGGTTCGTCCCGGAGCTGGTCCACGACGGCGGTGACGGAAGCCAGTTCGCGTGCCCCGCTGTCGCCCTCGAGGTCCGCAGCGGTTGGTTCAGCCTCGCCGGGGCTGAAGTCGCCGTCGTCGTCCGAGCCGATCTTGGGACAGACGATGTACACCTGGTGGCCGGCGTCGATCTCTTCCCGGGCACGGCTCCAGATGCGCGTGGCCCACGCCGGGTGCTCCGCGAGCCCGACGACATGGGTGGTAATCGGCGCGCGGCCGGCCGGGAGTTCGTCGAGGACGGACGTTTCGAGGTCGCCGAACACGGTCATGGCCACGGTCCTGGGGATGGGAGTGGCCGTCATGACCAGCAGGTGCGGGGGCTTCCTGGCTTTGGCCCGGAGCACATCGCGCTGTTCGACGCCGAACCGGTGCTGCTCGTCGACCACGATCAGACCCAGGTCGTAGAAGGAGACGTTGTCGCTGAGCAGGGCGTGGGTGCCGATGACGATCCCGGCGGTTCCGGAGGCGGCGTCCAGCATCGCCTGTTTCCGGGCCGCGGTGGGCATGGAGCCGGTGAGCAGTGTGACCTGGACCGCGTCGGGGCCGAGGCCGCCCAGCATGCCGTCGCGGGACAGCGGCCCGAGGGTGCGGCGGACGGATTCGAAGTGCTGCGCGGCGAGGACCTCGGTGGGGGCCAGCAGGGCGGCCTGTCCCCCGGCGTCAACCACCTGCAGCATGGCGCGCAGGGCCACAATGGTCTTGCCGGAGCCGACCTCGCCCTGGAGCAGCCGGTTCATCGGCGAATCCTGGGCGAGTTCCGCGGCCAGGGTTTTGCCCACGGCGGCCTGGCCGGCGGTCAGGGTGAACGGCAGCTGCCGGTCAAAGGCGGTCAGCAGCCCGTCCGTGACGGGACGGCGGGCGGTGGCCTCCTCCGCGGCGAGCTGGGCGCGGCGCCGGGCGAGGGCGGACTGGAGCACCAGGGCTTCGTGGTAGCGGAAACGGTCCCGGGCCAACTGCCAGTCGGCGGGGCTTAGCGGGGCATGGATCATCCGGTAGGCGTCCGCGACCGGCAGGAACTTTTCCCGGGCCGTGATGTCCGCCGGCAGCGGATCGGGCAGCCCGCCCAGGTCCGCGGTCTTCAGCAGCGCGGCGATGACCCTCTCGATGGCCAGGCTGGTCAGCTTCGCGGTGGCCGGATACACCGGCATGGGCATGGCTGCGCGTTTCTCCGGATCCATCCCGGGGGTGTCCGGATCGTCGTCGAGCAGCCGGTACTCGGGGTTGGTCATCGAAAGGGCGCGCTGGTAACGGGTCACCTTTCCGGAGAATATGGCCCGCCGGCCCGGCTGCAGTTCGGCCCTGGCCCGTTGGCCGTTGAAGAAGCTCACCTTCAGGGTGCCCGAGACCTTCCCCGTGTCCGGGGCAGCAGCGTCGTCGGTGATCACGACGTCGATCAGCGAGCCGCGGCGGGTCTTCATGGACCGGCTGCTGCTGGAGACCACCCGGGCGACGAGGGTGATTTCCTCGTCCAGCGGAACCTCGCTGATGGGCGTGAGTTCGCCGCGGTTGAAATAGCGCCGGGGGAAATAGTCCAGCAGTCCGCCGACGGTGGTGATGCCGAGGTGCTTTTCGATCGGCGTGGCGGAACGCTTGCCGATCCGGCGTTCCAGGCCCAGACCCATTTCGGCGTTGGACAGGTCAGCGTTCATGTCCGTCGGGGACCTGTCCTGCGGGTGCACGGTCACCGGCGTCGC
Organism: Arthrobacter sp. U41; assembly: GCF_001750145.1. Taxonomy (NCBI): domain Bacteria; kingdom Bacillati; phylum Actinomycetota; class Actinomycetes; order Micrococcales; family Micrococcaceae; genus Arthrobacter; species Arthrobacter sp. U41. Next base: position 4,033,856 of record NZ_CP015732.1, read on the forward strand.
GGGGTTCGGCGTCCGGCACAGCCAGTTCGGAAACGCTGATGTCCGAGGGCACACCGAGGGAACGGATCAGGGCCACGGCAGGCTCAGCGGCGGGGACATGGACGTGGACACGCCAGCGGTAGGCCCCGGAGGCGTCGGCTGCCCCGCCGACCTGGCTCATGATGACGGAGTCGCCCATTTCATCGAGCCGCTGGCGCATCATCGCGGCGTCCAGCGGTGAGAGCGTGATGGTGCACATGACCTCCACGCCCTCGTCCCGCGGCATGCCGGCGTGGATGTGGGGGTCCTGGACGTCGTAGCCGTGAAGCCCGTCCAGCAACTGATCCTGGAGTTCCTCGCCGAGGATGGCGGAGCGGAGGCAGTCGAGGATCAGCAGCATCCCGACGCCGCCGGCGTCCACCACGTGGGCGGCATGCAGCGCCTCCAACTGGTCCTCGGTGCGCACCACAGCCGCAACGGCCGCGTCCACGGCAGCATCCAGGGCCAGGCCCAGGGTGTGGTTGCTGTCGTCGCCGTCGTGTGCGGAGTCCACGGCCGCTGCGGCACGGGCCGCGGCTTCCATCACGGAGAGCATGGTCCCGGGAACCGGGTCGCTCAATGCCGACCAGGCCCGGAGCTGGGCGCGGTTCAGGGCGGCGGCCAGCAGCGGCGCGCTGAGCCGGTGGTGGCCGGCGAGGGGTTCGGCTGTGGCGCAGAGGAAGACGGCGAACAGGGTGCCCGAGTTGCCGCGGGCCTGTTCCATCGCGGCCAGGCCGGCGCGGGCAAGGGTGGCGCCGACGTCGTTCCGGGCCGGATCCGGCGGGCCGAAGGAACGCGGTGGCGGTTCCGCGCTGATCTGGGGTATCGCGGCGGTATCCAGGCTGTGGAGTGCCTGGGCGGCGGCGCGCACCGTGAGGTACAGGTTGGTGCCGGTGTCGCCGTCGGCGACGGGGAAGATGTTGATGGCGTTCAGGCGGTCGCTGTGGTTTCCAAGCGTGGTTTCTGCCTTGCTCAACCACCGCTTCATCGCTTGCGCGTTCGCGGCAATCTTAGTCTGCAAAGTGATCCCATCCCACAGTTTCAGCGGGCCTGCCCGCTATTCTTACGCCCGTGCTGTCCGTTGGTGCAGGGGCTTCTACCGAGCCTATCGCAGTGAAACCGTGAGGCAGCTGAACGCCCGGCGGGAATGTGGCGAGCAGCCCGTGGTCCTCGCCGCCGCCCAGGACCCAGGCCATCGGATCGGCGCCGAGCAGTTCAGCGGCAGGCAGCAGCGGACCCGCCAGTTCCCTCAGGACCGCCGCGTCGAGGTTCAGGACGGCACGGCTCGCGGACGCCATCCGCTGCCCGTCGCGGACCAGCCCATCGGAGATGTCCATCATGGCCGTCGCACCGGAATCCCGGGCCAGCGGGCCGGCGGCGAGCGGGGGAAGGGGCCGGCACTGGGTGTCCATCAGGGCACGCTGTGCCCTGTTCAGGGTCGCGACGGGGTTTGCCGATTCCAGCAGCGCCAGGCCCGCCGCAGCTCGGCCCACGGTGCCGGCCAGTGCCAGGGTGTCCCCCGGCCGGGCGCCGGAGCGCAGCACGGCGGCGCGCCCGTCGAGGGTGCCGAGGATCGCCACGCTGACCGCGAGCTCGCGGCCCCGGCCGAGGTCGCCGCCGGCAACGGCGCAGTCCGGGGCACCGAGTTCCCGGATGCCTGCACTGAGTCCGTCGGCAAAGTCCTCGACCCATGCGACACGGGTTTCCGGGGGCATGGTGAGGCTGACCACGAGGGAGGTGGCACGCGCGCCCATCGCGTTGATGTCGCTGAGGTTTTGCGCGGCGGCCTTCCAGCCGACGTCGTAACCGGTGGTCCGGTAGCCGTTGTTCCACTCCAGGCGGAAGTCCTGGTCCGCCACCTGCGTGTCGATGCTCAGGACTGTCCGGCCGTCCCGCGCGGCCACAATGGCGGCGTCGTCGCCCGGGCCAAGGATCAGCGAGGTGTTGTGTTCCTGCCCGGCATGCAGGCGCGGGAAGATGCGTTCCAGGAGCTGGGATTCGGAGAGCTCCGCCACGGTCAGTGGCGCCTTGGTCAATGGCGGTTCGGGCGGGGCCGCTTTTGACGGGTTCGCTTCCGGCTCGGTCGCTTCGGGGCATGGGGCAGTCTCGTGTTCAGGCACAGCCCTACGCTACCGCGCGGCGCGGACAACGGCGGCGGCTGAGAAGGTGGTCACATCGAATCAAGGTAGTCCCGGAGCCGCGTTGCGGCTGCGGGAGGGCGGAATCCCTGGGCGGCCAACTTCGCCAGTTCGAGCGAACTGTTACGCGGCCTCGGAGCGGCCCCCTTGTCCTTGAAATAATCCGTGGTGCTGACGCCTGTCACGGCGGTCCGGGATCCCCCGGAGAGTTCGAACACATCCGCGGCGATGTCGGCCCAGGACTGGGAGGGCCCGTCGTTGCTGAGGTTGTAGATCCCATACGGGGCGCCCGTGGCGAGCAGGTGGCGGATACCCGCGGCGATGTCCTCGGTGAAGCTGAGCCGGCCGGTCTGGTCGTTGACCACCTGCGGCGCTATGCCGCGTTTCGCCAGGGAGGCCATGGTGCGGACGAAGTTGTTGCCGTCGCCGATGACCCAGCTGGTGCGCACGATGTAGTGCCGGGGCACCACGCTGACGGCGGCGTCGCCGGCGGCCTTGGTCTGGCCGTAGACGCCCAGGGGCGAGACTGGCTCGTCTTCGGGGTGGATCTCACGGGTGCCGTCGAAGACGTAGTCGGAGGAGACGTGCACCAGGGTCAGGTTGTGCTCGACGGCGGTGCGGGCCAGGCGGGCGACGGCGGTGACGTTGATGGCCCAGGCGGCCCTGCGGCCTTCGGGGGTTTCGGCGGCGTCCACGGCGGTGTAGGCGGCGGCGTTGATGATGGTGGCGTAGTTTTTCCAGGTCCGGGCGGTGAAGGACTCCTCGGTGCCGAGGTCGAATTCCGCCCGGCCGGCGAACTCGACGGACGGGTCGCCGTCGTAGAGTTTCCGCAGCGCCGTGCCGAGCTGGCCGTCGGCGCCGACAACGAGGGTTTTCTTCGGCGGCATCGGGGCCACGTCCGCGAGCCGGGGGTGGTTTTTGTCCTTCTCGGAGAGTTCGGCCTGGTCCAGCGGGACCGGCCAGGGGATCGCGGCACTCTCGTCGGCGAGGTTCAGGAAGGTGTACCGGCCCTGGGCGTCGGCGGACCAGTGGTCGTTGACGAGGTAGGTGTAGGCGGTGTTGTCTTCCAGGGTCTGGAACGCGTTGCCCACCCCGCGCGGGATGAAAATCGCCTGGCTGGCATCCAGTTCGGCGGTGAACACCGCGCCGAAGGACGGTCCCTCGCGCAGGTCCACCCAGGCCCCGAAGATCCGGCCGGTGGCGACGGAGATGAACTTGTCCCACGGCTCGGCGTGGATCCCGCGGGTCGTGCCGGCCTTTTCGTTGAACGAGATGTTGTTCTGCACCGGCGCGAAGTCCGGCAGGCCCAGGGCCAGCATCTTTTCCCGCTGCCAGTTCTCCTTGAACCAGCCCCGGTTATCACCATGGACCGGCAGGTCGTACAGGACCACGCCGGGAATCGGGGTGTGGTGCGCGGTGAGCTTTTTCGAGAACTCGATCGGCATAATCTACTGGCCCTGTTCCAGGTACTTCGCTTCCGTCGCGGCCTTCTGCGGCCGCCACCAGTCCTCGTTGTCCCGGTACCAGGCAATGGTGTCCTCGAGGCCGGCGTCGAAATTGGAAAACCGCGGCTCCCAGCCGAGCTCGGTGCGGAGCTTCGTGGAGTCGATCGCGTAGCGCAGGTCGTGCCCGGGCCGGTCGACGACGTGGTCGTACGCGTCCGGGGCCAGGCCCATGTGCTTGAGGATCAGTTCGACGACGTCCTTGTTGTTCTGCTCCCCGTCCGCGCCGATCAGGTACGTCTCCCCGATCCGGCCCTTCTCGATGATCGCCAGCACCGCGGAGGAATGGTCGTTGGCGTGGATCCAGTCCCGGACGTTCTCGCCCTTGCCGTACAGCTTGGGGCGGATCCCGTCGATCACGTTGGTGATCTGGCGCGGGATGAACTTCTCCACATGCTGGTACGGGCCGTAGTTGTTCGAGCAGTTGCTGATCGTCGCCTGCAGCCCGAACGACCGCACCCAGGCCCGCACCAGCAAATCCGAGCCGGCCTTCGTCGAGGAGTACGGGCTCGAGGGGTTGTACGGGGTGTCCTCGGTGAACCGTTCCGGGTCGTCCAGCTCCAGGTCGCCGTAGACCTCGTCGGTGGAGATGTGGTGGAACCGCCTGCCGTGCTTCCGGGCCGCCTCGATCAGCGTGTAGGTGCCGATGATGTTCGTATCCAGGAACGGGCGCGGGTCATGCAGGGAGTTATCGTTGTGTGACTCCGCGGCGTAATGGACCACCACATCGGCCCCGGCAACCAGTCCCTCGACCAGGGCCGCGTCGCAGATGTCCCCCTGCACGAATTCGAAGCGCTCCCCCGGCAGGCCCTTCAACGACTCCAAATTTCCGGCGTAAGTGAGCTTGTCCAGCACGGTCACGTGATCGTCGGTGTTCTCAAGGACATAGTGGACAAAGTTGGAACCGATGAACCCGGCGCCACCGGTGACAAGGAGTTTCTGCATGATTTCCATCGTTCCACAGCGAGGACGATTTGGTTGAACCTGAAAGCTCAGTGGAGGATTGGCGTCATGCGCGGAATTATCCTCGCCGGGGGGACCGGTTCACGGCTGCATCCGATTACGTTTGGCATCAGCAAGCAACTGGTCCCGGTCTATGACAAACCGATGATCTATTACCCGCTGTCCACGCTGATCCTGGCCGGAATCCGGGACATCCTGATTATCACCGCCCCGCAGGACACGGACCCATTCCGACGTCTGCTCGGTGACGGCTCGCAATTCGGGGTCAGCATCACCTACAAAGTTCAACCGTCTCCGGACGGGCTTGCCCAGGCCTTCATTCTTGGCCAGGAACATGTCGGGCACGATTCCGTGGCCCTCGTTCTCGGCGACAACATCTTTTATGGCCCCGGAATGGGTACCCAGCTTGGCAAGTACGCAGATGTCGAGGGCGGATCGGTGTTCGGCTACTGGGTGCAGGATCCGGGGGCCTACGGCGTTGTCGAGTTCGACGACACCGGCCGTGTGCTGACGCTGGAGGAGAAACCCTCGCAGCCGAAGAGCAACTATGCGGTGCCCGGACTCTACTTCTATGACAACGACGTCCTGGAGATTGCCCGGGAACTGAAACCGTCGCCCCGTGGCGAACTCGAAATCACGGACGTGAACAAGGCGTATCTTGGGCTGGACAAGCTGCATGTCGAGATCCTGCCCCGGGGAACGGCGTGGCTGGACACGGGCACGTTCGACGATCTCAATGACGCGTCAAATTTCGTCCGGACAGTCCAGAAGCGGCAGGGACTGATCATTGGTGCGCCGGAGGAGATTTCGTGGCGGCTGGGATTCCTCAGTGATGAGGAGCTTCGGGCCAGGGCCGAGCCACTGGTGAAAAGCGGCTACGGCTCCTACCTCCTCGGGCTGCTTTAGGCGCTTCCCAGTCGCCTCCGGGGGTAACCGGGCCGTACGGTCGTCGGGCCGCACCGGGATAGGCTTAAAGTATGCAGCGCTTACGTTTCCCGGCTTCCGCACGTCCGTTCCGTATTCTGGCCACGGCGGCGGCCGCGGGGATCCTGCTCAGCTCCTGCGCTCCGGTGGTCGACGTCACGCCCGCCAAGGACGCGGCGAACGCCGCCTGTGCCCCGATGATGGTGGCTCTGCCGGACGCGATCGGCGAGGCCAAGCTGAGGAAGACCAACAGCCAGGCCACCGCGGCCTGGGGTGACCCGTCCCTCGTGATCCTGCGCTGCGGCGTGAATGTTCCGGGGCCGACGACGGACCGCTGTGTCAGCGTCAACGGCGTGGACTGGGTGATCAAGGAAGGCGACCCGGTGTGGACCCTGACCACGTTCGGACGCGAGCCCGCCACCGAGATCCTGATGGACCCGGACAAGATCAGTTCCGCCACCGTGCTCGCAGACCTCGCCGCTGCTGCCGCGAAGGTGCCCCAGACGCGGAACTGCGTGGGCCAGGCGGATCTGCAGAACCTTCCGCCGAGCCAGTAGGCCCTACCGCAGTCCGGTCTTGCGGTGCAGCGCCAGATAGATCAGTTCGTCGATCAGTTCCGCGTAGCCCAGGCCGGAGGCCTTCCACATCTGCGGGTACATGCTCTTCGGCGTGAACCCGGGCATGGTGTTGATCTCGTTGATGATGAGTTCGCCGTCAGGTGTGTAGAAGAAGTCGACCCGGCTCAGTCCCTCCGCCCCGACGGCGTCAAACGCCACGGCAGCCAGCTCGCGGACCCGGGTGATGGCCTCGTCCGGGAGGTCGGCCGGGCAGCTGAGGTCCGCGGCGTCATCCACGTATTTGGCGTTGAAGTCATAGAACTCGTGCCCGCCGCCGGCCACGGAAATCTCTCCCGGCATGGACGTCCGGGGAGCGTCGGTCCCCCGGCCCTCCAGTACGGCACACTCAATCTCGCGGCCCACGATGCCTGCCTCGATGACGAGTTTCGGATCGTGCTCACGGGCGGCCTCAATGGCCGCGTCAAGGCCTTCGAGGGAGTCCACCTTGGAGATGCCCATGGAGGAACCCGCCCGTGCGGGCTTGACGAAGACCGGGAAGCCGAGCTTGTCCACCCGCTTGCGGACGGTCTCGGGGTCGTTGCGCCACTGCCGGTCAGTGACGGCTATGTACGGCCCCACATGGAGCCCGGCGGCTTCAAACACCACCTTCATGAAGTGCTTGTCCATGCCCACGGCGGACGCCAGCACCCCGGCGCCGACATAACGGGTGTCGGACAGCTCCAGGAACCCCTGGATGGTGCCGTCCTCCCCGAACGGGCCGTGCAGCAGCGGGAAGACCACATCCACGGCGCCCAGTTCCTGCGGGATCTCGTTCGGGGAGGCCACAATCAGCTGGTGTTCGCCGCCGATTTCGGCCAGCGCCACGGTCCGGGCCGAGGATGCAACCTCGGGCAGGGAGGATGCCGAGAGTGACCAGTCGTGGGTGTCCCCGGAGGCCAGCACCCACTGGCCGGTTTTGGCGATCCCGATCGGGATGACCTCGTACTTCGTCTGGTCGATCGCGCCGAGGACCCCGGCAGCCGTCACGCAGCTGACGGCGTGTTCGCTGGAACGGCCGCCGAACAGCACCGCAACGCGGGGCCTGGGACGGGGGCTCAGGCCCTCTGCGCTCACGTTTTCTTCAGACACGCTCAGTAATCGCCTTCAGGTTTCAGGTCCCGGGACAGCAGGAGCGGTCCCAGTTCGTCGACGGACAGTTTTCCGGCCAGCACGGCAACGACCGCCGCGGTGATGGGCATCTCGACTCCGAGCTTGCCGGCCAGCTCCTGGACGGCCTGGGCGGATTTAATGCCCTCGGCCGTCTGCGTCATTTCGGCGGTGACCTCGTCCAGGGTCATGCCTTTGCCCAGCAGCCGTCCGGCCGTGTGGTTCCGGGACAGCGGCGAGGAACACGTCGCCACGAGGTCACCCAGGCCGGCCAGTCCGGCCATCGTCCGGGCCTCGCCGCCCAGGGCCAAAGACAGCCGGGAGGTCTCGGCGAGGCCGCGCGTGATTACCGAGGCCTTGGTGTTGTCACCCATCTGCTTGCCTTCGCAAATGCCGACGGCCAGGGCAATGATGTTCTTGACGATCCCGCCGATTTCGACGCCGACAACGTCGCCGGTGGTGTACGGGCGGAAGTACGGGGCGGTGCAGCTCCGCGCGATCCAGCCGGCCGCGATCGGGTCGGAGCAGGCCACGACAGAGGCGGTGGGCTCCTCCCGTGCGATCTCCATGGCCAGGTTGGGTCCAGAGACCACGGCGATCCGGTTGGCGGGAATGCCGAGTTCCTCGGAGATGACTTCGCTCATCCGGGCGTCGGAGTGCAGCTCAAGTCCCTTCATCAGGGAAACCACCAGGGCGCCGGGCGCCAGGAGGTTCTTCCATTGGCGCAGCTGCGGCCGCAGGCTCTGGGCCGGAACGGCCAGGACCACGAGCTCGGCGCCGGCAAGGACCTCGGCGACGTCGGTGGACGCGGTGATGCTGGGCGGGAGGGCAATGTCCTTGAGGTACTGCTCATTCCGGTGCTTCAAGTTGATCTGGTCAACGACTTCGCCGCGGCGGCCCCAAAGCCGGATGTCGCGTTCGACGCCGGAGGCCGCGGCTGCGTCGGCGAGGACCTTCGCGAAGGTGGTCCCCCAGGACCCTGCTCCCAGCACTGCCACCGTGGCAGCGGAGGATGCCGCACCGAGGTCGCTGGTCATTTGGCGCCGTCCGAGCCGGCGGCAGTTCCGGCGTCGGAGGTCCCGGCGTCGGGCGGACCGCCCGCAGTAGCGCTGCCGGTGGCACCGGCGGTGCCGCCCTGATCGATGAAGCGGCCGTGCGTGGGCTGGTTGTGGGCCGAAGGGTCCCAGCGGACCAGAGGGGGCTGTCCGCCGCGGAGGGTGGCCAGGAGTTCAGTGATGGCTTCCATGATCACGTTGGTCGCTTCGGTGAGAGTGGCCTTGTCCAGCGGGCGTCCGGCGAAAGCGCTGAGGTCCACGGGATCGCCCACAACCAGGCGGGAAGTCTTGCGCGGAAAGATGTGAACCCTTTTGGCGTAGCGGGGCAACACCTCGTGGGCTCCCCAGTGTGCCATCGGGACCACGGGGATACCGCTTTCCAGCGCCATGCGCGCCGCTCCGGTGTGCCCCTTCATCGGCCACAGTTCGGGATCCCGGGTCAGCGTACCCTCGGGGTAGATAATGATGGCCCCGCCCCCGTCCACCACCTCCTTGGCGATCTGCAGCGAGCGGTTGGCGCCCGCCGTCGAGCGTTCCACCGGGACCTGTTTGGTCGCTCGCAGCACGGCTCCCAGGACGGGCACCTTGAACAGTCCGGCCTTCGCCAGGAAACGCGGCATCCGCTTCTGGTTGTAGAGCATGTGCGCCACCACCAGCGGATCGATTTCGGTGCAGTGATTGGGTGTTGCGATGAAGCCGCCGGCGGGAAGCTTCTCCAGGCCGATCCATTCCTTCCGCATCAGGAGGTTCATGACGGGCCGGACAATCCCGGCGACAATGACAAAGGTGATGCGGCTCGTGGCCGTTTCCTTCACTGGTTCCCCCGCTACTTGGCCGAGGTGATGTCGAAATCGGCGCCCAGGCCCGCGAGCTTTTCGGTAAAGCGCTCGTAGCCGCGGTTGATGATGTCGATTCCGGTGACCCGCGAGGTGCCGTTGGCGGCCAGGGCCGCGATCAGGTGACTGAATCCGCCACGCAGGTCCGGGACGTCAATGTCGGTCCCGGTCAGCTGGGTGGGGCCGGAAATCACGGCTGAATGCAGGAAGTTGCGCTGGCCGAACCGGCACGGCACACTGCCGAGGCATTCGCGGTGGACCTGGATGTTGGCTCCCATCCGGATCAGGGCCTCCGTGAAGCCGAAGCGGTTCTCGTACACGGTTTCGTGGACGATGGACACACCTTCGGCCTGCGTCAGGGCCACAATCAGCGGCTGCTGCCAGTCGGTCATGAAGCCGGGGTGCACATCCGTTTCCAGGACCAGCGGGTTGAGCTTGCCGCCCTTGTGGTAGAACCGGATGCCGGCGTCGCCGATGTCCATCCCGCCGCCGACCTTGCGGTAGGTGTTCAGAAAGGTCATCATGTCGCGCTGGGTGGCGCCTTCGACGAAGATGTCGCCGCGGGTGACCAGCGCCGCGGAGGCCCAGGACGCCGATTCGTTGCGGTCCGAGAGGGCGCGGTGGTTGTAGCCGCCGAGGTCCGGGACGCCCTCGATGCGGATGGTGCGGTCCGTCTGGACGCTGATGATGGCGCCCATCTTCTGCAGCACCGCGATGAGGTCGACAATTTCCGGTTCGGTGGCCGCGCCGGAGAGTTCAGTGATGCCCTCGGCCCTCGTGGCGCTTAGCAGCACCTGCTCGGTGGCACCGACCGAGGGGTACGGCAGGGAAATCTTTGCACCCTTGAGCCCTCCGGGGGCGGAGATGTGGATGCCGCCGGGACGCTTTTCCACCACGGCGCCGAACTGCCGCAGCACGTTCAGGTGGTAGTCGATCGGGCGGTCGCCGATCTTGCAGCCGCCCAGGTCCGGGATGAAGGCCTCGCCGATTGCGTGGATCAAGGGTCCGCACAGCAGGATCGGGATGCGGGAATCGCCGGCGTGCGCGTCGATCGCCGTGTGGGAGGCCGTCTTCGCGTTGGTCGGGTCGAGGGTCAGGTCCCCGGTGACGGGGTCTTTCTCGACGGTGACGCCGTGGAGCTGGAGCAGGCTGGTGACAACCTCGACGTCCTTGATTTCGGGGACGTTGCGCAGCACGGACGGCTCGTTGCCCAGCAGGGCAGCCACCATGGCTTTGGGGACAAGATTCTTGGCCCCCCGCACGGTGACGCGGCCAGTTAGCGGGACGCCTCCGCGGATTGTCAGAACACTACTCATTTACCGGTTTCCTCACGACTACTCGCCCCCAAATCCTTACAAAGGCACCAGCTAAGCATAGGAGCTAGCGTTACCGATCTGAAATACGGCGCGCGCCGGGCCTGTCGCCGCCGTCCCGGCCGCCGCCGTCGAAAACCCAAAAACGCGGGGTCACTTGCGGCCGGTCCCAACGTGCGGACGGGCGGTAAGTGACCCCGCGTTGCGGTAGGGGTTGCGGTGGGGCTCGAGGGTCAGGACTGCTGGAACAGCTAGGACAGTTTGGCCGGCAGGGTTTTGGGCATAAACGACGGCCTGGTGGCCTCGAAGGCGGTGATGTCTGCCTCATGCTTGAGGGTCAGCCCGATGTCGTCCAGACCCTCGAGGAGGCGCCAGCGGGTGTAGTCGTCAATCTCAAACGGCGCCACGATGTTGCCGCACTGGACGGTCTTGGACACGAGGTCGACGGTGACTGCGGTGCCGGGGGCGTTCTCCAGCTCCTTCCAGATGAGTTCGATGTCGTCCTGGGCCAGTTCGGCGGCGAGCAGGCCCTGCTTGCCGGAGTTGCCCCGGAAGATGTCGGCGAAACGGGAGGACAGCACGGTCTTGAAGCCATAGTCCTTGAGCGCCCAGACGGCGTGCTCGCGGGAGGAACCGGTGCCGAAGTCAGGTCCGGCAACGAGCACGGAGCCCGCATTGAACGGTTCCTGGTTCAGGATGAACGCCGGGTCCTTGCGCCAGGCCGCGAACAGCGCGTCTTCGAAGCCGGTCCGGGTGATGCGCTTGAGGTAAACGGCCGGGATGATCTGGTCCGTGTCGACGTTGCTCTGGCGCAGCGGGACGCCGATTCCGGTGTGGGTGGTGAACTTTTCCATGGCGGATCCTTCTAGGCTGTGTGGATCTGAGCGGTGCGGGTCTGGGCTGTGTGGATTCGCGCAGGCCCGTTAGGCTGCGTCGGAACGGAGCGCGGCGGACTCCGGAGCGGGGTCCAGGTCCGAGGGCGAGCTCAGGGTGCCGCGCACCGCCGTCGCCGCTGCCACAACCGGGGAGACCAGGTGGGTGCGTCCGCCCTTGCCCTGGCGGCCCTCGAAGTTGCGGTTCGAGGTGGAGGCGCAGCGCTCCCCGGGTTCGAGCTGGTCCGGGTTCATGCCCAGGCACATGGAGCAGCCGGCGAAGCGCCATTCGGCGCCGAAGTCCTTGAAGACCTTGTCCAGGCCCTCGGCCTCGGCTTCGAGCCGGACGCGGGCGGAACCGGGCACCACGAGCATCCGGATGTTGGGGTCCTTGGTACGGCCGCGGACGATGTCCGCGGCCGCACGGAGGTCCTCCATCCGGGAGTTGGTGCAGGAGCCCAGGAAGACCGTGTCCACCCGGATGTCCTTCATCGGGGTGCCGGCTTCCAGCCCCATGTACTGCAGCGCGCGTTCCGCGGCGGCCTTGGCGTTCTCGTCGCCGATGTCCTCGGGCGAGGGCACCTTGGCGGAGAGGGACACGCCCTGGCCCGGGTTGGTCCCCCAGGTCACGAACGGTTCCAGGGTGTCGGCGTCGAGGTCCACCTCGACGTCGAACGTCGCGTCGTCCTCGGTGCGCAGGGTGTTCCAGTACTCGACGGCGGCATCCCATTCGGCGCCCTGCGGGGCGTGCGGGCGGCCGAACATGTAGTCGTAGGTGGTCTGGTCCGGTGCGACGAGTCCGGCGCGGGCGCCGGCTTCGATGGACATGTTGCAGATGGTCATCCGGGCTTCCATGGACAGCGCACGGATCGCGGAGCCGCGGTACTCGAGCACGTAGCCCTGTCCGCCGCCGGTGCCGATTTTGGCGATCACGGCCAGGATGATGTCCTTGGCGGAAACGCCCGGCCGCAGGGTGCCCTCGACGTTGATGGCCATGGTCTTGAAGGGCTTCAGCGACAGCGTCTGGGTGGCCATAACGTGCTCGACCTCGGAGGTGCCGATGCCCATCGCGAGGGCGCCGAACGCGCCGTGGGTGGAGGTGTGCGAGTCGCCGCAGACCACGGTCATGCCGGGCTGGGTGAGGCCCAGCTGCGGGCCCACGACGTGGACGATCCCCTGCTCGGCGTCGCCCAGCGAGTGCAGCCGGACACCGAATTCCTGGCAGTTGTTGCGCAGCGTCTGGATCTGTGTGCGGCTGGTGAGATCGGCAATTGGTTTGTCGATGTCCAGCGTGGGAGTGTTGTGGTCCTCGGTGGCAATGGTGAGGTCCGGCCGGCGCAGCGGGCGCCCGGCCAGCCGAAGGCCCTCAAAGGCCTGCGGAGAGGTCACCTCGTGCACCAGGTGGAGGTCGATGAAGAGAAGGTCGGGCTGGGCGTTGGCTCCTTCGCCGTCGCCTTTGCGCACCACGTGCGCGTCCCAGACTTTCTCGGCCAGTGTCTTTGCCACGGCCTTCTCCCTTCACTGCGGTGTTCGTACTTGCCGGCTTGTTTGTCTCCACTGAATCAGCACCCACGTGTAATGCGCCAGCGGGTTGACTTGCATCTCAGATAATGAGACGGCAATATCATTACATGGACAATTCTAGTGGCGTCGGTGTCATCGATAAAGCGGCCCATGTGCTTGACGCACTTGAGGCCGGGCCCACCACCCTGGCACAGCTTGTCGCTGCCACGGGACTGGCGCGGCCCACCGTGCACCGGCTGGCCCTGGCGCTGGTCCATCACCGGCTGGTCAGCCGGGACATCCAGGGCCGTTTTGTGCTCGGTAGCCGCCTGGTTGAGCTCGCCTCCGCCGCCGGCGAGGACCGCCTGATCGCCTCCGCCGGACCGGTCCTGATGCAGCTGCGTGATGCCACCGGTGAGAGCGCCCAAATCTTCCGCCGGCAGGGTGAGTGGCGCGTCTGCGTGGCCTCCGCCGAACGCCCCATCGGCCTCCGGGACACCATTCCGGTCGGCACCCAGTTGTCGATGAAGGCCGGCTCCGCGGCCCAGGTGCTCCTGGCCTGGGAGGACCACGACCGGCTCCTGGAAGGCCTGCAGGCCGCCCGGTTCACCCCCACCGTCCTGGCCGGGGTTCGACGGCGGGGCTGGGGCCAGAGCCTGGGCGAGCGCGAGCCGGGGGTGGCGTCCGTTTCTGCCCCCGTGCGCGGCCCCTCCGGCCGGGTAATCGCCGCGGTCTCGATCTCGGGGCCGATTGAACGCCTGACCCGCCAGCCGGGCCGGCTGCACGCCGAAGTGGTCTGCAACGCGGCCCGTGTGCTGACCGAGGCCCTGCGCAAGACCAACGACTGACGGCATAGGCTGTCCGCATGAGCAGCTATGCGGTGTTCCTGCGCGGGGTCAACGTCGGCGGCATCACCATCAGGATGGCCGACCTCAGGCAAGCCCTGGAGCCCCGTCCGTTTTCGGGCGTGAAGACGCTCCTGGCAAGCGGAAATGTCGTGCTTTCGAGCGAACTGTCCCCGGCCGGCGTTAAGAAGGAATTCGAGGAGTGCCTCCGGGAGGCCTTCGGCTATGACGCCTGGGTCGTGGTCCTGGCGGCGGACCGGGTGGGCGAACTGGTGGCGGCGTGCCCCTACCCCGCGGACGACACCTCAACGCACACTTACCTCACCCTCGGCTCGGACACCGAGGTGCTCGATGAGCTGTATCAGGCAGGCACCGCCTTGGGCGGAGCTGAGCTGACGCGGCTGGGGCCCGAAGCCCTGGCGTGGCTGGCGCCGGCCGGCGGCACCCTGGACAGCCCGTTCAGCAAGCTGGCCTCGAAGCCGAAGTACAAGGCCTCCACCACCACACGCAACCTGCGCACCATGGTCAAGGTCCGCGACGCCGCAGTCCGCTCAGCGTGACGCCGCCTGCAGGGCCTTGTGGAAAGAAGCCAGCCGGCTGACCTCCAGCTCCACAGGCTCCACCACCAAATCCTCCGCTACGGCCGCGACGGAGGCCTTGAGCCGTTTCCGTGCAGCCGCGCCCCGTGCCCGGGCGGCCGCACCCGTGATGAACTTTGCCAGGACGGCCAGGACAATCCCGAGCAGCGCTCCGCCGGCGATCATCACGGTCGGCACCGGCCAGCCCTCCACCAGCGGCACCGGGGGAACGGAAAGCTGCAGGTAGCCCAGCGCCGCCAGGACGCCGAGCCATGCGAAGCCCCCGAGGGCGGTCAGCAGTGCCAGCCACTGCACGATGTTGAAACCCGCCCACCACCAGGCCTTGCTGCCTGCCTTCAGCTCCGTGGAGGCGATGGCCTGGTCGAGGGCGTCCGGCAGCTGCTCACGGCCGTCGCGGGCGGCACCGCGGATCACCGCACGCCAGGGGCCGGGGGCGCCGTCGGACGCTGCGTCAGCAAATTCCCGGACGGCGGCATCCGTGCGGGCCCGCTCCGGGGCACCCGCCGGCGGCAGCGAGGTGCGGTTGAGTTCCGCCCGGGCGCCCTCCCGGCGCAGGTTCAGGCGCCTCAGCGGATCGGGCCGGAAGCGGACCAGCCACCGCGTCACCGGCCAGCCGGTGCGGCGGGCCGACTCCAGCTGATAGGACCGGACAACGGCCTCCACCACGAGCGGGACGTTCGCGGCAACGGACAGCTCCTCGGCTAGCCTGGCTTTTGACGCTGCTTTGACCCCGGCCGATTCCCCCTGCCCGGACGCCTCAGCGAGCCGGGCCGCGGCCCGTGTGACGTCCGCGCCGAGGCGCTGGGACTGGGCCTGCCGCTGCGAAGCCACCTGGCGGATGGCGGCCCGGACCTTGTCCACACCGGTCCCCACCACGGCGGAGGCGCCAATGACCTGCACCTTGCTTAGCCCGTCCCGCGCCAGAATTGCCTTGAGCGACTCCAGCACCGGGGCGATCTCATGGGCGGCCAGCCTGTCGATCTGGTTCAGCACGACCAGGGTGACGGCACCGTGGGAGGCCAGCGGGGTGAGGAAATCGTTGTGCACCGCCGCGTCGGCATACTTCTGTGGATCGAGCACCCAGACGAGGACGTCAACGAGTCCCACCATCCGCTCCACGATCTCGCGGTTGGCGGCGCGGGTGGAGTCGAAGTCGGGAAGGTCCAGGAGGATCAGGCCCGTGCCTTCATCCGCGAAACCGGGTACCGGGGAGGCGTGGTGCCGGTTCCGGACTGCCAGCCAGTCCAGCAGCTCATCGCTGCCCGCAGCTCCCCAGATACCGGCCAGCGGCTCCGAGGTCGTGGGCCGCCGCGCGGCCGCCGTCGCGATTTCCGCCCCGCTGACGGCGTTGAAGAGCGAGGACTTTCCGCTGCCGGTGGCCCCGAAGAAGCCGACGACGGTGTGGTCTGCCGAGAGGGAACGCCGGGAACTGGCCCGGTCGAGCACCTGGAGGACGCCGTCCAGAACGTCCTCCGGGAGCGCTCCGGCGGCCAGTTCGCGCGCCTCGTTCAGGGCCTCAAGCCTGCGGTCCAGCCGGGAGGCCTCGGCGGCGGCGCCATGGCGGCTCATACGGAGGCCGCCAGCCGGCGGAGCGACGCGGCATGGCCGGCGAGCACCGCAGGAGGGACCCCACCGGAAATTTCAAGCCGGGCCAGGAAACGCTGCTGCTCGGCCTCGAGCAGGCGCTGGCAGCGGGCGTGGAGATCCTCACGGGCGGTCCTGGCCAGCCGGCGCACGGCGTCCTCGCCGAACACCGCTTCCAGCAGCCGCTGTCCGGCGACGGCGGTGCCGCCAGCGATGCCGACCTCCAGGCCGGTCAGCCCGGCGGTCATGGAGAACACCACAATCATCAGGGCAGCGCCGAGGCCGTTAATGCCGAAGGACAGCCAGCGGGCCTGGGTGCGCCTGCCCTGGCCTTCGGTCCGGATCAGTTCCATCAGGCTCCCCTGCCATGCCCGGATCTCGGCAGCGGCTTTCTCCGCAAAGCCTTCGGAGGTCCCCGAGAGGTCGTCGCTGCCCAGCAGCTGGCGGCCGGCCGGATCGGAGCGCCAGCGTCCGTCTGTGGCTTCGGCTGCGTTGGCGGCCTCATCGATAATGACGGCCTGCAGGCCGCTTTCGATCGCCGTCTCCACCCGCACGGCCGGCGCCGGTTCGCCACGGAAGAAGGCTCCGACCCTGTCGCGGAAGCGGCCAACGTTCTGTTCCATCGCCCGGAAGAACTCGCCGGTGCCCACAAAGTCCTGCCAGCGGGCCAGGACCTCACCCCGGAGGAGGGCGCCGTCACGGGTGGCCTCAAGGATCCTGGCTACGGCGTCCCGGTAGGCGTCCCGGGCGTCCCCGGCAAGGACCTCGGCCGCATGTTCCTGGGCAACGGCGGCCTGCGCCACGGTCTCGACGCGGTTCCCCAGGGCCTTGACGGTCCCGTTCAATGTCCGTCTGGCGATGTCGGCGCGCCCGGCAGCGTCGGCGGCGAGTTCCTGCAGCCAGAGCCGCAACGGCCCGACGGCGGCGGGCGGAAGCATCCCGAACCCGTCCAGGACCGCCTCGGGTACAACGAAGAGGCGGGCCCCGCCCAGGCCTTCCCTGCTGAGCATGGACTGCAGGTCGGCGCTGACCTCGGCCTCAGCGGCGGCCGGGACCCGGTCCAGCACCACCGCCACGGTAATGTCCCGGGAGGCAGCGTCCAGCAGCAGTCGCCACGGGACGGCGTCGGCATAACGGTTGGCGGTGGTGACGAAGACCCACAGGTCTGCGGCGGCCAGCAGCTGGCCGGCGAGCTTGCGGTTGTCAGCGGAGATGGAGTCGACGTCGGGGGCGTCCAGCAGGGCGATTCCCTGCGGCACGGCCGGATCGGCGACCAGCACCAGCGAGGTGATCGCTGCCGCGTCCGGGGTGGGACCGGCCTGGCTGGCCGGCAACGGCTCACGGTTCACCGTGCCGCGGATCCGGCTTAGGCTCGGCAGGACCCGCTGGTCCTCAAACCAGCGCCCATCGGCGGGGTGATGCAGCAGGATCGGCTGGCGTGTGGTGGGCCGGATTGCACCGGCCCGGGTGACGGCGTGCCCGACGAGTCCGTTGACCAGGGTCGATTTCCCGGCGCCGGTGGACCCGCCCACGACGGCCAGCAGGGGCGCGTCCAGGCTGCGGTAGCGCGGCAGGATGTAGTCCTCGAGCTGGGCGAGGGCGTTGCGGATGTCCCGCCGGGCTTCCTCCGAGCCGGGAAGCGCCAGCGGCAGTGCGGTGGCAGCCAGGTCGCGATGGACGGCTTCCAGCAGTTCAACGGCCTGGCCGCGGGATTCTTCGGAACTCACCGAATCATCATGCCAGTTCCGGGGCAGCCGGTTCCGCGCCATGGGAGGGGGAACAACGAAAAACGGCCCCGGGCTGATGCCCGGGACCGTCTCATTTGTGACCCCAGCGGGATTCGAACCCGCGTTACCGCCGTGAGAGGGCAGCGTACTAGGCCGCTATACGATGGGGCCGCGTACTCTCCAGAACGGCATTGCTGCCATTCGCGCTAAGCGATTATTTCATACACTCAGCAAGTGTTTCAAATCGTTGAGCCGATTCAAAACCCCTGATCAGCCGCCGAAATCCGCGGATTTTTCAGAGCTGGGATACCAGGACTCGAACCTAGAATGACGGTACCAGAAACCGTAGTGTTGCCAATTACACCATATCCCAATGGAACTTTCGGGCCGGATTCCCGGGTCTAAACCCGCGCTCCCGGCGCCTCAGCACGAGTAATTACTTTACCCGAGAGTTTTCATCCGCACAAATCGGCCAGCTCTGGGCCCCGTGGACGGGCCTCCGCATCGCCGGGCACACCCCCGACAACGGAAACCCTTGCCAATCCGGCCTCAACAAGTTTACGCTCGGTAAGTTACCAGCGAGTAACCAACCCTCCCCCGGTCCGCTGCGGGCAGCGGCGCGGAATTTTCCGGCTGTTAGCTGCATCACAGCCCGGGGCCGGCAGCAAAGCCGCTGCCGGTAACCACCGTCGAGAGGAACCATCCGTGACACAGAGTCGTGCCGCCACCAGCAAGACCCGCTCCCGTAGCCAGCAGATCGCCATCGCCATTCTTGCCCTGCTGCTCATCGCCCTTCTGGGGTTCTACACGCTCGTGACCGGCCGGATTACGGATGGTTCTGCCCGGCTCAAGGAAGGCGCCGGGCAAGCCTCCGCCGGAGCCGCCCAGCTGAAAGATGGTGCCGGCAAGCTCGCCACGGGCGCCGGACAGGCGGACACCGGTGCCGGCAAGCTTTCCGACGGGGCCGAAAAGGTCCATGCGGGGATCAGCCAGAAGCTGGCCCCTGGCGCCGAGAAGCTCCAGGCCGGTGCGGACCAGCTGTCCGCGGGTGCCGTGAAGATTGAAACCGATGTCAACAACAAACTGGCTCCCGGCGTCTACAAGGTCGACGTCGGCGCGCAGAAGCTTGCCGCTGGGGCTGCGCAGCTCTCAGCTGCCCTGTCCCCCACTGCCGGGGGCAACGCGGAGAACAACCTGGCCGACGGCGCCACGCAGCTTGATGCGGGCGCGGCCCGGCTGGCTCAAGGGTCCGGCGAGCTGGCGGCAGGGACGGTCCAGCTCAAGGGCTACCGGGGCGCCAACAACGACCCGGCAGCCGGGACCGGAACCGCGGCCCTGGCGCAGGCCCTCGAACTGTTGCAGGCTGCCGCCTCGGATCCCGTGCAGGGCCTGGTGCCGCTGGCCGCGGTCAAGGACAAGATCGCCAAAATCACTGCCGGCGCCCTGAAGCTGGACGCGGGAGCCTCCCAGCTGCAGACCGGTGCGGGCAGCCTGCAGGCGGGCGCGGGGCAGCTCCACGCGGGGACCGGCCAGTTGACTGCAGGGTTTGGGACCCTGGCCAACAAGCTCAACAGCCGGGACCCCAACCAGCCCGGCGTGGTCCTCGGCACCGAACTTCTGGCCGACGGAACGTCGAAGATCCGGACGGGCATGGACGGCGTTCCGGGCGACCCCGCCCGCCCGGGGCTCATCAAGGCTGCGGCGAGAATGACCGAAGGCAGTGCCCGGCTTGTGGAGGGCACCGTGGCCCTGAACGCGGGCATCAAGGGTGATCCGGCGGACCCGGCCAATCCGGGCCTGTTGAACGGATCCCTGGCCCTCGCATCGGGCGCCTCCGAGCTCTCGGCCGGCAACACCAAACTGGCGTCCGGTTCCACGCAGCTGTCCACAGGGGCGGACAAACTGGCCGACGGCAACGCCCGGATTGCCGAGGGCACCGGCACTCTGCACTCGAGCGCGGCGGCCGTCTCGCCATCGAACATGGTCGGCCCGTCCGACGCAGCCCTGGCCCTCGGAATGGTCAGCGTGCTGGGCCTCGGCTCGCTCGCAACCTTTCTGGTGCTGCGGACCCGTCGGGCGGCGCAGGCCGGCGCAGCGCCGGCGGACAGTTAGGCCAGCAGCTCCAGCAGCGAACCGATTTCGCGGCCGGCAAAGCCCGGGGCCGGTTCCCCGCCGCGGTTCAGCCAGACACCCAGGAGCCCTGCCGCCGTCGAGCCGTCCGCGTCGAGGAGCCTGTTGTCCCCCACGTAGAGCGTTTCGCCGGCGCCGGTGCCGAGGCGGCGGACGCCCTCCAGGTAGATGGCCGGATCCGGCTTCGCCGCGCCCACGGTGTCCGTGCCCACCAGGACACTGATGCGTTCCAGCCCGGCGGCGTCCAGCTTGACCCGCTGGTAGTCGTGGACGTTGTTGCTCACGGCGCCGTAGGGGATGCCGGCGGTATCCAGCGCGTCGAGCATCGGGATGACGTCGTCGAAGGCGCGGATGTAGCCGTGCTGCCGGCTGGCGTAGGAGCTGACCCAGTGGTGTGACTGCTCGCCCTCCTCCAGTTCCACGCCGAAGTGCCCCAGGGCGGCACGGCCCCGGAGCAGCCGCTGCTCGTTGAAGCTCAGTTCCCCGGCCAGGTAGCGGTCGTAGAAGTGGGTGGTCTCGCGGGTGAAGATCCGCCCGAACTTCTCCCACCCGGCCTCATCGAGGCCGGGCAGGAGATGTTCGCTGACGTCGCGGAGCGCCGACGTCATGGAGAACTCAAGGTCCACGAGCGTGTCGTCGATGTCGAACAGCACACCGCGGATACCGCCCAGGCCGGCGGCCAGCGCGCTGGTGCGGGCCTCGGGCCGGCTGCCGGGCCTGCTGCCGGACTGCAGGGCAGTCATCAGCCGCGGAAGGCGCGCAGCCGGGCCAGGGACGAGTCCTTGCCCAGGATCACCATGGATTCGAACAGCGGCGGGGAGATCCGGCGGCCGGAGATGGCCGTGCGGACCGGGCCGAAGGCAAGCCGCGGCTTGACCCCGAGTCCCTCCACGAGGGCCTCCTTGAGGGCGGCCTGGATGCCCTCGGCGTTCCAGTCTGGAAGCGGTTCCAGGGCGGACAGGGCGGCATCGAGCACTTCGGTGAGGTTCTCCGGAAGCCCCTTGCGGGCGTCGTCGGCGACGTCGATCGCGTCGTCGTTCTTGAACAGGAAGGCGAGCAGTTCGGGGGCCTCGCCCAGCAGCGAGATGCGCTCCTGGATCAGCGGGGCCGCCTCGGCGAGGATCTCCTCCTGGCGTTCGGTCAGGGTGTCGCCGACGAAACCGGCGGTGCGCAGGTACGGGACGAGACGGCCGCGGAAGTCCTCGGCGTCGAGCATCCGGATGTGCGTGCCGTTGATGGCCTCGGCCTTCTTGATGTCGAAGCGGGCCGGGTTGGCGAGCACGTCGTTGACGTCGAAGTGCTCGATCAGCTGGTCCACGGTGAAGATGTCCTCGTCGGCGGAGAGGCTCCAGCCGAGCAGGGAGAGGTAGTTGAGCAGGCCCTCCGGGATGAAGCCGCGGTCCCGGAGCAGGAACAGGTTGGACTGCGGGTCACGCTTGGAGAGCTTCTTGTTCCCCTCCCCCATGACATAGGGCAGGTGTCCGAAGACCGGCAGGTAGCTGGCTACGCCGATGTCCATCAGCGCGCGGATCAGCACCACCTGGCGGGGCGTGGAGGAGAGCAGATCCTCGCCGCGGAGCACGTGGGTGATGCCCATAAGGGCGTCGTCCACGGGGTTGACCAGGGTGTAGAGCGGGGAGCCGTCTGCGCGGACGATCACGTAGTCCGGAATGCTGCCGGCCTTGAACGTGATGTCGCCGCGGACCATGTCGGTGAAGGTGACATCCGTATCCGGCATCCGCACGCGCAGCACGGGCTTGCGGCCCTCGGACTGGAACGCGGCCAGCTGCTCCGCGGAGAGCTCGCGGTCGAAGTTGTCATAGCCCAGCTTGGGGTCGCGGCCGGCGGTGCGGTGGCGGGCCTCAACTTCTTCCGGGGAGGAGTAGCACTCATAGGCGTAGCCGGCCTCGATCAGCTTGGCGACGACGTCCTTGTACAGGTCCAGGCGCTGGGACTGGCGGTACGGCTCGTGCGGTCCGCCGACCTCGACGCCTTCTTCCCAGGTGATGCCGAGCCATTTCAGGGCCTCGAGCAGCTGCTGGTAGCTCTCTTCCGAGTCTCGCGCCGCGTCGGTGTCCTCGATGCGGAACACGAAGGTGCCCTTGGTGTGGCGGGCGTGGGCCCAGTTGAACAGGGCCGTGCGGATCAGGCCGACGTGCGGGGTGCCGGTGGGTGACGGGCAGAAGCGGACACGGACCGGGGTGTCGGCGGTGACTTCGCTGGTCACGGAGGGGGCGGAGCTGGAGACGGCGTCGGGCGCGGAGGGAGTAGTCATAGTGGTACCAACATTACCAACCCCCATCCCGGCCGGACGCCCGGGGTTTCCGCTGCGAAAACGGACAGCCGCACCGTGGATCCACGGGGCGGCTGTCCGAAACCGGAGCTGTTTCTTTGTGGCGTTTCGCCCTAGCGGCGAACGACCGGGTTGGAAAGGCGGCCGATTCCCTCGATCTCGACCTCAAAGCGGTCACCGGCCTGGACGAGTCCGACGCCGGCCGGAGTGCCGGTCATGATGACGTCGCCGGGCAGCAGGGTGAAGGCCTGCGAGACGATGGCGACGAGTTCGCGGACGCCGCGGATCATCTGGCTGGTGCTTCCGTCCTGGCGCAGTTCACCATTCAGCCGGCCCTGGATCCGCAGGTCCTCGGTGTTCAGTTCGGTCTCGATCCACGGTCCCAGCGGCGCGGAGGTGTCGAAGCCCTTGGCCCGGGCCCATTGCAGGTCGGTCTTCTGGACGTCGCGGGCGGTGAGGTCGTTGCCGCAGGTGTAGCCGAAGATAACGTCATCGACGCGCTCCTCCGGGACGTCCTTGCAGATCCGGCCGATCACAACGCAGAGTTCGGCTTCGAAGGAGACTTCCTCGGAGAACTCCGGCAGGACGATGGGATCGTTGGGCCCGATCACCGAGGTGTTGGGCTTCAGGAAGAGCAGCGGCTGCTTCGGGATTTCATTGCCGAGTTCCTGGGCGTGTTCGACGAAGTTGCGGCCGACGCCGATGACTTTGCTGCGCGGGATGATCGGAGCGAGCAGCCGCACGTCCTCCAGCTTGTGCCGGACGGCGGTTCGTTCCACGCCGTGAAAGAAGGGGTCGCCGTTGATGACAGTGACTTCCTCACTGCCGGGCTCACCTTCAACAATGCCGTAGAGGGGATCAGAATCGACAACAAACCGGGCGATACGCATGGCTCCAAGCGTACCGTCTCCGCCGGGCTAGGCCGTGCCGCTGTCCAGGCGCAGGTAGTGCAGCTGGGCCGCCACGGAGAGTTCAGCCGCAGGCCGCACGGCGGGATCGACTGCGGCGTAGACGGCGTCGGCCACCTCGGTCACCTGCGCCCCAGCGCCGAGGCTCGACAGCGCGGAGCGGATCTGCGCCAGGCGGTCCTCGCGGTGGTTCCGGTAGGCACGGACGATCGTGTCAAGGGCGGGCAGCATCGGCCCGTGGGCCGGGAGGACGGTCGAGGCGCCCAGGCTTTCCAGCCGGTCCAGCGAGGCCAGGTAGTCACCCAGGGTGCCATCCGGGTAGTCCAGGACCGTGGTTCCGAGTCCGAGGATCGTGTCGCCGGTAAGGACCGACCCGTGGGCGCCATCGTGCGGCAGGTGGAAGCAGACCGAGTCCGAGGTGTGGCCCGGCGTCGCCAGCACCCTGATTTCCGCCCCGGCAGCGTGGATGACTTCGCCGTCCACAAGCGGGCTGCCCCCATGGCAGTGGGCGGGATCCATGGCGCGCACGGGTGCCCCGGTCAATTCGGCGAACCTGGCTGCGGCGGCGGTGTGGTCGGCATGCCGGTGCGTAATCAGGATGAGTTCAACGGCGCCGGCCCGGGCCAGTTCCTGCAGGTGCGGCTCATCCAGGGGACCCGGATCAACCACGACGGTGCCGGCGGCGCCCGGGGCGCAAATCACGTAGGAGTTGGTCCCGTGCAGGCTCATCGGCCCGGGATTGGGCGCAAGCCTGAAACGGGTCAACTCTGTGCTGCGCACCATGGCGCGGGGGTCATCCGGGATCACAGTTCCATCTTCCCACCGAAGCGGCGCTCACACGAGCAGCATTGCTGCAATGACCGCCGGAAGGAGTGCCTCGGCGATGGCGCTCGCCCACAGCCGCCGCTCGGACAGCACCAGAATGATGCCCAGCAGCACATGGCCCAGGCAGGTGAAAAGCAGCAGCGTCCGCCCGGCCGCCGGCTCCGGACCCGCCAGCAGCACCGCGCCGACGATCGCGCCCGCTCCCCAGATCATGTTGTAGAAACCCAGGTTAAAGGTCCACATCCGCACGGCGTCCGTGTCCTCGGGCCTGATCAGGAACAGCCGGTGGAGGCGCTGGTCCCGGAAGAAGAAGGACTCGAGGATCCCGACGAGGATCAGCAGAATCCCGAACGCCACACCCAGAACCTGAATGAGTCCAGTCATGGGCAATATTGTGCCCGCGCGTCCGGGGTGCCGCCAAGGACTTCCGGCCGGTCAAATCTCAAGCCAACGACGACGGCGGCCCGCACCGGAAGGTGCGGGCCGCCGTCGGGCGCTGCCTGATGCCGAGGCGCTACGTTCTAGGCCAGCCGGGTCAGCCAGCCGTGGATGTCCTCAACGGCTCCGGTCTGGATGCCGAGGAGCTGCTCGCGGATGATCATGGTGGTCTCCCCCGCCTTCGCGTCCTCGGAGCCGATGAACTCGGTGTCGTCCTTGAGCACGCCGATCGGTGTGATGACGGCGGCGGTTCCGCAGGCGAAGACCTCGGCGACCTCGCCGGAGGCCACACCGTCGCGCCATTCATCCAGCGTGATCTTGCGTTCGGTAACCTCGCGGCCCATGTCCCTGGCAACCTGGATGACGGACATCCTGGTGATGCCCTCCAGGATGGTTCCGCTCAACGCGGGGGTGACCAGCGAGCCGTCCTTCATCACGAAGAACACGTTCATGCCGCCCAGCTCTTCGACGGCGTTGTCATTGAACTGGTCGAGGAAGAGCACCTGCTTGCAGCCGTGGGCCTCGGCTTCCTGCTGCGCGATCAGCGAAGCGGCGTAGTTGCCGCCGCACTTCGCGGCTCCGGTTCCGCCGCGGCCGGCGCGGGCGTATTCGCGGGAGATCCAGATGGAGACCGGCTTGAGCTCCCCGCCGAAGTAGTTGCCAACCGGGGAGGCGATGACGCGGAAGGTGACTTCGCGGGCGGCACGGACGCCCAGGAAGGCCTCGGTGGCGATCATGAACGGCCGCAGGTAGAGAGCTTCGCCGTCGCCGGAGGGCACCCATTCCCGGTCCACCGAGACAAGCTCGCGGATGGCACCGACGAAGTACTCTTCCGGGAGTTCGGGGAGCGCGAGCCGGCGGGCCGACTTGTTCAGGCGTGCGGCGTTGGCCTCGGGGCGGAACGTCCAGATGGAACCGTCGGCGTGGCGGTAGGCCTTGAGTCCTTCGAAGATTTCCTGGCCGTAGTGGAGCACTGCAGCGGAGGGGTCCAGGGAAATGGGGCCGTAGGCCTCAATGCGGGCATCGTGCCAGCCTCCCTTGCCCTCGGCATCGACGCTGTAGTCGACGATGGCGGTGTGGTCGGTGAAATAGTTGCCGAAACCCGGGTTCGCCAGGATGGCAGCACGTTCTTCAGCGGACTTCGGGGTTGCCGAAAGCCTCTGGGTGAATTCGACGCCATGGGCAGTCTGAGTCATGGTTCCTCCACGGTCGGCTGCCTGGCATGTGAACGTGGTTCAGCGGCGGACCACGGCAGCATATTGGTGATTCGAAACAAGCTTACGCCCGTTGGCGGACCCTCCAGCGCGGCGCCGGGGAGGGACCTACAGGGCGGCGGCGATGGCGTCGCCGATCGCGCTGGTGCTGCGGAGCGCAGCGCTGCGGCCTGCGATGTCGGCAACGACGGCGGCTTCAATCTTGCGGGCCGCGGCGCCGTAGCCAAGGTGGTCCAGCAGGAGCGCGGCGGAGAGGATGGCCGCGGTGGGGTCCGCCTTCTGCTGGCCGGCGATGTCCGGTGCGGAGCCGTGTACGGGTTCGAACATGGACGGCGCGGTGCGTTCCATGTTGATGTTTCCGGACGCGGCCAGGCCGATACCTCCGGTGACCGCAGCGGCCAGGTCGGTGATGATGTCGCCGAAGAGGTTGTCCGTGACGATCACGTCGAAGCGGGCCGGATCGGTGACCATAAAAATGGTGGCGGCATCGATGTGCAGGTAGTCATGGCTTACCTCGGGGAATTCCCGGGCCACGGCCTCCACGGTGCGCTTCCAGAGGTGCCCGGCGAAGACCAGGACGTTGTGCTTGTGGACAAGGGTGACCTTCTTGCGCGGCCGGTCGTTGGCGCGGCGGAAGGCGTCCCGGACGACCCGTTCCACGCCGTGGGCGGTGTTGAGTGAAACCTCGGTGGCGACCTCGTGCGGGGTGCCGGCGCGCAGGGTGCCGCCGTTGCCAACGTACGGGCCCTCGGTGCCCTCGCGGACCACGATGAAGTCGATCTCCCCGGGGTTGGCGAGCGGGCTGGCGACGCCCGGGTACAGGCGGGACGGGCGCAGGTTGACGAAGTGGTCCAGGCTGAAACGCAGCTTGAGCAGCAATTCACGCTCGATGATGCCGGACGGGATCCTGGTGTCGCCGGGGGCTGCCCCGACCGCTCCGAAGAGGATGGCGTCGCGGGTGCGGAGGTCAGCGAGGGTTTCCGCCGGCAGGGTCTCGCCCGTTTCCAGCCAGTGCTGGGCGCCCAGCTTGTAGTGGGTCTGCTGCAGGACGATGCCCTCGGCCGCGGCCGCCTTCTCAAGGACCTTCAGGGCTTCGGCCGTGACCTCGGGGCCGATGCCGTCGCCGGGAATAACAGCCAGGTCAATCGTGGATGCGCTCATGTTTTCAGCGTAGCCAAGAGATCCACATGCTGGTCAAGTCGTCTCATTATTCGAACAGCCGTTCTTCCTGCCTCCGGCGTCTCCCGTGGCTCCCACTCCTCCATCCCGCCGAGGTGACATTTCACGCCCATGTCGCCGCGTGCGATGGGCGCCAAGTCTCACCTGGGCGTCTGCGCGGCCGGGGGCAGGCAGTTGCGCGCGGGTGCCGGGTGGATCACGGTCCGCGGGCCGGCGTGGCGACCACCACGACGTTCTTTCCCCAGGGATCCTCCGTGTAGCAGCTGATCAGCACCAGGCGGTTGGGCACGGCATCCCAGACCGGGCTGTCCTTCAATGTGGCCTTTGTGTAGGTCGTGACCGAGTCCACCACGTAGGCGAGTTCACCCGTCGCCGTGGCGACGGTGAGGGTGCCGCCCGGGACGGCCGCCGAGCTCAAGTGGTTGAACGGCGCGTCCAGGCCCTCCCAGCTGTGGCCGATGACGTAGGTCGTGTTCTCGGAGCCGGCCCCGGGGGTGCCAAAGGGGGTGAGCCAGTAGCCGTCCATCGTTTCCGGTGGCACGATGCTCCGGCTTTCGGCATCGCCGGTGTCCAGCGCCAGGGGGTGGACCACGACATCCATGCCCGCTGCCGGGTAGGTGATGCGCTGCGGGACGGACGCCGCGGGGCCCTGGGCCCCCGGGACCGCAGCCGGCGCGGGCTCCGCGGGCGGAACCAGCCCGGCACTGTTCCCGCTCGGGTCAATGGCGCCGGACGGCGGCGGCTGCGTGCCGGACGCACTGGTCAGGGACTTGGATGCCGCCGGCTCCTGGCCGTAGGCGGGCTGACCGTGCGCCGGACCGGATGCTGCGTAGAACAGCCAGGCGGTGATGATTCCCAGCACGCAGAGGGCCAGGATGAGCATGTCCCTCGGAGAGAGCGCCGGGCCACGGATACCGGGTTCCCGGCGCCGGCCGATCTGAGGGTGGCTGCCCATGGGTGCTCCTGTTGACGTGACTGCGCTGTGTGAAGGAAAAAGTGAAGGGCGGGTGCTGCCATGCAGCGCCCGCCCCCCGTGCTGCTGCTACTTAGTTTTCGGTGCTCCGGGCGCGGCGTACGCCCTGACGAAGCACCACGGCCGCTCCCGCGGTGAGAGCTCCGGTCAGTGCCATCAGCCACACCGGAATGCCGGTGTCCGAGGTCCGGCCCACTGCGGTCTGCACGTTGTAGCCGACGTTGGTTTTCTTGGCGACAGCTGCTGCCGCTGCTGCCTTCGGAGCCACAACAGCAGATGCCGACGCGGGGCCAGCCGCGGCCGGGGCAGCCGATTCCGGCTCCTCTTCCGCTTCCGGGGTTTCCTCCAGCGGTGTTTCAGCCACCGGATCCGGGGTCTCAACCACCGGATCCGGGGTTTCATCCACCGGGTCCGGGGTTTCATCCACCGGGTCCGGGGTTTCATCCACCGGGTCGACAACGACGGTCGCGCAGCCGTTGGCCAGGAACGCCATATTCGCGGTGGTCCAGTTCTGGCCTTCGGGGAAAATGTCCCCTTCGTTGGGCGGCACGATGTCGAGCGTGTCATTCGCATGGGTCACCAGCGCGTTGAGGCTGACGGGCTCGGAAACGAACGCGTTCCCATCCGCACTCGTGGCGTGGCAGATCGTGATCTTTTTGTCGTTTTCCGGAGGGGCCGCGTTGGCGGAGACCGTGGCGGTCATCAGGCCCAGTCCCACTACTCCCAGTGTGGCAATTGTTTTTCTCATTTGTCCGTCGCTCCGTCTCGTCAGTTTAACAGCTGGCTTGACCGTGCGGAGTAACCATCATCGAGACCCAAGAAAAAACAAATTCGAGACCTCCAAAGCGAATTGAAAGGTGACAGTTACTCCCCAGCAGTGTCCTCAGTTCGCTTGCTATTTCAGGCTAGGCGGGCACCATGGCACGTGTCGTGAGTAGTTGCTACTCGTCTAATCGATGGATTAATACTCGGTTCGGAGGCCCGGGGTACTCAGTACCCGACGCCAGATTACCTGCCGGTAACCTGTCGGAGCCGCCGGGCGGCAGACCGGGACTCCAAAACCCGTTTAACTACTCGGAAGGGCTCCCTGACCACTCGGAAGTACAACGCAAATACTCCCCCACCCTTTGGTCAAAGGTGAGGGAGCATTTGGGTCGGACAGCCCGCCCACGGGCTGCGGGCCGGAAGGCGGTCAGGCCTCGGCGGGCTCCTCGTATTTCGGGAAGACCGGGGCCGGCGCGGGCAGCGCGGTCCCGGCTTTGATGGGTGCGCCCAGGGCGGCGAACTGCCGCGCCTGCCCCTCCTGCTGGCCGAGGGTGTCGAGGATGGACGCCGCCGCCGCCGGCATGACCGGCTGGGCAAGGATGGCGACGATCCGCAGCACTTCGAGGGTTACATACAGGACCGTGTTCATGCGGTCGACGTCGGTCTTCCGCAGCACCCAGGGCGCCTGCTCGGCGAAGTACGCGTTGGTGTCGCCGAGGACGTTCCAGATTGCCTCCAGGGCGCGGCTGAACTCCTGCTTTTCGAACGCCGCGCGGGAGATCTCCAGCAGCCCGTTTGCCTGGGCCAGCAGCGCGGCGTCCTCGGCGCTGAAACCGCCGGGGACGGGAACGGCGCCGTTGCAGTTCTTCGCGACCATGGACAGCGAACGCTGGGCCAGGTTGCCGAAGTTGTTGGCGAGGTCAGCGTTCATCCGGCCCACGATCGCGTCGTGGCTGTAGGAGCCGTCCGCGCCGAAGGGCACCTCGCGGAGCAGGAAGAAGCGCACCTGGTCCAGTCCGTACTGGGCGACCCAGTCCGCGGGCGCCACCACATTGCCCAGCGACTTGGACATCTTGACGCCCTGGTTGTGCAGGAAGCCGTGGATCATGACGCGCTTGGGCAGTTCCAGCCCGGCGGACATCAGGAACGCCGGCCAGTAAACGGCGTGGAATCGGGAGATGTCCTTGCCGATCACGTGGAGATCCGCCGGCCAGTACTTCCGGAAGGACTCTGATTCGGTGTCGGGGAACCCGACGCCGGTCAGGTAGTTGGTCAGCGCATCCACCCAGACGTACATCACGTGGTCCGGGTTGCCCGGGACGGGGACGCCCCAGTCGAAGGAGGTCCGGCTGATCGACAGGTCCTCGAGGCCTCCCTTGACGAAGCTGACCACCTCGTTGAAGCGGTTGTGCGGTGCGCCGAACGAGGGGTGGTCCGCGTAGAGGGCCAGCAGCCGGTCCTGGTAGGCGGAGAGTCTGAAGAAGTAGCTCTCCTCTTCGGTCCAGGTCACTTCGGTGCCGGTTTCGGACGCATAGCGCAGCCCGTCGGCCTGCACCTCGGTCTCGTCCTCAACGAAGTACCGCTCGTCGCGGACCGAATACCAGCCGGCGTACTTGGAGAGGTAGATGTCGCCGTTGGCTTCCATCCGCTGCCAGAGCGCTTTGGCCGCCTCGTAGTGGTCCGGGTCCGTGGTGCGGATGAAGCGGCTCAGGGAGATGCCAAGGTCATCGCTCATCTGGCGGAACGCGGCCGAGTTGCGGTCCGCGAGCTCCTTGACCGGGATGCCTTCCTTCTCCGCCGTCTGCTGCATCTTGAGGCCGTGCTCATCCGTGCCGGTCATAAAGAAGACGTCGTAGCCGTCCAGGCGTTTAAAGCGCGCCATCGCATCGGTGGCGATGACCTCGTAGGCGTGGCCGATATGCGGCACGCCGTTTGGGTAACTGATGGCCGTAGTGATGTAGAACGGGGTCTTTTCGGAAGCTGTCACAGGTTAAACCTAAATCAGTTCGGTGAGGGTATCGCTCTGGCGGACAAGTTCGTGGTCATGTGAAGCCACCAGGACGGCGATGCCGTCGGAGGTCGTGTCCTTGAGGATGCTGATGATGCGGTTGGCCGAGGCCCGGTCCAGGCTGGCGGTCGGCTCATCGACCACCAGCACACGGGTGCCGAGGATCAGGGCCCGGGCGATTGCGACGCGCTGGCGTTCACCGCCGGAGAGCTGGGCCGGCCGGTGGCGCATGCGCCGGCCCAGGCCGACGAGGTCCAGGAGGTCCTTGGCCATGTCGCGGCGCTTGTCCACCTCGCCGTCCGGAACCGCGGGGAGCAGGACGTTTTCGAGCGCGCTCATCCCGTCGATCAGCGCGCCGCCCTGGTCGACGTAGCCGATCAGGGCGCGGCGCCGGTCGGCGATTTCGTCGTCGCCCATGGTTTCGAGGGAATCTCCCTCCCAGAACACCCGGCCCGACGTCGGCAGGGTCAGGCCCGCGCCGACGGTCAGGATGCTGGTCTTGCCCGAACCGCTGCGGCCGGCGACGCAGTGCATCTCACCGGCGTGCAGGGTCATGTTGAAGTCGTCCACCACGTTGACGGCCTCGGCTCCTCCCTTGCCGCCGCCGTAGTGGATCGTGATGTTGCTGAGCTCCAGCGGCGTGGCGTGGTCGGTGGCCTTCACGATCGTGTTGGCGCGCGTCTGGTGGGCGCCGCGGCGGCTGCTCGCCGTCATCCGGTCGTGAGCCTCACGGTCGAGGTTCAGGTCGTTGTTCATCGGACCACTTTCGTTGCAATTGGAATCCAGCAAAGTACAGCCACGAGCCCGGCGACGGCGGCCCAGAGCGCGGCATAGGGGGCCAGGAGGAGGCCGATACCCAGGGCGCCGAGGACGCCCATCGGCAGGGCGACCATCCCCACCATGGCATTTTCGAAGAAACGGACCTGGCCCAGCATGTCCGGGTTCCAGCCCATGGCCTGCAGCGTGCCGAGGTACTGCCTCTTGGCCTGCAGCTCGAAGCGGCCGGTGACCATGGTCAGCAGCAGGCCGACGGCCACGCCGGACAGCCCGAGGATAATGCTCGGCAGCGCGATGGACGTGGCCGCCAGGCCACTGAGCGCGCTTGCTCCGGCGGCCCGGGGAATGTCGATCAGCAGGGCGGCCATCCCGCCGACTGCAGCGCCGAAGACGGCGACGGCGACGGCCAGGGAAATGGTGTTGAACTTGTTGCTGCTCAACTGCCGGTTGGCGAAGGTCAGCGGCGAGTCCACGGCAATGAGGCGTTCATCGTGCTGCGGTTCCTGGTCCACCACCTCGCGGTGGCGCAGCTGCTGGGCGGCGAAGACGGCCGCTCCCGCATAGAGCACCAGCACCGAGGCCGACACGACCGCCGTGGCCGGGTTCCAGCTGACCAGGCTCAGGATGATTCCGGCGACGGCGAGCAGGGCAGCGCCAACGCCGAATTCGGCCAGCACCCAGGACCGGATCCGGCGCTGGGTCCAGCCCATGGCTCGCAGGGTTCCGGCCTCGCTGCGGCGTTTGCGGACGTAGCTGACGGTCGAGGCCCCGGTCAGCAGGGCGGCACCGCAGAGCGTGAGGAAGAGCAGGGTCAGATTCGTGCCGGTGAGGGACCCGGAGACGGCCTCCGCGGCGTCCTGGCGGACCCACGACTGCTGGACAGTCCCGAGCGGGGACTCCTTGCCGGCGTCGTCCTTGGAATAGCCGGGGACGAAAATGCTGGCGTCCTCCCGGGCGGAACCGGCAACGATGGTTGCCTGCAGGCCCATGTCGCGGATCTCGCTCGCGAGCTTCTCCACCTCGGGCTGCGCTTCCTTCCAGCTGCCGGGCACCTTGGCACGGACGCGCACGGCGTCGATCACGGAGGCGTTGTCCTCATAGCCGCGGGCGGCGGCGAGGCCGTAGAAGTCAGTGATGGCGCCGGCGGACTGGCTGGCCAGGCCCGTGGCACTCAGCGAGGGCTTGAGCTCGGTATTGCCGGCGTCCTTGCCGGAGGCGTCCTTGGTGAGTGTGAACGGTGCGGGGTCGTAGCCGCCCAGGGGCAGGCGGTTGACATCGCCGGCGGCCTCCTTGACGGTCTCGGCGTCGAAGGTTCCGTAGACCATGGCGAGCGGAGTGGCGAGCTTCTTGCCGGTCTCGAGGTCTTCGCGGTAGGAGCGCTCGTCGACGGGCTTGCGCTGCGTCTGGTCCACGGGCGCACCGTTGGCCGCTTTCTCCGGGAGGCGGTTCACGGTCACCCAGTCACCGGGGGTGGCGCTCTTGTCCACGGCGCCGTTGCCTGCGGTTTCCCCGTCCTGGTACTTCGGGGCGGAGGCGAAGTCGGTGCTCCAGGTCGCGGGGTTGTAGAGGCCCTGGCTGAAGCTTCCGGCGTCACCGAGCAGCTGCGAGAGGTCCTTGGACCCGGGCCAGGCCAGGGCAAACGGGGACTTGGAGACGAACGGGAGGTA
Organism: Arthrobacter sp. U41; assembly: GCF_001750145.1. Taxonomy (NCBI): domain Bacteria; kingdom Bacillati; phylum Actinomycetota; class Actinomycetes; order Micrococcales; family Micrococcaceae; genus Arthrobacter; species Arthrobacter sp. U41. Next base: position 4,066,636 of record NZ_CP015732.1, read on the forward strand.
ATCCTTGTCCAGCGAGCGGGTCACGGTCCCGACGTCCTTGGTGACGTTGCCGGACGCGTCGATTTCCTCGATCTTGACCGAGTACTTGAGGTCCAGGGACGTGCCGGAGCGGACAATCATCGGGATTGCCTGCGAGTCCTCTGTCAGCAGGCCGCTGCGCTTGGCCTGCTGGTACTGGCTCATCAGCGGGGCCCAGTACTTGAGCTTGACGCCGAGGAAATCGGGGCCTTCCTTCAATTCGTCCATGCCGATGCCGGTGGTGAAAAGACTCTCGAAGTGCCGGCCGATCGCACCCGCGTTGCGGGCGTCGGCGGGCGGGGCCTTCTCCAGCGGGGCCAGGAAGTCTCCGGCGGGCCCGAGCAGGGCACGCTCGGAGACGGGGTCGACGGCGACGACGGATTCCGTCACCTGGGGCGCGAACGGCAGGGAGACGGAGAGATTGAAGAGGCTGTGTTCCGAACCGCCGGCCGGGGCCGGGAACTTGATGCCGGTCTCCCCCGCCGGGCCCGCAATGCGCACGTTCTTGCCGCCGGCGACCTGCTCTTCAATGAGCTGTGCCTTGCCGAGGGATCCTTCGGCCATGGTCTTGAACAGGGTCTGGTCGGAGTGGCCGTCGGAGCTGACGGCGCTGGCGGTCAGCCGGTATTTCCTGGGGGTGTCGGACAGGACCGACTCGGCGGCGGGCCACTTGCTCGGATCCGTGGCGCTGGGGTCCCCGGCGGTTCCCGCGAGTCCGGCGTTGAAGCCGAGGTAGTCCGTGGCATCCAGACGCGGGGACTCGAGGTTTTGGGTGACGCGGGAGACGAGGCTGATCGGCGCTGCCACGGAGGTGCCCGAGAGCTTACGGAGGGAGTCCAGCTGCTCGAAGCTGATGCCGCCCTGGCCGGTGGCGATCTCCGGCTGCATGAGGCCGCCGTTGTCCTCCGCCCCGGCCTGGACCAGGACGTCGTAGAGCCCCCGCGAGTTCTGGTCAACGGTGCGGTTCAAGGCGGCCTGTGACTGACCCTGGACGAGGACCGAGAGGCACATCGATACGATCAAAATGGACGCGGTCAGCAGAAGCACTCTGCTTCTGATGAACCTCTGGACGGCGTTCATTGGGCTCCTGAAAGCTGGATTGCGTGCGCACACCACAGTTCATTCCATGCGGAAGTGAAGGGGTCCCCTGCCGGGTGTGCAAAAGTAAAGGCCGGGCTGCCGGCCGGATCCGAAATTCGGACCTAGTCATTGTACGCAGACCAGCCATGCGCTGGTGGCCACCGGCGGCGGTCAGTCCCGCCGCCGGTGTCCACGGTGCAGACGTCAGTCCTCGAGGTCAACCTCGCGCACCATGTCAGCACCGATTCCGGCCTTGATGGCATCCAGGACCTGCTGCGGGACGGCGCTGTCGATGGTCAGCAGGGCGAGCACCTGGCCGCCCTCGTCCTGCCGCGCAACCTGCATACCGGCGATGTTGATGTTGTTCATGCCAAGGATGTGGCCGATGGTGCCGATCACGCCGGGGCGGTCCGAGTAGGCAACCACAACGAGGTGTTCGCTGATCGGAATCTCCACCTCGAAGCCGTTGATCCCGACGAGCTTCTGGACCTGCTTGGGACCCGTCAGGGTTCCGGCCACGGAGATCTGCGTGCCGTCGCTGAGGGCCCCGCGCAGGGTCAGCACGTTGCGGTAGGACTCGGTATCCGGCGTCGTGATCAGACGGACGTTGATGCCGCGCTGCTCGGCGATCACCGGGGCGTTGACGTAGGAGACCTGCTCGGTCACAATGTCGGCGAAGATGCCCTTGAGTGCCGCGAGTTCGAGCACCTTGACGTCGAGGGAGGCGATTTCTCCGGCGACCTCGACGTCGAACTGGGTGAGCGAGGCGTGCGTCATGGCGGTGAAGATGCGTCCCAGCTTTTCCATCAGCGGGATGCCCGGGCGGACGTCCGGGGCGATCACGCCGCCGGCGACGTTGACCGCATCGGGAACCAGTTCCCCGGCCAGGGCCAGGCGGACGGACTTGGCGACCGAGACGCCGGCCTTTTCCTGCGCCTCGTCCGTGGATGCGCCCAGGTGCGGGGTGACCACCACGTTGTCGAGCTTGAAGAATGGCAGGTCGGTGCTGGGTTCCTTGACGAAGACGTCGACGCCGGCACCGGCGATTTCGCCGGACTCCAGGGCGGCGTAGAGGGCTTCCTCATCGACGAGACCGCCGCGGGCGACGTTGACGACGTACGCGGTGCGCTTCATCTTCTTGAAGGACTCGGCGCCGAGCATGCCGACGGTTTCCGGCGTCTTGGGCATGTGGATGCTGATGAAGTCCGACTGCGCGAGAAGCTCATCGAGGGTCACCAGCTGGACGCCGAGCTGGGCGGCGCGGGCGGAGGTGATGTAGGGATCGTAGGCGAGGATCTTGGTGTCGAAACCCTTCAGGCGGGCGGCGACGAGGGCGCCGATCCGGCCCAGGCCGATGATGCCGATCTTCTTCTCGTAGAGTTCGATCCCGGTGTACTTGGAGCGCTTCCACTCACCGTCCTTGAGGGCGGCGCTGGCCTGCGGGATGTGGCGGGCGAGGCTCAGGATGTGGCCGACCGTGAGTTCCGCGGCGGAGACGATGTTGGAGGTGGGCGCATTGACCACCATGACACCCGCCTGGGTGGCAGCCTTGATATCGACGTTGTCCAGGCCCACGCCTGCGCGGGCGATGACCTTGAGGTTCTTCGCGGCGGCGATGGCTTCGGCGTCCAGCTGGGTGGCGGAGCGGACCAGGATCGCGTCGACGTCGGCGATTGCAGAGAGCAGCTGGGAACGGTCGGCGCCGTCGGTCTGCCGGATTTCAAAGTCCGGGCCAAGGGCCTCGATCGTGGCGGGCGAAAGTTCCTCAGCGAGGAGTACTACGGGTTTGGTGCTTGTCACCGGTGACCTCTTTAGCTCTCTTGTATAACAGGCGGGGATTTTGGTGAAACATTGGTGCTGCAGAAAAACAGTGGTGCGGAACAGCAGGGAAGCCGGACCCCCGGGGGTGTCCGGCTTCCCTGCCGGTCAGTGCCTAGCGGGCGACTGAGCCTTCGGTGTAGTCGTCTTCGTTCTTGATCCAGGAGAACAGCTTACGCAGTTCGCGGCCGGTGGCCTCGATCGGGTGGTCCTCACCCTTCTTGCGCAGCGCCTTGAACTCGGGGGCTCCGGCGTCCTGGTCGTCGATGAAGCGCTTGGCGAAGGTGCCGTCCTGGATGTCCGCCAGGACAGCCTTCATGTTTTCCTTCACGTCCGGGGTGATCACCCGCGGGCCGGAGACGTAGTCGCCGTACTCCGCGGTGTCCGAGACGCTCCAGCGCTGCTTGGCGATGCCGCCCTCAACCATAAGGTCCACGATGAGCTTGAGCTCGTGCAGCACCTCGAAGTAGGCAACCTCGGGCTTGTAGCCGGCTTCGGTGAGGACCTCGAAGCCGTACTGGATCAGCTGGGAGGCGCCGCCGCAGAGGACAGCCTGCTCGCCGAAGAGGTCGGTTTCGGTCTCTTCGGTGAAGGTGGTTTCGATGACGCCCGCACGGGTGCCACCGATGGCCTTGGCGTAGGACAGGGCCAGTTCCTTGGCCTTGCCGGACGGGTTCTGCTCGACGGCGATCAGGTCGGGCACGCCGCGGCCGGCCTCGAACTCGCGGCGGACGATGTGGCCCGGGCCCTTGGGGGCAACGAGGGCGACGTCGACGTCTGCCGGGGGCTTGATGTAGCCGTAACGGATGTTGAAGCCGTGACCGAAGAACAGGGCGTCGCCCGGCTGCAGGTTCGGGGCGATGTCCTCGGCGTACACGTGGCGCTGGACCTGGTCCGGGGTGAGGACCATGATCAGGTCGGCTTCGGCGACGGCGTCCGCGACGTTCAGGACGCGCAGGCCCTCGGCCTCGGCCTTGGCGCGGGACTTCGAGTCCGCCTTCAGGCCGACGCGGACGTCAACACCGGAATCGCGCAGGCTGAGGGCGTGGGCGTGGCCCTGGGAGCCGTAACCGATGACGGCGACGGTGCGGCCCTGGATGATCGACAGGTCGGCGTCGTCGTCGTAGAACATTTCAGTCACTGGGGTGTCTCCTTATGAGTGGATTCGTAGGTGGTGCTTGTCGGTGAAACTTGTCTGAAGCTGGTGTGGTGCTGCGGTCAGGCCCTAAGCGCTGCGCAGGGCCCTGTCGCTCATGGAACGGGATCCCCGTCCCACGGCCAGGGTGCCGGACTGCACGATTTCGCGGATGCCGAAAGGCTCGAGCACCGAGAGCAGTGCCGTGAGCTTTTCGGGGTGCCCCGTGGCCTCAATGACCACCGACTCCGTGGAGACGTCGACCACCGATGCGCGGAACAGGTCTGCAGCCTGGGTGACCTGCAGCCGTGTTGCGGCATCCGCCCGTACCTTGACCAGGATGTGGTCACGCTGTACGGAAGATTCGGAGGTGAGCTCAACGATCTTGATCACGTTGACCAGCTTGTTCAGCTGCTTGGTGATCTGTTCGATCAGCTCACCGTCGGCGTCGACGACGACGGTCATCCGGGACATGCCCGGAACTTCCGTCGGCCCGACGGCCAGGGAGTTGATGTTGAAGGCCCGGCGGGCGAAGAGGCTGGCGACGCGGGTCAGCACACCGGGCTTGTCTTCGACCAGAACGGACAATGTGTGGCGGGTCATGTTCAGTCCTCCTCTTCCCATTCCGGGGTCATGTTGCGGGCAACCTGGATCATGTCGTTGCTGACTCCGGCGGGGACCATCGGCCACACCATGGAGTTGGGGCTCACGACGAAGTCAATGACCACGGGGCGGTCGTTGATCTCCAGGGCCTTCTGGATGGTGGCATCGATGTCCTCGTCGCGGTCGCAGCGGAATGAAGCGCAGCCGTAGGCGTCCGCCAGCTTGACGAAGTCCGGGATCCGGACGGTGTCGTGGCCGGTGTTGAGGTCGGTGTTGGAGTATCGGCCCTCATAGAACAGGGTCTGCCACTGCCGCACCATACCCAGTGAGGAGTTGTTGATGATCGCGACCTTGATCGGGATCTTGTTGATCGCACAGGTGGCCAGTTCCTGGTTGGTCATCTGGAAGCAGCCGTCGCCGTCGATCGCCCACACCACACGGTCCGGATTGCCCACCTTGGCGCCCATGGCTGCCGGCACGGCGTAGCCCATGGTGCCGGCCCCGCCGGAGTTCAGCCAGGCGTGGGGGCGTTCGTACTTGATGAACTGTGAGGCCCACATCTGGTGCTGGCCCACGCCGGCAACGTACACGCCTTCCGGGCCGGTGAGGGCACCGATGCGCTCGATCACACGCTGCGGGGCGCTGAGGCCGTCGTCCGGCTCGGTCCAGCCCAGCGGGTAGGTTTCCTTGAGATTGTTCAGGAAGGTCCACCAGTTGGTGTAGTCCGGGATGCCGGAGACGGCGAACAGGGCGCGCAGGGCGTCGCTGAGTTCGGGAATGATCTCCTTGACCGAGCCCACGATCGGGACGTCGGCGGTGCGGTTCTTGGAGATCTCGGCCGGGTCGATGTCCGCGTGGATGACCTTGGCGTTGGGGGCGAAGGACTTCAGGACGCCGGTCACCCGGTCGTCGAAGCGTGCCCCCAGCGTGATGAGCAGGTCCGACTGCTGCAGGGCGGTCACGGCCGAAACGGTGCCGTGCATGCCGGGCATGCCGACATGCTGCGGGTGCGAGTCCGGAAAAACGCCGCGGGCCATCAGTGTGGTGACCACGGGGGCGCCGGAGAGTTCAGCGAGCTCCAGCAGTTCCGCCGAGGCGTGTGCCTTGACCACACCGCCGCCCACGTAGAGCACGGGCTTGCTGGCCGCCGCGATGAGCCTGGCGGCTTCGCGGACCTGCTTGTTGTGGCCCCGGAGCACCGGGTGGTACCCGGGCAGGTCGATCTTGGGCGGCCAGGAGAAGGTCATCTTGCCCTGCTGGGCGTCCTTGGCGACGTCCACCAGAACTGGACCGGGGCGGCCGGTCGAGGCAAGGTGGAACGCCTCGGCCATCACGTGCGGGATGTCGTTGGGGTCGGTCACCAGGAAGGAGTGCTTCGTGATCGGCATGGTGATGCCGACGATGTCCGCCTCCTGGAAGGCATCGGTGCCGATGACCGCGCTGGAGACCTGTCCGGTGATGGCCACCATCGGCACGGAGTCCATGTGGGCATCCATGATGGCGGTGACGAGGTTGGTGGCACCGGGGCCGGAGGTGGCGATGCAAACGCCAACCCGTCCGGTGACCATGGCGTAGCCTTGCGCGGCGTGGCCGGCTCCCTGTTCGTGACGGACCAGAATGTGGTTCATTCGGGACGCCATCAAGGGGTCGTAGGTAGGCAGGATCGCGCCACCGGGCAAACCAAAAATATCGTCCACGCCGAGTTCTTCGAGCGAGCGGACAATTGCTTGTGAGCCGGTCATCACCGTCGGGGGTACGACGTTGTTCGGCCCAAGGACAGGAGAGACGGCAGCAGTGTCGACGCCGGCGTCGGCCGGACGGTCGACGCGTTCCGAAGCCTTGGAGGCTCCAGCGGACTTGTTGGCCATCAGCGAGGGGCTGATCGGCGATCCTTTGCTCATCGGACTCTTCCTTTGTGGATCTACGGTTGGATCTGCGGTGATCGTGGAACTGCTGGTCTTGCATGATGCTGGTGATACCGGTGATGCGGAAATAAAAAAACCCCTCAGCCTGACGGCTCTTCGAGGGGTTTGCGCGTGACGGTTCGTTACCAGTCGGGCTATGGAGCCACGCGCTCGGTAAGGACGACGACTGCATTTGCAGCAGCGCGACTGGTAACGGATGCGATCATGCGTTCAGTTTTCCCTCTTAGGGAGACAGGTGTCAACGGGCCTGCACTCTGTCTCACTATCTGGACTTCATTGTCCACTGATTGAACGCCTCCCCCAACCGGGTCGCCGTTGCGGCCGTTCTGACCGCTCACAAAGGCCGCAACTGCGAGCCAGTTGGGTTTAGCTGTTCAACGTGTGCTACCCGCAGTATGCGCCGGTGGAGGCGCTGTGTACGAGTTTCGCGTACTTGGCGAGCACGCCCTTGGTGAACTTGGCCGGGAGCGGCTCCCAGCCGACCTTGCGGGCTTCGAGTTCCGCCTCGTCGACCAGGAGGTCGAAGCTGCGGGCGGCCATGTCCACGCGGATCCGGTCACCGTCCCGGACGAAGGCGATGGGGCCGCCGTCGACGGCCTCCGGGGCAACGTGGCCGATGCAGAGGCCCGTGGTTCCGCCCGAGAAGCGGCCGTCGGTGAGCAGCAGCACGTCCTTGCCCAGGCCCGCTCCCTTGATGGCGCCGGTGATGGCGAGCATTTCGCGCATGCCCGGACCGCCCTTGGGGCCCTCGTAGCGGATGACGACGACGTCGCCGGCCTTGATCTGGCCCTTGTCCAGCGCATCCAAAGCACCCTGCTCACGTTCGAAAACGCGGGCGGTGCCCTCAAAAACGTCGGCATCGAAGCCTGCACTCTTCACGACGGCTCCCTCGGGGGCCATCGTGCCGTGCAGGATCGTGATGCCGCCGGTCTTGTGGATGGGGTTGTCCATGGCGCGGAGGATTTTGCCGTCCAGGTCCGGCGGGTTGATCGCCGCGAGGTTCTCCGCGACGGTCTTGCCCGTCACGGTGAGGCAGTCGCCGTGCAGCAGGCCGGCGTCGAGGAGCGCCCGCATGATGACCGGAACGCCGCCGATCTTGTCGACGTCGGTCATAACGTAGCGGCCGAACGGCTTGAGGTCGCCCAGGTGCGGGATTTTGTCGCCGATGCGGTTGAAGTCTTCCAGGGTCAGTTCGACCTCGGCCTCGCGGGCGATGGCCAGCAGATGGAGCACGGCGTTGGTGGAACCGCCGAAGGCCATGGTCACGGCGATCGCGTTTTCGAAGGCCTTCTTGGTCATGATGTCGCGCGCCGTGATGCCCTTTCGCAGGAGATTAACGACGGCTTCACCGGACTTGCGGGCAAACTCATCGCGGCGGCGGTCGGCCGAGGGCGGGGCGGCCGAGCCGGGCAGGGACATGCCCAGCGCCTCGCCGATGCAGGCCATGGTGTTGGCGGTATACATGCCGCCGCAGGCGCCTTCGCCCGGGCAGATGGCTTTTTCGATGCGGGTCAGGTCCTCGAGGCTCATCTTGCCCGCGGCGCAGGCGCCGACGGCTTCGAAGGCGTCGATGAGGGTGACTTCCTTCTCGGAGCCGTCCTCGAGCTTGACCCAGCCGGGCATGATGGAGCCGGCGTAAAGGAAGACGGCGGCGAGGTCCAGCCGCGCGGCCGCCATCAGCATGCCGGGCAGGGACTTGTCGCAGCCGGCCAGCAGCACGGAGCCGTCGATGCGCTCGGCCATCATGACGGTTTCCACCGAGTCGGCAATGACTTCACGGGAGACCAGGGAGAAGTGCATGCCCTCATGGCCCATGGAGATCCCGTCCGAGACGGAGATGGTGCCGAACTGCATCGGGAAACCGCCGCCGGCGTGGACGCCTTCTTTGGCGCCCTGGGCCAGCCGGTTCAGCGAGAGGTTGCAGGGAGTGATCTCATTCCAGGAGCTCGCCACGCCAATTTGGGGTTTGGCGAAGTCGTCGTCACCCATGCCGACCGCCCGGAACATCCCGCGCGCGGGCGCGGCGTGGATCCCGTCGGTTACGACCCGGCTGCGGGGCTTGATGTCCGGTTTGGTCTCTGTGGCTGTCTGGGTGTCCTCACTCATGGGTTAAAGTCTAGGGCTCCCCCGCGGGGGACAACGACCTGAGGAGGTGCATTAAGCGTAAAATCGGGAATATTGCGACCAAATAGTGGACTTCCATCTCACCTGTTGGACCCCATCGCTCCCGTGGCTCAATTCAGGTGAGCCGCATCACGCAGTTCCGGGGCTTCGGCCACGGACTGGGCCTCGGCCTTGAGCAGGGCCAGCACCTGCTGGATGGTGGTCCGCGCCGCGACGTCGGGACGCGCGAGGGCCACGATGCTGCGGCTGGCCTTGACCCCGGCCAGCGGGCGCAGCACGAAACCGCGGCCCTGGTTCTTCAGGGCGGTGTAGCGCGGCAGGAGACTGAGTCCGTGCCCGGCGCTGACCAGGGCCTCGAGGACCCGCAGGTCGGGGAAAGTCTGGGCGCGGACGGCGGGGGAATCGGCCTGCACTTCAATCTGGCGGAGCACCGTGTCGAACGGGAACCCCTCGGGCACGCCCATCCAGGGGAATCCGATCACGTCCTCAGCCCGCAGCGTTGACTTGCCGGCGAGCGCATGGCCCTCGGGGATTGCGACGTCCAGCGGTTCGTCCAGAAGCGGCACGACTGTCAGCCCCAGCCGGGCAAAAACGTCGGGCCCATCGACGCTGTGCGCCAGCACGATGTCGTAGTCCGCCGTCAAGCCGGCGAAACCCGCGCCATTGGGGTCCTCGAAATGCGCCTCGAAGCGGAGACCATCGATGGCTTTGACCCGGTGCAGGAGGCCGGGGAGGAACATTTCGGCGGCGCTGGGGAAGAACGCTGCTCTGACATGCGTCTGCCAGCCGCGCCGGTAGGTGTCGATGGTGGCTTCTGCGCGGGCCATGGCGGTGGATACCTCGGCTGCCGCGCCCGCCATCGCGAGTCCGGCCTCGGTGAGGCGGACTCCCCTGCCCGATTTCTTGACCAGGACCACCCCCAGCTCCTCCTGGAGGGTCTTGAGCTGCTGCGAGACGGCAGAGGGCGTCACCTTCATGGCCTCCGCCGTGGCGCCGACCGTTCCGCGGTCTGCCAGCTCCCGGAGAATCCGCAGTCTCTTGAAATCCATGAGGAGAGGCTACAGGGCGGCGGACTCGAGGCTGGACAGCCCCCTTCGGGCGGACGTACCGTCAAACAACGGCAACCTTGCCTTATGGACCGAAAGGCTCTGCTATGGATTGGATCATCTGGCTCGTCGTCATCGTGGCGATTGTTGCCGTCGTCTGGTGGCTGCTGAACCGCAACAGCTCACGGGACCGCTCCGGCGCCGCGGGCACCGGGACGACCGCCACCCACGGTTCCACCCCGGCCCATGCGGACGCCGCCGACCACGAACCCACCCACCGCGGCGCCCTTTCCGGCGGCGGGTCTGCCGCTTCAGCGTCGGCGGCCGGCCTTGCCCAGATGCCCGCGGCGGCAGGTTTCGGCCGGGCCGAACCCGCGGCCGAACCTGAGCCCGAGGCCGGTCCGGTGGCTTCGCCCGCGCCGGCCGCTGAATCGGCCAAGGCCGTGGAGAGCCCGGAATGGGAAACCCAGTGGTCCGAGACTCCGCAGGCTGAACCACACGCCGCCGTCCACCAGGAACCGGGCCACAGCGGTGCCCATGGCGCCCACGTGGTGGAAGTCCCCGCGGCCGGGGCCGCGGAAACGCCTGCCGCCCCCGTGCACCACCCTGAATACCCCGTGCACCACCCTGAATACACCGAACCCCACGCCCCGACCCTCCCCGGCGCCGAATCAGCTGCGGCAGAGGCCGAGGCTGAGGCTGGCTTCGCCGCGAAGGCTGAAGAACGCCGGACTGAGGTGCCGGCCCCGCCGCCGTCGCAGGTGACGGCCGAGTCCCCTGTTCCTGGGGCCGAGACCCGGGAGACGGCGATGTCCTCGGCTGCCTCCGAAACGGCCGCCGGCCACCTGGCAGAACCCGCAGGGCATCTCGCCGTGGACCAGCCGTATGGCGAGGGATCGGCGGCTCCGGCCCCTGACGGCAGTGGACCCGAGGGCTTCTCGGTCAAGGGCGTCGCCTCCTCGATGGTGTATCACGACGAAACCAGCCCCGCCTTTGAGGAAACCCGGGCCGAGGTCTGGTTCCTGTCGGCGGCCCATGCCGAGGCCGCGGGCTTCCGGCCGCCGCGCCGGACCCGGCAGTAGCCCGCAGTTCTGGCACTGAGAACTGCGGCACAGGACCCGGAGCGCTGATGATGAGGACACGGGCGGGGCAGTGGGTGGGCCTTTCGGTGGCAGCCGCGATCGTGCTGAGCGGCTGCACCCCGGGCGACGCGGGCGGCACCGCGGCACCGGCCGCCACCGCTCCCCCGGCCGGCGGCGGCACCGCGGCCCCAAGCCCGGCGGGTTCCGGCCCCTCCGCGGGCCGCCAGGCCGTGGGCCAGCCCACGGTTGCCGAAAAGATCGACGCCGCACTGCAGCTGCCCTGGTCAACGGTCTTCCTGCCCGACGGCACCGCGGTCATTTCCGAACGCGACAGCGCCCGGCTCCGCACCATCGCGCCCGGCCCCCGCAGCGGCCGGGCCGGCACGCTGGGGAAAGTACCCGACGTCGTACCCGGCGGCGAAGGAGGGCTCCTGGGGCTGGCATTGTCACCGGAGTTCGCGACGGACCGTTTCCTTTACGCCTATTACACCTCCGCGAGTGACAACCGGATCGCGCGGCTGCGCCTCCAGGAGCGTGACGGGACGCTGGAACTCGGACCCTCAGAGGTCATCTTCACCGGCATCCCCAAGGCGTCCACGCATAACGGCGGACGGATCCGGTTCGGACCGGACGGCCACCTTTACGTGGGCACCGGTGATGCGCAGCGCCGGGGGCAGCCCCAGGACCCGAATGCCCTCGGCGGCAAGATCCTGCGCATCACGCCGGAGGGACGCCCCGCGCCGGGCAATCCCTTCGATGACAACCCGGTGTACAGCCTGGGCCACCGCAACGTCCAGGGCCTCGCCTGGGACAGCGCCGGCCGGCTGTGGGCGAGCGAATTCGGGCCCGACGTCAACGACGAGCTCAACCTGATTGTGCCGGGCGGCAACTACGGCTGGCCGGAAGTAACGGGTGCCCCGCGGCGTTCCGGCTTCCTCGACGCGAAGCTGGTGTGGCCATCGACGGCGGATTCCTCCCCCAGCGGGCTGGAGATCGTCGCCGACACGGCCTACCTGGGTGCCCTTCGTGGCCAGCGGCTGTGGGCGGTTCCCCTGAACGGCGAATTCGCCGGTGATTCTGTGGGCTATTTCACACGGACGTACGGGAGGATCAGGAACGTCTCTTTGGCTCCGGACGGCCGCCTGTGGGCCCTCAGCAACAACAAAAACCCTGATTTTGTGCTGGTTTTGGAGCTGCCGGAGTAGACCCGGGACAGAGGCACGGCCCGATTTCACAGTCCGCCCAAACTCGTGTAGAGTTTCATGTCGTTGCGGAGAACAACGCGGGAACAAAAAGCCGGCGGTGAACAAAAACAACAGATGCACCTCTAGCTCAACTGGCAGAGCAATTGACTCTTAATCAATGGGTTCCGGGTTCGAGTCCCGGGGGGTGCACCAAAGAAAAAACCCCGTCTTTACTGGCCAAAGCCAGGAAGGCGGGGTTTTGCTTTGCCCGGATCAAGCCCGGGGGAATCCAAGGATCCAATCAGCCGAAAGCGTCCTGGGCATGGGCGCGGATGGCTCCGATCACCGGCGCCGATCCCTGGGTGCGGTAAACATCGATCGGCCGGGCGCCCAGGTGCACACTGGGGCTGCACATCCAGAGCATGGCCTGGGCCGGGGTGAAAGCGCTGTGGAGATGGCCCACCAGTGCATCCAGGTCCGCAAGCTCGAGTCGGCCCTTCGCGTCCGGCGCCTCCTGGCCGGATGCCCAGCGGTCCAGAAGGTCCTCGCTGACGCCCAGCAGGGGTGCCGCGGCGTCGGTGCCCAGAGATTTTATGAGCCGGTCGGCGATTGCCTTTGGGCCATAGCCGGGGGCGTCCCGCAGCTCCGCGAGACTGGCAAATACCGTGGTGGCAGACAACGCCGGTTCCTCAGCGCCCGTGTCTTGTAGTTGTTCCATGACGCAATGCTATTTATTGGCATACGCGTGGAATAGGGCCGCAGGACCTCCGGGCTTGTCAGCCCCGCACTGCTTCAGATATTTGCCGTCCCGGGCGTAGAGTCGGCTCAAGCATCCGAACGGGAGTGGGGAACCGGTGAGACTTGAAGGGTGGCATGTCATGGTGTCTCTGGCAATGCTGGTGATAGTGGCCATCGTCGTGGTGGCAGTGACGCTCATCGTGTTAGGGACGGTGCGCCGGTCCCGACGGAAGAACGGCGACGATCCATGGCCGCCCTCCGTGTAGGGCAGGCTTTGTTCACTTCTCCGGGCACAGGCCGGACTATTCGGTCACCGGGCCCGCGGGGGCAGCAGTGCGGGCAGTACGCCCGCGGCGGCCGCCGGGCCACATTTGAACAGCCATCACGAACGCCCAGACGGCCATCAGCAGCAGAGCCACCAACCGGGGAGCCGAGTCGAACAGGCCAACATAGGACACCATCAGCCCATGGACAATCCAGGCGGCTCCCGAGCCCGCAGCCAGCCATCCCGGCCAGCGGGAATATACGTTGCCATAGGCGATAGCCAGGCCAAAGAAAATAAGCGTGAGCCCGAGCAGGATATTGGAGTAACTCTGCAGCGCGTATTCAGTCCATCTCAGCCCCATTGCGGCCGAGAACGCTGAAGACTCCTGATCGGCGGGAGCATTCGCCCAGGAGTCAACCGCCCATTTGAGCGCAACACCGTCCACCGCCTGGAGCATGGTGATGCCCGCCGCAGTGAGCACCACCGCGGCAAGGCCGAAGCGGGCCAGCGCAGTTGGACCTTCCTGCTTGGCGGTCATGGCAAAGTACAGTGCAACGAGGCCGCCGAAGAACACCAGTGCGGCGGCCCATTGCGTGAAGTGGATGGCAATCCAGCCGTCGCTCTGCGCATACTCCCCAAAGACCGCCGTATGGTTCATGACGTCTTCCCTGGACGGGTGCACGGCCGTCGCGGCCACCAACAGGATGACCCCGAGGGGAAGCGCAACCGCGCCGATCCTCCCCCAGGGTGCCCCTGGTTTCACACGCGTTTCCATCGCTTCTCCTCTCCGGGCTGGCGGCATCCCGGCATGGCCGGAGATCCCCTGGGGGTGCATCGCGAGCCCTGGATTTGCTTCAATGTCTCTGGAGCGGGCGCGTTAGAGGTCCGCCCTAAAACTAGATTAAAAGCTTGGAAGAAAAACGTATAGGGCGCGGCGGTGATCGAAAAAACAGCATCCGCACGGGTCCGTGATTCAGGATTTGCGCCGGACTGCCGCTGCCAACTGGAAGTGGATGGGCAGGGCCAGCTGGACCGGAGCAGCGCCGACGGGCTCGTCAAGCAGCTCGTTGATCGAGGTCTGCCCTTCCAGCTCTCCTGTCAGCTTCGCGTCCATCATTTGAGCCTATGCGCAACAGACGCCGGGTCCGGTGAGGGACACGGGGCGGAAGCCGCCGGCGATCAGCTCCCCGGGCCTCCGGCATCCGTCGTTGCGCCGCGAACTACCAGCACCGGGCAATGGGCGTGGTGGACGGTCTGGGTGGAGACCGATCCGAGGATCATGCCGGCAAAGCCACCGCGTCCGTGCGAGCCCACGATGACGAGATCTGCATGTTGTGAGGCGTCCACCAAAGCCGACGCCGCGTTGCCCTGCACCAGGCTCCCCGTGACTGCCACGCCGCGGTCCCCCACCCGGTTAAGCTCCTCCTCGAGGACCGCCCGTGCGTCCTCCTCGATGCCCTGATACACCCAGACCTGCCCCATGGCATCGCCAACATACGGATAGTGCCAGGCAGAGAGGGCCAGGACCTGCCCATTTCGGAGTCTTGCCTCGTCCACGGCCCAGTCCATGGCCGCCCGCGACGGGTCCGACCCGTCCACGCCGACGACGATCCTGAAGCCGCCGTTACTGGAACCACCCATGAGTCAGCCCTCTCGTCTGGTCCGCTTCTCCGCCGCATCAGCCGGGCGGGCGCGGACAGGCTCATCCTTGCACTGCCGGAGCGGATCCGGGAAGGGCCTCACGGCACCTTCCAGGGCCGGGGGCGTGCTGCGGGCTTCGGGACCAGCCGGGACTTACTCCGGCCTGGGGTGGGGCATCCGACGTCGAACGGCCGGGTAATGGGGAAGAGAGCCCCTAGTTCGCCTCGACGGGCAGGCCCGGTTCCGCAGTGGTGACGATTGCCTTGACCTCCGGCGTGGAAATCCTGGTCGCGAGTTCGCGGACGACCGCCTGGAGCTCCTGCCGGAGCACGTCCGGGTCGATCGAGGCGGCGGCAAGCACCGAACGTTCCATGTCCGCGGCTTCAGCCACGGCCTCACGGCCCCGGTCCGTCAGTGACACGACGTGGCTGCGGCGGTCGGAGGCACTTCGCTGCCGGGAGATATGACCGTGTGCTTCCAGCCGGCTGAGAGTCTTTCCCATGGTCTGCGCCTGTACGCGCACCAATTGGGCAAGTTGTGCCTGAGTCATTGGTCCGTTGACGGAGAGCACTTCCATGGCGATGACCCCGGCGTGGGTCAGTCCGATGGCCCCGAGTTTCTCGTTCCAGGAGTGTTCAACGAGGCGTGCTGCCGTGGACAATAGGCGCCCAGTGGGCCAGCGATCCATATCAGGCATACCAACGAGTATAGCGAGCGAAGGATTCGTTGCTCGCATCAACGCTCAGTAGGCTTGGGATATCTGCATCCGAGCCCGCCCGAGAAGGAGCATAACGTGGCTGAACGACTCAACCCCGGCGATCTGGCCCCAGCTTTCGCCCTCAAGAATTCCGACGGCGTAGAGGCCTCCCTTGGGGACTTCCACGGCCGGAACACCATCGTCTACTTCTACCCGGCGGCCTCCACCCCCGGGTGCTCGAAGCAGGCCTGCGACTTCCGGGATTCGCTGGCGTCCCTGCAGCAGGCCGGTTACGACGTGGTTGGCATTTCCCCCGACCCCGTGGAAAAACTCGCCAAGTTCGCCGCCGCGGAAGGCCTGACCTTTCCCTTGCTGTCCGACCCGGACCACACCGTCGCCGGGGCGTACGGCGCCTGGGGGGAGAAGAAGAACTACGGCAAAACATACGAAGGGCTCATCCGGTCCACGGTCGTCGTTGACCCCGAAGGGAAGGTTGTCCTCGCGCAGTACAACGTTCGGGCCACCGGGCATGTCGCTAAACTCCGCCGGGACCTCACGGTCGACGCGTAGACCCCAGCCGGCGCTGGCGCCCGGCCGCAGCCCTTCGATGCACGGTGAAACGTACGCCGCCGGACTGTGTGCCGGGAAATGTACAATGGAGCCTGTCATCCGCCCTCGACGGTCCATTGAAACGTTGAGGAACGGCGCCGCGCGCGAGTGGTGAAATTGGCAGACACGCAGGATTTAGGTTCCTGTGCCTTCGGGCGTGGGGGTTCAAATCCCCCCTTGCGCACCTTAAGAGAGCCCCGGTCTTCGGACCGGGGCTCTCTTTGCTTAACCGCTGAAGCTGTCCAATGCCGACGCCCGGGCACCTGAAGTTCCGGGCAAAACCAGCCGCAGAAAAGAATTCCCATCCTGTACCCATCCGTTTCCCCCGACCCCGCGAATACCCATTGAGACACCAACCAAGGGTCGGTGCCCGACAAGTCGGAAAAGGGCCAGAGCGGCAATAGTCGACGCTGGCAATGATCGGCACAACAAAGGAGAAACCGAAATGCAGACCATCAAGCGCACGACTCTTTCCGTTGCAGGTATCGCCGCTGCGGCCATGCTCAGCCTCACTGCCTGCGGCGGTTCCACCACCACCGCACCGAGCTCCTCGGCTCCGGCGTCAACGCCGATGGAATCGAGCATGGCACCGTCGCCGTCCACCAGCTCGGCAGCAGCCATGGATCCGGCCGCGAACCTCGTCGGTTCCGGCTGCGCGGCCTACGCCGCCCAGGTTCCCAGCGGCGCCGGCTCCGTCTCGGGAATGGCCCTCGACCCGGTAGCAGTTGCGGCGTCCAACAACCCGATCCTCACCACCCTGACTGCCGCTGTTTCCGGCAAGCTCAACCCGAAGGTTGATCTGGTGGACACCCTGAACGGCAGCGAGTTCACCGTCTTCGCTCCGGTCGATGACGCTTTCGCGAAGATTGACGCCGCCACGATTGAAACGCTGAAGACGGACGATGCCCTGCTCAGCAAGATCCTGACCTACCACGTTGTCCCCGGCCAGCTGAGCCCCGATGAGATCGTGGGCACACACGCCACGGTCCAGGGCGGTTCCGTCACGGTGACCGGCACCAAGGATGCCCTCAAGGTGGACGACGCCGGCGTCATCTGCGGCGGTGTGAAGACGGCAAACGCCACCGTCTACATGATCGACTCGGTCCTCATGCCCAAGTAGGCAGCACTGAACGCTCCTGCTGCGGTTCCAGCCTGACTCACTGGACCAACCGGGAGAAACGAAGGCCCGCACCCCTGGTGCGGGCCTTCGTTTGTGTGGGCCGCCGGCTGAGACCCGGCTGACTCACAGCGGCCGTCCGGGCCGGTCCACTAGAATGGGCCTGTTCCGCAGCCGGCGGTCCATCCCGAGTCCCCCGAGGTGATTCCCGAGTGCCCAGAAGTACAGTGTCCAGCGGTACCGCGAGCCCCAGCAGAATGCGGGCCCGTGCAGTGCGCCGCGTTGCAGCGGGTTTCGGTGCCGTGCTCCTGCTGCTGCCGCTCGCCGCCTGCACCGGCACCCCCGCACCAGTGCCCGGGTCCGCGACTGCCTCGGCCAGTTCCACCGATGCCGCCCCGGACGCCGTTTTCACCTTCGGCACCGCCTCGCAGCCGCTCGGTCTGGATCCCGCCGTCGTCTCCGACATTGAGTCCTACCGGATCACCCGTCAGGTCCTGGAAGGGCTCGTCGGTGTCGACCAGACCACCGGGGAGCCCACGCCGCTGCTGGCCACCGAATGGACCACGGGCGACGAAGGCCGCGACTACACCTTCCAGCTCCGCGAGAAGGTGACCTTCCACGACGGGACGGCCTTCGACGCCGCCGCCGTCTGCAGCAACTTCGACCGCTGGTTCAACTTCCCCGACACGCTGCGTCAGCAGGCCCCCGGGACCACCTTCAAGGGCGTTTTCAAGGCCCACGCCGATCAGGCGTCGCTCTCCATCTACAAGGGCTGCACCGCCCTGGCTCCGGACAACGTCAGGATCGAGCTCACCCAGCCCTTCACCGGGTTCCTGCAGGCGCTCACCCTGCCCGCCTTCGCCATGTCCTCGCCCCGGGCCCTTACGTCCCAAAACGCCGACCAGCTGAACCAGAGCCGCGACGGCCAGCCCGTCTCCGCCTACGGGCTGCACCCGGTGGGTACCGGCCCGTTCACCTTCAGCTCCTGGGACCCGGGCAGCATCACGCTCGCGAGCAACAAGGACTATTGGGGGGACAAAGGCCAGATCGGCACCATCAACTTCGTCACCTACGATCACACCCAGACCCGGATGCAGGCCCTGCTCGACGGCAAGATCGACGCCTACGACGCCGTTACCGTCGGCAACTTCGACCAGCTCGTGAAGCGCGGCCAGCAGATCATCCAGCGGGATCCCTTCTCCGTCATGTATCTGGGGATGAACCAGGAAGTGCCCATCCTGCAGAACCTCAAGGTCCGCCAGGCCGTCGAAATGGCGCTGGACAAGGACACCCTGATCCGCCGTTTCTTCATTGACAACACCGCGCAGGCCACGCAGTTCGTCCCGCCCAAGCTCAGCGGCTTCAACAACAACGCCCCGGCCCTGGGCCACAACCCGGCGAAGGCGAAAGAGCTGCTCATCGAGGCCGGCTACCAGGGCGAGGAGCTGAAGTTCTACTATCCGCTGAACGTCACCCGGCCGTACCTGCCCACACCGGAAAAGGTTTACGCGGAAATCAGCAAGCAGCTCACCGCGGTCGGACTGAACATCAAGCCGGTGCCGGTCGAGTGGTCCGAGGGCTACCTCCAGAAAGTCACCTCCCCCGGCGACCACGCACTGCATTTGCTGGGCTGGAACGGCTCCTACTCCGACCCGGACAACTTTGTGGGCCCGCTCTTCGGCGAAAACACCGGCGAATTCGGTTACCAGGACCCGCAGGTCTTCTCCAAAATCGCCCGGGCGCGCGGCCTGCCCGAGGGCAAGGAGCGGACTGAGCAGTACCAGACCATCAACGCACAGATCGCCGCTTCGGTCCCGGCCGTGCCGATCGCCTACCCGATCTCGGCGCTGGCCCTGTCGGACCGCGTACTGACGTACCCGGCGTCGCCGGTCCTGAATGAAGTTTTCACGAAGGTCGAGCTAAAGCCTTGACGGGCGGACCCAATTTCAGTATGAGGCCGGTGCGGGGATATTCTGTGACAGCCAGACCCGCTGCTATCGGAGACTGATGTGACTTTCATTTCCAAGACCCAACATGCCGACGTCGTCCTGATTGGCGGAGGCATCATGAGCGCCACGCTGGGCGCTTTCCTCAAGCAGCTCGAGCCGAACTGGACCATTTCACTGTTCGAGAAGCTCGAGGAGCCGGGTCTGGAAAGCTCCGGCCCCTGGAACAACGCCGGCACCGGCCATGCCGCACTGTGTGAGCTTAATTACTCTCCCGCTGCCAAAGACGGCTCCGTGGACCCCGCCAAAGCAATCCTCATCAACGAGCAGTTCCAGCTGTCCCGCCAGTTCTGGTCCCACCTCGTCACGAACGGCATGATCGGATCCCCCAAGGGTTTCATCAACACCGTCCCGCACATGAGCTTCGTGATCGGCGAGGACAACTCCAGGTTTCTGCGCACCCGCTATGAGGCGCTCAAGCCGAACCCGCTGTTCCGCTCGATGGAGTATTCCGAGGACCACGCCCAGATCGCCAAGTGGGCCCCCCTGATCGTCAAGGGCCGCGACCCGAAGCAGCACATCGCCGCCACGCGCGCCGCGGAAGGCACCGACGTCGACTTCGGTGCGCTGACCCGGGAACTGACCACCTACCTCGGGAACAACGGCGTGGAGGTCAACTACGGCCACGATGTCTCCGGCATCAAGCGCGCGTCCGACGGCGGCTGGGACCTTTCGCTCAAGCACCCCGAGTCCGGCGAGCACGGCTCGATCCACGCGAAGTTCGTCTTCGTGGGCGCCGGCGGCGGGGCCCTGCACCTGTTGCAGGCCTCCGGCATTCCGGAAAGCAAGGGCTACGGCGGATTCCCGGTCTCCGGCCAGTTCTTCCGCTGCACCGACGAGAAGATCGCTGCCCAGCACAGCGCCAAGGTCTACGGCCAGGCGTCCGTCGGCGCCCCGCCCATGTCCGTCCCGCACCTGGACACCCGGTTCGTCAACGGCAAGCGATCCCTGCTGTTCGGCCCGTACGCCGGCTTCTCCACAAACTTCCTGAAGAACGGCTCGTACTTGGACCTGCCGCGTTCCATCCGGCCCTCGAACATCATCCCGATGCTGGCCGTTGCCAAGGACAACATGGACCTGACCGCCTACCTGGTCAAGGAAGTCGCCAAGCGCCACGGCGCCAAGGTCGAGGCCCTGCGCGAGTACTACCCCGCGGCGACAGACGGCGACTGGGAACTCATCACCGCCGGCCAGCGTGTACAGATCATCAAGAAGGATCCGAAGAAGGGCGGAGTGCTGCAGTTCGGCACCGAGGTCATCGCCGGCCGCGACGGATCCATCGGCGCCCTGCTGGGCGCGTCCCCGGGCGCGTCCACGGCCGTGCCGATCATGATCGAGCTGCTGCAGAAGTCCTTCCCCAAGCAGTTCAAGGGCTGGCAGCCCAGGTTCCAGGAGATGATGCCCGGCTATGGCGTCAAACTCAACGAGAACCCGGACCTCGCCGCCCGGCTCGAGACCGACACGGCCAAGGCACTGCAGCTGGAACCGGTCAACGCCGCGCGCAACTGACGCACTGCTCCGGGTTGCGGTCGGTTTGATCCCTTTCAAGTACTTCCGTCGACCCATCAGGAGATCATGAGATGTTCCGGCTCGCAAAGCTCTCACTGGCCAACCGGGCCCTGATCGCGCTGGTGACCGTCTTCGCGTCGGTCTTCGGCGTGATCACGATGTCCTCACTCAAGCAGGAGCTCATCCCGTCCATTGAGTTCCCGCAGATTACGGTCCTCACGTCGATGCCGGGCGCCTCCCCCGAAGTCGTGGACAAACAGATCAGCAGCCCGCTGGAGACGGCGCTCAAGGGCGTGGAAGGGCTGGAGTCGACGTCGTCCACCTCACGCAACGGCGTCTCACAGATCAGCATGGTGTTCACCTACGGTTCGAACCTGGACCGCGCCCGGAACCAGATCGACCGCGCCATCTCCAACGCCAAAAGGTCGCTGCCGGACGATGTCCAGCCCCAGGCGATCGCCGGAAGCATCAGCGATTTCCCGATCGTGTTCCTTGCTGTCTCCTCGGACAAGCCGCTCAGCGAACTGAACGCCGACCTTGCCCGGCTCACGGTCCCGCGGCTGCAGAAGCTCGACGGCGTCCGCGGCGCCGAGGTGACCGGCGGAGCCACCCAGCACATCAAGATCCTCCCCCGCCCCGAGGCCATGGCGGCCTCCGGCGCGAGCATCCAGTCCATCAGCGAGGCCCTGAAGAACAACGGGGCGCTCGTTCCGGCCGGCACCCTCGAGGAGCAAGGCAAGACGCTGTCGCTGCAGATCGGCAGCCCCGTTGATTCACTCGATGCCATCAAGGCGCTGCCGCTGGGCGGCGCCAAAAACGCTGCGACCATCGGCAGCGTGGCGGACGTCAGCATCACCGAGGACGCCCGCACCTCGATCACCCGGACCAACGGGGAGGAAACCCTGGCCCTGTCCGTCACCAAGAAGCCCGAAGGTGACACCGTGGGCATCTCCAACGCGGTGAAGGACTCCATCCCCCAGCTTGAGGCCGAGCTCGGCTCCAGTGCCAGCTTCACACCGATCTTCGACCAGGCACCGTTCATCGAGAAGTCCATCAAGGACCTCACCACAGAGGGCCTGCTGGGCCTGGGCTTCGCCGTCGCGGTGATCCTGGTTTTCCTGATGTCCGTCCGCGCCACCCTGGTCACGGCCGTCTCCATCCCCTTGTCGCTGCTCATCACGTTCATCGGGCTTTCAGCCACCGGCTACTCGCTGAACATCCTCACCCTTGGCGCGCTCACCATCGCGATCGGCCGCGTGGTGGACGACTCGATTGTGGTGATCGAGAACATCAAGCGCCACCTGAGCTACGGGGAGGCGAAGATCACCGCGATCCAGACGTCCATCCGGGAGGTCGCCGGCGCCATCACGGCCTCGACCCTCACCACCGTGGCCGTCTTCCTGCCGATCGCCTTCGTGGCCGGCCTGGCCGGCGAGCTGTTCCGGCCGTTCGCGCTGACCGTCACCATCGCCCTGCTGTCCTCGCTGCTGGTCTCCCTGACCATCGTGCCCGTGCTGGCGTACTGGTTCCTGCGAAACCCCGCCGACAAGGCGGGCACAGCCCGGGAAGCCACAGCCCGGGAGATCGCGGCGAAGGCCCACGAGGCGGAGCAGCGCACCGTCCTGCAGCGCGGCTACCTCCCGGTCCTGACCAAGACCCAAAAGCACCCGGTGGTGACCCTGATCGCGGCCGCGCTGGTCCTGGGCGGCACCGCCGCCATGACCCCGCTGCTGGCCACCGACCTGCTGGGCAACTCCGGCGAAAACAGCATGACCGTCCGGCAGGCGCTCCCGGCCGGCACCAGCCTGGCCGAGGCCAACGCCTCGGCCATCAGGGTCGAGGACGTCCTGCGCGAGATCGACGGCGTCAAGGACGTCCAGGTCACCACCGGCAACGCCCAGACCGGCTTCTCCGCGCTGCTCTCGGCCGGGGCCTCGAACTCCAGCTTCACTGTCGTGACGGTGGAAAAGGCGAACCAGGGCAAACTCAAGGAGACCGTCCGCAGCGCGCTTGCCGGGATCCCTGATTCCGGCAAGCTCACCGTGGGCTCGCAGCAGGGCGGCTTCGGCACGTCCTCGACGGTGGACATCACACTCAAAGCTGCCACCACCGCCGATCTCCGGACCGCGAGCGACACCATGGTGGCGGCCATGGAGGGCGTGCCCGGTTCCTCCGAGGTGGCGACCAACCTCGCCGCCAGCCAGCCGGTGGTACAGGTCAAGGTGGACCGGGCCAAAGCCGTCGCCGCAGGTCTGAGCGAGGAGCAGGTGGCCGGCGTGCTTGCCTCAACCATCAGCCCCATCCCGGCCGGAACCGTGCGGATCGACACCAACGACTACCCGGTCCGCATCGGCGAAGGCACCCGCTTCACCAGCATCGACGCCGTCCGGCAGACCCCCCTGCCGACGTCGGCAGGTCCCGTGCCGCTGGCCAGCGTCGCCTCCGTCGAGCAGGTCGACGTTCCCGTCTCGATCACCGCCAGCAACGGCCAGCGGACCGCGCGCGTGTCCGTTACGCCGTCGGGCGCCAACCTCGGCGCGGTCAGCACCGAAGTTCAGGCCCGGCTCAAGACCGTCCAGCTGCCGGCGGGCGTCACGGCGGAGATCGGCGGCGCCACGACGCAGCAGGCCGAGTCCTTCGCCCAGCTCGGCCTGGCTCTCCTGGCTGCCATCGCGATCGTGTATGTGATCATGGTGGCCGCGTTCAAGTCGCTCATCCAGCCGCTGATCCTGCTGGTCTCGGTGCCGTTCGCGGCCACCGGTGCCATCGGGCTGCTGCTGGTCACCGGCGTGCCGCTGGGCCTGCCCTCACTGATCGGCATGCTGATGCTGGTGGGCATCGTGGTGACGAACGCCATTGTGCTGATCGACCTCATCAACCAGTACCGCCAGCCGCGGAACGGCGAACCGGGGATGACCGTGGCCGACGCGATCACCCACGGCGCCCGCCAGCGGCTCCGGCCGATCCTGATGACGGCGCTGGCCACCGTGTTCGCGCTGACGCCGATGGCCCTGGGCCTGACCGGCGGCGGCGGCTTCATCTCGCAGCCGCTCGCCATCGTGGTGATCGGCGGCCTGATCTCCTCCACCGCCCTCACCCTGGTCCTGGTTCCGGTCCTGTACCGCCTCGTGGAGGGACGGCGCGAGCCGAAGGCCCTGGCGAAGGCCGCCTTGGCTGGCGGTGTTGAGGCCGGTGCCGGTCCGATTTCCGCCCCTTCCCGTGGCCGCCGGGCCGCGCCCGGGGCCGTCCCCGACGACTTCCCGGATGACGTTCCCGACGACGCACGGGTCCCCTCGGGCTCGCACTAGCAGCCGCTGATCCCGCGGCACCCCTCAGATCCGGACGGCCTTGTGGCGGCGAGGAGAGTGGGCACCGTGGGCCGCCCTGGCCGGTGTCAGGGACCTTCCGGCGGTTGCCGGCAGCGCCCGGTGGCGGGGCCCGCTGGGGAGAGGTGCCGGGCGCCGGTCACGCTGCGGATGGCTCACTTCGCGGGCCGGGTTGCCGACGTAGGTGGTGTTTTCCGGGACGTCTTCGCCCTTCATCAGAAACGCGTCGGCCTCAAGGGTCGAGCCGTCTCCCATCGTCACCCCGTAGTGGACGAAGGCTTCCACGCCTACGGTGCAGCGGTTCCCGAGAACAATACGGCCGGATTTGAAGGTTCCGTCCTCCAGGGAATGGCCCTGGATCACGGTTCCTTCATTGAGCGCACAGTCATCACCGATGCTCACGAGTGTTTTCTCCGGTATGCCGCAGCCTGCATCGTAGAGCCGTTTGCCGACTTTGACGCCCAGTAATCTCATGAACCCGGACTTGAACGGGGTCCCTCCGAAGGGCGCTCCGGTCAACAGCTTCCAGAGCCGTTCGTGCTTCCAGAAGTAGTGGTCGTAGATGGAACAGTATTCGGGCTTCAGGCTGCGGAAACCCATCACGGAACGCTCCACCAGGATGGAGAAAAAGGTGCTGAACAGCATAAAGCCGAGCATTGTGCCGGAAATCGCCAGCACCCCGATGTAGCCGTGCGCCGAAACGGCAACAGCGCCGCTGAGCGTGGCCGTATAGATCATGAACCAGCGGATGGTCAGGAACAGCGCCATGCTCCGGATGTTGTACCGGTTCTTCGCCGGGAGGAGCCTGTTTTTCGCCTCCTCCAGCTTGTCCTCGCTGAACTGCGCGTCGCGCTGCACGGAGCGGGGAATTTCGAAGGGGGGTGAGCCCAGCAGGCCCACGTCCGACCGGACGGGCCCGTCGATCGGGACCATCACCTTGGTGCCCAGGAGGCAGTTCTCCCCGACCCGGGCGCCAATCGGGAAGGTGATGTCGTTGCCCAGGAAGTTGCGGCCGGCCACGCTGACCCGTGAGAGGCGGAACGAGGTGCTCGAGAAGTCTGCGTTCATCATGTTCAGACCGTCTGAGGCCATGGTTCCCGATCCGACGGTGCTCAGGAACGGCGACTCGTGGGCCACGGCCGGACCGAAGTTCGATCCGGTCTGCACCACCTTGCCCAGGTCATAGCCCAGGGCCTGCAGGTAGTGCACGATGTAGGAGCTGTCGCCGAAGAGGTTCTTGTACACGCCGGCGTTGGAGATCCCCGCCATCATCCGCTGGAGCGAATAGTGCACCCCGTACAGCGGGTAGACCTTGTCCGGGGTGAGGAAAAGGTTCAGCAGGCGCGGGACGCTAAGGACAAAGATGAGGCCGCCGATCAGCCCGGCGATGAACAGCACCAGAGTCACGAGCGCTGTATCGACAAAGAACTCAAGGGCACCTAACTGCAGATGTCCGGTCTCCAGGTAGGACGGCAGGAACGAGGCCAGCCCCAGGACGAAGACCGGGACGACCAGGACAAGGCGGTTGAACAACTGGAGCAGGCTGAAGATGACGCGCCTGCGCGTGCTGCAGTTCGCTTCGGGAACCCGCCGGAATTGGGTACTCGTGCGTTCAGCGGGGGAACCATGCCAGCTTTCTCCGTCGGGGACGGCCTGGTTTGTCTGCAGGGCCGAGGCATGTCCCAACTGGCTGTCATCCCCCATCGACGTGCCGATGTCGAAAGTGGTCTTCTCCGAGACAAGAACGTTCCGGCCGAACGTCACCGGACCCTTCTCGAGGACACCCGGGCGCGCCCGGTAGCAGAGGAAGAAGGAGTTCTTATGGATGACGGTGTTCTCGCCGATGGTGAGCAGGTCCGTGCACACCGGCACTGTCCGGGAGAAGATCACCACACCCTTTCCGATTTTTGCCCCCAGCATCCGCAGGTACACCACGTAGAGCGGTGAGCCCGCAAACAGCACGAGCGGGTTAGCCCGCGTCAGGGTCTTGACTGCCCAGAACCGGACGTAGTCCAGGCTCCATATTTGAATCAGCCCCGGCTTCCACCGCCCCACCAGGACCCATTTCGCGAGGACCGGGGTCAGGGAAAGCACCACGAAGGTGGCGGCGCCGAAGCCCACGGACCGCAGCCACATGTCAATGGGCGAGGTTCCCCCGGACGCCCATAAGAAGCCGAAAACCAGCAGCCAGGCGGCATACATCGTGTAGCCCAGGAAGACCAGCAACTGGATGGTCCCGCAGAGAAAGTACTGGAAGGAGCTGGCACGGGGCAGTGATGGCGGGGGCACCAGGTCAGCCGACGGCCCCGCCGGTACCAGTTCAGCTTCAATGCCCCTGGCTTCGAGACACTCGGCAAGCTGCCGCACCGTTGGGTGCTTGTAGACGTCCTGCATGGCCGCTGACGGCAGCCCGGTTTCTTTTCTGACACGGGCGCAGAAATGGGCCATCAGCAACGAGTCGGCGCCCAGGTCGTTGAAGAAATGCGCGTCCGTGGACACTTTCTCCAGTCCCAGCACGGCACCCAACTGCTCCGCCAGGGCCTTCTCGGACTCCGTGGCCGGGGCGGTGTAGGACCCGTTGCCCGCCAGGCTCAGCCTGTGCGTCGGCTGGGGTAAACGCTTCCGGTCCACTTTTCCGCTGGCCATCATGGGCATGGACTCAAGCTGTTCGAAATAGCCCGGAACCATATATCCTGGAAGCCGGGTGCGGAGCATCTGGCGGATTTCACGGGCATCGATGCTCACTACGTCCTTGCGGAGGGTGTAGTAGGCGGCCAGTTCGACCGATCCGCGCTCCGGCTCAAAGGTCTGAACCACTGCCTGCGCGATCCCCGGAAGCTGCAGCAGGAACGACTCAATTTCGGTCAGTTCGATACGGTACCCGCGTATTTTGACTTGTGTGTCGATCCGCCCGAAGTACTCGATCTCCCCCGCCGCATTGATCCGCCCCAGGTCCCCCGTGCGGTAAATCCGGCCGGAGGGATTGTTTCCGATCCCGAGGAAATCCGGAATGAACGCCCGCTCAGTCAGATCCGGTCGGTTGACATAACCCCGGGCCAGGCCCACGCCGGCGAGTCCGATTTCCCCCGATTCCCCGGATGGCAAGGCCCGGGAATCATCAGGGTCCAGAATGACAGCCGAGTAGGTGGGCAGCGGCACTCCCAGCGACACCGGGCTGTCGGGGTCAAGGACGGCCCACGTGGCCGTGACGGTCGCCTCGGTGGGCCCGTAGACGTTCAGGAAGCGACGGCCGGGGCGGTGCCAGCGGGTGACCAGATCCCGGGGGCACGCCTCCCCGGAGACCAGCAGGAACCGCAGGCCTGGCAGGTCTTCGTCAAGGGTCGCCAGGAGTGTCGGTACGCAGCAAAGGGCTGTGATGCTCTTTTCCTGCAGGTACTCAGCAAGCTCGGCACCCAGCAGGCTGGGTCCGCTCGGCTTGGGCACCAAGGTGGCCCCTGCCAGCCAGGAGACCCAGATTTCCTCCACCGAGAAATCAAAGGCGATCGTCATCCCCTGGTAAACCCGGTCCGCTGACCCGATGCCATAATGTTCGGACGCGACACGGACAAAATTGCAGATACTGGCCTGCTCCACGGCCACGCCCTTCGGCCGGCCGGTGGTACCCGAGGTGTAAATAATGTAGGCCAGTTCATCGGTTGCCCCGCCCAGCTCCGCACCGTTCATTCGGTCGGGGTCTTCCGCGTCGACGTGCGGCTGCGCATGGTCAAGGCACACCGTCTGGGCGGCGACTTCAGGCAGCAGGTCCTTCAGATGTGACAGGGACAGAACCATGGCCACATCGGCGTCTTCAACGATGTATTTGAGTCGGTCCGGGGGGAACCCCGGATCCAGGGGCACATAGGCGGCGTGGATTTTAAGCGTCGCCAGCATCGCCACGTAGGCACGCCACGGCTGATCGAACAGCAGCGCGATGCGGTCCCCGGGCCGGGCCCCGCAGGCCAGGAGGTGGCGGGCCAGTTGATTCGCCCGTCCATCCAGCTCCTGATAGCTCAAAATAACGTCACCGGCGTCGACCGCAATCTGGGCACCACGTCCATCGTTTCGCAACCTGTCACAGCGGTCCTCGAATAGCTGTTCCAGCCGTTCGCCCTGCTGCCAGCGGGCGGCCTGGTCCGGGGCGGCCGACGTCAGGATCGTTCCCTCCGTTGCCCCGCCGTCGGTCGAGATCTTGCCGCGCAACTCAGCGGGGGCGGTGATGCCACTATGGACCTTCACCTTTTTACTCATGGATTGCTTCCTTCGCATGAAGTGACGTGTGGCGGACGGTTGCTGATGTCATCGACGGCTCCGAACGGGCGGCGGTGTCATTCACGAGATGATCCGGGAGTGCAGCGAGCCGCCCCGCGAGGCAGGGCTCGGCGCCAAACCCCGGAGGCCGTGGCCCCAGCGGATGTCGCCGCCCGGGTCCCGGCCGTGGGCCGTCGGTGAGCCTGACTGTGCCGTCTCCCCCGCCGCCGGGGCCATGCCGAACGCCAGCCGGACGGCGCGCTCGGCATCATCGATCCGCCCGGCGCGGGTGATGGCCGCGACATAGGTCTCCGATATTTCGACCAAATCGACTTCGATACCGGCTTCCGACAGGGTCCACAGGAAGGTGCAGACGACGTCCGGCGAGGACCGCATGCCCACGCCGGTGACTGAGACCCTGCCGACTTCACCGCGGTGCTGCAGTGCCTGGAAACCTATGGTCGCTTGGGCAGCACCCAGCACCGCGAGGGCGGGAGACGCCTCCGGTGCCGGGATGATCAGGGCAACGTCGGAACGCGTGGAGCCTGTGCCTGCCGCGCTTTGGACGATTGTCTGGACGTTCACCCCTGAACGCGAAAGCACCTGGAACAGACGCGCCATGCTGTCGGGTTCGTCGGGAACTCCGACAACGATGACCTTCGCCGCCGAGTTCACGCCACCCACGCCGGTCACGACAGGTTGTTCCCTCACCGGTTTCCGGAACGGGTGGCGGTCAAGTCCAGGCAGGATCAGCGTTCCCGGCGCGGGCACGAATGAGGACCGGACATGGATCGGAATGCCGAATCGGCGGGCGTATTCAACACACCTCAGGTGCAGCACCTTGCACCCGGAGGCCGCGAACTCCAGCATGACCTCGCTTGAGAGGACGCCGATTTTGCGGGCCTTCGGGACAATTCGCGGGTCCGCGGTGTAGACACCGTCCACATCCGTGAAAATCTCGCAGATGCTGGCGCCGAGTGCCGCGGCCAGCGCAACTGCGGTGAGGTCTGAGCCACCCCGGCCGAGGGTGGTTACCCTCTTGCCCTTCCTGGTTCTTCCCTGAAAGCCCGCAACAATCGGAGTTTCTCCACGGGCCAGGGCGGTGCGGATGCGGTCGGGCCGGACGTCAGTGATCTGGGCTTTGCCGTGGACGCTGTCGGTGATGAGGCCCGCCATGCTGCCGGTGAAGGTGACGGGCGTCTGGCCAAGATCTGCCAAGGCGATGGCCAGCAGTGCCGACGACACGAGTTCGCCGGTGCTCAGCAGGGCGTCGAGGTCGCTGGGACGCGGTCGGCGTGAGACTTCGGCGGCCAGATCGCACAGTTCATCGGTGGTGTCGCCCATGGCGGAGACAACCGCCACGACCTGGTACCCGTTCTCCCGGGTCATGGCGATCCGCTGGGCCGCGCGGAGGATGCCGGAGGGATCCGCGAGGGATGAGCCCCCGAACTTTTGCACGATGACGCTCCCCCGGGGAGTCGTCCGGTCCCTTTCGTCTAGCACGACCCAAGGCCTAACCATCCAGCCGGGGATGTCCTATCCCTAGGCAATGGACTTCACCGTGACCTTCCCGCCGGTCACCGACTCGGCTGCGTCTGCAAGGATGTCGAGTCCCTTCAGCAACTGTGCGGGGTCTATCGTCAGCGCCGGCATCGTCTTGATGACTTCGCCCTCCGGCCCCGAGGTTTCCGCCAGCAGGCCCCGGGCGAACGACTCGGCCGCGATTTTCCCTGCCATCTGGTGGTCGGGGTAGTAAATGCCCGCTAGCAGTCCCCGGCCCCGGACGAGCGCACCTTCAGTACCCGCTGCGATCTGGGTGAGGCCCTCGTGCAGTTGCGAAGCGAGCCCCGCGACTTTCGATTCAAACCTCCGGTCCTGCCAATAGAGCTCCAGGGCAGCAGTTCCGGTCACGAACGCCGGGTTGTGTCCCCGGAAGGTCCCGTTGTGCTCCCCCGGCTTCCAGATGTCCAGTTCCGGTTTGAAGAGTGTGAGGGACAGGGGCAGTCCGAACCCTGAAATGGACTTGGAGAGGCAGACAATATCGGGGGTTATGCCGGCATCTTCAAAACTGAAGAATGTTCCCGTGCGCCCGCATCCGGCCTGCACATCGTCAACGATGAGCAGGATGCCGTGTTGGTGGCAGAGTTCTGCAAGGCCCCGCAGCCAGGAGGGCCGGGCGGCTCTGAGGCCGCCCTCGCCCTGTACGGTTTCCACGATGACCGCGGCGGGTTTGTCGACGCCTGAGCCGCTGTCCTCCAGCGCATGGCGAAGCCACAGGAAGTCGGCTGGCTGGCCGTCAAGGAATCCGTCATAGGGCATGCTGGAGGTGTTCGTGAGGGGAACCCCGGCGCCCTCCCGTTTCATTGAATTGCCTGTCACTGACAAAGAGCCCAGCGTCATTCCGTGGAACGCATTCGTAAAGCTGATGATGTGTGTCCGGCCGGTGACCTTTCGGGCCAGCTTCAAGGCCGCTTCCACCGAGTTTGTACCCGTGGGACCGGGAAACATGACTTTGTAGTCAAAGTCCCGGGGCTTCAGGATCAGCTCATGGAAAGTTTCCAGGAAGCGTCGTTTAGCCACCGTTTTCATATCGAGGGAATGAACTATTGCACCGGAGAGAAGATATTCCACGAGCGGTCGGAGCAGCTCCGGGTTGTTGTGTCCGTAGTTCAGCGCTCCGGCGCCGGAGAAGAAATCAAGAAAGTCCCTGCCGTCCTCGCTGTAGAGAGTACTGCCTGCAGCGCGGTCAAAGACCGTGTCCCAGGTGCGGCAGTAAGTGCGGACTTCCGACTCCAGATTTTCAAAGATATCCATCATTAGCTTTCCTTCGTTCTTTCCCCAGCCTTGGAGCGGCTCAGACATCCGGAAAACGGTCACGGCGAGCGAATTGCTGCGGCGCAAAGTCGCAAACAGGAAGTGACCGGGTAACTCCAAGCTATGTAACCCCGGTAGCTTCGGGACCCGTAGGCCGTACTCGAAAACTCGCCGCCCATCCGACCCGGTCTACTTAGCTGTACTCACACAGGAGGGGTGTTCACTCAAGTAGTCAGCATTCCGCCGCAGCAGCCCGCCGGCGGGCCGCCCCGGACGGCACACCGAAGGGGCTGCTGCGGTTATCGAGAAGCGGCTGTTTAGCCCCGCGGGGCCAGCGCGTACGTGGCGGTGGCGTAGGCCAGGGCGGCGGACATTTCCTTGAGCAGGTCCGGGTTGGTGTTCTTGATGGTGTCGCAGGCCCGGTGGTAGCAGGAATCGAGGTCCTTGCCGGCCGTGCCGCCGTAGGACTGCACCTGGGCCCTGGTCTTGGTTTCCACGTCGCCGCTGAACAGTCCGCCGCCGGGGATGCCGGCCTGCAGGAACGGCTCGTAATCGGACCCGCCGTCAAACGGCGTGGTTTCGGCCGGCAGCGAGTTCTCCTCGAAGAAACGGAAAAACACGTCTTCGATCTGCTTCGAACCCGCCGGGCCGGCCTGCTCGAAATCGGACCCGTCGCCGTCGTGGATGGACCGCACCCCGTTCGGGGAGGCCAGCATGTCCACGTTCAGGTTCGCCGCGGTCCGGGCCTTCTCGGCCCGGCTCAGCTCATCGACATAGTGCTGGGATCCGTACAGGCCGTCCTCTTCAGCGCCCCAGAACGCAAACCGCACCCGGTTCGCCGGGGTGATCCCGTTCTCCTTCATCCAGCGGGCAATCTCAATCATGGCCGCGACCCCGCTGGCGTTGTCATTGATCCCCGGCCCCTCGCGCACCGAATCCAGGTGCCCGCCCACCACCACGGTGTTCTCGGCGCTGCCCCCGGTATCGGCGAGGATGTTGAAGCTCTCCACCTGCTTCCGGTTCTTGCCCTCGCCCCGGAAGGAAAAGGCCTGCCGGACCGGGTTGTACCCGGCCGCGCGCAACTGCTCCTCAACGTACCGGGCGGATTCCTCATAACCGGAGGTCCCCGACGCCCGGTTCCCATCATTGTCATCAGCGATGCGCTGCAGCGCCTCCAGGTGATCCACCATGCCCCGGCCCTTGAACTCCGCCAGGACCGCCCGTGCGTCCACCCCGCCCACCGGCTCCAGCCGCGGAGCCGTGCATCCCGGGAGGACGAGGCTGATCGTCAGCAAGATCGCGGCGGCCGCTGCGGTTCCAAGCCTTTTCATCATGTGGGCATCCTCCAGGCTATGAAGATAACGCCCTGGCCTCTTCTGAGAAAGTGCCGGCCCTCCCCTACCGGAGGAACACCCGTGGGGAATATTCGGACGTGGCGGACGTTATACCGCTCAATAGATGCAAATGCATCTAAATCGGCTATAGTAGAAGCAGCTCCCGGAAAAGTCCGGCCACGGAAGGGCATATCATGCAGATCGGCGTCTTCAGCGTCAGCGACATCACCACCGACCCCACCACGGGTCGTACCCCCACGGAGCACGAACGCATCAAGGCGTCCGTGGCGATCGCCAAAAAGGTCGAGGAAATCGGCATGGATGTCTACGCCATTGGCGAGCACCATAACCGGCCTTTCTTCTCTTCCTCCCCCACCACGACTCTGGCCTACATTGCCGCGCAGACAGAGCGCATCATCCTGTCCACCGCCACGACGCTGATCACCACCAATGACCCGGTGAAGATCGCCGAGGACTTCGCCATGCTCCAGCACCTGGCCGACGGCCGCGTGGACCTGGTCCTGGGCCGCGGCAACACCGCCCCCGTCTACCCCTGGTTCGGCAAGAACATCCAGGACGGAATCGAACTCGCGATCGAGAACTACAGCCTGCTGCGCCGCCTCTGGGACGAGGACACCGTCAACTGGTCCGGCAAGCACCGCACACCGCTGCAGAACTTCACCTCCACTCCGCGCCCGCTCGACGGCGTAGCCCCCTTCGTCTGGCACGGTTCGATCCGTACGCCGCAGATCGCGGAAGTCGCTGCCTACTATGGCGACGGATTCTTCGCCAACAACATCTTCTGGCCCAAGGAGCACTACCAGCAACTGATCGGCCTCTACCGCGAACGCTACGAGCACTACGGCCACGGCCAGGCCGACCAGGCAATCGTGGGCCTCGGCGGACAGTTCTTCATGCGCAAGAACTCCCAGGACGCCGTCAAGGAGTTCCGGCCCTACTTCGACAACGCCCCGGTCTACGGCCACGGCCCGTCGCTCGAGGACTTCACCTCGCAGACCCCGCTGACCGTCGGCAGCCCGCAGGAAGTCATCGAAAAGACGCTGAGCTTCCGTGAGTACTTCGGCGATTACCAGCGGCAGCTGTTCCTGATCGACCACGCGGGCCTGCCGCTGAAGACCGTGCTGGAACAGCTGGACCTGTTCGGCGAGGAGGTCCTGCCGGTCCTGCGCAAGGAATATGCCGAGAAGACCCCGGCCCATGTCCCCGAACCGCCCACCCACGCCGGACGTGTCGCCGCGTCCCTGGCCGCAGCCGGGCAGTCCTCCGGCGAAACCGCCCGCACCGCCGGCACGAAGAGCGTGTGATGTCCGCCAAAACCACCCAGTCGCCGGTGCGCCTGGCCGCGGAAACCTGGGAATCCCTGTTCCGCGCCCAGGTGGCGGTCATGCGCCGGCTGCAGGCCGGCCCGGCGTTCAAAACCCTGGCCGTGAACGAGTACGACGTGCTGTTCACGCTCTCGCGCTGCCCGTCGGGGTGGCTCCGCCAGAACGAGCTCAACGACCACGTGCTGCTGAGCCAGTCCAGCCTGAGCCGGCTCGTGGAACGCCTCGAAAAGCGCGGCCTGGTGGAGCGGATGCCGGCGCCCGACGACGGCCGCGGCGTCCTGGTCAAGCTCACCGAGGCCGGCTGGGAGCTGCAGAAGCAGATCGGCCGGGAGCATGTCCGCGACATCGCCAACCTGGTGGGCCCGGCCCTGACAGCGGCGGAGCAGCAGGAGCTGCTGCGCCTGACGGAGAAGCTGCGGGCCTCAGTGACGGCACGCTGACCCGCGGTGCAGGGCCCCGGGGCCGCTGACGCTTAGTGGAGCGTGACGAGCTTCGCCGGATCCTCATCCGGCAGCTCGCCGTCCACGACGGCAGTGACCTGGAGCTGCGTCAGGGACAGGCTGCCGCCCACCGTCGACAGGAACGCGGTGTCCGAGGAATCCCGGCCGGCGGTGATCCGCAGCATGCTCTCCCGCGGTGCCAGGCCGGTGGGGTCGATGACGTGCCAGGCACCGTTGATGTGGGCCTCGGCCACCGCGTGGAAGTCCATGGGACTCAATCCCGGGGCATAGACGGCGGCCAGCCTGGCCGGGACATTTCTCGCGCGCAGCAGGGAGATGGCCAGGTGGGCGAAGTCGCGGCAGACCCCGCGGCGGTGCAGCAGGGTCTCGACGGCGCCGTCGGTCCCCCGTGAGGATCCGCTGATGTAGCGCAGCTCGCTGAAGACCCAATTGCGTACGGCGTGCAGCAGCTCCGCGCCCTGCAGGCCGCCGAATTCCGCGTAGGCGGTGGGCAGGAGCCGGTCGGACTCGGCGTAGCGGCTCGGCCTGACGTAGCGGATGAGTTCCATCAGCCGGGTTTCCTCCGGCAGCGCGAACCCCGTAACGGTTGCCGTGTACTCCACGAGGACCTCCGTGGGGTCCGCAAATTCCATGTAGTGGAAGCGCCCGCCGTGATGGTCCGAGAGCTCAGTCAGCGGGACATCGGTGCCGCCGGAGGTCACGGACAACGACTCCATGAAGCCGCCGTAGCCGGCGTTGCGCGCCAGGGACACCGCCAGCGCGACCTTGGTGTCGGCCACGGTTTTGAAGGACAGGCGGGTGGCAACAGAGCGTTCCATGTATCTCCGGGGTGTGAGGTAACGGCGGTGAAGTGGCCGCTCCCGGCCCTGCGGGTGGGCGGGCGGTGCGGGACTAGTTTTTGATCTTCAGAGACATTAGCATCCGCTGGACGTTGGCGAATTCCGAGCCTTCGTTGACGTATTTGGCCGCCTGGTCGAGGGTGTCGAACGCCTTGGCCGGCGCAACCTTCTGATCCGGGGCGAACGCCTTCAGCTCCGCCAGGTCGCCGAAGGAGTAGTCGCCCATGCCCTCAGGGCCGCGGACCAGGCTTTGCAGCGCGCAGGACTTCCCTGCTGGACCGCCGACGATGTTGGTGATGCCGTAGGAGCCAAAGTACTTGTAGCCCTGGATCACCCGGAACACCACACGCGGCTCGATCGTGCCTTCCCCGCCGCGATGCGGCAGCTCCACCGGGACGCTGCTGACGACGACATACGGTTTCGCGGTCTCGTCGGCGCAGGCCGCGGCCGGCTGCGGGCTGAGCCCGGTCTGCAGGGTGGCGAGGTAGCCGCCCTTGGCGTCCTTGACCTCGATCTTCAGGGCGCCTGTCAGGGTTCCCTGATCCGGGGCCACCGACTGGGCGATCCACTCCTGCGGGAGCTCGAAGCTGACAGTCTTCGCCGGATCGGTGAAGACCTTCCAGGGGGCCGCGGTCGAACCCGGTTCCGCCGGGCCGGTGCTCGTGGATCCCGTGGCAGCGGCGGTGGAGCCGGGCGAAGCGGCCGGTGTGCTGCCGGCCGCTGATGATTCCGGGGAGGGCACGCTTCCGCCTGCGCCCGGGCTGCTGCCCGCGGTCCAGGCCGGGGTGCCCTTGTTTTCGCTGCTGCAGCCGGACAGCGCGGCCGCCGTCAGCGTCAGGGCAGCGGCGATCCGGCTGCCGCGGGCCAACGTCCGCCGGAATGTACCCGTCCCAGTCATGGTGCCAGCGTAGCGGGACTTCGGGACGCCCGGAGTACCCGGATCGGTGTTTCCTGGAAGCCGCCGCCGCGCTGCAGCAAGTCCTGCGGGATCGGCGTCACCGGGTGCCATCAGCACGGCGGGCGCGCCGCCGAAGGCGCCGTTCGCCGGAAGGAAAGCGGGATACGCTGGGGACATGGCGGATCAGGATTTTGTCTCCACGGATTTCGGGGACCAGGACAGCGTGGCGGAGATCTCCGCCGTCGACATCGCGGACTGGCGGATCCGAACCTTCGCGCTCTACGCCAATGTGCGCAAAATCGCGGCGGAGGATCCGGCCGAGGCGCATTCCTACTGGCGCCAGGAGCGGGACCGGATGTTCGGCACGCACCCCGCCTCGCCGCTCACGGCGGCCGCGAAGTCCAGCTTCAGCGGGCTCAAGACGGCGGACTACGACCCGATCCACCGCTTCCACATTCCGCTCACCATGCAGGGCGCCGGACGGGAAATGAACGTGGAAACCGGGACCGACGGTGTGGTCCGTTTTGTCCGGCTGGGCACCTTCGATCTGCCGGAACTGGGCCAGCTCGCCGTGTGGAAGCTCAACGGCTACGGCGGTGGCATCTTCGTGCCGTTCCGTGACGCCACTGCCGGGCAGCCCGGCGGCAGCTATGGCGCAGGGCGCTACCTGCTGGACACCATCAAGGGTGCCTTCCACGGGGTGCGGGGTTCCGGCCCGGAGGCTGAGTTCGTCGTTGATTTCAACTTCGCCTACAACCCGTCATGCGCCTACAACGAGGCGTGGGCCTGCCCCCTCCCCGGCCCGTCCAACCGCCTGGCCGTGGAGATCCCGGTCGGCGAGCTGTACTGAGCGGATGGATGCCCAGCTCGAGCAGCACTCCCCTGCCCCTGCCGTCACCGCCGTCCCTGTTCCCGTCCGTCGCCGGCACCGCGGCGTCCTCCGTTACCCGCTGGTCCGCCAGCTGCTGAGGTTCACCGCCGTCGGGCTTGTCTGCACGGCGACGTCCCTGGCGCTCTATGCCCTCCTCCGCCCGTACCTCGGCTCACAGCCGGCCAACGCGGCGGCCCTCATCCTCACCTCACTGATGAACACGGCGCTGAACCGCCGGCTGACATTCAAGATCACCGAACGCCACCGGATGAAGCGCGACCATCTCAACGGCCTGATCGTGATCCTCGTGGCGCTGCTGATCACCGGAGGCAGCCTCGGCGTCCTGCACTGGATCAACCCTGGGACCACCGTCGCAGATGAGTTGTGGACCACCACGCTCTCCGGCTTCGTGGCGACCGCCGTACGTTTCACCCTGCTTCGGCACTGGATCTTCCGCCGGGCCCGCCACCGCTAGGTTTTCCGCACCCCGCCGCGCCGAAGACCCCCGCTTGCGCTGTCGGATGACGTGTTTTGGAGGGCCCCGGAACAGCACTAAGTGACAGGGCAACCGGGGTCAGGGGGCGCCGAGGGACCGGACGCTCCCGACGGCGGTGCCGACCGCGGCCGCTGCCTCCTGCAGCTCAGCGGCCGTGATCGTTGAGTCGAAGCTGAAGCGGACCGCGGTCTGCGCGATCTCGGCGTCGATGCCCATCGCCCGCAGCACCGGGGAGGGCTCGTCTGAACCCGCCGCGCAGGCCGAGCCGCTGGAGCAGATGACTCCCAGGCGTTCGAGTTCGAGCAGCACGGATTCGCCGCTGGTTCCCGGGAAGCAGAACGAGGCGACCGAGGGGAGCCGCCCGCTCGGGTCGCCGGTGAGCACCGCGCCCGGAACCTGCGCCTGCACCGAGCGGATGAAGTCGTCCCGCAGGGCGGAAACGTGTGCCGCGCGGTCCCCCTGTGCGGTCAGCGCGAGGGTGAGCGCCGTCGCGAGGGCGACGGCACCGGCCACGTTCTCGGTCCCCGACCGGCGCCCGCGTTCCTGCCCGCCGCCGTGGATCACCGGTTCCAGCCGGATCCGGCTCCGCACGAACAACGCCCCGCTTCCTTTCGGCGCGCCCAGTTTGTGGCCGGAGATACTCAGCGCGTCCACGCCCAGTGCCGCGGTGTCGATGGTCAGCCAGCCGGCGGCCTGGACCGCGTCGGTGTGGAACGGGATTCCCTGGGCGCGGGCCAGCGCGGCCAACTGTGCCACCGGCTGCACGGTTCCCACCTCGTTGTTGGCATAGATGATGCTGACCAGGGCGGTCTCGGGCCGGAGCACGGCGGCGAGGGCCTCCCCGGTGACGCGGCCGCAGGAATCGACCGGCACCACGTCGACGGCGAAGCCGTGCACTCGTTCCAGGTAGCGGGCGGACTCCTCCACGGCAGGGTGCTCGACGGCGCTGATGACCACCCGGTCCAGCCGGGGGTCCGCGGCCCGGCGGGCCAGCGCAATGCCCTTGACTGCCAGGTTGTCCGCCTCCGTGCCCCCTGAGGTGAAGACCACCTCGCCCGGCCTGCAGCCGAGCGCCCGGGCCGTTGCTGCACGTGCCCCGGCGAGCGCCGCGGCGGCAGAGTCGCCGAGCGAATGGTGGCTCGAGGGGTTGCCGAAGTCCCCGCTGAGGTAGGGCCACATGGCCTCGAGCACCTCCCGGCGCACCGGTGTGGTGGCAGCGGCGTCCAGGAAGATCACGGCGTCGCCCGGCCGGCCGTCTGTTCGCCGATCATGTCGCCGGTCACGTCGCTGATCATGCGGCTGGTCACGTCGTTGATCATTTTTCGGTCAGGCCCAGTTCAATATCCAGGCCCAGGTCCAGGGCGGCGACACTGTGGGTAAGTCCGCCGATCGAGATGACGTCCACCCCGGCGGCGGCGATGCCGGCCACGGTGGCCAGGTTGACGTTGCCGCTGGCCTCGACCCGTGCCCGGCCGCCCACGAGGGCCACTCCGGCGGCGAGGTCCTCCGGGGTGAAGTTGTCGAGCATGATGGTGTCCACCCCGGCGGCAAGCACCGGCCCGATCTGGTCGATGCTGTCCACCTCCACCTCGAAGTGCGTGGTGTGTCCGAGGCGCGCCCTGGCCTCCCGCAGCACGGCGGTGAGCTTGGCCGGGTCTCCCCCGGTCAGAACGGCCAGGTGGTTGTCCTTGGCCAGCACGGCGTCGGAGAGGCCAAAGCGGTGGTTGGCCCCGCCGCCGCAGCGCACGGCGTACCTTTCGAGCACCCGCAGGCCCGGCGTTGTCTTCCGGGTGTCGGTGATGCGTGCCCCGGTGCCGTCCACGAGGGCGACGAACTCCGCAGTTTTGGTGGCGATTGCGCTCATCCGCTGGACCAGGTTCAGTGCCACGCGTTCGGCGAGCAGCACGGCCCGGGCGTTCCCGCGGACCCTCGCGAGCGCCGTGCCGGCGGCAAAGGCGGCACCGTCGGCCACCAGGAGTTCGACGACGGCGTCCGGGTCAGTGAGCTTCATCGCGGCAGCGAACACCTCCCCGCCGCTGAGCACGCCGGGCACGCGGGCGGCCAGGACCGCCGTCGCGCGGGTGTCCGCGGGGATGAGCGTCTGCGAGGTGATGTCGCCGTACGGCGCGTCCTCCAGCAGGGCTGCCCGCAGCACCGCGTCCACGGCGGCTGCGGGCAGGGTTCCGGCGAGCGCCGTCACCGGGAGTGCGCCCGGGCGGGCGGCAACGGGAGCTGTCATGACGAAATCCTTTGTTTGGGACGGGATGCGGCTGCGTGCCGGCGGCCGTGCTGGCCGGGCGGCGGGGCCGCGAGCAGGGCGGGGGCTGCGGGCAGGGCGGGGCGGGCGGCTGCGGGGTCCGTATCGGCACGATAGTGTGCGCCCAGCGAGCCGGTGCGTTTCCGGGCCGCCGCCACCAGCAGCTGCGCGGCGAGCAGCAGGTTCCGGTCCTCATGGGCGGACTGGTCCAGGGCGGCCCGGTCCTCGCCGGCCGCGGCCGCAGCCCACTCCTCGAGCCGGACGGCGGCGGCATCAAGGCCCGCACCCGTGCGCATCACCCCGGCGGCGCCGGTCATGAGGCGCCGCAGCGCGTCCCTGCTGAACGCAGCGGTGCCCTGCCGCGGCTCCGCGGCGGCCATCGCGTCCCTGGCACCGCCCGGCGATTCAGCCGGACCGGGTCCCGGACCCGCTGCGCCCAGGAATGCCTCCACCGCACGGCGGCCGAAGACCAGCCCTTCCAGGAGCGAATTGCTGGCCAGCCGGTTGGCGCCCTGCGCTCCCGTGCACGCGACTTCACCGGCCGCGTACAGTCCCGGCACGGAGGTGCGGCCCCAAAGGTCGGTGGCCACGCCGCCCATCCAGTAGTGGGCCGCCGGGGAAACCGGGAGGGTTTGTGTGGTCCAGTCGTAGCCGGCGGCGCGGGTGGCGGCGGTGATGGTGGGGAAACGCCGGGCCAGGAAACCGGGACCGCGGGCGGCCTCGATCCCCCGGGCGTCCAGGAAGACGGGGCTGTCCGCCGGTGCACCGGTCGCGGCGAGGTGCAGGGCAATGCTGCGGGAGACGACGTCGCGCGGGGCCAGCTCGGCGGCCGGGTGGTAATCCGGCATAAAGCGGTAGCCGGCCGCGTCGAGCAGGACAGCGCCCTCCCCGCGAACCGCCTCGGAGATGAGCAGGGCCGGCGGACCGCCGGGGACCTCGTCCGCCGCCAGCGTGGTGGGGTGGAACTGGAAGAACTCCAGGTCCCGGACGGCTGCGCCGGCCCGCCAGGCCAGGGCCAGCCCATCGGCCGTGGCGACC
Organism: Arthrobacter sp. U41; assembly: GCF_001750145.1. Taxonomy (NCBI): domain Bacteria; kingdom Bacillati; phylum Actinomycetota; class Actinomycetes; order Micrococcales; family Micrococcaceae; genus Arthrobacter; species Arthrobacter sp. U41. The sequence goes on from NZ_CP015732.1 coordinate 4,107,161, forward strand.
GAGGGATTGCTGGTGCGGGCGAAGAGCCGGCCGGCGCCGCCGGTGGCCAGGAGCACCGCGTCGGCGTCCAGCTGGCGGGGCTGTCCGTTGGCCAGGTAGGCGACGCCGGTCACGCGGGCGGCGTCCGCCGTCGGGCCCGGTTCCCGGGGATCGGTGAGCAGTTCGGTCACGAAGGCGCCGGTCTCAACCCGCAGCCGGCCCTGGAACGCGCGGTCCAGGACTGCGGCTACGAGGGCGCGGGCGATCCGGGCACCCGTGGCATCTCCGCCGGCGTGCAGGATGCGGGCGGCGGAATGTGCCGCCTCAAGGCCAAGTGCCGGGGCGCCGCCGGGGCCGGCGTCGAAGTGCACGCCCAATCGCTGCAGCCCCGCGATGTCCCCGGCCGCCTCGGCGCACAGAACACGCACGGCCCCGGGGTCGTTGAGCCCCGCGCCGGCGGCGAGGGTGTCGGCGATGTGGGCCGCGACGGAATCGCCGGGCGCGGCCTCCCCCGGAGCGAGCACGGCCGAGACGCCGCCCTGGGCATAAAAGGTGTTGCTCAGCTCAAGGGTCCCCTTGCTCAGGAGCACCACCTCGCAGGCCGGTCCGCCGTCGGGCGCAGCGTCAAGGACGGCGTCGGACGCGAGCAGCGCGGCGTACAGTCCGGCAATGCCGCTGCCCACCACCACCAGGCGCCTGGTCACGGCCGCGCCGCCAGCATCCGCTCAAGGGCAACCCTGGCCGGGGCGGCGACGGTGTCCTCCACCGTGATGCGGTTGACCACCTCGCCGCGGACCAGCGCTTCCAGGACCCAGGCGAGGTAGCCGGGGTGGATGCGGTACATGGTGGAGCAGGGGCAGATGACCGGGTCCAGGCAGAAGATCGTGTGCTGCGGGTTCTCCGCGGCCAGCCGGTTGACGAGGTTGATCTCGGTGCCGACGGCGAAGGTCGCGGGCTCGGCCGCGGCGGCGATGGCCTTGCGGATGAAGTCCGTGGAGCCGGCGGAATCGGCGGCGTCCACCACTTCCATGGGGCACTCCGGGTGCACGATCACCTGCACGCCGGGGAATTCGGCGCGGGCCTTCTCGATCTGGCCGACGTTGAAGCGCTTGTGGACCGAGCAGAAGCCGTGCCACAGGATCACCCGGGAGTCCTTGAGGGTCTGTTCGTCGTTGCCGCCGAGGTCCTTGCGCGGGTTCCACATTGGCATCTGTTCCAGCGGCACCCCCATGGCCTTGGCGGTGTTGCGGCCCAGATGCTGGTCCGGGAAGAACAGCACGCGCCGGCCCCGCTCGAATGCCCATTCCAGCACCGTGGCGGCGTTGGAGGAGGTGCAGACGATCCCGCCGTGCTCGCCGCAGAAGCCCTTGAGGGCGGCGGAGGAGTTCATGTAGGTGACCGGGATGACCGGGACCCGGCCGTCGGCGTCGGGCTCGGTGCCGAACAGTTCCTCAAGCTGTTCCCAGCACTCGGTCACGGAGTCGATGTCCGCCATGTCCGCCATGGAGCAGCCGGCGGCCAGGTTGGGCAGGATCACGGCCTGGTCCGGCCGGGAAAGGATGTCCGCGGTCTCGGCCATGAAGTGCACACCGCAGAAAATGATGGCTTCGGCGTCGGGCCGGGTCAGGGCGGCATTGGCCAGCTGGAAGGAGTCCCCCACGAAGTCGGCGTATTCCACCACTTCGTCGCGCTGGTAGAAATGGCCCAGGACGACGGCGCGGTCCCCGAGGGTTGCCTTGGCGGCCCGGATCCGGGCGTCAAGTTCGGCGTCGCCGGCGAGCTTGTACTCCTCCGGAAGCTGGCCCTGCCGGGGGGTGGACGCCGGGGCGAGGTCCGCCGCGGAGGCGCCGGGGCCGTAGGCGGGCACGCCGGCGCGGGCCTCGGCGAGGTCGTAGTCCCAGGGCCCGCGGGCGAGCGCCGGGCTGCAGGTGGAGGCTGTAGCCCTGCCCTTGGCCGTGCTGCTGGCGGCCTGTTCGCGCGTGATCAGCTGGATGGCCGTGTTGACGCTGCTCATGGTGTGCTCCTGTTGTCTGGGTCAAGGCCTGGGCGGCCGGTAAAGCGGTAGAGGCGGGGCGGGCGGTGTTTGCCACCCTGCAGGTAATGCTCGGTTGCTTCGATCTCCGGCGTGGCTTTGATCTGCCGGCGGAAATTCGCCGGGTCCAGCTCGCGGTCCAGCACGGCCTCGTAGACCTCCCGGACCTGCGCCAGGGTGAAGTACTCGCCCAGCAGGTGGTACGCGATGGACCCGTAGGCCATCTTGTTGCGGAGCCGCCAGAGCGCGTACTCGATGATCGCGTTGTGGTCGAAGGCCAGTTCGCCGAGCCGGTCGGCGCGGAACCACCGCACGTTTTCGGATTCGTCCGCGAGCGCGGCCTCGGTGGGCTGCACCAGCGCCCAGTACACAATGGAGACCACACGCTGGGTGGGCGAACGGTGCAGCCCGCCGAAGGCGTAGAGCTGTTCGAGGTAGCTGGGCGCCAGGCCGGTGGTCTCCTGCAGGTTCCGCGAGGCGGCATCCGGCAGGGACTCGGAATGGGTCAGCGGGCCGCCGGGAAGTGCCCACATCCCCTTGAAGGGTTCGCGGATCCGGCGCACCAGCGGGATCCAGAGGGTGGGGCGGCCGGAACGCTCGCTGGGGCGCAGGGCGAAGATCACCGTGGAGATGGCCAGCGACGGCGGCGCGAGCTGGCGTTCGGCGACGTTTGCTGCTGCTGTGTACACGGTGATTCACCCCGCATTCTGAGGTTCGGGCCGGTCCCCCGGGACTGTCCCGTCGTTCCGGCCAACCGCCGGAGTAGTTATGGTCAACTTGACCAGAACTAATTCTACGACGTCACCGGCCGGGCGCAAAATGTTTCAGCTCTCACATTCCGGCGGCGCCGGAGCGGGCCGGGGTGCAGCCTGGCCCGCCGCACTCACCTGGCCCTGGCGGCGGCTTCCAGCAGCGGGAGCGTGCGGCCCTGGAAGTGGGTGTTGAGCACAATCACTGAGGAGGAGCGAAGCACCGTCCGGGTTGCGATCATGGCATCGAGCACCCGCTGCAGGTCAGGATTGGAGCGGGCGGCAATGCGGGCCATCAGGTCCGAGCTGCCGGAGACGGTGTGGATTTCTATCAGTTCCGGGATCTCCGCGAGCGCCTCGACAACCGCGTCGTGCCCCAGGTCCTGATTGATGGTCAGCGAGCAGAAGGCGACCACCGGGAAACCGAAGCGGGCCGGATCCGGCTGCGGCACCCACGAGCCGATGACCCCGGTGTCCTGCATCCGGTCCAGCCTCGACTGCACGGTGGCGCGCGCAACCTTGAGCACCCGGGAGGCCTCCAGCACCGAGGCCCGCGGTGAGTCGGTGAAGAATCGGACAATCTTCGCGTCCAGAGGATCCACGTCCATCAAAAATTCCTTCTTCGGCCAGGTTTGCAGTACAAACCGGTGCGCTAGATCCGTTTACGTCCAACAAACTGTCACCATGATCTCACGGCCGACGCACCGGGACCCCGCCCTGTGGCGGTAAATTCAATAGGTCCCATAAGGACCAAAAGATCCACGACCACAAGAAGGTTCGCCAGCATGACAATGAAGTCCACCGCGGAGCGCCCCGGCCTGAAACTCGGCCACAGCATGAAGCCACGCCAGCTCACCATGATGGGACTCGGCAGCGCCATCGGCGCCGGCCTGTTCCTGGGCTCGGGGGCCGGAGTCCAGGCCGCCGGACCCGCCGTCCTGATCTCCTACCTGGTCGCGGGAACCCTGATCATCCTGGTGATGTGGGCCCTCGGCGAAATGGCCGCCGCGAACCCCAACAGCGGCGCCTTTTCCGTCTACGCCGCCAAGGCCATGGGCAGGACCGCCGGCGCAACCGTGGGGTGGCTCTGGTGGCTGCAGCTGGTCGTGGTCATCGCCGCCGAGGCCCTCGGCGCTGCCGCCCTGCTCTTCACGGTATGGCCGGTGGTCCCGGTCTGGGCCCTGTCCCTGGTCTTTATGGTGCTCTTCACCGCGATCAACCTCGCCGGGGTGAAGAACTTCGGCGAGTTCGAGTTCTGGTTCGCCATCCTCAAGGTGGCCGCCATTCTGCTGTTCCTCGGCATCGGGACCGCCCTGCTGCTGGGCTGGCTGCCCGACGTCGAGTCCCCGGGCCTGTCCAACATCACCGCAGACTTCGCCCCGGCAGGCCTGGGCGGCATCGCCACGGCGCTCTTCGTCGTGATCTTCGCCTTCGGCGGCACCGAGATTGTCAGTGTTGCCGCAGCCGAGACCGAGAACCCGCAGCACAGCGTGGCGCAGGCCATCCGCACCGTCGTGTGGCGGATCCTGGTCTTCTACATTGGCTCGGTGTTCGTCATCGCCGCGGCCCTTCCGTACACCTCCGACGCCCTGGCGTCGCCCTTCGCCGGCGTCCTGGATCTCGCCGGGATCCCCGGCGCCGGGTCCGCCATCACCCTGGTGGCCGTCGTCGCTCTCCTCTCGGCCCTGAACGCGAACCTCTACGGCGCGTCCCGGATGGTTTACTCACTGTCCGAACGCGGCGAGGCTCCCCGCTTCCTTTCCAAGCTCAACAAGGCGCGCGTGCCGGTGCTCGCCGTCGGCGTCTCCGTGGCGTTCGGATTCCTGGCCACCGTGCTGGAGCTGCTCTTTCCGGAGCAGATCCTTCCCGCGCTGTTCCAGCTGGTGGGCTCGACCTGCCTGATGGTCTGGGGCTCCGCGCTGGTGTCCCAGCTGATCCTCCGCCGCCGCGCCGACCGCGAGGGAACCGTCCTCCCGCTGCGGATGAAGGGCTTCCCGGGGCTGACGGTCTTCGGTCTCGTGCTCCTGGCCCTGATTTTCGCCGTCGGCTTCAGCAGCCCGGACAGCAGCAAGCAGCTCGTCAGCACCATCGCCCTGGTCGCCGGCATTGCCGCTGCCTGCTGGATCGGCGCCCGGCTGACCCGCAACCGCGGCGTGGAACCGGCCGAGCAGGCCGAACCCGCCGACGCCGGGAAGTAGCCGGACCGGGCTGCACAAACTGTAAAGCTAGACTGCGGTCTCGCTGACACTCTTGTGCAGTCTGGCCAGCAATTTTCCGGCTGATTGCACAGCTCCGGGCGGGTGACTAGGGTCACAACCATGGACACACTTCCCGTGGCTTCCGGCGACGCCGCCGATCCGCTCACTCCCGCCCAGCTCCGCGAGCTTTATTCGCTGATGGTGGCCGTCCGCCACCTGGATACTTCGGCCATCGCCTGGCAGCGCCAGGGCATCATCCCCGGCTACGCCCCCGAGCTTGGCCAGGAGGCGGCCCAGGTGGGCAGCGGCTATGCCGTTGACACCACCCGGGACTTCGTCTTCCCGACCTACCGCGAGATGGGCGTAGCCCGCACCATGGGCGTGGACATGGTGGCGTACATGTCCACCCACAAGGCCACCTGGCACGGCGGCCTGTACGACCCGCTGGAGTCCCGGCTCGCCCCGATCCAGGCGGTGGTGGCCGGCTCGGTGCTGCACGCCGTCGGCTGGGCCCACGGCCAGACCCTGGATCGGAAGGACGGCGTCGCGATGACCTATTTCGGCGACGGCGCCTCCTCCCAGGGCGATGTGCACGAGGCCCTGAACTTCGCCGCCGTGATGAAGACCCCCGTGGTCTTCTTCGTCCAGAACAACGGCTGGGCGATCTCGGTTCCCACCGAACGCCAGGTGGCCGGCGGCTCCGTCGCCGCCCGTGCCGCCGGCTACGGCATGCCGGCCCTGCAGATCGACGGCGACGACGTTGTCGCCGTCGTCGAGGCCACCCGGCGCGCCTTCGCGCACGCCCGGGCAGGCAACGGCCCCGTGCTCATCGAGGCCATGACCTACCGCCGCGGTCCGCACTCGACCTCCGATGATCCCGGACGCTACCGCTCACTCGACGAGGAGCGCGACGGCGCCGGCCAGGACCCGCTGCAGCGCTTCCGGCAGCAACTGCTCGCCGACGGAATCGCCGACGAGGCCTTCTTCGCCGGGGCCCTGGCCGCGGCCAAGGCCGAGGAGGAGCAGATCCGCACCGGCATCCAGGCCCTCGACTCCCGGCCCGGCACCGAAATGTTTGACCTGGTCTTCCAGGAAACCACCCCTGCCCTGCAGGCCCAGGCCGCCAACTGGCGCGAGGAGTCCGAACATGTCTAACTCGATTCTCGAAGGCGTACCCGCCGCAGGCGACAACACCGCCGACAACACCTCCGACAACACCGCCAGCAGCGCGGTAAGCCCGGCAGCCGCCACCGTGATGTCCATGCAGCAGGCCCTGAACCGGGCCCTCGACGAGGTCCTCGCGGAGAACCCGAAGACCCTGGTCTTCGGGGAGGACTGCGGCCGGCTCGGCGGCGTCTTCCGCATCACCGACGGACTGCAGGCCAAACATGGCGAACAGCGCGTCTTCGACACACCGCTGGCGGAATCCGGAATCCTGGGCATGTCCGTGGGCCTGGCAATGGCGGGGTTCCACCCCATCCCCGAGGTCCAGTTCGACGGCTTCGCCTACCCGGCCATCAACCAGATCGTCTGCCAGATCGCCCGGATGAACTACCGCAGCCGTGGCACCATGCCGATGCCCATCACCCTGCGCGTGCCCAGCTTCGGCGGCATCCGCGCCCCGGAGCACCACGGCGAAAGCCTTGAGGCGCTCTTCGCCCACGTGCCGGGCCTGAAGGTGGTCTCGCCGTCGAACCCGCACGAGGCGTACCACCTGCTCAAGTACGCCGCCACGCGCCCGGACCCGGTGATCTTTATGGAGCCGAAGTCCCGCTACTGGCAGAAGGGCGAGGTGGACACCGCCAGTCACGACGCAGCCGGCGGCTCCCCCACCGGCGCGAAGGTCATGCGCGAAGGCCGCCACCTCACCCTCGTCGCATGGGGTGCCATGGTCGCCCGCTGCCTCCAGGTGGCCGAACTCGCCGCCGAGGACGGGATCGACATCGAGGTCCTGGACCTGCGCTGGCTCAAACCGATCGACGCCGGGGCGCTGGCCGCCTCCGTGCGCAAGACGCGGCGCGCCGTCGTCGTCCATGAAGCGCCGCTGACCTCCGGGCTCGGCGCCGAGGTGGCCCAGCTGATCACCCAGGGCTGCTTCGACACGCTCAGGGCCCCGGTGGAACGCGTCACCGGCTTCGATGTCCCGTACCCCTCGGGGGACCTGGAAGACGAATACATCCCGAACATTGACCGGATCCTCTTCGGGATCCAGCGAGTATTGGAGTACAAACGTGGCTGAAATTTCCTTCCCGCTCCCCGACCTCGGCGAGGGCCTGATTGAGGCAACCGTGCTGGAATGGCTCGTGGCCCCGGGCGACCAGGTGGAGCGGAACCAGCCCCTCGTTGAGGTTGAAACGACGAAGTCAGCCGTTGAATTGCCCAGCCCTCAGGCAGGTAAGGTGGTGCGTATCCACGGCGGGCCCGGTGACAAGATCAATGTCGGCGAGCCCCTGATTGTGTTTGAGGTTCCGGACAACACCGCCGGAATCGTGGGCACCGTCCCGAAGGAAGAGGCACCGAAGCGCCGGGTCCGCCTGAGCGCCGTACTTGATGAGGACTGACACCATGAGCGGCAGACACACCGGCGAACAGCATTCCCACACCGTCGAGGGCACCGACCCCCAGCTGCATGTCGGCGTGCATGAGCCCGCGTCCGACGCCGGACTGCGCCCGGTGCTGCTGCTGCACGGCTTCTCCTCCTCCTCCAAGCTCAACTGGGAGGACACCGGCTGGCTGGCCGCGCTGCTGGAAGCCGGCCGCCGCGTCATCACGGTGGACCTGCCCGGCCACGGCCGCAGCGGGGCCCCCGAGGACATGGACTCCTACACGCCCAGCAGGATCCGCGCGGACCTGCTGCAGATCGCGTTCGACGCCGGCGTCCGGCCCCTGCGTGACGGCGACCCCTCCAGCGGGCTGGACCTGATCGGTTACTCGCTCGGCTCGCGGCTGGCGTGGGAATTCGGCGCCACCCAGCATGAGCTCGTGCACCGGCTGGTCCTCGGCGGGCCGAACGTCTCCGATCCGCTGGCTGACTTCGACCTGGTCGCCGCGCAGCGCCACCTGGCCGACGGCACCCCGATCGCCGACGCGTCCACGGCCGGGCTGCTGAAAATGGCCCAGATGCTGCCCAGCAACAATATCTTCTCGCTGCTGTCCCTCGTGGAGGCCGTCAAAAGCGAACCGTTCGATCCGGCCGAGGCGGTGCCGCACATGCCGATGCTGCTGGTGGCCGGCGAGAAGGACGAACGCGCCCGGTCGATGCCGGAGCTTGCCGCCCTGGGCGCCAAGGCGGGCGCCATGGTCGAGCAGCTGGTCCTGCCGGGCCGGAACCACACGAACGCCATCACCAGCCGCGCCTTCAAGCAGGGGGCCATCAGCTTCCTAAGCGTCTAGTCTCCCCAGCCTTCCCAAACCAACGCGGGGTCACCTTCGGCCCATCCGAACGACGCGGATGGGCGTGGAGTGACCCCGCGTTGTTTTTGCGGGGAACTGGCTGGGGTTCTAGTACTCGACACCCGGCTCGGGCTTGCCCTCCATTTGGAAGCACGCGGAGGAGGACAAAATGTTGAGCGCGTTCCGCTCCGGGTTGAATTCGATCGCGTGCCGGTAGCCTTCCTCACTGACGATCACCAGTTCCGGGTCGCCGTTGACGCTCCTCTTGTCCCTCACGGTCCAGCCGCTCTTAGCGGACCAGTCGGCCTTGATCTGCTCCAGCAGGGCCGCGCCGTCGGCGACTTCGCTGAGGACGATATCCAGGGTGCCCGGCCAGTAGAAGCCGCCGGTCTCACACTCGAAGAGGGCACGGGAGGTCTCGGTCTGTCTCGTCCTCGATACAGCCGCGGAGGGGACCACCGACAGCAGTTCATCCTGCTGCGCGCGGGTGGACTGTTTGGCGGTGGCAAGATCCATGCTGGGGCTCCGGGGTTCGGTGGCGGGTGCGCAGGCTGCCAGTGAGGCTGCCAGGCAGAGGACGGATACGGCGTAGGACAATCGTGAGGGATGCCTGGCGGTGTTCATTTACGGCGCCCAAATACCACGCGGGCGATGTCCTCGCGGGCTTCCCGGTTCTTGTTATCCTGTGCGCTGGCGATCAGGCTGTGGTTGTCTATCTTGGCCATCGGATCCGTTGTGATCTTTACCGGGCCGACCTGATAGTTCCTGGCAGGGTCATCGTAGATGTGCTTCGTAAACGCCGGATCCTCCAGCGGGTAGTTGTCGCCCACAAGGCCCAGCCGCTGCGCGGTGGCCAGCGCATCAAAGTCATAAGCGAAATGGTGGTATTCGGTCTCCGGATCGGCCTTCCAGCCGTCCGGCATCCAGGCACCTGAAAGGGAGAGCTGTTTGTCGTAATGTGTCCCGTACATTTCAGACGACGCTACCGCAGCTTCGCCCCAACTGTGAGACACCGCCACCGTCCGGGAGCCGGGCGGGTTCTGCACCGCGAGACCTTCTTCGAAATCCGCGAGCTTTTGGCCGGCCTGCTCCCCAAAGCTCTTGTCCGCTGACTGCACGAACGTCTGGTCCTGGGGGAACCCACTGTTCTTGTAGACAAAAGCCGCCGTGCTGCCGTCCGGATCCGACTGCTGCAGGAACGCCGCCATTTTCTGGGCGCCGCCCGAATAGAAGTCCTCTGCTTTCGCAAAGGTTCCCGGGACGTACGTCAGGACCGTCGTGGTGCCGCCGTCGTACCGGCCAATCAGCTCGATGAGATTCCCGTTGACGGGATCGTAGGCGGCGAGACTGATCTGTCCGTCGAGTACCCGCCGAAGGTATCGGGCCTCCTCGCTCCCGCCGTGTCCGCTTGCCTCAAGGCCCGCCAGTTGCCCGGAGGCGGCAACCCGGTTGGCCTCGATCCTGCTGGCGATCGGGAGTCCGTCCAGGTTGCCGGCCGTCAGCGGGTGGAGCCGGGCGAACTCGGCCTGCCGTTCCTCCCCGAGACCTGCCCACCATTCCTGGACCTGCTGAGGGGACATTGCCCCGAGTCCGGCCGATGTGGGAAAGGCAGCGGACGGCGCCGCCGGCAGTGCCGTGGCCGCGGGCCCGGCGACTGACGTGTCGGCGGCTCCGCTGGCATTTTCTTGCTGGTCAGCGTTGGCCGCGAGCTCCCGCTGCATCTTTTCCAGCAGCTGGACGGCCCGAATCATGGAACGCGAATGGCTGGTCTCCCAGTCCGTTCTGAACGCTCTGGCATCGTTTCCCTGCCAATACCCTGACGCGGTAAGCTCCGATGCCAGCCGGCGGTGGAGGGTGCTGAGCGTCAGGGCGCTGCTTCCGGCCTGCGACGCCAGCGTGCGAAGGTGCGCCACGTCCGCGCCGTAAAAGCTTCCGGCCATGGATTCCCCCAAGTCATCCCCCCATTGACGGGTCGGCCGGCACGGTCAACCCGTGGACATGCTACAGCGTTTTTCCATTCGATGGATGGATAGAACTCCCCGCAGGAATACCGGCCCCGATCTCGCGCCGCTTCCCCTGCCGGACGTAGGCTGGCCGCACCGGAATGGGCCGGAACCGGAAGAGGGCCGCCATGGGCATGCGCTTCACAGACCGCGAGCAGGCAGGCAGGCTGCTGGCCGCTGCCCTGCCCCAGTTCCGAGGACGCCCGGACACCGTGATGCTGGGCCTGGCTCGCGGCGGGGTCCCGGTTGCCGCGGCGGCCGCCGCGGCGCTCCGGCTGGACTGGGACGTGCTTCCGGTCCGCAAGCTGGGGATTCCCGGGCAGGGGGAAACGGCCTTCGGTGCGCTGGCTGCGGTCAACGGGCGGGTGGTGCAGGTATTGAACCGGCCTTTTGTGGATCAGCTGCTTGAGCTGGGGATCCCACAGTCAGCACTCGATGAGGTTGCGGGGTTCGAGCAGGCGGAACTTGAGCGCCGCGACCGGGCCTATCCGGGGCCGCGGCTGCCGCTGGCAGGCAGAACCGTGATCGTGGCCGACGACGGGATGGCCACCGGGGCGACGATGCGGGCCGCGGCCGAAGCGGTGCGGGCGGCCGGTGCGGCGACCGTCGTCGTCGCCGTTCCCGTCGCCTCGCTGGAGGCACAAACGTCCCTGCAGCAGATCGCCGACGCCGTCTTCAGCCTCCTTATCCCCGGCCAGTTCCGCGCCGTCGGCAGCTACTACCGCACCTTCCGGCAGGTGCGGGACGACGACATCGTCCGGCTACTGGGCACCCGGCCCGCCTGAACAGCAACGCGGGGTCAGATCCGGCCCATGCGGAGCCACTTTATGGGCGCGAGGTGACCCCGCGTTGGCTTAACGGCAGAGGGGCACGGACCTTGCGGCCCGCGCCCCTCTGGCTTGCTTGGTGTTAGTGCCTTGCCGCATCATCCGTTGCGCCGTGGCTGACGCCGAGCGCGCGGCCCTTGGTTTCCCCGGCCAGCAGGACGCCGACTGCGGAGATAACGCACAGGATCATGATGTAGATGCCGATGGAACCGGTCCACCCGGTGCCCTGCAGCAGGGCCTCCGCGATGGTGGCCGCGAACGCACCGCCCAGGATGGCGCCGAAGGCGTAGCCGATCGAGATGCCCGAGTAGCGCACGTTCGCCGGGAACATCTCGGCGTACATTGCGGACATCGGGCCGTAGGACAGGCCCAGGCCGATGGTCAGGACGAACAGCGCGACACCGTAGAGCACGATGTTCTTGGTGTCGATGAGGGCGAACATCGGGATCATCCAGGCGAAAACGATGCCGTAGCCGATCAGGAAGGTCTTGACGCGGCCGATCTTGTCCGAGAGCCAGCCGCCGACCAGGGTGAAGATGAGCCAGCCGAAGGACGCCAGCGTGGTGGCCAGCAGGATCTGTGCGACGGGCATCTTCAGGGACTTGGTGGCGTAGGAGATGAAGAATGCGATCAGCAGGTAGCCGGCAGCGTTGTTGCCGATGAAGATCATCGTCGAGTAGAGGACGGCCTTCTTGTGCTTGCGGATGAGCTCGCCGAGCGGCGCCTTGCTCTCTTCCTTGCGGTCCTGCATCTCCTTGAAGACGGGGCTCTCAGCGACGGCGCGGCGGATCAGGTAGCCGACGACGATCAGCACGATGGAGAGCAGGAACGGCACACGCCAGCCCCAGGACGCGAAGTCTTCCTTCGACATGCTGGTGTTGAGGAAGTACAGCAGGCCGGTGGCGAGGATCATGCCGACCGGAACACCGATCTGCGGGTACGCGCCGAACAGGCCGCGCTTGCTCTTGGGTGCGTGCTCGACGGCCATCAGGGCGGCGCCGCCCCATTCACCGCCGGCGGAGAAGCCCTGGATGACACGGAGCAGGATCAGCAGGACCGGGGCCCACACGCCGATCTGGGCGTAGGTCGGCAGCATGCCGATCAGCGCCGTGGCGGCACCCATCATGATCAGGGTGAAGACCAGCATGGCCTTGCGGCCGAGACGGTCACCCAGGTGGCCGGCGACGATGGCGCCCAGCGGGCGGAACAGGAAGCTGATGCCGATAAGGGCAAAGGACAGGATCTGCGCCAGGCCCGGGTTGGAGGCGTTCAGCGGCGCCAGGAACAGCGGGGACAGCAGGGTTGCCGTCAGCTGGGCGAAGATGAAGAAGTCGTACCACTCGATGGTGGTCCCGACCAGGGTGCCCGCGAGGACCTTGCGTTCCTCATGCTTGCTGCTGGGGCCCGCCTCAGAATCGACACTTGAAGTTGCGGTCATTGGAACTCCGTTGCTGGGGGCAGAGGTACTGCCCGGGGTGGGTGCGATGCGAATAACTGAATGCCTCTGGCATTTACTGATCGAACGGTCAGTTAGTATTCAGAATCTTACTATGAAATATGCGCTAGGTCACACATTTTGAAAAAAGGCTTCCCGCTGCCAATAAATGACACCGGAGTGCCCGGTCAGTCGGCCCGGTTCAGGAACTCCCGGACCCTGGCCCGGACGGGCTCACGGTCATAGCTGTTGACCATGGCCGCGGCCATCCTCACCGGATCGCCGAAGAAGAAGTACTCGTACAGCGACTGCCGGCCGGAGAACCCGGAGACCGAGGCGTCGAAGGCCAGCTTGAACAGCCGGACTCGCTCCGGGCCGGTCAGCGACTTGCCCTGCAGGTACATCTCGATATCGGCCCGGGCGTCGCTGTTGACGTCGGCCTCGCCGGGAAGCGCCATCAGCCCGGAGGCGGAGAACTTCCTGATGATCTGCGGGAACCGCTGGGCGACTTTCGGGTACCAGTTGCGGGCGGCGTTCAGCGTGGACCACTTCGGCAGCATAACGCCGGCCTCGTTGAGCGCCGCGTCCACTTCGGAGGCCCGGACCAGCGCCTTGCCGATCTCGACGTCGACGATCAGTTCGGCGATGTCCTCCTGGATGTGCTGGAAACCGTCGATGCCGATCGAGTCGGCGAGTTCGGAGGCCAGGCCCAGGAAGAACTCGCTTTTCGCGATGGTCCTGGTGACCACCTGGTGCGTCATCAGGGCGCCGGCGCCGGTTTCGGAGTAGAAGCCGTTGCACAACTGCGGATTGCCGAGCATGAAAATGCGCTCGTTGGGGACGAAGACATTGTCGAAGACCGCGACGGCGTCCATTTCCTCGTAGCGCGACGCGAGCGGCTCGTCGTGGGTGCTGCCGCCGTTGTACAGCGAGGTGCGGCACAGGTAGCGCAGTCCCGGCGCGTCGTTGGGGATGGCGAAGGCGTAAGAGTACGGGGCATCCTCCGGCGTTCCGCGGAGCACGGTGGACGGGAAGACCAGGAGCTCGTCCGCGATCGGGGCGATGGTGGCCAGCATCCTGGCACCATGGACGACGATCCCGTCCTCGCGCTCCTCGACAATCCGGGCCGATAGCTGGCCGCCGAGCTGTTCGGAGCCGGAGACGGAGCGGTTGACCTGCGGCGGGATCAGGGTGTGCGTGGCGAGGACGTCGTTTTCACGCGCCCACTCGTAGTAGTTGCGGATGTTTTCGCCGAATTTGGGGTCAGCCTGGGAAAACCACTTCTCGGCCGTGCTGAGGGCGGTGAGCGAGGAGTTCATGTAGTCGCCGGAGCGGCCCAGGAAGCCGTTGGAGGACTCGGCCCAGGTGGAGATGGCGCGACGGCGGCGCTCGAGGTCCCCGACGGTCTTCGGCACCAGGAAGGATGCGTTTACCAGGTCCCCCGTGGTGGGCGAGGTGTACGTCAGCGCGTCCTGGTACTTGGGGTCGTGCTGCATATCGAAGAGTTTGGCGTAGGAGCGCGCCACATTCCGGAACGCGGGATGCTCGGCGATCTTCTCGCTGATAACCTCGCCGTCGATCACCACGTGCGGGGTCATTCCATTGAGCTTGTCCAGGTACTGCTGTCCGGTACGGATACCCATTGTTTATCTCCAGTCGTCGTTGAGCTGAGTCGTAAGAGGCGGAGTTGGTGGTGCGGAGGGTCAGAGCAGGTCCTCCATCCCCAGCTGGCTTTCCGGGATGGTCGTGAAGGTGCCGTTCGCGAAGGCCAGCGCGTCGCCGTTGCGGTAGTTGAAGTCCATTACCTCGCCGATGTAGAGCGTGTGGTCGCCGCCGTCGTACGCCGCCCAGGGCTTGCATTCGAAGTAGGCGAGCACGTGGGAAAGCCGGGGAGCCGTCTCGCCCTCGACCCAGAGCGGCTCGGGTCCGGGGCGGCCGGCGAAGTGCATTGCGAGCTGCCGCTGTTCCGCACCCAGGATGTTGACCGTGAAGGGCCTGCCGGCGAGCTCGTCGTGCGCCTTCGCCGTGCGGGCGATACTGACGAGCACCAGCGGCGGGTCCAGGGACACGGAGGTGAAGGAATTGACGGTGATGCCATGGCGCTTGGTGGCGCCGTCAAAGGTCACGATCGCGACGCCTGTGGCGAACCGGCCCAGGCTCCCGCGGAAGTGCTGGGCCCGGGGTCCGGACGTACGGCCCGGAACAACCGGAACGGGTTCGGTGCGGGGCCTGGCAATCATCATTGATCCCTTGCATTTGCCGATGATGTTGTGGGGGCGTGTTCTGCAGCTCTTGTCCTGACGGCAAAATTGTTCTATAATCGAACACGTAGTTCCCATATGGAACGCTAGCGCACTGTGAGGCGGAGCACAAGGGCCGTCCGGTGCATCCCGGCTTCACGACCGACCGCACCTAGGATGGACCCATGACCCCGACCGCCGGCAGCGCCCAGGCCTCCCCGTCCCAGACGTTGTCGCGCGGCATCCGCGCCCTGGAAATCCTCGCCGAAGCCGAGCACCCGCTGACCATCGCCGAACTCGCGGATGCGATGGGGGTGCACCGCTCCGTGGCCTACCGGATCCTCCGCACCCTGGAGGACCACTCCCTGCTGGTGCGCGACGACGGCGGCCGGGTCCAGCCCGGCCCGGGCCTGGCGGTCCTCGCCCGGGGAGTTTCGCGGAACCTGCAGACGGCGGCCCTGCCGGAGCTCACCCAGCTCGCCAATGCGCTGATGATGAGCGCCTTTGTTGCCGTCTGGGACCACGAGGAATGCGTCACCCTCGTCACCGTGGATCCGCGCCACACCGGGGCCACCGTGGTCCAGCATCCCGGCTCCCGGCATCCGATCAGCGCCGGCGCCCCCGGCATCGCAATCCAGTCGGCCTTGTCAGACCAGGAATGGGCCGACGCCGCGCCCGGCATCCCGTACCGGGCCGAAGCGGCCGAGGCGCGACGCCGGGGTTATGCCGCCAGCCACGACGAGGTTATCGCCGGCGTCTCCTCGCTGGCCGTCCCGATCCGGGTGCCGGGCGGGCGGCCGGCGGCCCTCGGCGTTGTCTACATCCGCGCCGCCCAGGACCCTGCCGAGGTCGCCGCGGCCCTGGCTGCGAGCGCCGCGCGGATCGAAAGCCAGCTGGGCTGATGCCCGGCCTTGCCCGGGCCGGGGGGCCGGGCTCCCTTCGAGGTAATGCTTGACAAGCGGTACGGTCTCCGGCAGTTTGTATCGTATACGATTTCGTACTCAATGAGGAGAATGATTATTTCCATGGCTGAGCACTACATCCCGGACGACCTCCCGACCCGCATCCGCCACTACATCAACGGCGAATTCGTTGACTCCGTCAGCGGGAAGACCTTCGACGTGCTGGACCCGGTGTCGAACGAAACGTATGCCACCGCCGCGGCCGGACAGAAGGAGGACATCGACCTGGCCGTCGCGGCCGCGCGCAAGGCCTTCACCAGCGGCCCGTGGCCGCGGATGAAGCCGCGCGAACGCGCCCGCATCCTGAACAAGATCGCGGACGCCGTCGAGGCCCAGGAAACCCGCCTGGCGCAGCTGGAGACCTTCGACACCGGGCTGCCGATCACCCAGGCCAGGGGCCAGGCCCTCCGCGCGGCGGAGAACTTCCGGTTCTTCGCGGACCTGATCGTGGCCCAGTTCGATGACGCCATGAAGGTCCCCGGCGCGCAGATCAACTACGTCAACCGCAAGCCGATCGGCGTCGCCGGGCTCATCACGCCCTGGAACACTCCGTTCATGCTGGAGTCCTGGAAGCTGGCACCCGCACTGGCCACCGGCAACTGTGTGGTGCTCAAACCCGCCGAGTTCACGCCGCTCTCGGCGTCCCTCTGGGCGCAGATCTTCAAGGACGCAGGCCTGCCCGACGGCGTGTTCAACCTGGTCAACGGCCTCGGCGAGGAGGCCGGCGACGCGCTCGTGAAGCACCCGGACGTGCCGCTGATCTCCTTCACCGGCGAAACCACCACCGGCAAGACGATTTTCCGCAACGCCGCGGAGAACCTCAAGGGCCTGTCCATGGAGCTCGGCGGCAAGAGCCCGGCGATCATCTTCGCCGACGCCGACCTGGACGCCGCGATCGACTCCACCCTGTTCGGGGTCTTCTCGCTCAACGGCGAGCGCTGCACCGCCGGGTCCCGCATCCTCGTCCACCAGGACATCTACGAGGAGTTCTGCGACAAGTACGCCGCCCGCGCCAAAAACATCGTGGTCGGTGACCCGCACGACCCCAGGACCGAGGTCGGCGCCCTGGTCCACCCCGAGCACTACGACAAGGTCGCCCGGTACGTCGAGATCGGCAAGTCCGAGGGCCGGCTGCTGGCCGGCGGCGGGCGGCCCGAGGGGCTTCCGACCGGCAACTACATTGCACCCACGGTCTTCGCCGACGTGATGCCGGACGCCCGGATCTTTCAGGAGGAGATCTTCGGCCCCGTGGTCGCGATCACCCCGTTCGCGGACGACGCCGAGGCGCTGGCTTTGGCGAACAACACCCGGTACGGGCTGGCCGGCTATGTCTGGACCAACGACCTGACCCGCGCGCACAACTTCTCGCAGAACCTGGAGGCCGGCATGGTCTGGCTCAACAGCCACAACGTCCGGGACCTCCGAACCCCCTTCGGCGGCGTCAAGGCCTCCGGCCTCGGCCACGAGGGCGGCTACCGCTCGATCGACTTCTACACCGACCAGCAGGCCGTCCACATCACCCTCGGCACCGTGCACACGCCAAAGTTCGGCGCCTCGGCGGCGCGGTAGCCCGTGCGCTATCACTTCGGTCGTTCCGGGGCCCTGTGTGCAACTACACCTCATAGGGCAACCGCGGGTCAGCCTGCGTTAGTTGGGGGCCGTTGCCCTGTTCCGTCGCCGGGACACGACGGCGGCTGCCGCACCCAGCAGGAACAGTGCCGCCGCGGCGCACACCGGCACGAGGAACGCCGCGGGATAGCCGTGGTTCTGCGCCAGCGGCCCCGCGACGGACGAGCCGATCGCGGTGCCGGCGACGATGCCGCTGGCCAGCGCCGTCATGACCGTGCCGAGTTTTCCGGCCGGGGCGGCGAATCCGCCAATCGCGAAGACCGTGACCATCAGCGGTCCCACCGGCAGCCCCAGGACAAGCAGCACGAGGACCATCGGCAGAGCGGTCGAGGGCAGTAGCAGCAACAGCGAGAGACCCGCCATCAGCGCCGCGCAGGCCAGCCAGCGGGCGTTTGCGGTGAACCGCCGGGGCCAGTACGCCACCGAGAGGGCAGCCGCGGCGGAGCTCAGTCCCATCACCGCGTAGAGCAGGCCGGCCAGCTCGGAGGTGGCGAAGCTGGCGGAAAAGGAACTCAGCGAGGTCTGGGTGGAACCGAAGAAGGTTCCCATGCAGACCATGGCCAGTACCGGGAGTCCGACGGCGGCGAAGGCCACCGCACGCTGTCCGGCGGTCCGGGAGGCCCGGAGCTGTTTGTCGTGCGCCGCGCCGGCCACGGTCCGCGCCGGCGTCCGGACCACTGCGTGATGCGTGGGGTGCACGGCAAAGGCCGGGACGAGCGTGATGGTCAGTGCCGCGGCGAGGGCGAGCGGCAGCCACGGTGTGATCATGCTGGCGAGGATCCCCACCAGCGCCGGGCCCAGGACAAAGGTCAGTTCGTCGGCGGTGCTTTCATAGGACAGGGCAGTGTCCAGGTCCGCGGGGCTCGCGCCGGGTCCGCCCCGGGAAGTCAGTGCCATCCAGCGGACCCGGGCCAGCGGTCCCACCTGCGGGCAGCTGGCGCCGGCAACGAAGGCAGCCACCAGGACGGGGACGGCCGCGGCCAGGTCCCGTCCGCCGGGAATCAACTGGGCGGCGAGGATCAGCGCGATGACGGCGACGGTGTTGAAGACGGCGGCGAAGATCAGCACGGGGCGCTGTCCCAGCCGGTCCGCCAGCGCGCCGAGGACGGGGGCGCCGAGGGCCGAACCGATGCCCACCGCGCCGGCCGATACCCCGCCGACCGCATAGGAGCCGGTGACTGCCGTGACCAGGGTGAGGGCCCCGACGGTGAGCATCGCGAGCGGGAGGCGGGCGAAGAGCCCGATCGGGATAAAGCCTCGGCCGGCAAGCAGCGGAAGCCGGGCAAAACGCCCGCCAGTGTGTGTTGCCCGCGGCGGGGCTGCAGGTTCCGGCGGAGCTGAGGGCACGGAAGGTGCAGCGGTTTCAGGACGGTGCGGCGCCGCGGCGGCGGGCACCTGGGAAGACGGTGAAAGGGCCATGATTCCGGGTTCGTTCAATGGTGCGCATCGTCCCTCCTCCCGATGCGCGCGACCCGGTAACGCCCCAAGTCTAGCCCCGCCGGGCCCGCGCAGCCGGTCAGTGCCGGATCGCGCCGGGCCGGGGCGGGTGTCAGCCCTCGGCGTCGTCCGAAATGTGCAGGGTGGAACCGTTGCGTCCCTTGACCACCTGCAGCTGGGTGCTGATGCGCTGTTTCATCTCCCCCACATGGCTCACCAGCCCGACCACACGGCCGCCGTCCCGGAGCCCTTCGAGGGCGTCCATCACCTGTTCCAGAGCCTGTTCGTCGAGGCTGCCGAATCCCTCGTCCACGAACAGTGTCTCGATGTCCACACCGCCGGATTCCTGCTGCACCACGTCCGCCAGCCCAAGGGCCAGCGCGAGCGAGGCCATGAAGGACTCACCGCCGGACAGCGTTGCGGTGTCGCGCCGCTGACCGGTCCACTGGTCCACCACTTCCAGGCCGAGACCGGATTTCGCACCGCGGGCCGCTCTGGCGTCCGTGTGCTGCAGGGTGTAGCGGCCGTCGCTCATCCCGATCAGCCGTTCCGAGGCCGCCACCGCAACCTGCTCAAGCCGGGCGGCGAGGACATAGCTGTTCAGGCTCATCCGGTAGTTGTTGTCACCGGCGCCCCGGGCCGCGTCGGCGACGGCGGTCAGCAGCTGCGCCCGTTCGCGCGGTTCCCGTCCGGCTGCCGCGAGCTGAGCGTAGTTCGCGGTGATCGTGCCCAGGGTCCGCACGGACTTTTCCGCGAGACCGGCCGCGAGTTCCGCGTCCCGGGCAGAGCGCTCCGCGGCGGCCGCGTCCGCACGGAGCCCTTCTACACGTTCCTCGGCGAGGGGGCCTTCCGTTTCCAGCTCGTGCGCCGCCAGCACGAGTTCCTCGCTGGCAAAGAGTTCCCCGATCCGGGCCGCTTCGTCCTGTGCGGCGCGGACCGCAGATTCCAGTGCAGCCGCGTCCGCGGCCGGAAGCAGCACGGCCCGGGCCGCATCCGCGGATTCGAAGCCGGTGCCCGGAAGTGCGAGCGCGAGCTGCTGCCGGGCATCCCCGGAACGGGCTGCGGCCTGTTCGACCCGGGCCCGCGCCGCGGCGGCGCGTTCCAGCACGGCCGTTGTGCCGTCCAGCGCGGTGATCCGGTCGGCCAGGACCGGGTGGCCTGCCCGGAGTGTGTCGAGGGCAAGTTCAAGGGAATCGGCTTGCTCCTGGACTTCCGTGAGGGTGGATTCGGTCTGGGCGATACTGGACGCAGCGGCCGTCCGGGCCTGCTCGGCGCCGGCGATCTGCTCATCCAGTTCGGAGTGCCGCGCACGGTTGACGGCGAGGTCATCCGCGGCGCGGCGCGCTTCGGCGGCACGTTCCCTGGCCAGGGTGGCGTCCTGGCTGGCGTCCTCGGGCGCGGTGTTTCCGCCCTGGGCCGCCAGCACGGCGATGTCCTGCTGGGCATCGGAGAGTTCCCGTTCGAGCGACGCGAAGGCAGCTTCTGCGGCCTCGCAGGCCTGCTGCGCGGTTTGTTCGGCCTCTGCCACTGCCAGCGCTGAAGCGGCGGCGGGTGCGGGGACCGGATGCTCAGGGCTACCGCAGACCGGGCACGGGACTCCGGCCTGCAACTGGGAAGCGAGTTCGGCCGCGGCATTGGCCAGCCGCTCCTCGCGGAGATCTAGCCAGCGCTGGCGCCGGTCCTGGTACTCCTCCCGGGCGCCGCGATGGCGTTCCGCAACCGCTCCGCAGGCTTTCTGGGCCGCGGCGTAGCGCCGGACCAGGACCAGGAGCTCCTCGGCAGCGGCTGCCTCCTTCGTCCGCAACGGCACTTCCGCGGCGAGCTCTTCGAGCGGACGCAGCCCGGCGAGCAGGGCAACAGATTCCTGCCGCAGGGCGGCGAGGACGGCAGCCCCGGACGTCTGTGCGTCTTCCAGCTGGGCCACGTCCCCGCGGAGGTTGTCGATCCGGCCCCGCAGTCCGGAGAGCCTTGCTTCGTCGGGCAGCCGCTCCTCCAGCACCGCACGCAGTGAACGGAGTCCCCCCAGCGCGGACCGGAGGGCACCGCCGTCGAACGCGGAGCCGTCCGCAGCGCCGTCGCTAATGGCGGGGGCAGCGGAGATGGAGCCCGGGTGCCCGTCCGCCGTTCCGTTGCGCAACATGGCAAGTTCGGGGTCGGTGAGGGAAGCTGAGTGCAGCTCTTCCGCGGCGGCGGCCATGGCGGCCGCGGCCAGTTCTTCCGCCAGCCCGGCACTGTCCACCGCTTGCAGTTGCCCGCCCAGGACCTCGGCTTTGCGGTGCAGGCCCAGCTGTCCGCTCCGGGCGGCGGCGTCGGCGGCGGTGGCCTCAACCTCGGAGCGCCGGCGTTCCGCCGCGGCCAGCCTGGCCTGTCGGGCAGCGCGCGCCGTCGCGGCGTCCCTCTCGTGCAAACGGTCGACGCGCAGCCTCTCGGCCTGCAGCGCGGCCGCGCGGCGCTGCTCCGCGGCAGTGGCCGCATTCTCCCCGAGCCAGGCCAGGAAGGAGTCCGGATCGATCCGGTCAGGAGCATCCGCCGTGTCGAGCTCAAGCGCCGCTGTTTCGGCTTCCGCCTGGGCGAGCAGGAGCTCGAGCCGGCCGTTGAGGCCGGCGACCTCGGTGCGGGCGGCCTGCGCCTTCCGGCCGAGCTCCTGTTCCACGGCTTCGAAACGCTGGGTGCCGAAGAGGCTTTGCAGCAGCTCCAGGCGGTCGGCTGCTTTGGATCGCAGGAAGGCCGCGAAATCGCCCTGCGGCAGCATCACCACGCGGGTGAACTGCTCCCGGTTCATACCGAGGACCCCGGCGATCTCAGCGCCGGCTTCGTCGTTGCGGCCGGACTTCTCGGTCCATTCGCCGTCGACGCGTTCGCGCAGCACGGTATTGGCCTGCTGGACGGTGAAACCCTTTTTGCCCCGGGCGCTGGGTTTGTCCCAGGCGGGAGAGCGCGAGACCTCGAAGTGCCGCCCGCGCGCGGAGAACTCGCAGGTGACCCGGGGCTCCACGGTGGCCCCGGCGTGGTCGCTGCGCAGCCGTTTTCCGTCCTGCCGCGCCCCGGGCACCGAACCGTAGAGCGCGAAGCAGATGGCGTCCAGGACGCTTGTCTTGCCGGCGCCGGTGGGACCGTTCAGCAGGAACAGTCCGTGCGCGCTCAGGCGGTCGAAATCGATGTGTTCGGTGCCGGCGAAGGGTCCGAAGGCGGAGATTTCCAGACGGTGGATCCTCACAGCGAAATTCCTTCCAGGCGCACGGATTCCAGTGCTTCGGCCAGGGCAGCTGCCTCACGGTCATCGGCTGCCCGGCCCCGGACGTGCTCCAGAAAACCGCAGCAGATGGACAGGTCATCCGTGGCCTCGGCGAGTTTGCTGCTGTAGCTGGTTCTGGCGGCGGCGCCGGCACCTTCCGGGTCGAACCCCAGGACCAGGGTGTCGGGGAACCGCGAGCGCAGTCTTTCCATGGCCTGGGCCGGGCGCTGCGCGTCGGTCAGGGTGATCTGGCAGTAGGCGGATTCCGCCCACGCGAGATCGCCGGCAGAGAGCAGATCCTCCAGTGTGCCGCGCAGCACGGCCAAGGTCCGGGGCGCCTCCCAGAGCACCTCACGGACCTCGCCGATGCCGCCGGCGCCGACGTCCAGGAGCCAGCTGCCCTTCTTGTGCTGCGCTTCCGAGAAGGAGTACGCAAGCGGGGAACCGGAGTATCGGACGGAGGGCGAGAGCGTCTGCCGGCCGTGCAGGTGGCCGAGCGCCGTGTAGCCGAAGCCGTCGAAGAGATCCAGCGGGACGGCGCCGACCCCGCCGATGCTGAGGTCCCGCTCGCTGTCGGAGCTGATCCCCCCGCTGGCGAAGGTGTGGGCCAGCACCACGGAATGGACCGTCCGGGTCCCGGCCCGGGCCGCAAGATCGGCCCGGATCCGTGCGGTGGCCGCCCGGGTCACCTCGAAGTGGCTGGCGGTTTCGACGCCGAGCTGTTCGGCCACCAGCCGCGGCTCCAGCCAGGGAATGCCGTAGATGGCGAGCAGCGGCCCGGCGCCGCCGTCCGTGTCCGCACCGACGTCGAGCGGGAACAGCACAGGCTGGTCGAGTTCGGCGAGCCGGGTACGCAGGTGCACTCCTCCGCGTTCCAGCAGCCGGGAGGCGAAGCCGAGCCGGATGGCCGAGTCGTGGTTGCCGCTGGTCAGCACTACCTGGGCGCCGGCGCCGGTCAGGCCCACCAGGGCGTCATCGAGCAGCCGGACGACGTCGACCCCCGGAAGGGCGCGGTCGAAGACGTCGCCGGCAATCAGGACAACGTCGACCGACTCATTCCGCACGAAGCTGACCAGCTGCTCGATGAACGCGCGCTGGGCGTCGAGCATCCCGACGCCGTGGAAGGACCGGCCCAAATGCCAGTCCGAGGTGTGCAATAACCGCATGCTCCTACGGTATCGGCTGGCACCGACGGTAATGCGCCAACGCTCCGCAACAGCAACGCGGGGTCACCCAGCGCCCATCATCCGCCGCCGGATGGGCCGGAGGTGACCCCGCGTTGCAGGTGCGGGTTACTCGCCGCGCTCTCTTCGCTCTCCGCGTTCCCCGTCGAAGAAGGCGCGCGCATCATCGCTGCCGGCAACCGGTCCGCCGCCGGCCGCGGGTCCCCGTGCCGGCACCGGCATCTCGTCCTGGGCGTCCACGTCGCCGGCGTCGTCCAGCTCGTCCACCGCAGCGTTCACGGGCACGGGGGCCGGGGTTGACTGAGCGAAGCCGCGGAAAACAAGTCCCGCGAGGGCCGCGCCCACCAGCGGAGCTACCCAGAAGAGCCACAGCTGCCCCAGCGTGTCGGAGCTGCTGAAGAGCGCGGACGCGGTGGCGCGCGCCGGATTAAAGGCAGTGTTGCCGGCCGCCTGGCCGAACTGCAGCAGGACCGCCATGGTCAGGCCGACGGCGAAGGGCGCGGCCAGCCGTGACGGGTTCCGGGCGGCGGTGGTGCCCAGGTAGACGGCCACGAGCAGGGCAGCACCGAGCACCTCAATGAGCAGCACACCGGCCAGCGGGACCTGGATGATGGAATTCTCGCCGAAACCGGCGGTCACCGTGTCAAAGGCGGTCCGGGTATCGGCGATGTTGGGGACGGTGCGCAGGATACCGAAGAGCGTCACCGCGCCGAGGAGCGCGCCCACCAGCTGCGCGCCCACGTAGGCCCCCGCGTCAGCGAGCCGGATGCGGCCCGCAATGGCGTTTCCCGCCGTAACAACGGGATTGAAGTGGCCGCCGGAGAGGTACCCGAACGCCAGCATCGCCGCCGTCAGTGCCAGCCCCGCGGCCAGGGCGGCGGAGAGCGGGTTCGACTGCGGAATGGTGAACAGCGGAACGCCCAGCCCGGCGACCACCACGAAGAAGGTTCCGAGGGCCTCGGCGGACGACCGGCCCAGCAGCCCGGGCCGCAGTTCGTCATCGGGAGTGGCGGCCGGCCGGTCGGGCGACGCGAGGGCTGACGCAGGCGTGATCATGTTCAGGGATTCCTTTGCTTGGGGGTCAGCGAGCAGTCTGTCAGCGGAGTCTGGACGTTGGCTGGAACCGGACTGGAACCCCAACGTGGAGTGCCGGCTCCCGGTGGGGACGGGGGTAAAATTCTTAGTCATGAGTAACGAGCCCGTCATCACGCCCGCACTGGCACCAGCCCCCTCGCACGAATCCCGGATCCACGGCTGCCTGCTGGGCGGCGCGCTCGGTGATTCGCTGGGGTACGCCGTCGAATTCGACGACATCTCGGCCATCCGCGGGAAGTTCGGCCCGGAGGGACTGCAGGATTTTTCCGCTCTCGACGGCGGCAGCCACTTCTCCGACGACACGCAGCTCACGCTTTACACCGTGGACGGGCTGCTGGAGGCGCTGGAGTGGGCCAACTCGGGGGTGGGCGCGGACACCAACGCCTGCCTGTGGCTCGCCTACCTGCGCTGGCTCGGCACCCAGGGCGTGGCGGTTCCGGAATCGGCACCGTTCCAGCCGCCCCGCTGGATCGACTCCCACGTTGTCCTCAAGCACCGCCGCGCCCCGGGGAAGACCTGTTTGACCGGACTGGCGACCGGGGAGATGGGAACGTTCTACCGGCCGGTCAACCCGGACTCCAAGGGCTGCGGCACGGTGATGCGCTCGGCCCCGTTCGGCCTGATCCCGTACATCGAGGCCGGCGCCGTCTACAAACTCAGCTCCGACGCGGCCTCGCTGACCCACGGGCATCCGGCGGCCCGGCAGAGCGCGGGCATCTTCAGCCTCGTCATCCATGCCCTGACCGCCGGACACGGTCTGCGCGAAGCCGCCCACTTCGCGCTCGGGGAACTGGGCGCGGGCCATCTGCGCAAGGGCGAAGAACCCGACCCGGACGTGGTCGCGCGGCTGGAGGCTGCGCTGCGGCTGGGCGGCGCGGGGGACCCGCTGGCCCCCGAGGAGCTGGTCCGGGAACTCGGCGAAGGCTGGGTGGCCGAGGAGGCACTCGCCGTCGCGCTCTACGCGGTGCTCGCCACGGCGCCGGATCCGGCGGCTGCCGGGCACCCCGAGACCCACTTCCGCGCGGCAATCGCCCTCGCGGTGAACCACAGCGGGGACAGCGACTCCACCGCGTCGATTGCCGGCAACATCCTGGGCACCTTCTACGGCGAGGACTGCCTGCCGGCGCAGTGGCTCGCAGCGCTTGAGGCCCCGGAGGTCATCCGGGGCATGGCGTCGCGGCTGGCAGCAGTAACCGGAGCCTGAACCGGCGCCGGCCGGTGCCGCAGGCGCTCAGCCGCGGCGGAGCGAGATGTTGTTGCAGGCCTCGCACACGTCCTCGGGGATCAGGCCGCGGCGCTGCAGGAAGCCGAAGACTGCGCAGCCGAGGCAGAACCCGGCGAACGCCTCCAGGGACGCGGCAACAATGAGGACCGTCAGCAGGATCCACGCCGCCGGCGCCAGCCCCGCGGCCAGCAGGAGGGCGGCGGCGGTGGACAGGGCCGCACCAATGCCCTGCGCGAAGCGCTTCGGCGGGCCCGGGACCAGCCGGGTCTTCCCCAGCCGCGGCGTCAGCACCTTTACGGACAGCTGCGCCAGCGGCGAGATCCGCGGGCCGAACAGGACCCGCAGCCAGAACCCCGCGGCAATAACGGCCAGGCCCCAGCCGAAGCCGGTCAGCAGCGTCGCCACGGACAACAGCACCACAAGTCCGGCGGTGACGCGGGCCGCGTACTCGTTCACCGGATTGGGAAACGCAAAGGCCGTCCTCCAGCCGGTTCCACTCCGCCGGGCAATTGCGGGTGTCGGCGTCGCGGGTGGTGCCGAGGTCAGTTTGCTCATCCTTCAAGGCTAGGAGCAGGCCCCGCCCGGGCGAAATGTTTGTTGCGCAGTATGACCGCGGAAGCTCCGGACCGGCCGGTTCAGGCCAGCGCGGCGGAGGCGACGTGCCCGCCCACCATCTGCAGGAATTCGCCTTCGGAAAGGACCTCGATCCGCTGGCCGCGGTCGTGCAGCTCCAGCACGCGCCGGGCCTTGCCGGTGAGGCGGCCGGAGCGCAGGTCGGCGGCCACGAACCCGTCGCCCACCACCAGGACGGTGGTGCGGGCCGTGACCCGGCTCTCGGGCCGGGCGCCGAACTCGGCGGAACGGACCTTCGCCTCGGGCCGGGGGATGGCCAGCTCGCCGGTGAACACCACGGTCTGCCCGAACAGGGGGTGCCCGGGCTCGGCGAGGGCGTTCGGCGGCGGATTGGCGCCCTCCTCCGGCCAGCCGGGCTGGTAGGCGCGGACCGCGCTCACGGCAGGCCCTCCCCCGGCGAGTGCGTCCAGGGCCGACTGGCTGGCTTTGGAAAGCGGATCGCGCAGCGGGTCGAAGGCGGCCTGGCGGGAGACCGTCAGGCCCAGGGACAGGTAGAGCTCCGCGATGCTGCCGGCGCCGTTGCGCGCGGCAATGTCAATCAGGATCCCGGCGCAGGCCCGCGCGTCCTCGGCGGCGTCGTGGTGGTTGACCAGCGGGACACCGGCCTCCCCGGCCGCGTAGGGCAGGGAGTTGGAGACCAGGGAGTAGCAGCGGCGGGAGAGCATGACCGTGCAGACGAAGTCATAGGCCGGGCCCGGGAGGCCGGAGACCTCAAGTCCCGAGCGGATCACACCGAGGTCGAAGGCGGCATTGTGCGCGGCCAGGACGTCGCCGCCGATGAAGGCGCCGATCTCCGGGAACAATTCACCGAAGCGGGGCAGCCCGGCCACCTGCTCAGGCCGGATTCCGTGGATCCGGACGTTGTGGTGGTCGAAGCGGTCGTGGTTTTCCGGCGGCCGCATCAGCCAGGACGCCTCCTCGACCACGACGCCGCCACGCACCTTGCTCAGGCCAACAGCGCACGGTGAACCGCGGAAGCCATTCGCGGTCTCAAAGTCGATCGCCGTAAAGTCCAAACCCACGCCCCAAACTTTACCGCCGGATTCCGGCGCGGCCCGCACCGGCCCCGCCCGCGGCATCCGCCGGGAGCGCCCGACGGCGGCTGTCAAGTACCCTTGACGGGTGAACCTTTTTGCTTTGAGTGACCTTGCCGTGTCCACGATCGGCGGTGCAGGACCGGTCCAGCCGCAGCTGGCCTCGTTCCTGCCCGACTGGCTGAACCCCCAGGTCTTCCTGGCCGACCCCGCCCTCGCGCCGTGGGTTGTGCTGCTGGTCTGCGGCATCATCTTCGCCGAGACCGGACTGCTGATCGGCTTCTTCCTACCGGGCGACTCCCTCCTGTTCACGGCCGGACTCCTGGTCGCCACCGGGACCATCAAGTTCAACATCTGGGCTTTCGTGCTGCTGATCATCGGCGCTGCGATCGTCGGGAACCAGGTCGGCTACCTGATCGGGTCCAAGGCCGGACCGGCCATCTTCAACAAGCCGAATTCCAGGCTCTTCAAGCGCGAAAACGTTGAAAGCGCCCACGCCTTCTTCGAGAAGCATGGCGGCAAGGCGCTGATCCTGGCCCGTTTCGTGCCGATCATCCGGACCTTCGTCCCGGTGATCGTGGGCGTCGCCCAGATGAGCAAGCGCAAGTTCTTCGTCTTCAACGTGATCGGCGCCGTGCTCTGGGGCGGCGGCGTGACCCTGCTGGGCTTCCTGCTGGGCGATACCTTCCCGTGGGTCCGCGAAAACCTGGACATCATCTTCATCGCGATCGTCCTGCTCTCGGTGATCCCGATCGGCGTTGAGGTCGCCCGCGGCTTCGTCGCCAAGCGCCAGGCCGAAAAGTACGGAACCGACCTCGTCGAGGAGTTCATCGAGGAGCACGAGCCCGAAGAGGAACGCAAGACGCCGTAACTCCCGTCCCGGACCAGCGGTTCCGGACCAACCAGCGCACAAGGAAGGCGCCCCACAGTGTGGGGCGCCTTCCTTTGTTAACGTCCGGTTGCCGCCGGCTGGGCTACCTCCCGGACAGCGCCGCCACGATCGCCGGGAGCAGCGCCCGGAACGCGTGCCCGCGATGGCTGATGGCGTTCTTCTCCTCCGCGCTCAGCTCGGCGCAGCTGCGGTCCAGCCCGCTGGGCTGAAGGACCGGGTCGTAGCCGAAGCCGCCGGCACCGCGTGGTTCGCGCAGCAGGGTCCCCTCGAGCTGCCCGTACTCCACAACTTCCCGGCCCTCCCCGGAGGCGGAGCCCGGGACGGCCAGGGCCGCGGCACAGACAAATGCGGCGCCGCGGTACGCGTCGGGAACGTCCGCCAGCTGGTCAAGCAGCAGCCGCAGGTTGGCGGCGTCGTCCCCGTGGCGGCCGGCCCAGCGGGCCGAGAAGATCCCGGGAGCCCCGCCCAGCACATCGACGGCGAGCCCGGAGTCGTCGGCGATCGCCACGAGCCCGGTCGCCTGCGCCACCGCGCGCGCCTTGAGCAGCGAGTTCTCGGCGAAGGTCACACCGGTCTCGGCAACGTCGGGAGCGCCGACGGCGCCCGCGTCCACCACCTGGGTGTCGACGTCGAGGCCGGGCACCTGCCCGCGCAGCAGCTCACGAAGTTCCCGGAGCTTGCCCCGGTTGTGCGTGGCGAGCACCAGTACCGGCGCGGGTCCGGGCTGCGCTGCTCCCTGCTTTGCGGTGCCCCCTGTCACGGGGCTTCCGCCAGGGTGTCACGCTGGATGGCGGCCAGCTGCTCCGTGCCCATCAGGGCCAGGTCCAGCAGTTTGTTGAGCTCATCACGGTCGAAGGGGGCGCCTTCGGCGGTTCCCTGGACTTCGACGAACTTGCCGGACCCGGTGACGACGACGTTCATGTCGGTCTCGGCGCGGACATCCTCGACGTACGGCAGGTCCAGCATCGGGATGCCGTCGATGATGCCGACGGAGATGGCGGAGACGGTGTCGATCAGCGGCTGGGCGTTGCGGGCGATCATCTTGTTCTCGCGGGCAAAGCGGATGGCCTCGGCCAGGGCCACGTAGGCGCCGGTGATGGCGGCAGTGCGGGTTCCGCCGTCGGCCTGCAGGACATCGCAGTCCAGCACGATGGTGATCTCGCCCAGGGCCTTGGTGTCGATGATGGATCGCAGCGAACGGCCGATGAGCCGGGAGATTTCGTGGGTGCGGCCGCCGATCTTGCCCTTGACGGACTCGCGGTCGGAGCGGGTGTTGGTGGCGCGCGGAAGCATGGCGTATTCGGCCGTGACCCAGCCGCGGCCCTCGCCCTTGAGCCAGCGCGGGACGCCCTCGGTCAGGGAGGCCGTGCACAGCACCCGGGTGTTGCCGAACTCGATCAGGGCCGATCCCTCGGCCTGCTTGGACCAGCCGCGGGTGATGCTGATCGGACGGAGCTGATCGGGGGTGCGGCCATCGGCGCGGATAACGGGGACAGTTAGGGCTTCGGAAGTCATGCCATTAGCTTATCGACCCTTCCCGGAACGACCGCGCCCACCAGGACTGCCCGGAGGGCGGGGTCCCGCTCAGATGGTGTAATGCACTCCTGCGACGGCCACGGCCACGTGCTGGCCGAAGACGTCCTTGGCTTCCGCCATAACGGTTGTCGGGGACGTCCAGACCGGGATGTGGGTCAGCAGCAGCCGCCGGGCAGCTGCGGCCACGGCGGCCTCCCCGGCGCGCTTGCCGGTCAGGTGCACGTCCTTGATGCCGTCGTCGCGGCCTTCCTCGAAGGCCGCCTCGCAGAGGAACAGATCGGCGTCGCGGGCAGCGTCCTCGAGACCGCTGCAGGAGTCGGTGTCGCCCGAGTAGCTGAGCACCCGGGTGACGGGGTTGCCGTCGCTGTCCGGTTCGGTGACCTCCACCCGGAGCGCGTACGCCTCTTCCACCGGGTGGTTGACGGCGTAGGGGGTGACCGTGAACGGTCCCATGGTCACCGGCTTGCGCTCGGACCAGTTGCTGAAGTCGAATTCCTCGTGCATCCCCGGGTCCAGTTCCAGGCCGTAGGCCGTGGCCATCCGGTCGGCAGTGGCGGCGGGGCCCCAGACCGGGATCCTGCCCCGTCCCCAGCCGCCCGGTTTCCAGCGCACCGCGACGTGGAGCCCGCACAGGTCCATGCAGTGGTCCGGGTGCAGGTGGGTGAGGAAGATGCCGTCGATGTCTTCCAGATCCGTGTAGCGCTGGATGGCCCCGAGCGCCCCGCTTCCGAGGTCCAGGACGATCTTCCAGTTCCGTTCGCCGTCGGTGGCGGTCAGCAGGTAGCACGACGCCGGTGAGCCCGGCCCCGGAAAGGATCCGGTACAGCCCACGATGGTCAGCTTCACAGCAGTGTTCCCCCGCCCGCGGATCCGGCTACGAAGTTGGAGATCCTGGACCGGCCTGGGCCGGCCTGGGCAGCGGCGATCATCTCCGGCGTGATCCTGGCCAGGCTGCCCGTGGGGTACTGGGCCGCGACGTGGTCCACGTGGCGGACGCTGAGGACCTCGGGCCCGAGGAAACGGCGGGCGAGGTGCTCGAACTGTGCGGCGTCCCCCGTCGCGATGAAGTTGTGGGTCGGGTCCGAGGCGTCAGTGCGTTCCAGCCCGCGGGAGGCCAGCGCCCGGTAGACGTCCTTGGCCGTCTCCTCCGCGCTGGAGACGAGGGTGACGTCCTCCCCCATCACGTAGGAGATCACGCCGGTGAGCAGCGGATAGTGCGTGCAGCCCAGCACCACGGTGTCCACCCCGGCGGCTTTGAGCGGTGCCAGGTATTCGCGGGCGACGGCGAGCAGTTCCGGCCCGGTGGTGATGCCGGCTTCGACGTAGGGCACGAACGCGGGGCAGGCCACCGAGGTGATGCGCAGGTCCGGGGCGGCGGCAAAGGTGTCCTCGTAGGCGCGGGAGCCGATGGTGGCCGAGGTGCCGATCACACCGACGCGGCCGCTGCGGGTGGCGGCGACGGCGCGGCGGACCGCCGGCTGGATCACTTCGATGACGGGGATCCCGTAGCGGGCGGTGTAGCGTTCGCGGGCGTCGCGCAGCACGGCGGCGGACGCTGAGTTGCAGGCGATGGTCAGCAGCTTCACACCGGAATCCACCAGTTCATCCATCACCCCCAGGGCGTTGGCCCGGACCTCGGCGATCGGGAGCGGGCCGTAGGGTCCGTTGGCGGTGTCGCCGACGTAGAGGATGGATTCGTTGGGCAGCTGGTCGATGATGGACCGGGCCACGGTGAGTCCGCCGACACCGGAATCGAACACACCGATGGGGCGCGATCCCATCCGGCTGGCGGCGGTACTGCTCGCTGGGGAGTCCGCAGCAGCTCCCGCTGCCGGATCCGTGCTCGATGCTGAAGTCATGATTATTCGAGGATAGGGCTTAGCCCGTGGCGCGGCCATCTCATTGTGTCGTCCGACTCATGTCTAATTTGTCACATGCGTCGGAGGAGTCCGCCGCCGGGCGGCAGCCGGCGCCGCTGTTCAGCGGCGCGTCTCCAGCGACTGCAGCATCGCCTGGACCAGGGATTCCTGGAGCCAGGTGGTGAAGTTGTAGACCAGGGCAAGGTAGCTTTCGACGTCCTCGGCCTGGGACCAGTCCTGCATCAGGTGCACGTGCCCGGCATCCTCGTCGTCGCGGATGTCCAGGCGTTCGGCCAGCACCAGCCGGACGTCGTTGAGCGCCATCGACCAGTGCCGCGCGTCGGCGGGGGTCAGGACCAGTTCATCCTTGTCCAGCCCGAGGGACGCGGCCTTCAACGCACCGATCTTGCTCTCGCGCAGCGAACGCTCGGTATACCGGCGGAACTCCAGCGAGGCGGCGTCGTCGTTCTTCGAGACGTTCGGGAGCAGCCGGCGCAGGGCACGGTCCGAGGGTTCACGCGCCGCGGAATCGAGTCCGACGAGCGCGGCGAGGGGGTCCTGGTTGGTGCGTTCCTCCGGCTCCAGCATGGACACGACGTCGTCGAACAGGCTGCGCAGCAGTTCCCGCTCGGCCGGTTCCAGATAGCCGGTAATGCCCTTGATTCCGAACTTGAATGCCTTAGCCACGTTTTCCTTTGCCCTTGCCTGAACCTGAGCCCTCGCCGCTGCCGGTGGCTTTTTCCACCGTGGCCCAGAGACCGTAGCCGTGCATCGCGACCGCGTGCTGCTCCACCTGCTCCTTACTGCCGTGCGCCACGATGGAGCGCCCCTTTTTGTGGACCTCCAGCATGAGCTTGTTGGCTTTGGCCTCCGAATAGCCGAAGTAGCTGCGGAACACGTAGCTCACGTAGCTCATCAGGTTCACCGGATCATTCCAGATCACGAGGTTCCAAGGGATGTCCGGGGCGGTCAGGACATCGGTCGACGTCACTGTTCCGGTCTGGGTGCTCTCCTGGGTGTCAGGGCCGAGCGCAACGCTGAGGGTCATCTGTCCATTCTATGGGGATGCGCACTAGAGTGAATTTGTGAGTACCTCAGCTGGCTGGGAACGTCCCCGCACGTCCCTGTACACCGACCATTACGAGCTGACCATGCTGCAGGCCGCGCTGCATTCCGGCGCCGCCCACCGCAGGTCAGTCTTCGAGGCCTTCGCCCGGCGCCTGCCGGACGGGCGCCGCTACGGCGTTGTGGGCGGCACCGGCCGGCTGCTGGAGGGCATCGCGGACTTCCGCTTCGGCGACACCGAAATCGATTTCCTCCGCCGCACGAAGGTGGTCAACGAGGAAACCCTGGACTATCTGGCCGGGTTCTCCTTCTCCGGCGACATCTGGGGCTACGCGGAGGGTGAAGCGTACTTCCCCAACTCCCCCATCCTGATCGTCGAGGCCACCTTCGCGGAGGCCTGCATCCTCGAGACCTACATCCTCTCGATCCTCAACCACGACAGCGCCATCGCCTCCGCGGCCTCGCGGATGATCACCGCGGCCGGCAGCCGCCCCTGCGTGGAGATGGGCTCGCGCCGCACCCAGGAGGAATCGGCCGTCTCTGCCGCCCGGGCCGCCATCATCGCCGGCTTCGACAGCACCTCCAACCTTGAGGCCGGGCTCCGCTACGGGCTTAAAACGGTCGGCACCGCCGCGCATTCCTTCACCCTCCTGCACGACACCGAACGCGAGGCCTTCGAGGCGCAGATTGCCTCGATGGGCGCCGGAACCGCGCTGCTGGTGGACACCTACGACGTCGAGGCTGCCGTGCGCACCGCCGTCGAACTGGCCGGCGACAAACTCGGTGCGGTGCGCCTGGATTCCGGGGACCTCGTGGCCCAGGCGCAGTGGGTCCGCCAGCTCCTCGACGATCTGGGCAACGAGCGGACGCGCATTATCGTCACCTCCGACCTGGACGAATTCGCCATCGCCGCCCTGCAGTCCGCCCCGGTGGACTCCTACGGCGTCGGCACCTCCCTCGTGACCGGTTCCGGCGCCCCGACGGCGAGCATGGTCTACAAGCTGGTCAGCCGCACCGACGACGACGGGAACTTCGTTCCCGTCGCCAAGGCCGCCAAGAACAAATCCAGCAAGGGCGGCCGCAAGTACGCCCTGCGGAAGCTCAACGAGCGCGGCACGGCCACCCAGGAGATCGTCGGAATCGGGCACCGCCCGGAGGACGACGGCAACGACCGGCCCCTGCTGCAGCAGTTCGTCAAGAACGGCGCACTGCTGCCCGGCTGGACCGGGGCGGAGGGTGTGCTGCGGGCCCGCAAGCGTCACGCGGACACCATGAAGGAGCTTCCCGCCGTCGTGAACCGGCTGCAGCGCGGCGAAGCAGCCATCCCCACCATCTACGAGGAGAACTGATGTCCCGCGCCCTGATCATTGTCGACGTCCAGAACGATTTCTGCGAAGGGGGCTCGCTGCCGGTCGCAGGCGGGGCGGACCTCGCCGGCGCCATCAGCGAATACGTCGACGCCCACCACGGACAGTTTGACCACATCGTGGCGACCCAGGACTGGCATATTGATCCCGGCGCGCACTTCTCGGAGGACCCCGACTTCGTCGGCAGCTGGCCGAAGCACTGCGTGGCCGGAACCCGCGGCGCCGAACTCCACCCGGACCTCGACACCGAATACATCCAGGCCTACTTCCGCAAGGGCCAGTTCACGGCGGCCTACTCGGGCTTTGAAGGGCTGCTCGCCCCCGACGACGCCGTGCCCACCGGTGACCGGAAGCCCGGTGCCATGCCGGTCTCCGGGGCCGCCCCCGGGAGCGACTTCGACGCCGGAGCCACCGCCGGCAGTGAATACGCCGGTGGCGAGGACGCGATCGGGCTTGACGACTGGCTGCAGAGCCACGACGTCGAAGACGTGGTGGTCGTCGGCATCGCCACCGACCACTGCGTCAAGGCGACTGCCCTGGACGGGGTGCAGGCCGGATACTCCGTGACCGTGCTGCGTGACCTGACCGTCGGGGTCGCCGAGGATCTCGACGACGCCGTTGCTGAGATGGAACTCGGAGGGGTTGACATCGCCTGACGCGGTGGCGTCGCGTGCCGGATTGTGGCGACATCCGGCCGGACCGCTGACCGGAAAGCCGCGCTCCGGCAGTAGACTCGAAATCCCTGCCAATATCGCCTGACCCGTAAGGACCCCGGAGTACATCATGAAGAAGACCCTGACCGTCCTGATCGCTGCCGGGGCTCTGCTCGGCGCCGCCGGCTGCTCGGCCCCCACGCAAGACACCACTGCGGAAACCTGCGCCCGGGTCCAGACCGTCGGCGCCGGACCCACCTCCAACGAGGACAAGGCAGGGATGATCCGCCTCGCGAACCGGCTCAGGCCGGTCGAGGCCACCGCCTCCGCGGACCTGAAGACCCCGCTGCACTCCATCATTGAATTCCTGGACGAGTCGGCGAAGGAGACCCCGGACTCCGCCAAGCTGCAGGAGATGCAGGGCGCGTACACCTCTGCAGGTCAGGCCCTCAGCGCGGCCTGCGGCGGCGGCCAGTAGCGGCGAGCCTGCGGCCAAAGAGCGCGCAGAAAAGGGACCGGGTGACCCCGGTCCCTTTTTTCATGCCGTTTTTGTGCCGTTTTTGTGCCGTTTTAGTGCCTGCGGGCGGCTACTTCCGGCCGATGAACCAGTCCTGGAGCTTCCGCAGCCGGGTCTGCAACTGCTCCTCGTTGGCCTGGGCCACGGCCGGGCCGCCGCAGACCGTCCGGAGCTTGGTGTGGATGACGCCGTGCGGCGTGCCCGTACGGGCAGACCAGGCCGCGACATTCTTGGCCAGTTCGGTGCGCAGGTCCATCAGCAGGCGATGATCCGGCACGGCGGGTACCTCAGCGGCCGGACCGGCGGCACCCTGCGGGGCCCGCGCATTCTTGCGGTTGAGCTGGGCGTGCTGGCGCTGGCGCAGCAGCGTGCCGACCTGTTCGGCGTCGAGCAGTCCGGGAATCCCGAGGAAGTCGAGCTCGTCCTCGGAGCCCACCTCGCCGCCGGTGCCGAACTCGCCGCCGTCGAACAGCACGCGGTCAAAGGAGGCCTGCGAATCCAGGGCCTCAAACTTGCCCTTCATCAGCGAATCGGAGGCCTTCTCCTCGCGGTTCGCCTCGTCCATCAGCGAGTCTTCCGGGTTGAAAAGCCCGTCGCCGTCGTCCTTCTCGGGGCGGTCCAGGGCGTGGTCCCGCTCGGCTTCCATGGAGTTGGCGAGCGCCATCAGCTGCGGCACGGAGGGCAGGAAGACCGACGCCGTCTCGCCGCGTTTCCGGGCGCGCACGAACCGCCCGACAGCCTGGGCGAAGAAGAGTGGAGTGGCGGTGGAGGTCGCGTACACACCGACGGAGAGCCGGGGCACGTCCACACCCTCGGAAACCATCCGCACGGCCACCATCCAGCGTTTCTCGCTGGCGGTGAACTCCTCGATCTTGCTGGAGGCCTTGGTGTCGTCGGAAAGGATCACCGTGGGCGATTCGCCCGTGATCCTCTTCAGCTGGCCGGCGTAGGCACGTGCGTCCTCGTGGTCTGTCGCGATGACCAGACCGCCGGCGTCGGGAACCGTCCGGCGCACCTCGCTCAGCCGTTTGTCCGCCCCGGCAAGCACCGCCGGGATCCATGCTCCTGTGGGGTTCAGCGCGGTCCGCCAGGCGTGCGCGGTGACATCCTTGGTGACCGCCGACTCGCCGAGGGAGGCCGCCATCTCCTCGCCGGCGCTCGTGCGCCAGCGCATCTGGCCCGAGTAGGCCATGAACATCACGGGACGGACCACGTGGTCCCGGAGCGCCTTGCCGTAGCCGTAGGTGTAGTCCGCCCTGGAACGGCGGATGCCGTCCCGGTCCTCGGCGTATTCCACGAACGGGATGGGCGAGGTGTCGGAACGGAACGGTGTCCCCGTCAGTGAGAGCCTGCGCGCCGCGGGCTCGAAGGCCTCGCGCAGCCCGTCGCCCCAGGAGAGTGCCTCCCCGCCGTGGTGGATTTCGTCGAGGATGACGAGGGTGCGGGCGGCCTCGGTTTTGGCCCGGTGCAGCAGCGGTTTGCTTGCCACCTGGGCGTAGGTGACGGCGACGCCGATGAAGCCGCGGCCGTGCTGGCCGTCGGCGTTCTTGAAGTTCGGGTCGATGGCGATCCCCACCTTCGCGGCGGCGTCAGCCCACTGCCGTTTCAGGTGGTCCGTGGGCGCCACGATGGTGATGCGGTTGACGACGTTGGCCTCGACCAGCATGGACGCCACCCGCAGCGCGAAGGTGGTCTTGCCGGCGCCGGGCGTGGCCACCGCCAGGAAGTCCTTCGGATGGGTGCTGAAGTAGCTGTCGAGGGCTTCCTGCTGCCAGGCACGGAGTTTCGGCGCGGTGCCCCAGGCGGCCCGCTCAGGATACGCGGGAGGCAGGACGGGTCCGCCGAAGAGTGTCTCTGTCACTTAGGTGCCCTCCATTCCGCGCACTGCCGCCGCTGCCGGAGAAAACCAATTAAGCACAAAAACACCAATCTTTTCGGATGAACCGTAAGCAATCACCGGCCGGCACGGACCGGTCATCAGTCACCGGGAGAACAGGTCGCTCCGGGTCCAGGGCGGCGCGCCTGAGGGCGGGACGCAGGGACCTGCCGCGCCGCCGCCGCGAACTACCGCGCTACTTGTCGCCGGAACCGTTGCCGCCGTCTTTGCCCGGGCGGAGGCCGTCGTAGACCTCTTTGCACTCGGGGCACACGGGGAACTTCTTCGGGTCGCGGCCCGGCGTCCAGACCTTGCCGCACAGGGCGATGACCGGTTCACCGGACAGCGCCGATTCCATGATCTTTTCCTTGCGCACATAGTGCGAGAAGCGGTCCCGGTCACCGGGTTCCACTTCCTGGCGCAGTTCCTCGCGCTCGATCGTGGCCGTCGACGTCCCGGCTCCGGAGAGCTCGCGCATCGGGTCGTTTTCGAGGGGATCGGTCATGCTGTTCATGTGACCCATCTTAGCCGCTCGATCTGGCGGACGTGCGACGGTACCCCGGCGGGATCGCGGGAACCGGTCCCTACAGGCCCTGCCACGAGGGCTTGTTCTCGTAGCTGTGGCGGTAGTAATCGGCGAGCCGCAGCGACGAGGCCGCCGCCTCGTCAACCAGGATCGTGGCGTGCGGGTGCAGCTGCAGGACGGATGCGGCGCAGATGGCGGCAACGGGTCCTTCCACGAGGTCCCGGACCGCCTGGGCCTTCTGCGCGCCGGTGGCGATGAGGATCACATGCCGGGCTTCCAGGATGGTTCCCAGCCCCTGGGTCACGACATGGTGCGGGACCTGGGACAGGCTCCCGAAGAACCGTGCATTGTCCCGGCGTGTCTGCTCGACCAGGGTCTTGACCCTGGTCCGTGAGGCAAGGGATGAGCCGGGCTCGTTGAACGCGATGTGGCCGTCAGTTCCGACTCCCAGCAGTTGCAGGTCCACTCCTCCGGCCGCCCGGATGGCGTCCTCGAAGGCCATACAGGCTGCGGGGATGTCCGCGGCGCCGCCGTCCGGCCCGCGCACGTTCGCCGGGTTGATGTTCACCCGTTCCGTGAATTCGCGCCTGACCACCTCACGGTAGGACTCCGGGTGGCCGGCCGGCAGACCCACATACTCGTCAAGGGAGAAGGCCCGCACCCGGCTGAAGTCCAGGCCGTCGCGCTCGTGCCGCAGGGCCAGCTCGTTGTAGACCGGCAACGGTGACGAACCGGTGGCCAGGCCCAGGACGGCGTCGGGCTTGCGCCGGAGCAGCGCCTCAATCGCATCCGCCGCGAGCGCGGCGATCAGCTTGCTGCCGGACAGAATGACAACTTCCATGGCCTGCCTTTGCGCTTGCCGTGCCCCTTGGCGGTTGTGCCTTAGTGGCAGGCTACCGCAGTCCCGGCCCGGGCGCGCGGGTCAGCGGTGGACGGCGACCTGGGCCAGCAGTTCCGGCCCCCGGGCGTCGAGCCATTTCCCGCCCAGCCGCACCCCGGCGGCAAACAGCCCGAGCCCCAGGCCCGGGCCCACCACCAGGTTGATCCAGCCGGGCACGGCACTGCCTGTGGCGAATTGTGCCGCCACCAGCGCCACTTCGGGCACCAGCAGCAGGAAGAGCACCCCCATGCCGCCGAACTGGACCGCCATGGTCTGCGCCACATTGCCCGGCGGTTTCTTGAACGGGCTGTCGCCGGGGATCGGCACAGCGGCGGTGTAGCGTGCCGATACCACCGAGGAGAGACCCAACCCGCTGAACAGGACACCGAGGGACAGCCCGAGCACGCCGGGCAGCAACTGCCAGTCCGCGCCAAAGACGAACGGCAGGACGCTGAGCGCCAGCACCGCCGGCAGGGCGAAGACCAGGCACGCAACGGCCCGGCCGAGCCGGTCGTGGACCCCCCGCACCCCCGTGGACAGGTGCAGCGCGAAAGCGGTGCTGTCATAGGAAACGTCTGTTGAGATGGACCAGGCAAGCAGGAACGCTGTCAGCGGTCCGACGAAGAGGAGCAGACCGTAGGATCCCGTCTGGGCGGCCTGGAACAGAAACAGGACCGGCAGCAGCGGGACAACCACGAGGGCGCCCGCGTAGCGGGGATCCCGGACCCAGTAGCTCAGCGACCGCGCCGCGACCGCGCCGGTTGGCGTTGCCGGGAACAGCCTGAAGAAGCCCAGTCCCCGGGCTCGTCTTTTGGAGCCGCCGGAGTAGGACGGCGTCACGAGCGCCCGCTGAAGCAGCAGCTTCCAGCACAGCGCGAGTCCGGCGAGTGTGGCCAGCGCGATCAGGAACTTCAGGGCCGCGGCGCCGTAGCTTCCCGCGGCAAGTTCCCCGCCGAGGGACCACGCTGCCCCCGCCGGGGTCCAGGACAGCGTCCGGGCCAGCCCGGTCAGGAAGTCCCCGGAACCGGCAATCCCTTCGGCGACACCCGCCACGATCGGTCCCATCAGGACGAGGGGAATCAGGAAGACGACCGCACTGGCGTCCTTGAAACGGCGGGAACTCGCCAGCCCTGCGGTGGCCGTGGTGACCACTTTGGACAGCACAATGCAGCTCAGCACACCAAGGACCGCGCCCACCAGGGCTCCCCCGGCGGCGGGAAGGCTCCGGGACCAGGTCCCGACGGTGCCAAGTGCCACCAGCGCGGTCGCCGTGCCCGGAATTCCGATCAGCCCGCCGAGGGCCAGTCCGGTCAGCAGCTGGGGCATCGGCACAGCGAACGTGGTGAACCGTGCCGGGTCAAGGGTCATATCCGCGGCCGAGGCCGCGATCGGGACAACGGCCCACCCCAGCAGCGCCGCCGCGCCGCCCAGCACAATGACCGTCTGGGCCAAACCGGCGTCCGCCCCGCGGAGGAGCAGCAGCCCCGTGATGCCGAGCCCGACGAGTCCCAGCGCATACAGGGTGCCGATGCCGAGGCCCACCAGCTGCCACGGGCTGCGCCGGAGGCTGTTGCGCAGCAGTGTCAGCTTGAGCCTTAGAAGGTCCGCAACCATTCCAGCCCTTCCGTGTGGTTGCGGCCGCCGACCAGCTGGACGAAGCGGTCCTCGAGGGACTCACCGGCCCGGACCTCGTCCACCGTGCCGGCGGCGAGCAGCCGGCCGGCGGCCACAACGGCGACGTGGTCGCACATCCGCTGCACCAGGTCCATAACGTGGCTCGAGACAATGACGGTGCCGCCGGAGGCCACATAACGGTCCAGGATCTCGCGGATGTTGGCGGCGGACACAGGATCCACCGATTCGAACGGCTCGTCCAGGACCAGCAGCCGGGGCGCGTGGATCAGGGCCGAGGCGAGGGCGATTTTCTTCGTCATGCCGGCGGAGTAGTCCACCACCAGCGTTCCGGCGTCGGGACCCAGGTCCAGTGCGGCGAGCAGTTCCTTGACGCGCACGGCCACAACGTCCTTGTCCATGCCGCGCAGCAGGCCGGCGTAGCTGACCAGCTGCGCGCCGGTCAGCCGGTCAAAGAGCCGGACACCGTCCGGGAGGATGCCCATCAGCTTCTTCGCTTCCAGCGGGTGCGTCCAGACATCCACTCCGTGCACGAACGCCGTGCCGAACTCGGGCCGCAACAGTCCCGTGGCCATCGACAGGGTGGTGGTCTTGCCGGCCCCGTTCGGGCCGACGATCCCGTAGAAGGAGCCGGCCGGAACGTCCAGGCTGAGGCCGTCGACGGCGATCTTGTCGCCAAAGCGCTTGGCCAGCCCGCGCAGCGACAGCGCGGGAACCGCCGGCCCCGGCTTGTTTCCAGGGGCAGGCGGACGCGGCTGCTGAAAAGTCATGTCGCTAGACTAACCGTCCCGTGCGGGGAACGGATCGTCCGCAGGGCACAGCCGGGCCGGCGGACCCCGCCCCGGGCCCCGTCCCGCTAGAAGGAGTGCCGGGGAACGGCGCGTTCGTACTGCGGCGGCCAGGCCAGCTCATGGCCCAGCTCGAACGCGGCCCGCAGCCACCAGTGCGGGTCGCGCAGCGCGGCACGGGCGATGAAGACACCGTCGGCCTGGCCGGTGGCAACGGCGTGCTCGGCCTGGCCGGCCGACGTCAGCAGCCCCACGGTACCCGTCCGGACCCCGGTTTCACGCCGGATCCGCGCGGCGAAGCCGGTCTGGTAGCCGGGTCCCACCGGAATCTGCTGGTACGCCACGGCGCCGCCGCTGGACACGTCCACCAGGTCCACGCCGTGTTCGGATGCCGCTTTGGCCATCCGCACCGACGCCTCAATATCAAGGCCGCCCTCGGCCCAGTCCGAGGCAGAGATCCGGAGCAGCAGCGGCATGGAGTCGGGGATGACGTTCCGCACGGCATCAACAACGGCCAGGGTCAGCCGGTTCCGGCCTGCCTCGTCGCCGCCCCACCGGTCAGTGCGGTCGTTGACGAGCGGACTCTGGAACTGGTGCAGCAGGTAGCCGTGGGCGCCGTGGATTTCGATCGTGTCGAAGCCGGCTCCCACGGCCCGGACCGCAGCCGCGGCGAAATCGGCGATCACGCCGCCGATCTGCTCCTCCGTCATCGCCGACGGGGCCTCGTAGCCGTCAAAGGCCGAGGTGCCGGGTCCCGCGGTGGGCC
Organism: Arthrobacter sp. U41; assembly: GCF_001750145.1. Taxonomy (NCBI): domain Bacteria; kingdom Bacillati; phylum Actinomycetota; class Actinomycetes; order Micrococcales; family Micrococcaceae; genus Arthrobacter; species Arthrobacter sp. U41. Next base: position 4,148,808 of record NZ_CP015732.1, read on the forward strand.
AGCCGCCGTCGGCGACGGCCACCGTGCCCTGCTTGCCGGAGAACGGCCAGTACGAGGACGCCTTCCGGCCCGCGTGCGCCAGCTGGGTGCCGATCTTGGTGTCCGCGGTGCCGTGCCGGTGCACGAAGGATGTGATCCGTTCCCATGCCGCGGCCTGATCGTCGTTGTAGAGTCCGGCGTCCCGGGGGCTGATCCGTCCGGAGGCGTTCACGGCGGCCGCCTCGGTGAGGATGAGGGCGGCTCCTCCCGTGGCAAAGGAACCCAGGTGCATCAGATGCCAGTCGTTGGGAACTCCTTCCCCGGTTTCCGGCTCACAGCTGTACTGGCACATCGGAGACACCCAGCCGCGGTGCTGCAGGTGCAGGGCACGCAGTTCCAGCGGCGTAAAAAGCGCCGAACCCATCAGAAGAGGACCCGTGCGAGGTTTTGGCGCGCTTTCGCGACGCGGGCGTCGGCGGTGCCCACGACGTCGAACAGTTCCAGCAGCCTGACCCGTGCCGTTTCCCGCTCCGGTCCGAAGTTCCTGCCGATGAACGCAACGATCCGGCCCAGTCCGTCCTCGACGTGTCCGCCGGCAACGTCCAGGTCAGCCACAGCCAGCTGGGCTTCGAGGCTGTCCGGCTCGGTGGCGGCCTGCTGGCGCAGCGCTTCGGTGTCCGCGGCGGACAGCGGCTGGAGCCGGCCCATCAGCTCCACCTGCGCGAGTCCGGCCTTGGCCTCGGAATCGGCGGGCATCTCCAGGAGGGCCTGGCGGTAGGCGTCCGCGGCGGCGGCGTAGTCACCGGCTTCGATCGCGTCAAACGCTTTCTGGTGCAGGGGCGGCAGCGGCGGCGCCTCGGCCTCATCGGCGCCGGGTCCGCCGGCGCCGATCCGCCCGGTCACGCCGTTGGCGGCAGCGACCTTGAGCAGCTCGTCCAGCAGGCTGCGGACCTGCTGTTCCTCGGCGGCACCCTGGAAGAGGGGCACCGGCTGGCCCTTGACGAGGGCCACGGCGGTGGGAACGGCCTGCACCTGGAACGCCTGGGCAAGTTGCGGGAACACCTCGACGTCGGCGGCGCCGAGGACCAGCTGGCCCTCGTAGCTGTTCACGATCCGCTCGAGGACGTCAGCCTGCTCGGCCGAGCCCGGCGAATAGGCGGCCCACAGCGCTATGACAACGGGCACCTGGGCCGAGAGCTCAACGAGTTCCTGGAAGTTGGCTTCGGTGATGTCCACCCGAAGCGGCCGGCCGGGATGCTCCGCACCCCCGTTGCCTGCGGCGGGAGTACCCGGTGTGCCGGCGGTGCCGGCGGGGGCCGGGCCGGCCGGTGGCGCAGCGGGACGCTGTTTCAGGGCGGACAGGTCGACGGCGCCCCGCAGGTTGAGCGGGTTGGCGGCAGCCGGCGGGACGGGGCGGGAAGCTGGCGAAGTCATGGTTCCACTCTAGCCACATCGGCCCCCGCCGGTGCCACGTGAGGGGCCCCGGCAACAGAAAAGACCCGGCCTTGCGGCCGGGTCTTTTCTGTCAGCGCCGGTCAGGCCGGCGCTACTCCTCTGTGGGCCTGGTTGCGGGCCTACTTAAAGCTGGCCCCCACGAGGCCGCGGGTGGCGGCCACGAGCTTCATCGGGTCCTGGGACCCTGCCGGGGGGATATAGACGGCCGCGGACTCGGCGAAGTTCAGCACCATTCCGGTGCTGGTCTCCTTGCCGCCGGCCAGGGCCGCTGCGTCGTCACCGATGGTCAGCTTGTCGCCGGCGGCCTTGGGGGTGCCATCAAACGCGAAGTTCAGGCGGCCCAGGGCCAGTGCTCCGCCGTCTGCGGTCCGGAACACCACAATGCTTTCCGGGACGACCTTGTGGGTGAAGGAGAAGGTGCCGTTGACGCCCGAACTCACCACATCGGCCTGGTAGGCCAGCGTGTCAGCGATGTACGGGGACGACGCGCCTTCGGCGAGTTTGTCCTTGAACGCGGAGTCGGCGGAATTCAGCCGGTCGCCCAGCCCGCCCAGTGCTTCCTCGCCGCTGTAAAGCAGACCCGTTTTGTCCGAGGGTGCCAGTGTCTCGGTGCCGCCGCGGGCGATCCCCGGGAAGGTCGTTCCCGGCTGCAGCGGCGTCGTGAGGACCAGCTTGTAGTTCTCCCGCGGGGATACCTGGGTCAGGGTAAGCAGCTGAGGCACAACGTTGCCCTCGCCCTGGGTGACGGCCATGACGGTGCGCGGCCAGCTGCGCTTGTCAGTGACCACTGTCGTGAGGAGCTTCGTGGCGCGGACCGGCATCCGGGCCTCGTAGGTCCCGACCTGGGAACGGATCTTGTAGTTCTGCGTGCGGACCTCGAGTTCGGGTCCGGCCACGCGCGGCTCGAGTTTGCTGGCATCCTTGGCCGCGTCACCGGCGTCGGCCGCACTGGCAACCTGTTCAAGGATGCGGCGGAACTGGGCATCAACCAGCACCGGTGAGCCCGGAGCCTGCCCGGCGGCGGCAGAGGAAGGACTCGGCGACGGGGCGGGCGTCTGGCTGGCGTGGGCCGCGACGCCGCTTCCGGCGACGGCCGTGGCGGTCAGCACCGCCACAACCACGCCGGAGCGCCGCAGGCGCCGGGCGATGGTGGCGGGTTCGGCGGTGAGTTTTTCGGAGCCGGTTTCGTTCCGTGCCGTTCCCGTGCGTGCCTCAGGCTTGGCCTCGGCGCGGGGGGAAGGCGTGCTGCCGCCGGTTGCCGTGCCACTGCCCGGTCCGCCGTTGCCTGTCCCGGCGCGGGCGCCGGACTTGGGCTTGAGCACCAGCAGGGCGGCTCCGGCCAGGATCAGCAGGCCGCCGAGAACCATAAAGGGAATGGCCCACGGAGTGGAAGTGTCATTCGGGAACGTTATGGTGATCGAGCTGGGGGCCGGCTTGGTCCCGTCCGTGGCGAGCAGCAGGTCCCAGTCGCCGTCCGCCGGCGGGGTCCAGTTGTACTTCAGCTCGCCGCTGGCGTTTTCGGTGGTTACCCACAGGTCCGATCCGGCGGGCGAGGGCGCGGTCGCTTCGCCGCCGGCATGCGTCAACTGCAGCGCCTTGCCGTCCTCGGAGACGCCGGAGACGGTGTTGTGCGCGGTCGTGCCGACCCAGGCCTCGACGTCGTCCGGGCGGCCGGCGGCCAGCATGAAGCTGCCCTCGCCCTTGACATTGATCGTCACCGGGCCGTCGTGCAGCGTGCGGAGCTTCCCGTCAAAAACGGTCAGCGGTGCGGCGGCGGCATCGGCCGGTGCGGTGGCGGTCACGGTCTCGGCCGGAGCCCAGAATGTCTTCTGGCCGATTCCGGCGAGCAGTGTCAGGAGGCCGAGCAGCACTAATGCAACTGCAGTCTTGAAACGCAAAATTTTACCTATCATCAGCGGACACTTAGCTTCAATAGTAACCATTTTGTTACCAGAGAGTCAGATCGGGCAGGTTGTCAACCCCTGCCGCGGCACCCGCGGGAACCATCCAACCGCGCCAAAACAAGCCTGCTGATAAGGTTTGCGGTGATCATCACACCATGGCCGCGACAGCGGCTTCGCCGGGAATATCCACAGGACAAGGGCTTTCAACGCAGTGACTGGACACACGGACTCGTCCCCCTCAGGACCGGAAGAAAACCAGGACTCCGGCAGTGCGGCAGTGCGTACCCGGGACGGGGTTTCCCACCGCCGGACGGCCCTGGCCGGGGTGCTGAACTCGATGGCCCACCGCTTGCGTCAGCCCCTTCCGGGCGCCCAGCCACGGCTCCGCTTCGAGATGCCCCCGGAGCAGGAGCTCGACGAGACGACGCCGGAGAGCGAGACCAGCGCCCGCTTCGGCCATCCCGGCCCGCGGATGTCCTCCCAGCACCCCCTTTACGTCGGGTTCATGGGGACGGTCGGCGTGGGCGTGGCCCTGCTCGTCTACTGGATCGGTTCCAACACCACCCAGCTGCTGCTCTGGATCGTGGCGGCACTCTTCATCGCCCTGGGCCTGGACCCGGTGGTGCGCTGGCTGGAGGGGAAAAGGCTTCCCCGCGCCGCGGGCATTGTGGCCGCTGTTTCCACGCTGGCCCTGGCGATTGCCGGGTTCTTTGCCACCCTGATCCCCACGATTGTCCAGCAGGTCACCCAGATCGTCGAAGAGGCGCCGCGCTGGGTCACGGACTTCATTAACTCCGACTTCTTCCGCAGCATCGACAACCAGTACGGGGTGCGGGAACGCATCACCCAGGAGCTGGAAAAGTTCGTCAACAACCCCGAGGCGATGGGCGGCATCTTCGGCGGCGTCGTCGGTTTCGGCACCACCCTGGCGAACGGCCTGTTCGGGGCCCTGATCGTGCTGGTGCTGAGCCTCTACTTCCTGGCGGCCCTGCCTGCCATGAAGAAGTGGGGCTACCGGCTGGCCCCGCGGTCCCGCCGGGCCCGGGTCGCGGCCCTGTCCGAGGAAATCACCGGTTCGGTGGGAAACTACGTCATCGGCCAGGCCGTCGTCGCCCTCCTGAACGCAACCTTCGCCTTCATTGTGATGTCGATCGTCGGCGTTCCGTTCGCCGTGCTGCTGGCCTTCGTCGTGGCGCTGCTGGCATTCATCCCCCTGGTTGGCGGGCTGATTGCCGGCGTCATCGTCACCGTGATTGCCCTGACAGCGGGGTGGCAGACCGCTGTGGTCTTCGCCATCTGCTATTTCGCCTACCTGCAGTTCGAGGCCTACTTCATCTCCCCGCGCATCATGCAGAAAGCGGTCGCCGTGCCGGGCGCCGTCGCCGTCATCTCGGTGATCGCCGGCGGCAGCCTGCTGGGCGTGCTGGGCGCGCTGATCGCGATCCCCACCGCGGCCGCCATTCTGCTTTTGGTCAAGGAAATCTTCATCGTCCGCCAGGACAAGCACTGACATTTTCCGCTACAGAAAAGGACAGCCGCTGCGTGGATCCACGCAGCGGCTGTCCTTTTCTGTAGCGGAAAGGCAAGAGACCCTCAGGCGTGCGCCGTGGCCACGGGGCCGGCCCATTCCTGCGGCAGTTCCGTCCCGGCGCCGCCGGGCAGGACCTCATCGACAATTTCGTTGAGCACCCGGCCGGCGTATTTCTCCCCCACCCACAGGTGCTTGGCACCGTCCACGCCCACGACGCGGGCCTGCGGCACCAGGGCAAAGCGCTCCGCGGCCTCGGCCGGCTGGAGGTAGTCGTCATGCTCGGGGACCAGCACCTTGAGCGGCTTGCCGGCGGACGCCCACTCCTTGAGGTGCACGTCCGTGGCCCGGTGCAGCGGAGGAGAGAGCAGGATCGCTCCCTCGACCTCGGAGGCCACGGGTTCCGCCGCCCCGTACATCAGCGCGAGCTCGGTGCCGAAGGACCAGCCCACGAGCCAGCGGTTCGGCAGGCCGCGGTCGACGGCGAACCGCACGGCCGCCTCGACGTCGAGGCGTTCGCCGATGCCCTCCTCGAACGCCCCGTCACTGGTTCCCCTGGGGGATCCGGTGCCGCGCGTGTTGAAACGGAGCACGGCGATTCCGGCCAGGGCGGGAAGCCGGTAGGAGGCCTTGCGGTAGACGTGCGAGTCCATAAAACCGCCGTGGGTCGGGAGCGGATGCAGGGTGATGAGGGTGGCCTTCACCGCGCCGGACTCAGGGAGCGCCAGCTCGCCGACGAGCCGGTGTCCGTCGCTGGTGCGGAGCTCCACGTTCTCCCGGCGGGCCGGGAGAACGGTGGACGCACGGATCGCGGTCGGTGCGGAAGGCTGGCTGAAGACGTACGACGCCGGGTCAAAACTCATGCGTCCAGCTTAGCGAAAGCATCCGGCCCCCCGGTCAGCGGTAGCGGTAGCTGCGTGAGGTCCAGCAGTTGCTATGCCAGTGCCGCCGCTCCGCAAGGCCCGCGGCGGCCCCGAAAAGATGGTCCTCGGACCACACGACGAGGTGCGCCACGCCGGGCAGCACCGCCGTCGAGCAGCCCGGGCAGATGTAGGTCTTCTCCGCCCGGCCGGCGGTCACGGGCCGGACCGACCACTCGCCGTCAGGCGCAGTCTCCCGGCGCGCGAAGCCCGAACGGGCGCGCTCCAGATCCAGCTCCGGCACCGGGCCGCCCTTCGCGCCGGGCTTCGGGACCTTGCCGGAGGCTGCCCTGCCTGGGACGGCTCGGCGGGGGCGGTTGGAACGTGGCATGGTTCCATTCTGCCCCAGACCGGGTGCCCCTTCTCCCGGCAGACGGTAGTGTGGACCGGGTGCGTTTAGTCATAGCCCGTTGCTCCGTTGATTATGTCGGCCGGCTCAAGGCCCATCTCCCGCTGGCCACCCGGCTCCTGTTGGTCAAGGCCGACGGTTCCGTTTTGGTCCATTCGGACGGCGGTTCCTACAAGCCGTTGAACTGGATGAGCCCCCCGGCGTCCCTGCGGGTCTCCACCCCGGACGAGGTCGATGTCGAAATCGGCGTGGTGGAGCAGTGGACGGTGCAGTCCGCCAAAACCGACGACCGGCTCATCATCAACATCCATGAGCAGCTCCATGACACCTCCCATGAGCTCGGCCAGGACCCCGGGCTGATCAAGGACGGTGTGGAGGCGGACCTGCAGCGGCTGCTGGCCGACCAGATCGAGCTCCTCGGCACCGGTTTCTCCCTCATCCGCCGCGAGTACTTCACGGCCATCGGGCCGGTGGACATCCTGGCCAGGGACGCCAAGGGCGGCACCGTGGCCATCGAGCTCAAGCGCCGCGGTGACATCGACGGCGTCGAACAGCTCACGCGTTACCTCGAACTGCTCAACCGCGACCCCCGCCTGGCTCCGGTCCGCGGAATCTTCGCTGCCCAGCAGATCAAGCCGCAGGCCAGGGTGCTGGCAAACGACCGTGGCATCGACTGCGTCACCCTCGACTATGACGCCATGCGCGGCGTCGACGACGTCGAATCCCGGCTTTTCTAAAGAGTCCTTTCCAAAAAGGCGGGAGTGTTTGCCCGGGCCTGCAACGCGGGATGCGCCGGGGAAGCCCGCCTGTGCCGGGGAGGGACTGCGGCACCGTCTGCGTTCATCGATTCTTTGGACATAATTTATGGAATTGTGCGCCGCGACCGTTGACCTGCGGCGACGGTCATGAAATTCTTATACGAGTCTTTGTGTAGGTGTTTTTCATGCTCGCAAGACATGTTGCGAGCGTGAAGCGCCTGCCGCCGAAGCCCGGTAATTCCGGTCCCACAGCCAGGGTTCTTCTCGCGGAGTGACCAAGTCCGGCACGAAGTGTGCCGGACTAAATCAAGACCATAATGAGGAGAAATACATGGCACAGGGAACTGTCAAATGGTTCAACGCTGAAAAGGGCTTCGGCTTCATCACCCCGGATGACGCCGATGGCGATGTCTTCGTTCACTACTCGGAGATCCAGACCGGTGGCTTCAAGACCCTCGACGAGAACGCCCGCGTTCAGTTCGAAATCGGCCAGGGCGCCAAGGGCCCCCAGGCCACCGGCGTGACGCTGGTCTAGTACGCCGCAGCGGACCTGCCTGCGGCAGTCTGCGCGAAAAAAATGATCCCCGGCTTCCGAGCCGGGGATCATTTTTTGCTTCAGCGTACGAGAGTCCTGAGCAGCCGCGCACTTTGTCGCACGGACAGGCCGGGGAGATAGGCCCGGCTCAGTGCCCTGCCCATGGCGGGCAGCTGCAGCGGGTCCTGGTAATAGAGGTACAGGGTCCGGTAATCGGGCTTGAAACGGGACTTGAAGGTGGCCAGCGAGCGGAACCCGTACACGGGCTCCAGCGCTTTGCCGACGACGTCGAGGATTCCGGCCAGCCCCTCGGATCCGGCCTCACCGCCGGCAACGCCAGCCGCGTTCGCGGTATCTTTCGCCAGCGGCGATCCGGAAAGGGAGATGACTTCCACCGAGTTGCGTAGCTCCTTCACCGCGGAGGCGATCAGGAATTCCATCACGCCGGGGAAGGCGTCGCCGCGCCTGCGCATGAAGTCCAGCGTCCAGCTCACGAGACGCCCGTCCGCATACACCGGCAGCCAGCTGGTGACACCCTGGACCTGTCCCTCGGCATCCACCGCCAGGCAGCAGAGCACCTCCTCGTCCTCAAGCTCATCGATGCCACCGAGGGTGAAGCCCATCTCCGGGACGGACTTTTGGGCGGCCCATTCCTCCGAAACCTCGCTCAGCTGGGCGCGCAGCGCAGGCGCGAAGTCGGCGTACCGTCCCCACACCGCGCGCACCCCGGTCTTCTCGGCCCGGTTCAGGGCTGTCCGGACGTTCTGCCAGTCCTTGCCCTTGAACTCCAGTGAGCGCACAGCCAGCCGGGTCTCCTGGGCCACCGCCACCCGCCGGAAGCCGCGGGCTGCCAGCATCGGCCACAGCTCGTCGGTGCAGGAGTAGAAGCTCGGAATGAGGGCGTGTTCGGCGCAGTACCGGATGAAGCCTGCCGCGGTCTCCTCGCGGAACGCCGCCGGGCCGAAGGGCCCGGCCAGCGTCAGCGCGACGTTGCCATGCTGCTGGTAGGCCACTCCCCCGCGGCGCTCCGGCGCGAACCAGTACTTGTTGGGTTCCCACAGCGCCATCCAGGACAGCGAGTCCCCGCCCTGGCGGATCAGGCCGCGGGCCACGTCACGGTCCCCCGCTCCCGCATCCGTACGGTGCAGCCTGCGCTGCAGGACCAGCCAGACTGCGGCCAGGGCGACCGTCCAGAAGATGATGCCGGAGCTGGCGAAGAGGAAGGACTCGACCGCGTCGCGGCCCTGGAAGATGCGGCTGTAGATTCCGGGGATGGGGAGCGGCAGGTACTGACGGGAGAGTTCCGCGGCCAGGCCCAGCAGGCCGCCGTCGCGGTCCATGCCGCCGGCGGCGAGCCAGACGCCGGTGTAGCCGGAGGCGAGCACGAGCCAGGTGCCGCCGACGACGGCGGCAAGACTCCGGCGGGCCCTGGGACTTGTTTCAACGCGGAACTGCCGGCGGTTGGCAGCGAGCAGGACCACGAGCACGAGCGGAACCACCACCAGGGGAAGCACATGGACAAAACCTGACCCCATCACGCCGGTACGCGGCCGGTCGGGGTACTGCGGAATCCTGGCGATCAGGGACAGGTAGACGGCCGCCATGGCCGTCACGGCGAGCTGGAGGGTGATCGCGATCCGCAGGGCAAGCCGGCGGCCGTGCCGCATGCCGTCCGCACAGATGAGCAGGAGCACCACAGGCACAACCGCCAGCGCGAAACCCAGCGGCCCTGCGAAACCGGCGCGGCCGGCCTCCAGGCAGCTGACGTCGATCGTGCCGCCGCAGTTCTGTTCCAGTTGGCTCAGTGTGGGCAGCGGATTCAGGACGACATCCCGCAGCAGGGCCAGCGGCCCGGTGGGGGTCCGGACTGTGGCCGTCAGGATGGGGCCGACGGCAAAAATCGCCACGGTGAGGGCGAGCAGGTTGCGGGTTTCGCGCCCGGTGGAGCGGTGCCGGTGCAGGGTTCCCTTGTCGCCCTGGATCCACCAGCCGGCCGACAGCCCGGCCAGCGCACCGGCGAATCCGACGATGGTCCCCGGGTGCCCCACGTACAGCACGAGCATCAGGGAGATGGAGATCACGGCGGTGCGCAGCCTCCGCTGCCACAGCGTGGGCAGCAGCCCGCTGGACGCCAGCGAGACGGCGAGGACCGCGGCGTACGGGCCCATCAGCGCAGCGTCCCCCATCCGGCTCAGCCAGCCGTCGTCGACATGGCGGGCGATCTGGGTCAGCAGCAGGAACAGCGTGACCGCGGCGAACTGGGCGGCGAAGTAGAACACGGCCGTGCGCCGCGTGCCCAGCTTCCGCTCGGCGAGGCCCAGCAGGACCAGGATCATCAGCGCGGCCGCGGCGTAGGCCAGCAGGTTCGTGGCGAAGAACATGGAGGTGAACAGCGACCACCAGCGGCCGGACTTCAGGCCCGGGGCACTGACGGACGCCACGTCCAGCAGGGATTCCGGCGGTCCCGCGAGGAAGCTTCCGGTGGCTGCCCCGGTGACCAGGAAGACCGCGAGGACCGTGAGGGTGAAAGGGATGGCGCGCAGATGGCCCAGCGCCTGCCGCAGGCCCTCACGGCCGAGGCCCCGGAGCGAGGCAGCCCCGGTCCCCCGCTGCCGTGCCGTTACTCCCGGGCTCACTGCGGGACGCCCCAGCGGGACGCCAGGAAGTCGAGCCCGGCGGGCAGCCCCTTGGATCCGGTCTCCCAGGAGTGCCCGGCACCAGGGATCTGGCGGGCCTCCACGGTGAACCCGGCGGCGCGCGCGGCCCCGGACAGGAGCTCCATATAACCAACGAACTCAGGGTCCCGCTCACCGGCGCCAAAGTAGATGCCATGCCCCTCGTAGCGGCGCTCCTTCATGAGCCGCAACGGTGTCTGGCGGTCGAAGGCTTCGGTGTCCCCGCCGAAGGCGGCCAGGATGGTCTTTTCCCGCTCCTTGGCGAGGGCAGGTTCCTTCTCGCTCGAGAAGGCCAGTGCGGAGCTGTAGATCTCCGGATGCCGGGTCACCATCTGCATCGCGCAGGTCGCGCCAAAGGAGAAGCCGCCGGCCGCCCACTGCGCGGGGTCCGGATCCACGTCCAGGGTCCGGTTGATCCAGGCCGGCACGTCCACGGCGAGGAAGGTGTCCGCCCGGGCAATCCTGCTGTCCATGCAGAGGGTGTTGCCCGAGGCTGAGGCGTTCGGGTCAACGACGACCACCACCGGTGCCACGCCGTGGTGCGCTGCCGCGAACCGGTCCATCCGGCTCCGCAGCGCCCCGCCGGTCAGCCAGTCTGCCGGACCACCCGGCTGGCCGGAGAAGAGGACCAAAACCGGAAGGGCCGGCCGGGGTGTGCTCCGGTAGGCCGGCGGGAGATAAATGTAGGCCTCGCGGCTTTCGAACCCCGAGCTGGAGCCGGGGATCCCGGCGCGGCGCAGCACCCCGCTTTCGGGCAGGCCGGCCGGCGGCTGCCAGGCGGACAGGCTGGTGGCTGCGGCTCCCGGGGTGCGCTTCAGCGCGTCTTCCAGCGGCTGGATCCGCGCCACGGCCGTGCCCATCAGGTCGCTCACCGTGTGGTTGAGGCCGAAGTAGCCGTTGATCTGGACGGCGGAGAGCAGGACGACGCCGAGCAGGGCGCCCGTTGATGCCACGGTCGTCCGGGCAGGACGCCGTGCGGGGTTCAGGCCGTGATCGGGTCCGGAGCCGGCGTCGGGTCCGGGCGCCGCGGGGCCGGCGCTTCGCCAGGTCCGCCACAAGTGCAGAATCCAGAGCAGCAGCGCCGCGACCGAGGCAAGCAGCCAGGCAAGCACCTCCCGCGGCAGTTCGCCGGGGAAGACGGGGAAGACGTAGATCATCAGCCAGTGCGCGGCGGCTAGCAGCGCGGAGGCGGCCAGCACGACGGCGGCGACTGGAAGCAGGAAAACCATCACGCGGGGGGCGTCTGTGTCGCGGGGGCGGTAGCGCCCGCACTGCCGCAGGAAGTAGGCCATGCCCGCCGCGCCGGCAGCCCAGGCAATCCAGAGCACCGGCCCGTCGACCAGGCGGATGCCGTCTAACAGGTCCACCAGGCTAGCGCCAGGTGCCGACGCCAATGACCGGCCCGGCCTCAAGCCAGGAGGACAACCCGGTGTAGGCGTCGAACCGCATCGCGAGCAGGACGTCCCGGCCCTCGTAGCGGAGTTCGACAATCACGGCGTCGGGCTGGACCTTCACGAGTTCGGATTCAGTGGGCTTGCGCCGGCCGATCAGCTCGAGCGAGCTCCGCCGGAAGGTGTGTTTGGGCCGCATGCTTAACGAGGCAAGGCGGAACCACTCCAGGTCGTTGTCCTGATAACGACAAACCCCCATCTGCCAGCTGTTCCCAGCCGTGCAAATGGAGGCGTCCACCGTGCCCAGGGCGCGCCGCAGATTGAAGCGGCGCACCCCGGAAAGGCACAGTGCAGATACCAGCAACGCAAAGACCGTTGCCAAGGCGATGAACGGAAAAACTGTATCGTTCATCAAGGTCGTGCTAGCGGATCCCCGCAGTAGCCGCGTCGCCCATTTGGGCGTTGTCAGCGACAATGACGACCCGGTTGTTGTCGACGGAGAAAAACCCGCCGTCGACAACTACGGCAATACGGTCACCGGAGACCGGCTGGATTGCCAGCTCACCTTCGGCCAGAATCGCCAGCAGGGGCGAGTGGCCGGGCAGGATTCCGATTTCACCATCGCTGGTGCGGGCCTTGACCATCTTGGCCGCTCCGGACCACACGAAGTGGTCCGCTGCGACAATCTCAACCTCAAGCTCAGCCATATTACTTGGTCTGTTCCTGGATCTTGGCCCACTGGCGCTCGACATCATCCAGGCCGCCGACGTTGAAGAACGCCTGCTCTGCAATGTGGTCGAGTTCGCCGTCGCAGATCGCGGTGAAGCCTTCAACGGTGTCCTTGATGGACACAGTGGAGCCTTCGACGCCGGTGAACTGCTTGGCGGTGTAGGTGTTCTGCGAGAGGAACTGCTGGATGCGGCGTGCACGCGACACGACGATCTTGTCCTCTTCGGAGAGCTCATCAACGCCGAGGATGGCGATGATGTCCTGGAGTTCCTTGTTCTTCTGCAGGATCTGCTTGACGCGGACGGCCGTGTTGTAGTGGTCGTTGCCGATGTACTGCGGATCCAGGATGCGCGACGTCGACGTCAGCGGGTCAACGGCCGGGTACAGACCACGGGAAGCGATTTCACGGGAAAGTTCCGTGGTCGCGTCGAGGTGTGCGAAGGTCGTTGCCGGTGCCGGGTCAGTGTAGTCATCCGCGGGAACGTAGATGGCCTGCATCGAGGTGATCGAGTGGCCCTTGGTGGACGTGATGCGCTCCTGGAGGAGACCCATCTCGTCGGCCAGGTTGGGCTGGTAGCCCACGGCCGACGGCATGCGGCCGAGGAGGGTGGAAACCTCGGAGCCTGCCTGGGTGAAGCGGAAGATGTTGTCGATGAAGAGCAGCACGTCCTGGTTCTGCACATCGCGGAAGTACTCCGCCATGGTCAGGGCGGACAGTGCCACGCGCAGACGCGTTCCCGGCGGCTCATCCATCTGGCCGAATACAAGGGCGGTGTCCTTGAGGACGCCTGCCTCTTCCATTTCGACCCAGAGGTCGTTGCCCTCACGGGTACGCTCGCCGACACCGGCGAACACCGAGGTGCCGCCGAAGTTGCGGGCAACACGGGTGATCATTTCCTGGATCAGGACGGTCTTGCCGACACCGGCACCACCGAACAGACCAATCTTGCCACCCTTGATGTACGGGGTGAGAAGGTCGATGACCTTGATGCCGGTTTCCATCATCTCGGTGGAACCCTCAAGCGTCGCGAAGGCCGGAGCCTTGCGGTGGATGGGCCAGCGCTCGGTGATCTCGAGTTCGGCCTCAGTCACGTCAAGCGGCTGTCCGAGGACGTTGAAGATGTGTCCCTTGACGACGTCGCCGACGGGCACGGAGATGGGGGCTCCCGTGTCCACTACTGCGGTACCGCGGACGAGGCCGTCGGTTGCCTGCAGCGAGATGGCGCGAATGACGTTGTCGCCGAGGTGCAGGGCAACCTCAAACGTGATGGTCTTGGTCTCACCGTTGAGAGTAATCTCGGTGGTGAGTGCGTTGTAAATCGAGGGGATTGCGTCAGCCGGGAATTCGACGTCGACAACCGGGCCAATAACACGTGCAATACGGCCGGTAGCACCGGTCGTCGCGGCTACGTGTTCGGTAGCTGTGGCAGTCATCTCTCTCACTTCACTCAGTAGATGGCGTTGGGGTTAAGTTTACTTTGGTGCAGGTACAGCAGGATCCGGGCTCGTGGAGGCTAGGACGCGTTCAACGCGTCGGCACCGGCCACGATTTCGGAAAGCTCCTGCGTAATTTCAGCCTGGCGGGCAGTGTTGCGCAGACGCGTGAACTTCTTGATGAGGTCCGTGGCATTGTCGCCGGCGGACTTCATTGCCCGCTGGCGGGCAGCAAGCTCCGAAGCCGCTGCCTGCAGCATCGCGGCGAAGATACGTGATTCGATGTAGCGCGGCAGCAGAGCATCAAGAACCTGCTCCGTTTCCGGCTCGAATTCGTAGAGCGGCAGGAGGTCCGATTCGGACGCCGCCTGCTCTTCGACAACCTCAAGCGGGAGAAGACGGACTACCGTCGGCTCCTGCGTGACCATGGACTTGAAGCGGGTGTAGACGACATGGATCTCGTCGACGCCGCCCTCTGCGTAGTCTGTCGCAAAGTCAGTCAGCAGTGCGTCGCCGATTTCCTGTGCGGTGGCAAACTCCGGTGCGTCCGTGCCGCCGGTCCAGACACGCCCGTAAGGACGGTTCCGGAAGTCGAAGTATGCCTGAGCCTTGCGGCCGACCAGGTACATCTTGACTTCCTTGCCCTCCTCGACGAGCAGCTCGTTGAGGCCTTCCGCCTGCTTGAGCACGCTCGCGGAGTACGAACCTGCGAGGCCACGGTCCGAGGTGATTACCAGGACGGCGGCCCGGCGGATCTGCTCCGGCTCGGTGGTCAGCGGATGGTCGATCTCGCTCTGGCTTGCGACAGCAGAAACGGCACGCGTGATGGCGTTTGCGTAAGGCAGTGAAGCTGCTACGCGTGCTCGGGCCTTGCCGATGCGCGAGGTAGCGATCAGTTCCATCGCCTTGAAGATCTTGCGCATCGACGTCGTCGAGCTGATCTTCTGGCGGTAGACCCGAATCTGGGCTCCCATACTTATCCTTTCCTAAGATCCCGATGGCCGGGGCTGCCGGAACCCGGTGGGGTCCCGACAGTCCCTGCCAGCGAAACTAGCGCTTCTGCTTGACGATTTTTTCCTGGTCGACCTGTGCCTCGTCGATGGGGGCGTATTCTTCGTGCCCCGCACCAACCAGCAGGTTGTCTCCCTCGCCGAAGAAGCCCTTCTTGAAGTCCACGATCGCGGTCTTCAGTGCTTCTGCAGTGTCATCGCTCATGACGTTGGTCTGGGCCAGCGTCGTCAGGATGGAGGACTTGTGCTTGAGGTGCTCCAGGAACTCGGTCTCGAAGCGGTTGATGTCCTCAACCGGAACTTCGTCGAGGTGCCCGTTGGTACCGGCCCAAATGGAGACGACCTGGTTCTCAACCGGGAACGGCGAGTACTGGCCCTGCTTAAGCAGTTCCATCAGTCGTGCACCACGGGTCAGCTGCTGGCGCGATGCCGCGTCGAGGTCCGACGCGAACATGGCGAATGCCTGCATGTCGCGGTACTGAGCCAGTTCCAGCTTCAAGGTACCGGAGACCTTCTTCATGGACTTGACCTGGGCTGCGCCACCCACGCGGGAAACGGAGACACCCACGTCGACGGCCGGACGCTGGTTGGCGTTGAAGAGATCCGACTGCAGGAAGATCTGGCCATCGGTAATGGAGATCACGTTGGTCGGGATGTAGGCGGAGACGTCGTTTGCCTTGGTCTCGATGAGCGGCAGGCCGGTCATCGAACCTGCACCGAGCTCGTCGGAGAGCTTGGCACAACGCTCCAGCAGACGGGAGTGCAAGTAGAAAACGTCGCCCGGGTAGGCTTCGCGTCCCGGCGGGCGGCGGAGCAGCAGCGATACTGCCCGGTAGGCCTCAGCCTGCTTGGAGAGGTCATCAAACACGATGAGCACGTGCTTGCCGCCGTACATCCAGTGCTGGCCGATGGCCGAACCGGCGTACGGTGCCAGGTACTTGAAGCCTGCGGGGTCGGACGCGGGGGAAGCCACGATGGTCGTGTACTCCAGTGCGCCGTTGTCCTCGAGCGTCTGACGGACAGCCGCGATGGTGGATGCCTTCTGGCCAATGGCTACATAGATGCAGCGCACCTGCTTGTTGACATCGCCGGAGGCCCAGTTGGCCTTCTGGTTGATGATCGTGTCGATCGCGATGGCCGACTTGCCGGTCTGACGGTCACCGATGATCAGCTGACGCTGGCCGCGGCCGATCGGGATCATGGCGTCAATAGCCTTGAGTCCGGTCTGCATCGGTTCGTGAACCGACTTGCGCTGGGTCACGCCGGGCGCCTGGAGTTCCAGGGCACGGGTGGTCTCGGCCTTGATCTCGCCAAGGTCATCGATGGGCTCGCCCAACGGGTCGACAACTCGTCCGAGGAAGGCGTCGCCCACCGGTACGGACAGAACCTGTCCGGTGCGGTGAACTTCCTGGCCCTCTTCGATTCCGGTGAAGTCACCGAGGATGATGACGCCGATTTCGCGGACGTCGAGGTTCTGGGCCAGGCCCAGCGTGCCGTCTTCGAAGCGAAGCAGCTCGTTCGCCATGACCGAGGGAAGGCCCTCAACACGGGCGATGCCGTCACCTGCGGTTGTTACACGGCCGACCTCTACGCGCTCTGCGTTTCCGGGTTCGTAGGACGCCGCGAACTCGTTCAACGCATTACGGACGTCGTCGGCGTTGATGGTCAATTCGGCCATCTGCAGTCCCTGCTCTCCTGTTTTCGTGATCATCGTTGCTCACGATGACCGGGGTTTCGTTTCGTTAAGTTGTGCTTGTCCGGCTACCCGGCAAGCTGACGGTGAAGCTGGCCCAGGCGGGCGAGGACCGAAGCGTCAACCACTTCGTCACCTACCTGGATCCGGATGCCACCGATCAGTGCCGGGTCAACGTTCATGTTGATCTTGAGCTCGCGCCCGTAGAGGGCATTCAGCCCCGCCTGCAGACGGCTGGTCTGGGTCTCGGTCAGCGCACGGGTGACGCTGACCGTTGCAATCCAGCGCTGCTGGCGCTTGGCTGCAAGCTCGGCGAAACGACGGACGAGCTTGGTCGCCTTGAGACCCCGGGGATGCGAAACTGCCTGTCCGATGAGGACTTTCGCTTCCTCGCTTGCACTGGGTACAAGCTTTTCGGCCAGGGCAACCTTGGCAGCCGGGCTCGCCTGCGGTTCGGACACAGCACGCTGTACCTCGTGGTTGGACTCGACGACCTGGTTGAAGGAGAACAGATCGTTCTCCAGCGCTTCCAGCCCGCTGATTCCTGAGGCAGAGACGGCAGACTTGTTCTCGGCAACGGCGATTACCACCGAAGCGGCAAGAGTCTCGAGGGCATCGCCGATATCCCGAGCCGATGCCCAGCGTGAGCCGGCCAGTCCGCTCGCGATTTCCACAGCATCCGCGGAGACTTTCCCGCCGAAGAGCTGCTTGATAAGCGCCGACTTTTCGTCACCGCTGCGGGACGGATCGGTCAGGGCGCGGCGCAAGCCAGCCGAGCTGTCCACCGTTCCCAGGATTCCGAAGAGTTCCTGAGCCAACTGCAGCGAGGCGAAGGGAAGCTTGGCTTCCAGCGCCACGAGGGCCGCGGTCAGCGATTCGCT
This sequence comes from Arthrobacter sp. U41, assembly GCF_001750145.1. NCBI lineage: Bacteria > Bacillati > Actinomycetota > Actinomycetes > Micrococcales > Micrococcaceae > Arthrobacter > Arthrobacter sp. U41. The sequence goes on from NZ_CP015732.1 coordinate 4,166,049, forward strand.
CGATACACCTGCCATTACTTAGCTGCACCTGCGTTCTGGTTCTCCAGATCTGCCAGGAAGCGGTCAACCACACGCGCCGAACGCGCGTCATCGTCAAGCGACTCGCCAACGATGCGGCCTGCCAGCGTGGTGGCCAGCGTGCCGACCTCCGCGCGGAGGGACACAACGGCGGCCTGGCGCTCGGACTGGATCGCCGCGTGCGCCTGAGCCGTGATGCGGGCAGACTCTGCAGCTGCCTTCTCCTTCAGATCCGCGAGGATCTGAGCGCCTTCGGCACGTGCTTCCTCGCGGATGCGGTTGGCCTCGGCACGGGCATCAGTGAGCTGCTGCTTGTACTCTTCGAGTGCAGCGGAAGCCTCTGCCTGGGCCTTTTCGGCCTTGGCAATGCCGCCTTCAATGGCCTCGGCACGTTCTGCGAAGGTCTTCTCGAACATCGGGACAATAAACTTGACCACGATGAACATGAGGACAGCGAAGCCGGCGAGAACGACGCCCATTTCCCAGGGATTGGGAACCAGAGGGTTAGCGCCCTCTGTGGCGGCTGAGATGATCAGCTGATTCATAATTCACCCGTCCTTATCTACTCGGTTCTGGATGTTCGCTTAGTTCTGAAAATTCAGACTAGAGAACGAACGCGAAGACCAGGCCGAGGATGGCGAGGGCTTCAGTCAGCGCGAGGCCGAGGAATGCGATCGGCTGGAGCACACGCTGTGCCTCCGGCTGACGTGCGACGCCGTTGATGTAAGCGGCGAACACGAGACCAACACCGATACCACCGCCGATTGCGGACAGACCGTAACCTACGAGGTTGAGATTGCCTTCCATTTTTTTCCTTTCAAGATGCCATCTATGTGGCAGGTTGTTTGGTGTGCTTTCATCCCCCGTAAGGGGAAGTTTTTTGGGTGCCTAGTGGCTATCCGCGTGCAGGGCGCCTTCGATGTAGATGGCGGCCAGCAGGGTGAACACGTAGGCCTGCAGCGCCATGATCAGCGCTTCCAGCATGTACATGGCAATCGCACCGCCGAGCACCAGGACCGAGGTTCCCTTGAGCAGGATGTTCTCCTGCATAACGAGGAACTCGATGCCCGAGCCGGCGATCATCACGATCAGGTGGCCGGCCAGCATGGTCGCGAACAGACGGAGGCTGTGCGTGACGGGGCGGACCAGGAAGTTCGAGATGATTTCGATCGGGATGATCAGCGGAAGAATGTAGATCGGCACTCCGGAAGGCACGGTGGCCAGCTTGAAGTACTTCAGTCCGTTCTTCTTGACGCCGATGGCGATCCAGGTGATGTACACGATTCCGGCGAGCACGTAGGCGCCGCCGACGTGCGAGAAGCTCGGGAGCTGGAGCACCGGAATGGCGCCGTAGATGTTGTTCACCAGGATGAAGAAGAACAGGCTGAACAGCAGCGGAACATACTTCATGAAATCTTTGCCGCCGATGATGTCCTTGGCGATGCCGTTGCGGACGAAGCCATAGGCGGCTTCGCCGGCGAACTGCAGTTTGCCGGGAACAAGCTGGCCCTTTCGGGCAGCTAGCAGAAAGAATGTGGCGATAATAACGACCGAAAGGATTACCAGCAGCATCTGCTTGGAGAATCCGTCGGCCGCCCCCCACGGCAGGATTGCCGGCAGGTGCATTTCTTCAATTCCAGGAGGCGTAAAAGTTCCTGAATCTTGGGCCGGGAGCGCAAGCGCGATCAACGCGTTTCCTCTCTGCAGTGTCCATCATTGGGCGTTGGTAGGGGAAAGTCGACGTTGCGGTCAGACTCTCCCCCTGTGAAATTATTTGGCATTACTGATCCTCGTCCTTGGACGGGCCACGTGCAGCATTGTCCCCGCCAGTCGAATTACGCGAACTGGTGAGGCCGTGCATATGAGAAAGATAGAACCCTCCCGCGGCTCCAAGCAGAGCGCCTGCGAGCACAATCCAGCGGGTTCCCCACAGATTATCCAGACCCCACCCTATCAAACTCCAGACCATGATTCCGCCAACAATGTAGCTGAAGACGGCGATCCCGGCGTTGTATCCGCCGTCGCGTCCGTTGTCCGAAACACCGGGGGCGCCGGACGTCCTTCTGGGGGTGCTGGGCTTGCTGTTGTGTCGGTCCTTGCGGCTAAACATCAGTGCCGCCTTCCGGGGTGTCGGGGTCGTTGTAGAGCTGGAGCCGCGCCTTGCTGAAGCCGTAAATCTCGGCGGCCTGCCACAACACCACAGTCACAACGGCGCCGGCCAGGAACCAGCGCCCGTTCAGCCAGTCGGGGCTGCCGATGGCGAACAGCACCACGGCGAAGCCGACGACCTTGACGAAGTAGGTGGCCGCAAACAGGCCGATGGCTCCGGACGAGTGATTGCGGCCGCCGAAATGGCCGACCAGGAGGCTGATGGCGAAGAAGGCGATCACGAGCGCCCCGCCGAAGAGGGACGACAGCGCGGCCGCCGTGCCGTCAAGCAGGAGCGCTGCCAGGCTGGTGAGCAGCAGGGCGCCGCCGCCAGCAGCCGAGCTGATGGCCAGCAGGCGCAGCCACAATGATTTTGTGGGACCCGAGACACCAACTTCTCCGGCGCCGGACTTTCGTCCGGGTTCGGCGTTGGAGGTCATAGGATCCCAATCGTCGAGGGTGTTTGCTGGTCGCAGTGGCGCGGCGAAGGACCGCACATGAATTCTACATGAGATAGAACATGACGGCGCCCGGGGCCGGGGTGAGGCCGCCGTGCGGCCTAGGACACCGGTACCCGGGTGACCTTCTGCCGCCGCCGGAAGTGCCGGATGAGGTCCGGCGAGGCGAGGTAGAGCGCCAGCACGGCCAGACTTCCGGCGACACAAAGCACCACCATGGGCAGCGGTGCGGTGGCGGCGATGAAGCTGAGCACGATGACTGCCATGGTGCAGGCTGCGACGGTGCCGGCCGACTGCAGGTGTGAGAAGCCGACGTCGGTGAGCCGCTGGTATACATGCTCGCGGTGGGACGCGTACCACCGTTCGCCCGCCTTGATCCTGCGCAGCAGGGTATAGCCGGTGTCGGCCACGTAGACCAGGATCGGCGCCAGGACGTATTCCACATAGACGCCGCTGAGGAACCCTGCCACCGCGAGTGCCGACACTGAGGCTCCGAGCAGGTAGCTGCCGACGTCGCCCAGGAACACGGAGCCCCGGGCGAGGTTCCACGGCAGGAATCCCAGGAAGGCCATGGCCAGCACCGCGCCGCCGGCGGTGAGCCACGGCTGTCCGGCCAGTTGCCCGGCCACCGCGTACGCGGTGCCCGCGAGGATTCCGTGGAAACTGGAAATCCCGTTGACGCCGTCCATGAAGTTGGCAATGTTGATATAGGCGGCAATGGCCAGCGCAGCCAGCGGCAGCCACCAGAAGGACTGGCCGGTGAGGAGGAGCAGGGCCGTTGAACCGGCGGCACCGATTCCCAGCTGCGCGGCGGCGCGGCCACGGATGGAGAGACCGCGGAGGTCTTCGATCCAGCCAACCACCGCGCTTGCCACGATGACCGCCAGGACCACGAGGAAGACTGACCGGTCCACCGTCACCGCCCCCAGGAGGACGGCGGCCGCGTAGCCGATGGCGGTGGCCAGGGAAACGGCAACGCCCATGCCACGGATGGTGGTCCGGCCGTGGGATGACCTGGCCGACGGCACGTCCACAACGCCCATCCTGACCAGCCACGGCTTGACCACAAAAGGAAGCAGGACGCTTGCCAGCAGGGTGGCGCCGGCAGCAAGGAGCACAGGCATCATGACGCCGCCCTCATGCTCTCGCCCGGCTCATCGGCTTCCTCGTCGGGGAGGGACTCGATGTCGATCCCCTGCTCGGCCTCGCAGCGGGCCAGCCAGACATCGAGGTCCAGCGCGGCCGGGTCCTGTTCGTGGGCCCTGGTGTGCGAAATTTTGGGATGCAGGGGGCGTTCGTCCAGCTCGCCGGTGCCGACGAGTTCCTCGTGGAGCTTCTCGCCGGGCCGAAGTCCGGTGTAGACGATCTCCACCTTTTTGCCGGACATCGCGATCATGCGCTGGGCGACATCCAGGATCCTGACCGGCTCCCCCATGTCAAGGATCATGACTTCGCCGCCGCGTCCGATTGCGCCGGCCTGGATGACCAGCTGGCAGGCTTCCGGGATCGTCATGAAGAAGCGCGTGACTTCGGGGTCTGTGACGGTCACGGGCCCGCCGACCCGGATCTGTTCCGTGAAGAGCGGCAGCATCGAGCCGCGGCTGCCCATCACATTGCCGAACCGGACGGAGACGAATTTGCGGCCGGTCTGGCCGGCCATCCAGGCGGCCAGCTTTTCGGCGACGCGTTTGGAGTGGCCAAGCGCCGTCGTCGGGTTCGCTGCCTTGTCCGTGGAGATATTCACGAAGTGTGAAACGCCGGAACGCTCGGCCGCTCGCAGCACGTTGAGGGTGCCCAGAACGTTGGTTTTCCAGGCTTCGATCGGATACTGCTGCAGCAGCGGCGCGTGTTTGAGGGCGGCAGCGTGGAACACCACCTCGGGGCGGCGGTCCTGGAAGATCTCCTGGAGTGCGGCGCCGTCCCGGATGCTGGCCAGGACCGTGTCGCGGCCGGCGAGCAGTCCGCGGCCGGTGATGGAGATCTGGGTGTGCTGCAGCCCTGTTTCGTCATGGTCCAGCATGATCAGTTCCGCGGGTGAGAACTGGACGATCTGCCGGCACAGTTCGGAGCCGATGGAGCCGCCGGCACCGGTGACCAGAACGCGTTTGCCCTTGATGTAGCCCGCAATCTCGTCGACCTTGATATCGACCGGCCGCCGCCCGATCAGGTCCTCGACCGCCACATCGCGGAAATCGGAGAAACCTTCGGGTGCCCCGCGGCCGAGCATGTCCCTCAACGGGGGTAGGACCAGCACCCTGATGTTCATTCCGGCGACGGCGTCTGAAATCCGCCGGACGACGGAGGCCTCGACATTGGCGAAAGCCAGCACCAGGACGGTGGCGCGGGTGCGCCGGATGATGGCCGGCAGGTCGTCGCCGCGGCCAAGGACCTGGACTCCGGAGAGCCGCAGGTGCTTCTTGGTGGGATCGTCGTCGATCAGCCCGACCGGGAAATACGGCGAATCGGCGTCCTGCAGCATGCGCGTCAGCAGCGAGTTTCCGAGGAAGCCCGCACCGTAGATCAGGGTGTTCTGGGCGCCGTCGCCGGGCCGGTTCTTGCCCTCGACGTAGAGCCGTTTGGCGTAGCGGGCAGCTCCCATGAAGAGGCAGGCGAACGGGAAGGCGATGAGCCCGACACTGCGGCCGATCCCGATGGCCTCATAAAGCACCAGCAGGCTCAGCGTGATGGAGGCGGCCACAATGACGGTGACGAAGACGAGGGCCTTGGCTTCCTGGAAGCTGCCGAAGGGATACCTGCCGCGGTAGAGTGCCAGCGCGTAGCCGGCCAGGGCCTGCACCACAACGGCGATGGCCATGATGATCATGGCACTGACGAGCTGTTCTTCCCGGATGCCCATTTCGTAGCGCAGCAGCAGCGCCAGGACGATCGCCACGACCCACGACATCGAATCGAGGAAGAGCTGGACCCAGATCCAGAGCGGGGGCTTCTTCTCGTCAAGTGCTGCGGCAGGTTCGCGCGCTTCAGATTTTGTAGTCAACAGAGATTGCAACCGACTTCCAATACCACGGCGGCCATGCGCCTGTTTCAAAAAATTACCCAGCCGTGCAACTGCCGGACTGCAGCCGGGTCTAGGACGATACTAATCGCTGTCGGGCCGGAATCCCGGGTCCGTAACGCCCGTACGGGGCCGGTTCACCCGGATCCGGGCTTGATTCAGGCCGGTTCCGGACCCGCCGCAGCGGGCACCGGCGGCATCGGCTGCCAGCTCCGGTCGGCGAGGATGCCGCGCGATTCGCGCCACCCCTGCCACAGGGCGCCGGCCCCCTTCAGGCTGCGTTCGACCAGCACCAGGCGCACAATTTCCTTCAAATAGGTCAGGGCCGTCCCGGCACCGAATCCGAGCCGGTGGTACTTGCCGTGCGCGCGCAGGTACTGCGCCACGTGGCCGCGGTTCCGCATCACGTAGCGCCGGCTCAGGTCGGAAGAATCGTTGAGGTGGCGCACACCCAGGTCCACCTGGCGCTGGGCCCGGACCTTCTTGATGACAAAGGCGTTCACGTAGACCACCGGCGTCTGCTGCGCCGCCAGCCACCCGTAGATAAGGTCATCCCAGGTGATGAAGAAACGCGGGTCCGGCAGCCCGATGTCCCGGGCCAGAGACGCCTTGATCAGCATGCCCTCGAAATTTCCCACATTGGTGCGGAAAACCTCGGATTTGCGGAAGACATCGCCCGAGACAGGCAGGAAGACGCCGAGTGCCTCGACGAAATGGTGCTGCCAGAAGAACGGCTTGCCCGCGGCGTCGTAGCGGCGCCCGATCATGCAGGAGTAGTCGGTCGTGAACCGGTCCAGCGCCTCGACCGCCCCCGGGAGCACCTCGACGTCGTCATCCATCAGCCACAGCCAGTCGGCACCGGCCGCCAGGGCAATTTCAACGCCGCGGGAGAAGCCGCCAGAACCGCCGACGTTCGCCGCAAGCCGTTCGTACTGGATCGGCAGCCCCCCGGCGGCCACGGCGCGGGAGACAACCTCCGCGGTGTGGTCGCTGCTGGCGTTGTCCACCACCACGATCCGGTCGGGCCCGGTGGTCAGGCGGCTGAAGGAGTCGAGCAGGTTCTGCAGGAAGTCGGCACGGTTGTAGGTGACGACGACGGCAAAGAGGTTTTTCACGCCGGCCTAGCTGTTGGCGGACATCAGTTGGGCGGGCGAGCCGAAGCCCTTTCCGCGGAAGCCCGTGGAGTAGGCCCGGAACCAGTGCGCGAGGCCCTTAAGGTCGCCGGTCTTCAGGAAGTAGTACGGAAATCCGACAATGTCCGCGCCGAACCAGCGCAGGTTCCGGTACTTCCGGGTAAGGTAGCCGCGGTTGCGGAAGTAGCAGTACCGCTTGAAGTCGCCCTCAGGAATGACCGGGGTGATGAAGCCTCCGAAGACCGGCTTCATTTCGGTCCAGGTGGCGGGGTGCTGGACGGCGACGGTGGCCAGGGTGCCGTATTTAAGGCCGGCCTTCTTGACCCGTGAGAGGAAGTCCACCTCATCGCCGCGGATAAAGAACTTCACGTCGGGGATTCCGATTTTGTAGAAGACCTCCGTGCGGATCAGGGCGCCGTTGAAGAAGTGCACCATGTCCGGAAGGTACCCCATCGGAGCCAGCCGGGAGCGGTCGTTGGTCAGCAGGCCGTTGATCCGGAAGTTGAACGAGAGCCGGTTGGGATCGGCCGTGGCGGCGACGAGCGGGCTCACGATATCGAGCTGGTGCTCCTTGGCGGTCTTGAGCAGCTCGGCCAGGCAGCTCGCATCCTCGGGGTGGCCGTCATCGTCCATCATCCAGATCCACTCCGCGCCGCTGGCCATGGCGGCCAGGATCGCGTAGGCGAATCCCCCGGCACCGCCGAGGTTCGCCTCCGAGCGCAGGTAGTTGATGTTGTCCCCGCCGGCGTTGACGATCCCGGTCGCCGGGACGGTGCCCGAGTCCACCAGCGCGATCGAGTGGATCGGGGCGGTCTGTTCGGCCAGCCCCTTGAGCAGGAGGGTGAGTTCCTCAGGGCGGTCAAAGGTTACGGCCGCGACGGCGACTTTGGGCTGCATGTCAGTTCCTCGGTGAATCGTCGGCGGTGCCTGAAGGGGCGGCGGTGGTTTCGGTGGCTGCGGTCGTTTCGGGGGTCCCGGGGGCGGACGGCTCCTCGCCGAGGCCCAGCACACCCGGGACGACCTCGCGGAGCCGCTCCAGGCTGATGGCGCCCTGGCGGACCACCCGCAGCGGCACGGCGGTGGCATCAACAATGGTGGACGGCAGCGCGTCGGCACCCTCGGCCGGGCGCGGCCCGCCTTCAAGGTAGACCTCCACCGACTCTGCCAGCTGGGCTTCGGCGGCGGCGGCGGTCTGCGCCGCGGCCTGGCCCGTGCGGTTCGCCGAGGAGACGGCCAGCGGCCCGGTCAGCGTCAGCAGGTCCTGGGCGACGTCGTCTGCCGGGATCCGCAAGGCAACGGTGCCCTTGGTTTCGCCGAGATCCCAGTCAAGGGACGGCTGGGCGTGCAGGATCAGGGTGAGTCCGCCGGGCCAGAACGCCTCGGCAAGACGCCGCGCCTCGGGCGGAACGTCCGTGGCGAGGCCATCGAGGGCATTGAGCCTGGGGATCAGGACGGGCGGGGGCATCCTGCGGCTGCGGCCTTTGGACGCCAGCAGCAAGGTCACCGCGAGGGGGGAGAACGCATCGGCGGCGATCCCGTACACGGTGTCCGTGGGGAAGACCACGCACTTGTGCTCCCGGATGGCCCGCTGGGCGTGTTCGAGTCCTGCAGCGCGTTGCTCAGCTGCCGTGCAATCGTAGCTAGTCGTCACTGGCCTATTCTTTCATCACTTCGTGCGTTGCCCTGGTTACCGAAGGGCAGCCGGGTCGGCGAGGACGGCACTGGTGGCCCGGTCCCTGCCGTTGAGGTCGCGATGGGTGGTCACAGCGGTCCACCGCCCGGAGCGCTCCAGCATCCCGGCAATCCAGCCGGCCTGGATTTCGGCGTGTTCCATCACGAAGTAGCCGCCGGGCACCAGCAGCCTGGCCGCGGAGGCAGCAGCCGCCGTCGGAAGTTCCATTCCGTCCGCTCCCCCGCCGTACAGTGCCTCGGGAGGATCGTGCAGTGCCACTTCGGGTTCGTTGGGGACCGCCTCGGCGGGGATGTACGGCGGGTTGGAGACCACGACGTCGAACGAACCGTTGTGCTCCGGCAGGGCATCGCGCAGATCGCCACGGATCAGGTGCACGCCGAGGGGCAGCAGGTTCCGGGCGGCCCAGGCGTGGGCAAACTCGCTGAACTCGACGGCGTAGACGTCGGAGCCGGGAACCTCGTGCGCGATTGAGCCGGCGATGGCCCCGGAACCGGTGCCAAGATCCACGACCTTGGGATGCGCCATGCCCTGCAGCCGGTCGATCACCAACTGGACCACGGATTCAGTTTCCGGGCGGGGAATGAACACCCCCGGCCCGACCGCCAGTTCCAGGTGGCGGAAGTGCGCGACGCCGGTGATGTGCTGCAGCGGTACGCGCCGGGCCCGATCGGCGACGAGGTCCTGGTAACCGTCCGGGGCCGGGGTGTCGCCGAGCATCAGGGCGCGGAGCCGGCCGAGCCCGACGCCGAGCAGGTGCTCGGCGAGAAGTTCGGCGTCGACCCGCGGGCTGGGGACGCCGGCGGCGGCCAGGACGGCGGTGGCCTCGCGGACCGCGTCCGCGAGGCTTGGCCCGGTGCCTTCTGTCATCACGTTGCGGGGCCGGACTAGTCGCCGATGGCGTCGAGGCGGGCCTGTTCGTCCATCTCGATGGCCGACTGGATCACCGGCTCCAGGTCGCCGTTCATGACCTGGTCCAGGTTGTAGGCCTTGTACCCGGTGCGGTGGTCAGCGATCCGGTTTTCCGGGTAGTTGTACGTCCGGATGCGCTCCGAGCGGTCCATCGTGCGGATCTGGGACTTGCGCTGGGCCGAGTTCTCGGCGTCGATCTGCTCCTGCTGGTGCGCCAGGATGCGGGCGCGGAGGACCCGCATGCCGGCTTCACGGTTCTGCAGCTGCGACTTCTCGTTCTGCATGGCCACCACGATGCCGGTGGGAAGGTGGGTGATCCGGACGGCGGAGTCGGTGGTGTTCACGGACTGGCCGCCCGGTCCGGAGGAACGGTAGACGTCAATCTTGAGGTCGTTCTGGTTGATTTCGAGTTCTTCGGGCTCGTCCACTTCCGGAAGCACCAGCACGCCGGCTGCGGAAGTGTGGATGCGGCCCTGGGATTCCGTCACGGGAACGCGCTGCACGCGGTGCACGCCGCCTTCGAACTTGAGCCGCGCGTAAACGCCCTCGGCCGGATCGTTCGAGTTGCCCTTGATGGCCACCTGGACATCCTTGTAGCCGCCGAGGTCCGATTCGTTGGCGGAAATCATCTCGGTCTTCCAGCCGCGGGACTCCGCGTACCGGGTGTACATCCGCAGCAGGTCGGCCGCGAACAGGGCAGCCTCGTCGCCGCCTTCGCCGCCCTTGACCTCGAGGATCACGTTGCGGGCGTCGTCCGGGTCGCGCGGGATCAGGAGCCGGCGCAGCTTGGCCGCCGCCGTTTCCAGCGCAGCCTCCAGCTCGGGCACCTCAGCGGCAAACTCCGGGTCCTCCCCTGCCATTTCCTTGGCAGCCGCAAGGTCATCCTGGATGGCGTGCCAGGCGTGGTACGCCTCGACAATGCCGTTCAGCTGGGCCGAGCGCCGCCCCAACTTCCGGGCCAGCTTCTGGTCAGCATAAACAGCAGGATCCCCAAGCTGTGCCTGGATGGCGTCATGCTCATCCAACAGGCCCTGTACGGACTCAAACATTTTCAAAACCTCTTTCGACTCTCTCAAGTCTAGTAACTGCAACGCGGGGTCACTTACCGCCCGTTCCAGGGGCCCTGATGGGCGCTAGGTGACCCCGCGTTGCTTCTTGAAGCGGAGGAACCGGTTAACGCAACAACCGCCCGTGACATGGGCGGCCCGGGGAGGGCCGCCCATGTCCGAGCGGTTAAGCGTCGCTACTTGTCGTTATCGGACTTCGCACCAAGCGTCGTCTTCTGCACCTGCATAAGGAACTCGACGTTGCTCTGGGTCTCCCGGATCTTGTTGGTCAGCAGCTCAAGGCTCTGCTGCGTTTCGAGTCCGGACAGGACGCGGCGCAGCTTCCACATGATCTTGACTTCCTCAGGGGACAGCAGGTTTTCCTCACGGCGCGTACCGGACGCGTTGACGTCCACGGCCGGGAAGATGCGCTTGTCCGCGAGCTGGCGGGACAGGCGCAGTTCCATGTTGCCGGTTCCCTTGAACTCCTCGAAGATGACCTCATCCATCTTGGAGCCGGTCTCGACGAGAGCCGTTGCCAGGATGGTCAGTGAGCCACCGTTTTCGATGTTGCGGGCTGCACCGAAGAAGCGCTTCGGCGGGTACAGCGCTGCCGAGTCGACACCACCGGAGAGGATGCGGCCGGAAGCCGGTGCCGCCAGGTTGTAGGCGCGGCCCAGGCGGGTCATCGAGTCGAGGAGAACCACAACGTCCATGCCCATTTCCACGAGGCGCTTCGCACGCTCGATGGACAGTTCGGCCACGGTCGTGTGGTCGTCGGCGGGACGGTCGAAGGTGGAGGCGATGACCTCGCCCTTGACGGTGCGCTGCATGTCCGTGACTTCTTCAGGGCGTTCGTCAACGAGCACCATCATGAGGTGGACCTCAGGATTGTTAATGGTGATGGCGTTGGCGATGGACTGCAGGATGAGCGTCTTGCCGGCCTTCGGCGGCGAAACGATCAGGCCGCGCTGGCCCTTGCCGATCGGGGCAACCAGGTCGATGACGCGGGGACCGATCTTCTTGGGGTCCGTCTCAAGGCGCAGGCGCTCGGAGGGATACAGCGGGACGAGCTTCGCGAATTCGACGCGGTCCTTGAGTTCCTCGGGGGTTTTGCCGTTGACGGAGGTGACCCGGACCAGGGCGTTGAACTTCTGGCGGGCGGTCAGCTGGCTGCGGTCTTCGCCTTCACGCGGTGCGCGGATGGCTCCGACGACGGCGTCGCCCTTGCGCAGGTTGTACTTCTTGACCTGGGCGAGGGACACGTAGACGTCGTTCGGGCCCGGCAGGTAGCCGGAGGTGCGGATGAACGCGTAGTTCTCCAGCACGTCCAGGATGCCGGCGACAGGCAGCAGGACGTCGTCCTCGGTGACCTCGACGTCGTCGACGTCCGGTCCCTGGACGCGTCCCCGACGGCGGTCGTTGCGGTCGCGGAAGCGGTCGTTGCGCGAGGTGTTGTCGCGGCTGTCCTGCCCCCCGGAGCGTTCGGGACGGTCGTTGCGGTCGTTGCGGTCACGCCGGTTGCGGCGGTTCCGGCGGCTGCCGCCGTCACTGTCGTCGTTGTCGCGGTTGCTCTCGCGGGTGGCGGTGCTCTCGCGGGCCCCTGCAGACTCGTCGCGGCCGCCGCGGGTGCGGGTGCTCTCACGGCGCTGGCCGTCTTCGCTGCCCTGTTCGGCCTGGCGCTGTTCGGAACGCTGTTCCGTACGCTGTTCGGTGCGGTCGGCCTGGCGCTGTTCGGAACGCTGTTCCGTACGCTGTTCGGTGCGGTCGGCCTGGCGCTGCTCGCCGGAAGGCTGCTCGGCCGGGGCCTCGACAACTGCTGCGGCCTGGGCTGCACCCTGGCCCGAAGTCTGCACTGAGCCCTGTCCTCCGGACTGCTCGGCAGCTTCGCCGCGGCGGCGGTTGCGGGTGCGGGGCTGGCGGGTGCGTTCGCCGGCGTCCGTCCCGGACTGCACTGCGCCGGCCTCGGCGGGAGCAACAGGAGCCTCCGCTGCAGGAGCGGCTGCGGCCGGGGCCTCGGCTGCGGGGGTTGTGATGACCCCGTCGCTGCCGGCGCGGCGGCTGCGGCCACGGCCACGGGCACGCGGGTTTTCCTGTGCCGGGGCTTCGGCCTCGGTGGCGGCAGCGGGTGCGGCGGCCGGAGCCGCGGCCCGGGAGACGGAACCGTTGTCGGTCGCCTTTTCAGCGGCGCGGGCCGGAGCCTTGCTCACGGGAGTGCCGGCGCGGTGGGCGGAAATGGCCGACACGAGATCGCCCTTCCGCATCCGGGAACCGCCGGAAATCCCCAGCTGGCTGGCAAGAGCCTGGAGCTGTGCGAGCTTGAGGCCGGCAAGGCCGCTGCTCTTGGCGGGTGCTGCCGTTGACGATCCGGCAGCAGAAGATGATGTTTCCACAGCTGAAGACAGCTCAGTGGTTTCGGTCACGAAGGATCCTTCCCCCTCGACGGCGTCCAGACTAGGAGCTGGACGCGATGATTTGATCTGGGCTGCAGTTCAGATCTGCAGCCGGGATTTCGGCCTTGCCGGATGGATATTGGCCAGCACGGCCGGATATTGCTTCACCTGGCGCGTTCCGGAAGAAATGGAACGGCGGGCTGACTTTTCAGGGGTGCAGAGATTAATTCTGCGGATTCCTGCGACAGACCAAAAGCAGGTGGCACCGGAAAATATTGCGCAGTGAAAGATGAGAGAGGCAACTGGGCCAACATCGCGGTCTTTTGAACAGTAACTAAATTACCGCCTGCGTGATTACCGCCGGTGCACTTCCACTTTAGCACCTTCAACGTCCACGGCCAGCTTCATCACACGCCAGCCCACGTCCGGCGTGTTGCCCGAGGTGAAGGCGCCGATGAACTCGACGGCGGCCCCGGCCTGCGCTTCCCCATTGGCAAGGACCAGCACGGTGGGGCCGGCCCCCGAGACGACGGCGGCAAAGCCTGCCCGCCGCAGGGCGGCGATGAGGTCCGCGCTGGGCCGCATCGCTTCGGCGCGGTAGCTCTGATGCAGGTAATCCTCGGTGCCGGCAAGCAGCAGTTCCGGCTTCTGCGTCATGGCGAGGATCAGCAGGGCCGCACGCCCCGAATTCATCGCCGCGGCGTGGTGGCCCACCGAGGCGGGCAGCAACGCCCGCGCGACTTCGGTGGACAGCTCAAAGTCCGGCACGGCAACCACGGGGATAACCGCGGAGGCAACCGCGGCGCAGGTGCTGCTGTACTGGTCACTGTCCTGCCAGGACAGCGCCAGTCCGCCGAAAATCGCCGGTGCGACGTTGTCGGGGTGGCCTTCCATCTCGCTCGTGAGCTGCAGGACCCAGTCCTTGCCCCGGCGGGACGCTTCCGGTACCAGGGCATTGGCGGCGGTCACGGCGGCAACCACGGCGCAGGCCGAGGAGCCCAGGCCGCGGCCGTGCGGATTGACGTTGTCTGCCGTGATTCTCAGGCCCGCGTGCCGGAAGCCGAGGCGGTGCAGGGCCTCAGTGATGGCTTTGACGACCAGGTGGCTGGCGTCGCGGGGCAGGGATTCGGCCCCTTCACCGCTGAGCTCAAATTCCAGCGCCCCGCTGTCCAGGGTTTCCACCGTCAGGGTGTCGAACAGCGTCAGCGCCAGGCCGAGGCTGTCATACCCGGGGCCGAGGTTCGCGCTCGTGGCCGGTACACGGACCGTCACGAGCTGCCCGGCCGGAACCGCCGGCGTGTCGGCGGCGGACTCGGCCGGGATGGTGAGGGTGGTTTCCACGGTTATTTTTCTTCCAGTCCCAGGGCTGTGGCCACGGTGACCACGTCGTTCGAGACCTTCACGGGCTCCACTTCGCTGCCATCCTCGGTGCGGAGCGCCCACTGCGGGTCCTTGAGGCCATGGCCGGTGACGGTGATGACGATGGTCTTGCCGGCCGGCACTTCGCCTGCCGCGTGCTTCTTGATCAGGCCGGCGACACCGGCAGCGGAGCCCGGTTCGACGAAGACGCCTTCGCGGGCGGACAGCCAGCGGTGGGCGGACAGGATTTCCTCGTCGGTCACGGCCTCAATCAGGCCGCCTGATTCATCCCGCGCGGCGATGGCGCTGTCCCAGGACGCGGGGTTGCCGATCCGGATGGCGGTCGCGATCGTGTCGGGCTCCATGATCGGGTGGCCTGCGACGAACGGTGCCGCGCCGGCTGCCTGGAAGCCCCACATGACCGGGGTCCTGGTGGAGACTGCGGCCAGTGTGCCGGCCGTGGCGGACTCGAACGGCGCGCAGTATTCCTTGTAGCCCTTCCAGTACGCGGTGATGTTACCGGCGTTGCCGACCGGGAGCACGTGGAAGTCGGGTGCGTCTCCGAGCCAGTCGACCACTTCGAAGGCGCCGGTCTTCTGGCCCTCGATCCGGGCCGGGTTGACCGAGTTGACCAGGAACACCGGGTAGGACTCCCCCAGCTTGCGGGCAATGTCGAGGCAGTCATCGAAGTTGCCGTCGACCTGCAGCAGGGTTGCGCCGTGCGCGATCGCCTGGCTGAGCTTGCCCATCGAGATCTTTCCCTCGGGCACGAGGACCACGCACTTCAGCCCGGCCGCCGTGGCGTACGCGGCGGCGGACGCTGAGGTGTTGCCGGTGGAGGCACACACCACGGCCTTGGCGCCGGCGGCCACCGCGGCCGTCATGGCCATGGTCATGCCGCGGTCCTTGAAGGAGCCCGTCGGGTTCATGCCCTCGACCTTGAGGTAGACATCGCTGCCGGTGAGCGCGGAGAGCTGCTGCGCGTGAACGAGCGGGGTGCCGCCCTCCCCGAGGGTGATTACCTGCGTCGCCTCGGTGACGGGCAGGCGTTCGGCGTATTCGCGGATAACGCCGCGCCATTGGTGAGCCACTTAGACTCCTTCTACCCGCAGTACGGATGTAACGGAATTGATGACGTCCAGGCCCTTGACGGCCTCGACGGTGGCCGCAAGTGCAGCCTCGCTTGCGCGGTGGGTAACGATCCGGAGCTCTGCAGATTCGATGTTGGAATCCGCATCGCGGTGGATGGTCTGCCGCATGATTTCAATGGAGACGCCGTGCTCGGCGAAGAGCTGGGCAATCTTTGCCAGCACACCGGGCTGGTCCGCGACGTCGAGGCCGATGTAGTAGCTGGTCACCGCGGCGGTGATGGGCAGCGCAACGACCTGTCCCGTTGTGGTCTCGGCGCGGCCCGGGCCGCCGAGGACGATGCTGCGGGCGGCGGAGACGAGGTCGCCCATCACGGCGGACGCGGTCGGCTTTCCGCCGGCGCCCTGGCCGTAGAACATCAGTTCGCCGGCGTTTTCGGCTTCGATAAAGACGGCGTTGAACGCGCCGTGGACAGCGGCCAGCGGGTGTTCGCGCGGCAGCAGCGTGGGGTGCACGCGGACGGAGACCCCGATATCCCCGTTGGCGTCCGTATCCGTGCCTGTTTTTGTGCCTGTTTCCATGCCTGTTTTTGTGCCTGTTTCCATGCCTGCGGCAGTCAGCTTCTCGGCGATTGCCAGCAGCTTGATGACAAATCCGGCGTCCTTTGCCGCTGCGATGTCCGCGGCGGTGACGGAGCTGATGCCTTCGCAGTACACGTCATCGAGGGAGAAACGGGTGTGGAAGGAGAGCGAGGCAAGGATCGCGGCCTTGGAGGCGGCGTCGTAGCCCTCGACGTCGGCGGTGGGGTCGGCTTCCGCGTAGCCCAGGCGCTGCGCCTGGGCCAGCGCGTCGGAGAACTGCGCGCCGGTGGAATCCATCTGGTCCAGGATGAAGTTGGTGGTTCCGTTGACGATGCCGAGCACCCGGGTGATCCGGTCACCGGAGAGGCTGTCACGGATGGGCCGCAGAATGGGGATGGCACCGGCGACCGCGGCTTCGTAGGAGAGCTGCACACCGGCTTTGTCCGCTTCCTCATGGAGAGTCGGGCCGTCCTTGGCAACGAGTGCCTTGTTGCCGGTGACAACACAGGCGCCGTTCTGCATCGCGGTCAGGATCAGGGTCCGGGCCGGTTCGATCCCGCCCATCAGTTCGATCACCAGGTCGGCGTCCTTGACCAGGGTCTCGGCGTCGGTGGTGAACAGCCCGCGGGGCAGTTCGACCTCCCGGGGGGCGTCGAGATTGCGCACTGCGATGCCGACCAGCTTCAGGCGGGCACCGGCGCGCGATGCCAGCATGTCGGCGTCGTCAAGGAGAATCCGCGCAACCTGGGCCCCAACGTTGCCACAGCCCAGCAGGGCTACTTTCAGGGTTCGCAATTCGGTCATTCAGACTCCCATGTCGCGGTTGAGCAGATCTTCTTCGGTTTCCCCGCGGACAATGAGCCGGGCAGATCCGTCGCGCACAGCGACAACGCCCGGCCGGGCCAGATAGTTGTAGTTGCTAGACAGGGCCCAGCAGTAGGCGCCGGTCCCCGGTACAGCGAGCAGATCACCGGCTGCCACGTCCTCGGGCAGATATACATCTCTAACAACTATGTCGCCGCTCTCGCAATGTTTGCCCACGACGCGGGACAGCTGCGGGGCCGCGTCCGACGTCCGTGAGGCCAGAATGGCCGAGTAATCCGCGTCGTACAGCACCGGGCGCGGGTTGTCGCTCATCCCGCCGTCCACCGACACATACCGGCGCGGGTACGTAACGTTCCCGCCGGGTCCGGCAGGGCCGGCGGGAACGCCGGAAACTCCGCCGCCGGCAGCCGGGGCATCGA
The DNA here is from genome assembly GCF_001750145.1 of Arthrobacter sp. U41. NCBI lineage: Bacteria > Bacillati > Actinomycetota > Actinomycetes > Micrococcales > Micrococcaceae > Arthrobacter > Arthrobacter sp. U41. The sequence goes on from NZ_CP015732.1 coordinate 4,183,136, forward strand.
CCCGGACCGTCTTCAGGGTGCCCACTTCGTAGAGCGTGAAGGTGGTGCTTCCGACGATCGCGCGGCCCGGTTCGATCGAAATCCGCGGGGCGGAGATCCCCAGCTCGGCGCATTTGGTCCGGACGACGGCGGCCATCGCCTGGGCGATCTCGGCAGCGGGGCGCGGGGTGTCCACGGGCGTGTACGCGATGCCGTAGCCGCCGCCGAGGTCGAGTTCCGGGAGCACGATCGAGTACTTGGACTGCATCGCGGCGAGGAAGTCCAGCAGCTTCTGCGCCGCGAGGGCGAAGCCGTCCGGTTCGAAAATCTGCGAGCCGATGTGGCAGTGCAGGCCCAGCAGTTCGATGCCGGGGTGGCCCGCAGCCGCGGCCACGGCCTCTTCGGCCGCGGAGAGTCCGGCCTGCTCGGTGGAATCCCCGGCCATGGAGAGCCCGAACTTCTGGTCCTCGTGGGCCGTGGCGATGAATTCGTGGGTGTGGGCGTGCACCCCCGGGGTCAGCCGAAGCATGACCTTGGCGGTTTCCCCGCGGTACTCGGCGATCTTGGCGACGCGTTCGAGCTCGGCGAGGCTGTCCACCACGATCCGCCCGAGCTTCATGTCCAGCGCACGGTGGATCTCGCCGTCGGACTTGTTATTGCCGTGAAGCGCGACGTCGGCGCCGGGGATCCCGGCGCGGGCGGCGACGGCGAGTTCCCCGCCGGAGGCCGTGTCCAGGCGCAGTCCCTCTTCCTCGACCCAGCGGACCACTGCGGTGCACAGGAATGACTTCCCGGCGTAGTACACATCGACTCCCCCGCAGATGTCGGCGAAGGCGTCGTTGAAGGCGTCGGAAAAGGCACGGGCCCGGGCCCGGAAGTCGTTCTCGCTCATCACGAACAGGGGTGTGCCGAACTGGCGCTGGAGCTCGCTGACGGGGATGCCGTCAATGGCGAGTTCACCGGCGTCGTTCCTGGCGACCCCGCCGGCCCACAACGGCTCGTGCAGGGCGTTGAGGTCCGCGGGGACCTGGAGCCACTCGGGCGCGAGCGGGGAGGCGGCGGTGGACGGGTTGGTGGTCATGGCGGTTACATCCGTTCCGGCGCCGAGACGCCCAGCAGTTCCAGTCCGTTGGCCAGCACCTGGCTGGTGGCGTCGTTGAGCCACAGCCGGGTGCGGTTGAGATCGGTAATCGGCTCCTCGCCCTGCGGTGCAACGCGGCAGGAGTCATACCAGCGGTGGTAGGCGCCGGCGATGAGTTCGAGGTGGCGGGCCACGCGGTGCGGCTCCCGCAGTTCGGCTGCCCGGGCCACGACCGAGGGGTAGCTGCCAAGGTGGGAGAGCAGCTCATTCTCGGTCGCGTGCTCCAGCAGGGAGGCCTCGAAGATGTCTTTGCCGTCCACGTGGCGCTCCACCCCGGCGGCGACGGCATTGCGGGCGGTGCCGCGGGACCGGGCGTGCGCGTACTGGACGTAGAACACCGGGTTTTCGTTGCTGTGCTTTTTCAGCAGCTCCGGGTCAAGGGTCAGCGGCGAATCGGCCGGGAACCGCGCCAGCGAGTAGCGGACGGCGTCCTTGCCCAGCCAGGAGATGAGGTCCTTGAGCTCGATGATGTTGCCGGCGCGTTTGGAAAGCTTCGCGCCGTTGACGGAGACCAGCTGGCCGATCAGGACCTCGATGTTGACCTCGGGGTCGTCCCCGGCGGCGGCGGCGATGGCCTTGAGCCGGTTGATGTAGCCGTGATGGTCGGCGCCGAGCAGGTAGATCTTCTCGGTGTAGCCACGGTCTTTTTTGGACAGGTAGTAGGCCGCATCGGCGGCGAAGTAGGTCGGCTCGCCGTTGGCGCGGATCATCACGCGGTCCTTGTCGTCGCCGAAGTCCGTGGTGCGCAGCCAGACCGCGCCGCCGTCGTCGTAAACGTGGCCCTGTTCCCGGAGCCGCGCGACAGCGTCCTCGATCGCGCCGGCATCGTGGAGCTCCTGCTCGGAGAAGTAGACATCGAATTCGACGCCGAACTCGGCGAGGGTGCGCTTGATGTCGTGGAGCTGGGCCTTGTACGCCGCGCCGCGGATCACCGGCAAGGCGGCGACATCGGTCAGTTCGCGAATGTCCGGGTGCTGGGTCAGCACCTCGTGGCCCAGATCGGCGATGTATTCGCCCGGGTACCCGCCCTCGGGCACACCGCGGCCGTGCAGCCGGGAGAGCACGGAGTGGGCAAAGACGTTCATCTGCGACCCGGCGTCGTTGATGTAGTACTCGGCGGTGACGTCCGCGCCGGAGGCCCGCAGGACCCGGGCGATTGCGTCACCCAGGGCGGCCCAGCGGGTGTGGCCGATATGCAGCGGACCGGTGGGATTCGCGGAGACGAACTCCATGTTGACGGTGTGGCCTGCGAGCGCAGTGTTGGTGCCGTATCCGGACCCCGCTTCGACGATGGCCTTGGCTAGGGCGCCGGCGGCGGCAGCATCAACGGTGATATTCAGGAACCCCGGTCCGGCGATGTCGACGGCGGACACCCCGTCGATGGACTTCAGCCGGGCGCTCAGGACCGAGGCGAACTCCCGGGGGTTGGTGCCCGCTTTCTTGGCAAGCTGCAGGGCGATGCTGGTGGCCCAGTCGCCGTGGTCCCGGTTCTTCGGACGCTCAACACGCACCTCACCCGGGACGTCGGATGCGGTAAGCCCGATTTCACCGGCGGCGACGGCGTCCTGCAGGCAGGCGGATATGGCGAGGGAGAGTTCTTCAGGGGTCACAGTTCCAGCCTACCGGTGGCCCGCAGTGTGGCGGAATTTGGCGCCCGTCGTGACAGCCGGCTCACAGCGTGAACCATTACGCTGATTTCAACGTCGTGATCGGAGTATGCACTGCGGGCCGCCAGTGCCGGCCCGCAGCCTCCCGCCACTGCCCATCCCATCGTCGCCAGAGAATGGAGCCGCTGCATGAACACCACCTTCCGGAAAAGCGTCGTCGTCGGCATCGCCGGCCTGTCCCTGGCCGGCTGCGCGCCTCAGGCTTCGGGCAGCCAGGGAACCGGCAGCGCACCGTCAGCCGCAGGCAGCGCCACCTATCAGGACGGCACCTTCAGCGCCGACGGCAACTATGTCTCGCCCAACGGCAACGAGACGGTGGGCGTGACCCTGACGCTCACCGGGGGCGCCGTGTCGGATGTCCAGATCACCCCGCACCCCTCCAACCCCAACACCAAGAAGTTCCAGGGGGAATTTGCCGGCGGCATCAAGGCCCAGATCGCCGGAAAGAAGCTCGATGAGATCAAAGTCTCAAAGGTAGCCGGCTCTTCGCTGACCAGCGGCGGCTTCAACCAGGCCGTGGAAAAGATCAAGTCCGAGGCACGGGCATAACAGCACGTCATAACCGGCTAGTAGCCAGCAGGAGGAACCGTGCCGCATCCGGGCTGGACGGATTTCAGCTTCGACGGAATCGGTACCCGTTGGGAGATCTCAACCCCGTCCCCGCTGTCCGGCGCGCTCCGCAGCGGGCTGCTCGCAACCGTGGCGGACTATGACGCCGCCTGGTCCCGGTTCCGGTCCGACTCCCTGGTCGCAGAAGCCGCGCGGCGCCCTGGACGCTACGTGTTCCCGGCCGGGGCCTCCACCCTCGGCCCGCTCTACAAGACCCTGTACCGGCTCAGCGGCGGAGCCATGACTCCGCTGATCGGCGGCAGCCTGGAACAACTCGGCTATGACGCAAGCTACTCCCTGCGTCCGGGCGGCCCGCCGCTGCCAGCTCCGCCCTGGGAGGAGGTGCTGGACTGGCAGGGCACGGTGCTCACCACCCGGGCCCCCGTCGTGATCGACGTCGGGGCTGCCGGAAAGGGACAGCTGGCCGACCTGTTGTCCGCCGGACTGCGCGCCGGCGGCGTCGGAGAGCACTTCATCGACGCGAGCGGCGACCTGGTCAACGCCGGACCCACTCCGGTGGACGTGGGCCTGGAGCATCCCTATGATCCCGCCCGGGCCATTGGAATCGTCAGCCTCGGCGCCGGGGCACTCTGCGCTTCCGCCGCCAACCGGCGCGCCTGGGGCGACGGGCTGCACCACGTGCTGGACGGCACCACGGGCGCACCCGTCCGCACCGTCGTCGCCGGCTGGGCGATGGCACCGACGGCCGTGGTGGCCGACGCGCTGGCAACTGCCCTGTTCTTCGTCGAGGGACCCCGCCTGCGGGAAGAGTTCGATTGTTCGTGGCTCGCCGTCCACTCGGACGGCCACGCGGAGTATTCAGCTGATTTTGAAGGGGTGCTTTTCTCATGACCGCCACCATCTCCACTCCGTTCAGTTCGCGGCTGGACACGATACTGGGCCGGTTCACGATGTACCGGCTGGTCCTCTGGGTACTGACCGTGCTGGCCGGCTACAGCCTGTTGCTGAACATGCTGGGCTGGCTGACGTTCGGGGGCCCGGAGATGATCGCCCACCTGGCACTCTGCCTCGGCCTGACCTACGGCTCCAACCGGGCGCTCGCGGCCGCGTTCCACGTGCCTGCGCATTCTGAGTCGTCCCTGATCACCGGCCTGCTGCTCTACTTCCTCTTCTGGCCGACGCAATTCTCGGCCACCGGACTGCAGTATCTGGACCTGGCCGGCGTCGCCCTCGCCTGCGTCCTCGCATCGGCGTCCAAGTACGCCCTGGCCTGGCGCGGTCGCCACATTTTCAATCCGGCGGCGGCTGGCGCTTTCATCACCGGGCTGACCGGCCTCAACATCGCCACCTGGTGGGCTGCCACCCCCGCCATGCTCTGGCTGGTGCTGCCCGGGGTCCTGCTGGTGCTCTACCGGCTGCGGAAGCTGCTGATGGCGGCCGTGTTCACGGTGGTGGCGGTGTCCCTGGTGGCCGTGGAGCTGCTGCGCACCGGCATGGGAGCGGGCGGGGCGCTGTGGCAGGCCCTCGCCCAGCGCCCCGTGCTGTTCTTCGTCGGCTTTATGCTGACCGAGCCGCTCACCCTCCCGCCGCGCCGGTGGCAGCAGCTGGCGCTGGCCGCCGTCGTCGGACTGCTGTTCGCCCTCCCCTACAACCTGGGCTTTCTCGCCAACTCCCCAGAACTGGCACTGCTGGTGGGAAACGCGCTCGCCTTTCTCACCGGTCAGCGCGGCCGCATTCAGCTCCGCTTCCGGGGCTCCCGCCCCTTGACCCCGACGACGACGGAGTTCAGCTTCCAGCCGGAACGCCCGCTCCGCTTCACCCCGGGCCAGTACATCGAACTGAACCTGCCGCATGCGAAGGCGGACCGCAAAGGCCGCAGGCGGGTGTTCAGCCTGACCAGCCCCCCGGACTCGACGGAGCTCACGGTCGGGGTGGGTACGGCCGAGCCGTTGTCCACGGCAAAGCGGTCGCTCCTGGCCCTGGAGCCCGGCGACGAACTGACGGCCACCACCGTGGGCGGGGATTTTGTCCTGCCGCGGAAACCGGAGGTCCCGCTGCTGCTGATAGCGGCCGGCATCGGCATTACCCCGTATCTGGCCCAGCTGTCCGGCGGCTCCGCCGGGGAGCGGGACGTGGTCCTGCTGTACCTGGCCAGGAACGCCAGCGAACTCGCCTACACCGGGGAACTCGAACGCTCCGGCGCCCGGGTCATCGCCCGGCTTGCCGACGGCTCCGCGCCGCCGGCGTTTATGCGCGATGCGGGCGCCGCCCGGATCGACGGCGCCTCGCTGAGGGAGCTCGTCCCCGACATCGCGGGCAGGGTTGTCTATGTCTCGGGCTCCCCCGCGAGTGTCCGTTCCCTCCGCGCCGCCGCCCGCCGGGCCGGGGCCCGGAGGATCCTCGTGGACTCCTTTGCGGGCTACTGAGCGCGCCGATTTTCCCTTCGAGCCCACCTTCCTGCTAAGCTCTAGGACGTCCCGCCGGTAACGGCAGGAACCCTGACTGCCCTCGTAGCTCAGGGGATAGAGCGTCTGCCTCCGGAGCAGAAGGTCGTTGGTTCGATTCCAATCGAGGGCACAGACACAAGAACCCCTAGGATCCACTGGATTCTGGGGGTTCTTTCGTGTTGGCTGACAGGGTGCAGGGTTAACGGCCGCGCCGCGGCCGTTCGAATGGGGGCAACGCATGGACTTCGGTGCAGCGCTGCTGTTTCCGTTCCAGTGGCTGGTGTCGGCCGTCATGGTGGGACTCCATGACGGCCTGAGCGCCCTCGGTATGCCGGCGGCCAGCGGCTGGACGTGGACCCTGTCCATCATCGGGCTCGTCCTGGTCATCCGCGCCGCCTTGATCCCGGTATCCCTGAAGCAAATCAAGGCCCAGCGCCGCATGCGGCTGTTGCAGCCGGAGTTGAAGAAGCTGGAGGACAAGTACAGGGGCAATACGGACCCGCTCTCACGGCAGGCCATGGCACAGGAGCAGATGGCCCTCTACAAGAAGCACGGCACCAACCCGTTCTCAGCCTGCCTTCCGATGCTGATCCAAGTGCCGTTCTTCCTGGCGCTCTTCACCGTGCTGTCCGGCATTACGACGGCGGCCACCAGCGGTACGGGCATCGGCGCCATGAGCCACGAACAGGTGGTCCAGTTCGAGAAGTCGAGCATCTTTGGCGCCGCGCTGTCCGCCTCGCTGCTTCACGGCACCCCGGGCAGCGGCAACGCGGTCGCGGTGTGGCTGCTCTCGATCGTGATGATCCTTGCCATGACGGCGGCACAGTTCATCACCCAGAAGCACATCATGGCCACGAGTGCATCCGCGGAGTCCATGGCGGGCCCGTTTCTGCGGCAGCAGAAAGCGGTGCTCTACGCCTTGCCCATCGTCTTCGGCATTGGTGGCATCATCTTCCCCATCGGCGTCCTGATCTACTGGACCACGACGAATTGGTGGACCATGATGCAGCAGTTCGTCCTTGACCCGCGCTCCCGGTGAGAGACCGGGAAGGATCTTCCGGCCGGCTCAGCTCCGGGCCTCCACGATCTCCTTGAGCTTCGCCAGCGCCAGCGCCACGCTTCGTCGAACATGGCGACGAATTCCTCCTCACTGTCGAGCTCCACGTCCACTGTCGTCACCCCGCCGGCGGCGCTGAAGGCGTACTTCTCATGGGCGCCCATAAAGGCCTTCGCGGCCTCGCTCGTGGTGTCGTCCTCGCCGTTAACGACCTGCCCGATATAGCGCAGGGAAATCAACTCGTGCGGTCTGTTCTCCTCGACCGTGGCGATCATCCCGGCCACGGAACCGTCGCCGTCGGGCCCGAGGAACCGGATTTCGCTGCCCTGGCTCCAGTTGCCCTCGTAGTAGGAATCGCTGTTGAACACGCTGGTCCACTCCCGGTACGTGGCATCGTTCAGCATGGTGGTCCACACGTCCCGCACGGGGGCGTCGATCGTCACCGAATACCTTAACTTTTCCATGCCTGATTTTAAGTCCGGGCCGGAACTGCGGACCACACCGGAAAGTGGGAGGCGCGCCACCCTGCCAATTGTCGGTGCCCGCTCGTAGGCTGTCTGCATCGGCAGCGGGGTTCCGGCGGCCGGGTGGCTGGACTGGGTGCCGGCTGCCGCACCGCCACCACGGGATCCCGCCGAAGTACTAAGGGGTCTCACATGCACTGTTCCATCATTCCTCCGTACATGCTCCGCCGCCTGGCGGCCCAGCGCGAACCGGAGCTCTCCGACGCCGCCCGCGCGGCGAAGGAAGCCCTGCACCACGTCCCGAGCTTCCAGGCGTCCCGCGCCGTGCCCGGGCCCGGCAGCCATCCGGGAATGCGGGAGCCCCGGCCGGCCCCGCCGGAACGGACGGTCTACGACGCCAAATTCGCCGAGCAGCTCCCCGGCAGCGTGGTCCGCAAAGAAGGGGAACCGCCCACCGGCGATCCCGCCGCCGACGAAGCCTATGACGGGCTGGGACACACCCACCGCCTCTACGCCGACGCCTTCGACCGGAACTCGATCGACGGCAACGGCCTCCACCTCGAGGCCACGGTCCACTACGGCCGCCTGTACGACAACGCATTCTGGGACGGCCGGCAGATGGTTTTCGGCGACGGCGACGGCCAGGTGTTCCAGCGGTTCACGAAGTCGTTGAGCGTCATCGGCCACGAACTCGCCCACGGCGTCACCCAGTACTCCGCAGGGCTGGTCTACCGCAACCAGGCCGGGGCGCTGAACGAATCGATGTCCGATGTCTTTGGGGCGCTCGTTGAACAGTATGTCCGGCAGCAGTCGGCGGCGGAGGCCAGCTGGCTGATCGGCGAGGGCCTCTTCACGGATCAGGTCCAGGGGACCGCGTTGCGCTCCCTGCAGGCTCCGGGGACCGCGTACGACGACGACGTGCTCGGCAAGGACCCGCAGCCGGACTCCATGGACAGCTACGTGCACACGAGCGCGGACAACGGTGGGGTGCACATCAACTCCGGGATCCCCAACCGGGCGTTCTTCCTGGTTGCCACCGAGCTCGGCGGCAACGCGTGGGACGCTCCGGGCCGGATCTGGTACGAGACGCTGACGGGCGGCACGCTGGTCCCGACGGCCACGTTCGGGGCATTCGCCAAGGCCACTGCCGCCTCCGCCAGGGAGCTTTTCGGGGCGGATTCCCCAGAGCATGACGCCGTGCGGTCCGCGTGGGAAACTGTGAAGGTAAAGTTCCCTGGAGCCAGACGATAACCAAGCTCATGGCGATCCGAGACCCATGATCCTTACCGTCTCCTGACGATGCGAGACCGATGAAAATCACTGTCCAGCGCAGCGGCGGCATTGCCGGCATGAAGCGGACGTGGACCGTGCAGCCCACGCCGCCGGAGGACACGGAGGTGTGGCAGCCCCTCATTGAGGCCTGCCCCTGGGACACCGTCCCCGAGTCCGGCCGGAGTGCCGCCGGCCAGCCGGACCGGTTCCTGTACAGCATCCGGGCCGGACAGCACCGCGTCACCCTGCCTGAACAGGCCGTCACCGGACCCTGGCGGGATCTTGTCGAGACGGCCAAAGCGGCGGCCGAGCCCCCGCCGCCGTCGGACGGGCTGCCGCTCCGCTGACTTCAGCGCGACTGGTCTCCGCGCTACTGGCTTACCCTGAATGGCCGCCATCTACACCGCGGCGGCCAGGTGTCCCCGGAAGGTCCGGCGGTAGGACTGCGGGCTGGTATCCAGGACCTTGGCGAAGTGGTGCCGCAACAGCACCGAGTGGCCGAACCCGGACTCGCGGGCGATTTCGTCGATGTTCAGGTCCGTGGTCTCGAGCAGTTCCTGGGCCCGCAGCACCCGCTGGGAGTTGAGCCAGGCCGCGGGGGTCGCACCCGTCTCGGAGCGGAAGCGCCGGGCAAACGTCCGGGGCGACATGTGGACGCGCGCGGCGAGCTCATTGACGGGATGGTCCTCCGCCAGATGCAGCACCATCCACTGCAGCAGTTCCTCCATGGGTTCGGAGCCGCAGGGCGGGATCGGCCGGTCGATGAACTGGGCCTGGCCGCCGTCCCGGTGCGGCGGAACCACCATGTCACGGGCGATGGCAGCCGCCACGGCGGCGCCGAATTCCACCCGGACCAGGTGGAGGCAGGCGTCGACGCCGGCGGCCGTTCCCGCGCTCGTGATGATCCGGCTGTCCTCGACGTAGAGGACGTTTTCATCCACGCGGGCCGCGGGATACCGGCCGGCGAGCTCCCGGGAGAAGTGCCAGTGTGTCGTGCAGCGGCGGCCGTCGAGCAGCCCGGCCCGGGCCAGGGCGAAGGCTCCGGAACAGATGGACATAACCCAGGCACCGCGGGCATGCGCGGCCCGCAGTGCCGCAAGGACGGATTCGGGCACGTCCTCGTCCCGGCCGTACGGAATCATGATAACGAGGTCCGCGTCCGCTGCTGCGTCGAGTCCGAGCCCCACGTGCAGGGACAGCCCGGACGTCATCGGAACGTCGCCCGGAACCGGGGTGCAGACGCGGAAATCGAAGGCCGGCACTCCGGTACCCCGGTCCGACCGGTCCACCCCAAAGACCTCAAACGCGGTCCCGAACTCGAAGATCGAAAAGTTGGGCACCACGATCATCGCCACTGATTTGATCATGACTCTATTCTGACAGACAAAGTGGCAGAAATTTGTCCTTTTTGGGCATTTCTGCCACTTTTTTTGGTGCCGCCACCGGAGAACCATGGAGGTATGGAACTCCTCGGAATCGCCCTCATTGTCCTCATCGTCGTCGGCCTCGCCGCCACCATCGCCGCCCTCCGCAAGGACGGGCTTGGCCACAACCCGCCCGTCCGGTCGGAAGACTACTGGTCCGCCCTGGACCTGCCCAGCACCAACTACACCTTCCGGATCTTCTGAGTCCCGGCGGAGACAGGATCCCGCCGCACCACCACCCGCTGCCCGGCCCCGACAGGGACCGGGCACTGCTTTGTCCCGGAACCGCCGAGCGGACGGTTCCCAGTAGACTGAGTGCAGCCATGACACTGCATATCTCCTACCCCGCCGAGCTGCCGGTCTCCGAGCGCCGCGAGGACCTGATGGCCGCCATTGCGGCCAACCAGGTGACCATCATCGCCGGCGAGACCGGTTCCGGTAAGACGACCCAGATTCCCAAGATGTGCCTGGAGCTGGGCCTCGGCGAGAACGGGCTGATCGGACACACCCAGCCGCGCCGGCTGGCCGCCCGCACGGTGGCCGAGCGCATCGCGGAGGAACTCGGCGTCGAGATCGGCCAGGAGGTTGGCTTCCAGGTCCGCTTCACCGGGCAGGTCAGCCGCGAGACCAAGGTCAAGCTCATGACCGACGGCATCCTGCTGGCCGAGATCCAGCGCGACAAGCTGCTGCGCAAGTACAACGCAATCATCATCGACGAGGCACACGAGCGCAGCCTCAACATCGACTTCATCCTCGGATACCTCAAACGGATCCTGCCGCAGCGGCCGGACCTGAAGATCATCATCACCTCGGCCACCATCGATCCGCAGCGGTTCGCCAAGCACTTCGGCACCGAGGAAGAGCCTTCGCCGATCATTGAGGTCTCAGGGCGCACCTATCCGGTCGAGATCCGCTACCGGCCGCTGTCCCAGCCGGCCGGCGGGGCCGCCGGTGACAGCGCCGACGACGCTGCAGCTGCGGCCTCCGATGACGAGCTGGAAGAGGACCGCGATCCGCTGGATGCCGTCTGCGACGCCGTCGACGAACTCGCTCAGGAGGCTCCCGGCGACATCCTGGTCTTCTTCTCCGGCGAACGCGAAATCCGTGACGCCGCGGAGGCCCTCAACGGCAGGATCCAGTCCAACCGGAAGCTGGCCGGCACCGAGGTGCTCCCCCTCTTCGCCCGGCTGAGCCTGGAGGAACAGCACAAAGTCTTCCACCCGGGCAGCAAGCGCAGGATCGTGCTCGCCACCAATGTCGCGGAGACCTCCCTGACGGTCCCCGGCATCAAGTACGTCATTGACACCGGCACCGCGCGCATCTCCCGGTATTCGCACCGCACCAAGGTCCAGCGCCTTCCGATCGAACGGGTCTCCCAGGCCTCCGCCAACCAGCGCTCGGGCCGTTGCGGCCGTGTCTCCGACGGCATCGCGATCCGGCTGTACTCGGAGGAGGACTTCGAGTCCCGGCCGCCGTTCACCGACCCCGAAATCCTGCGCACCAACCTCGCCGCCGTCATCCTCCAGATGACCGCGATGGGCGTCGCCCGCGGACCGAAGGATGTCGAGAACTTCCCGTTTGTGGAGCCGCCCGACTCCCGGGCCATCAATGACGGCGTCACCCTCCTGCGCGAACTGGGCGCCTTGAGCGCCGCGCGTCCCCAGGAGGAGACCGGCGACGGCGACGGCCGCCCCGGCCGCCGGCCGGCGGCCGGGAGAAGCGGCGCCGGGCTGACCGCCGTCGGGCAGCAGCTTGCCCAGCTGCCAGTGGACCCGAGGCTCGGCCGGATGATCGTTGAGTCCGGCAAGCGCGGCTGCGTCCGCGAGGTCATGATCCTCGCCGCGGCGCTCACCATCCAGGATCCGCGCGAGCGTCCCCAAGGGGACGGCTCAGGCAAGCAGCAGCTCGCCGCGGAGAAGCATGCGCGTTTCCGGGACGAGAACTCGGACTTCACCGGATTCCTGAACCTCTGGAACTACCTGCAGGAGAAGCAGCAGGAGCTCTCCTCCACGGCGTTCCGCCGGCTCTGCCGTGCCGAGTTCATCAACTATCTGCGCGTGCGCGAGTGGCAGGACCTTTTCGCCCAGCTGCGCCAGCTCGCCCGTCCGCTGGGGATCAGCCTGAACAACAACCGCCTGGCAGATCCGGTGGGCAACCATGAGGGCATCCACATCAGCCTGCTCTCAGGGCTGCTGAGCCATGTGGGCATCCTCGACGAGCGCAAGCGCGAGTACGCCGGCGCCCGCGGCAGCCGCTTTGCGATCTTCCCGGGCTCGGCGCTGTTCAAGAAGTCCCCCACCTTCGTGATGGCCGCTGAACTCGTGGAGACAAGCCGGCTGTGGGCCCGGGTGGCCGCTAAATTCGATCCGCTCTGGGTCGAGCAAGTGGCGCCGGATCTGGTCAAACGCAGCTACAGCGAACCGCACTGGTCCAAGAAGATGGGCGCGGTGATGGCCCACGAGAAGGTCACGCTGTACGGCGTGCCCATCATTCCGAGCCGCCGGATCAACTACGGCAAGGTGGATCCGGAGCTCTGCAGGGAACTGTTCATCCGGCATGCCCTGGTCGAGGGCGACTGGCAGACCCACCACAAGTTCTTCCACCGCAACCGGGCCCTGCTCCTTGAGGTCGAGGAGCTTGAGGCGCGGATGCGGCGCCGGGACATCCTGGTGGACGACGAGACGCTCTTCGAGTTCTACGACGCCCGGATCGGCAAGGAGGTCGTGTCCGAACGCCACTTCGACAAGTGGTGGAAGGACGCCCGGCAGCACGATCCCGCGCTGCTCGATTTCGACCAGGCGCTGCTGATCAGCGAGGACGCCGACGCCCTGGATGACTCGGCCTACCCGAAGACCCTGCTGCACAAGGGTTTTGACCTGCCGCTGAGCTACGAGTTCCACCCCGTCGCGCCGGGGTCGCCGCCCAACCCGTCGGACGGCGTCACCGCCGAGGTGCCCGTGCTGTTCCTGAACCAGCTCGACGACGCTGCGTTCCGCTGGCTGATTCCGGGCCAGCGCGTGGAGCTGGTCACGGCCCTGATCAAGTCGCTGCCCAAGCAGGTGCGCAAGAACTTCGTGCCGGCTCCGGACGTGTCCCGGCAGGCCGTCGCGGCCCTCGAGGCGGACTTCGATCCGGCAACCGACGATCTGGAGGCCGCACTGGAACTGGTCCTGCGGCGGATCCGCGGCCAGGTCATCCCGCCGAATTCCTGGCACTGGGAAGCGGTGCCGCCGCACCTGCGGGTGAGCTTCCGCGTCGTGGATTCCCAGGGGAAGGTCCTGGACGAGGGCAAGGACCTCGGCGTGCTGCAGGAACGGCTGGCGCCGGCCACGCGCCGGGCGATCGCCGAGTCGCTGGGCGCCACGCCCGCGACGACGGCTCCGACATCGAACGGCCGGTCCAACGGGAGGTCCAGCGGCAATGCGACCGGCAAGTCGGCAGGCCGGGCCGCAGGCACGGCAGCCGGGACCGCGGCTTCCGCCGTTTCCGGCGCTTCGACCGGTTTCGCCGAGCAGGCGGGGCTGACCTCCTGGCCCGTCGGAACGGTGCCGCGCCAGGTCCAGGGCACAGTGAAAGGGCATATTGTCACCGGCTACCCTGCGCTCGTGGATGAGGGCAGTTCCGTCGCCCTAAGGCTCTTCCAGACAAGCTCCGAGCAGGAACAGGCCATGCGCGGCGGCGTCATCCGCCTGCTCGCCCTGAGGGTGCCGCCGCCGGACCGCTACGTCCTGGAGCACCTGAACAATACCGAGAAGCTGACCTTCAGCCAGAACCCGCACGGTTCCGTCACGGCGCTTATTGCCGACTGCGCCCTCGCCGCCATCGATAAACTCACCCCCGCCGAGCTGCCGTGGGACGAGGCGTCCTTCAACGCACTCTACGAGAAGGTCCGCGCGGAACTGATCGACACGGTCTTCACCGTCACCGCCGTCGTGGAGCGCATCCTGGCCAGCACCCGGCGGATCGAGAAGGCGCTCAAGGGCACCACGAGCCTGGCCCTGATCAGCGCCCTCAACGACATCAGGAGCCAGCTGGAACAGCTCGTGTTCCCCGGTTTTGTGGCACGCACGGGCTACAGCCAGCTCAGCCAGCTGCCGCGCTACCTCGCGGCGATCGAGAAGCGGCTGGAGAAACTCCCCACCAACGTCCAGCGGGATGCCCAGAGCATGACGGCAATCCAGGCGCTGGAGGACGATTACGACGACGCCGCGTCCGCACTGCTCCCGGGCCGGCGGGCCGGAGCCGAGTTAACCCAGGTCCGCTGGATGATCGAGGAACTCCGGGTGAGCCTGTTCGCCGTCGAACTCGGTACCGCCTATTCGGTCTCCGAGAAGCGGATCCGCGCTGTGCTTAACAAGGCGCTGGCGGCTTAACAAGGCGCTGGCGCCGGCCTGACGTCCCAAGGGGACAGCCGGGCCGGTGCCAGCGGATGGTGACAGCCGTCTATTCTCCCGGGACGTGCGCCGCGTGCCCGGCGTTCCGGAGCCCGTCGCGGAGTTTCTCGGCGTTGGCATCCAGCCGCGCGGGATCGGGGTGCTGGTCCACCGAACCGAAGTCGAAGTCCGCCATGGTGTTGGACGGCCACACGTGGACGTGCAGGTGGTTGATTTCGTAGCCGGCCACGATGAGTCCGGCGCGTGCCGCGTCGAACACCTCGACCTGGACGGCGCCGATCTTCTGGGCCACCTGCATCACCCGGCCCAGCAACTCGGGCGACGCATCGGTCCAGCGGTCCACTTCCTCGGTCGGCACCACGAGGGTGTGGCCGTCGGCGAGCGGGCCCACGGTCAGGAACGCCACGACGTCGTCCTCGCGCCAGACGAAACGGCCGGGGATCTCGCCGTTGATGATCCTGGTGAAGAGAGTGCTCATGCGTCTGCCCTTTCCGAGGGTGTTCCGAGGGTACTGGTGTCCAGGACAAAACGGTACTTCACGTCGCCGGCCACCATGCGGTCGTAGGCCTCGTTGAGCTGGTCGGCGCGGACCACCTCGACATCGGAGGTGACGCCGTGCTCGGCGCAGAAGTCCAGCATCTCCTGGGTCTCGGCAATGCCGCCGATCAGGGACCCGGCGTACGCGATCCGGCGCCGGATCAGCGCGCCCGGGTTCACCGGCGGCATGTCCTCCGAGGGCAGACCCAGCTGGAAGAGCGCCCCGTCCACGCGCAGGGTGCGGAAATACGGGTTCAGGTCGTGGGGCGCGGCGACGGTGTCGATGATGACGTCGATGCTGCGGTTCGCGGCGTCCATCGCGGCCTCGTCGCGGGACAGGATGACGTCATCGGCGCCCAGTTCGCGGGCGGCGGCGATCTTGGATTCCGAGGTCGTGAAGACCTTCACTTCGGCACCCATGGCCTTGGCGAGCTTCACGGCCATGTGGCCCAGCCCGCCCAGGCCCACGACGCCGACAACGTCCCCCTCCTCGACGTCGAAGTGGCGCAGCGGGGAGTAGGTGGTGACGCCGGCGCACAGCAGCGGCGCGGCCGCGGCAGGGTCGAGGCTTTCCGGGACGTGCAGGACGTAGCGGCGGTCCACGACGATGGAACTGGCGTAGCCGCCCTGGGTGGTGGTGTCCTCGTTCCGGCGGTCCTTCGAGCCGTAGGTTCCGGTCATGCCGTTCTCGCAGTACTGTTCCAGGCCGTCCAGGCAGCTCTCGCATTCCCGGCAGGAATCGACCAGGCAGCCGACGCCGACACGCTCGCCGGGGGTGAAATCGTCGACGGCGGAACCGACGCGGCTGACCCGGCCCACGATTTCGTGGCCGGGGATGAGCGGGTAGTTCTGGTTTCCCCATTCGCCGCGGGTGGCGTGGACATCCGAGTGGCAGAGCCCGCAGAATTCGATGGCGATCTCGACGTCGTCTTCCTTCGGCGCGCGGCGGGCCACCGTCAGGGGAACCAGGCCGCTGTCGCTGGCTGTCGCACCGTAGGCGGCGGAAAGGCGGGGGTCCGGCGTCGAGTTTTCCGGGGCGTCCCTGCTGTCCGTGGTCAGATCGGGAAGCGGCTTGGCGAGGGGCGGCGGTACGGGGCGTCCAGGAGTCATGGTTCGACGCTACCCCCGGGTGACGGGTCTTATCCAATCAGAAGAGGGAGCAGCCTGACCATCCGCCGAACGAAGAGCAACGCGGGGTCAGTTCCGGCCCATCCGGCGGCCGATTATGGGCGCGATCTGACCCCTCGTTGGTGTAGTGGGAGGCCTGGGGGGTGCTGTCGCCCGCGTCCCGGAGGTGCTGCATGGGCGCCCTTGCGGTGGCATCCGGACGCGGCCGCCTGAACAAACAACCGCCGCCGGCCTCCGCCTAGTCCGCGGCGGCGCCTTCGGCGTACGGCGCGTCCCCGGTCGCCACGGGGTTCGAGGGCTTGTTGGACCACTCGGAGAATGACCCGGGATAGAGCGCCGCCGGGAATCCGGCGATTTCGAGGGCAGCAATTTCGTGGGCCGCCGTGACGCCGGAGCCGCAGTAAACGGCGGTCGGGACGTCGGCGCGAACCCCGAGGCCCGTGAAGCGATCCCGCAAGGCCGCCGGGGGCAGGAACCTGCCTTCTGCACCGACGTTGCCGGTGGTGGGGGCGCTCACGGCTCCCGGGATGTGGCCGGCACGCGGGTCCACCGGCTCGAATTCCCCGCGATACCGCTCCCCCGCCCGGGCGTCCAGCAACAGCCCCTGCCCGGCCCAGGACGCCGCCTGCCCGGCGTCGATCACGGGCATGGCACCGCCCGACAGCACGACGTCACCCGGTTCCGCCTGCCGTTCGCCACTTTCGAGGTCGAAGCCCGCGCCACGCCACGCGGCCAGGCCGCCGTCGAGCAGGTACACCTCGGGAAAGCCGGCATTCCGCAGCATCCACCAGAGCCGTGCCGCGGCCAGGTTGCCACTGTCGTCATAAGCCACCAGGACGTCACCGCTGCGGACGCCCCAGGAGCGGACCGACGCCTGGAACTGCTCCAACGGCGGGAGCGGGTGCCGGCCGCGGCTTGGATCCGCCGGACCGGCCAGTTCACTGGCGAGGTCCACGAAGACGGCGCCCGGGAGGTGCCCCGCGCGGTACTGCTCCCGGCCGTGCGGGTCGCCGAGCGCCCAGCGCACATCGAGCAACACCGTTCCCGGGCCGGTTGTGTCGGCGCCGTCCAGCCGGTCCTTCAGGGTGGCCACATCCATGAGCGTCTGCATCCGCCCACTCTATCCATGGGAATCTGCCGGCGCGGGTACGCTGGTGCGGTGATCAGAGCACAACAGCAGGACAGGGCCTGGGCCGACGGGGCACTTCGCCGCATCAACGCCGAGAACAACCGGTCCGCAGACACCCACCTGTATTCGGTCCCGCTTCCGGAGCACTGGGGCGTCCAGCTCTACCTCAAGGACGAGTCAACGCACCGGACCGGCAGCCTGAAGCACCGCCTGGCCCGGTCACTGTTCCTCTTCGGGCTGGTCAACGGCTGGATCCGCGAAGGCACCACCATCGTTGAAGCCTCCAGCGGCAGCACGGCCGTGTCGGAGGCCTACTTCGCCCAGCTGCTGGGGCTGCCGTTCATTGCGGTGATGGCCCGGACCACCAGCCGGGAGAAAATCGCGCTGATCGAGCAATTCGGCGGCTCCTGCCTGCTCGTGGACCATGCCTCGGAGGTCTACGGGGCCGCTGCGGACCTCGCACGGCGCACCGACGGCCACTACATGGACCAGTTCACGTACGCCGAACGGGCCACGGACTGGCGCGGCAACAACAACATCGCCGAGTCGATTTTTGGCCAGCTCGCCCTCGAGGAGCACCCGATCCCCCGCTGGATCGTGGTGGGCGCCGGCACCGGCGGCACCAGCGCCACCATCGGCCGGTATCTCCGGTACCACCGCCACAACACCGAACTGGCCGTCGTGGATCCGGAGAACTCCGCGTTCTACCCCGGCTGGCTGGAAAGCCGCGGGGCACCCGGCGGCGGCCCCGGCAGCGGCCCAGCCGCCCCGGACCCCGTCGCCGCAGCGGCCGCCGGGGGGCAGCCCTCGCGGATCGAGGGAATCGGCCGGGCGCGGCTGGAACCCAGCTTTGTCCCGGCCGTCATCGACCACATGATCCCGGTACCGGACGCGGCTTCGGTGGCCGCGATGCGTCATCTGCTCGACCACGCCGGCCTGCACGCGGGCCCTTCCACCGGCACCAACCTGTGGGGGGTCTGGCAGCTCATCGCGGCCATGATCGCCGAGGGCCAGCGCGGCAGTGTCGTGTCGCTGATGTGCGACGGCGGGGACCGCTATGCCGGGAACTATTACAGCCCGGACTGGCTGCGGTCCCAGGGCCTGGACCCCGAGCCGCATGAAGCGACCCTCCGGGAGTTCTTCGCCAGCGGCACCTGGCCGCACTAGGCGTCCGGGTCAGGTGTACCGGTTCTTTCCTAGATCTCGACGCTGTCCCCGCTCGAGAGGTGCCGGTATTCGGTGCCGTACCTGGCGCCGAACCGGCTCACATGCCCTTCCACCAGCCGGCGGCCGTTCTCATTGAGCAGGGCATCGTGGATCGGGAAGGCTTTCGGGGCGCGGACTCCGATCACGAAGTCGACCACCTCCCCCACCTTGTTCCAGGGTGCGTGGACCGGCACCAGCAGCGTCCGGACCTCCACGCCGTCGGGCACGATGAAGGAATCGCCGGGGTGGTAGACGTTGGAGTCCACGAAGTAGCCGATATTGGCCACCACCGGAATCTGCGGATGGATCAGCGCGTGCTGCCCCCCGAAGCTCCGGACGGAGAATCCGGCCGTCTCGAAGTCCTCGCCGGGGGCCACGGCATGGATCCGGGGCCCGGCGTCGGGCGCCTTCTCCCGCAGCTGCGCCGCGACCCCCGCCGGCGCGAACAGCTGCAGCGAACCGCCGGCCAGCAGGGCTGCGGTGACGGCGTCGACGTCGATGTGGTCGGGATGTTCGTGGGTGATCAGCACGGCGTCGGCGCCGGCGAGGGCCTGGTCCGTCTCGGAGAAGTTTCCCGGGTCGAACACCAGCACCTTGCCGTCCTTCTCCAACCGGACACAGGCATGCGTATACTTCGTCAGCAACATCTGGCCAGCCTAGGGTTCCTCCCCGGCGGTGTCCACGTACCCGGCTGGTAATCTGGGACCTTGCCACCACCCCGTACCGAGACCACCAGCGAAGCGAGTTCCACGATGTCCCAGGGCGCCACCGCCGACGGCAGCCGGACAACGCTGCCTGCCCCTGCCGCAGTCAAAGAGCAGCGCGTCACGAAGCAGCGACTCGCGGTGAGCGCCGTCCTGGACGAGCTGCCGGACTTCGTTAGCACCCAGGAGCTGCACCGCATATTGCAGGACCGAGGCACCTCGGTGTCCCTCGCCACCTCCTACCGGATCCTGCAGTCCCTCGCGGATGAGGGCCTGGTGGACGTCCTCCGCAACGCCGACGGCGAGGCCGTCTACCGGCGCTGCGCCGTCACCGGCCATCACCACCATCTGCTGTGCCGCAGCTGCGGCAAGGCCGTCGAGGTCGAGGCCCCCGCGGTCGAGGCCTGGGCCGCCCGGACGGCGACCGAGCACGGCTTCACAGCGGTGGAACACACGGTCGAGATTTTCGGGCTCTGCCCGGACTGTACCGCCCGGGCTGCCGGCTAGTTCCTGGACCCGGAGGCGGGAACGGGAGCCTCGTCCTCGGCGTCGTCGGCGGTGATCAGGATGTTGCCCTCCGAAATGGATTCGGACAGGACATCATGCTCAATCGCGGTGGCCAGCGGCTTTTGCCTGACGAAGCACATCAGCACGGCGGCGACCACCGCCAGCGGTACCATCCAGATGAAGATCGGCGTCAGCGCGTCGTTGTAGGAGGAGATAATCGCCTCCTTGACCGGCGCCGGAAGCTGGCTGACCACTGCCGGGGTCAGCGAGTTCGCTCCGCCGGGGGTGCCGCCGCCTGTTGCCGCGGCCGGCAGGCGCTCGGCGAGCAGCTCGGCCAGCCGGCTCGCGAACAGGCTGCCCACCATGGCGGAGCCGAGGGTGGCCCCGATCTGGCGGAAGAAGTTGTTCGACGCCGTTGCGGTGCCGACCTCGCGCAGCGGGAAGGAGTTCTGCACGATCAGCACCATGATCTGCATGCTCAGGCCCAGTCCCAGTCCCATCACGGCCAGGTAGGCGCAGATTTCCCAGAGGGGCGATCCCGGCTTGAGCGTGGACAGCAACACCAGGGCGAGGGCGACCAGCACGCCGCCGGCGACAGGCATCCACTTGTAGCGACCGGTCCGGCTGACCAGCTGGCCGGAGACCACCGAGGCCACCAGCAGGGCGCCCATCATCGGGATCATCAGCAGACCTGATTCGGTGGCGTTCACGCTGAAGGCCATCTGGAGGTAGGTCGGCAGATAGCCGATGGCGCCGAACATGGCCACGCCGATCAGCAGGCCGGCCACCGTTGCCAGATTGAAGTTGAGGTCCTTGAACAGGTGCAACGGAATGATCGGCTCGGCCGTCCGGCGTTCCACCAGGACGAAGGCAACCCCGCTGAGAACGGTGCCGGCGATCAGTCCGAGGATGATCGGATCGCTCCATTCATACTTGCTGCCGCCCCACGTCGCGAACAGCACGAGGCAGGTCGTTGCGATCGCGAGCAGCACCATGCCGCCGAGGTCCAGGCGCGGTTTCCCGCGGTGCTTGGGCAGCTTCAGGAAGAACACGGCTCCGGCCAGCGCCAGCAGGCCCAGCGGGATGTTGATCCAGAACACCCAGCGCCAGCCGGGTCCCTCGGTGAACCAGCCGCCCAGCAGCGGACCGGCGACAGAGGCGATGGCGAAGACGCCACCCATCATGCCCATGTACTTGCCGCGTTCGCGGGGCGGCACGACGTCGGCGATGACGGCCTGCGACAGGATCATCAGACCGCCGCCGCCGAGGCCCTGAACGACGCGGGCGGTGATCAGCACACCCATGTCGTTGGCGAGGCCGCCGATGACGGAACCGATCATAAACAGGATAATGGCCGCCATCAGCAGGGCTTTGCGTCCCATCAGGTCGCCGAGTTTGCCGTAGATGGGCATGGTGATGGTGGAGGCGAGAATGAAGGCCGTGATCACCCAGAGCATGTCGCTGACGCCGTGAAGTTCGCCCACGATGGTGGGCAGTGCCGTGCTGAGCACGGTCTGGTTCAGGGCGGCCAGAAGCATCGAGAGCATCAGGCCCACGAAGAGCAGCACCATGTGCTGCTTGCCTTTTGCCGGTCCTTCTGCCGGTCCCGCGGCGGGGACAGCATGCTGGGTCATGAAATTTTCCTTAGTAAATGGTGGAGAAGGGTCACTGACGGCCCGAGGGTCTCCGCGGAGATTCCCTCGACGGGGTCGAAATCAGCTGAGGTGAGATTGAAGCGGATGGGGACGCCGGCGATCATGACCAGCATGCGTGCGGCTTCCTCCGCGCCGAAGCCTTCGGCGCCGGCCGCCCACCCGGGGTCCTGGGCCATCAGGCCGGAGACCCCCTGGGAGACGAGGCTCTCGGCTTTGACCATGTAGTCCATATGGCGTCGGGCCAGATGGGGGTAGCGGGCAATCAGTTGGCGGCGCCGTGCGCGGTCGGTGCCTCCGGTCGCAGTCAGGGCAACGGTCATCAGGAGGCGCGAGATCTGCCCCACCAAGTCATCCGCCGTGATGGAGATTCGGGACAGCTGCGCCGCTTCAAGGACAGGTTCACGCAACCCCAGGATGGCGTCTTCCTTCACGGCGAAATAGTTGAAGAAAGTCCGCGGGGAGACGCCGGCACTGGATGCGATGGCCTCTACCGTGGTCTGGTCGACGCCGTGCTGCAGCGCAAGCGAAGCGGCCGCCTCATGCAGGGCCAGCCAGGTCTCGGCTTTTTTCCGCTCGCGCAGGGGCAACGGAGCTGCAGTAGTCATGCCCTAAATAATTGCACGACTGCAATGATTGCGCCAATGCATACTTGCACCGCTGCAATAATCCGGCGGGACCGCTCCGCGGTTCAGGCCGCCGGCACCGCGGAAGTGCGCAGCACCCGGCCGTTCAGTCCGCGCCTGGTCCGGGCACCGCCGATAATCCGGCAGACCACGTAGATCAGGAAGGACAATGTGGTCACATACGGGCTGATCGGGATCCGGCCGCCGAGGGCGAGCAGGATGCCGCCGACCGTAGCCGTCATGGCGAAGACCACACTAAGCATCACCACCAGGCGGGGTGATGACGTGACGCGCATGGCCGCCGCCGCGGGAGTGATCAGCAGGGCCAGCACCAGCAGGGCGCCGACAATCTGGATGGAGAGGGCCACGCTGACACCGAGCAGCAGCATAAACCCGATGGCCAGTGCCCGGACGGGCACCCCGCGGGCCGATGCGACGTCGGGGTCCACGCTGGCGAAGGTCAGCGGGCGCCAGATGGCCAGAAGGGCAAGCATCACGACAACGGCGGCGCCTGCCAGCACCTGGAGCTGGACGGTGCCGACGGACACGATCTGACCGGTTAGCAGGCCGAACTTGTTGGCGGCGCGCCCCTCATACAGGGAGAGGAACAGGATCCCCAGTCCCAGCCCGAAAGGCATGATCACGCCGATGATCGAGTTCTTGTCCCTGGCGCGGACACCCATCAGACCCAGCAACAGCGCCGCCACAACGGATCCGACCAGGGAGCCCAGGACAATGTCCGTGCCGATCAGGAGGGCAAAGGCCGCGCCGGCAAACGAGAGTTCGGAGATGCCGTGGACGGCAAAAGCCAGGTCCCGCTTCATCACGAACGTACCCATCAGCCCGCCCAGCAGGCCGAGCACCGCGCCAGCCCAAAGTGAGTTCTGGACCAGGACGAGCAGTTCGCCGTAGTTTTCGAAGTTGAAGATTGAATTCAGCAGGCTGTCCAGGTCCATCTAGCCCACCTCCCCCGCCACCGCGTGGGCGTCCTCGTGGTGGTGGGTCGCGGCATCGGGCAGTCCGACGACGATCAGCCGCCCGTTCGCGTGGATCACTTCGACGTGGCTGCCATAGAGATCGGAGAGGACCTCGGTGGTCATGACCTCCTCCGGCGGACCCACCCGGAACCGCCCCCCTGCCAGGTACAGCACCCGGTCCACGTAGTCCATGATCGGGTTGATCTCGTGCGTCACGAACACCACGGCACTGTCCTGGTCGCGGCACTGCTTGTTGATCAGCGCACTGACTTCCTGCTGGTGATGCAGGTCAAGGGAGAGCAGCGGTTCATCGCAAAGCAACACCTTGGGATCCGCGGCCAGCGCCTGCGCGACACGCAGCCGCTGCTGCTCGCCGCCGGAGAGCTGGCCCACGGGAACCTTCGCGTAATCGGAGGCTCCTACCAGGCCGAGCAGCTCATCGATTCTGCGGTTCGCTTTCGCCGCGCCCAGCCGGAGCCCCCAGCGGTGGCCGTCGACGCCGAGCCCCACGAGGTCGCGGGCGCGCAGCGGGGTATCGGGGTCGAACGACTTCTGCTGCGGTATGTAGCCGATCCCGGGGTTGCCGCGCGCCACGGGCCGGCCCGCGAGTGTGGCCGAGCCGGAGCTGAGCTCCTGCAGTCCGAGCAGGACTTTGAGGAAGGTGGTTTTTCCGCTGCCGTTGGGGCCGAGGACGGCGAAGAATTCACCCGGGTTGATCTCCAGATCCAGGCCCTCCCACAAGGAACGTTCACCGAACGCCAGGGAGGCCCCACGGAGGCTCACTACGGGTGTCAACTTGGATTTCCTCGAATTCTGCGCGGGCCCTCGGCTCGCGCCCTCTGCCTGGACTGCTGGGCTGGGCTGTCTGCTAATCCTAGGCCAGGGCCTTGCCGATGTTGTCGACATTTTCAGTCATCCACTGGAGGTAGGACACGCCGTCGGGCAAGGTCTCGCTGAAGTTCACCACCGGGACACCGGCGGCTGCTGCCGCGTCCTTGACTGCGACCGTCTGCGGGCCCTCGGTCTGCTGGTTGTAAGCCAGCAGCCTGATGCTGCCGGACGCCATAAGGTCGGTGGCGGCCTTGAGTACGGCGGGGGGCACGTCGGTGTCTTCTTCGATCGCAGCGGTGTATTCGGCCGGGGTCTGGTTTACCAGGCCGGCCGCGTCGAGCAGGTACATCGGCACCGGTTCCGTCACAGCAACGGACGCCCCGCCGGCCGACGCCCTGATTCCCTCCAGCTTGGCTTCGAGGCCTCCGAGCGAATCCTTGAAGGCCGCGGCATTGCTGCGGAATGACTCGGCCGAGGACGGCTCGAGCTCTCCAAGCCTGGCCGCGACGGCGTCAGCCAGCCGGGCCATGGCGGGCAGGCTGTACCAAACGTGCTCGTTGAAGCCGGCAGGGGTGCGGGCGTGCCCGTCGGCATCGGCGGCGGCGGACTCGCCGGCAGGCTCTGCCGGAACCAGTCCGGAGAGCTCCACGGCATTCAGGACGCTGCTGGGCTCCAGCCCCGTGTCTTCTGCGAGCTTGTGAATGAAATCGTCGTAGCCGCCGCCGTTCTCCAGCACCAGCTCGGCCTTCGAAACCGCCAGCTTGTCCTGCGTGGTGGCTTCATAGGAGTGCGGGTCCTGGCTGGTGCGCGCGATGATGGAATTGACCCGCACCTTGTCTCCGCCGACGGCGCCCGCGATGTCCCCGTAAACGCTGGTGGAGGCTACCACGTCGACAATCCCGTCGGCGCTGCTCTCCGGGGAGGTCCCCGACGTCGGCGCGCAGGCCGTCAGGAGCACGCTCAGGCCGGCAAAAGCGGCAACGATGGCTTGGGCAGCAGGACGACGCACGGGGGACCTCGGATCTGTTATTGAGAATCAGGAGCAATAGCAACTGCTTCGAGTGTATCCCTAAATAGGAATGATTCCTATTTAGGGATACCCCGGGCGCTACTGCTGGTCCTGGCCGAGCCTCCGGTAGCCGGTGGCCTGGGTGGCGTCCCTGATCTCCCCGACGAGCTCCTCAATAACATCCTCGAGGAACAACACACCCTGGGTGAGGCCGTCCGGACCGATGACGCGGGCCAGGTGCGAGCCGGTCCGCTGCATCACGGACATGGCCTTCTCGATCTCGTCGTCCATGGCAAGGTTCGCCAGGGACCGGATGTGGCTTTCGGCGATCGGCTGGCGGTAAGCCGCGTCCGGGATGGACAGCACGTCCTTGATGTGGAGGTAGCCGGAGAGCATTCCGTCCTCGTCCAGCATCGGGAAGCGTGAGAACCCGGTGCGGCTCACGGCCTTTTCGAATTCCACCGGCGTGGTGGCGGGCTTCAGCATCACCAGCTTGTCCAACGGGACCATGACGCGGGACGCGGTGTGTTCCGAGAACTCCAGCGCACCGGTGATCAGGCCGGCGTCGTCATCCACGAGCCCGTGGCGGGTCGATTCCTGCACGATCGACTGCACTTCCTCCAAAGTGAAGGAGGACGTGACCTCATCCTTTGGCTCGATCCGCATCAGTTTCAGGATGTGGTTCGCTGACCAGTTGAGGGCCACGATCACCGGCTTCACCGCACGGGCGATGAACATCAGCGGCGGCGCCAGCAGCAGTGCTGCCTTGTCCGCAACGGACACCGAGATGTTTTTCGGGACCATCTCGCCGATCGTGACGTGCAGGAACGTGACGACCAGCAGGGCGACGGCGAACGCCGCAACGTCCGCAATCTCCACCGGGACGCCGACCGCTTCCAGCGGCACCACCATCAGATGATGGATTGCCGGTTCCGCGACCTGCAGGATCAGCAGGGAACAGACGGTAATCCCCAGCTGCGCGCAAGCCAGCATCAGGGAGACGTTCTCCATCGCGCGCAGGGTGGTCTGCGCGCGCTTGGAGCCCGCCTCGGCCAAGGGCTCGATCTGGCTCCGGCGCGCGGACATGACCGCGAATTCGGCGGCCACGAAGAAGGCGTTGCCGATCAGCAGGACGACCAGCCAGAGAATTCCTGCCCAGTCGCTCATTCGGCACCCACCTCGGTGGTGGAGTGGTTCCCGCGGTGGACACGGCCGGGCTTGAAGCAGATCCGGTCGATCCGGCGCCCGTCCATGCGGGTAACGCTCAGGGTTCCGCCGCCGACGTCGACGGTGTCCCCTACGGAGGCAATCCGGCCCAGCTGGCTCATCACGTAGCCTCCTACCGTTTCATAGGCAGACTCGTCGGGAACGGTCAGTCCCGGGATCTGTTCGGAGAGTTCATCGGGGCGCAGCAGGCCCGGGAAGTACCAGTCCCCCGAGGCGCTCTGCAGCAGCCCCGGCCGGACCTTGTCGTGCTCATCGGCCACTTCTCCGACGATTTCCTCGACCAGATCCTCGAGGGTGGCGATGCCGGCGGTTCCGCCGTACTCGTCCAGGACCACTGCCAGCTGGAGATTGCCTTCGCGCAGTTCCGCGAGCAGGGCGTCCAGGTGAATGGTTTCCGGAACCCGGAGCACATCGGTCATGATGGCACCGGCCTCCAGCTTGGCGCGCCGGTCCGAGGGGACGGCGATGGCCTTCTTGATGTGGACCACGCCGCGGATGTCGTCCGAGGATTCGCCGATGACCGGGAAGCGCGAATAGCCGGTGCGGCGTGCCGCCTCCACAATGTCGGACACGGGCTGGTCGGCGTCGATGGTCTCGACCCGGATGCGGGGGGTCATGACATCCGCTGCCGTCCGGCCCGAAAACTTGAGCGTCCGGGCGATGAAGTTGGCGGTGCCGGCGTCAAGGGTTCCCATGGCCGCCGAGCGGCGCACGAGGGAGGCCAGCTCGGCCGGGGTCCGCGCACCGGAAATCTCTTCCTTGGCCTCCAGCCCGAAGATATTGAGTACCTTGTTGGAGAAGCCGTTGAGCACCACAATGGCGGGTTTGAAGATCGCCGTGAAAATCAGCTGCGGACCGGCCAGCGCCTTGCCGACCTGGAACGACAGCGCAATCGCCATGTTCTTCGGAACCAGTTCGCCGATCAGCATGGACAGCAGCGTCGCAAAGGCCATCGCGAGGATCAGCGACACGGAGGCAACTGCGGCCTCCGGCAGCCCCAGGGCGCCCAGCGGGCCTTCGAGCAGTTTGCCGACCGACGGTTCCATGACATAGCCGGTGAGCAGGGTGGTGATGGTGATGCCCAGCTGGCAGCTCGAGAGCTGCGTGGACAGGGATTTGAGGCACTTGAGGAGGGGCGCGGCGGCAGTGTCGCCGTCGTCCACGGCCCGCTGGACAGTGGCCTGGTCAAGGGCCACGAGGGAGAATTCAACGGCTACGAAGAAGCCGGTTCCCAGGATGAGCAGCAGTCCTGCTCCGAGAAGAAGCCACTCCATTTAGCGGCCCGCTTCCGGGGCAGTGGCGTGCAGCGGAGTCCCGGCGGAGGAGCAGCGGGTGGCCGGGTGTTGGAGGAGTCCGCCCGGCGGAGGATGGTCGGCCGCGGCCGATCCTGTTTCCTGAAAGGCTCCGGCCTGGTGTGCCGCCGGAGAATGATGGGCACGTGAACGGGGTTTGCCGGCTCTTCGGGTGGACTGCGCGGTAACGGATTCCGTTTCCCGCTGACAGCCCCCAGGCCGGCACCTAGATTTACTGTCCATAAGAAGTTCAGTCTACAGGAGCAGCTGCCGCCGGCTGCTGCCCGGGTGACGCCCGACGGCGGCCCCGCGCCGCAGCGGAGCAGCTCACCAGCTCTGCGGGACCGGGCGGCCTTCCTCGTAGCCGGCCGCGGACTGGATCCCGGCCACGGCGCGTTCCCGGAACGCCGCAAGGTCCGCGGCGCCGGCGTAGCTCATGGAACTGCGGAGCCCGGCGGTGATCATGTCCAGCAGATCCTCGACGCCGGGCCGCGCCGGATCGAGGAACATCCGGGAGGTGGAGATGCCTTCCTCGAAGAGGGCCTTGCGGTCCTTTTCGAAGGCGCCTTCGCGCTGGTTGCGGTTCTGCACGGCCCGGGCGGAGGCCATGCCGAAGCTTTCCTTGAACTGCCGCCCGCCGGCGTCCTGCTGCAGGTCGCCGGGGCTCTCGTGCGTGCCGGCGAACCAGGACCCGATCATGACCTGGCTTGCGCCGGCGGCGAGGGCAAGCGCCACGTCCCGCGGGTAGCGGACGCCGCCGTCGGCCCAGACCCGCCCGCCGGCAGCCCGCGCGGCGGCCGCGCATTCCAGCACGGCGGAGAACTGCGGCCGGCCGACGGCCGTCATCATCCGTGTGGTGCACATGGCCCCGGGGCCAACACCGACCTTGACGATGTCCGCACCGGCCTGGATGAGTTCGCGGGTCGCCTCGGCGGTGACCACGTTGCCTGCCACCACGGGCACCCCGGGGTTAAGGCCTTTCACCGCGGCCAGGGCGTCAAACATCTTCTGCTGGTGGCCGTGGGCGGTATCGAGGACCAGCACGTTGACCCCGGCGGCGAGGAGTTCCGCGGCCCGGCCGGCGACATCGCCGTTGATCCCGACGGCGGCGGCCACCTTGAGCCTGCCGGAGGCGTCCAGGGAGGGCCGGTACAGGGTCGAGCGGAGGGCTCCCTTCCGGGTCAGGACTCCGGCCAGGACGCCGTCCCGCTGGACCGGCGCGAAGTCGGTCCCGGCAGCGTCCATCGCGTCGAAGGCGGAGCGCAGTCCGGCGCCTGATCCGCCGGCGGGCCCGGCGCCGCCGCCGGCGGGGGCGTTCTCCAGCACAGCCGCGTCCAGCACCAGCGGCTGGTGGCGCATCACCGAGGCCAGCGAGGCGAAACGGTCCTGGCCCTCGCAGTCCGCGGCCCGGACGATGCCGGCCACGGCACCCGAGTCATCCACGACCATAATGGCGCCGTGCGGCCGCTTGCCCATCAGGTGCAGGGCATCAATGACGGTGCTTGCCGGCGACAGGGTGACCGGGGTTTCCAGGACGGGGTGGCGGGTCTTGATCCAGGCCGTCACCTCGCGGATCACCTCAAGCGGGACGTCCTGCGGCAGCACCGCCAATCCGCCGCGCCGGGCCATGGTCTCGGCCATCCGTTTGCCGGTCACTGCCGTCATATTGGCCGCCACCAGGGGAATCGCGGAGCCCGTCCCGTCATCCGCAGCCAGGTCCACGTCCAGGCGGGAGGTGACCTCGGAGCGGGACGGTACCAGGAAGAGGTCCGAATAGGTCAGGTCGGTGGTGGGCTCGGTCAGGAAGCGCACGGCTGCTCCTTTAAGTAGTCATTCCGGTGCTGAACGGGTTCTCAGTGCGAGTCTAGCGAGGCTTTCCACCGGCCGCGGCACCCGCCCGGAGGCCGCTCCCGCTGCAGCCCCCTGGTTGGCGTCCGGCTTCCTTCCGGGGGCTCCTTTGACCGCCGGTTGGGGTGCCGTGACGACGCTTTGAGCCGACTTGATGATTTGAGTCACCCTTATTGGCGGTTTGGCAAGAATCGTCACTAGACTGGCAGGGGTCTGGGTTCACTGGACGCGGAGACTGGTTCAATCGTCGTGCTGACGCACCGTGAAACCAGTGGGAATCAAACTCATGGAAGAGGCGTAATTCAAGTGCCAGAGCAGCCTAGCCACCGTCTACCAGAGGAATTTGGCGGAAACGAGTGGCTCGTTGACGAACTGTACGAGCGGTATCAGCAGGACAAGAACACCGTGGATGCCAAGTGGTGGCCGCTGTTCGAATCCTTCGACGCCGGAGACAGTTCGTCCACCAACGGAGCCTCAGGCGCAGCGACAGTTGCGTCCCCCACCCGCGAACTTCCCGTTGTAGCCCCGGCTGCCGCGCCGGCAGCGCAGCCGGCCGCGCCCGCCCCTGCTGCAGCGCCTGCCCCGGCCGCCCCTGCCGCCGCGAAGAAGGCCCCGGCCACCGTTGCGCGCGACGGCTCCAAGACCTCGGAAGCCCGCCCCGGCAGCCAGCCGATCCCGGCCCAGCTGCCCAAGAACATTAAGGCCCCGACGGCCCCGGAGGAGGACGTCGTCTCCGTCCTCCGCGGCCCGGCCAAGGCCATCGCGACGAACATGATCACCAGCCTGGAGGTCCCGACCGCCACCAGCGTCCGGGCGATCCCTGCGAAGCTGCTGATCGACAACCGTGTGGTCATCAACTCCAACCTGGCCCGCGCCCGGGGCGGCAAGGTTTCCTTCACGCACCTGATCGGCTACGCCGTCATCCGCGCCCTCGCCCAGTTCCCCTCGATGAACGTCTACTACGACGTCGTCGACGGCAAGCCTGTCGCGGTCCAGCCGGCGCACGTGAACTTCGGCATCGCCATCGACATGCCGAAGCCCGACGGCAGCCGCCTGCTGATGGTGCCCAACATCAAGAAAGCGGAGACCCTCAACTTCTCCGAGTTCTGGCATACCTACGAGGACCTGATCAAGCGCGCCCGCGCCGGCAAGCTGACCGCCGACGATCACTCCGGCACCACGGTGTCGCTGACCAACCCCGGCGGCATCGGAACGGTGCACTCGGTGCCGCGCCTGTCCAAGGGCCAGGCCGCCATCATCGGCGTCGGGGCACTGGACTACCCGGCGGAATTCCAGGGCGCCAGCGCGAAGATCATCGCGCACAACGCCATCAGCAAGGTCCTCACGCTGACCTCCACCTATGACCATCGCGTCATCCAGGGTGCCGGCAGCGGCGAGTTCCTGAAGCTTGTGCACCAGCTCCTGCTCGGTGCACAGAACTTCTACGACGATATTTTCGAGTCCCTGCGCATCCCGTACGAGCCCGTGCGCTGGAGCCCGGACCTGCAGGTGGACCCGGCCGACGAAATCAACAAGGTCGCCCGCATCCAGCAGCTGATCCACGCCTACCGCGTCCGTGGCCACCTTATGGCGGACACCGATCCGCTGGAATACGTCCAGCGCAAGCACCCGGACCTCGACGTGCTGACGTACGGCCTCACGCTGTGGGACCTGGACCGCGAATGGCCCACCGGCGGCTTCGGCGGCAAGCCGATGCTCACGTTCCGCGACATCCTCGGTGTGCTCCGCGATGCCTACTGCCGCACCACGGGCATCGAATACATGCATATCCAGGACCCGGCAGAGCGCAAGTGGTTCCAGGACCAGATCGAGCACCCCTACTCCAAGCCGAGCCGTGACGAGCAGCTGCGCATCGTCTCCAAGCTGAACGCGGCCGAGGCGTTCGAGACCTTCCTGCAGACGAAGTTCGTCGGCCAGAAGCGCTTCTCGCTGGAGGGCGGCGAGTCCCTGATTCCGCTGCTGGACGCCATCATCTCCGATGCGGCCGACGACGAGCTCGACGAAGTGGCGATCGGCATGGCCCACCGCGGCCGGCTCAACGTGCTCACCAACATCGCCGGCAAGACCTACGCCCAGGTCTTCCGCGAATTTGAAGGCACCCAGGACCCGCGCTCCGTTCAGGGCTCCGGCGACGTGAAGTACCACCTCGGCACCGAGGGCACCTTCACTTCGGACAACGGCAAGGAGACCAAGGTCTACCTCGCTGCCAACCCGTCCCACCTCGAGGCCGTGGACTCCGTCCTCGAGGGCATCGTCCGCGCCAAGCAGGACCGCCTCGACCAGGGCGAAGCCTTCCCCGTGCTGCCGATCATGGTGCACGGCGACGCCGCCTTCGCGGGCCAGGGTGTTGTGGCGGAAACGCTCAACCTCTCCCAGCTGCGCGGTTACCGCACCGGCGGCACCATCCACATTGTGGTCAACAACCAGGTCGGCTTCACCACCGCGCCGTCCTCGTCCCGTTCCTCCACCTACTCCACGGACGTCGCCAAGATGATCCAGGCGCCGGTGTTCCACGTGAACGGCGACGACCCGGAAGCCGTGGTCCGCATCGGGCAGCTCGCCTACGAGTTCCGCCAGCGGTTCCACAAGGACGTTGTCATCGACATGGTCTGCTACCGCCGTCGCGGGCACAACGAGGGCGACGACCCCTCGATGACCCAGCCGCTGATGTACAACCTGATCGAGGCCAAGCGTTCGGTCCGCAAGCTGTACACCGAATCCCTGATCGGCCGCGGTGACATCACCGAGGAGGAAGCCGAGCAGCTGCTGCGCGACTACCAGGAACGGCTGGAGCGCGTCTTCGCGGAAACCCATGCCGCGCAGACCTCCCCGATCCCGATCATCACGGCGGATTCCGCAGCGGTGTCCGATCTGGAGCGCCCGATGGCCCAGCAGTCGGACTCCCGCACCAGCGCTCCGGCGTCGACGGCGATTTCCGCCGAGATGCTGGCGCGCATCGGCAAGGCCCACGTGGACATCCCCGAGGGCTTCACGGTCCACGCCAAGCTCAAGCAGCTGCTCGAGAAGCGTGAGGTGATGTCCCGTGAAGGCGGCATCGATTGGGGCTTCGGCGAGCTCGCGGCCTTCGGTTCGCTCATCATGGAAGGCGTTCCGGTCCGGCTCGCCGGCCAGGATTCGCGCCGCGGCACCTTCGTGCAGCGTCACGCCGTCTTCCACGACCGCGCCAAGGGCGACGAGTGGCTGCCGCTGGCCCACCTCTCCGATGACCAGGCCAAGCTGTGGATCTACGACTCCCTGCTCTCGGAATACGCGGCCATGGGCTTCGAATACGGCTACTCGGTGGAACGCCCGGATGCCCTGGTGCTCTGGGAAGCGCAGTTCGGTGACTTCGTCAACGGCGCGCAGACCATCATCGATGAGTTCATCTCCTCGGCCGAGCAGAAGTGGGGCCAGCGCTCCTCGCTTGTGCTGATGCTGCCGCACGGCTACGAAGGCCAGGGACCGGACCACTCCTCCGCCCGGATCGAGCGCTTCCTGCAGATGTGCGCCGAAGAGAACATGATCGTGGCCAACCCCACGACCTCGGCGTCTCACTTCCACCTGCTGCGCCGCCAGGCGTACAGCCGGCCGCGCAAGCCGCTCATCATCTTCACGCCGAAGCAGCTGCTCCGCCTCAAGGCCGCAGCGTCTTCCGTGGAGGACTTCACGACCGGGACGTTCCAGACCGTCATCCCCGACCACGAGCAACTGCAGGGCGGCGCCGTCGAACGTGTCCTGCTGGTCTCCGGCCGCCTGTACTACGATCTGCTGTCCACCCGGCAGAAGACCGGAGACAAGACCACCGCGATCGTCCGGGTCGAGCAGCTTTACCCGCTGCCCGCCGCCGAGATTGACGCTGAGCTTGCCAAGTACCCGAACGCCGAGGTTGTCTGGGCACAGGACGAGCCGGCCAACCAGGGTCCGTGGCCGTTCATCGGCCTGAACCTTCCGGACGCACTGGACCGCCGGGTCCGCCTCGTGTCCCGCCCCGCCTCGGCTTCCACCGCGGCAGGATCGATGAAGCGTCACGCGGCCGAGCAGGACGCGCTGCTCAAACAGGCATTCGCACGTAAGTAAGGTCAGCGCTGCCCGGCCGGAGATTGAAACTCGCAACTCCGGCCGGGCAGCTTTGTTTAACCGGCACTGTCCCCGACCATCGCTGATGGCCGGAAGGACGGTTCACTGGACGCTCTGAAGTAAAGAGGTAGTCGTGGAAGATCGAAAGCTGCGGATCGCAGCCGTGGGCGATGAACTGCTGGCCGGCCTGGGTGATCCCCGCGCGCTGGGCTGGCTGGGGCGGGTGCTCGCGCGCACGCCGCAGGACGGGCTGTCCCTGGAATGCTATTCCCTGGCGTGCCCGCAGGAAGGCACGGAAGGCCTGGCAGCCCGCTGGTTCGAAGAAGCCGGGCGCCGCTTCAACAGCCAGCACGAGAACCGCCTGGTGATCGGGCTATCCGGCCGCGATGTCGAGTTTGGACTCTCCACCGCCCGCAGCCGGCTCAACCTCGCCAATATCCTTGACTCCGCCTCGCAAAACAAGATCGAGGTCTTCGTCGTGGGCCCGCCGCCGACCCTGGACCCGGTGCACAACCGCAGGCTCGGTGAGCTCAACACGGCCTTCGCCGACGTCACCACCCGCCGCAAGCACCTCTACGTCGACACGTTCTCGCCGCTGCTGAACCACGAGCAGTGGCGCCAGGACCTGGCGGGCAACGGCGGCACCCCCGGCCAGGCAGGTTACGGACTGATGGCATGGCTCGTGCTGCACCGCGGCTGGTTCCAGTGGCTGCGGATTGACGCCCCGGAGTAAACGGCACCCGCCGCCCCCGGGTAGATCCGCGATATATCTTGACCGTGCCAAGCCGGCGATATATCGTGACTTCTATAGTCGCGATATATCGCAATCGTTCGCATGACATATCGCCTTCCCGGAGGAACCATGACAGAGAACAACTGGACCGTCACCGGTCCGCAGACAATCGACGTCGACGGCGTCACCTCGCTCAAGCTCGGCATCGTCCGGGGACGCTTCGATATTGTCGCGCACGATGAACCCGTCGCCCGGGTCGAAGTCTCCGAGGTCCACGGCGACCCCCTCGCCATCAGCCTGGTCAACGGACGCCTTGAGGTCCGGCACCAGCTGCACGGACCGCAGGGCTGGTTCAAGAACCTCATGGACACCGTCAACAACAGCAGCAGCAATTCCGTTGTTATCAGCATCGCCCTGCCGGCCGGCGTCGACGTCGAGGCGGGAACCGTCAGCGGCGACGGCATGGTTTCCGGGAGCAGCGGTGACACCCGGCTGAACACGGTCTCCGGCTCCGTCCTGGCCGACGGCACGTCGGGGAGCCTGTCGGTCAAGACCGTCAGCGGCGAGGTGATCGCCCGCAACCACAAGGGCGTCCTGACGGCCAAGAGCGTCTCGGGCGAGATCACCGCATCCGGCGAGTTCACCAACATCCGTGCCAACACCGTCAGCGGAGACCTCAGCTTCGACCTGCACAGCTTCACCCAGGACTTCGGCGCCAATTCAGTCTCGGGTGATGTCACCATCCGCCTCCCGCACGACGTCGGCGTGGACATCATCGCCAAGTCCGCGAGCGGCGCCGTCGTCATTGACGACCTGAAATACAGCCAACCCGGCGGCACCGTGCAAACCATTGCCGGACCCGATACCCAACTCATGCTGGTCCGGACCAATTCGGTCTCGGGAAAAACGGCGATCTTCCACGGCCAGCCGATCGCGGACCCCAACAAGGGGCCCTGATGCCTCCGGTCTTTGCCCACGGGGCGCTGCGGCTCTACCTGCTCGCGCTGCTGGAGCCAGGTCCGAAGCACGGCTATGAACTCATCAAGGCGCTCAGCGAACGCTTCGGCGGCACCTACTCCCCCAGTGCCGGAACCATCTATCCGCGGCTTGGCAAGCTCGAGGAGGAAGGGCTCGTCGCCACCCTCACCGAGGGCCGCCGGACCTACTACAGCATCACCCCGGCCGGACTCGTGGAGCTGAACAACCGGCGGGACGAAGTCGCCGGTGTGGAAAACGACATCTCCGCGTCAGTCCGGCGCCTCGCGGACACTCTGCGGCAGGACATCAAAGTCAATATGCGCGGGCTGCGGGCGGACCTGGCCGCAACGGCCGAGGCCGCGCGTTCCTCCGCCCGGGCGGCCGGATCAACGGTCGCCTCGCTGGCGGGCCAGCGCTACTCGCAGGAGAGCGATGGCCGGCTGCGGGAGGCGGAGATGCTGGTGCAGGCCTTCCGCGACGACGTCCGCGTGGAGCTGCGCCGCCACGGCGGACGGCATCCGATCACGCCCGTGACGCTGGAGACGGTCAAAACGGTGCTGGACCAGGCCCGGATCTCGATCCGGAATTCACTGGACTGAATCTCCGGCCGTGATTCGCTCTCTGCGGCACCTCCCGCCCCGCCGGTTCGCGGCGGGTGCCCCGATGTGGGAGACTTGAGGGCAGCTCTTTTGAGTACCAAAAATTAAGGAGGCCAGCTATGAGCAAACGTGCACGTAAACGTCGTGACCGTAAGCGTGGCGGCGCGAACCACGGCAAGCGCCCCAACGCCTAAGCAAAGCTTGGAATGACAGCTTTAGTCGAATGACCCCGGAAACCTCACGGTTTCCGGGGTCATTCGTTTTGGTTCGCGGGACTGGTGCCGCGGAACTCATTCCGCGGAACAGCTCGGGGCCGGAGGGGTCAGGCCTCCACCGGGTTGTTGGAGTGGATCCGGTCCAGGATCGAATTCTTGAGGTTCTCCGGGGCGGCCTCGGTACAGGAGCGCTTCACCATGACGCGGATGACACATTCGAGGTCGTACTGCTCAAAGCATTCCGGGCACCCGTCCAGGTGGTCCTTGATCTCGGCGATGTCATCGTGTGTGAGGGCACCGTCCAGATACTCGTAGATACGTTGCATCCGGGCGTCGTCGCAGTCGCCCAGTCCCTGGCAGTCGCTCATTTCCTGTTCTCCTGTTTGTTGCTTTCGGCCGCGGTGGTGGGACCCGCCCGGAATCCCCGCTCGGCGGCATAGTCGGCGAGCATGTCCCGGAGCATCTTCCGGCCCCGGTGCAGGCGTGACATCACGGTCCCGATCGGGGTGTTCATGATCTCTGAAATTTCTTTGTACGCGAATCCCTCGACGTCCGCGAAGTACACCGCCAGCCGGAATTCCTCCGGGATGTCCTGCAGGGCCCGCTTCACGTCCGAATCCGGCAGGTGGTCCAGAGCCTCGGCCTCGGCCGAACGCAGGCCTGAGGAGGTATGTGACTCCGCCCGGGCGAGCTGCCAGTCCTCGATGGTGTCCGAGTTCGACTGCAGCGGCTCGCGCTGCCGCTTGCGGTACAGGTTGATGTAGGTGTTCGTCAGGATGCGGTAGAGCCAGGCTTTCAGGTTGGTGCCCGGCTTGTACTGGTGGAAGGCCGAGAACGCCTTCGTGTACGCCTCCTGGACCAGGTCCTCGGCATCAGCGGGATTCCGGGCCATCCTCATGGCTGCGGAGTACAGCTGGTCCACGTACTGCATGGCGTCGCGTTCGAACCGTACCCGGCGTTCCTCCGTGGTTTCAGTCGTCACGTCCAGCGCCTGCCCGTCCACAATCGTCTCCTGGGCGGCGGCATCCTGCACCGTGTCCGTGGCGTCGGACGCCCGCGCCACTCCCGGTTCCGGGGCAGGGTCTGAAAGTGCGCCGGCGGGGCCGGTAGCAGGTGACTTGGCGGGCGTGGCGCCGTTTCCGGCTACCTCATGCATGGCCGCAACGGCCGGATCCAGGGTGCTCATTGCCTTCAAGTCTACTGTTAGGCTCCGTCGGGTGCCCGTCACTGCCGGCACCGTTCCGTCCCGCAGGGCAGCGGTCCACGACTCCGCCGGATCTGCCGGGAGTTTCCCCATGTCCTTGAGGCGAATGTCCGTTACGGGAATGTCCTTCACCAGTATCAAATCTCCGCCTTCCTGCGCCACGGCGGGGCGCTCCAGCCGGGCCACTGTGTTCCAGCCCGCTGTCCGGGCTGTTCAGAACCAAAATCCGGCCGCATTTAAACAGCCGGGACCTGTCATTCACAACCCGGCCCGGCAGGCAAATATTCCGCAAAAGTGCAAGACTAGAACCGGTTCTCCCGCATTGATTCCGCGGTTCGTCCACCCAGGAGGAAATTCATGTCGTTTGTCCGCTTTCTCGCCCGGCCCATGCTCGCATCCAGTTTCGTCCTTGCCGGCATGGACAAGCTAAAGAATGCGGATGACACTGCCACGCAGCTCTCACCCCTGCTGCGGCGCGCGGCTGAATCGCTGCCGTTCCAGACCAACGAGAAGGTCCTGGCCCGCGTTATCGGCGGCACCCAGGTCGGAGCCGGCGTGCTTTTCGCGCTCGGCAAGTCGGCACGCCTCGCCGCTACCATCCTGGCCGTCATCTCGGCGCTCAACGGTTACGTCGAATGGCGCAGCGCGGACATCAGCTCCAAGGACGGCCGTGACGCCCGGCGCAAGCAGCTACTCAAGAACGTCTCCCTGACCGGCGGGGTCCTGCTCGCCGCCGTCGACACAAACGGCCGGCCCAGCCTGGCCTGGCGCGCCGAGCACCTCGCCGCGGACGCCAAGAAGAACGCAGGCCACCTCGCCGCCGATGTCCGGAAGACCACCGGCAAGCAGCTGAAGAAGGCCGACAAGGCTGTGCGCAAGGCCGTAGACCACACCGTCGGAGCCTAAGACAACAATGACAGGCGCCACCCCCGCAGCAGCCCGCCCCGTTCCGGCCGACAGCGTTCCGCCCTGGCGGGCGCCGTTCGCCGTTCGGCCCGTCGACGCAACGGTCACCGTTCCGGGATCGAAGTCCCTGACCAACAGGTACCTGGTGCTGGCCGCCCTCGCCGACGGGCCCTCGCGGTTGCGTGCCCCCCTGCATTCCCGCGATTCGGCCCTGATGATCGAGGCGCTGCGGCAGCTGGGGGCGACTATCACGGAAGTTCCGGGCGACGGCGCCTTCGGCCCTGACCTGGCCATCACGCCCATCAGCCTGGATGCCCCGGAGGCGCGGTCCGCTGTCGATTGCGGGCTGGCCGGGACGGTGATGCGGTTCGTCCCTCCCGTCGCGGCCCTGCGCCGCGGAGTAACACTGTTCGACGGCGATCCGCACGCCCGGAACCGCCCGATGGGTCCCATCATCGCGGCGCTGACCGGGCTGGGCGTCGCCGTCAGCGCACCCGGCGGCGGACCGGCGTCCTCGCTGCCGTTTGCGGTCGAGGGCACGGGCGAAGTCCGGGGCGGCCACCTCGTCATTGACGCCAGTGCTTCCTCGCAGTTTGTCTCGGCGCTGCTCCTGGCCGGAGCCCGATTCACGGGGGGACTGCACCTCGAGCACGTAGGCAAGCCCGTCCCCAGCCTGGACCACATCAACATGACGGTCGCCGTGCTCCGCGGCGCCGGTGTCGCCGTGGACGATTCCCGCCCGAACCACTGGGTCGTCTCCCCCGGGGCCATCCGCGCCTTTGACCTCAGGATCGAACAGGACCTCTCCAACGCCGGGCCGTTCCTCGCAGCGGCGCTGGCCACCCGCGGCACGGTCCGGATCCCCAATTGGCCGGCCAGGACCACCCAGGTCGGCGATCTGTGGCGCGGCATCCTGACCACCATGGGTGCCACCGTCACGCTCACCGACGGCACCCTGACCGTCACCGGCGGCCCGGAGATCAAGGGCGCGGACTTCGACGAGACCAGCGAACTCGCCCCCACGGTCGCCGCCCTCTGCGCCCTCGCCAGCGGCCCCTCGCGGCTGGGCGGCATCGCCCACCTCCGCGGCCACGAAACAGACCGGCTGGCCGCCCTCGTGGCGGAGATCAACCGCCTGGGCGGCGACGCGGAGGAAACCTCCGACGGTCTCATCATCCGGCCCGCGCCACTGCACGGCGGGGTCGTCCACAGCTACGCCGACCACCGTATGGCCACGGCAGGTGCCATCCTGGGCCTGGCCGTCCCCGGCATCGAGGTCGAGGACATTGCGACCACAGCCAAGACGATGCCGGACTTCCCGCGGCTGTGGGAATCCATGCTCGCCCAGGGCGCCGGCGGAAGTGCAGCCCCCGCAGACGCCATCCCCGCAAAGAAGGACGCCGCCGGTGGCACGCAGCACTGACTCCTGGGACGAATCCGACGTCCGGATCCGGCCCAACAAGAAGGGCACCCGGCCCCGCACCAAGGACCGACCTAGCTACGACGACGCCGTGACCGGGCGGATCATCACCGTTGACCGGGGACGCTACACCGCCGTCGTCGCCGAGGGCACGCCCGAGGAGCGCAAAATCATCGCCGCCCGGGCCCGGGAGCTGCGCCGCAACCCCGTCGTGGCCGGCGACTTTGTCTCGCTCGTCGGGGATGTCACCGGCGAGCCCGACACCCTGGCCCGTCTGGTCAGGATCCAGGACCGCAAGACCCTGCTGCGGCGCAGTGCCGATGACACGGACCCGATCGAGCGCGCCGTCGTCGCCAATGCCGACCAGCTGGTGATCGTGGTGGCAGCTGCCAATCCGGAGCCCAGGACCGGGTTCATCGACCGCGCCCTTGTGGCCGCGTACGACGCCGGGATCGAGCCGCTGCTGCTGGTCACCAAGGCCGACGTCAAGGATCCCGCGGAGCTCCTCGCCAATTACCAGCACCTCGCCTTCCCCGTGATCATCTCCAAGACGGCGGACTCCGCAGCCTCCGGCATCGATGCCCGCTCGGACGACGGGTTGTCCGCCCGGCTGGACAAGGACGCCGTCTCCCAGCTGCGCGCCTACCTGGACGGGAAGGTCACCGTCATGCTGGGCCATTCCGGCGTCGGCAAGTCCACCATGGTCAATGCGCTGACCGGCGCCGAGCGCGCCACCGGCGGTGTCAACGCCGTCACAGGGCGCGGACGCCACACGTCATCCTCGGCGCTAGCCCTGAAGGTCAACGACGCCCCCGCAGGCAGCTGGATCATCGACACCCCCGGCATCCGCTCCTTCGGCCTGGCCCACGTGGACCCCGACCGGATCCTGCACTCCTTCCCGGACCTTGAACCCGGAACCGACGCCTGCGAGCGGGGCTGCAAGCACGACTCCAGCGCCGTCAACTGCGGCGTGGACGCCTGGGTGGCCGCCGGCCACGCGGGCGAATCCGGCCCGGCCCGGCTCAGCTCGCTGCGCCGCCTGTTGGGGACGGACCCGCGGATGGAAGCACAGGACGTCAAGGAGCTGGGCACCGTCTCCTGAGCGGGCAATCGGGGCGCGGATCGCCCTGTGCCGGGCCGCCTCCGGCGGCGCAGCCACCCGGCCTCCCGCCAGGGCGCCCGCTTTGGCGGTAGTTTGGAACCATGAGTCAACCCGCTTCGAGCTACAACGATGACCTGCGCCTTGCCCATGTACTGGCAGATTCCGTAGATTCCCAGACCATGAGCCGCTTCAAGGCACTCGACCTTCGGGTCGAGACGAAGCCGGACCTGACGCCGGTGACGGACGCCGACAAGTCCGTCGAGGAAGCCATCCGCGGCCAGCTGTCCCGCTCCCGGCCGCGCGACGCCGTCCTGGGCGAGGAGTTCGGCAGTTCCGGCCACGGCTCCCGCCGCTGGATCATCGACCCGATCGACGGGACCAAGAACTTC
Source organism: Arthrobacter sp. U41 (assembly GCF_001750145.1). Taxonomy (NCBI): domain Bacteria; kingdom Bacillati; phylum Actinomycetota; class Actinomycetes; order Micrococcales; family Micrococcaceae; genus Arthrobacter; species Arthrobacter sp. U41. The sequence goes on from NZ_CP015732.1 coordinate 4,223,868, forward strand.
GTCCGCGGCGTCCCCGTCTGGGCCACGCTGATCGCCCTCGTCGACGAGGGCGAGCCGGTCGTCGGCGTCGTGAGCGCCCCGGCACTGGGGAAACGCTGGTGGGCTGCCAAGGGCGCCGGCGCCTACATGGGTCGGTCGCTGGCCGCCGCCACCCGGCTGAAGGTCTCCAACGTCTCCAAGCTCGCGGACGCCTCGCTGTCCTACTCCAGTCTGGGCGGCTGGAAGCAGCGCGGCAACCTCGATGAGTTCCTGGGCCTGACCGAGGAAGTCTGGCGCACCCGCGCCTACGGCGACTTCTGGTCCTACTGCCTCGTGGCCGAAGGCGCCGTCGACATCGCCTGCGAGCCTGAACTGAACCTCTACGATATGGCCGCCCTGGTTCCGATCGTCACGGAGGCCGGCGGACGCTTCACCTCCCTCGAAGGAGAGGACGGCCCCTTCGGCGGCAACGCCCTCGCCACCAACTCCATCCTGCACTCGGAGGTCCTCAAACGCCTCAACCCGGGGCTGGACGACCTGCTCTAGGCCCTGGCGGCGGCCGTTTCGACCGCACCTCCCGGAGCCGTGCCGTAATAAAGCGCTTCACATAAGGGCCCTGTCTTTTCCGCTCCCGCACGGATGTCCTAGGCTCGAAGCAGGTCACGAGTGCCAGCGCTAAACCCCGGTTTGCTGGCCGGCAACCCTCCATTCGCGGTGGGGTGCCCCGGGTGACGACCTGGCCGGTCCGGAACGGACCCGGCAAGCGCGGATCCCCGGTGCGTGGGGTCCTTTTCGAGCGAGGTCCCATGACGACTGCCACTTTTCCTGCCACTGCCGAACTGCCGTCCGGCGCCGGCCAGACCCTCCACGAGGCGAGGTTCGCCGTCGCCCGCCGGCCCCTGGCCGCGGTGACCGGCGCCGAGATCCAGGCCCCCCTCATTCAGGGCGGCAGCGTCCGCTACGCCAACCTGGATTACGGCGCCTCGGCCCCTGCCCTGTCCGTGGTTTCGGCGTACCTCAACGAGATCCTGCCGTACTACGCCAGTGTCCACCGCGGCGCCGGTTATGCCTCCCAGATCAGCACCTCGGTCTACGAGAACGCCCGCAGCATTGTCCGGGATTTCGTCGGCGGCCGCCCGGACGATTCGGTGATTTTCACCCGGAACACCACCGATTCCCTGAACCTGCTGGCGGGCTGCCTGCCGGTCGCCGACGGGTCCCACACCGGCGAGGTGCTCTATCTCGACATCGAACACCATGCCAACCTCCTGCCGTGGCAGAGCGTGCCGCACCGCAGCGTCATCGCCGCTCCCACCCTGGCCGCGACGCTGGAACTGCTCCGCGGGGAACTCGCTTACGGCGGCGTCAGCCTGCTCGCCGTGACCGGCGCCTCCAACGTCACCGGAGAGATCCTGCCGATCCGGGCCCTGGCCGCCCTGGCCCACGAATTCGGCGCCCGGATCGTCGTCGACGCCGCGCAACTGGCGCCGCATCGGCGGATCAATATCGCGGCGGACGGCATCGACTATCTCGCCTTTTCCGGGCACAAGCTCTACGCACCGTTCGGCGCCGGAGTGCTTGTCGGCCGTCCCGACTGGCTCGACGCCGGCACACCGCACCTGGCCGGCGGCGGAGCCGTCCAGGATGCCCGGATCGACACGGTCAGCTGGACCACCGGTCCTGCCCGGCACGAGGGCGGTTCCCCCAATGTCCTTGGCGCCGCCGCCCTGGCCCGCGCCACCCAGGTGATTGCCGACCTTGACGCGGAACAGTGGCACGCGCACGAAAACGCCATCCGGTCCTTCCTCGTCGAGGGCCTGGCCCGGATCGACGGCGTCAGGGTGCACCAGATCTTCTCGGATAGTGCTTCCTTCGATGCGCCCGCAGGCACCGGGCCGGGCACCGGCACAATCGGCGTCGTCAACTTCTCGCTGGAGGGCTACGACGCGGGCCTGGTGGCGGCCTACCTGTCGGCCGAACACGGCATCGGTCTGCGCGACGGCCGCTTCTGCGCGCACCCCCTGCTCCGGCGGCTCGGGCTGCCCTCCGGATCGCTGCGGGCCAGCTTCGGCCTGGGTTCCCGGCTGGAGGACGCCGAGCGGCTGCTCGCCGGAATCCAGGACCTGCGCCGGACCGGCCTCGGCTGGGACTATGTGGTGGACGCCGGACGCTGGGTGCCGTCCAACGACACCCGCAGCTACCCGCACTGGGCTCCCAACACACCCGGCACCGCCGGCGCCGCGCCCTGCACGCTGGACTGATGGCCCGGCGGGGGCAAAGCCAAGGAAACGCGGCCCGTGCTTCGTGCGGTAAATTCGGAAGGTACCCATCCGGACCTGCCTAAGGAGAACGCACGTGGCACGCGGCGGACCCAAACTGCACCAGGAGCGGCGCCAGAAGCTGGGGCAGAGCTTCCGGGACGGCGGGGAACACTACGAACGCGTCCGCCCGGGCTACCCCGCTGACTCGGCCGACTGGCTGATTCCCGCCGGCGCGAAGGACGCCGCGGACGTCGGCGCCGGAACCGGGAAGTTCACGGCGCTGCTGGTGGCACGCGGCCTGCACACGGTGGCCGTGGACCCTTCCGCCGACATGCTGGAACAGCTGCGCAGGACACTGCCGGGCGTCACCGCCGTCGAGGGTACCGCCGAGGACACCGGGCTGCCCGCCGAAGCTTTCGACCTCGTGACCGTCGCGCAGGCTTGGCACTGGTGCGATCCCCTCCTGGCCAGCACGGAGATCGCCCGGATCCTCCGCCCCCACGGCGTGCTGGGGCTGATCTGGAATCAGCTGGACACGTCCGTTCCCTGGGTGCACCGGCTCTCGCGGATCATGCATGCCGGCGATGTCCACAAGCCGCACTTCAAACCGCCGCTGGGTCCGGAATTCACCGGGCTGGAGAGCCATCTCACCCGCTGGGAGGATCCGGTGCGCACTGCGGAGATCATGGAGCTGACGAAGTCCCGCAGCTACTATCTGGCGGCCGGCGAGGCGACCCGGGCCAAGGTGCTGGGCAACCTCGACTGGTACCTGCACGAACATCTGGGCCACCGCCCCGGCGAGGTCCTCCCGCTCCCCTACCTGACGCAGAGCTGGCGGGCAGTCCGCGCCTGATCCCGCCCGCCGCCGTCGACAGCGTGGTCCTGGTCGTGGCGGTCCGCCTCGTCCTGCTGTGGCTGCCGGTCTCCGGCGCCGCCTGATAGTAGGCTGGTTGCTGTGAAGACCAGTCCGCCCTCCTCCTCGATCGAGGATTACGTCAAGGTCATCTACTCCTTCACGGAGTGGCAGGACAAGCCCATCACCTCCACCCAGCTGGCCCAGCGCCTCGGCGTGGCCAACTCCTCGGTCTCCGAGATGGTCCGCAAGCTCAAGGACCAGGGACTCGTGGACCACCAGCCCTACAGCGCCATCAGGCTCACGGCCGACGGCGTCCGGCTGGCGTTGTCCATGGTCCGGCGGCACCGGCTCATTGAGACTTTCCTCGTCCGGGAACTCGGCTACCGCTGGGACGAGGTCCACGACGAGGCCGAACTTCTGGAACACGCCGTCTCGGACACTTTCATCGAACGCATGGCGGCCAAGCTCGGGAACCCGGTGCGGGACCCGCACGGTGATCCGATCCCGGCAGCGGACGGCTCCGTGCTGATGCCCGCCGCCCACCGGATGAGTGAGCTCGATGACGGGCACACCGGCCGCATCACCCGGATCAGCGACGAGAACCCCGAACTGCTGCGCTATCTTTCCGCCGAGGACATCGGGCTGGACGCGGACGTCGAGGTGCTGGGCCGGAAGCCTTTCGGCGGCGCCCTGGTCGTGCGGATCGGCTCCGGCGGCACCCGGCAGGAGTTCGACCTCGCCGAGGAAGTCGCGTCCGCCCTCTGGGTCCACAGCGACACTGCCCATCCCGGCTGCAGCCTCAAGCGGCCCTGAATGCGGCCCGCACCGACCGGAGCCGCGGCATGAAGCGCGCGGCCAAGGCACCAGCACCGGCGGCTGCCGGGGCCCGGCCCGGGCTGCCAGGCTGGCGGGCGTGGGCCGCCGTCGCCGTTGGCGGCCTGATCGGAACGGAGCTGCGCTACGGGGCCGGACTGGTGTTCCCCGAGGCCGCCGGCACCATCCCGTGGACGACCCTGGTGATCAACATCGTGGGCAGCTTTGTCCTGGCGGCCCTCACCACGGTCTGGATCGCACGGCCGAAGACCGCCTTCTGGCTGCGTGCCGGTCTGGGTCCCGGGCTGCTGGGTTCCTTCACGACCTTTTCGGCCGTGGTGTTCTCCATCGACCAGCAGTTCCGTGGCGGACTGCACACCGGCTGGATGGCCTATCTGGGGCTGTCACTGGTCCTGGGGCTCGGCGCCGCGGCCGCCGGGTGGAAAACCGGCAAGGCCCTGGCCGACCTGAGCGGCGGGGCCTCATGATCACGGCCTTACTGGTGGCAGTCTTCGGTGTCGCGGGCGCCTTGCTGCGCTTCGCCGTCGACTCCTGGTTTGCGCACCACCCGGGGCGCCGCCCGCACTGGCCCTGGGCGACCCTGGTGGTCAACGTGACGGGCTCCTTGATCATTGGCGCGGCCATGGGGATGACGGCCCGGCTGGGCCTGGGCGCCGAGTGGCAGTCCGGCCTCTCGACCGGGCTCGCCGGCGGCCTGACCACCTTCAGTTCCTGGACCACCGCCACGGTGCGGCTGGTCAGCGAGACGCGGTACCGCGCCGCGGGCCTCAATGTTGCCGCCAACCTGGTCGCCGGACTGGCGGCAGCAGCGCTCGGAGTGGCGCTCACGTCTCTGTGACGAGCCTAACGCCGGCGTCCTGTGGGCGATTTGGGGACCCTCCCATCCCGTATCGTTAAAGGATGGTTACCCGTCGTGTTGCTGCCCAGATCCTTGATATTCCGCTGGAGATGGCCCACCGTCACGGCATCCCGCCCCGGCTGAGCGACGCCGAGCTCGGCGAACTCCTGGACAACCCGCCGGCGTGGCTCCTTCAGTCCAAAGCCAACCGGACCGGCAAACGCCCCATCTGGGTCCAGCTGACGTGCGCTGTCTGCGGATTCTCCGAGGCAGCCCGGCCGAAGAAGTGGTGGCCGGACTTCACCTATGTGTGTTGCGCGCACCACGCTCCGTATGAGATCCCCGCCGCCGGCGCCGGGCTGGTCCGCAGCGAGTATGAGGGCGTGGGCAGCCGCTTTGTCGGCATCGTGGACGTTGCGGTGCCCGAGGCGTAACTTAATATCACGGGGCCATTCCGGCCCCCTGCCGTTAGGGAGCGCCCACATGCCTGACAAGACGCCGCACCGGAGCATGGCAAAGAAACCGGTGAAAACCATCAAGGAAAAACGGGCCGAGAAGAAGTCCAGGAACGTCGCGGAAACGCACGCGGACCCGGTCGCCCACATCAAGAAGCGCTGAGCGCTGCTCGCCAGCCGAGCCGCCCAGGCAAAACAAAAGGCCGGAAGCTGACGCTTCCGGCCTTTTGTGTGGAACTCTACGGGGTGGAGCGCCGTCTCCGGCGCTCCGTATGGTGGAGATGGGGGGAATTGAACCCCCGTCCGATGTCGTGTTGTCAGGGCTTCTCCGGGCGCAGTTTGCGTTGGATTTTCTCGGCCCCAGCCATGCTACAAACAGCTGGCTGATCCGGGCCCAGTCATCTAAGAGTCCCGTCCACCCCGATGACGGGGGTAAACAGCGGTGGCTATCTAAATGACGCCAGGATCCGGGGCAATAGCAACCTCGGGCTGACGGACTGTCTTACTGCTTAGGCAGCGAGAGCGAAGTCAGTGCGTTTTGATTCGGCACTTATTGGTTTGCAGACAGCGTTTACGAGATAATTCTGCATCCTCGGCCCGCTTCACCTGTCGCGACTAACATCGTCGAAACCGATCATCCCCGTATTTTTTTATCAAACCGGTCTGGTCTGGTGCTGAACCGTTGCTGCGGTTTCCGCGCCGTTCCTTCCCGGACTACCTAGCATAACGCACGTCCCCGCAGAATCATTCCCGCGGGCCGGCGGCGGTGTTCGCTACCGCCGGTTCCGCTCGCGCATGACGCGCAGGGCCTCGCGCTTGTCCTGCTGTTCGCGGAGGGTCTGGCGTTTGTCGTATTCCTTCTTGCCGCGGGCCACGCCGATCTCCACCTTGGCCCGGCCGTCCAGGAAGTACAGCTGGAGGGGGACGATGGTGAAGCCTGATTCGCGGATCTTGTGCGAGATCTTGGTGAGCTCGTCGCGGTGCAGCAGCAGCTTGCGCCGGCGGCGGGCGGCATGGTTGGTCCAGCTCCCCTGGTGGTACTCGGGGATGTGGATGCCCTCCATCCACAGCTCGTCGTTGTAGAAGGTGCAGAAGCCGTCGACCATGGAGGCGTGCCCCTCGCGGAGGGACTTCACCTCGGTGCCCATGAGCGCGATCCCGGCCTCGTAGGTGTCGAGGATGTGGTAGTCGTGCCGGGCCTTGCGGTTGGTGGCCACTACTTTGCGGCCACTTTCTTTCGGCACGGTGGAACTCCTTGGATCGATGGGTGGGCCGCAGCCTGTGCGGCGCGGACTCCTACCAGTTTACGGCAGGGCCGCGGGTCGGCCGGGAGGCTTCCGCTCCGGGCGGATCAGAGCAGGTTCATCGGGTCCACGGCACTGCCGTTGAGCCAGGTCTCGAAGTGCGAATGGCAGCCGCTGGAATTGCCGGTGGTTCCCGAGTATGCGATCAGCTGTCCCTGGCTCACCTGCTGTCCGGAGGAAACCGTCACGCTGACGTTGTGGTAGTAAATGGTGGTCAGCGAGTTTCCCTGGACGACACCGTGGGAGATCTTCACGTTGTTGCCGCCGCCGTCGTTGGCCCAGCCTGCCGAGAACACTTTGCCCGCTGCCGCGGCGTAAACGGGCGTACCGCAGGCCGCAGCGAAGTCGATCCCGGTGTGCATGTAGCCGCCCTGGCCGTAGAAGTCGATGGTGCCCGGCGGCGTGGCGCGCCAGCCGAAGCCGGAGCTGATCGGAACGCCGTTGAAGGGGTGCCGGAGCCCGAACGCTGACGGGTTTCCGGGCGGGGCGGGGACGTACGGGGCGGGAGCCTTGGTCTGGCCCTTGGCGCGGGCGGCCGCCGCGGCGGCCGCTGCCGCCGCCTCGGCGATCCGGCGCTGTTCGGCTTCCCAGGCCTCACGCAGCTTACGGTCGCGTTCGGCGATGTCCGCCGCTACCGCGTCCTGCTGGTTCTTGACCTGGGCGAGCTGGGTCTGGATACCGGGCTTGGCGGCCTGGAGCTCGGCGTCGAGCCTGCTGGTGTCGGAGATGAGCTTGTCCACCTGGGCCTTTTTGGCCTCCGCCTCGTCACGGGCGGCCTGTTCGCGTGCCAGCGCGGCGTCGGCTTTGGCTTTGAGGTCCGTGATTTCGGCTTCCACCGCTTCGAGCCGGGCCTGGGAGTTGACGTTGGTGGCGTTCTGCTGGGTGAGCTTGTCCATCGCGGAGTTCTGGCTGCGCATTGCCTGGTCGGCCAGGTCGATGGTCTCGGTGAGGCTGCCGCCGTTGTTCGAGCCGAAGAACAGTGAAAGGTTGGAGGGCACGCCGCCGGACTTGTAGGCCTGCGTGGCGATCTGTCCGATCAGCTTTTTGGTGTCGGCGATCTTCTGCTTGTCCGTCTCGAGCTGCTGGGTGATCTTGGCCTTGTTCTGCTGCGCAAGGTCCACGCGGGCGGCAAGGGCCTCGGCCTCCTTCACGGCGCTGGCCACGCGGCCCTGGGCTTCCAGCAGGGCCTGCTGCGCACCGGGAAGCTGGCCCTGGTAGAGGACGAGATCCGCGGCGGCCTCGGCGATCCGGGAGTCCACGAACTCCAGGGAATGCTGGACCCGGGCCGCTTCCTCGCGGAGCGCCGCCTGCTGGTCCTCGAGGGTGTCGGCGAACGCCACCGGGGTCGAAGCGCCCATGCTTGCCGCCAGGACAACCGCCAGTGCGGCGCTGACCAGTCGGCTGCGGCGGCCGGCCACAGGACGGCCGGGCATAGCCGGACGCGGGGCCAGTCGATGCATCGGTGTCATGGGCCTTCTCTTTTCGTTGCGCACCCTAGACCCTCAAGTATCGACGGAGGGTTAGGAGCGATGATACGCCTGCCAGGAGAACGCCGAGGCCGATCAGGGCCGGCGCGAGGATAAGCGTCTGAGCTGCGGAGATGAAGGCGGTGTCCGGATATTGCTTGGAGAGGTACCCGCCCAGGAAGAAGTGGGCCACGGCCCAGAGTGTTCCAGAGGCCAGCGCCGCGCCAATCACGGCGGCGATCACGCCCTCGAGGATGAACGGCAGCTGGATGACCATCTTCGATGCCCCGACCAGGCGCATGATTCCGGTTTCCCGGCGCCGGCTGAAGGCCGAAAGCCGGATCGTGGTGGCGATCAGCAGGATTGCACAGACGATCATCACGCCGGCAACGCTCACGGCCACGAGGGAGGCTGCGTTCATGACGGAAAAGAGCCGCTCCAGGAGCTGGCGCTGGTCGATCACGGTTTCGACGCCGGCCTGCGAGGAAAAGGTCTCGCTGATGATCTGGTACTTCTCCGGATCCTTCATGTTGATCCGGAAGGAGGCCGGGAGCTGGTCCGGCGTCACGGAGTCCACGATCGGGGAATTGGAGAACTGTTCCTTGAAGTGCTTGTAGGCGTCGTCCTTGGACTCGAACTGGAAGTCGTTGACGTACTGGGCCACCGCGGGCGATTCCAGGAGCTTGCCCAGGTTGTCCTGCTGTTCCGGGGTGGCCGGGCCGGTGGCGCAGCCGGCCGCCGTCGACCCGTCACTGCAGAGGAAGATGGCGACCTGGACCTTGTCGTACCAGTAGCCCTTCATCTGGTTGATCTGCAGCTGCAGCATGCCGGCGGCACCGACAAACGTCAGGGACACGAATGTCACCAGGATGACCGAGACCACCATGGAGAGGTTGCGGCGCAGGCCGCTGCCGATTTCGGCGAGGACGAACTGGAGCCTCACAGCTGGCCCTCCCCTGCGGCAGGTGTTCCGGCGCCGGGTTCGCGGCTGGGGATGCCAGCCGGGACGGCGGCGGGTTCGGGTTCCCGTCCGCTGGCGTCCCGGAGGCGGCGCGACGCTCCCACGACCGGAATCATCGAGGTGTAGAGGGCCTTCGCCTCGTCCCGGATGATGACGCCGTTGCGGAGTTCAACAACGCGTTTGCGCATCTCGTTGACGATGTCGTCGTCGTGGGTGGCCATGACCACGGTGGTGCCGTTCTGGTTGATCTTGTCCAGCACGCCCATGATGCCCATGGAGGTGGTGGGGTCCAGGTTTCCGGTCGGCTCATCGGCCAGCAGGATGCCGGGACGGTTGACGACGGCGCGGGCGATCGCCACACGCTGCTGCTCGCCGCCTGAGAGTTCGTGCGGAAGGCGGTTTTCCTTGCCTTCGAGCCCCACGGTTTTCAGGACCTCGGGAACGGTGTCGCGGATGACGCTGCGGCTCTTGCCGATGACCTGCATGGCGAAGGCGACGTTGGCGAACACGGTCTTCTGCGGGAGCAGGCGGAAGTCCTGGAAGACGACACCGATCCCGCGGCGGAGCCGGGGCACGCGCCAGCTGGAGATGTTTGCCACGTTCTGGCCGGCCACGTAAACGGCACCGGAGGAGGCGCGGTCCTCTTTGAGGACGAGGCGCAGAAAGGTCGACTTGCCGGAGCCTGAGGCACCGACAAGGAAGGCGAATTCGCCACGGTCGATCTCAAGGTTGATCGAATCCAGCGCCGGTCGCGCTTTCTGGTCATAGACCTTGGTGACATTTTCGAAACGGATCATGGCCCTAAATACCCTGCAGGACGTGGACGGTACAGCCCAGCTCTGCCGCCGGTGCGCGGGCTTTCTAGTGGGGGAAGTAGAGCTCCGGCTTCTCGACTATACGCACGGTCCCCGGCGGATCGGCCTGAGCACGGGGGCGTGTCGCGGGATTAGAGCGGAGGGGCAGGTGTGACGCAAGAGGCAGCAGGGGTGTTTTTTTGCCGCGCCCGCGTGGGACCCGTGTCCCTGGCGGGCTTGTCCGCGGTTGTTTGGCCGCGTTATTTGTCCGCGCTATTTGTCCGCGTTGCGGTTGTCGGTCCGCCAGCGGATGCCGGCGTCGATGAAGTCGTCGATCTCGCCGTCAAACACGGCCGAGGTGTTGCCGACCTCGTGCTCGGTGCGGAGGTCCTTGACCATCTGGTACGGATTCAGGACGTAGGAGCGCATCTGGTCTCCCCAGGAGGCTTTGACGTCGCCGGCGAACGCTTTCTTCTCGGCGTCCTCCTGCTCCTTCTTGAGCAGCAGGAGCCGGGACTGCAGCACGCGCAGGGCGGCGGCGCGGTTCTGCAGCTGGGACTTCTCGTTCTGCATCGAGACGACGGTGCCGGTGGGGATGTGGGTCAGGCGCACTGCGGAGTCCGTGGTGTTGACCGACTGGCCGCCCGGGCCGGAGGAACGGAAGACGTCAACGCGGATCTCGTTGTCCGGGATGTCGATGGAGTCCGTCTGCTCGATCAGGGGGATGACTTCGACGGCCGCGAACGAGGTCTGGCGGCGGCCCTGGTTGTCAAAGGGGCTGATCCGGACTAGGCGGTGCGTCCCGGCCTCGACGCTGAGCGTGCCATAGGCGTAGGGGGCCTTGACCTCGAAGGTGGCGGACTTCAGCCCGGCTTCTTCGGCGTACGAGGTGTCCATGATGGTGGTCGGGTAGCCGTGGCGTTCGGCCCAGCGCAGGTACATCCGGAGCAGCATTTCGGCGAAATCCGCGGCGTCCACGCCGCCGGCGCCGGCGCGGATCGTGACGACAGCCTCGCGCTCGTCGAATTCACCGGACAGCAGCGTCACGACTTCGAGTTCCTTGAGCGCCTTGCGGATCGATTCCAGTTCGGTGGCAGCCTCCCCCATGGAGTCGGCGTCGTCCTCATCCTGGCCGAGTTCCACGAGGACCTCGAGATCGTCAATCCGCGAGGTCAGCGAGTTCAGGCGCGCGAGTTCGGACTGGCGGTGCGAGAGCCGGGAGGTGATCACCTGGGCAGCCGCGGGATCGTCCCACAGATTGGGTTCGCCGGCCCGTTCGCTGAGTTCAGCGATGTCTTCCTTCAGCGCCTCGACATTCGAAACGTTCTCGATGGAGGCGTAAGTGGCGCGCAGGGCGCGGATTTCTGCGGGAAAATCAATATTTGCCATGGTTTTTTAAGCCTACGCTATCCGTGCGAGCCGCCCGGACTGGGTGGTGGTCCAGGTCGCGGTGCAGTGCGAGGGGCAAGCGCGCGAGGCTAACGCGTAAGCCGGGAGCGCGCCGTCGAGCTCGCTTCGATCCTGATGCCGTCGGGAACCAGGAAATTGACCACGGGCGGGTGGACGGCAGCGCTGAGCACCACAACGGCGGTGGAACCGTCCGGGCTGCCCGTCCCGGGCTCGACGGCGAGACCGCTGAACCGCGTGAAAGCACTGCTGCGGTCCAGGAAGTCACCGGCGGTCCCCCGCACACGTGCGCCGGTCAGGACTGCAGTGGGGCTGCCGCCAACCGTTTCGAGCTGTCCCAGCGTAAAACTGTCCGCGGCGGCCACCGAGGCGCCGTCCGCCAGCGACAGGAGCTTTTTGTGCTCGATGTAGACGCTGGACGCGGCGATGACGACCGTAGTGAGCAGCAGGGCGAGCAGCACGAAGCCGATAATCAGCACCATCAGCTGCCCGGCATCGCTGCGTTGATGCCCGCGCTGCTGATCCGCTTGGTGCGGCTGCATTCGTGGCTGCGGTCGCTGCCTGGGGCGATGCCTTCCGGGGATGCTCATCGGAAGCGGCCAACCAGCTGGGTAGCGGAGGCGCTGAGCTGCCCGGCGTTCAAGTCGAGTACCTCGCTAAACGGGACGAACGGCAGCGGCACCGCGAGATGGACGGTGACCGTCACAGCCGTGCCGGCGGCCATGCAGTCGGCGGGGGCGCAACTGGTCTCGACCCGGGCGTTCGCCGCGGAGTGCCCGTGGTCGGCGAGCGCCAGCAGGACCGCCTGCTCGGCGGCGGCCCTGCCTCCGGCGGCATCAGTCTGGGCAACGAAGACCTTGGCGGCCTGGTCCGCGGCGCCGACGACCGCGAATGAGCCGCCCTGGAGCTGGCCCATGGTGATGATGAAGTAGACCAGCGGCACCATCAGCAGCAGCGACAGGAACGTGAATTCGACGATCGCGCTTCCCCGTTCGGCGTCGTCCGGGCGGCCGGTATTTGTCCTCGCGGCCCATCCCCCGGGCCGGCGGTCCGGAGAGTCAGGGCTGGATGGCGGCATGGCCCTTCACCTCCAACACTGCCCGCGGGCCGATCAGCCCGATCACGGGCAGCGGCGCGCGGACCGTGACCTCCAGGGTCCGGACGCCCTGGTACGTGGCTTCGCTCGTAGTCACGTCCTGGGCGAACTCCTGGTTGAGCGCTACGCCAATCAGCTGCGCAGCCCGGTCCGTGGCATCGACGGCACTGCGGTCCGCAAGGGTGCCATACCGGGCGCCCGAGGCCGCAGCATCGATGAGCGTGTTCCGGACGTGCAGAACAAGGGTGAGCTGGACGATGGCGAGGAAGAACAGCGTCAGTAGCCCGCCCACGAGGACGAAGTCCACCACCGCCGAGCCGCGTTCGTCAGTTTTGCCCCAGCCGCTGCCGGGCGGACGCACGCGCTACTGCCCGACCTTGTCCATGGCCTGGTTGAACAGTCCTTCCAGTGCGGGGCCGGCAAGCGCGAGGAGCGCGGCGACGAGGACGGCCGACATCAGCGTGATCATCACCCAGCCCGGAACGTCGCCCCGCTCGCGATGATCACCGGGCCGGTCAGGCTGCCGACCAGTGGCCTCGTGCGCCGTGGCATGCCTTGGCACCAGGCTGATGGTGTAGAACAACAGCGCCATGCGATTCAGGATCTGCTTCACTTTCTCCCCTTTTGTCGGTGGTTCGTCTCTTCCTGCTGCTTCCGTGCGTGTTCCTTTGCTGCTGTTACAAACCCATGCTGATGGCGGCCAGGCCCGGAAAGACGGCGAATACGACCGTCAGCGGCAGGACGCCGAAGACGACGGGAACCATCATTCCGATTTCCTTCTTTCCTGCCGACTCCATCAGCTCGCGCTTTGCCGTATCCCGGGCGTCCTGGGCCTGGGCCCGCAACACATCGGCGAGGGGTGTCCCCCGTTCAACGGCGACGACCAGCCCGTCGACGAAGCGGAGGAGCGGGCCAAGCTCTGTCCGTGACGAGAACTCCTGCAGGGCTTCCACGAGCGGCTTCCCTGCCCTGGTCTCCGCCAGGACGCGGGTGAAGTCCTTTGACAACTCCCCCCGGGCGCTGCGGCAGACTCTGTCCAGTGCGCCCGTGGCACTTTCGCCCGCGCTGACGGCCAGCGCCATGAGTTCGGCGACGCTGGGGAACTCCGCCATCATGCGCGCTTCGCGCCTCCTGACCTGGGCTCCCAGCAGGTAATCGCGCCACATATAACCCCCGGCGGCGCTGCCAATCACCAGCACGACGGCAAGGAGGGGGCTGAGCCGTCCGGCCGCGCCGAACAGCAGTACTGCCCCAACGGCCGCGACGAAGCCGCCCGCGCCCCAGAGGAGCTGTTCTGCCCGAAAATCGGCCGGCGACTTGACGCTCCCGGCCCTGGCCAGGCGGCGGTTCAGAGCCGAGGTACCCGGATTCAACCTCCCAAGCCACACAACGGCGTCGCCGATGACCGGACGCAGGATGCGTTCCAGTGGTCCGAACGGGGTGAAATTTCTCGGCACGGCGCGCAGGAGCCGGGATTCCAGGTTGTGGGACTTCAGTTGCGGGCCGATGCGTTCCACGAAGGTCGCGGGCCGCATAAAAGGCAGCCTGATCAGCAACAGCCAGAGACCGCAGCCAAGGACGGCTCCAGTGGCGACGGCAGTCGCCATCAGCCCGGTCACCGAAGGACCCTCTCATCTGCCGGCAGCGCTCCAATGCGCAGCATGATGGCATAGGAGATCAGGGACACGGCAAGTCCGCCCAGCAGAACGGCGGCCCCAAGCGGTGTGTTGTAGGCAGCGACCGCTTCGGGCCGGCTTGCCAGCAGCATCAGGACGACCCAGGGGGCGGCCACGGCAAGGCGTGCGGCGTTGACGGTCAAGGACTGCCGGGCCTCCAGTTCGCTTCTGGTGCGGGCACTTTCCCGCAGGAATTCCGACAGCGTGCCCAAGAGCCGGCCGAGATCCGAGCCGCCCACTTCCCGGGTCAACCGCAGTGCTTCGACGATGCGGTCGGCCACGGGATCCGCCAGCCGGTCCTTCAGCCTGGTCAGGGACGGATCGAACTGCCCTCCCGAACGGTAGTCGGAGCCAAAGTCGCGGAACACCTGGCGGAGTTCCTCGGGGCCCTTGTCGCCGAGTTGGATGAGGGCTTCCGGCAGAGACAGGCCTGCACGGATCGCCGACCGCAGATGGTCGACGACGTCGGGCCACAGTTGTCGCAGGACAGCAGTGCGCTTCCGCGCGCGCCATTTCACGATGGCCAGGGGCAGCCAGCCCCCGAACAGGCCAAAGCAGCCGGCGATCGGCCACGACCTGGTCACCGCAAAGAACGTCAGCAGAGTGAACGCTCCGACGCCGACACAGCTCGCCAGCAGACCGGGGCCGCTGACCTTCTCAATTCCTGCGGAGCCAGCAGATCCTCCAGCCGGCTCGGTCTCGGCCTTCGCTTTGCCGTCTTTGGCTGTTCCCAAGCAGACCACCAGATCAGCAGGAGCCCGGCGCCGGCGAGCATGCCCAGCAGCGCCGCCATCAGCGCGGCTCCAGCAGGGCCGCGACGTCGTACCCCGCCCGGGCAAACTTCTCAGCTGACGGCATCGAGTTGGCCTTGGGTTGCAGCTGTCCGTCCTTGAAGGCGAAGACCATGGAGGATTCGATGATGCCGTTTTCCACTCTTCGGCCTAGCGACAGGATCTCCGTGACCTCCCGGCGGCCGCTGGCGTGCCGGGCACAGTGGACCACGAGGTCGATGCAGGACGCGACCGTCGGAACCACAAAGGCGCTTGAGATGTTTTCGCCCGCCAGCAACGGAAGCGTGCAGATCTTCGTGACCGCGTCGTGGGCCGAATTTGCATGGACCGTGCACATCCCTGGAAGCCCGGAATTCAGGGCGATCAGCATGTCCAGGCTCTCGGCCTCGCGCACCTCCCCGACAACCAGCCGGTCCGGCCGCATGCGCAGCGCCTCCTTAACCAGCCGCCGCATGGGGATTTCGCCTTCGCCCTCGAGGTTGGGCTGCCGGCACTGCAGCCCCACGACGTCCCGAAGCGGAAATTGCAGCTCGAAGATCTCCTCGACAGTGACGACGCGCTCGCGCGTTCCGATGCTCGCGGCCAGACAGTTCAGCATTGTGGTCTTACCTGCCTGGGTGGAGCCGGAGACCAGGATGTTCAGGCCGCTGGCCACGGCAGCTCCGAGGAACCGGGCTGCCTGCGGCGTCAGTGTCCCCAGTTCCACCAGGTGCTCGAGCCTGCTGGCCTTCACGACGAACTTGCGTATGTTAATGGCCCAGTGACGCCGCGTCACGTCCGGTATCACGACGTGCAGGCGGGAACCGTCCGGCAGCGCCGCGTCCACGAATGGGGACGACATGTCGAGGCGGCGCCCCGAACTCTTGAGCATCCGTTCCACGAGGTCCCGGACCTGCTGCTCCGTCAGCGAGACCGAGGTCAGCTCGGATTCGCCGTTCCGCGCCACATAAATCTCGTTGGGGGCGTTAAGCCAGATTTCCTCGATGGCCGGGTCGTCGAGCAGGGGTTGCAGGGCACCAAAGCCGGCCACTGCGTCAAAGACAAACCTCCGGGCGGTGTCCAGCGGGCCGATGGGCGGGAGGGGCGCCAATAAGGCGCGCTCGTCGTAATCCATCACCGCCGCCTCAACGAGGCGGCGGACTTCGCCGACCTGACTCAGCGGGTCGAGGCCGCGCCGGCGAATCAACTCGCGGACTTCGTCCTCGACAATACGAACAGCCTCCACGATGGCCCCCAATATGACTGCCGCCCTGTCTCCGGGGCACTGCAATTGGGTTAAAGCTAGGGGTGCCCAGGCCGCAGGACAAGGGCCGGTCAGGTGGCATGTGGAAAACCGGCGCCACGATTCATAACAATTCTCACACTAGTAACACCAGAAACTCTGGGTAACCCGAATCTCCGGTGTTAGGGTGAGCGCGACAAGTCAGACATTCTCACATCCCGGACAGCTTTGCGTTACTCAGTCCAGGCGCGAGACCACCGCGACACGGCCACTATCGTGTCGTTTTCCGGAGCGGCAAATGAAGCGGACCCTACTTCCCCCCAACAGTCACCTCGGCAGCCGGGTCGGCGCCGCGCTATTGGCCGTCGCCCTCCTCGCTGGCCCAGGTCTGGCTGCTCCTGCGGATGCCGTCGAGCCGACAACAACGGCAACCACGGCTGCAACGACAGCAACGACAACGCCTCCCGCGCCAGCCACCGCGGCCACTCCCACGGCTCCGCCCGCTCCGACTCTGGACACGGCCACGCTGGAACCTGCGACTCCGGCTGGCACTGTCCAGGTAACGGCTGATAAATCGTCCGAGGCCTACAGAAGCGCCATGGCCGAGGCCACCAAGGCCGGCGGTGCTGAAATGGGGCAAGGAACACACAACGGCGCATCGGCCGACGGAGACAAGCTTGCGACCACAGAGGCACTGGCCACGGAAGGTACGTGGATGCCTGGCTTCGGCGTACAGGGACTCGACGTCAGCAAGTACCAGGCCGGAATCAACTGGCAGACCGAGTGGAACATGGGCGCCCGCTTCGCCTACATCAAGGCAACCGAAGGCAATTACTACACCAGCACAACGTTCAGCGACCAGTACCTGGGATCAAGAGCCGTTGGCATGATCCGCGGCGCCTACCATTTCGCCAACCCCGCGGCCTCCTCCGGCGCCGATCAGGCCCGGATCTTCGTGCAGAAAGGCGGCGGCTGGAGCGCCGACGGATACACACTCCCTCCGGTGCTCGACTTTGAGGGAAACCCCTACGCCGGCCAGACGATTGGCGGCTACTACCAGGGGAACACCTGCTACGACATGACCCCGGGCGAGCTGACGTCGTGGGCACGCGACTTTGGCAGCACCGTGCAGGCGCTGACCGGGCGTCTGCCGGTCATGTACACCACCACTTCCTGGTGGAACTATTGCACCGGCGGGCCCACAGGTTTCGGCGACTGGCCGCTGTGGATCGCCCGCTGGCCGAGCTCGCCCAGCGACAACCCGGGCACCCTGCCCTCCAGCTGGGCCAACTACAGCTTCTGGCAGTACAGCGAGTCGGGCCCGTTTGCAGGCGGCGGCGACTCAAACGTCTGGAACGGTGATTACGCCAGCCTCAAGCAGTTTGCCACTGGTGGCGTGCCGGCAGCGGCGAGTCAGGCGATTGCCGCTGTGGCAGCTGAGTCGACCTCGCTCGGAGCTGAGACGTCGGCCATCATGTGCGGCCAACCCCAAGGCGGCTGTTACCAGGACTACCAGGGCGGGGCCATCATCTGGTCCGCCGCTACGGGCGCGCACCCCACGTCCGGAGACATCCGCGCAGCCTGGGCCCGGACCGGATTCCTCACCGGCTTCCTCGGTTACCCGACTTCTGACGTTGTCTGCGGCCAGCCCGGCGGCGGCTGCTACCAGGACTACCAGGGCGGGGCCATCATCTGGTCCCCCGCCACCGGCGCGCACCCCACGTCCGGAGACATCCGCGCAGCCTGGGCCCGCACCGGATTCCTCACCGGCTTCCTCGCTTACCCGATTTCTGACGTTGTCTGCGGCCAGCCCGGCGGCGGCTGCTACCAGGACTACCAGGGCGGGGCCATCATCTGGTCCCCCACCACCGGGGCGCACCCCTCCACCGGCCCCACCCGCACAGCCTGGGCCAAAACCGGATTCCTCACCGGAGCTTTGGGATACCCAACCTCCGACCTGAACTGCGGCCTCGTCAACGGCGGCTGCTACCAGGACTACCAGGGCGGGGCCATCATCTGGTCCCCCACCACCGGGGCGCACCCCTCCACCGGCCCCACCCGCACAGCCTGGGCCAAAACCGGATTCCTCACCGGAGCTTTGGGATACCCAACCTCCGACCTGAACTGCGGCCTCGTCAACGGCGGCTGCTACCAGGACTACCAGGGCGGGGCCATCATCTGGTCCCCCACCACCGGCGCGCACCCCTCCACCGGCCCCACCCGCACAGCCTGGGCCAAAACCGGATTCCTCACCGGAGCTTTGGGATACCCAACCTCCGACCTGAACTGCGGCCTCGTCAACGGCGGCTGCTACCAGGACTACCAGGGCGGGGCCATCATCTGGTCCCCCACCACCGGCGCGCACCCCTCCACCGGCCCCACCCGCACAGCCTGGGCCAAAACCGGATTCCTCACCGGAGCTTTGGGATACCCAACCTCCGACCTGAACTGCGGCCTCGTCAACGGCGGCTGCTACCAGGACTACCAGGGCGGGGCCATCATCTGGTCCCCCACCACCGGCGCCCACCCCTCCACCGGCCCCACCCGCACAGCCTGGGCCAAAACCGGATTCCTCACCGGCCCACTCGCCTACCCCACCAGTGACATTGTCTGCGGCCTCGTCAACGGCGGCTGCTACCAGGACTACCAGGGCGGGGCCATCATCTGGTCCCCCACCACCGGCGCCCACCCCTCCACCGGCCCGATCCGCACCCGCTGGGCGGCGCTGAACTTCGTCGACGGGCCCCTGGGCTACCCCACCGGCGACGTGACCTGCGGTCAACCCGGAGGCGGCTGCTACCAGGACTACCAGGGCGGGGCCATCATCTGGTCCCCCACCACCGGCGCCCAACCCAGCCTCAAAGGCCCAATCCGTGACTTCTGGGCCGCCACCGGATTCCTCACCGGACCCCTCGGCTACCCCACAACAGCACAAACCTGCAACCCATCCGGAGACCTCTGCACCCAACAATTCGCAGGAGGAAGAATCTCTTGGACCGCCGCTCGCGGCGCATACATCGGCTAACCCCGGGGGCCCGCCCCTCGCCGCCTCGACGCTCCGCCCACCCCTCAACCCACAGACCATGGACAGCCGCACCACCACCTTTGGCGCAGCAAAATGAAGGAAACAATGAATCCCATTAGGTTGATAGCTGCTGTTTCTGCCTCGCTATTGTTAGCGGCGTCTTTGACGACCATTTCACTGGCGCCGGCTATGGCGGCGGCGCCTGTGGCTGCTGTGAAGCAGAACCCGCTCACTGTTAACCCGTCGCCGCTAGCGCCACCGTCCGTTGAGCAGAGCGATGGAGCACCCACGACCGTCCACACCTTCGAAGTGCCTCCGGCACCGGGGGCCAAGGGTAGCGCGCCTTCCACGGGGGCAGCTACCGAGTCGTATTCGCTGACGCGTCAAGGCAAGATCGAAGTCACCCTCATGACCGTGCAGTTGGCCGACCAGTCGCCAACCGAAACCGCTGGAATTTCCCTCCCGGCGGCAAATGCAGCAGTCGACGCCGCGAGCCGGTATTGGCAGACCATGTCCAACAATCGATTGTCCCTTTCAGTTGTTAGCACTCGCACTGGAGTGAAGTCTGCGGCAACGTCGAATCAGTCCTATGGCCAAATCATGGACACTGTCACCCGCGAACTAAACTGGATTGCAAATCCTTACACGGCTTTGGTCGTTTTCATTGCGACGCCAACGTTGTCCTCAAATGCCTACGGCGCTGGGTGGAGCACGGCCTCGGGGGTCAGCGGCCGTGTGCTTATGCCGCTGCCCGGACGGCTGACCGACAGCGTTCTCACTCATGAGTTCGGACATGTCTTTGGCTTGATGCATTCTGACAGCCTGCAATGCCTCAGTGGAGCCTCGGATGTTGCCAGCAATGCTGATGGCACGCTCGCGGACTCAAGCTGCACGATCCGCGAATACGGCAACACCATGGATCTAATGGGCGTCTCGCAGCTCAGCCAACCGACGATCAGCTCAAGCCTGTGGCAGTACGGCGGTTTCGGCAGGGGCGACGAGATTCTCGACGCTGGCAAGATCACCGATAGCAGAAGCTTCACACTCACGGCATGGGCCGGAACTGCCCCTAACCGGGCCGTCAAGTTCACCGACCCTATCAGTGGAGAGGCGTACTACCTGGAACTGCGGCTTCCCGTTGGCTATGACGCTGCAACTGCGGTCGGAGGCAACCGGGGCGTAAACATTGTCCAGAGTGGAGGCAGATCCGCTGCTAGCTCGATTATCCTGATGCCGAGCACGAAACCCTACTCCGGCTACTACGGCCAGAACCATGCGTGGCAGGCGGGCCAAGCCTTCACAACGCACGCGGGGACTCGCGTGTCCATCGGGTGGATCTCTGACACGGCGGCCGGCGTGACCATTGAATCGACGGCCGCCATCGCGAGCCGTGCGATGGCGCCGGTGGCGTCGGCGACCACAGGCCTCGGCAGCCCCACCTCCGGAGTTGTCTGCGGGCTTCGAAACGGCGGCTGCTATCAGGACTACCAGGGCGGGGCCATCATCTGGTCCCCCGCTACCGGCGCGCAACCCACCATGGGAGCGATTCGGGCACGATGGGGCGCACTTAACTTTGTTGACGGCCCAATGGGTTACCCCACCTCGGGTGAGTTCTGCGGATTGCCGCAGGGCGGCTGCTACCAGGACTACCAGGGCGGGGCCATCATCTGGTCCCCCACCACCGGGGCGCACGCCTCCACCGGCCCCACCCGCACAGCCTGGGCCCGCACCGGATTCCTCGACGGCCCACTCGCCTACCCCACCAGTGACATTGTCTGCGGCCTCGTCAACGGCGGCTGCTACCAGGACTACCAGGGCGGGGCCATCATCTGGTCCCCCACCACCGGCGCGCACCCCTCCACCGGCCCCACCCGCACAGCCTGGGCCAAAACCGGATTCCTCACCGGAGCTTTGGGATACCCAACCTCCGACCTGAACTGCGGCCTCGTCAACGGCGGCTGCTACCAGGACTACCAGGGCGGGGCCATCATCTGGTCCCCCACCACCGGCGCCCACCCCTCCACCGGCCCCACCCGCACAGCCTGGGCCAAAACCGGATTCCTCACCGGCCCACTCGCCTACCCCACCAGTGACATTGTCTGCGGCCTCGTCAACGGCGGCTGCTACCAGGACTACCAGGGCGGGGCCATCATCTGGTCCCCCACCACCGGCGCCCACCCCTCCACCGGCCCAACCCGCACAGCCTGGGCCAAAACCGGATTCCTCACCGGCCCACTCGCCTACCCCACCAGTGACATTGTCTGCGGCCTCGTCAATGGCGGCTGCTACCAGGACTACCAGGGCGGGGCCATCATCTGGTCCCCCACCACCGGCGCCCACCCCTCCACCGGCCCCACCCGCACAGCCTGGGCCAAAACCGGATTCCTCACCGGCCCACTCGCCTACCCCACCAGTGACATTGTCTGCGGCCTCGTCAACGGCGGCTGCTACCAGGACTACCAGGGCGGGGCCATCATCTGGTCCCCCACCACCGGCGCCCACCCCTCCACCGGCCCGATCCGCACCCGCTGGGCGGCGCTGAACTTCGTCGACGGGCCCCTGGGCTACCCCACCGGCGACGTGACCTGCGGTCAACCCGGAGGCGGCTGCTACCAGGACTACCAGGGCGGGGCCATCATCTGGTCCCCCACCACCGGCGCCCAACCCAGCCTCAAAGGCCCAATCCGTGACTTCTGGGCCGCCACCGGATTCCTCACCGGACCCCTCGGCTACCCCACAACAGCACAAACCTGCAACCCATCCGGAGACCTCTGCACCCAACAATTCGCAGGAGGAAGAATCTCTTGGACCGCCGCTCGCGGCGCATACATCGATTAGCTATGGGCACACAAATTCGTGAGGGGACCGGGTTACTGAGGAGTTGCAAGATCGGAGGCAATTCGGGTTGCGATTCGACTGCGTCCCGGGGCGTACCCTCTCGGCCGCCCGCCGCAATAGGGTGCTGGCTGAATAGGTGGCGGTCAGGATATGAATTCCGGCGAGCCTCTCGTAATCCATCATCCTCTCTGAGATTTGCGGTTATTCTGATTGCGGTCTCGAAGGTAGCTAACTGGGGGAATAAATGAACAAGATTAGACAACAACACCGCATAGCCTGGGCCATTGTGGGTTCGATCACTTTAGTTGCCGCCTTTGGCTCGACGGCCAATGCAGAGACCACCCCGGCGCCAGCGCCCCTCCCCTCGGTCTCCGCTACAGTGACACCGCCCAGCGACGCGCCGACTTCGCCCTCTGTCAATCAGAGCAACTCCGCCGCCCCGACGAACACGCCGACCCTCCAACCCGAACCCGCCTCGCCTTATCCGACTATCGAGCCAACTCCATCCTCACCAGCAGCCTCGGCACCAGCTGAAGCGGCAGTGGATCCGAGCGAGCCGTTGTCTGCGGGCGCGCAAGCTGTACTGGATCGTTGGCTAAGCCTTGGTGGGGATTCCGGCGTTCTGGGTGCGGCCAAGGCACCAGCCACATGTGGATTGACGGGTGAGGGCTGTCTCCAAGAATTTACTCATGGCAGCATCTCCTGGACCGAAGCTACCGGTGCACACCCAATTACGGGCGACATTCTGGCTCGATGGTCCTCAATGAACGATGTCGACGGCAGAATGGGCTATCCTACCGACTCCGAGACATGCGGACTCCCCCAAGGCGGCTGCTACCAGGACTATCAAGGTGGCGCCATTATCTGGTCCCCCGCGACCGGAGCCCAAGCCACATGGGGCCCGACCAGAGCTCGCTGGGGGACCCTCAACTTCGTCGACGGCCCTATGCGCTATCCCACGGGGGACGTGACATGCGGTCTGGCCCGGGGGGGCTGCTATCAGGACTACCAAGGCGGCGCCATCATCTGGTCCCCTGCTACCGGAGCCCAACCCACGTGGGGCGCCACCCGGATGCGGTGGGCGACCCTCAACTTCGTGGACGGTCCCATGGGCTACCCCACCAACGCCGAAACGTGCGGCCTGCCCCGAGGGGGCTGCTACCAGGACTATGAAGGCGGAGCTATCATATACAGCCCCGCTTCGGGAGCGCACCCGACGTGGGGAGCGATCCGGACTCGCTGGGCGGGCCTCAACTTCGTCGACGGCCCCATGGGCTACCCGACTAACGCAGAAACCTGCGGGCTTACGCAGGGAGGGTGCTACCAGGATTACCAAGGCGGCGCGATTATCTGGAGTCCGGCCACCGGAGCCCATCCCACGTGGGGCGCCACCCGGATGGAGTGGGGAGCGCGAAACTTTGACCGTGGTTCCCTTGGATTTCCCACGAGCGGCGAATCCTGCAACGGGGACCAATGCGTGCAGTTCTACCAGTTCGGAAAGCTCAGCTGGTCGCCCTGGGCCGGCATCGGATACTCCCTTTATCCATCCAGCTACTGCGAGTCACTCAACCGCGGAACCGCACGGTACCCGGGGGGAACCTCCCGAGTTTCCTTCGCAGTCGCCGAAAACTACCCCTCGACGCGGGTCTCATTTGTCAATTGCTTCCGGCAGAACGGCCGCTACGTCACAGAGTGGAGCACCTCCGGATTCAACGGAGAAAGCGGATTTGCCCGCCCTGGCGTGGCTTCTGGCCCAACCATTAACAAGTACTCGCCCACGGGCTCTTTCACGGTGACGGACAGCTTCGGGTTGAGCAACCCGGGAACGGCGCTGAATTACCTCACGTTGAACCCGTACTCGCGGTGGGGCGGACGGCTGAATTCGAACTATAACAAGTACTTTGAATCCAGCGCCGACATCTTCCCGGACGAGAACATGTGGTATTACGCCACTCGCCGATCGGGCGACTACAGGCAAGGCGCAGTTATCAATTACAACCGGCCCCCTGACTCCCCGATCACAATGAATGCTGGTTTCGCGATCTTCCTCCACGCAAATCCGGTACCGACGTGGGGGTGCATCTCGCTAAGTGAAAGCGACGTCGTGCGCTACCTCCGAACGGCCGCCCCCGGCGATCGACTCATAATGGGCGTAGGCTCCGATGTCTTCCTATAAGCGCCCCCTTGCTGTCTGTACCGCATTGCTGATCCTGGGCGCTTCCACAGCCTGCACCCCGGATGGTCCGTCACCCGTCGCCACACCCAGCGCCTCCACTATCTACGCTTCACCCACTAGCGACCCCACAACCCCAACCACCGCCCGGGACGGCCGGACCGTCCTCCCGACGACGGAGTCCTCGGCTTGCTCGCTATTGAACGAGACCGTGATTCGGGAAGCGCTCGGGGAAGTCGCAGCAGCACTCGAACCGGTACAGCCGAGCGTGGAAAGGCTCCCGGACGGGACGATTAAAGACTCTTGCTTGTACCCCTTCGACAAGGGAGGGGCTACGACCAATGCTCTCCTCGTGGAAGTCCACACTTACCCGAGCCCGCAGGTAGCGGTGGATTCCGATCCATTTGCCCTCCTGATGAATGCTGTTGACCTCCCTGGCCTGCGGAAACCGACTAAGTTCGCCGTCAACACCCTCAGTGAATCAACGGAGTTCGCGGTGGCATCGCTCGACGGCGCGCGGGTTGTCAGATTGGTTGCAGCCCTTCCGTCAGCGACTGCGTGGGACCGAGCTGCCGGTCAGGATCACATGTTAAAACTCGCGACAGCAGCTGGGCTCTAACTCCAGAAGTGGGCCGCAAACCTCAGGAAATAAAGCCACAAAGCAGCGGCGCTGGGACAGACGGCCAGCCAGAGGGCCGCCTGCCTGGCTCCGCTGGATTACGCCAAGAATTACACACCTCTGGCGCAGAAACTGACGCAATCACGAAAGTCCTTTGCAGGTCCCGGCACGTGACCGGATCCCCAACAGGCTGCTCCCTAAACTGATTCGACGTGTGGCCCCAGCGCCACCCTGGCCGCGAGAAGTCGAGTCCGCGTTCTATGAAGGAAATAATGAACCACTTACGGACCCTGGCAGCACTCCTCTCAGCATCGCTGTTATCGGTGGCAATTGCCACTTCGGGGCCGCTAAGCCCCGCGACTGCCGAGACTCCCCCGCCCGCGCCGCTTACCTCCGCGACTCCCGAATCTGCCCCTTTAGGGAATTCGGAAGAGCAACCTGACGGCACTCCTACATCCGTCCACTCTTTTGAAACGCCTCCTCCTGCCGGCGGGAAGGGACAAGTGCTGGATACCGGGATCGCCGCAGAGGCGTTCTCTCTGGCCCGGCAGGGAGACATCAAGGTTTCCCTGATGACTGTCCAGCTCTCGGACAAGTCTGAAGCGGAGACCAACGCCATTTCGCTGGTTTCCGCCAACACCGCCATCCAGGTGGCGAGCAACTACTGGAAAACGATGTCCAACAACCGGCTTTCGTTCTCTGTGTCGAACACACGCACGGGCGTAAAATCCTCGGCGGCGTCCTGGCAGTCCTATACCCAAATCATGGAAACGGTCACGCGGGAGATCGGCTGGGTCAGTAATCCCTACACCGCCTTGGTCGTGTTTGTCGCTTCTCCGACCCTATCCTCGGGGGCCTATGGCGCAGGGTGGAGCACTAACGGCATCAGTGGCCGTGTCCTGATGCCGCTGCCGGGCACCCTGACCAACAGTGTCGTTACGCACGAATTCGGCCACCTCCTAGGGCTGATGCACGCCGATAGCCTGCAGTGCGGGAGCGGGGCAACGGACGTGGCCAGCCTGTCAGATGGCACATTCGCCGACCCAAGCTGCAGCATTCGCGAATACGGCGACACCATGGACCTGATGGGTGCGTCCCAAACCAGTCAGCCCGCCATCAGCTCCAGCTTGTGGCAATTCGCCGGTTTTGGTCGCGGCGACGAGATTTTCGACGCCGGCACGGTAGGCGACCGGCGAAGCTTCACCCTGACCGCGTGGGCAGGGACTGCCCCCAACCGCGCCGTCAAGTTCAGGGATCCGGTCAGCCAAGAGGTCTACTATCTTGAGTTGAGGCTACCGGTTGGCTATGACACGGCTACCGCCGTCGGCGGAAACCGCGGCGTGAAGATCGTCCAGAACGGGGGGTCGACGTCGGCCAGCTCTATCATCCTGATGCCCAACGCGAAACCGTTTGCAGGGTACTACAGCTATCAACACGCTTGGCAGGCCGGCCAAATCTTCACCACGCACGCCGGAACAAAGGTGTCGATCGACTGGATTTCGAGCTCGGCCGCCGGGGTAACAATCGAATCGACTTTTGCCGCTGCGAGCAAGGCGATTGCGGCGGTGGGGTCGTCGTGGGCGGCACTTGGTGCCTCGACGTCGGGAGTGGTCTGTGGACTGCGGGACGGCGGATGCTACCAAGACTACGAGGGTGGGGCCGTTATCTGGTCCCCGGCCACTGGGGCCCAGCCCACGTGGGGCGCTATCCGGGCCCGGTGGGGGTCATTGAACTTCGTCGACGGCCCCATGGGGTATCCGACTTCGGCTGAGGTCTGTGGTCTGCCGCAGGGCGGCTGCTACCAGGATTATCAGGGCGGCGCCATCATATGGTCACCGGCCACCGGCGCGCAGCCCACCTCGGGTGCAATCCGCGCCAGGTGGGCGGCTCTGAACTTCGTGGACGGCCCGCTGGGATACCCAGCCAGTGGCGTAACCTGCGGCCAGCCCGGAGGCGGCTGCTACCAGGACTATCAGGGCGGGGCGATCATCTGGTCCGCCGGCACGGGCGCCCATGCCTCGACGGGACCGATCCGCACGGCGTGGGGCGCCACCGGCTTCATTGGCGGGTCGATGGGGTACCCAACCGCTGAGGTGACGTGTGGCCTGCCACAGGCCGGCTGCTACCAGGACTACCAGGGTGGAGCCATTATCTGGTCTCAGGCCACCGGCGCACGGGCCACATCTGGTGAAGTTCGGGCACGCTGGGCGGCGCTGCACTTCGTCGACGGACCCTTAGGCTACCCCACCGGAGATATGACCTGCGGCCAGCCCGGAGGCGGCTGCTACCAGGACTACCAGGGCGGGGCGATCGTCTGGTCCCCCGCCACCGGCGCCCACGCCTCCGCTGGCCCAATCCGCACCGCCTGGGGTGCCACCGGCTTCCTTAGCGGACCCATGGGATACCCCACGGGTGGAGTGACCTGCGGTCTGCCGGAGGACGGCTGCTACCAGGACTACCAGGGCGGGGCCATCATCTCGTCCCCCGGAACCGGAACCCGTGTGTCGACCGGTCCGATCCGTACCCGCTGGGCGGCGCTGAACTTCGTAGACGGACCCTTGGGCTACCCCACCGGCGAGGTGACCTGCGGTCAGCCCGGAGGAGGCTGCTACCAGAACTACCAGCGCGGGGTCATCTCCTGGTCTACCGGCACCGGCGCCCACGCCTCCACCGGCCCAATCCGCACGGCCTGGGACGGCACCGGATTCCTTAGCGGCCCGCTCGGGTACGCAACCGGGGAAGTCACCTGCGGGCTGCCGGAGGGCGGCTGCTATCAGGACTACCAAGGCGGGGCTATCATCTGGTCCCCCGGCACCGGCGCCCGGCTCTCGATCGGACCGATCCGCACCGCTTGGGCCGCCACCGGCTTCCTCACCGGCCCCCTCGGCTACCCCATCGGCGACGTAACCTGCGGGCTTCCGCAGGGCGGCTGCTATCAGGACTACCAGGGCGGCGCCATCATCTCCTCCCCCGGCACCGGAACCCGCGTTTCAACCGGTCCGATCCGCACCCGCTGGGCGGCTCTGAACTTCGTTGACGGACCCTTGGGCTACCCGACCGGCGATGTGACCTGCGGCCAGCCCGGAGGAGGCTGCTACCAGGACTACCAGGGCGGGGCTGTGTGTGATCGACTATCTGTAGGCCGTTTCAGCCAGGAATTTGAGCCATGTTGGTGGCTCGTTTCAGGCCAAAAGAGCGGTAAGAATTAGGCCAGTTTTTTCTTCCCGGAATCAGGTTTCGGGGGCTTGCCTGAAGTTAGAGATCACCCGGGTGGTCGGGGGCCTTTCCCAGAGTGTTGGGGACATGGGCCCGCCACCCCCAGATAGGTTCCTTACGGTGCTGCCATTGCGAAGCGTATGCGCCGGAAGGGCTGGAAAGTGAGATGACGGTACCCATGTCCGTTCAAGAAAATATCAGAAGACTCGACTCCCAGGGAGTCCCGGTGCGTCAGATCGCCCGAAGGCTTGGAGTGAGCCGGACCTCGGCGGCCAAGTACGCCGAGCAGGAGGACTTCTCCCCGGCGCCGCGGGCACCGCTGGCCAGGCCGGGGGCCTCGGTGCTGACCGGGTTCGAGCACATCATTGAGCGGTGGCTCATCGAGGATCAGCGCCGGAACCGCAAGCAGCGGCATACGGCGAAGCGGATCTTCGACCGGCTCGTTGACGAGCATGGTTTTACCGCCACCTATTCACCGGTCCAGCGGTACGTGAAGAAATGGTTGGCCGCCCACCGGCAGCCCGGTGAGGGGTTTACCGAACTGGTCTGGCCTGCCGGCACCGTGCAGGTCGACTTCGGTCAGGCCGAGGCCATCGTTGCCGGGATCCGGCAGGTCCTGCATATCCTGGTGGTGACCTTCCCGTTCTCGAACATGCGCTTCGTGCAGGCGTATCGGGGCGAGACCGCCGAATGCGTGGCCCACGGGCTGCGGAGGGTGTTTGAGCACATTCGGGCTGCGCCGCGGCACATGGTCTTTGATAATGCCACGGGCATCGGAAATCGGGTGGGAACCCGGGTGACCGAGACGAAGCTGTTTGGCGCCTTCAAACTCCACTACAGGTCCGAGTCACGCTATTGCAATCCGTACTCGGGCCATGAGAAGGGCAACGTGGAGAACGCGGTGGGGTTCCTGCGCCGGAACTTCATGGTCCCCGAGCCGGAGGCCGCCACCCTGGAGGGGCTGAACAAGGACCTCATGGCGCGCTGCGACGCGTTGGCCACCACCGTGCACTACCGCAAGGGCCTGCCCCTGGGTGAGCTGTTCGCCCAGGACGTTGCGGCGTCCATAGACCTGCCGGGGATCGGTTTCGATGCCGTGCGCTACGAATCGCGCAAGGCCGACAAGACCGGGAACCTGCTCATTGACGGGAACACGTACGCCGCCGGGCCCGCTTTCCACGGGCGAATGCTCACGGTGGGGTTGGGACACGACGTGGTGCAGATCCTTGATGAGCATTCCGAACCTGTCCGCACGTTCCCGCGCGTCTTCGGCAAGCAGGCCGAGACGGTCTTTGACCCTGCTTCCCTGGTGCCGTTGCTGGTGACGAAGCCCGGGGCGTGGTCCCATTCGCCGCTGCGGGCCCTGGTGACGGACCCGGTGCGTGACTGGTTGGACCGGGCCACGGCCACGGATCGGCGCCGGCTGCTCAACTCGGTGGATGCTGCCTCATCGGTGGCGGGATTCGATGCCGCGGTGGCCGCTGCCGACACCCTGATCCAGCGCGGGGATGCACCGGACATGGCCATGCTGGGCATGCTGGCCCGCCGTCTGGCTGATGGCACCGAACCGGAGGCAACGAACGTGGACCTGAGCGTCTATGACACCTTCACCACCCTGAACACCACCACAGGAGAAATAGCATGAGCACGATCACCGTCCAGGACCTCCTTGAGGCGGGCAAGCACGCCTCGCTGACCGGCAGCGTGTTGACCGATTGGGCCGAGAAGGGCACCCCGAAGCAACGTGAATACCTGCACGGGGTGCTGGTCGCCGAGCACGAATCCCGGCAGGAGTCACGGCGCCAGCGGCTGTTGAAGGCCGCAAGGTTGCCGGCCATGAAAACACTCACCGGGTTCGACTACAGCAGTGTCAGGTTCCCGGAGGACTACGGCCGCGGACCTCTCGAATCCCTGGATTTCATCAACCGGGCCCAGGACCTGGTCCTCTACGGCGACGTGGGCACCGGCAAAACTCACATGGCCACCGCCCTGGTGGCCGCCGCCTGCCGGCAGGGCATCCCCGCCAGGTTCTTCACCACCTCCGCCCTGGTCATGATGCTGCGCCGCGCCAAGGACGAAGACCGCCTCGACAAGGAACTGGCCTCCCTGGCCAAGAACCGGCTCCTGGCCATCGACGAGCTGGGCTACCTCCCGATCGACGCCGAAGGGGCCAGGCTACTCTTCCAAGTGATCGCGGACGGGTATGAAAAACGAAGCCTGATCATCACAACAAATTTGGAGTTTTCCCGCTGGGGCACCGTGTTCGGAGACGACAACATGGCCGCCGCCGTCATTGACAGATTGGTCCACCACGGGCGGCTTCTGCAGTTCCGCGGCGAGTCCTACCGGGTCAAAAATGCCCTCATGAAATAGCCAACCGCTGAAATGGACCAGAAAAGAGCCGACGTGGCCTAATTCTTAGCGCTGAAACGGCCTACTTAAACTTGACGAAACACACGGGGCGATCATCTGGTCCCTCGCCACCGGCGCCCACGCCTCCACCGGCCCAATCCGCACGGCCTGGGCAGGAACCGGCTTCCTCACCGGCCCCCTCGGCTACCCCACCGACGAGGTGACCTGCGGGCTGCCGCAGGGCGGCTGCAAACAGGGCTACCAGGGCGGGACCATCTCCTGGACTCCCACGTTGGGCGCGAGCGTCAAGCTCACACCCCAGCAATAGCTACTAGACCTTAGGCGAATCGCCTTGGGCGGCTCCAGCGGTCGATACCACGCGTCGGCGGCGAAAGTCGGGAGTAGTTGTTCACAAAATCCCTCGGCCGAGGTACCCAACCGAACGCCTCCGCGTTGTCGGGGTTACGTCCCGGACCACGCATCTCCGGACAGCCCGTAATTCTAACCTCGGACTGCCGGCGTCTATCGGCGACGGCCAGCCTGCCTAACCCCGCAATGTACGCTTGACCCTAGAAACCACCGGGCTGTAGAAACGGAAGACCAACCAGAGCGTATGGCGGCACCAAAGGAAACCTCTACGAGTCCCCGAAAAACTACTGGGGACCGTCCAGCCTCGGCTGTAGGCATTGGTTCCGCAGTTTCGGCTGCCTCAGGCATTCTGATCCTCTTCATCGCTAGTCACGCGTTGACTAAGGAGGAGAACTCAGAGTTTTTGTCCTTCTGGGCCGCGCTGTTCTTCGTTTACGGGGTGTTGGGCGGCGTCCAAACCGAGTCCACCCGGGCGGCGTCCGTCGTCGCTCTGAGGGACCGAACCGATGGGCAACGCTACCCTCGACTCATCACGGCGGGCCTCATCAGCGGCGCCATTGTTGCCGCGGTGATAGCCGCCCTGTCGCCGGTCCTGACAGCTTTCGATTTCTTCCAGCACTCGCACATCATTGCGCTCGGTCTCGTCTTCACGGCCATCCTTTACGCCGGACACAGCGCCCTGGCCGGTATCCTTCAGGGGAGCGGCCAGTGGTCCCTTTACGGCCGGTTCCTCATCGTGGATGCGCTGCTTCGGCTGGTTTGCATCGGCGTCGCAGCCGCCTGGTCCTTGGGGCTCTTGGGCCTGGAGATAGCTACCTTCTGCGCCTTGAGTGCTTGGCTCCTGATGCTCGCGTTCTCCAGAGTCGCCCGCGAATCCCTGAAGGTCCGGGCTGACGTGCCACTGAAGAGGCTGCTGTCGCAAATCTTGCATGCAGTGATTTCGTCCGTCTCATCCGCAGCCCTGATAGTCGCCTTTCCGCTCCTGCTCAAGATGACCACGCCTGCTGCCGTTTTCGAGCAATCGGCCCCTCTCCTCCTCGCCATTTCCATGACCAGGGCGCCCATCATGGTGCCATTGCAGGCCTTCCAAGGCGTGGCGATCGCGCACGTCGTTAGAGCGGGATCCGAAGGATGGCGAGCCCTTCACCGCCCCATCCTCGTCCTCTCGATTATCGGGGCTCTTGGGGCGGTGGCGGCCTTCGTAGTCGGACCCAGCCTGATGTTGCTGTTTGGGCCGGAATACGAAGTGAGCGGCCTGACCCTTGCCCTGTTAACGCTGGCTTCCCTGGTCATGGCCGTCCTCACACTCACTGGAACTGCGACGCTGTCTACGGGCCATCACAGGGCGTTTTCGTCCGGCTGGGCCTCAGCCACAGCGGTTGCCGTTGCTATCCTTCTGCTACCGCTTTCGCTCGAGGTCCGGTGCATCCTCTCACTGACCATCGGGCCAACAGTCGGGATACTCGTCCATCTGCTCGCTTTGCGGAAACCGCCAGTGTCCGCCGCTCCTGGGCCGGTATCGTCCGGACCCGCAACCTGAGGCTTCTGAACCCGGTCTCGAGGATTGAACCCAAACCTGCGCCCACGGGGTCCGTGTGGCGCGGGTTTGTTGGGGATGCCGTAGCTCGAAGATGACGTACTTGGACTGGTTGGGCCCCCGTTAGCAGTCCAGCGTCTATGCGATAGCTAATTGGTTTTCTTGCGTCCAGTTTTCCCAATAGCGTTTCGGCGTCATGCCGTCCAGGGATCCGTGGGGCCGTTCATGATTGTAGATAGCTTTCCATTCCTCGGCCAAATACTTGGCTTCGGCCATGGTGTCAATGATTTCTCCGGAGAGTTGTTCCCTTCTGAATTGGGCGTTGAATGATTCGATGAAGCCGTTCTGCCAGGGTGATCCCGGGTCGATGAATGCGGTGTCGACCCCGGCGGTGTTGCACCAGCTGACCAGTGCCTCAGCGGTGAACTCGGGCCCGTTATCGCACCGGACGTAGGCCGGGGCGGTGCCGGTTTCGGCGATGATGTTCTCCAGCACCGCGACCACGTCGGCGGCCTTGAACGACCGGCGCGGGATGATCGCCAGCGCGGTGCGGGTGTATTCGTCGAGACGAAAGAAGAACCGGATGTGCCGGCCGCAGGAGGTCACATCCGACTCGAAATCAAAGCTGACCACATGCATCGAATACTCGGCTGTGAGCCGTTTCTGCTCCCCGGCACCGGGCCCGGTCCGGCGCTTCTTCCGCGCCCTGGGTTTACAGACCAGGCCTTCGTCGCGCCAGAGCCGGCGCACCCGCTTCCTGTTCAGCGCCACGCCGCCCCACTCGGACTGGGCCAGCAGATGTCAGCGGGCCTTCCGCCAGCCCCACGCGGGGTGCTTCACGGCGACAGCGCGCAGGGCAGCCCGGAGCTGCATTTCCTCGAAGCCCATGTCGGGTTTCTTCTTGCGGAACGCGGACCGGTTCTGGCCCAGGAGCGCGCAGGCGAAGCGTTCGGAAGCCCCGAACTTCTCCACCGCCATGCGCACGGCACGGCGGCGGGGCTCGGGGCTCAGAATTTTCCCTTGGCCACCTCGTTGAGGATGTCGATGGCCAGTTCCTTCTCAGCCAGCAGGCGCTTGAGCCGGGCGTTCTCCTTCTCCAGCTCCTTCGTCCGTTTGGACACCTCGGCGTTCTTCTCGGACCCGTACTGGTTCAGCCAGCGGTACCAGGTCGCCTCGGTGACCTGAAGCTCCTTGACGACCTCGACCATCGGGCGTCCGTCATTGAGCATCTTCTGGCCCTGCCGGACTTTGGCGATGACCTGCTCGGGGGTGTGTCTGCGTGCCATGATTCGTGAATTTCCTCCTGTGTCCATTCTCGGACACGAAACTCACACAGACACTGGACTTCTATCCGGGGACCCAACCAGGACCATCGCCGGTCGGCAGAGAAACTACCCTTGCAGCACAAAACCTTTCAGGCGCTCCAGCACGATGCTTCTCTCCAGATTCGTGAAGTGGTACGCCTTCCCCCGCGCTCCAAACTCCCGACGCTGCTCAGCGGACATCTGGTACATGGCCCGGATATTGTCTGCAAGGGCGGCGGAGTCGGCTGCTGGACCCACGAAGCCGCACTGTGCTTCATCTTCCACGAGGGTACGAACCTCGCCGTCCATTGCAAGGACCAGAGGGCGCCCCGAGGCGATGTACGACATCACCTTGGCAGGCACGGTGGCCTCCAACAGTTCACTCTTGACTAGGCAACCCACCAGAACGTCCGCCAATGTCGTATATTTCGGAATGTCGCCGACTGGATGGTGCCCTTCGAAGCGGAACACGTGACGAAGGCCGCGACGCTCGACTTCCTTCTCTACGTCGCCGCGGCTCATTCCGTCCCCCACGATGACCCAGGAGATATCGCTCAGCCCTTCGGACTTGAGGATCTCCGCCGCCTCGATCATCGTCTCAAACGACTGGGCAGGACTGATGTTGCCGGCGAAAACGACCTTGAATCCTTCGCCAAGATGGTCAGCCAGCACCGGATCATGGATCTCTCTCTCGTAGAGACTCTCGCAGGCCTGAGGCACGACGGTGATCTTGTCGTCCGCAAGACCCGTGATGTCTTTGATTCGGGCCCGCATTTGTTCCGACAGAACGACGATCTTGTCGGGTTGCCGGTAGTGCCAGTGGGATACCTTTTCAGCCATCCGGCGGAAAAATCTGTTCCGTATATTGAGGACAGAGAACAAGTTCTCAGGCCACAGGTCAAGCACATACATCGTAGATTCGATACGGCGCAACTTGGAGAGGATTATTCCGGAGATCGACATCATCACTGGCGACAACTGGTAGAGGAATATCTTGTCGTACTTGCCGAACATGAGTCGAGGCAGGTGAAGAAGACTGGCGATGGGGAACGAGACGTAGTTCAGAAAAATGCGCAAGCTCGAATTGTCACCGCGAGGTAGTTCTGGAGCACGGTAAATCACGACCCCCTCATGCTCTTCCTTGTACGGGCCCTTCCAGGAGTACCCCGGGAAAAACTCACCTTTGGGGTAGTTTGGCAGGCCGCAAAGAACCTCCACGTCGACGCCACTAGCAACGAAGTAGTCGCAGATATCATTGATCCGAAACCCCTCGGGCCAGAAGTGCTGGCCCACTACCAAAACCTTGGGTGTGTGGTCCACTACTATGAAGCCGTCTTGATCGAAGGCAGCAGGTCCTGGATGTAGTCAGTGGTCTTGATCTTTTCGATGATCTGATCCACTGTCAGCTGCTGGGTGTTGTGAGACGTGTACTCCTCCAACGTCTCGCTCACTTCGTCGCCGGAGTCGAAAAACTTCTCGTAATTAAGGTCCCTCGTGTCAGCAGGCACGCGGAAGTACTCACCCAAGTCCTCCGACTTGGCCCGCTCTTCCCTGGTTAGAAGTGTTTCGTGCGCCTTTTCACCGTGACGCGTACCGATGACGTTAATTTCGGAATCGGAGTTGAAGAGAGTCTTCATCGCGGTAGCCAGGTCGCCTACCGTCGACGCGTCCGCCTTCTGTACAAACAAGTCACCCTGGTTAGCATGCTCGAAGGCAAAAAGGACCAGTTTGACGGCTTCGTCGAGGTTCATCAAGAAGCGGGTCATGTGAGGATCCGTCACGGTGAGCGGCTTACCGGCGCGGATCTGGTCCGCGAACAACGGGATGACAGACCCACGCGAAGCCATAACGTTTCCGTACCGGGTGCAGGAGATCAGGGTCTCGCTGGCTTCAACGTTCCGGGATTTGGCGATGACAATCTTCTCCATCATGGCCTTGGACGTTCCCATGGCATTGATCGGATAGGCCGCCTTGTCGGTGGACAAGCAGACAACCTTCTTCACTCCTGCGTCGATGGCAGCCGTGAGGACGTTGTCCGTGCCGAGGACGTTGGTCCTCACCGCCTCCATGGGAAAGAATTCACAGGACGGGACCTGCTTCAGGGCTGCTGCATGAAAGATATAGTCCACACCGCGCACTGCTTCGCGGACGCTCTCAATGTTGCGAACGTCTCCGATGTAAAACTTGAGCTTGTCGTTGTTGTAAGCCTTGCGCATGTCATCCTGCTTCTTCTCATCGCGGGAGAAGATGCGGATCTCGCCTATGTCTGTGTGCAGGAAGTGCTTCAGAACCGTGTTGCCAAAGGAGCCAGTCCCCCCGGTAATCAAAAGTGTCTTGCCCTTGAACAACTTGTCTCCTCAGGTCGGCAGATAGTGGCGGCTGCGAGCGTGGCTGCAACCGTTAGATGATATCAGCGGCTTGCGTTTGCGCCGTTGACGGGCCCCTGGTGGTTGCCGTGACTGGCCATGGCCAAATTCGGCTCGTACAGGTTTCGGCGTAGAATCGCAATCATGCTTAGCCCAATAACCCGTCGCGTGCTCGTGATCATGCCGGCCTGGAACGAAGGCGAATCCGTGGGAAACACGGTTTCGGAGGTACTCGCCCTAGACGAAGGATATGACGTCCTGGTAGTCGACGACGGATCGAAGGACGCCACCGCGTCGATCGCCGCCTCGGCTGGTGCGACCGTCCTTCGGCTACCTTTCAATATGGGTGTGGGCGGTGCCATGCGCGCTGGCTTCAAGTATGCGGATCGTTACGACTACGATGCTGTCATCCAGGTGGACGCGGACGGCCAGCACAATCCGCGGGAAATAGCGGCGGTCCTCAAAGGGCTTGAAATAGCAGATATTTCCATCGGTGCGCGCTTCGCGGCCAAGGGCGACTACAAAGTCTCCGGACCACGGCGCTGGGCTATGGTGTTCCTGGCTACCGTAATCTCCGCATTGGCGCACACGAAGCTAACAGATGTAACCTCGGGGTTCCGGGCGGGCAACAAACGCGCCATCGCACAGTATCTGGATCACTATCCGGCTGAGTACTTGGGGGACACAATCGACTCTTTGGTCGTAGCTGTTAAGTCCGGCTGCACAGTCACCCAGATACCGGTGGCGATGCGTCCTCGCCAGGGAGGGACTCCTAGCCACAATCCAGCCAAGTCCGCCCTTTACCTCCTGCGCTCAGTGTTTGCTCTCCTATTTGCCGTGACTCGAAGCCGGTCCCAAATCGCCACACAGGAAGGCCCTGCCTGATGGGAAGCACCCTTGCCCCGTTTATTTTCGCTTTGGTAATGGTGGGGATCGTGCTGGAGCTCGTCCGGCGTAAGGTCTTTCGCGAAAAGTATGCGGCCCTCTGGCTAATCATCGGGGCGAGTGCGCTGGTCCTAGCTGGCTGGCCTGGATTGCTGTCCGACCTCAGCAGGCTCCTGGGCGTCCAGGTTGCGTCAAACCTGCTATTTGCACTCTGTATCGTGCTTCTACTCGGGGTATGTCTCCATCTTTCGTGGGAACTCTCAGTGGTCGAGGACGAGAATCGAACATTGGCTGAAGAGGTGGCCATACTGAGGGCCGCAGTGGAGCGACTGGATGCCCAGCTGAATCGTTTGGGCCTAGCCGATGAAGTCCCCGACAAGTCCGTGCGGATGCCAAACGGATCCCATACGACGGGTAAACCCGAAGATTGACTCGACCACCCCCACAACAAGTGGGCCACTCCTCGTAGCGTAGAATTTGATGGTCCATCTTGATACTCCTTGGATTACGGCGTACGCCCCCAAGGAAATACAACGGTCGTGAGTTACCGGGGATCCCTGTAACCACCTCTACCCGGGGGAATCCGTGAGCAGCCCAGTCCTTGACAGAGCCCACAAAGTCGGGCGGCGGGCACTCCAGCATTCGTCTGCCAGGTCCCAACCTCGTGGGGCGCGTCTGGCGGTCTTGTGGTTCGTGGTTGCGCTAGTCTCCGCGACGAGCTTTGTGGCAGTCGTTGCCATTAGGTCCATCGGTGGCCTGACTGGGTGGCGCTATCTTGTCGTCCTTGCCCTCATGATGGTAATGACCCCGGTCGCCAGGAACTTGTCCCAACGGATTTTAATCGTCGTAGTCCTCCTGGCTGGAACAGCACCGTTCATGTGGTGGTTCACTGCCGACGTGACATATCTCGACCGCGGAACAACCCTGTTCGCACTGACAGCCGCCTCCCTCACCGGCGCATTGGCTCATTCCGCGGTCTTCCGGTTACCTTTCCGGCGCTTCCTACCTCACATACATGTGGTCGATGCCCTGCCGGTAGTTGCCGCTGCCGCATCGACCTGGGTTGTTCAGACCTTACTTTTCACAAAATCCCTAGAATCCACAGTCCTCATACTCACTCGCTCTTGGGATTTCGCCCCGCACTTCAACATGTTCAACATGATCCGAAACCACGGTTCAGTAATTGCATTGCTGCCCTCTGCGCCAGATGGAAGCCAATGGTCCGCTGCGTCTTATCCACAGGGGTACCACGCGCTGCTGGCTACTCTAGCTGAGGTTGTGTCGGGCAGCGAAGCCAGCGACGTCGCACGCGAATCCATCCTCTTCCTCAGGCTTGTCGGAGTAGTAACGGTCCTCGGCACTCTGCTCGTTGTCGCGTCCCTCACATCTCTGCCCGTCTTTCGCCGAAGTCTCCTGGTGACCCTGCCTTATGTGAGTATTGCGGCCACCGCTTGGATTGTCGGGCCCGGGGCCATCCCGGTATTCGGAGCGTTCCCCAATTTTGGGTTAGGCGTCGCCCTCTGCGTGGCCGTCGTCGTCATTGTGCAACTGCGCCGCTTGGTGCACCCGGTGGCGTCTACGGCCCTGCTGGTCATGGCCGTGACTGCTGTGGCGCACGGCTGGATACTACTGCTTGTTCTCTGCCTTCCCAGCGTCCTCGTATATGTTGCCCACCTCTTCTGGCATCGGCGAGAACTCGGTTGGCGTAAGTTGGCTCTTCAGTCGGCAGTTCTAGCGGTTGGCATGGCTGGAGTCCTTGGCGCAGTCTGGCAACTCCGGAAGTTGTCTGCTGGCGACGTCCTTACGACAACGGGGGGCATAGCCCAAGCTGATACAGGCGTGGCTGTGCTTTGCATCATTGCCAACGCCTTCGTTGCCCTGGCGTTCTATTCGCGGCGGAAAGTGGGACAAGCGGAGGACCGGCGCGGAACGCTAACGTCGCTTCATGTGCTGGCAACACCTCTATTTGCTGCGATTCTCCTTATCGCCTTGGCTGCCTTCCAGCTGATGAGTCCAGCGGGAATTACCTACTATTTCTACAAGTCTTTCCTCGCCGTCGAGCTCGTCGCTATCGTTTGCACAGTAATCGGTGCGGCAGAACTGTGGTCTCCGCTCCTGGCGTCCCATACTGAGCGCAAGTCCTTTATTGCCGCCTCCCTTTTGACTTCACTGGGCGCGACACACTTCTTCGGTTTGCCCTTCACAGGGCTCAGCGACAGAGGGTTGTCGCCTACCGCCCACGGATCCGTAGGGGTCCTGCAACAGGCCGATGCGCTATCGGAGCCTTCGCCGCAGCTGGTCCAAAAATTGGCCAGAATGGCCGCTCTCAGCAATGAGCGTCCTTTCATCTACGTTGGCTTCGATGAAGGCTTTGACCCTCAGTTGGCGGCCCAGTGGTCGCTCACCCTTCAGGGGACCTGGACCGAGTCCATCCACACCGCAATTCCAATGGTTAGGCCGTTGTACAAGGGACCCTCCCATGTACCCGAGTCCATCGACGCTGTTCTCACGTCTCTTCCCGACGTAGACGTAGTGGTCAATCCTGAGTTAGTTCCCGAGTTGCGGGCCTGGCGGCCACAGTACGCGTCCAGGATCATCACGTATTAGGGGGCCCGACGGGCGACTGGGACGATGCGTCGCCGAGCGCGGACGCCCAAAACCCTCAGGCAAGTAAGTCTGGCAACGAAAAGGCCACCTCCTGACTGCAGGAGGTGGCCTTCAGACAGTGGGTTAGCGGTCCCTATTGACGAAGATTCCGGCCCGTTGGTGGTGGGTGTGGGCAGTCGATCGGATGAAATTTACTACCCGACGCGAAGTGTCGCTTATCTGGTAGTCCGCCGGAATTACCGGCGGTCCATCCGTCTCAAACTGATCCAGAACGATCCCAATGGCGTCAACAATTGCGTCGGCCTTGACCCCGGTCGTGATGATGGCAGCGGTATCGAGAGACTCGGGCCGCTCAATTGCATCCCTCAGAGTGACGGCGGGGAAGCCCAGCAGAGAGGACTCCTCGCTAATCGTTCCGCTGTCGGAGAGGACCAGTTTTGCCTCCTGCTGCAGCCTGACGTAGTCGTTAAAGCCGAAAGGAGGATGGAAACGCAATCCTCGCTTAAGCTCTTCTGGCTGTTCCTCCAGACGCTTCCGTGTCCGCGGGTGCGTGGAGACGAGGACGGGGAGTCCATAGCGCTCACTGACGGACTGGAGAGCCTTCAGAATCTCAGCAAGGCGCTCAGGACTGTCGACGTTTTCTTCCCGATGCACGCTGACCATGAAATATCCGCCGGTGATAAGCTCCTGGCGCTTGAGGACATCACTGGCCGCAATGGCGTCGGCATTGCCCAGCAATACCTCCTTCATGGGGGAACCTGTGAGAAGAAGCCGGGACGGGTGGAGCCCTTCCGACAGCAGGTTGCGGCGAGCATGCTCGGTGTACACCAGGTTGTAGTCGGCAACATGGTCAACGAGTTTGCGGTTGGTTTCCTCGGGAACGTTCTCGTCAAAGCAACGGTTGCCGGCCTCCATGTGGTAAACCGGGATCTTCAAGCGCTTGGCCATAAGGGCGGAAATGCAACTGTTGGTGTCTCCCAGGACAACCATTGCATCTGGCTTCTCCTGAAGGAGCACCTGCTCAGTCTTCGCCAGGATCGATCCGAGGACGGCTCCCAGAGAAGATGTGTCCGCTGCCAAGAAATGATCAGGCTTGCGGAGTCCCAAGTCTTCGAAAAAGACTTCGTTCAACTCATAGTCGTAGTTCTGGCCGGTGTGCACCAAAACGTGGTCCGTGCTTCTGTCCAGGCGTCGAATTGTGGCAGCCAGACGAATTATTTCGGGCCTTGTCCCAACAATAGTCAAAACTTTTAGCCTGCGGCCAGCGTCGGTCATACTTCCTCCGGGAAAGTGTCGGGAGAGGCTGGATCAAAGATTTCATTGACCCAGAACATCGTATATAGCTTATCGGATCCAATATTTGTGATCTTGTGCGACCACATCGTTGGCATGTCGATAGCGACAGGATTCTGCCCGTCGACGTGATAACTAACAACTTCATCAGTGAAAAGTTTTCGCATGGAAATTTCAGCGGTTCCCGACAAAACGGTGAATCGTTCAATCTTGCGACGGTGGTAGTGCTGCCCTCGGGTCACGCCGGATACTGTCGTCGAGAACGACGACTGACCCTCGCCTCCACCGCTGCGGACCACTTCGAAGAATGCTCCACGGGCGTCTTCCTTCCGGTCCAGAGAAATCGGGAGCCGATCGCCCACTAGGAAGGAGCGGTAGGTATTGAACATGTCTCGCTCAAAAGGCCCGGAAATATCGGGAATCGTCCCGGTGGAGTATTGAGCCGCAGTCTCTTGGATCAAGGCAGCAACCTCGCTGACCAACTTCGTCGTGGCGAGTCCCAGCGCGTCCTCCGGTTCGTGAAGCCCGAGGAGGACCTCCGCGGCCGTCTGAGCGTGCAGCAGCGTCAGTGCCTTGTCATCCTGAATCTGCAGTGACTTGCCGTCGGCTGCAAGGTGGCAGAACGTGGCGACGACCGAGTTGTAAAAGGGGAGCCCATGTTCGCCGAAAAGGTTGGGGAGCTTGACGTCAACGAATCGAGCGCCGGCGTTCCTAGCCGCTTCCTCCAGGATATTTCCTGCCTGCTCCTTGCCTAGCGCGTACGGTGAGCCATTGCCAACTTGGATAGAGTTGGCGTACACAACGGTCGATGGCTTCACGGACGATGATTCCAGCGTTCGCGCCAGTTGCTCCGCGAATAGCACGTTGCCCCGTCTGACAGTCTCGTCGTCGCCCCGGTTAACGCCGGCTACGTGAACCAGGGTTGTAGCGTTTTCGAGGGCAGTGACAGCCAAATTCGCGTCAAATTTTTCGCCCAACGCAATCGACTCGACTTTTTCACCAAGGGAATGAGCCAGGACCTTCGTGTGCCACCCTAAAAAGCCGTTACTTCCGGTTAATGCAATCGTCACTTCAGTGTTCCTTCCAACGTCGATGCCGTCACTGTCCGCACGCAGTCAGTTTGTACAATTTCGCTTGTCCTTCGGAATCCACGAGGCGCGCGACGCCATCCGTGATGAGATTATCCAAGCCGCGGTAGCCGTGGTCCCATCCCTGGATTTCTTCGTGCCCAAAATCCAAAACGTAGCTGATTTGAAGGCGCCGGACCACTGGGCAAACTGCCGGATCAGCATTCGCCGCATTTAGACCGTCGAATATTTCCGTTGCGTCGTCAGGCACCTCCCCCAGCAAATGTAGCTGGAGAAGCTTCCGCCCTGAGAACGCATAAGCCATGGCGCTCCCATTCCATGGGTTGCCAACCATGGTTGCCCCTTCTGGCACTTCGTTGGGGAGTCTCTTCATCAAGGCCAGCTCATCGGTAGACACCAAAGGGGCATCGTTGGTCAGCTGATAACCGGAAGCCGCCGATGACTGCGCCTCGCGCACGTTTGCCTGCTGCGTGGTAAACCCGAGGATTCCGGTCAAGACTAATGCCACGATTCCGACGGCGTATCCCCGCAGCCTAGCCTCCTGGAACCCAGCCCTGACCTTAGAAATGGGAGGCAGGGCCGCCATGGTCGGGACAATCCATTTGTCCCAGCAACGAACGGCGCCAACTACGGCTAGGGGCAAGATCATCACGGGAAGGAGCGAAGCGAGACGGGGAGAATCGTTGTACCAGACACCTGTAAAAAAGGTCCTCATAGGTCCAAACGGCGCAGAGGCAACGACAACAAACAATCCGGCAATCACGCCATACATGCCGATAAGCCAAGGCTGTGTCCGCCGCAAAATGATTGACACAATGCCAGCGACGGACAGGATCATGACCACCCAGGACACCGGACGCCCAATACCCGAGCTTGTAATCACCTCGCCAATCGCGCGGCCCGTAGTCTCAATCGGCTGCCATGTGGCCGCGCTCTCCACTGGACGGACTGATTGCCAGATAATAATCAGCGCGGACACTCCAAGGAGCAGGACGGCAACCATGCCTGAGAGTGCAAGCGATCGTCTTCCAGTTCGCGCGACAACTCGACGAGTGGAACGAAACCAGATAAACAGCAGCGGGGGCAGCATCAAGGCTAGCAGTGCCATAGTGCTGCTCGGATGGGCAAGCG
This sequence comes from Arthrobacter sp. U41, assembly GCF_001750145.1. NCBI lineage: Bacteria > Bacillati > Actinomycetota > Actinomycetes > Micrococcales > Micrococcaceae > Arthrobacter > Arthrobacter sp. U41. The sequence continues at coordinate 4,266,611 of NZ_CP015732.1, forward strand.
TCAGACCAGGAAGCACGGTGAACAGCAACAGCCATGACACGGTCCTCGGTTGCAGTAACTGATGACCAAGTCCCAGCGCCTGAAGTCCCAGTCCGATTGCCACCGGCAAGAGGGCGTTACCCAGAAAGTTCGGATATAGGACGCCAAAGTCGAGAAGGAGCAAGGGGAAAGCGCCAAAGGCAGCGGACAGGACTCCTGCTGCGACGCTGACGACAACGCGGTTCCCCACAATCGTCTGAGCCAGGAAAATGCAACCCAAAGGCCAGACAATTGAGCCCACGACTAGGTTGATGATGTTGACGGCGACGGGAATGCTGGCGCCGGTGAACTCGGCCAGCAGCGAGACGAGATCGTGCCATGCTGAGGGGTAGAAAGTGCCTCCGGTCATCGCGCTCACCATAAACGAAGATCCCGAAGCCGTGTCTTGGATGTATCGGATCGCATTCAAGTGAAAGACGTTGTCAAGCGTCTGCGAGAAGGACTCCGGGGTGCCGAAAACGGCCATGAGGCGTCTTCCGATAAGGAATGCCGCGGCGCCAATTGCGGCAGCGTGACCCGCGCCCGCGAGCCAGTTAATGGTTCGTGGCTTGCGGACCGCCATGTCCTTGAAAACGAACCAGGTCACGGCAAGCGCCACCGTCGCCACGACTACCGCCAGGGCGCTCACCGGAACTAGGGACCACTCCAACCCGACGATCGGCGCAATCAGCGCGGCGACTGCCACAATTGAAACAGTGACAGCGGGAGCAATGGCCACCAGAGCCATTCCGCGGACTCTACTTGCCCATACAACCAAGAAGCCTGGGACAAACAGGATTGCCAGTCCCGCGAGAACATACGGGATTGTCGACGACCATGACAAAAGAATCCTCCAAAGCATTTTTATTCAACGGCAGCTGCGGGCGCTTGGACCGAGCCTTCGACCGCCTCCAGAAATCCTACTCGACTTGCAGAGGACGGCGGCCCGACAGGGGCCGAAGCCTCGGAGGCGGGCAGTCAGATTAAGTGCGGATGTGTTGCATCATTTCCACAGCACGCGCCGGCCTGGGCTGTCCTCCCCGTCCTAGGACGACCTGAGCCGCGCCACGGCCTCATGGATGGGTCCGTCAAAGGAGACTTCACCGTGTTGGAGCACGATTCCACGGTCACAAATGCGCGCGACCAGATCCAAGTCGTGGCTGACGACAACGAGCGTCTTGCCTAGGCGCGCCAGTTCCTGAATCTTTTCTACACATTTACGCTGAAAAGGTTCGTCTCCGACCGCAAGAATCTCATCGATCAGGAAAACTTCCGGATCAGTGTGGACGGCGACAGAAAAAGCCAGCCTGAGGTACATTCCGGATGAATAGAATTTGACCTCGGTATCAATGAACTGGCCGATTTCAGAGAATTCGATGATCGATTCGAATTGATCCTTTGTCTCCTGCTCGGTCATCCCCAGGATGGCGGCGTTGAGGTAGACGTTGTCGCGGCCCGTCAGGTCCGGGTGGAAACCCGCTCCGACCTCGATAAGGCCAGCCACCCGTCCCCGGGTTCGTACCGTTCCAGAGTCCGGAAGCATCACACCCGATATGTGTTTGAGCAGTGTCGACTTCCCTGATCCGTTGAATCCAAGGAGCGCTACTGACTCACCCTGTTTGATCGAGAGAGCCACATCCTTCAAGGCATGGAACTTCTCGGTCAGTTCCCCCTTGCGTCCCTTTAATAGCCATACGGCTGTCTCCTTGAGCGAGCGCGAATGACGGAGCACAAACTGTTTGTTGATTGTGTTGATCTCAATTGCAGTGATTTCTGTATCAGGCAATGTCTGCATCTCTATAGTTCCTGGGCAAATCGGCCTTCGAGACGGCGGAAGGTCAGTTGGCCCGCCATCACTGTCAGCACTGCCACTATCAATCCGGCCGGCAGCCAAATGGTGAGTAGGTTGGGCGGCAACTCCGCGGTTCCGTCGGTGGTGGGGAACCAGAAGGCGTAGTGGAAAGACTCCACGGCAATGGTCATCGGGTTCATCTGATAAAAGAACGTAAAGGTTGGCCCCAAGGCTGCGCGGACCTGCGTCCAACCGTAGAGGACCGGCGAGGCCCAAGTGGCCACCATGAGTAGCAGATCGACCAGGTTTTCCGCGTCCCGGAAGTAGACATTGGCGGCCCCGAAGAGGAGCCCCAACCCGATGGCAAGCAGAGCCACGAGCAGGAACGCCGGGATGGCCACCAAGATCTGCAACAGATTCGGCTGCCATCCCGTGAAGATGCAGGCGATGAGGAGGACGACGAGCTGGGGGAAGAAATGCACTGCGGCAACCCATACCGAGGCAACCGGAAACAACTCCCGGGGGAGGTAAATTTTCTTAATCAGGCCGCCGTTAGCCACCATAGAGCGTGAGGCGTTTGACAGCGCTTCCGTGAAGAAGTTGATAAGGATGATTCCGGAAAACAAGTAGACCGCATAGTTTTCTGTGCCCTGACTCTGCCCAAGGAAGACACCCAAGGCAAAGTAGAAGACGCCAAACTGGATGCCGGGCTTCACGTAGGACCAAAGAATACCAAGTATGGACCCGCGGTACCGGACCGTAAGCTCCTTCGCGACGAGCAGGCGGAGAAGATATCTCCGCCGATATACGTCTGCGAGCCCAGCCCCTGCCCCGGCAATTGTAAGCTCAGAACTCATTTGCCAGCACTATCCCTTGCCGCCGCTTCACTGATCGTGGTCTCCCACGCCTGCGGGGACGTGACCTCACGTAGCTGGGCGCGGTATTGTTCCTGAAGTTCTTTCCAGTTCTGGCGCAGCTTCAGATGCAGCAGAATGCTTTCACGCAACAGTGCGCGCGCCTTTTTCGCATCTCGCTTGTACCAGGAGGCGCCAGTTCCGTCGGCGTTAGTTACCACTGCGCTGTCCAACTGGGATAGCCGCCACCACTTGCTGTCCTGATGGGCAATAGCCGTCTCGGGGTTTAGGGCAGACATCTCCGACGCGGGAATCGCAGTCTGTTTCACCAAAGTCTTGGCCAGCCAGGGTCCAAGGGCGTAAAGCTTCGGCGCGGAGGGCTCCATCCCTTTGCGCGGAGGCCTGCGACGGCGCGGCGGGGGGAACGCGGCCGGGTCCTTCTGCATCGACGAGTCCGAGAAGTCACCCTTCATTGCCCGCAGTTCCGGGGCGCGTGTGCCAATCGTCCGGTGCATGTGCTCTGGACCGCTCAGTACGTCGCGGAGAGCCATCACACGCGCCGAGGCTGCGTAGTACTGCATCGAGAAGATATGTTTGACGTCAACTGCCAGGCTCTGCCTCAGCAGGTCTCCGCCCTTGTCGTACGGAGAATGGATCAGGCCGGCAACGAGGCGGTTCCGGCCGTGAAAATATGCCTGCCAGTCGACAGAATCGTCTTTGTCAATCCAGGAGACGTGCCATACAGCGGTGCCCGGCATGGACACAGTCGGATACCCCGCGGCCTTTGCCCTGAGTCCGTACTCCGCATCATCCCACTTTATGAATACAGGCAGTGAGAGCCCGATATCTTTGATGACCGCCGTCGGAATCAGGCACATCCACCAGCCATTGAAGTCAACATCCCAGCGCCGATGCATCCAGGAGGTAGCCCGGAGGTTCTGGCTGGCCAGGTTGTGACGGTGATAGAGGTCACCGCTCGGTCCCCACAGGAACTTCCACATGTTGACCGACTCGGCATAGGCATGCAGCACTGACCGGTCGTACATATCGAACATGTGGCCGCCGACAATAGTCGGAACGCGACAGAAGTCCGCAAAGGTTGCGGAGCGGCGGATGCCCTCTGTCTCGACCACGACGTCGTCGTCCAGCAGCAGTACGTAGTCCGCGATCTCGCCGTCGACAGACTCAAGCATGTTCCTTGAGAAGCCGCCAGATCCACCGAGGTTAGGCTGGTTGATGACCCGCAGCTGGGTCCCCATATCCGCGGCGATGTCGCCGAAGCCGGGTACGTCCTGGACCTTTTCGTTGCCCTGATCCACAACGATCATCTCGTGGAGGATCGCTCGGAGCTCCGGGTCGGCAGCGATTGCCGCGATGGTGCGGCTGCAGTAGTCCGCCCGGTTGAAAGTTGTCACGCCGATGTTGAGCCGACCTGCGGGTTTCCCGTTATCGGGAACTGACCAGTCCGCGGAAACCAGCGCCATGCCATCGGCATCGGCAATCAGATCGAACCAGTACCAGCCACCATCGCCGAACTGCTCAAGGGAGAGCTCATGAGTGTTGGTTGATTCGCCCGAGACACGGAAGGATTCGACACGTTGGGTCACGCCGCGCGCGTTTGACCGGTACACCACGAGCGAGCCGGATCCCGAGGTCTGGACGCGCAGGCTGACGGTGGACACGGTGGTCCACTTGCGCCAGTACGCAGCGGGAAAGGCATTAAAATATGATCCAAATGACAGCCGCTTACCGGCGCGGACCCGAACGGCCCTCCTCCCCAGAAGGTCATCGGGGTGCAAGTCAGTTCCCGCGGAAGGCATGTTTACGGTGATGGCCGGCTTCTCGTCTGTCATCGGCACGTTGGGAACTGCGTCCGAGTCCATGTACAGAGGAAGGACATCAAGGTCCTTATCAGCCGGAAATACTACATGCTGAACCACGCGGAGGCCGATGGTACCAGCCGGTTCCTCCAACGACTGGGGATTAAGGTGGGCAGACTTGCTGGCAGACGACGTCAGGTCACTCATGCGTCCACTCCCCCGCTCTCAATCTTGGTGCCGCCCTCAAAATGCGGGCGGATCTTGTTATCAAACATCGTCAGAGCGGACCCGATGGCCATGTGCATGTCGAGGTACTTGTACGTGCCAAGCCGTCCGCCGAACAGGACGTCCTTCTCGGCAGCTGCCAGGTCACGGTACTTGAGCAGGCGTTCGCGGTCCGCCGCGGTGTTGATCGGGTAGTAGGGCTCGTCGCCCTTCTCCGCGGCGCGGGAGAACTCGCGCATGATGACGGTCTTTTCGCTCTGGTAGTCGCGCTCCGGGTGGAAGTGGCGAGGCTCAATAATGCGGGTGTAGGCCACATCGGCGTCGTTGTAGTTGACCACCGACGTTCCCTGGAAGTCGCCGACGTCGAGCACTTCTTCCTCGAAGTCAATGGTGCGCCAGGAGAGGTCGCCCTCGGAGGAATCGAAGTACCGGTCGACAGGCCCGGTGTAGATGACCGGGATATTGCCGACGACTTTGTCCTTGCTGTACTCGTGTGACTCGTCGAAGAAATCAGTGTTGAGCCGGACCTCGATGTTCGGGTGCTCCGCCATCTTCTCGATCCACGCGGTGTAGCCGTTCGTCGGCAGACCCTCGTACTTGTCGTTAAAGTAGCGGTTGTCGTAGTTGTAGCGCACCGGAAGGCGCGAAATGATGCTCGCGGGCAGGTCCTTGGGATCCGTCTGCCACTGCTTGCCTGTGTAGTGCTTGATGAAAGCTTCGTACAGCGGCCGGCCGATTAGCTGGATACCCTTGTCGTTGAGGTTTTGCGGATCGGTACCGGCCAGTTCTCCGGACTGTTCCTTGATCAGTTCCTGGGCCTGGCCCGGGGTCAGGTTGGCGCGGAAGAACTGGTTGATGGTGGCCAGGTTGATGGGCAGTGAGTAGACCTCGCCCTTGTGAACGCCGTACACCTTGTGAACGTAGTTAGTGAAGGTTGTAAAACGGTTCACGTACTCCCACACGCGCTCGTTTGAGGTGTGGAAAAGGTGGGCACCATAACGGTGTACCTCAATACCGGTCTGCTCTTCTTTTTCGCTGTAGGCATTGCCGCCGATGTGGTGGCGGCGGTCGATGACGACGACCTTCAAGCCCAGCTCAGTGGCGGCCTGTTCTGCGATTGTCAGGCCAAAGAAGCCTGACCCTACGATAACGAGGTCAGCGGTCACAAAATCTCCTGGTTCGAATGTGGGCAGCCCAACGTTGTGCATTGTCTGCTGGTCCAGCCTACCCGAGACAGGGTATGAACCGGCGAATCGAGGCACGCGCCCGGGTCCACTGTGAGCCCTGTCGTCGGGTAGTTTTTCGAGGTCACCACGGCTTTCCACATAGGCCGAATCCCCCACTCCGAGTCACCGGAGACACGCCTAGCGTTGGATGCAACGACTATGCCAGAAAGGATCCCTCCTCGATGATGCTGCACTGCACCCTGGTGCCGGCGCCGGGGTCCGCACTCACCACAGGTCCGGTGGAATTGGCCATCGATGTGCCGGCTGCCTGCCCCGGCGCCGAGCTGCAGGCGGCAATCTCCCTGCGTTACGGTACCGGGGCACTGACAGTGGACCGGGTCCTGCTCGCCGCTCTGCACGTCGGAGAGGGCCCCCTGGTGAACGGTGCCGTGTTGGTGGACGGCGCAGCCCCGGCCGCCGCCCTCGACGCGGCACCGCTCGTGCTAGCCGTGCACAGCGGGCCGGGCGCCGGCTTGATCTTCCCGCTGCGACGCGGGCGGTTCCGGATCGGCCGCAGCGGGACCGAGATTGTCATTCCGGATGCGGAATTGTCCCGCGAACATGCGCAGCTGGACGTCACTGATTCCGTCGTCACGCTCCTGGATCTCGGGAGTGCCAACGGGGTCAGCGTCGACGGAAGGAGGGTACATGCGGCTGCCGTCTCCACTGACTCACTGATCGACTGCGGCGGCTCGTCAATGTCCCTCATTTTCGGCGGGGGCCAGGACCCTGCGATCCCGCCCGCTGCCGGTTCCGATGTCTCGGAACCGTTGCTGGTCAACAATCCCACGGTGCAGAGCAACAAAGCGGCCCTCCTCCTGGCTGCGGTTCTCCCCCTGGCCATTGGACTCGGCCTAGCCATCCTGACGGGAATGTGGATCTTCCTGGCTTTCACCCTCGTGTCCGCGGTTTCCATTGTCGTGCCCATCGTCGCCGGTAGGAGGCAGCGCCGCGAGCGGGAGGCCGCCGTCGCCGCGGCAGTGCTTGAGGACAAGGACCGACGACGGCGGGCCGCGCCATCCGCAGCCGAGTTGTCCCTTCACTCTTCATGGGCCGAACCCGCCCCGGCGACGGTTTCCGTCACCACCGGCCCGGTCTGGTTGCGGCTCGGACAGGCGCCACAAAGCGCAAATATCCGGCTGGACCCGCCGGATCCCGGTTTCCGGACACCGCTGCTCGGAACGATGCCGGTGACGCTTGACCCGGGGATGACGGTGACAACTCTCCGGGGCCCGGAAACCGCTGTGGCCGGCCTGGTCAGATCCGTCGTCATGCAGCTTGCCTGCTACCCGGCGGCCCGGCTTACCAGGATCATCATCCATGGCCCAACCCCCTCACTGCTTGCCGCACGCTTCCTGGCAGCCGTAACTCTGTCCGTGCAGGAGGCTTCGACCCTGGAAACCCTGGCAGCCGGCTTCGGCCAGGGCTATGAGCGCGGTGTGCTGATCATCGTCAAAGCCCGGGGAACCGCTGCGCTGCGCTCCGTGGCTGTCAGCCGCGGCTGGCAGGTTCTCGACTGCTCCGGCCATCCGGTCCCGGCCGCCGGCGTGTCCCTCGTCCTCAATGAGCGCACCGCAACGGTTTCAGCCGCGCAATCTTCGCGGGAGTTCACCCCAGATCTGGTTCCGTCAGGGGTCTTCGACCGCACCTGCCGCCGCCAGCGGGCACCAGCGTCTGCCTCAGCACCCGGGACATGCAACCGCGAAGCCCGCTCCCTGGGCGAGCTCCTTTCCCTCTCGGCGGCCGGCATCTCCTCGCGGTGGGCCGGCTCCGCCAGCGCCCGTGGTCTTCCCGTCCCGGTCGGCATGGGAATTTCCGGCACCCTGCGGCTGGATCTCCAGGCGGACGGTCCGCACTTCCTGGTGGCGGGCACCACCGGATCCGGCAAATCAGAATTCCTCCGGACCCTGGCCGCAGCGTTGGCGGCAACGTACCCACCTGACCGTGTAAATCTTCTGTACATCGACTTTAAGGGCGGCTCCGGCCTGCGGCCGCTGGCTGGCCTGGACCACTGCGTCGGGCTCCTCACGGATTTGGACGTCAGTGAGGTGGCGCGCACCCTTGTTTCCTTGGGGGCCGAGGTACGCCGCCGGGAGGAGCTCCTCGCCTCGTACCGGGCCGCCGATCTCACAGCCTACGAGACACTTGATCCCTCCGGGCCGCCCCTGCCCCACTTGGTTCTCATCATTGACGAATTCAGGATGCTCGTTGACGACGCGCCTGAATCCCTGGCGGAGCTGATGCGGATTGCCGCGATCGGGCGTTCTCTCGGGATTCACCTCGTCATGGCAACCCAGCGCCCCCAGGGCGCCGTTTCCGCGGACATCCGCGCCAACGTGACCAGTTGCATCGCTTTAAGGGTTCAATCCGACGTGGAATCCATTGACGTCATTAATTCCCGGCTGGCGGCGGGCATCCCCATTACGAGTCCGGGCCGCGGCTACCTTGTCCGCGGAAACGAAGCGCCGGAAGAGTTCCAGACGGCCACAGTCGCTTCAGCAGGTCAAGCGAGCGTCCGCGCCCCAACCGTTATGGAGGCGGTGGAGTTTCTCTGCCGCCCGTCAGCTGATGAGTCCCCCTGCGTAGCGGGCGGCTTCGCCCCGGAGCCTTCCCTGGCGGTCACGGAACTGGTGGAAGCAGTCCACGCGGCCTGGGAGGCGACGGGCGCAGACCCTCCGCGCCGTCCCGTCGCGGGCCCGCTCCCCAAACAGCTGCCGTTCCCGCCGGCAGGAAGCCTCGGCCGGATCAGGCTGGGGCTGTTGGACGTTCCCGAAGAACAACGCGTCTCCGAATTCGTGTGGCATCCGGGCACCCACGGCCATCTGGGACTGGTCTCAGGGAACAACGGCGGCGCCGACGCCGTCCTGGGACTCATCGTGAATCAGCTCCTCAGCTGTCACGACGAACCACATCTCTACCTCCTCGATGCCGCCGGTTCATTCAGCGCAGCGGTGACATCCCCGAGGGTGGGGGCGGTTGTTGGGCTGCACGACCTCCGGAGGGCAGTTCGTGTGCTGGAGCGTGTCTCCGAAGAAATGACCCTGAGGCTGAGCACCGCTCACACGGCTGACGCACCAGCTCTCGTCCTGGCACTGTGCGGCTGGGGATCCTGGCTGTCGGCTTTTCGGGCCGGTCCTCTGGCATGGGCCGAAGATCTGGTCCAGGACATTGTGCGCGACGGGGCACGTGCGGGGATCACCGTCCTTATCGCCGGTGAACGCGAACTGGTGACCGCACGGTTCTTCGCTGCCGTTCCCAACCGGATCTTTCTGCCCGCCGGATCGACCGAAGAGGGACGGCTCGCCTGGCCCCGGCTGCCGGCCATCGAAGCGATCGCCGGCCGGGTCGTGGTTTTTGGGCCGCTGTCCGCCGCAGCCGCCTCCTCCGGTCACGTCGGACAGCTCTTCGAACCTTGCTCCCCCCGCGTCCAGGGCGCGGCTGCCCCGGCTGTGCGGACCCGGCCGTTCCGCGTCGAGCCCCTTCCGGTACGGGTGACGGTCTCCGAAGTCCTCGCCCGAGCCGGCCCCGGTGCTGCGGGCCGGGGAGAAGCCCCGTCGCCTTCCGCGGGCATCCCGGCCACATCGCCTGCTTCCCCGACCGGCCGGCTGTGCCTCGGGGTCGGCGGCGACGAGATTCTCCCGGCGGGCACCCCAATGCCTCCCGGCGCAGTTCTTGCCGTCCTCGGCGGCCCGGCATCCGGGAAGACTTCGCTGTTGTCAGCCCTGCCTGGTCTTAACCCGGCCGTCAGCTGTCTCCGGGCCCCTGCGACAGGTCCGGAACGGTACTGGTCCCGGTACCACGAGGCCGCACTGGCCGGTGCACTGGATCCGGCGGCACTCCTCCTGGTGGACGACCTCGACCTTCAGCCGCCCGAAGCCAACGGCCGCCTGCTCCTGTTGAACAACCTCGGCTGGCGGGTGGTCCTAACCGCCGGCTTCGGGCCGGGCATTCGACAGCGGGTGCCGCTGGTACAGCATGCAGTAGACCAGGGACGGGCTGTCCTGATCGCGCCGCGGGGGTTAATGGATGGAGAACACTTCGGAGTCAGGTTCGAACTTGAACCGAGCCCTCCCCCGGGCCGCGCGGTCTTGATTTCGGACGGGCGGGCGCGGGCGGTGCAGCTGGCGGTCGATCCCGCCGCCGGCCGCAGCGGCAGCGGACCTAGGCCGTGAGCACCTGGCTACAGGGCGGGCGGTGCCCCGCCGGCGCGGGAAGCAAACGCAATGACACGCTTGTCGAACAGCAGAACGATGGCGAGAACCGCCGGCACGAGCATCGCCAGGCCTGCCACGGTGTATCCGCCCGTCACCGTGGGAAAGCCGATGGTGAGCACAAAGAGCTGCGCCACCAGCGCACCGGCACGCGGCCAGCGGTATCCGCGGAACAGGAAGAGGGCCACAGCATAGAGCCAGGAAGAGAACGCCAGCAGCAGGCCCAGCGTGAACACCGCGCCCCAGAAGGAGAGCACCGGGGCGCCGGTCAGCAGCTGGCTTCCGTACCAGATGGCTGCCACGAGGAGCGCCGTCGCTTCCAGTGCCACGATGACCGCAATGACCATGATTCCGGCGGGCCGGAGGGGGGCTCCGGCGGGCTTTCCCGGAGGGGGCCCTATGCCGTCGCGGTCGGGTCCGCTGGCAGCTTCGGAGGAGTTTTCAGGGTCTCTTGACACACTGGCACAATACCGGACATAGTCGTTCAGATGTGGGGACGCCGCCAGCCATTGTGATGCATCGCTCATGATCCCAAGGCATTTTGCAGCGAATTACCCCTTGTTTACGCAGCGTTAACATGACACGCTTAATCCAGATGACCGAGGGGGCCCCAGAGGGCCCCTTTCTTATGAAGCCTCTAGTGAATAATTTCACAAAGGCCATTGACGAGTGCCCAGGAAATGGAGTGACTGATCAGCATGGATTGGCGTAACCGCGCAGCGTGCCTTGACAAGGACCCGGAGCTATTCTTCCCCGTAGGAAACACCGGTCCTGCCCTTCTGCAGATCGAGGAAGCCAAGAGTGTTTGCCGTCGATGCCCAGTCGTCGACACCTGCCTCCAGTGGGCCCTCGAGTCCGGGCAGGACGCCGGCGTCTGGGGCGGCATGAGCGAGGACGAGCGCCGCGCCCTCAAACGCCGCGCAGCCCGCGCCCGCCGCGCCTCCTGACACCAATTTCCTGACGCCGGCCAAGCCGGCGATCCGCTCTCCGTGGCAGGACAGCAATGGCCGCAGACCTCCGTCTGCGGCCATTGCCCGTTAAACGCCCCCGGCTAGCGTGGGGCCAGGCTCAAAACAATCTGCACAGCGGTTCCGCCGCCCTCCCGGGCGCTCCACTGGATACTTCCTCCCAGTTCACTCGTCACCAGGGTGCGCACGATTTGCAGGCCGAGCCCCTCCACATAGGGGGTGGCCGGGATGCCGACACCGTCGTCCGCCACGGTCACGGTGAGGAGCTCATCGCCGTCCTCGCTTTCGGAGCGGTCCGCGATCAGCCACACGGTTCCGGTCCGGCCCTCCAGCCCGTGCTCGACGGCGTTCGCCACCAGTTCGTTGATCACCAGGGCCAGCGGGGTGGCAAAGTCGCTCGGCAGCTCGCCGAAGAGCCCGGAGCGCGCCGTCTTCACCTGCTGCGACGGGGAAGCCACCTCGGCGGAGAGCCGGAACTGGCGGCCGATGAGCTCATCGAAGTCAACGCTCTGGGTCAGGCCCTGCGACAGCGTCTCATGCACGAGGGCGATGGTGGCCACCCGCCGCATCGCCTGCTCGAGTCCCTGCTTGGCCTCATCGCTGACCATGCGCCGTGACTGCATCCGCAGCAGCGCAGCGACGGTCTGCAGGTTATTCTTCACCCGGTGGTGGATCTCCCGGATCGTGGCGTCCTTCGTGACGAGTTCCATCTCCCGCCGCCGCAGCTCCGAGACGTCCCGGCAGAGCACCAGGGCGCCAAAGCGCTGCTGTTCATCGCGCAGTGGAATGGCCCGCAGTGACAGGCTGACACCGCGGGACTCGATCTCACTGCGCCACGGCATCCGTCCTGTGACAACCAGCGGCAGGGTCTCATCCACGAGTCGGCGGTCCTTCAACAGGCCCGCGGTCACCTCGGCCAGGCTCCGGCCCTCCAGTGACTCGCCGTCGCCGAGCCGGCGGAACGCGGAGACGCCGTTGGGGCTCGCGTACTGGACGATGCCCTCGGCGTCGAGCCTGATCAGTCCGTCACCGACTCGGGGCGCGCCGCGGCGGGAACCGGTGGGTGAGGCGAAGTCCGGCCACAGTCCCAGCGTCCCCATCCGCAGCAGATCGTAGGCGCACTGCCGGTACGTCAGCTCCAGCCGCGACGGCATCCGGGAGCTGGAGAGGTCCATGTGGGTCGTGACGATGGCAAGTGTCCGGCCGTTGCGGACCATCGGCACGGCCTCGACCCGAAGGGCCATGTCGCTGCTCCAGTTGGTCTCGTTGGAGCGCTCGATCGTGCGGCTCTCCCACGCCTTGTCGACCAGCGGCTGCAGGTCGGACCGGATCCCCTCCCCCACAAAGTCGGCGTGAAACACCGTGTGCGTGGTGGAGGGGCGGACGTGGGCCAGCGCCACATAGCCGAACTCGGGGTGTGGAAACCACAGTGCCAGGTCCGCGAACGCCAGGTCCGCGACCATCTGCCAGTCGCCTACAAGCAGGTGCAGCCACTCGGCATCCCCCGGCCCAAAATCAGCATGCTCCCTGATGGGGTCCGTAAAGATTGCCACAGCACCTCCATTTGCGACGCCGGCAGTTCAGGTTGCCTAGCGTCGAACGATTGACCTCAAGAGCCTCAATGCTACCGACAGCGAGGCCATGTCATCGGCCTCGAGTGCGTTCACCTCGTCAAACATGCTCTTGGCCCGGTCCAGCTGCTCAACATTCTGGCCCTCCCAGGCCACCAGCCGTTCCTCCGCCGGCATTTCCGGAGACGTTGCCTCCAGCACCGCCGTCGTCATATCCGAAACGGTCGAGTAGAGATCGTCACGGAGGGCCGCCCTGGCCAGGGCCTGCCAGCGGTCCTTCCGGGGCAGCTTCGTGATGCGCTCGAGCAGGGAGTCGGCATGGAAGCGGTTGAACACTGTGTAGTAGACATGCGCGATGTTCTCCACGGGTTCCGGGCTGACGTGGACAATCTTGGCGATGTCGAGCAGCACGAAGCTCTCGAACAGCTCCGCCCAACGGTGGGCCAGGTCCTCCGGCAGTTCCCAGTTGCGCGCCTTTTCGAGCCATTCGGCCACCCGGGCACGGTCATCGCCGCGCAGGTAGTCCAGCAGCCGTGCCCGCATCGGGTCCATCAGCGGCTTGAACTCGCCAACGATCTCGGCAATGGGCCGGGAGGCGTTGCCCTGGCTCAGGACCCAGCGCACGGCCCGGTCCAGCAGCCGGCGGATGTCCAGGTGGACGGTGCTCCAGTGTTCCGTCGGGAAGGACGCGGGCAGTTCGTTGAGTTCCCCGACCATAATGTCCAGTTCGTAGACTTCACGGAGCGCCACGAAGGCCTTGGCGACAGCGGCCTCGGTGGCCGAGGTCTCCTCCATGGCACGGAAGACGAACGTGATGCCGCCCATGTTGATCATGTCGTTCGCCACGACTGTGGCGATGATTTCGCGCCGCAGCGGGTGGGTGTCGAGTTCGGCGTCGAACCTGTCCCGCAGCTGCTGCGGGAAGTAGGACCGCAGGGTGTCCCGGAACCATGGGTCCTCGGCCAAGTTGCTGTCCCGCAGTGCCGAGGCGAGTTCGATCTTGGCGTACGCTGCCAGGACCGACAGCTCCGGCGAGGTCAGGCCCTGGCCCTGGTCGAGCCGCTCGCGCAGCGTCTCCGTCGTCGGCAGCGCCTCCAGATCGCGCTTCAGATCGGCGGATTTTTCCAGCCAGTCCATCAGGCGTTCATAGCTGGGACTCCACTCGGAGACCCGCATCCGGTCATTGAGCAGCAGGATGTTCTGGTCGATATTGTCCTCCAGCACGAGCCGGCCGACTTCGTCGGTCATCGATGCCAGGAACTCCGAGCGTTCCGCAGGATCCAGCTTCCCCGCGGCCACCATCCGGTCCACGAAGATTTTGATGTTGACCTCGTGGTCCGAGCAGTCAACGCCGGCGGAGTTGTCGATCGCATCGGTGTTCAGGATGACGCCCTGGAGGGCAGCCTCAATACGGCCACGCTGGGTCATGCCCAGGTTTCCGCCTTCACCGATGACCTTCACGCGCAGGTCGCGGCCGTCGACGCGGATGGAGTCATTGGCCTTGTCACCGACCTCGGCGTTGGTTTCCGTGCTGGCCTTGACGTAGGTGCCGATTCCGCCGTTGTACAGCAGGTCGGCCGGGGCGAGCAGGATCGCGCGCAGCAGTTCCGGCGGGCTGAGCCGGGTGGTCCCGTCGGGCAGCCCCAGTGCGGACCTGACCTGCTCCGAGACCGGGATCGACTTCGCCTGACGGGCAAACACCCCGCCGCCGTCGCTGATCAGCGCCTTGTTGTAGTCGTCCCAGGAGGAACGCGGCAGCTTGAAGAGCCGCTGGCGCTCGGCGAAGGACACGGCCTCGTCCGGGGTGGGATCGAGGAAGATGTGCCGGTGGTCGAACGCCGCGAGCAGCCGGATGTGCCGGGACAGCAGCATGCCGTTGCCGAACACGTCACCTGACATGTCGCCGACGCCGACCACCGTGAACGGCTCGGACTGGGTGTCCAGGTCGAGTTCGCTGAAGTGGCGCTTGACGGACTCCCAGGCACCGCGGGCGGTGATGCCCATGGCCTTGTGGTCGTAGCCGACCGAGCCTCCGGAGGCGAAGGCATCGCCGAGCCAGAATCCGTATTCCGCGGCAAGGCCGTTGGCGATGTCGGAGAACGTGGCCGTTCCCTTATCGGCCGCGACGACGAGGTAGGAATCGTCGTCGTCGTGCCGCACGACGTCGGCCGGCGGCACCAGCTGCTCGCCGTCCTGCGCCGTGACGAGGTTGTCGGTGACGTCGAGGAGGCCGCGGATGAACGTCTTGTAGCTTTCCACGCCCTCCGCCATCCACGCGGTGCGGTCCGCTGCCGGGTCCGGGAGCTGCTTGGCGTAGAACCCGCCCTTGGCGCCGGTGGGAACAATCACGGCGTTCTTGACGGTCTGGGCCTTGACCAGGCCCAGGATTTCGGTGCGGAAGTCCTCACGCCGGTCCGACCAGCGCAGCCCGCCGCGGGCGACCTTGCCGAAGCGCAGGTGCACCCCCTCGACCCGGGGCGAGTAGACCCAGATCTCGAACATCGGCCGGGGGAACGGCAGTCCCTCAATGGCCGACGGGTTCAGCTTGAAGCTGAGGTGCGGCTTGTTCTGGTAGTAGTTGGTCCGCAGCGTCGCCTGGATCAGGTTCTTGAAGGTGCGCAGCACGCGGTCGGCATCGAGGGTCGCGACCTGTTCGATCGCTGCGTCCAGTCCGACGAGGACCTCGTCCTGCCGGCTCCGGCGTGCCTCCTCGCCGAGCGAGGGATCGAAGCGGGCCTCGAACAGGGCGCTAAGTCCGCGGTTGACATCAGGGTTGGCCAGCAGGGTGTCGGCCAGGAAGCCGTAGGAGTTGGTGTTGCCCATCTGCCGCATGTATTTGGCGTAGGCGCGCAGCACAACGATCTGGCGCCAGTGCATCCCCTCGCGCAGCACCAGCCGGTCGAAGCTGTCCGATTCCACTTCACCGGACACCGCGGCGCCAAAGGAGTCCGCGAGCAGGTGCCCCGTTTTAAGGGGGTCCACCCCTGCCGGGTACTTCAGGCCCAGGTCGTAGAGGAAGAAGTCACGGTGGTCCGCGGTTTCGATCTCGAACGGCCGTTCGTCCAGAACCTCCAGGCCCAGGTTGTGGAAGTACGGCAGGATCTGGCTGAGGCTTTTGGGCTCGAGCATGTAGAGCTTGACGCGGGCGTCCTCTTCAAGCGTCGCTCCGGCGCCGTCGGGGAGGTAGACGTGGACACCGGGATGTTCCCTGGCGGTTTCGCCGGCGGCCCCGCCGGCCGGCACGGCGCCGTACTTCTCAAAGCGGGCGATGTCTTCCAGGGCATCTTCGACCTCGTAGTCGACGCGGTAGCTGGCCGGGAAAGCCTCGGCCCACAAGGCGGCAAGTTCCTTGGCGCCGTCCTCCTTGAGTCCTCCGGCGCCGGCGGCGCGGGCGTGCAGGACCTCGGCGATGCCTTCGCTCCAGGAGCGGGCAGCGCGGACGAGGCGCTTCTCGAGGTCGTCGCTGTTGACGCCGCTGACGTCGGCGTTCTTCGGGAGCCTGATCCGGAAGAAGAGCCGGGCCAGGGCGGATTCGGTCATCCGCGCCTCGAAGTCGATGGAAACGGCGTCGAATGTCTGACGGAGTTCTTCCTCGATGCGCAGGCGAACGTTCGTGGTGTACCGGTCGCGCGGAAGGTAGACGAGCGCTGACATGAAGCGGCCGTAAATGTCCGGACGGAGGAACAGCCGGGTCCGGCGTCGTTCCTGCAGCCGCTGGATGCCGGTCGCGATGGCGGCCAGATCGGGGATTTCGATCTGGAAGAGCTCGTCGCGCGGGTAGGTTTCGAGGATACCCAGGAGGTCCTTGCCGGAGTGGGAGTCCGGCGGGAAGCCGGCCTGGCCCAGTACGGCGGCGACCTTCTCGCGGACCACCGGGATGTCGCGCACGGAGCCGGCGTAGGCCGTGGTGGCGAAGAGCCCGATGAAGCGGCGTTCGCCGTTGACGTTGCCGGCTGCATCGAAGCTCTTGACGCCGATGTAGTCCAGGTAGGCGGAGCGGTGGACGGTGGAACGGGAGTTGGCCTTGGTGATGACGAGCGCGCGCTTTTCGCGCGCTTTCTTCCGTCCGGTCTCGGTGAGGTGCTGGATCTGGTGCGGGGTGTCGGCGGCGCCGCGCAGCAGCCCGAGGCCGCTCTCTTCCCGGGGTTCCAGGACATCCTCGCCGGATTCGTTCTTGAGGTCATATTCTCGATAGCCGAGGAAGGTGAAGTTCCCGTCATCCATCCAGCGGAGCAGCTCCTGGGCCTGGCGGAGTTCGGCGATCTGCGCGGCATTGGCCAGTGTTTCCAGTTCCTGCGAGATCTGCAGCGCCCGGTTCCGCATTTTCGGCCAGTCTTCGACGGCGGCACGCACGTCGGAAAGCACCCGCCCGATGCCTTCCAGCAGCGCCGCGCGTTTCGTGTCGTCGACACGGTCGATTTCGACGGCGATCCAGGATTCCATGTGGGAGGCGTTGTCACCCTGGGCGATCAGGTGCGAAAGGTTGGGCATCGCGGCCGTGTCTCCGCTCGAGATGCCCAGGTGTGAGGGGACCCGTGCGACCCTGACGAGTTCCCCGCTCTCACGGTTGCGCGTCACCACGAACAGCGGATGCATGACCAGGTGGATGGGGGCGTTCTGCCGGACCAGTTCCGCGTTGACCGAGTCCACGAGGAAGGGCATATCGTCGGTGACGATGTAGACGACGCTGCGGTCCGCCTCGTCGGCGATGGTGATGCTGGCGATGCCGGGGAAACGGTTCGTCGCCGTCTGGCGGTGCGTCTGCGCCCGCGCAGCGAGCAACTCCTGCGGATACGCCCGCGCATCTTCTTCGGCGAGGTGCTCGTAGTAGTCCTTCAGGTAGCCTTCTTCGGCACCGATCGAAACGGGTTGATCCTCCACGCTGGACCCAGACGACATCGACAAACGCCTCCATCAAAAAGTTCATGGCCGCTTCGTTGCGGCCCTCACAGCGAGCCTAACCCTTTAGCCGGCGCTTCGCTGTGGAAGAAAAGACAGAGGATCGGCGGTTTCGCTGGACGGGTGCACAAACCAGGGCGGCGATGCCCTTCCGGAGCGCTGAATCGGGTGCTGCCTCCAACAGGAGGGATCCCGAGAGCAGGGCCGCATCGCTGGAGGCCGGATCCGCCGGGAGGAACGCCCACAGCGGGGCGGCGGGCCCGAAGCGCTCCCAGGCATCGCGCAGCTGGCGCTCCGGAGAGCGTCCCACTGCGGACTGCCGGACCTTGTTGAGCACCACCCGCGGGGAGGCGCTCGGGACGGCCGATTCCAGTTCGGCCAGGCCCCGGACCAGCCTCGGGACACCGATCGAGTCCGCCGCCCCGACGGCGAACACCGTGTCCGCCAGTTCCAGGCTCCTCAGCGTCGCGGCGTTCCGGCGCGGCGCCATGGTGTCGAAGCTCAGCTCTTCGTCGCTTTCCAGGCAGAAACCTGTGTCGATGACGGTGACCTCAACGGTTTGCCGGGCCCGGGCCAGCACCAGGGAAAGTGCCGCGGCGCGGAGTTCAGTCCAGCGGTCCGCCCGGGTGATTCCGGTCAGCACGTGGAAGGTTCCCGTTTTCGTGGCGACCGGAGCCGCGATCCTGAGCAGCGCCTCCGGGTCGAGGAGGCCCTGATCCGCCAGACGGCAGGCCTGTGCGAGCCCTGCCGATTCGTCCAGCAGGCCCAGCATGGCCGCGACGCTGGCACCGTAGCTGTCAGCGTCCACCAACAGCACCGATTTTCCCTCCGCCGCGAGCTCCGCCGCCATATTGGCCGCCAGCATGGTCCGGCCCGGTGAACCGGCAGGCCCCCAGACCGCAATAATCTGTCCCGTGCCGGACCGTTCGATCCCCTCCGCGGCACTGCCGCCGGAGGGGCCGGGCGCAGGGCCGGCCTCGGCAAAGCCGCGGTTGGCTCCCGGCCGGAGCCCCGGGTCGGCTCCTGCCAACTGCGCGACGGCCCCCGTGATGCGGCTGGCAAGGGCGGCGGCGTCGACTCCGGTCAGTTCGGCCGCCACGCCGATCCCCTGCAGCCGTGCCATTTCCTCAGGACTGTCGGTCAGGGCCAGGACGGCGACACCGACGGCGGACAGCCGGTCCACCAGCGAGGCCGTCAGCTCCCCGCTGCCTTCGGCCACGACCGCTGCGCGCGCCAGACCGCCCTGGCAGGCGGCCAGCAGTTCCGCCAGTTCGGTGCACCTCCGGACGACGGACACCGGCCCGTGGAGGCGCTCGAGCCTGCCGACCAGGTCTTCGCGCGAGTCCCCCACCGTGACGACCGGGATGCTCATCGGCCCGCACCGCCCGGATTCCAGACCACGGAGATCTTTGCCTTATTGGCCTGCGCCCCCAGCAGGTGCGGCATCTGCTCGTCCGTCACCAGGACCATCACCACGGTGGACCGGGCGGACCCCAACGCGGTGCTGCCCGGAGAGATCTGGGCGATTTCCGCGCCGGGCAGCAGCAGGGTCGGCTGACTGAATCCGTTCCGGGTATCGGGCAGTGCCACCCAGACATCCACCCGGGAGCCGGCAACTGCCTGGCCCGGCAGGACCTCATCGATGGTGACCGCGACCGGTTTCCGGTCCAGGGCGTCCAGCTGCCCGAGGCTCTCACGCGGCACCAGCTGGTCCTTGCCAATTCTCTGGACGGCAACAAGTCCGTCCTCCACACCGGCCGCGGGCGTCAGATAGTGCTGCTCGACGTCGCCCAGCCGGACCTTGACCCGGTTCAGTTTGTCCACGGACAGCTTTTCCCCCACCGCGATCGCTTCCCGCGCGGTGTAGGCCTCCGCGGTCTGGTCTGCGGCCCCAACCAAGGAGACAACACCCACCACCGACGCCAGAACCAGCAGGATGCCAACGAGGAGCCGGGGATCTTTCCAGGATGGTTTCTTCAGCCGCGCCCCGCCGGCCCCCGTGCTCATACTCATGCGCCTGCTCCCCCGTAGTCGCGGCCCGGCACTGGCCGGGCACCATCATTGTTACGCCTTCTGCCCCGGACGGGAAGACGCCGGACCAAAGAAGTACAAACTGTGGATAACAGCCTCAGATGGGGTCATCGGTGGCAAAATGGAAACATGCCCCGATTCCTGACCCTTGCCGACGTCGCAGAGCAGCTCCAGATCAACGCCCCGGCTGCTTACGCGCTCGTGCGCAGCGGTGAACTCAAGGCCATTCAGGTCGGCGGGCGCGGGCAGTGGCGCGTCGAGGAGAAGATGCTCGAGCAGTACATCGAGGAACGGTACGCCGAAGCAAGCCGGATGATCGAAGAGGCGAAGTCCAAGACCCGCTGAACCCGGCCTGCCAGGTCCACATGTGCCTGTCACTGGCGCCCCTGCACCGAAGACCGGCGCCTAGCAGCCCGGGGTCCGGGCCGACTTGATCCCGGCCAGCGCGGCAAAGGGAATGGTCGCCAGCTGCCGGACATTTGCCGCCCGGCGCTCCTCACCTTCCCCGGTGACCGCCAGGTCAAGGTAGTCTCGGCCCACCCTGTCGATCACCCCGTGGAGCGTCGATTCCCCCGCTGATCCCCCGGAAATCAGGACGCCCAGGCTGGCACGGTCCCGAGCCAGCCCGCGCAGGGCACTGGCGAGGCCAAGTCTTTGCCGGACCCTTGACGGCTCCGGGACGGCGACCCTGGAGAGACCGCGGTAACGTACCGCCGAAGCATAGGGAACCAGCACCTGGTGTCTGGATTCATCCAGCACAAGCGCCTGGCTTCCCGCATGGCTCAGGGTCCCCTCGAACGTCGATCCAGACGCGAGCTGCACCATAATCAGCAACCCCAGCGAGCCTCGCAGCCGATCAGCGAGCTCCACCGCTGCCGCCTCCGCACGCGTCCGTTCAGTGATCTCCGCATCGAGATCCAGCCGCTCGGTGGCGGCCATTTGGGTCTCCAGATCCGAAAAGAGGTCATCCCAGCGCATGGCGTCAGCGTAGGCGCGTGATCCCCCGCGGTCAATCCGCAGTCCCTCGACTACGGCCCTAGACAAAAGCCACACAATGGGATCAAACTATTTGTAAACTATCCAAAATAGATCAAACAACATCAAACACTATCAAGAGGCCTCGGATGGCCGGGAAGCGGCGGGGCGGAGATCATGGCGAACGCAGAATTCCCGAAGCGTGGTTCCCGGTCCGCGGCTACCGCCGACGCGGCCATGGCCGCCGGTATCCTGGCGCTGGGGGTGTTCCTGGCAGGAACCGGGAGCAGCATCGTCCGGCGCTGGCAGTCCTCCTCGGCACGGCACCAGTCCCTGGGGTTCGAAGACCAGCTCGGCATGGTGGCGAATACAGCCGGGCTGATCGTGATCGTGTGGTGGGCCCTGTCCCTTGTTATTGCCGTCGCGGCGGCACTGCTCGAACGCTGCGGGAAATCCCGCGCGGCATCGGCTGCAGCAAAGTTCACCCCCGCGTTCATGCGCCGCCTGGCCCTGGCCACAGTCGGACTTCAGCTGCTCGCCGCCTCGCTCGCCACAGCTTCCACCCCGCCGGACCGCCCGGGCACCGCCTCCGCCGCGCCCGAAGCCTCCGCCGCATGGACTCCGACCCCGGTCCCCGCCGCGTCCGGAGCTCCGCCACCAGCCGTCGATTCGGGGTCAGGGTCGGCGCCAGCGCACTCCGCTGCCACCCCGGCAGTCGCGGATCCGCACTGGCGGCCGCTCGGCCCCGTTGTCGAACCCGGCCCGCTGGCGGGACGCCCGTTACGACACCAGCAACCCGGGGGCCAGGCACCTGAGGTGACAGTACGTCCCGGGGATTCCCTGTGGAGCCTGTCCGCCGCCCGGCTGGGTCGTTACGCCTCCGACGTCGACATCGCCCTGGACTGGCCGCGGATCTACCAGGCCAACAGGGACGTCATTGGCGGTAACCCCCACCTGCCGCGGCCCGGGCAGGTGCTCAGGCTCCCGCCCGGACCATGACTTTGACGATCTGAATCCGCGGGCGCCGCGTGCTGCGGCGCCCGCTCCCCCGGAAAGCACCGGCACCGACACGAACCACCCGAACGCCCGCCCCGACAGCATCCGGCTCGACAGCAAGGAAAGGAAGCACCATGAGCGCCATGACCAGCCCCCGCGCAGCCGCAGAGGCCCCCGTCTCCACTGCCCCGCCACTGCGTCTGGTCCCGGGAGGCGCGGAACCGCCCGGCCGGCCGGCTGGTTCTCCTGCTCCGCCGGCGCAGCTGCTGGGGTTGGCCGACGAGGAACGGCAAATCTGTGCGATCTCCCGCAGCACCGTTCAGGCCGCCATCGAAGTACTGGCCGGCACCCGGCCTGCGCAGCAGCTAGCCCGGCGGCTCGACGAGCGCTGCCTCTGCGCACTTCAGCACCGGGCTGCCCTGACCCGGAGGGTCCCGTGCGGAGCCTCCCCGACGGCGGGACGGCTGCACCGAAACGCCTCCGTCCGCTCGGTCCGGGCCTGCCGGGTGTCTGCGGACGTCTACGAGGCCAGCGCCGTCGTGGTCGAGGAGTTGCGGGTCCGTGCGGTCGCTCTGAGGCTGGAACGCAGCAGGCTCACGTGGCGGGTGACCGTGCTGGAAATTGGCTGACGGCGACGCCTGTTGCCAGGGGAAACCTGCCGGGGGGCTGACTGACAGGAACGGCGGAAGGAGGAGAGCGAAACGACGAAAGAGGACCGGAACATGGTGTTCCGGTCCTCTTTCACTGTCCTGTTTCACGGCGGCGCCCTGAGGCCCGGCCGCGGCGGGGCAGCGGGCGGCCGATCCGCTAGCGGCGCTTCTTCTTGTTCGCCCGGCGCGGGCTGTCCTGCGCGGCGGCTTTCGCCGGGTTGCCGGACCGGGCGGAGCCCTTGGCTTCCACACGGGTGTGGGCCGAACCGTCCTCGCCGGGGGCCGTGTACTGCAGCTGGGCCGGCTTTTCAGGCGCCTCCAGCCCGGCAGCCCGGATCTGCGGCTCGTGATGTTCGGTGTGCTGGCCCGCGGCGTCGGCCACGACGACGTCCTCGGCGGGCGTCACCTCAACCTCAAGGTTGAACAGGAATCCGACGCTTTCCTCCCGGATGGCCTCCATCATGGCCTGGAACATAATAAAACCCTCGCGCTGGTATTCCACCAGGGGATCACGCTGGGCCATCGCGCGCAGGCCGATGCCTTCCTTCAGGTAGTCCATCTCATAGAGGTGTTCCTGCCATTTGCGGCCGATCACCGACAGCACAACGCGGCGCTCGAGTTCTCGCATGCTTTCGTGCCCGATGGCTTCTTCGCGCGCCTGGTAGACCAGGCGTGCGTCGGAGAGGATCTCTTCCCTTAGGAAGTCCACCGTGATCCGCGATTTTCCGCCGGCCTCGTCGATGAGGTCACGCGGGGTGACACTCACCGGGTAGAGGGTCTTGAGGTTGGACCAGAGGAGGTTGAAGTCCCAGTCGTCACCGGTGCCCTCGGCCGTGGCTGCGTCGATGAACGCGTTGATCGTATCTTCCAGGAAGAACTGGACCTTTTCGTGCAGGTCGTCGCCTTCAAGGATGCGGCGGCGGTCGCCGTAGATGGCTTCGCGCTGGCGGTTCAGGACGTCGTCGTACTTGAGGACGTTTTTCCGCTGTTCGGCATTGCGCCCCTCGACCTGGCCCTGGGCCGAGGCGATGGCCCGCGAGACGAGCTTGGATTCGAGGGCGACGTCGTCCGGCACCGCGCTGTTCATCAGCCGTTCAGCCGCGCCGGAGTTGAACAGGCGCATCAGGTCATCGGTCAGCGACAGGTAGAACCGCGACTCCCCGGGGTCGCCCTGGCGGCCCGAGCGGCCTCGCAGCTGGTTGTCGATCCGGCGTGATTCGTGCCGTTCGGTGCCCAGCACGTACAGGCCGCCGAGTTCGAGGACCTGCTCGTGCTCGTCCTTGACCGATTGTTTGGCCGCCTCGAAGGCAGCGGGCCAGGCAGCCTCGTATTCCTCGGAGTTTTCTTCCGGGTCCAGGCCGCGCTTGGCAAGTTCGGCGACGGCGGTGAACTCGGCGTTGCCGCCGAGCATGATGTCGGTACCGCGCCCGGCCATGTTGGTCGCAACCGTCACGGCACCCTTGCGCCCGGCCTGGGCAACGATCGCGGCCTCACGGGCGTGGTTCTTGGCGTTCAGGACCTCGTGCCGGACGCCTTCCTTGGCCAGCAGCCGGGAGAGATATTCGCTCTTCTCGACGCTTGTGGTGCCGACCAGGATCGGCTGGCCCTTTTCGTGCCGTTCGGCAATGTCCTTGACGACGGCGTCGAACTTCACGGCCTCGTTCTTATAGACAAGGTCCGGCTGGTCAATCCTCGTCATGTCCCGGTTGGTGGGGATGGCGACGACACCGAGTTTGTAGGTGCTCATGAACTCGGCCGCTTCGGTCTCGGCGGTACCGGTCATGCCAGAAAGCTTGTCGTACATCCGGAAGTAGTTCTGCAGCGTGACCGTGGCGAGCGTCTGGTTCTCGGCCTTGATCTCGACGCCTTCCTTCGCCTCAATTGCCTGGTGCATGCCTTCGTTGTAGCGGCGGCCCGCGAGGATGCGGCCGGTGTGCTCGTCAACGATCAGCACCTCGCCGTCGAGGATCACGTAGTCCTTGTCGCGCTTGAACAGTTCCTTGGCCTTGATGGCGTTATTTAGGAAGCCGATCAACGGGGTGTTGGCGGACTCGTAGAGATTGTGGATGCCGAGGTAGTCCTCGACCTTTTCGATGCCGGTCTCAAGCACACCGACCGTGCGCTTCTTTTCGTCGACCTCGTAGTCCTCTTCGGGCTTGAGCCGGGTGACGACCTTGGCGAACTCGCTGTACCAGCGGTTGGTGTCGCCCTGCGCCGGGCCGGAGATGATGAGCGGGGTGCGTGCCTCGTCGATGAGGATGGAGTCCACTTCGTCGACGATGGCGAAGTGGTGGCCGCGCTGAACGAGTTCGGACTTGTCCCAGGCCATGTTGTCGCGCAGGTAATCGAAGCCGAATTCGTTGTTGGTGCCGTAGGTGATATCGGCGGCGTACTGCTCGCGGCGCAGCGCGGGGTCCTGGTTGGAGAGGATGCAGCCGCTGGTCAGGCCAAGGAAGCGGTAGACACGGCCCATGAGGTCGGACTGGTATTCGGCCAGGTAGTCGTTCACCGTGATGACGTGCACGCCGTTGCCGGTGAGGGCGTTGAGGTAGGCCGGTGCGGTGGCCACGAGGGTCTTGCCTTCACCGGTTTTCATTTCGGCGATGTTGCCCAGGTGCAGCGCGGCGCCGCCCATCAGCTGGACGTCGAAGTGGCGCATGCCAAGGGTGCGGGCGGAGGCTTCGCGGACGGCGGCGAACGCTTCGGGCAGGAGGTCATCGAGCGTCTCACCGTCGAGGTGGCGTGCGCGGAGACGGTCGGTCTCTTCGCGCAGTTCAGCGTCGGTGAAGGTCTTGAAGGAGCTTTCGAGGGCATTAATGGAATCGGCATAGTTCCGCAGGTGCCTCAGGGTTTTTTTGTCACCTGTGCGGAGAAGTTTTTCGATAAGTGATGCCACGTGAAGTTGCTCCCAGTCTCAAGCTGCCGAATTCTGGCGTATTCAGTCTACGGGAGAGACGCAGGGCAGGTTACGCCCGTTCCCTCTGAGCGGATACACCGCTTCCCGGCCCGGACACAGCGTCCGCGAGCGCCGGCGCCAGGTCCCCCTTCGGGGAGACTATAACCCGGTCCAGTTCCAACCACTCTGCCATGAGCTGCAGTTCCGCGGCGAGTTCGACGGCGGTGTCGGCGGGAGCGCCGGGCTCCGCGTGGGAAGCCCGTGCCAGCAGGAGGCCGTTGGTCCGGTCGGCTTTGAGGTCGACCCGGGCCACGATCCCGTCGCGCAGCAGGAACGGCAGCACGTAATAGCCGAAGCGGCGCTTCGGCTCCGGGGTGTAGATCTCGATGCGGTAGTGGAAACCGAACAGGGACTCCAGGCGCTGGCGTTCAAAGACCAGCGAGTCGAAGGGGCTCAGCAGTGCCCGGCCGGTGGCTGCGCGCGGAAGTTTCGCCTCGGCGTGCCGGTAAACGGGCTTGTTCCAGCCGGACACCGTGACCGGCAGGAGCCTGCCCGCTTCAACGAGGTGTTCCACGGCCAGGGCCGACGCCCGCAGGGGCGTCCGGAAGTAGTCCGCAAAGCACCGCAGCGTGCCGACCCCGTGGGCCTGGGCGGCGGCGTCGATCAGCCGCACCAGCGCGGCCGCGGGGTCCGAGTTCGCGGCGCCAGGATCAGCCGCCGGCCGTTCGGGCAGGACCTTGGCGGTGAGGGTGTAGCGCCGTTCAAAGGAGTCCGTGCGGGATGCGGCCGAGATGAGGCCTGCTTCGAAGAGATGTTCCAAAACCCGCTTCACGGCGTTCCAGTTCCAGCCCCAGTTGTCCTGCTGCCGGTCCTCCACGTGCCCCAGCCGCGCGGTGAGTTCGGCGGCGGTCGTCGGCCGGCCGGCGGCGAGCTCCTCGAGTATCCGGGAGGCGACACCGCTCCGCAGCTCGGGGTCCATGGAATGCGCCCCCACCCATTTACGGCTCTGCCACAGGACCAGGTCCTCGAAATGGTCGGGACGGATGAAGCTGGCCTCGTGGGCCCAGTACTCCATCATCCGGCGCGGGTGGGTTCCTGCCATGCGCTGGAGGATGCCGCGGTCGTAGTTGCCCAGGCGGGAACGGCAGGTAGTGGCTTCGGGACAGCACATTGACGGAGTCGATCTGGACCAGCTGCAGGCGGGCAAAAGTACGGCCCACCGCCCGTGCGCTCACGGGTCCGGCGGGCCGCACCTTGTCCAATCCCTGGGCTGCCAGTGCGATCCGCCGGGCCTGCTTGAGGCTCAGCACGTCCTGCACGTCAGTCCCTTCGATGGGTGGTCAGGACCAGCTTATGCGCTGGCCGGCTCATCCTCGGAGCGGTAGGCGATGATCTTCTCTTCCAGCGGAGCCGGAACCGCACCGGGTTCGCAGGTCTGGTCCAGGGAGATCACCCCGTAGGTCCATCCGTCCCGGCGGTACACGACGGAGGGCGCCTTGGTCTCCTTGTCCACGAAGAGGTAGAAGTCGTGGCCCACGAGTTCCATGTTGTCGACCGCGTCGTCGAGCGTCAGGGATGCCGCGGGAAACACCTTGCGGCGGATCAGCACGGGCGAGTCTCCGGCCGGAATATCGTTCTCGATCTCGTACGGCGATTTTTCTGCCGGAGCTTCCTTGGGCTCCAGCCAGTGGTTCGCCTCTTCGTAAATGGGCTCGCTGGTGCTCGCGGGCTCAAGGGTAGCCGTGGCCTCGGTGACGGACTTGGGGGCGTGCCGGCCGTGGTGGACCTTCTTGCGGTCCTTCGCCCGGCGCAGGCGCTCAAGAAGCTTGTTGTACGCGAGATCGAACGCGGCGAACTTGTCGGCTGCGCTGGCTTCGGCACGAATCACGGGGCCCCGGCCCAGGACGGTCAACTCAACCGTGAGCATCTCATCGGCCTGCCGGGCCTTGGTCTCCTTGGAAACCTTAGCGTCCACCCGCTGGACCTTGTCCCCCAGCGACGCGATCTTCGAGATCTTCTCGTCGGCGTATTCGCGGAACCGGTCTGAGACCGTCAAATTGCGTCCGCTGATCATGAACTCCATGGTGCCCTCCAAATGACTTCGGTGACACGACGGCGGCACTTCCCGGGGCTGATCTGACTGACAGTCGAGCCCCTTTCCGAGCCGCTATCGACAGGTACATCTATTCTTGGTACCCATCTTCGACGTTAGTTCATAGCCCCCTCTTATTCATCCTTTTGTGGTTTATTTTTTTCGTTTACGGGCCGCTGCCCCGCCAACTCGCTGACCGCGGCGCCGTACTCGAGAGTGACCGGCGGGCGTGTCGCGGCGAGGACGACGGCGCCCCTCACCACTGCACCGGCGGCACCCAACGCCCGTGCGGCCTCGGCCAACGTGGCCCCTGTCGTGAGGACGTCGTCAATGATGATGCACGGCCGGCCGTTCACCTCCGGAGCAAACAGCCCGCGGCGGACGCGCATGGATCCCCTGACACGCTGCGCGCGGTCTCCGCGCCCCAATCCCTTTTGCCCGCCGGGTCCTCCCCGATGTCCGGTCAGACCGTATCCGGCTCCGGTCCTCGGCAGGCCCCTGCGACCGGGCAGCGCACCGGCGGTCGCCGGTTCAGCCGGGGCGGGGTCCAGCCGGACCGCTGCATCCGCCGCGACCTTCCCGGATCTCCCGAGACCGGCCCGCGTCCCCGTCTTCCGGAGGGCGTGGACAACGGAGAAGCCGTGGCCCCGGCCGGCCCCCGCCGCCCGGGGGCGTGTGAGCCAGCCGAGGAGCACATGGACCGGGCTGAAGCCGCGCTTACGGTAGGCAGCGCCGCCGGTTGGCACCGGCACGAGCAGCATCCCCGGGGTGTCCCCGGCAGCGGCAGCGATCGCCCCGGCGAGGCCCTTCGAGAGCACCTCCGCGAGTTGCCCCTGGCCGTGCTTCTTGAAGGACAGCACCGCCTGCGCCAGCTCCGCGCGGTACGCGCCGGCGGCAACGACCGGAAGGAGCACGGATCCGTTCACGTCCATCAGGGCCGGGGCCTGCGCCTCCGCCCTGAACGGTTTGTTCATCAACAGCCGGACCTGCCGTTCGCAGCCGCCGCAGAGCGCCAGGTCTTCAGCCCCGCAACAGACGCAGTCCACCGGCGCGGCGAGTGCCAGTACCTCGGCTGCGGCGGCTGCGGCCGCGTCCGCAAGCCGCGCCAGCGGCCGGCGGTAGCCACCCCGGTGTCCCGCCGCAGCGGTCGTCGCCGGAGCCAGATCAGGGTCAGGAGTGCGGTCCCGGTCACGGAATTCCCTGGATGTCCCCACAAGTCGAGGCTCCGCCTGCAGGGCAGGCAGCGGAAGTCCCCTGGTGCGCCATGTGGAAATCCGCTGCCGGCCACGCCAGGCACTGTTCCGCCCAGGCTTCGTGGACTGCTAGCCCGGATAGGACGGATGGATCGGTCCCTTGAGCTGCGGGGTCCAGCCGCTGCCGAGCCTCTGGAAGATCCCTTCCGCTGACTGGGCGTAGATTTCCTCCACGCCGTTGCCCGCGCTGAGTGCGGTGAGCCCGGGCCACGGCGTCAGCTGCTGGGGTTCGGACGAGGTGAGGGACAGCAGCTCGGGAGTGACGGATTCGCTCGGGGACCCTTTCATTACCGCGATCGTGCTGTCGTCCACCCACACACCCTGGTCCGGATCGCTCGACGCCAGCAGTGTCATCGGTACGGTCAGGTCCTTGGGGGTGCCGTCCGCTGCCCGGACAATGCCCGTCACCTGCACCTTGGTCCTGCCGTTCTGCTCCGTGAAAATCAGCGCGCGGGTACCCTCGCGTGAGACCCGGAACTCCTTGACGGACCGTCCGGCGAGCCAGGCCGGTGCCAGCGTCACCGCGGGGACGCTGGCACCTTCCGCCACTCCGACAGGCCGGTGGGCGATCATTTCCGTGGCACCGCTGGCCCCTGGGCCCGCCGTCCAGACCCAGTCGTACCGGTCGAAGGACGGGCGGGTCAGTGTGGCGCGCGTGGTCAGCGCCCGGGCAGGCTGGTCTGGCACGATGGAGTACAGCGTGCCGCGGTCCGCATTGAGGAAGGCCACGGCCGGCGAGACGGGAGACTCCGCCGGGGCCCGTGGCGCCAGTGCCGAGACCGGCTGGATGCCGGGAAGTGGCGAGATCCTGTTGTTCTCATACCGGACGAGATCGCCGTTGCTCACGGCGATCTGGTGGGCCGGGACGTTCTTGTCCCGGATCGGCGGGAGGACCGAACCGTTGTCCTCCACGCGCACCAGACCCTGGTTGGCCCTGAGTTCGACGTTGATGACGTCGGGCTGGCTGCGGAAGGTGAGGGAAAGCTGGGTCTGCATCCGAAGCCGGTCCTCGTTGGAGGCCTCCACGAGGTCCTTGGCCGTGAGGTCCACCTGGGCGGCACCGGAGACGACCGGGACCGACTCGCGGGCGAGTTTGATGCCGGAGGGGAAGGCGCTGACGACGGCACCCTTGAGATAGGGGGCCGGACCGCCCAGGAGGGCGCTGGTCATGGCCTTGACGGTCTTCTTCTTGATGAACCACCGGACATCAGGCACGGCGTAGGTGAACGTCGGGTCGTAGAAATAGATCGGGTAGGCGCCGTAGATGACCTTGAAGGTCTCTTCCGGGATCGCCGTGCCGTCGGGGAGTTCCGCAATCCGCCATTCACCGTCCACTTGGGTCAGCGCCGCGGGAATGTTCTCTTTGGTCCTCTCCGGCAGCCGGGTCGCGACCCCATCCGCGTCGACGGAGTAGGACACGTCCAGTTCGTAGTTGAAGACGTTTTCGACGCCGGTCGGCACCACGCGCGCTGAGCGGAAGACCAGCACCCGCTGGTCCGGCTTCCAGGTCACGGACGACGCCTGGGTCAGGTATTGGCGCGCGACCGCGTAGTCGTCCTCATAGCCGCTGCCGGCGAGATAGAAGTCCTCGATCACGGCTTCGGGCGCGGCCCCCTCCCGCGGCGCGGAAGGGAAGAAAACGGGGGCATTGTTGGGGTTGCCTGCGCTCTCATCGGTGCTTTTTCCCACCGGGCCCGAGCGCGGGATCTGGGCGCACGATGTCAGTAGGACCAGCAGCACCGCCAGCAGCGCGGCACCTGCACGGCTGGGTCTCCTTGAGGCACCGCTCATGACCCCTCCTTCGTTCCGGTTCCCGCTGCGCGGGGGTCCGTGGTTCCGGTGCCGGCCCGGTCTGCGGCACGCGGGACGCCGTCGGATCCGCCCGCGTCAGCCTGGCGACTGCCCGCGGCGCGGGGCGCCGGTGAGGGTTCCAGCAGCAGCATGGTCCGTTGGCCATCCGCGCCATGAAGTCCGACGTCGGCCGGCTCCAGCTGGAGGGGCGATTTCGTGATGCTCTCGCCCTGGCGCAGCGGGAGGGTGAGACGGAAGTTGGCGCCGCTGCCCTTCCTTCCCCATGCCTGGAGCCAGCCGTTGTGGAGCTTAGTGTCCTCGGCAGCGATGGACAATCCCAGGCCGCTGCCCCCCGTGGTGCGTGCCCGGGCCGGATCGGCGCGCCAGAACCGGTCGAACACGCGTGCCGCTTCCGCGGGGTCCATGCCAATGCCGTGGTCCCGGACTGCGACGGCGACAGCGTTGTCGCTCGCGGCCACAGAAATGTTCACCGGGCGGCCCTCGCCGTGTTCCAGGGCGTTCAGGACCAGGTTGCGCAGGATCCGGTCGATCCGGCGGTCGTCCATGTCCACGATGATGCTGCCCGCGGGTGCGTTGAGGGTGACCTGGGACCCGTATTCAGCGGCCACCGGTGCCACACCTTCCATCACGTGCGAAACGAGCTGCACGATGTCGCCGGGTTCGGCGTCGAGCGTGGCCACGCCTGCGTCGAAGCGCGAGATCTCCAGCAGGTCGGCCAGGAGCGACTGGAACCGCTCCACCTGGTTGTAGAGCAGCTCCGCGGAGCGCTTGTTGATCGGGTCGAAGTCCTCGCGCGCGTCGTAGAGCACTTCCGCGGCCATCCGCACGGTTGTGAGCGGGGTGCGCAGCTCGTGGGAGACATCCGAGACGAACCGCTGTTGCATCTGGGACAGGGTGGCGAGCTGGGTGATCTGCTCCTGGAGGCTGGCCGCCATGTGGTTGAAGGAGGCCCCGAGCCTGGCCACCTCGTCCTCGCCCTTGACCACCATGCGTTCCTGCAGCTGTCCCGCCGCGAGTTTCTCGGAGACGAGCGCGGCATGGCTGACCGGGCTGACGACGTTCCGGGTCACGTACCAGGCCACGGCACCAATCAGCAGCGCCAGCACCGCGCCGCCGGCCAGCAGCACGTTCTGGATCTCGTCGAGGGTCTTTTGTGCCGTGTTGAGGTCATAGATCAGGTACAGCTCGTAGACCGTGCCGTTGAAGGTGACCTTGTTGCCGACGGCAATCCCGGGCCGGTCCTCGGTGCCCACCGGGAACTCCGTGGACGCCCAAAACTGTTCCTTGCCGGAATCCTGTACGGCCTGGCGCAGTTCGGTCGGAATGACGCTGATGGTGAGCTGGTCCGATGCCCGCGATTCGACCCAGCGGTTGCGGGGTTTGGTTTGTTCCGGCATCGCTTCGAAGACGTAGCGCCGCTGGATCACGGAGCCGCGGCCCTCGACGGCGTTCAGCGTGTCGTAGACCAGCGTGATGACGCTGGACTGGTCGGTGACCTGGGCGCCGTCGAACGTGTCCTGGACCTGTTTGACGTTGTAGCGCGTCTCCGATTCGGCCTGGACGAGCCGTTCCTGGAAGAGGTTGTTGGCGATCTGGTTGGACAGGTACGCCCCGACGACGGCGAAGGAGGTGATGGCGAGCATCAGGGTCGTCAGCACGGTCCGGAACTGCAGCGACCTGCGCCATTTGCGGTGCAGTGAACGGAGCAGGTAACGGAGGCCCGGGAGCAGGCTGGCTGCGCCGATGCTGACCAGCCTCGCCACCCGGACGCCCACAATCCGGGCGCGCTTCGCCCAGAGACGGGTGCGGAAGCGCGTGGCCTGCCAGGCGGCGGCGGGGCTGTCAGGGTGCCGGGTGGCGGGGGGTGCAGCTGTTTCGGCGGTACCGTCTTCCGCCGCACCGGGTTCGGCGGTGACGGGCCCGGCATCGGCCGGCCCAGAGGTCACGGCCGCGGGGACGCCGGCGTCCGGTTCATGGGAAGCGGGCGCGCTCAGGCCCGGTTCGTGGAGGTCAACTGAGGTGCGGGCGACGTTCCCCGGAGCGCCCCGTTCCGGCGGGGGGCTCACCGGAGCTGCTCCGGGGCGGCCGTCCGACGGTTCAGGAACCTGCTTTGTAGCCGACACCACGGACCGTCAATACGACTTCGGGGGCTTCCGGGTCTCGTTCGATCTTTGACCTCAGCCGCTGGACATGGACGTTGACCAGCCGCGTATCGGCGGCGTGCCGGTAGCCCCAGACCTGCTCCAGCAGCAGTTCCCGGGTAAAAACCTGCCAGGGTTTGCGCGCCAGGGCGACCAGGAGATCGAATTCCAGCGGTGTCAGCGAGATGCGTTCGGTGCCACGGCTAACGAGGTGTCCGGCCACGTCGATCGTGACGTCGGCGATGCGCAGCGTCTCGGGCGCCTTCTGGTCGCCGGGCCGCAGCCGGGCCCGGACGCGCGCGACGAGTTCGGCCGGTTTGAACGGTTTCGGAACATAGTCATCGGCGCCGGACTCAAGGCCGCGGACCACGTCCGAGGTGTCGGCCTTGGCGGTGAGCATCACAATTGGCACGTCGGACTCGGCGCGGATCTGGCGGCAGACCTCAATTCCGTCGATGCCCGGAAGCATGAGGTCCAGCAGCACGAGGTCCGGCTTGGCGGAGCGGAAGACTTCCAGCGCCTGCCCGCCGTCCGCGCAGAAGACGGGTTCGAACCCGTCATTGCGCAACACAATACCGATCATCTCGGCCAGCGCCTCGTCATCGTCCACTACCAGAATGCGTGCCTTCATATGTATATATTCCCTTATTGCAATGGCTTTGTCGTATTCAGCGGCCCCACGGCATGGCGCCGCCGGTACCCGGGCCACAGATCGGCGCCGGGGCGCCGGCCGGTCGGTGGGACAAAGCGCCGATTGTGACGAAGCGTCAGCTATGACACAGGTCCCGCTATGACAAAGCGTCGGCTAAGACAAAACGTCGGCTATGACAAAACACCGTCCGTCCCGCATGCTGTGGACAGGAACCCGTCAAAGTCCAGGAACCCCAGGAGGATTCTGTGTCCACCCCGATCTACGAGCTTGCCCTCGGCGCTGACTTTGCCCGGCTGCAGCCGGAGCTGCAGGAGTACTTCACCCTCACCCCAGGCTCCGGCCACTACGGCGTCGGGGAGGGGGTGTTTGAGGTGGTCGGCTGCCGGCAGAGCTGGCTCCGTCCCCTGCTGCGCCTCGCCACTGGCGAGCAGGCCTTTTTCCCGGAGTACGGCGAGGGCATCCGGTTCAGGATCGAAAACCACGCCCATCTGGACCCTTTCGGCCGTTCCAGCCTCACCGCCCGGCGCGAGATCTTCTTTCCGGACACCACCCGGTTGTTCCACGACACGACGAGCTTCGATGACTCCGGCAGCCGGGCCGGTCTGCTGGACTACGTCGGGCGCTACCGGCGGCTCGTCACGGACCTCAACCTCAGCGTCACCGCCGGCGGCCGGCTGCGCGGGGTGTCGGAGGCATCGAGGCTGTTCCTTGGACCGCTGCGGATCCCCCTGCCGTCGGCCCTCGATGCGAAGGCCTACGCCGAACAGTGGTGGGCGCCCGAGGAGGGCCCGGCCGGAAAGCACCGGATCCAGGTCAAGGTGATCCAGCCGCAACTTGGTCTGGTCCTGGTCTACGCCGGGCACTTCGACTACCGGCTGGAGCCGTACCCCGGCGGGGTCACATCCCCGGGCTACCTCCCGGACCATGCCAGGCCGGACCGTTGGGAAGCGCGCAGCTGACGGCGGCGCCGACCGGAGCCGACCCGCGCTAACCGAGCGCGAGCTGGTTGAGTCCGTCTGCCGCCTGCGTCAGCCGGGTCAGCACCGCCGTCGCGGACGACGGCGAATGCCCCGCCAGCCCGTCCGAGGGCGTGACCCGCAAGCCCCCGAGAGTCACGGCGGTCAGGCCCAGCTGGCGCCACGGCCGCCAGACGGTCTCCACGACGTCAGCGACGCGGGGCAGGGGTGCCGCGGGGTTGGAGACGTCGAGCGCTCCGGCCCAGAGCCTTTTTCCGGCCTCCACCGCACCGGCGAGCTGTTCCCACTGGCGAGACGTGAGGGCGCGCAGGGGCACGGCGATACCGTCCGCACCGGCGGCCAGGATCCGGTCGAAGGGCGCCTCGACCTCCGGGACACTGACAACGACCTCGACCGCGCCGGCCGCCCGGAGGGCGTTGATGACCAGCTCCCAGGCCTCGGTGGCTTCCCGGCCCGGCACGGAGCGCAGGGTCCGGTAGCCGCTGGAGGTGGGAATGGTGCCGGCCAGCACCGAGGCGATCTCCGGTTCGTCGATCTGGACCACGATCCGTGCCCCGGGAGCCGCGGCAGCAACCCGACCCAGGTAGCCGCCGGCACCGGCGGCCAGCGATGCCGCGAGGTCCCGCCGGGCGCCATGGTCGATCAGGGCACGCTCCCCGTTGTGCAGGTGCAGGCCCGCGGCGAGGCTGAGCGGTCCGCGGAGCTGGACCTTGATGTCCTGCGCCGGGGTGTCCTCGGCGCCGATCACGTCGGCGAGGATGTTGATGTCGGTGGAGAGGGCCGAACGGGCCCGCCTCAGGTCCTGGCCGGGACGGTCCACGATCCGCCAGCCGTAGGGCTGCACGTCCACGGAGAGGTCAACCAGCAGGGACGCTGTCCGGCCGAGCGCGTCCGAGCCGACGCCCCGGTCCGGCAGCTCGGCAAGGAAGGGCAGGTGCGGGCTGCCGAGCTCTCCGCGGATGATGCGGGCAGCCTCAACCGGGTCCTCGCCGGGCCATGTGCCCAGTGCGGTGGCGGTGACCTGGACCGGCTCCGCTGCCTGTGGTGTGGACACGGCTAAGCGGTGGCGGAGACGGCCGGGCCGGCGGTGCCGGGAACTTGGCCGGCCGCCCGTGCGCGGGCGGAGTCGGCAGCCTGGGTATCGGCGGCCAGGGCCGCCTCATGGTCCTCGGCAATGGCTTCGTGGTGCCTGATGACCTCGCCAATAATGAAATTCAGGAACTTCTCAGCAAAGGCGGGGTCCAGGTGGGCCTCGGCAGCGAGCCGCCGCAGCCGTGCGATCTGTGCTGTCTCCCGGCCCGGGTCGCCGGCCGGAAGTTTGTGGGTTGCCTTGAGGAATCCGACCTTCTGCGTGGCCTTGAAGCGCTCGGCGAGAAGGTAGACGAGGGTGGCATCAATGTTGTCGATGCTGGAGCGGATCGACAACAGCTCCGCCATCACCGCGGGATCCACCTGACCGGCCAGCGAGCTGGCCCCGGGGTCATAGGAATCGGCGTCGGGATGAATGTGGTTCTGCTCGGTCATTGACCCAGTCTAGGGGCACCGGTGCCAATCACTTCCGCTGTGAAGCGCTGCCGGCACTGCGGGGACGGCCCATCCCGCGGCCCGTCCCGCGGTCCGCCCCGCGCGCTTTCCTGAACGTCTTCCTTTACCTCTTCCGTGAACGCGGAACGGGACATGCCCGCCGTTCGATGCGAACGGCGGGCATGTCCCGTTGGGTGACTGCCGGAACGGCTTAGCCTTGCAGCACGGCGCGGAATTCCTGCCGGCGCCGTGCCTGCTCGTCCGGATCCGGAACGGGCAGGGAGGCAATCAGCTTCTTTGTGTACTCGTGCTGCGGGTTGCCCATCACCTGGTTCCCGAGCCCCTGCTCCACCATTTTGCCCTTGTAGAGCACACCAACCCAGTGGGACAGAATGTCCACCACGGCGAGGTCGTGGCTGATGAACAGGGCCGCAAAGCCGAATTCGGCCTGGATGTCCTTGAACAGTTCCAGCACGACGGCTTGGACCGACACGTCCAGCGCCGACGTCGGCTCGTCGGCGATGAGCAGCTTCGGGTTCAGGATCAGCGCCCGCGCGAGGGAGGCACGCTGCCGCTGCCCGCCGGAGAGCTCATGCGGGAACCGGTCCGCGTAAGCGGCCGGCAGCTGCACGGCCTCCAACAGCTCCCGGGTCCGCTGCCTGGCCTGCGCCGGGGTCGGGTTCGTATGGATGATCAGGGGTTCGGCGATGCAGTCCCCGATGGTCAGCTGCGGGTTGAAGGACGCGGCCGGGTCCTGGAACACGAATCCGATGTCCTTGCGCAGCGGCTTGAACGTGCGTTCCTTCAGGTTGAGCATTTCATAGCCCAGCACCTTCAGGCTGCCGCCGGTGGTCCGGTTCAGGCCGGCGATGGCCCGCCCGATCGTCGTTTTGCCGGATCCAGACTCGCCGACGAGGCCGAAGACCTCGCCCTCGGACAGGGTGAAGCTGACCCCGTCCACGGCCTTGAAAGCGGGACTGCCCAGCCGGCCGGGGTACTCGATGGTCAGGTTCCTGGCCTCAACGAGAACCTTGCCGCCCTGGTGCGCCCGTTCGGTCATCCCCTCGGAGGCGGAGTTCCTGCCCAGGTGCGGGACAGCTGCCAGGAGCTTCTTGGTGTAGTCCTGCTTCGGCTCGGCAAAGAGCACCCGCGAGGGTGCCTCCTCGACGACGTCGCCCTGGTACATCACGACCACGCGGTCGGCGAGGTCCGCCACCACTCCCATGTTGTGCGTGATGAGCACAATCGAGGTGCCGTACTGGTCCCGGAGGTCCCGCAGGAGCTCCAGGATTTCCGCCTGCACGGTGACGTCCAGGGCGGTGGTGGGCTCATCGGCGACGATGAGGCCCGGGTTCAGAGCCAGGGCCGCGGCAATCACCACACGCTGTTTCTGCCCGCCGGAGAACTGGTGCGGGTAGTAATTGACCCGTGTTTCCGGGTCCGGGATGCCCACCTTGCGCAGGGCCTCAATGGCGCGTTTCTTGGCTTCCTTGGCGCTGACCCGCGAGCCTCCCCCGTGGCCGGCGTGGGAGCGGATGCCTTCGGCAATCTGCCAGCCGACAGTAAAGACCGGGTTCAGTGCGGTGGACGGTTCCTGGAAGACCATGGCCACGTCGCGGCCGCGGATCTCCCGAAGCTTCGCCGGGCTGACGCTGATGACGTTGTTGCCGTTGATCAGCACCGCCCCGGAGCTGATGGCCGTCTCCGGCAGCAGGCCCAGGATGGTCTTGGCGGTGACGGTCTTGCCGGAACCGGATTCGCCCACGATCGCCACGACCTCGCCGGGGTTGACCTGGAGGCTGACGTCCTTGACCGCGTACACGTCACCGGCATCGGTGGCGAACGTGACCCTGAGGTGGTCGATGTCGAGGACGGGGCCGGCGACGGGCCCGGGCTTGTCGATGTTGATCGTCATGAACTTCTCACTTCTGCTTCGAGTGCAGCCTGTCCGCCGGTGGCGGAATCCGGGCCGCTCTTGCCGGAGACAGCCTTCTTGCGCCCCCGCAGGCGGGGGTCGTTGAGGTCGTTGATGCTCTCGCCGACCAGCGTCAGTCCCAGGACCGTGAGCACGATCGCGAGACCCGGGTACACGCCCGTCCACCAGATCCCGGACGTGGTGTCAGCCAGGGCCTTGTTGAGGTCGAAGCCCCACTCGGCGGCCGACGTCGGCTCGATGCCGAAGCCCAGGAAGCCCAGGCCGGCGAGGGTAAGGATGGCTTCGGAGGCGTTGAGGGTGAAAATCAGGGGCAATGTGCGGGTGGCGTTTTTGAAGATGTGCAGGCGCATGATCCGGATGTTGGAGGCACCTACGACCTTGGCCGATTCCACGAAAGGTTCCGCCTTGAGCCGGATGGTCTCGGCCCGAATGACGCGGAAATACTGAGGGATGAACACGACGGTGATGGAAATCGCCGCCGCGAGGATGCCGCCCCAGAGACTGGACCGCCCGCCGCTGATGGCGATGGCCATCACGATGGCCACGAGCAGCGGCGGGAAGGCATAGATGGCATCGGCGATCACCACAAGTGTCCGGTCCAGCCAGCCGCCGATGTAGCCGCTGACCAGGCCCAGGACCACACCGATGAAGATCGACATGACCACGGCCACGATGATGACCAGGACGGCGGTCTGCGCCCCCCAGACGACGCGGGAGAAGACGTCGTAACCGCCGACGGTCGTTCCCATCAGGTGCTTTCCGCCAGGGGCTTGCTGGGCGGGGAACCCGCCGTCGGCGTCGGATATCTGGGAGAAGCCGAAGGGCGCGATCAGGGGCGCAAACAGCGCGGTCAGCAGGAAGACCGCGGTGAGGACGAGTCCGGCCACGAGCATGCCGCGCTGCAGGCCGACGCTCTTGTTGAAATGCGATATAACCGGCAGGCGCCGGAACCAGGGACCCCGGGGGTCCTTGATGGGCTCAATAACGGCTGTGGTGCTCATCTCAGTACCTCACGCGGGGGTCGATCAGCGCGGCAACAATGTCCACGAAGAAGTTGGTCACGGCCACGATCACTGCGAGCAGGACCACGATGCCCTGGACAGCTACGAAGTCGCGGGCCGTCAGGTAGGTCGCGAGCTGGAAGCCGAGGCCCTTCCATTCGAAGGTGGTTTCGGTCAGCACAGCGCCGCCCAGCAGCACGGCGATCTGGAGTCCCATCACGGTGATGATGGGAATGAGCGCCGGCTTGTAGGCGTGCTTGGTGACGAGGCGGTATTCGCTGACGCCCCGTGAGCGGCCGGCCTCGACATAGTCCTTGCCGAGCGTGCCGATCACGTTGGTCCGGACCAGGCGCAGGAAGATGCCGGCCGTCAGCAGGCCGAGGGCGAGGGCAGGCAGCACAGCGTGCGCCATGACGTCGCCAAGCGCGTCCATGTTGCCGCTGCGGACCGCATCCAGCCAGTAAATGCCCGTCGGCGCCCCGAGCGAGGTCAGGGCAAGTTCATTGCCTGGCGTTGCCCGTCCGGCAACCGGGAGCCAGCCCAGCCAGACGGAGAAGGTGAGCTTGAACAGCAGCCCGGAGAAGAAGACCGGCGTGGCGTAGCAGAGGATCGCGAAGACCCGCAGCCCCGCATCCGGGCCCTTGTCGCGCCGGTGCGCGGCGAGCAGACCCAGCGGAATCCCGACGACCAGGGCGACCAGGAGGGCGTTGATGGTCAGCTCCAGGGTGGCCGCTCCATAGGTGGCGAGCATCTCCGAGACCGGGCGGTTGTCGGACAGGGTGGTGCCGAAGTTGCCGGTGATGAGCTGGGCCAGGTACTCGAAGTACTGCACAAAAATGGGCCGGTCGTAGCCGGCGGCGGTAATCCGCTCCTGGAGCTGTTCGGGCGGTAGCCGGCCGCCCAGGGCAGCGGTAATGGGATCGCCGGTGGTCCGCATCAGGAAGAACACCATGGTGACCAGGATGAGGATCGTCGGGAAAATCAGGAAGAACCTGATCAGGATGTATCGGCCCAGTCCCCCACCGGTCGATTTCTTTTTTGTCGGCAGAAGGCCTTCGCCGTCGGTCGGCGGCGCCTCGATGAGTGTTGTCATTGGTACCTAAATGTGTGTTCCGGGGGCCTCGTGAGCTCCGGAATCTGTTGTTCTGTCTCAGCACCAGAGGCGGGACGCCGTGTGGGCGCCCCGCCTCTTTGGCTGGTCAGAACCGGATGGGGAATGGGACCTACTTGGAGATGACACCAAGGCGGGTCTTGAAGGACGCATCCAGGGTCTGGTCGACACCCTTGATGTCCTTGCCGGCGACCATAAGCTGGGCGCCCTGCAGCAGCGGCAGCGTGGACAGGTCCTTGGCGACGGCGGTCTGGGCCTCACCGAGCACCTTTTCACGCTCAGCCTTGTCGACGGTCGTGAGCTGCTTGCTGATCAGCTCCGTGACTGCGGGGTTTTCGTAGTGGTTCTTCAGGAAGTTGCCGGGAACGAAGAACGGCGTGAGGTAGTTGTCGGCGTCGGAGTAATCCGGGAACCAGCCGAGCTGGTAGACCGGGTAGGCATCCGCCGTGCGGTCCTTGGAGTAGGTGACCCACTCGGTGGACTGCAGTTCGACCTTGAAGAGGCCCGACTTCTCCAGCTGCTCCTTGATCATGGCGTACTCGTCGCCCGAGGACTTGCCGTAGTGGTCCGGGTTGTACTGAAGCTTGATGGTGACCGGGGCGGTGACGCCCGCGTCTTCGAAGGCCTTCTTGGCCTTGTCGAGGCTGGGTTTGCCGCTGCCGTCGCCGTACATTTCCTTGAGCGGCTGGATGGCGCCGACGAAGCCGTCGGGAACTACGGAGTAGGCCGGCAGGTAGGTGCCCTTGTAGACCTGGCTGGCGATCGCGTCGCGGTCGACGATGTGTGCCATCGCCTGCCGGACGGCAAGAGCCTTGGCGGGATCGGCGTCGGCGGCTTTGGCGCCGAACGGCATGGTGTCGAAGTTGAACACGACGTAGCGCAGCTCGCCACCCGGGCCCTTGTAGACCTTGACCTTGGAATCTTTTTCGAGGTCAGCGGCGTCGGTCGCGGTCAGGCTGCGGCCGGCAACGTCGATGTTGCCCTGCTGGACGTCCAGCTTGAGGTTGTTCGAATCGGCGTAGTACTTGATCGTGGCGCCGCCGTTGGCCGGCTTGCCCAGCAGGCCCTGGTAATCCGGGTTGACCTTGAGGCCGACGAGTTCGTTCTTCTTGTAGCTCTCGATCGTGTAGGGACCGGCGAACGGCTTGCCCTTGACGATGTCGTCGTCGGTCATCAGCTTGTCCGCCGGGAAGACCTCTTCGTCGATGATCGGGCCCGCGTTGGCTGCGAGGACGCCCGGGAACACCTGGTCGTTGCCGGCCTTGAGCGTGAAGACCACGGTGGAGTCGTCCTTGACGGTGACCGAATCCAGGTTGCCGAGGAGGGAGGCCGGGCCGTTGTCGTCGGCGATGCTGACGACGCGGTCGATCGAGAACTTCACGTCCGAGGACGTCAGTGCGTGGCCGTTGGCGAACTTCAGGCCGGGCTTGAGCTTGACTGTGTACTCGGTGGGGCTGGTGAAGGAGGCCGACTCGGCAATATCGGGAGTGGAGTCCGCGGTGCCCGGCTTTGAGTTGAGCAGGAACGGGTAGATCTGGTTCATCACCATAAAGGAGCCGGCGTCGTAGGAGCCGGCGGGGTCGAGGGTGACGACCTTGTCGGTCGTACCGTAGGTAATGGTGCCTCCGCCGGCCGCGCTGCCGGTCGCCGTTCCGCCGCCGGAGGGGCCGGTGCAGGCGGTCAGTGCGAAGGCGGATACCCCGGCGAGCGCGATCGCGCTCTGCAGGGCCTTTTTGTTCATTGCCATCTGTGAACTTTCTGTTCGATGAGTACTAGTGCGCAGGCCCCGGCGAACACGAGACGAACCGGGGCGACACACTGTCCTGATGGCTAGATTCAACCAGACGACCAACAGGTGAATCGTTACATCTTGTGAGATGAGACACAAAATTTACACGAACCGGCAGAACTCATCATTTTCTTCAGCAATCACGCCTGAATTCCGCAGGGGTACAGGGCGGCCCGGAGCGCGGGCGCGGGGCTCGCGGCGAAAGGAAAAAGCCGCACACCAAAGGTGTGCGGCTTTCCTCGGCGCCGGAGGCCTCCGGCGGCCGGCTGCCTAGAGTGCTGCCCGCTGCAGCGAACGCGCCGCGTCGATGGTGGCCTGGCCCAGCACACGGCTTCCCTGGTAAAGCACCACGGTCTGGCCGGGGGCCACTCCGCGAAGCGGCTCCGTCAGGGTCACGACGAGGTTGCCGTGCCCGGAGGCGCCGCCGGCACTGCCGCCGTCACCTGCCTGGGTGCGTTCCAGGTGCGCCCGGGCGGGCACGGGGTCACCGTGCGCGCGGACCTGGGCGTGGCAGTCGAATTCCTCGCCGGTGTGCACC
Source organism: Arthrobacter sp. U41 (assembly GCF_001750145.1). Lineage (NCBI taxonomy): Bacteria > Bacillati > Actinomycetota > Actinomycetes > Micrococcales > Micrococcaceae > Arthrobacter > Arthrobacter sp. U41. The sequence goes on from NZ_CP015732.1 coordinate 4,308,569, forward strand.
TCGGCGATCGGCAGCCCGGCCCAGGAGACCTTGATGCCGCGGATCTCGTCGATGGCCAGGAGCGCCTCCGGCCCCACCACGACCTTGTTTTCCTTCGGCCGGATTTCCAGCACGAAGCGCGGCTTGCCGTCGGCGGCCGGGGTGCCCAGCTTCAGTCCGCGCCGCTGGCCCACCGTGAACGCATTCGCCCCGGGGTGCTGGCCGACCTTCGTACCGGACTCGTCCACGATGTCGCCGGTGGTCATCTCGATTTTCTCGGCCAGCCAGCCGGCCGTGTCACCGTCAGGGATGAAGCAGATGTCATGGCTGTCCGGCTTTTTGGCCACGGAGAGTCCGCGGCGTTCGGCCTCCGCGCGGACCTCGGCCTTGGACGGCGTGTCCGCGAGCGGGAACATCGAGTGCTTCAACTGCTCGTGCGTCAGTACGCCAAGTACGTAGCTCTGGTCCTTGGCCCAGTCCGCGGCGCGGTGCAGTTCGGGGTTGCCCTCGGCGTCGTTGATCACCTTGGCGTAATGGCCGGTGCAGACGGCGTCGAACCCGAGGGCGATCGCCTTCTCCAGCAGCGCGGCGAACTTGATCCGTTCGTTGCAGCGCATGCAGGGGTTGGGGGTGCGTCCCGCGGCGTATTCGTCGATGAAGTCCTGGACCACGTCCTCCTTGAAACGCTCCGAGAAGTCCCACACGTAATAGGGAATTCCGAGCACGTCGCAGGCCCGCCAGGCGTCGCGGGAGTCCTCGATGGTGCAGCAGCCGCGGCTGCCGGTGCGCAGGGTTCCGGGCATCCGGGACAGCGCGAGGTGGACTCCGACGACGTCGTGTCCCGCCTCGACGGCGCGGGCTGCGGCAACGGCGGAATCGACGCCGCCGCTCATGGCTGCAAGAACTCGCATACTGACTTTCGTTGGGATCGGGGTGGGCGCCGGCACCGGCGGCTGCTGGCCGCAGAGTTAGCACAATGCCTGCCGCACTATTCTATCGCCACGCCGATTCCACGCCCAAAAAGACCTTGACGGTCCCTCCGGGCGCTTCTAAAGTCAAAATGAATAGTTATAGATTCATTCCGCTGAGACGCGGCCCCGGGTTGCGCCGGCGGCCGCAGGAATCGAGCGCATCATGGCCGCCGGAAACATCGTGATCGTGGGCGGCGGACTCGCCGGCGCCACCGCCGCCAAAACCCTCCGGGCGCAAGGGCACGCCGGGCCGGTGATCCTGCTGGCAGCGGAGCGGCACCATCCGTACCTGCGGCCGCCGCTGTCCAAGGAATACCTGCTGGGCAAAGCCGACGAGGGCGCACTCCCCGTGGTTCCTGTTGACTGGTACGCGGAAAACGGCGTCGAACTGCGGCTGGGCGCCGTGGTCACGGGGATTGATCCGGGTGCCCGCACGGTCACTATCGGTGACGTCCGGAGGCTGGACTATGCCTCGCTGCTGCTGGCGACCGGGGCACGTCCCCGGCAGCTTCCGCTGCCCGGTGCCGACCTGGAGGGTGTCGGCACTTTCCGCACGGTGGACGACAGCCGGTTGCTTCGCGCCGGCCTGGCCGGCGGCGGCCGGAATGTCGTGATGATCGGCTCAGGCTGGATCGGGATGGAGTTGGCCGCGGCGGCGAGCGCCTATGGCAACTCCGTCACCCTTCTGGGCCTGGAGGAGGTGCCGCTGGCCGCTGCGGTCGGGCCCGAGCTGGGCGGCTTCTTCCGTGCGCTGCACGAGTCACACGGCGTCCGGTTCCGGCTCCCGGCCTCGGCTGCCGGGATCAGGGGGCGCTCCGGCCGGGTGACCGGCGTGGAAACGGATTCCGGGGAGATCCTGCCCGCGGATCTCGTGATCATCGCCGTGGGGGTGGTCCCTGAGGTGTCGCTGGCGGAAGCGGCGGGCATCGAACTGCGGAACGGCATCCTCACGGATGCCTCGTTGCGGACCTCAGCTCCCGGAATCTGCGCGGCCGGGGACGTCGCCAACGCCCTGCATCCCTTTACCGGCGAGCACCACCGAAGCGAGCACTGGTCCAATGCCCTCAACGGCGGCAAGGTGGCGGCCAAGGCGATGCTCGGCCTTGACGCGGCGCTGGACAGGGTTCCCTACTTCTACACTGACCAGTTCGACGTCAGCATGGAGTACTCCGGCTTCCCGACCCTCGCCGGGGAGCCGCCCACGATCCGCGGCTCGCTCGGCGGAAAGGAATTCCTCGCCTTCTGGCAGCGCGACGGCCGGGTGGTCGCGGGAATGAGCGTGAACTGGCCGGCCGCCGGCAAGCCCCAAAAGTTCATCAAGGAACTCATCACGGCGAAAGCGGCAGTGGACCCTCATGCCCTCGCCGATCCGGAGCTCCCGCTGGATCAGCTCCTGCCCGCCGCGTAGCTGCTGTTGCCGGCGTCCTGGCCCGCGCCGGCGGATTGGCGGGCAACCGTTGCGGCGGTCTGGATGGTGGACTCGTGCCCGGCCATGCCGGCCTGCCGTGCGCGGGCGTACGCGGCGGGCAGGACAGCAAGGAGCGCATCGACGTCGGCGCCGGTGGAGGTATGACCCAGGCTGAACCGCTGGGCGCCCCGGGCGGTGTCCTCGTCCAGTCCCATGGCCAGCAGCACATGGGACGGCCGGGGAACTCCCGCCGTGCAGGCCGAACCGGTGGAGGATTCCACCCCCGCAAGATCCAGCAGGAAAAGCAGCGAATCGCCCTCGCAGCCCGGAAAGGTGAAATGCGCATTGCCCGGGAGCCGTCCGGCGCCTGCAGCCCCGCGGAGCACGGCGTCGGGCACGGCAGCCAGGACGCCGTCGATCAGCCGGTCCCGGAGCGCGGAGATGCGGGCGGTTTCCTCCGGAAGTTTGGCTGCAACGGTTTCGGCCGCCGCGGCAAAGGCAGCAATGGACGCGGTGTCCAGGGTTCCGGAGCGGACATCGCGTTCCTGTCCCCCGCCGTGCTGGACCGGGGTCAGTTTCACGGCGCGGCCCAGCAGAAGGGCCCCGACGCCCACCGGGCCCCCGATCTTGTGCCCGGAGATGGACATCGCATCCAGTCCGCTGGCGCGGAAATCCACCGGCACCGAGCCAAACGCCTGGACGGCGTCGGAATGGACGGGAACGCCGGCCCGGTGCGCCAGTTCGACGATCTCCGCAACGGGCTGGATGCTGCCGACCTCATTGTTGGCCCACATCACCGTGACCAGCGCGATCGACGCCGGGTCCCGGGAGAGCTCAGCTTCCAGCGCCGCCAAGTCAACGACGCCGTCGGCGCCCACCGGCAGCCAGCAGACCTCAGCCCCCTCGTGCCGCTCGAGCCATTCGACGGTGTCCAGCACGGCGTGGTGCTCGACGGCGGAACACAGGACGCGCGTGCGGGCCGGGTCCCCGGCACGCCGGGCCCAGTACAGGCCCTTGACGGCGAGGTTGTCAGCTTCGGTCCCGCCGGAGGTGAAGATGACCTCGGAGGGGTGCGCGCCGGCCGCTGCCGCCAGCGCCTCGCGGGCGTCCTCGACGGCGCGCCGGGCGCTGCGGCCCGAGCCGTGCAGCGAGGAGGGGTTGCCGGTCCGGGCCAGTTCGCGGGTCAGCGCGGCCAGGGCCTCCGGGGCGAGGGTCGTGGTTGCGGCATGGTCAAGGTATACGGGCACAGGCTAATTCTACCCGCGGTCCTGCCGCGGCACTGGTGTAGATTCGAGCGGTGAAAGCGTCCCTCTACCTGGTCCTGGCCACCCTTTTCTGGTCCGGAAATTTCGTTGTCGGCCAGGCCGCCGTCGCCTCAATGTCCCCGCTGGACCTGACGTTCTGGCGCTGGACCTTCGCCGCCGTCCCGCTCCTGCTGCTGGCCCACTTCGTGGAGATGCCGGACTGGCGCGCGGTCCTGCGCCGCTGGCCGGTGCTCCTGCTCCTGAGTGTGCTGGGCATGAGCGGCTACACGCTCCTGCTGTACGGGGCGCTGGGCCTCACTTCCGCCGTGAACGCCGCCCTGATCACGGCAGCCAACCCGGCCCTGATTGTGGTGCTGGCCATCGTCCTGCTCGGTGAGCGGACCACCCGCCTGGGCTGGCTCGGCATCTGCCTCGGCCTGCTTGGCGTGCTGCTGGTGTTGAGCCGGGGCGAGCTGCAGCGGGTTTTCGGCCTGTCGATCAATACCGGTGAACTCATGATGGTCGGCGCGGTCATTGTCTGGGGCTGTTACACGATCATTGCCCGCAGGCTGGATGTCCCGGTCATTTCGGCCACCGCCGTTCAGGTGGCGATTGCGTCCGTCACGCTGGCCCCGTTCGCCCTCGCCCTGAATGTGCGGCTTCCGGCGACCCCGGCGGAGGGGTGGTCGCTCGCGTACATCGTGGTGTTCCCCTCCCTTGGCGCCTACCTGTTCTGGAATCTGGCCCTGAAAACCACCCCGCCGGGAACCGCCGGTAACTATCTCAATCTGATTGTGGTCTTCACGGCCCTCATTACGGTGACCCTGGGGACGCCGCTCACGCTCGTCCAGATCGTGGGCGGCGTGATGGTGATTGCCGGCGTGTTGCTGACCGGGATGAAAGTCCGCGCCAAGCCGCCGGTGCGTGCCGCCTCAACCCTGGGCTCCTGAGCCCGGGACCCTTTATCCGGGATCCTGGGGAACGTCGGGCCGGGGTTGCCCGACCGGCCTGATCCGGGCGCAGCACTGCGCCGGCCGCGCGGCTCCCTGCGCGCGGAGCTCCTCGATGGCGAGAGCCTGGACCCGGCCTGGATCGATGCCGGTCCCTTCCGCGGCGCCGGCCAGGAAGGCGCCGTTCATGGCGCAGACGACATCGGTGTGGCCTCCGGCGATCCGATGGAACGGACAGTTCAGCAGCACCAGGCCGCCCTCGGTGTCGGTCTCCGGACGGTAGCCCTCCGCTGCGAGGAACTCCGCGAACCTGGCGCCGGCAGCTGTCGCCCGGGCATCCGCCTGCGCCGCCTCGCCCGCGGCCCGTGCCGCCGCCTGCCCGCGCGCATTAGCAGTTCGTATCAGGGCGTCGCGGGCGGAACCGCCGCCGGCCGTTGATTCCTCGATCGCCGAGACCAGCAACTCGGCGGCCAGGTCGTAGTTGCGGTCCGGCACTGACGCGGCGACCTCCCGGACGGCGGCGAGGTACAGCTTGGCCGGGCGGCCCGAACCCGGTCCGCTCCTGCCGCCAAGTTTCCGGAATTCCACGCTCAACAGCCCGTCCTGCACCAGCCGGTCCAGCTGGAAGGACACCGTGCTCCTGGGCAGACCGAGCGCCCCGGCGGCGTCGTCGCGGCTGACGGCGCATCCGGCCGCGGCGACGAAATCGAACAGTTTCCGGCGGTTTTCATCCCCCAGGGAGGCGACTGCCGCGATCCTGCGGTGCCATGGCGCTCGCATCATAGAGTCAGCGTAGCTCTAAAAACAAGATTAATTGCTTAACAGCGGGTTCAGTGGTGGTCTCAGCTCGACGGCGGAACAACGGCGAGTCGGTCGGCGACGTCGGCCCGCGCGGCCGCGAGGGTGGCAGCGTCCGGGCACGAGAGGGAGATGAAGACGGAGGAGCCCGCCCTGCTGAACATCCGGGCGTAGGCGGCGGTTGCCCGCACGCCCGCAGGAGCTCCGCCCTCGAGCACGAGCACCTCCACACGCGGGGCGGGCTTGTCCGCGTCGCCGCCCCAGCGCAGGGTGCCCGTCGTGAGGTACGAGGGCAGGATGCTGGGATCCAGGTACTGGAAGAGCGCCGCGGTGGAGGCGTTGTCATCCCCGCGGACAGCGAGCGGGCCCTGGTTCGACCGTACTTTGGCCCAGACCGTGCAGCCGTCGGCCTTGAGGTATTCGCCGGCGCCGGCCACGTTCTGTTTACCCGGCTTCCATCCCGGGGCCTCGCGGAGGCCGTCGGAGAGCTGGACGGGCACGCCGGCCGCCAGGGTATCGCCGGCGGCGAAGGGCATGTCCTGTGCCGCGACGGCCGCGGCGTCGTGCCCCGGCGTGACGGTCGGGGTGGCGAGGGCCGGAGTTGCCGGTGCTGCTGTGGGCGCGGAGGGGTCCGGGATTCCGACGCTGCAGCCGGCCAGAATGGCCGCCACGGCGAGCGCCAGGACCGCGCGACACCCCTGCTGCGACGCGCGGGCGCGGCGGCAAAGGCCCGCTGATGCCTTGGCCTTAGCCCTGGCTTTGGCCCTGGCTGCCCGTTTGCTTCCCATGCCCGCTCCGCCCCAATTCGCCATCCCGGTTCCGCGTTACCGCCCGAGCCTCCGCACGATTCTAGGCTCTCGCTGCGAAAACGTTGGCGGGGTCCGTCATGCTCCAACCTCCCGGCTGTTCCTACCCCCGGCTGCCAGCCCCCTGCCGGGCCGCGGGCCGGACAAGTACGCGGACCGCCCCGGGAACCACCTCGATGGTGAGTGGGAGCGGGCCGATCCGCTCGCCGTCGGCATAGGCCACCACCTTGTCCGCCAACAGCTCGACTTTGCGGACCCGCCGGATGTGCACGGCCGGATGCCCCAGGTGGCCGCCGGAAAAGACCTTCGGAAAAACCTTCAGCAGGCCCACCCGGGAGAGCGGGCCGACAATGAAAAGGTCCAAGTAGCCGTCGTCGAGGACGGCGTCGGGCGTGACCTTCATGCCTCCGCCGATCGACTGGCCGTTGGCGACGGAAATCAGCATCGCGCTCTGCCGCCAGCTCCCGCCGTCGGCCGTCACGGTGTAGTTGATCGGCCGGAACGAGGCCAGTTCGCGGAGCATGGCAAGGTGGTAGCGGGCCCGGCCCCGGGGCCACAGCCAGGCGTTGGCCCGTTCATTGACAGCCGCGTCGAATCCGGCGGACACCACACCGGCAAACCAGCGGGACGTCCCGGCGGATGAGACGCGGCCGGCGTCGATCAGCCTCCCGCCGTCGGCCAGGGCCGCGAGCACCCCTGCACAGGCGCCGGGAATGTCATGCGCCGGCACACCGAGCGCACGCGCGACGTCGTTTCCGGTGCCGGTCGGAACAATGCCCAGCGGGATGTCACCGAACGGCGGGCCCGATGCGGCGAGCGCATTGACGCCGAGGTGGACCATTCCGTCACCGCCGACCACCACAAGGGCGTCCACCCCGGATGCCAGCGCCTTGTCCACTGCGTGCGCCAGCGCGTCATAGCTCTCCTCGCGGAGGAGGATGATGCGGGCTCCGGCCGCGCGGAACAAGTCCGCGGCCTGCCTGCCGGCGTGCCGTCCGCGGCCGAAGGAGGCCCCCGGGTTGACGGCGACGGCAATAATCATGCGCTGAATTATGCCAGCCAGCGGGAACCATCCGTGCCGGTGCGCTCGTTGTTCCCCTAGCCGGTTAAACTGGCCGGGCCGGACGTCCAGGATGGGCTGGCACCCTCAACGCAAAGGATTCTTGCTTGACGCAGGGCAACAGCTCGCATTACCAGGTCCTCCGGATCCCTGTGACGGCGACGGACAAGGAAATCAAGGTGGCCTACCGCAAGGCCGCCCGCACCGCACACCCCGACCACGGCGGCGACCCGGCTGCTTTCCGGCGCGTCACGCTCGCCTACGAGACGCTGATCGACGCCAAGAGCCGCGCGGACTACGACCGGTCCTACGGCAGCGGCCGCGGCGGATTCGACGGTCCGCCCGCCGATGAAGGGGCCCACTTTGATGCCCCGGCGGCCGGCAGCCGTGCCTCCGCCAACGTCCGGCGCCCCAACTCGCCCCGGAATACCGCGGCCGACGCCCCGGTCTACGTCCCGCCCTTCGAGCAGTACGCCCTGACCGGGGAGGTACCGCTGATCCCGGAGGACCTGGCCAGCCAGCAGGTCCATGGCCTTCCGCGCAAGCGGGGAATCTTCGGGGCGGAGGCCAGGATCCAGCGGGAAATGCGGACGGTTCAGCTCATCAGCCGGCAGATTCTCCCCGGCATCCCCGCCGCGCGGCTCATTAACGGGCTGCAGTCCCCGGCGGACAACAGCCACATCGACCATGTGGTGCTCTCCGGCTACCGCATGGCGATCATCGGCTCGATGCTGCTGCCGCCCGGCGCCTACGCCTGGAACGGCACCGCGCTAACGCACGGCGGCCGGTCAATCGCTCCGCCCCAGCTGGCCCACGTGGTGCGCCGGATGCAGGACATCTTCCCGGAACTCAACGTCACCGGCTGGACCGTGGTCCACAGCACGGACGGAAACCTGCACGAGCCGGTCATTGACCGGCACCGCCGCTCCGGCGCGCACGAGACCGTGCAGGTGGTCAATGCCGCCGGCCTGGCACGCGGTCTCAGGCAATTCCTGAGCTCCGGCCCGGCCCCCAACACGGTGATCGTTCCCGTCCTGGCCCGCCTGCTGCGCGGGATGCACTAGCAGGCTCGCTAGGATGGAGCAGTGTTCCGCATCCTCTTCCACACCCCCGAAATCCCCGGCAATACGGGCAACGCCATCCGGCTGGCTGCCATCACCGGCGCCGAGCTGCACCTGGTCGAACCCCTGGGCTTCGATTTCTCCGACGCCAAGCTGCGCCGGGCCGGCCTGGACTACCATGACCTCGCGGTCGTGACCGTGCATCAGGACCTCGACGCGGCCTGGGCCGCCCTGGCTCCCCAGCGGGTCTTTGCCTTCACCTCCGACGGCGAAACGTCCTACACCGACATCAGTTACCGGCCCGGGGACGTGCTGCTGTTCGGCCGCGAATCCGTGGGCCTGCCCGAGGAACTCAAACACGACCCCCACGTCACGTCCCGGGTCCGGCTCCCGATGCTGCCCTCGCTGCGCTCGCTGAACCTTGCGAATGCCGCCTCGATCGCGGTCTACGAGGCCTGGCGCCAGAACGGATTCGCAGGCGCCAAGCTGTAGACACCGCAATTTCTCCTTCGCCCCGCCCATCCGGTTCTCCGGCTGTGCCGAATCACTTGTGAAGCCCGGTTCTACCAACGGACGTCGGGAGCGGGGAAAGGAGCGAGGAGCGGCAGGTGAGAACAGTGCAGGTGGACAGACGTCCCGCCCGGCGGATTCCCGCAGACCCGGCCCTGGCAGCAGCCCGGCCTGACCCGCGTTCGGCGGCGGGCACCTTATGCTTGAAGGTGATGGAAACTCCCAACGCCCCGAACCCCGAGGCCGCCGCTCCCCCGGGCACTCCAGCCGACGTCAACCGCCGGCTCGGCGCCCTGCTGGAACAGGTCGCCCGCGGCGACCAGGCGGCCTTCGCAGAGTTCTACGAACTCACGTCCCGGCGCGTCTTCGGCATGGCCCGGCGCGTCCTGATCGACGTGGAACTCAGTGAGGACACCACCCAGGAGGTCTTCCTCCAGGTCTGGCAGAACGCCGCCAAGTTCAATCCCGACGCCGGCAGCCCGCTCGCCTGGCTGATGACCATCTCGCACCGCCGGGCTGTGGACAAGGTCCGCTCGTCGCAGTCCGCCACGGACCGGGAAGCGAAATACGGCGCGAGCAGCCAGGACATCGACCATGACTCCGTCTCCGACGAGGTCGGCAGCCGGCTCGAGGCCGAGGCCGTGGTCCGCTGCCTCGAGACGCTGACCGATACACAACAGGAGTCCGTGCGGCTTGCCTACTACGGCGGCCTCACCTACCGGGAAGTCGCAGAGAGGCTCAATGCTGCGGTGCCCACCATCAAGTCCCGCATCCGCGACGGACTGATCCGGCTGAAGACCTGTCTGGGGGTGAGTTGAGATGACCGACATGAACGCACAGCACAACGGCCGCGTCCCCGGCGGCTTTGCCGCCGAGATCGCCACCGACCTGGCCTCCGGGCGCGCAACTGACCTCGCCGAGGTCTATGCCCTGAACGCCGTGGACGACGCCGAGCGCGCCGCCATCGAAAGTTACCTCGCCTCGGCCCCGCAGGCCGAACACGCCGCCTTCGACGAACGCGTCCGCCAGGCCCGGGAAACGCTCGCCACCAGCTTCACCGCGGAGGAAGATCCGCCGGCGGGCCTGCTGGACCGGATCATGGCGTCCCTGCCCGCCCAGAACCTTACGGCGCCCGGCGTGCACCGGGGACAGGAGCCGCCGGCGGTGCCTCCGGTGGTGGCCCGGCCCGTCCGGGAGCCCTCCGAGCACTCCGTCACCGACGACCTCGACGCTGCCCGCAAGCGCAGGGATGAACGGCGCCGGCCGCAGGGCATGCGCAACTGGCTGGTCGGCGTCGCTGCCGCTGCCATCATCGCCCTGGGCGGAGTCGGCGTCGGCGCCTACGTGGCAAACCAGAACGATCCGCTGAACCAGGTCATGCAGGCCGGCGACGTGCAGCAGGCGACAGTCAGCGTCGCCGGCGGAGGAACGGCCACCGTGTCCGTCTCGACCTCCAGGGACGCGATCGTCGTCAAGATGAACGACGTCCCGGCGCCGCCCCCCGGCAAGGTCTACCAGATGTGGCTGATCCCCAGGGACGGCTCGGCCCCGGTGTCACAGGGCCTGATGGACGCCGAAGCGCTGTCCAAGCCGGCCGTCGTCAAGGGCATCAGCACTGCCGCGGCACTGGGCATCACGGTGGAACCCACCGGCGGCTCGGCGTCGCCGACCACGCCGACCGTCGCCGAGGCCCCGCTGGGCGCCTAGGGGCCGCTCCTGGTCCCGTCCAACACCAAAGCCGCGCAGGCATGGAACCTTGAGAAGGTTCCATGCCTGCGCGGCTTTCCGGTTGGAAGACCGCGTCTAGGGCCGGTCGGTTGTCGACGGCACGTCGGCGTTGAGCTGAAGCCGGTCGATGATTTCCTGCGCTTCGTCCGGGGGTGCCGAGCTGACGCTCAGGGTGATGTAATTTTCATCCCCGGTGGGCGCTTCGAGCGCCTCGAACTGCGACTCGAGCAGGGCGGCGGGCATAAAGTGGCCGTTCCGGGTCGCCAGCCGGTCCGAGATCCGGTCCCTGCTGCCGTCGAGGAAGACGAACACCACACCCTCGCCGCGAAGGATGTCCCGGTACCGCTTCTTCAGCGCCGAGCAGGTCACGATGCCGGGGGTACCGGACTCGGTGTGCCGCCGGATCCAGCCGGCGATGCTCTCCAGCCAGGGCCAGCGGTCCTCGTCGGTCAGGGGCTGGCCGGCGTGCATCTTCGCGACATTGGATTCGGGGTGCAGATCATCGCCTTCGGCGAAATCCCAGCCCAGCCGGCCGGCCAGCAGGCCGGCCACGGTTGACTTTCCTGATCCCGAGACGCCCATGATGACCAGCACGGGGTGCTGCGCAGTCTTCGCCATTAAAGTCTGCCTTCCTCAAATAAATATGATTTAAACTGAGGCAAGCTTAGGGGAGAGCACAGCGGTGGGCAACCTTAGAAGCCGGCGATGGTCCCGGGGCCGTTGACTGTTACGACGTGGAATGCCTCCGCGCTGCGGCCTGCAGGCAGGCCGCCGCGCTCGGCGGTCCGGAGCATCCCGCCGCGGGCGGTCCGGTCCATGGTGTCGATGTCGGGGTGCTGGCTGACGTGGATGTGGATCGCGGCCAGTTTGCCCTCGAGGTGTTCCGTGACGTCGACGAAGTGGTTTTCGCGTTCCTCCGGCCCTGCGAAGAGCCACAGCCACGGCAGTTTGTAGGCCTCCAGCCCCGCCTCGGCCAGTTCCGGGTAGGCAAACGGGTTCTCCAGCGCCGGATACACCGCCCGGGTTACCGCCTCCCCCACCGCCAGATGGTCCGGGTGGCTCTTCTGGATCCGGGTCCAGTTCCGTTCCGGATGCATGGAGAGCACGACGTCGGGCCGGAGCTGCCGGATCAGCCTCACCACTTCGCGGATCACTCCGTGCGAGGGCTCGAGGTAGCCGTCGCGCTCATGCAGGTAGTGGATGTCGGTGACCCCGACGAGGGCGGCGGCACGGCCTTGTTCTTCATTGCGCAGGCGGACGATCTCCTCGCGCTGCCCGGGGTCGAAGCCACCGGCGTCGCCGTCGGTCATGATGCAGTAGCTGACCTGCACTCCGGCAGCGGTCCAGGCGGCGATCGTGCCGGCGGCGCCGAAGTCGATGTCGTCCGGGTGGGCGGCGAAACAAAGCACCCGCTCGATCCGGTGGTGCTCTGGATCGGACGGGCTGTGCCCCTGTGTGGCGGAGGTGTTCAAGGAATCAGCCCCGGCGCTTCTTGATTTCTTCGGTGGCCTGCGGCAGGACCCGGAAGAGATCCCCCACGATGCCGAAGTCGGCGATCTCGAAGATCGGCGACTCGGCGTCCTTGTTCACGGCGACGATCACCTTGGCGGTCTGCATGCCGGCCTTTTGCTGGATGGCCCCCGAGATGCCTGCGGAGATGTACAGCTGGGGTGAAACGGTCTTGCCGGTCTGGCCGATCTGCGCGTCGTGGCCGATCCAGCCTGCGTCCGTTGCGGCGCGGGAAGCGCCGATGGCTGCGCCGAGGGCATCGGCGAGATCTTCCACCGGGCCGAAGTTGCCGTCGACGCCGCGGCCCCCGGCCACCACGATCCGGGCCTCGGCGAGGTCCGGTCGGCCGCTGGCGGGCTTGTCATTGCGGGCCGTGATCCTGGCCGATGCCGCGGTGGCAGTCTCCGGCACCTCCACGGTGACGGTTGCCGGCGCCGTGCCGGTGACGGCGGGTTCCGGGGTGACGCTGTTGGACTTGACGGTCAGGACCGCGACCGGCGTCGTGGCCCTCGCCGTGGTGGTGTAGGAACCGGCCAGCACCGACTTGTGCGCGGTTCCGTCCGGGTCCACGGCGACGACATCGGTGATGACGCCGGCACCGAGCTTGATGCCGAGTCTCGCCGCGATTTCCCTGGCCTCCGCCGAATTCTCGGTCAGGACGACGGTGGCCGCGGCGGTCTGCACCGCGGCGGCCAGGTAGGAGGCCTTGGGGCCGACCAGGTAGTCGTCGAGGTCCGCCGCGGAGGGCCGGTACAGCGCCTGGGCGCCGTAGGCGGCCAGGGTCTCCGCGACGTCCTCGTGCAGTTCGCCGTTGAAGGCGACCGCAGGCTCGCCCAGGGACCGGGCAATGGTGAGCAGTTCCAGGCTGGCCTTCTTCAGGGCCTGGCCGGGGTTGTCGATGAATACCAGTACTTTTGCCATGTCCGGGGATCCCCTTAGAGCAGCTTCTGGGCGGCCAGGAACTCAACCAGCTTGATGCCGGCGTCGCCCTCGTCGGTGATGATGGTGCCGGCGGTGCGCGCCGGGCGTGCCTCGGCCGATTCGACTTCGGTCCAGGAGCCGGGGCGTCCGACGTGCGCCGGGTCGACGCCGATGTCGGCAAGGCTCAGCGTGGTGATGGTCTTCTTTTTGGCCGCCATGATGGCCTTGAAATTCGGGTACCGGGGGTTGTTGATCTGGTCCGTGACCGAGACCAGGGCAGGCAGCGTTGCCTCGACGGTGTCGGCGTGGGCATCGCCGTCGCGGCGGGCGGTGAGCCGGGCGCCGTCGAGTTCCAGGGCGGACGCGAAAGTGACCTGCGGCAGGTCCAGGCGTTCCGCGAGCTGGGCCGGGACCAGTGAGGTCTCGCCGTCGGTGGAGGCCATGCCGGTGATGATGAGGTCTGCGGGGGTGTCCGCGCCGAGGTGGCGGATGGCGGCGGCTAGTGCCAGTGAGGTGGCGGCGGCGTCGGAACCGGCCAGGGCGTCGTCGCTGAGGTGGACGCCTTCGCTGGCGCCGATCTGCAGGGACTTCTTCACCGCGTTGAGCGCACCCGCGGGTCCCATGCTCAGCGCGATGACTTTGTTTCCGGCTGCTTCCCCGCCGCGGGCCTCGGCCAGCTGGAGGGCGGCTTCGAGGGCGTACTCGTCCAGTTCGGACAGGATGCTCTCGGAGCGGTCCAATGTGCTGCCCTCGCCGGTGAGGTGTCGGTCGAACTGAGCGTCAGGGACGTGCTTGACCAGCACGATGATTTTCAATGTCTCTTCCACTGTGTTTACAGCAGCCTTCCATGCGGGTGGACAGCCATCGGGTGGGTCGTGGCCACGGAATACCCGGGGTGCCGGGTGCTCCTAGCTAACCATATCGGGCAGTGCCGCCGCGGCCTGGGTTAACGCCTGTGTCAGGGCTGCGCAGGGCACGGCGGGCGCAGGGCACGGCGAAGGCCGGACGGGACCCGGGGGTGCCGCCCGGCCTTCCGGGGAATGCTGCGGGAGCCGCCTACTGCTCGGCGGCCGCGCCGAGGGTCACGTCAAGCTGCTGTTCCCTGCCGTCACGGAGGACGGTGACCTTGACCTGGGCCCCGGCGGGCTGCTCGCGCACGGCGGCGGTCAGCTGGTTGGGATCGGTAATGGCGAGCTCCTGGAACCTCGTGACGACGTCGCCTACCTTGACGCCGGCCCGGTCGGCAGCGGAGCCTGGCTCCACGGTGGCGACCTCAGCACCGATGGAGAATCCGGACGCCGAGGAACCCGCGGTCTTCTGCTTCACGCTCACGCCGAACTGGCCATGCGTGGCCTTGCCGGTGCTGATGATCTCCTGCGCGACGCGCTTGGCGTGGTTGATCGGGATGCTGAAGCCAACGCCGATGTTGCCGCTGCCCGCGGAGTCACCGCCGGCCGAGGCGATGGCGACATTCACGCCGATGACCTCGCCCTTGGTATTGACCAGGGCGCCGCCCGAGTTGCCCGGGTTGATGGCGGCGTCCGTCTGGATGACGTTAATCGAGATGCTGCCCTGGTTGGCCGTGCTCTGGCCCTGCCCGCCGTCCGGCGGGGCGAACTGGAATCCCTGGTCGCCGCCCTGCGGCTCATCCGCGCTTTCCTTGGGAGCTGCCGAGGAGGCAACGCTGATGGTGCGGTTCAGGGTCGACACAATGCCGTCGGTCACGGTACCCGTGAGCCCCAGGGGCGAGCCGATCGCCACGGCGGTGTCGCCGACGTTCAGTTTGCCGGAGTCGCCCAGGACTGCCGGGACCAGCCCGGAGGCGTTCTGGATCTTCACCACCGCCAGGTCGGACAGCGGATCCGTCCCTACGATCGTGGCGCTGTATACCTTGCCGTCGCTCAGGCGGACTTCGATCGAGGCGTTCGCCGCGGTGCCGTCGAGGGTGACGACGTGGGTGTTGGTGAGGACATGTCCCTCACCGTCGAGGATGATGCCGGATCCGGTCCCTCCCTCGCTGCCGCTCGTTGCCTTGATGGTCACAACGCTGGGCGTGGCCTTCACCGCCGCTGCGGTGATGGCGTTCACCTCATCCTTGTTGTTCACGATGACGGGTCCGGCCTGGGTGCTGCTAACGGACCCCACGGACGTGGTGTCCCGGTCCCCCAGCAGCTGGGTGGTCCCGGCGACCACGCCGCCGCCAACCAGGCCGGCGGCGAGGATGCTGGCCACGAGCGTGGGGACACCGAAGGCAGCCTTGCGCTTCGGGGCGTGGGCAGGGTTGGAAGCATACGGGGAAACAGGCTGGTTGCCGCCATAGCCGCCGTGCTGCGGCTGGCCGTAGGGGGGCTGGCCGTGCTGGTTCTGCGCTTGCGGCGGCTGGCCGTAGGGGGCCTGTCCGTGCTGGTTCTGCGCTTGCGGCGACTGGCCGTAGGGGGCCTGGCCGTGCTGGTTCTGCGCTTGCGGCGGCTGGCCGTAGGCCCGGTTGCTGCCGGCCTGCTGGCCGTACCCGGGGAACTGCTGCGTCTCTGGTGCCGCGGGGCGGCCATAGGACGGCTGGTGCTGCGGGTAGACCGGCTGCGGGGCGTTCTCCGCGTCCGGCCCCAACCGGAGGGTCGGGTTCTCGTGCGCTGAGTCCGGCGCGGGGGCAGCATGCGGGTGCCCTGAAGTGCCCTCGTTCGGCGTGGCCGGCTCCCGGTTCTCTGGTGACGCGCCCTGCGCTGGCTTCTCAGTCATAAGACTTCCTTTCATCCTCGTCTGTATTTAACTATGGACGATCTCACTGATACTAGAGCGCACGTTTGCTGGGAGATTGCTGAACGCCTGGGGCGCCGCTCCGGGCTTCGATCTCAACGGTGCAGCGCTTTTCGCTGGTGGCATATTCCCGCCGGTGGACGGCTAATTGGGTGCACCATAGAATCAAATGGAATCGCCACAGCGACCTGCGGCTTTACATCTGCGTGGGGGCGCTGCTGCATTCTGTGACGACCGGTTCGGCCCGAACTGGTCGCAGAAGTGCTGAAGGGTTGCACATGCGCTCTACCTATAAACGTCTCCTCACTGTGCTTGGCGTCGCCGGACTGCTGGCGTTTCCGGCCGCTCCGGCCCTCGCCGAAGATCCGGTGGCGCTTGACCCCGTCACGAAGGTCGTTGACTCCGCCGGCGTCCTGGGCGACCGGAGGGGTGAAGTCGAACAGGCCATCAAGCAGCTCGGTACCGACCATGCGATGACGTTCCACGTTGTCTATGTGAAGAAGTTCGAGAACCCCACCGACCGTGTTGAATGGGCCACCGCAGTGGCGGAAAAGGCAAGCCTTGGCCCCAACGCCATGATGCTGTCGGTTGCCACGGACACCCGCCAGTACCAGTTGAGCAAGCCCACTAACAGCAAAATCACGAACGCCCAGCGCGACTCCATCGTGACCAGCGCAGTTGACCCGAACCTGCGCAACGGAGACTACGCACAGGCCGCCGTTGATGCCGCCGCGGCCATCGGTGATGCCGCCGGCGGAGGCAAGGGCACGGTCCCGTCAGAGGGCGGCGCCGGCAATGCCGTCCTGGTCGGCGTGGGAGTTGTTGCGGCAGGCGGAGCGGGCGCTTACCTTTACCTCCGCAACCGGAGGAAGAAGGCCGCCGCGGGAGCGGTCTCGGGCACAAGTGCGCAGGGCGCCGAGCTTGATCCGCTGGCCGGGCTCACCGTCGAGGAATTGCGCCGCAAGAGCGGCTCACTGCTGATCGAGGCGGACGACGCCATCAAGTCCAGTGAGCAGGAGCTTGGCTTCGCGCAGGCACAGTACGGCGACGCCGCCGTCGGAAACTTCACAAAGGCTCTGCAGGACGCCAAGGGCCACATGACCGAGTCCTTCAAACTGCAGCAGCAGCTCGATGACCACATCCCCGATACCGAGGAGCAGCAGCGGGCCTGGCTGGGCGAGATCATCCGCCGTTCCGAGGCCGCGCTGGCCTCCCTCCAGGAGCAGAAGGCCGACTTCGATTCGCTGCGCGAGCTGGAGAAGAATGCCCCGCAGGCGCTTGCCGCGGTCAGCGCCGGCGCGGACGAGGCGGAAGCCAAGATCGCCAGCGCCGAGCAGTCGCTCATTGAACTGCGCGCCAAGTACGCCGAGAGCGCGCTCGTGCAGGTGGCCGACAACATCAACCAGGCCAAGGAACGCCTGGCCTTCGTGCAGAACGCCTCCGTCACCGCCCAGGAGAAGCTCAGCGCCGGTGAAGGCAGCCTTGCCGCCGTCGCCGTCCGGGCCGCGGAAGAGAGCCTGCACCAGACGAACGTGCTGATCGGCGCCATCACCAAGGTCGCCGGCAACCTTGACGAGGCACGCAGCGGCCTCGAGTCCGCCGTCGTTGACACCTCCCAGGACCTGGCCCAGGCCCGGGCCATGATCCAGTCCGGGGCGCACCCCGAACTTGCCGGCCCGGTCGCCGCGGTGGAAGCCTCACTGGCACGGGTCAAAACAGAAATCCAGGGCGGCAAAATCGATCCGATCGCCACCCTGGAACGGGTCGAGACGGCGCACCAGTCGCTGGATGCGGCCCTCTCGGGCATCCGGGACCAGCAGGAGCAGGCCCGCCGGGCGCAGGCCTCACTGCAGCAGAGCATCATGTCCGCGCAGGCGCAGATCAGCGCAACCTCGGACTACATCACCGCCCGCCGCGGCGGGGTGGGCACCGAGGCCCGGACCCGCCTGGCTGAGGCCCAGCGGAACCTGGACTACGCCATGTCCATTTCGCGCACCGATCCCGTCACCGCCCTGCAGTACGCCCAGCAGTCGCACGCACTGGCGGCGCAGGCGGCACAGCTGGCACAGTCCGACGTCGACCACTTCGGCGGCTACGCCAACCAGGGCTACGGCCGCGGCGGAATGTTCGGCGGCGGCGGAGGCGGCGGCCTGGGCGGGGCCATCCTCGGCGGCATCCTGATCAATTCCATCCTGCACGGCGGAGGAGGAGGCGGCGGCTGGGGCGGCGGCGGCGATTCCGGCGGGGGCGGCGATTCCGGCGGCGGCTGGGGCGGCGACTTCGGCGGCGGCGGCGACTTCTAGGCAGGCGCCCCCGCCCAAAACACGGCCAATGCACCGGCCCACACAGACTAGGCGCCGCCGGGAACGCTCCGGCCGGCGGATAGAAGCGGTACATTTCACTGTTCACCGAACTTCAGTGGGAACCACTGAGCAGGACGAAAGGTAACACCATGAAGCAGTCCATTTTCGGCCGCATGGCGCAGCTGGCGAAGGCCAACATCAATTCCCTGCTGGACCAGGCTGAGGATCCGCAGAAGATGCTGGACCAGATGGTCCGGGATTACACCAACAACATCGCCGAGGCCGAGTCCGCCGTGGCCCAGACCATCGGCAACCTGCGGATGCTCCAGGACGACTACAACGAGGACATCAAGAACGCCCAGGACTGGGGCAACAAGGCCCTCGCCGCGTCCCGCAAGGCTGACGAGTACCGGGCCAAGGGCGACACCGTCGACGCCGAGAAGTTCGACAACCTCGCCAAGGTTGCCCTTCAGCGCCAGATGTCCGCGGAAAACGAGGCAAAGTCGGCCGAGCCGAGCATCGCATCCCAGACCGAGGTCGTGGACAAGCTCAAGCACGGCCTGGGCCAGATGAAGGGCAAGCTCAACGAGCTCACCAGCAAGCGCAACGAGCTGGTGGCCCGCTCCAAGACCGCCGCGGCCCAGACCCAGGTGCACGATGCCATGAAGAGCATAGACTTCATGGATCCCACCTCCGAGGTGGGCCGCTTCGAAGAGAAGATCCGCCGCGAAGAAGCCAGGGTACGCGGCCAGCAGGAACTCGCCGCTTCCAGCCTGGACGCGCAGTTCAACTCGCTGGAGGATCTCGGCGAGCAGACGGAGATCGAGGCCCGGCTCGCCGCGCTGAAGTCCGGCGCCTCCCCCGCCGCCATCGGCGCCAGTGAAAGCCGCCGCCCCGCAGGCTCCACCGTCGAGGAAGCAGACTTCGACAAGCTCTAGGCCCTTCCCGGCGCGTTTGTGCCGGACCTGCATGCACCGGATCGGCAGAGGCCGGGCCTGGATCGTCCACCACGATCAGCGGGCCCGGCCTCCGTTGTCCCGGGCGATGCCGGGTGGTGCCGTGTGGTGCCGTCCGGCGCGGCAGTGGTGCCGCTCCGCATGTACCGTTGATCCATGTATTCGGGATCCCTGCCTTCGACCCTTCTCTGGCTCCGCGACGACCTCCGGCTGGACGACAACCCGGCCCTGAGCGAAGCGGCCTCGTTGGGGCAGCCCCTCACCGTGGTCTATGTCCTGGACGAAGCCTCCCCCGGCGTGCGGCCCCTCGGCGGCGCCGCGAAATGGTGGCTGCACCATTCCCTGACAGACCTCGCCGCCGGGCTTGAGGCCGCGGGCTCACGCCTCCTGCTGCGCCGCGGCCCGGCCGCCGGCATCATCCAGGAACTTGCCCGGGAAACCGGCGCCTCGACGCTGTTCTGGAACCGCCGCTACGGCTGCCCCGAACGCGAGGTGGACGCCGGCCTCAAAGCCTGGGCCGCGGAACAGGGCCTCCAGGCGGCCAGCTTCCAGGCCAGCCTGATGTTCGAGCCGTGGACGGTGCGGACCGGGGCCGGCGGGCCCTACAAAGTCTTCACGCCCTTCTGGCGGGCCTGCCTCGAGGGCCCCGAGCCCCGGAGGCCCCTGGACGCCCCGGAGAGCCTCCCTGCCCCGGCGGCGGGCGCGGCGGCAAAGCCTCCGGCCGGCGACGCCCTCGACAGCTGGGAGCTGCTCCCCCGCACGCCGGACTGGAGCGCCGGCCTCGCCGGCACCTGGCAGCCCGGGGAAGCCGGTGCGCAGCAGCGGCTTGAGGACTTCCTCGACGGTCCGGCGGAAGATTACGGCACCGGCCGGAACGTCCCGGGGGTCGAAGGAACCAGCAGGCTCTCCCCCCATCTGCGGTTCGGCGAAATCAGCCCTTTCCGGATCTGGCACGCACTGCGCGAACGCTTTCCGCACGCGGCGCCGGCCGACGTCGGGATCTTCCGGTCCGAACTCGGCTGGCGGGAGTTCTGCTGGCAGCTGCTCTACGAGAACCCGCACCTGGCCACCCGGAACTACCGGCCCGAGTTTGACCGCTTCGCCTGGCAGACCCCCTCCGACGCCGAACTCGCAGCCTGGCAGCAGGGCCGCACCGGCTATCCCCTCGTTGACGCCGGAATGCGCCAGCTCTGGCAGACCGGCTGGATGCACAACCGCGTCCGGATGGCCGCCGCGAGTTTCCTCGTGAAGAACCTGCTGGCCGACTGGAGGCTGGGCGAAGCCTGGTTCTGGGACACCCTGGTGGATGCGGACGCCGCGAGCAACCCGGCGAACTGGCAATGGGTGGCCGGGTCCGGTGCCGACGCCTCACCGTACTTCCGGATCTTCAACCCGGTCACCCAGAGCAAGAGGTTCGACGCCGGTGCCCGCTACCTGCGCGAATATCTCCCGGAGCTCTCCGGCCTGGACGACAAGACGATCCACGAACCGTGGAAGGCCGGCGGCCCGGCAGCGGGCTACCCGGAACCGATCGTCGGGCTGCCGGAGTCCCGTGCCCGGGCGCTGGACACCTACCAGCGGCTCAAGGATGGCTAGGGAGCCCTCAGCGGCGGGGCGCAGCGGCGGCGGCGCAGCCGCGAAGGGCCGGGGCGCCGGCAGCCGGGGTGAACCGGGTAACAAGTAAGGCCCGGATCACCAGATCCGGGCCTTACTTTTCCTCTTCAGTTGCGGGGACAGGATTTGAACCTGTGACCTCTGGGTTATGAGCCCAGCGAGCTACCGAACTGCTCCACCCCGCGTCGCAAGAACAACATTACCCTACTTTTTGCGCCGTCCGAGCCACCGTCGGGCCACCCTCCCGCCGGCGGCCTGCGCCACCCGGTGCCGGCTTAAAGCAGAAGGTCCGGAACACTGTTTCCAGTATTCCGGACCTTCCTCTTCAGTTGCGGGGACAGGATTTGAACCTGTGACCTCTGGGTTATGAGCCCAGCGAGCTACCGAACTGCTCCACCCCGCGTCGCAAGATCAACTCTACCTGCCGGTGAACTCGGGGCCAAATCGAGGGGGCGTGATATGCGTCTCCCGCCGCCGTTAGCCCGGGGCGGCCTGTCTACGAAGGACCGGAAAAGGCCGGGCCCGCGCCCCAGGGAGCGCGAACCCGGCCTCTGGCCGTGCATCAGCTGGCGGTGCCTCCGCCTGCCGGGCGTTAGCTGCTCGGTGTCGGGGCGGGGGTTGCCGCCGGCGTTGTGGCCTCCGGGGCCGGGCTGGCCGCCGGCGCAGGTGCCGGCTCTGCCGCGATCTTGGCCTCGGCATCGATGGCCCGCTGCAGGGCCGCAGAGAGTTTCCTCTGCTGCTCGCCGTAGGCTGCGAAGTCACCCTTCGCGAGGGCTTCCTGGCCGGCCTTGATGGCGGCATTCGCCTCTTCCAGGGCCGCCTTCAGCTCTGCTTTGGCGTCGGTGCCGCCTGGAGCGGCCGGTGTGCCGTCGGGCGTGGCGGGCGCCTGCCCGTTGTTGGCCGAGTCGCCGGCACTGGCTCCCGACTCACCGCCGAACAACTGGTTCAGGGCCTCGTCCAGGGTCGGGGCGAACCCGATCTTGTCACCAAACGCCACCAGGACGCGCTGCAGTGTGGGGTAGGACGTTTCACCCGTGGACCGGAGGTACACAGGCTGGACGTACACCATGCCGCCACCTACCGGCAGGGTGAGCAGGTTGCCGTTGAGGACCGCCGACGCACCCTGGCGAAGCAGGTTCAACGCCTGGGACACCGTGGGGTCCGAGTTGAACTTGTTCTGCGCCTGGCCGGGGCCGGGGACATTCGCTTCCGGCGGGATCTGCAGCAGCCTGAGCTGGCCGTAACTCTCCGCCTTCACGCCCTTTTCCTTGCCCGCGTCGGAGTCCGCGGCCAGGAAGCCGTAGAGCACGTTACGGGCGTTTCCGTTCACTACCTGCGGGATAAACGAAGAGGTCAGCTGGAAGGCCGGTTTGTCCTGATCGGGCATTTTCAGTGACATGTAGTACGGCGGCTGCTTGACGTCGTCCTGGACAGTCGGGTCATTCGGGACGCTCCAGGCGTCATTGTTGGTGTAGAAGTTGTCCGGCTGGGTGACGTGGTAACGGCCCAGGAGTTCCCGCTGGACCTTGAACAGGTCCTCCGGGTAGCGGACGTGGCTCATCAGTTCCCCGGACATTTCCGAGAACGGCTTCAGCGAGGACGGAAAGATGTTCTGCCACGCCTTCAGTACCGGGTCCTGGTCATCCCAGGCATAGAGCGTCACTTTTCCGTCGTAGGCGTCCACCGTGGCCTTGACCGAGTTGCGGATGTAGTTGACGGAGGTGTTTGGCAGGGAGACCGTCCGGCCCGCGGTCGTCTGCGAGTCGGCAGTGGCCTCGGAGAGCTGCTCCTGCTGGGAGTAGGGGTAATACGGGCTGGTGGTGTAGCCGTCCACAATCCACTTCACGCGGCCGTCGACAACGGCCGGGTAGGCGTTGCCGTCCACGGTGAGGTACGGGGCGACCTTTTCGACCCGTTCCCGGGGGTTGCGGTCGTAGAGGATCTGGGATTCGGCGTTCACACCGTCAGAGAGCAGCAGGTCCGAGGACTGGAACTTGATGGCGTAGAGGACCTTGTTGAAGAAGCTGCCCACATTCGGGCCGCCGTCGCCGGTGAAGGTGTACTGCGTCTCGCCGTCGCCTTCCTTGGCTGCGGGCCGGTCCTGCTCGCGGTTCGGAGCTCCTTCAGGGGCGCCGACGACTGAGTAGTCGGCCGAGTTCTCACCGAAGTAGATCCGCGGCTGGTAGGTCGAGTCGTTGCCGAGCACGCCGGTGGACGGGATTCCGGCCTGCAGGAAGTCAGGCTTGCCGTCGACGGTGAACTTGTTGCCCTTGGCGGCCACGACACCGTAGCCGTGGGTGTAGACAACGTGGCGGTTCAGCCAGGACTGCTGGTTGGCACTCAGCCCGTCCGGGTTGAGCTCACGGACCGCGATGACGGTGTCCTGGATCTTGCCGTCGATCTCATAGCGGTCCACGTTCAGGGCGCTGGGGAACTGGTAGTACGGCCGGTACTGCTCAAGCTGGGAGAACGCATCCGAGATCAGGTTGGGGTCCAGCAACCGGATGTTGGCGGTGGTCTCCGAATCGGGGGCGAGAGCGCCTGTGGTGGTGGTGGTGGTGGCGTTGTACCGGGTTTCCTGGATCTTATCCAGTCCGTACGCCGAGCGGGTCATTTTGATATTGCGTTCGATGAACTGCTTCTCGAGCGTCTGTTCAGAAGGCCGGACCTGGAACTGCTGGATCACCCAGGGATAGACGCCGCCGGCCAGGATCGAGGTGATGACGAGCATCGCAGTACCGATGACGGGCAGCCGCCACTTGCCGATCACGGCAGCAACGACGAACAACACCGCGACGAGGACCGCGGCCACCGCCAGGATGGATTTGGTGGGGATCACGGCGTTGACGTCCGTGTACAGCGCACCCGCCCAGCGGCCGCCGCTGTTCTGTACGGAGGCATAGCGGTCCAGCCAGAAGTTAACGCCCAGCAGCAGCAGGAAGGCCGCACCCGAGACGGCAAGATGGATCTGCGCCGCACGGCTGGTGAAGATGCCGCGTTCCATGATCCGGATGCTGCCGTAGAGGTAATGCGTCAGGATGCCCGCGATGCCTGCGACGATGATGACGCTGATCAGGAAGCCGGTGACGAAGCCCAGGAACGGCAGCGTCATCAGGTAGAAGCTGATGTCGAGGTTGAACTGCGGGTCGCTCTCGCCGAAGGGCTCCTGGTTCAGGAACAGAAGCACTCTCTGCCACTGGCTGGACGCCGCGCTTCCGGCGAACAGGCCAAAGAGGACGGGCAGGCCGATCATAACGACGCGGCGGACCGGTTCAAGCTGGACCTGGTAGCGGTTGAGGTTGTCCCGGATGTCCGAGTCCGGTGCGTACACCGGGCGCGCGTGGTAGGCGATCCGGATCGCGAAGAAGACAGCGGAGAACATCAGGGCGAAACCAAGCAGGAAGAGAACGATGCGGGCCAGGTTCTCGGTCAGGAACACTTCGAAGAAGCCCAACTGCTGGTACCAGAGGACGTCCGTCCAGACATTGGCGAAGAAGATGAAGCCGACCACGATCAAGGCCACGACAATTAACGTAGGCGTCAGTGCGCCTCGTCGTTGCTGGGGTCTTCCGGGCGGGACGGTGCTGGCGGGACGGGACAAACTCGGTACCTCATAGCTGCTCGACAGTTACTGGTCTTTAGTTATCAGTGCGGTGCTTCGTTGCTCGAACTCAGTGCTGCTGCCTTGAAGCGACCGTCGGCCCCGCCCAGCCGGGCGGCGAAGCCGTCATAGGTGCCACGAGTGGCGGCGGATCTTAGTTCCGCGGCCAGTCTAGTTGCTGGAGCAAACCGGAAGGGCCGATGTGTCGGCCCCGGACGCGGCAAGTTCGACGGCTTTCCGCGCCTCGGCCAGATTCTCGACCCGCACCACCTGCAATCCGTCGGGAATATGCCCCACGACGTCCTCGCAGTTGGCGGCCGGAGCAAGGAACAGTGTGGCGCCGCCGGACCGGGCCCCGTGCATCTTTTGGCTGATCCCCCCGATCGGGCCAATGGCGCCGTCGGGGGTAATGGTTCCGGTTCCCGCGACGTGCTTGCCGCCGGTCAGGTCGCCGGGGGTGACGGTGTCCACGATGCCCAGGGCAAACATCATCCCCGCGCTGGGACCGCCGACCTTGTCGAGGGATATCTTCACGTCGAAGGGAAACTTGAACTTGTACTGCAGCATGACCCCGAGGATGAACCGTCCGGCTGCGGTCTTTGACGGTGTGATGTTTGCCGTCACGCTGCTGCCGTCGCGGTCGACAACAACTTCCACCGGGGCGCCGTTGCCGGCCGCCAGTTCGGACTGGATGACGCCGAGCGCGGTCGCCGCCTTGCCGTTGATGGACACCAGTACGTCGTTTTCCAGGACCTTCCCGGCGGAGGCGGAGCCCTCCGGGACAGCGGCGATCTGCATCTTCTGCTCGAAGGGGATGCCAAGTTCCCTGAGGGCGGAGGCCACGGCGTTCTCCTGCGAGGACGTCATCGCGACGGCGCTCTCCTGCTGCGACTGTTCCTTCGTCACGCCGGTGGGGAAGATGAGCTCCTCCGGGTAGACGGCTTTGGCGCCGCTGAGCCAGGCCGAGAACGCCTCGACGACCGTCACCGGACCGTTGGGTCCGCCGTCGACATAGACGGTGGTGAGGTCCAGGTTGCCCTTCGCGGGGAACGTCTCATGGCCCGTGACGCTGATGACCGGCGTGCCGTTCTCAGTGCCCAGGGTGTTGAACGTCGGACCGGGTGATTCCACGACGTACGGGACCGGCAGGCTCAGGGCCGTGAACCCCAGCGCCAGCGCCAGCAGCCCGGACACCAGCATGGCTGATGACCGGTTGTCCCGCCGCCGATCCGAACGTGGCCCGGCGAGGAGGGAACGCCGGCCCCGGGACGGGCCGGCCGCCGGCCCGCTGGGGGGCTGTTCGCCCTGCGTAATCGTCAATGAAGGACCTCTCCGTGCCGGCGCCCGGGGACCCTGCGGACCCCCTGATCAGCGCACCGCGTCCGCAGCCTCCGCCGCGGCTGCCGCCTGCAAATATTCCTGCCTCTAACACTACTGGCTCGGTTGCCGGCTGGGCTCTTTGCCTACAGCGAACGTGGCCGGGTTTCAGCAGACAGCCCGCTGGCCGCGGGGTACCGTGAACGTGAGAAGCAGCCACACCGACGATCGGCGGGATCATGACCTCCAACCCACTTAATCCGTCCAACGGCGACGAGGAACCCAAGGATCCGCTGGCAGAAATGCTGAAGAACCTGATGGGCGGCCAGGGCATGGGGAACATCGACCCTGCGGAACTGGCGAAGGCCGCGGGACTGCCGGACGATCCGAATCTGCTCGCCCAGATGTTCTCCCAGGTCCAGGCCATGATGAGCGCTTCCTCGGAGGGCCCGGTGAACTGGCAGCTGGCGCATGAGAACGCCCGGCGCGTTGCCGCGAGCGGCTCCGACCCCTCCGTCACGGCGCAGCAGTCGCGCGAGGTCGACGAGGCCCTGCGGCTCGCCGAAATGTGGCTCGACCAGGTCACCGGTCTGCCGGCCACCGGGCTGATCGGCCGGGCCTGGTCCCGGGCCGAATGGGTGGAAGAAACGCTCGGCACCTGGAAACGCCTGACCGAGCCGGTGGCCAACAGCATCGCGAATGCGCTGTCCACCGCCATGACCGAGCAGATGCCCGAGGAAATGAAGTCCATGATGGGCGGCGCGTCCTCCATGCTGCAGAACATGGGCGGTGCGATCTTCGGCATGCAGCTGGGCCAGGCCATCGGCGCCCTGTCGGCCGAGGTGGTCAGCTCCACGGACATCGGCGTCCCGCTCGCCGACCTCGAAATGGCGCTGTTGCCCTCCAACGTGGCGAAGTTCGGCGAAGGCCTCAGCCTGCCGGAGAACGACATCCGGTTGTTCCTGGCCGTCCGCGAAGCGGCCCACGCCCGGCTGTTCGTCCAGGTTCCCTGGCTGCGCGGCCACCTCCTCGGCGCGATCGAAGCGTACGCCCGAGGCATCCACATCGACACCTCCAAGATCGAGGAACTCGCCCGCGAACTGGATCCGGGGAACCCGGAGGGCATCCAGGAGGCCCTGTCCCAGGGGGTCTTTATGCCGCAGCGCACCCCCGCGCAGGACCAGGCGCTGGAGAAGCTGGAGACCGCCCTCGCGCTCGTCGAGGGCTGGGTGGATGAACTGAGCTGGGCCGCCACCGAGAAGCTGTTGCCCTCGGCCGCGGCGCTGCGTGAGACGGTGCGGCGCCGCCGTGCCACCGGCGGACCGGCCGAACACGCCTTCTCCTCCCTGGTGGGACTGGAACTTCGCCCGCGCCGGCTCCGGGAGGCCGCCGCACTGTGGGCCTCGCTCAAGGACGAACGCGGCATTGACGGCCGCGACGCGATCTGGCAGCACCCTGACCTGCTGCCCACCGCCGAAGATCTCGAAGACCCTAAAGGTTTCAGCGAACGCCGCAAACTGGCCGAGGCCAGCGACTCCGAGGTCGACGATGCCCTGCAGAAGCTGCTGAACGGCGGATTCGACGAGCCTGGGGATGCTCAGGCGGCCGGGGATGACACCGGAAAAACCGGCGAGGACGGCACGGACGACGACGCTCCCCGGGAAGGCGAAAGCCCCAAGTCCTAGTCCTGGCGCACGCGTCGGTAAGCCCCGGCCGGACCTGAAGTTCCGGTCGGGGCTTTTCCGTGCCCGCGGCTGCCGGTGCCAACCGGGCCGGCCGGACCCGGCGTGTCAGCCGGGGACTTCGGCCGCGTCGGCGTCGGCCTTGGCCTCACCGTCGCCGTCCGGCGCGATGCCGCGGGAGGTGGCGAAGGAGACGCCCTCGAGGAAGGCCTTGGCCCGGGCGGTTTCCGGGTAGGCCCCGAGGAGCCGCCAGAACGCGGCGTTGTGGCCTGCCACGAGCAGGTGCGCCAGTTCGTGGAGCAGCACATAGTCGATGACCCACTGCGGCATGGGTTGAAGCTTGTCCGAGAGCCGGATGGTCCCGTCCGACGGCGTCGCGGACCCCCAGCGGGCGTTCTGGTTGCTCACCCAGCGGACCGAGGACGGCACCGCCCGGCCGCCGAAGTACTTTGCGGAGAGCTCGGCGGCGTGCGCCGCCAGGGCGTCGTCGCTGCGCGGACGGCGCCCTCCGGCACCGCGGCTACCCCGCTCCCCCTGGCGCCGCAGCTTCTCGAGCATCCGGTGCACCCATTCGCGTTCCTGGGCCCGGCTGAAGGAGGCGGGGATGGCGACCACGGCGGTGCCGTTCTCCCAGAAGGCCGCAACGGTCCGGCGGCGGCGGGCGGAGCGCCGCACCTCCACCGGGGCGCCGTCGGCAGTGGTCAGCGGCGAGGCTGCCGGCGTGGCCGGGCTGCCGGTCGGCTCGGCCGGCCGCCTGTTTGCCGGCTTGCCTGCCGGCGGGGGGCTGTTCCCGGCCATCAGAGGGTGGTGCTTTCGACCAGCACAGCCAGCACTGCTTCGCCGTACTTCTCCAGTTTGGACGGTCCCACCCCGGGAAGTTTGGCGAGCTGTTCGAGGGATTCGGGCCGGGCCTCGGCGATGGCGGTTAGTGTGGCGTCGGTAAAGACCACAAAGGCGGGAACGTCGGCTTCGAGCGCGATGTCCTTGCGCCACTGCCGGAGCGCGTCGAAAGTCTGCTCCTCGTAGCTGGGCGGGCACTGGTTGCAGCGGCCCACTTTACGCTCGGCGCCCGACGAGAGCATCGTGCCGCAGACGCGGCAGGTGGCCGGCACGGCGGCCTTGCGGCGCGGCGCCGCTCCCTTGCCGCGGACCGAGGAGCTGGCCACGGAGTCGGGCCGCAGGCCATCCAGGAAGCGTGAGGGCTTCCGGTTGGCGCGCCCGCCCGGGGTCCGCGCGCTGGACCAGGAAAGGAACAGGTGTTCCCTGGCCCGGGTGATCCCCACGTACAGCAGCCGACGTTCCTCGTCCACGGATTCGGGGCTGTCGGCGAAGGAGATCGGCATCAGCCCCTCGCTGAGTCCGACGAGGAACACGGCGTCCCATTCGAGGCCCTTTGCCGCGTGCAGCGAGGCAAGGGTGACACCCTGGACGGTCGGGGCGTGCTGGGCCAGGGAGCGTTCCTGGAGTTCATTGACGAAGTCCGCGAGGCTGAAATGCCCGCCGCGGCTGATCACAAGTTCGTCGGCCAGCGCCACGAGCGCCGCGAGCGATTCCCAGCGCTCCCGGAGCGCGCCGCCGCTGTGCGGGGCGGCTTCCGTGTAGCCCAGCGAGGCGACAATGTCGCGGACCAGCTGGCCCAGCGGCTCAGGACTGGCGGTTTCGGCGACGGCCCGGGTGGCCGCCCGCAGCTGCAGGATCGCGTCGCGGACTTCCTTGCGGGCGAAGAACCGTTCACCGCCGCGCAGCTGGTAACCGATCCCCGCCGAGGCCAGGGCCTGCTCGTAGGCCTCGGACTGACCGTTGGTGCGGAACAGCACGGCGATCTGGCTGGCCGGGGTGCCGGTCTCGAGGAGCCCGCGCACCTTGACCGCCACCGTTGCGGCCTCGGCCTCATCGTCGGAGCATTCGGTGAATTGCGGGACCGGGCCGGGCGGACGCTGCGCCACGAGTTGCAGGGGGGTGGCCCAGGCGGCGTCGGCGACCGGGCCACCGCTGCGCCGGCCGCCCAGCAGCTCGTTGGCCAGTTTCACCACCTGGGGGGTGGAGCGGTAGTCGCGGATCAGTTTGACCACGGTGGCCCCGGGGTATTGTGCCTTGAAGCCGAGGAGGTGCTTCGGCGAGGCGCCGGTGAAGGAGTAGATGGTCTGGCTGGCGTCGCCGACGACGCACAGCTCGTCGCGCCCGCCGAGCCACAGTTCCAGCAGCCGCTGCTGCAGCGGGGAAACGTCCTGGTATTCGTCGACGACGAAGTGACGGTACTGCTCGCGGACCGTGGCAGCGACCTTCGGGTCCTCCTGCAGGATGCCCACGGTGATCAGCAGCACGTCCTCGAAGTCGATCACGTTCCGGTCGGTCTTGACGTCCTCGTAGGACTGGAAGACCCGGGCGACGGCGGTCAGGTCAAAGCCGCCCGGGGTGCCGCGGCCCTGGGCTTTTTCCAGGTAGTTGGCCGGGGTCAGCATGGATACCTTGGCCCATTCGATTTCGGAGGCCAGGTCGCGGATCGAGGCGCGGTCCGTGCTGAGACGCAGCCGCCGGGCCGCCTCGGCAATCATCTGGGCCTTGTGGTCCAGCAGGTTGGGCAGGACGCCACCGACGGCCTGCGGCCAGAAGAACTGGAGCTGGCGCAGCGCGGCGGCGTGGAAGGTGCGGGCCTGGACGTTGCCGACGCCAAGGTCGCGGAGGCGGCTGCGCATTTCAGCCGCTGCCCGCGCGGTGAAGGTGACGGCCAGCAGCCGCTGCGGGTTGTACACGCCGGAGTGCACCCCGTAGGCGATCCGGTGTGTGATGGCGCGGGTCTTGCCGGTGCCGGCGCCGGCCAGGACGCAAACCGGTCCCTGCAGGGTGCTGGCGACCTCGCGCTGTTCGGCGTCGAGACCGCCGAGGATTCGTTCCTCGAGGGAGCGGTTGTCCGGCGCCGGGGGTTCCGTCTCCGCGACACCGTCGGTGGACTGGCCGGGCGGGAAAGCGCTGGTCTGGAAGATATCTGTGTTCACTATTGCTGCTCAGTCGTTTGAGGGTGTCCGGTGGATGCTCCGCGGTGATGGGCCCCCGCCGCGGCGGTGCCGCTGCGTGGTGTCATCCCGGCCTCATGCGCTGTCCGCGCGGTCCCGGATACGGCCGCCGTACCAGTGCTCGATCAGGGCACGTGCGATGGACAGCCTGCTGGAGATGACGATCTCCCCGCTGAGCACTGCTTCCTGCAGCTCGCTCCGGCTGAACCAGCGTGCCCGGGTCACTTCGACGCCGTCGGGAGTGGCCTCGGTGTCCGCTGTCGTGGCTGTGAAGCCGAGCATAAGGGAAGCCGGGAACGGCCAGGACTGGGACCCGAGGTACTGGCAGGCCGTGACCCGCACGCCGACCTCCTCGCCGATCTCCCGGACCACGGCCTGTTCCAGTGACTCCCCCGGCTCGACGAAGCCGGCGAGGGTCGAGTAGTTCCGGGCATCGAGCGGGCCGCCGCCGCCGAGCAGCAGCCGCCCGTCCGGGCCCACGACCGTGACAATGATGGCCGGATCGGTGCGCGGGTAATGCTCTGAACCGTCCGAGGGGCAGCGGCGCACCCAGCCTCCCGCCTCCGGCACGGTGGAGGCGCCGCAGCGGGGGCAGTGGGTATGGGTGGCGTGCCAGTTGGCGATGGCGCTGGCCTCGATGAAGATGGCGGTGTCCGTGGGGTTCAGCGTGGCCGCGACGTCACGGAACCCGGCCCACTGCGCGCCCTCGGGGATGCCGGCAATGTGGGCTTCGAATTCCTCGGCCTGGACCTCGAACTGCTGCGGCAGGAGGAAGAGCACCAGGGGGGTGCCGGCCATAAGGCTCGAGCCTGGCAGGGCTGAGCCGAGGTAGATCAGCTGGTCCGGGGCATAGTCCGTGTCCCTCAGGTGCCGGGCCAGTTCGGCCGCGTCCAGCAGCACCAGGCTGCTGCCGTTGACGAGGGCCTGCCGGCCGGACAGCACCATGGACCGTGCCCCGCCGGAGGTCATCAGCTCCCCCAGCATCCCGGGCTTCAGCCGCGCGTCGGATCCGCGGTCGATCAGGGCCGGCCGCACCGGAAGCACGGTATCCATCAGGTGGTTGGCAGCGAGGCCGGGATGCGGGGGGACCGGCGTGCCCGTCGCCGGCTGGCTGTTCCGGGCTTGGCCCTCCGGGGCTTGGCTGTTTGGTGCCGGTGACTCCGCAAGACTCATGTACCCACCGTACTGACTCCCGCTGACAAATGACATTTTTCCCCGGTGTATGTGGGCATCCGCACGTGCCCCGGCTGACTGCCGGGGAACGCGCCGCGGGCCGGCGGCGGAGCGGACCCCGGGGCGGAATTTATTCCTGATCTTTCAGACTCGCCGTGGTGCATCGCAGTCTTGGGCGCCGCTCAATCTACCGTGGAAGCGTGAGAAGAAAACCAATCGAACTGGCAGCTGTGGCAACCGCGGCAGTCCCCGGACTGACCCCGACCGCCGTCAGCTCTGCGCCCGACGATCCGGCAGACTTCGATTCGGCTCTGCTCCTGGATTCCGAGGGAAAGCGCTGGCGTGTCCGCTCGCCGCGCCACCCCGAGGCCAGTGCACGGCTGGAAACGGAATTCCTGGTGCTGCGTGCCTTCGTCCCTGCCATCCGGGCCGAGCTTCCCTTCCTGATGCCCACTGTTGCCGGCACCGTCCGGCAGGGCGAGCTGAGCACGTTCGTCTACTCCCACCTCGCCGGATCGACCCGGTCGGTCGAGGAACTCGGCGCCGCCTCCCCGGCCGTGGCCCGGGAAATCGGGGCGGCTCTCGCCGCCATCCATGACCTTCCCCACTCGCTGGTCAGCAACGCCGATCTGCCCAGTTACACCCCCAACGAGTTCCGCCAGCGCCGCCTCAACGAACTGGATCAGGCCGCGACCACCGGCAAGATTCCGCCGCTGCTGCTGCGCCGGTGGGAACACGCCCTTGAGGACGTCTCGCTCTGGCGGTTCAACCCGTGCGTGGTCCACGGGGACCTGCACGAGGACAACCTTTTGGTCGACGGCGACCGTGTGACCGCCGTGACCGGCTGGACCGATCTGCGCATCGGCGACCCCGCCGATGACATGGCCTGGCTGGTCGCGTCCAACGACCAGGACTTCGTGGACGCCGTGCTGGCGCAGTACACCTCTGCACGGCGCGACGTGCCCGATTCCCATCTTCTCCGGCGTGCCGCGCTCTCCGCCGAATTCGCCCTGGCGCAGTACCTCGTCAAGGGCCTCGCTGCCGGAAACCAGGACATGATCAATGAGGCCGAGTCCATGCTGATGGCACTGGCCGAGGATGTCGCGGAGCACGGCGGGCAGCCCATCAGCGTTGAACCGCTCCCCCAGCCGTCCCCTGCTCCCGCCCCCGCATCCGGCCCTGCATCCGGCGGGGTTCCGCAGGGCACGGAACCGGGACCTGTTCCGGCCGTCAGCAAGGTCTCCCTGCTCGCCCCGGACTCGGTCTCCGGGCTTCCCGCTGTTCCCTCCAGCACCGCGATGCCGGCTGTGCAGGTCACACCGATCCCCCTTGAAGCGGTTCAGGAGGTCAGGGCAGCCGATGACACGGCAGGCCGCACCGACATCATGGCTGACGCTGACCGCACTGAGCCTGCGGGCAACAAGGTTTCCAGTGTCTCCGTGACGGCGATCCCCGACGACGGATCGGGCGCCGACGTTTCCTCCGGCGAAGACACCTCAACCCAGTCGATCGCCGTCATCCAGGCAGGCGCGACGGCACCGGCGGACCTGCCGGCGGATGACACCTCGACGACCGCACTCAGGGTGGTCGGGACGCAACCCCGCTAACTCGTCCCCAGGGCCGCGGCGACAATCTGCTCGAGCCGTTCCGCCGAGCCCAGGTCATGCGGCCGGACCACCTGGTTGTCCGCCACGTAGTAGAACGCAGCC
Source organism: Arthrobacter sp. U41 (assembly GCF_001750145.1). Lineage (NCBI taxonomy): Bacteria > Bacillati > Actinomycetota > Actinomycetes > Micrococcales > Micrococcaceae > Arthrobacter > Arthrobacter sp. U41. The sequence continues at coordinate 4,341,637 of NZ_CP015732.1, forward strand.
CGGACCTGCTCCACCGGGATGTCCTTGAGCCGGGCCCAGGCCAGCCGGTAGACGGCCAGCTGGACGGCCTTGGTCTTCAGCTGGCCGGCGGAGGGCCGGCGGCCGGTCTTCCAGTCCACCAGGTCCCAGCCGCCGTCGGCGTCGCGGAAGACAGCGTCGATCCGGCCCCGGACCACAACGTCGCCAATCCGGGTCTCCACCGGTACCTCAACATGGGCCGGGGCGCGGTTGGCCCATTCCGACCGGCGGAAGGTTTCCACCATGGTGTCGAGGCCGTAGGCCGCGTCGATGTGGTCATCGGAGCCCGCCGCCTCGCCGAGGTCCAGCATGCCCGCGGTACCGAAGTACTCCTCCACCCAGGCGTGGAAAGCGGTGCCTTTACGGGCGGACATCCCCGGTTCCCGCGGGACGGGCCGCCGCAGCCGGGCGACGACGGAGCCGGCGTCCTCCTCCAGATCCACCAGGGTTGACGCGGAGATGTGGCCCGGCAGGTGCACCTCCTGCACCGCACTCCGGCGGGAGCGGCGTTCCAGCAGGGTCGCGGCCTCGTGCGCCCAGCCGCCGGCCGGGCCGCGCAACTGGCGTCTTGCCGTGCCGGTGGCGCCCCCAGCAGCGGCGGCGCCCGGCCCGCCCGCATCCTGCAGCACGCCGGAGCCCAAGGACTGCAGCACCCGTTCCGCGGCAGACTGCATGGCCGCCCGCCGCCCCGGCACCAGCCGCAGCCGGGCTCCGGTGCGCGGGTCGCGTGGCCCCTCCAGCGGGTCGTACGGCCACCCGGCGACCTCAAGTTCCGAGGTCAGCGGGCTCGCCTCCGGCAGCGCGTCCTCACTCACCGACAAAGGGTGGATCGCGGCGGCGGCGTCCTCAGCGAGCACCTCCAGTTCGGCCAGGAAAGGCGACATGGCAGCCATACCGGCGCGTGCGCCCACCCAGGCGGCGCTGGAAACCCACAACACGTGTTTCGCCCGGGTGTAAGCCACATACGCCAGCCGCCGCTCTTCGGCCTCGCCGTGGACCTGGACGGCGGACTTGAACTCCTTCTCGGCGTCGAGCCAGCCTTTTTGGTCAGGGTGTTCGAGGTCCCATTGCGGCAGGTCCGCGCGGTCCCCGCGCAGCGGCCACGGCAGTGCGGCGCTGCCGCTGCTCCAGCGGGAGTCCCGGCTGCTGGGGAAGGCTCCGGCGTTGAGCCCGGGCACAAACACAACATCCCACTCCAGGCCTTTGGAGGCGTGCACGGTCAGCAGCTGCACCGCTTCATGGTTCACTTCGGGTGCGGCGGCGTCCAGGCCGTTCTCCTCGGCAGCCGCGGCCTCGAGCCAGGCCAGGAAGGCGAGAACGTCCACCCGTTGGGAAGTGTGCAGGAACCCGGCGGCGGCGTCCTGGAAGGCGTCCAGGTTGCGGCGGGCCTGGTGGATGCTGACCCCGGGCCGTGCGGCGACTTCGATATCGAGAAGCATGGCCCGCTCCACCTCGCCGAGCAGGGTGGTGAGGTCGTCGCCCATGAAGCCGCGCAGTTGCCGGAGTTCCGCCGAGAGCCGGTGGAGCCGCTGCAGCCCCTCGGGGCTGAGCTGGCGTCCGTGCGCGGAGGTCCAGCCTTCGCGCGGCAGCCAGTCGATGGCTTCGACCAGGCTGGCGGCGTCCGTGAGGTCGCCCTCGATCACCGCAGCATCCGCGACGTCGTCGGCGGCATCGTCGTCCGTTGTGCCGGGGCGGCCACGGCGCCGGGCGAGGAAACTGGACCAGTCCCGCAGGGCCATCAGGTCCGCGGGCCCGATCCGCCAGCGCGCCCCGCAGAGCAGGCGCATCAGCGAATCCGAGCGGCCCGGATCGGCCAGGACCCGAAGGGTCGCCACCAGGTCGACGATCTCGGGAGTGTCCAGGAGACCGCCGAGGCCGACGATTTCGTAGGGGATCCCGCGCACCTCGAATTCGCGGCGGATGACTTCCATCTGGGCACGCCGGCGGCACAGCACCGCCATGGCGGGAGGCTCAGGCTCCGCCGCCGACCCGTCAAAGTCGGTCACCCGGAACTTCAGAACGTCGCCGGCGATCGCGGCGGCCTCGTCCTCATCGGTGCCAAAGCGGCCCATCACCACGCGGCCCTGGACCGCGGCCGGGCTGGGCTGCAGCGGCGGAACCTCGACGCCTCCGGCGGTGTCCCGTTCGCCGGCGGGGCCGGTGTGGGCTGCGGCTTTGCTGAGGGGTGCTGAAATGACGTTGGCGGCGGAGAGGATGTTCCGGCCGTTACGCCACGCCGTGGTGAGGTACGAGGTCGGAGCCACGGCAAAGCGCTCAGCGGCGGCAGCGCCATCCTCGGCCGCGAGCCGCACCGGGAATTCGCGGACGAAGTGGAAGAGCTGGCCGGCGGAGGCGCCGCGGAAGCCGTAGATGGACTGGTTGGGGTCCCCCACCGCGGTGACCGCGTGGCCGCCGCCGAACAGGCGGGAGAAGAGGACCAGCTGGGCGTGCGAGGTGTCCTGGAATTCGTCCAGCAGCACCACCTTGTAGCGCTGGCGTTCGGTTTCCGCGGCGACCGGGATCTCGTTGGCGACGCCGGCGGCGAGGGCCACAAGGTCGCCGAAGTCGAGGGCGCCGCGGGCGCGCTTGCCGTCCGCGTAGCGTCCCACCATTTCCGCGACGCTGGCCCGGGTGCGGAGCAGGCCGCTGAGCTCGCCCACCGCCTGGCTGGGGTTCTTTTTGGCGGTGGCGAGGTAGGGCAGCGCCTCGAACTCGGCCACCCGGTCCAGCAGCCAGCCGCGGACTCCGGCCGGGTCCTGGAGGTGTTCAGCGCACTCGCCGGCGAGCTGGATGACGGCCTTGACCAGGGTGGACTTGGCGGAGCGAAAGTGCTCGTACTCGCCGTCGAAGGCTTCCACGACCTCGCTCGCCAGCTGGAAGGACTGGGCGCCGCCGAGCAGCACGACGTCGCGTTCGACGCCGAGCCGGAGACCGTAGTCGGACACGATGGCGCTGGCGTAGGAGTGGTAGGTGGAGACCTTGGGTTCGAGCGCGTCGGTGCTGAGCAGTCCGGCCGGGAACACCTGGTTCTGCGTGTCGGCCGCGGCGATGCGCTGCAGCGCGCCCAGCTTGGCGCGGATGCGGGTGGCCAGCTCCCCGGCGGCCTTCCGCGTGAACGTCACGCCGAGCACTTCCTCCGGCCGGACCCAGCCGTTGGCGACGAGCCACACCACGCGGTCGGCCATGGTGGCGGTCTTGCCCGAGCCGGCGCCGGCAATCACAAGCCGGGGAGACAGGGGCGAGGAAATGATGTGCGACTGTTCGGCTGTGGGGCTGTTCTTCTCCCCCAGCATCGCGGAGAGCTCTTCAGGGGTGAACCGGGCGGCGGGGAGAGCGGCGGGCAGGGAGGCGGGAGAAGTTGTTTCGGCGCTCATTCGGTAACCTGCTTTCCCCGCAGGCACAGCGGGCAGACTTCGGGAAGGCGGCAGCCGTGGCCGCCGTGGCCGCCCTTGGAAGGGTCGTGGCGGGCCTCGAAGGTGTTCCCGGACATGACCCGGGCGGCGTCGCCGACCATGTCCAGGGCCCAGTTGTTCGCCGGGTCCAGCGGCGCCTGGGCCTGGATGCCCGGGCTCTTGGTGGTGGTGCCGAGCTGGGCGAGGACGGCCCCGCCGGGCAATGGGGGCGGGCCGTCGTCGGGACCGGCAAAGCCTCCGGCCAGCACTGCCGCCTGGTAAGCGCCCAGCTGGGGATGCCGATCGAGGTCGGACTTGCCCGGCTGCCGTTTGCCGGTCTTGAGGTCCACGACGACGAGCCTGCCCTCGGCGTCGATCTCCAGGCGGTCGACCTGGCCGCGCAGCACGGCCGGCCGGGCCGGCCAGGGGCCGCCGGCGTTTTCGCTGCCGGCGGCGGCAGTGCCGGGGCTTCCGGCCGGGGCGGCCACGTCCGGGAGTTTCACTTCGAAGTCCTGCTCGACGCCGACCAGAGACCGGCCCTCGCTGCGCATCACCAGCACGTACTGGGCGAGCTTCCGGACCATGGTTTCAGCGCGCTGGAAGTCGAGCTTGCCTTCCCAGTTGTCCTTCATCCCGAGGGCCGGCCAGCGGCGGACGAGTTCGGCCAGGTATTCGCTTCCGGAGGCATCCGGAAGGTCCTGGGCAATGGCGTGGACGAGCGTGCCCAGGCTGCGGGCAAAGTCCGTGGCAGCCTCTCCGCCGGCGGCCTGGACGAACCAGTCCAGCGGCGATTTCTGCACCGTCTCCACCTTCGACGGCGAGACGTATACGGTGCCGCCCGGCGGAACGACGGGCTCCTCGGTGGACAATGGCGCAAGGCCCCACCAGCTTGAGGGGTGCGCGCCGGGTACGGGCGGCTCAGCGGCCGCCAGGGCACCAAGAACGGCGCTGGCTTCCAGGGCTTCGGGGGTTCCGGCATCGAGCTGGGCGTACTGGCGCAGCTCGGCCACGAGGGCCCGCAGGGTGAGCGGACGCTCCACCGCAGTGAAACCTCGCCGGTCCTGGTCCGGGCCCAGCGGCGCCACGTAATCCAGGAACGAGGAGGGCTGTTCGTCCTCGGAGGACACGGCGGTGCAGATCAACACCTGCCGGGCCCGCGACACGGCGGTGGAGAAGCTTCGCAGTTCGTCGTAGCGGATTTCGCGCAGCCGGCTGAGGGGATCCAGTTGCAGGGCGTATTCCACGCCGTGCTCAACGGCGTCCGCGAACAGCGTGCTGCCGAGCAGTTCGCCGCGGAGCCTGGTGTTGGGCCATACGCCTTCCTGCAGGCCGGGGACGATGACCACGGGCCATTCCCGGCCGGCGGCGCTGGCCGGGGTCATCAGTTCCACGGCGTCCTCCAGTTGGGCCCGCGCGGCGAGGGTGTCCATCGGGAGTTCCTGGCTGAGCAGGTACTCGAGGAACTGCTCGGGTCCGGAACCGGGCAGCTGGTCCACATAGCGCTCGGCGGTGTGGAAGAGGGCCATCATGGCGTCGAGATCCCGGTCGGCCCGGGCCCCGGCTGCTCCTCCGGCCAGCGCCGCTTCGGTCCAGCGCGAGGCGAGGCCGGTGGAGTTCCAAACCGCCCACAGCACCGTTTCGGCGTTGCCGCCCGGAGCCTGGGCAGCGTCCCGGCCGGCCCGGATCATCCGCGCAATCCGGCGTGCGGAGTGACCCTCGATGCCGAGTGTCGCCAGCGCGCCCGGTTCCAGCAGGGCCTCGACAAGGAGCACGTCGCTCGTGCGGCCACCGCCGCCCAGAAGCTCTTCCCGGCGCAGGGACTGGCGCAGCCGACGCAGTTCGATGGCGGTGGCCCCGCCGATCCGCGAGGTCAGCAGCGCCACGGCCGCCTCGGGGCCCAGCACGGCCGGGTCCAGGGCCACGGCGTAGGCATCCAGCAGGGGACGGACCGCGACCTCGTCGCGGACTGCGGATTCGGCCACCGGGATCCGCACCGGGATGCCCTGGCCTGCGAGGTAGCGCTGCAGCGCGCTGAGTTGGCCGCCGTTGCGCACGATCACGGCGATGTCACCGAGTTCGCGGCCGTCGTTGTATTGGGCTTCGAGGATCCGCTGGGCCACGTAGCGCAGTTCGTGCACCGGCGACGCCAGCAGGTGCGCTTCCACCGTGCCTGCGCCGGCGTCGGGGCGCACCGCTCCGACGCCAGGCTGTGCAGGGCGACCGGGCTGGGCGGGATCGTGCGGCTGCGCCGGCACCGGGGGCTGCTCGAGCCTGCGCGCGGACTGACCGCCGGCGCGGCGGGAGATCCGGCCGGCCACGGCGAGCCAGGCGTCGGCGACGGCTGGGGTGTGGCGGTGTGCTGTCCAGAGCGGCCGTTCGAGGACTGCCCCGCCGGCGGGGGCGAGCAGCCGCGGAAGTTCGGCCACGAGGTCCGGGCGGGCGCCGCGGAAGCCTTGGACCACAGTGTCCGGCGATGAGGTGATGATGGCTTCCTTGCCCGCGGCGATATCGGCGAGGAGTTCGAACACGGCCGGGTTGGCTTCCTGCATGTCGTCCACCAGGACCAGCTGGAGCCGGTCGCGTTCGGCGGCCAGGAAATCGGGTTCGTCCTGGAAGATCTGGCGGGCGGCCGTGATGATGCCGGCCGGGTCAAAGGATTCGGGCATGCGCAGGTCCAGCACGTCGCGGTACTCCGCGTACAGCGCGGCGGCGGCGACCCAGTCCGGCCGGTGGCAGCGCCGGGCGAGGACGACGAGGTCCTCGGCGGTCCGTCCGGATTCGATAATCCGGTCAAAGAGCTGGCGCACTTCCTGCCGGAAGCCGCGGGTCTGCAGGGCCGCGCCAAGGTCCTCCGGCCAGGGCAGCTCGAGTCCGGGCTGCGTGTGGCCTTCGAGCAGCTCCTTGATGATCAGGTCCTGTTCCGGGCCGGACAGCAGTTTCGGCGGGCGCGGCAGGGGCAGGATTCCTTCCGCCTTGGCACGCCGGATCAGGTCGAAGGCGTACGACGCCCAGGTGCGGGCCGGCGTCGTACTCAGGCTGCGGTCCAGCCGCGCGGTGAAGCGGTCCCGGAGCGAATCGGCGGCCAGTCGTCCGGGGGCGAGGATGAGCATCCGTTCCGGATCAAGGCCGGCCCGCTGCGCGCGCCGGACGGCGGCCTCCACAAGCACGGTGGATTTCCCGGTTCCCGGCGCTCCGGGAATTAGGACGGGACCGGAGCCATGCGGGACGTCGACGGCCGCGAGCTGGTCTGCCGACAGCACGGGGACCGCGCTGTGCAGCTGCCGGGGCGGCAGCAGGCGTAGTGAGGAACCGGAGGTGCCCGGCCTGGCGCGACGCTGCCCGCCCTTTGCGGGGAGGCCGGGTGCAGTCCGTGTTGACTCGGGCTGTGTTGATGTGGGCGGGGCGGACAATGGCTTCGTGCTGGGGATGGGGTTCGTGCTGGGGATGCTCACACAGTCATTTCATCATCAGGGGCCGACAGTTTGTGCAAGGAGCGTTCCAGCCGCTCGGCAACCGCGTCGATCCGGTCGAACTCGCCATCGCCGGGTGCCCAGCGGGCGGCCATCAGGTCCACGCGCCACCGTCCCTCGCCGGTGCGCAGGTATTCCGCGTAACTTCCCAGCAGCGGGGTTCCTTCCTGGAGGTACCGGTCGAGGGCCTCCCGCTCGTGCCCGGGCGGCGCCTCACCGTTGGCCTTCAGAACCCGCCACCAGGGCACCGAACTGCCGTGGTGGCTCATGACGGAACCGATTTGCCGGGCACCGCCGGAACCGAGGAGTTCGGCGACGTCACCGTACGCCACCGCGGTCCCCGCGGGGATCAGTGCCACCACGTCCAGCACCGCCTCCACATACTCCATCCGCATGACACAAGCCTAGCGGCCGGGGGCTCCGGAACGGGCCCCCGGCGGCGCTGTCCGGGGGCACTCCGCCCGGGCGGCGCCACGCCGGGCCCGGCCGGGTGCGGTGGCGCATTACCGTCGGTGGCAGCGGGTAGCGTTGCAGCATGAGCACTTGGAACACCCTCCCCCGCGCAGCCTTCGACCTTGAAACCACCGGGCGGAATTCCCGTTCCGCGCGGATCGTCACGGCGTCCATCACAGTGGTGGACGCCGCCGGCGGCATCATCAAAGAACACGAATGGCTTGCCGATCCGGGAGTCGAAATTCCCACGGAGGCCAGTGACATCCACGGCGTTACGACGGAGCGGGCCCGCAGCGAGGGCCGGCCTGCCGCTGACGTGACGAGGGAAGTTGCCGCGGCGCTGCAGGACCTCTTCGACACCGGCGTGCCGGTCATCGCCTTCAACGCCAGCTACGACTTCACCGTGCTCGCCGCCGAGTCGGCCCGGTACGGTGTGCCGCAGCTGAGCCGCTTCCCGGTGCTGGATCCCTACGTCATGAACAAGCAGGTGGACCGGTACCGCAAAGGCAAGCGCACCCTCACCGCCCTTTGCGAGGAATACGGGGTGGACCTGAACAACGCGCACACCTCGGCGGCCGATGCCCTGGCCACCCTGCGCATGCTCGACGCCATGGCAGGGAAGTTCCCGAAGCTCCGGATGCCGGCCAGCCACCTGCACCAGCTGCAGATAGAGTGGGCCTCCGCCCAGGCCTCCGATTTCCAGAGCTACTTGCGCAAGACCAAGCCCGCCGCCGTGATTGAAGGCGACTGGCCGGTGCTGCCGCCCGAGGACGCCAGCCGCGGCGACTTCTAGGGCGGCCCGCCTCCCGGACCTGCGCCGACGGGCCGGCCGGCCGGCCGGCGGCCGCCCGCTCCCTGCCCTGCTGGGATGCAGATCACATGGCGGATCCACGCGCGCCCGCCAGCGCTGGATGGGCGGGGATTCCGCCAGCGGGCATCGTCCGCGCGCACTGGCCCCGGCTCTCGGGGTTTTTTCGAATCTTCCACACCAAAGGTTCCTCTGTTGCGAACATGATTCGTAAGTGGCCGCCAATTGGCGCCACTGACATAATTTAGTTCATAACCGCGCGTGTGTTATGCCGCGCCTGCACCCAACCGCCAAGGGATCAATGATCACAGTTACCGACCTGCGCAAGGTCTACCAGCAGGGGAAAAAGGAAGTGGTGGCCCTCGACGGTGTCACCCTTTCCGTGCCGAAGGGCTTTATTCACGGCATCATCGGCCATTCCGGTGCCGGCAAGTCGACCCTCGTGCGCTGCCTGACCCTGCTGGACCGTCCGACGTCAGGCTCCGTCAGCATCGACGGGACCGAGCTCAGCTCCGTCAAGGACTCGGAGATCCGTGCTGCGCGGCGGCGCATCGGCATGGTCTTCCAGCACGCGAACCTGATGGACTCCCGGACCGCGGCGGGCAACGTCGCACACCCCCTCGAACTCGTCAAAACCCCGAAGGACCAGATCCGGACCCGCGTGGCCGAACTCCTGAAGCTCGTAGGCCTCGAAGGGTTCGAAGACGCCTACCCCTCGCAGCTTTCGGGCGGCCAGCGCCAGCGCGTTGGCATCGCCCGGGCCCTGGCATCGGACCCCGACGTGCTCCTGTGCGACGAACCGACCTCGGCCCTGGACCCGACCACCACGGATGAGATCCTGGACCTGATCCAGGACCTCACCAGACGCCTTCAGCTCACCGTGCTGATCATCACGCACGAGATGAACGTTGTGAAGCGCATCTGCGACTCCGTGTCCCTGCTCTCCCGCGGCCGCATCGTCGAACACGGAGCCCTGCGGGACGTGGCGGGAGACCTGGACAGCAAACTCGCCCGGGCGCTGCTGCCGCTGCCGGCCTCCGAGCCGCTGCCGGGAGCCCTGCAGCGCGGGCCGGTGCTGGAGATCCTCTTCTCCGGCGACAGCGCCAAGGAACCGGTCCTTACCGGCGTCGCCCGGCGCTTCGACATTGACATCAACGTCCTGGCCGGCAGCGTCGAGACCCTCGGCGGCCAGCAGTTCGGCCATCTGCGCGTTCAACTGGCGGAAAACGCCGACCTCGACGCCGTCCTGGCCTACCTGCACGAGCGCGGCATCGCCGCGAAGCGTTCGAGCCCCGCCGCAGCGCCGGAGCCCGACTTTGCCCGATCTGCTCTTCCGACCTCTGTCCTCCCCAACGGGGACCAGGGAGGTAACTCATGAACGACATCTTCAGCAATCCCGTCCTGGTCAAGGCCCTGCCCGAAGCCATCATCGAAACCCTGCAGATGGTGGGGATCTCGTCCTTCTTCACCGTGCTGATCGGGCTGCCGCTGGGCGTGTTCCTGCATGTCTCCGCCCCGGGCGGGCTGCGCCCGATGCCGGTCACCAACCGGGTGCTCAGCGACGTGATCGTCAACATCACCCGTTCCATCCCCTTCGCCATCCTGATGGTGGCGCTCATTCCGGTGGCCCGCGCCCTGACCGGCACCAGTCTCGGCCCGGTCGCCGCCTCGGTGTCCCTCTCGATCGGCACCATCCCGTTCTTCGCCCGGCTGGTGGAAAACTGCCTGCGCGATGTGCACCACGGCAAGATCGACGCTGCCCAGGTGATGGGGTCCACCAAGATGCAGGTCATCAACAAGGTGATGCTGCGCGAATCCCTTCCCGCCCTCGTCGCGGCCGCCACCACCACCGTGGTCACCCTCGTGGGCTACTCCGCGATGGCCGGACTGGTCGGCGGCGGCGGCCTCGGCAAGCTCGCGTATAACTACGGCTTCCAGCGCTTCGACGTCACGGTCATGCTCGTCACCATCGTGCTGATCATCGTCCTGGTCCAGGTCATCCAGCTGGTGGGGGAGCGGATTTCCCGCAGCCTCGACCACCGCTGACGCCCCCGGCTCCAGCGGCCACAGACACGGCAGTCCGGCCCGACCCCGGCCAGCCTCCCGAACCTCATACCAACACCCTGCAGCGGGTAGCCGCCCGCTGCAACTGCGCGGATCACGGCGCTGACGTCGCGAATCCAGCTATTTCGAAAGGAACGCATCCAATGCGTAAGTCACTCACCCTCCTGGCCACGGGCATCGTTACCGCCCTGGCGCTGACGGCTTGCGGTGGTTCGTCCACCCCCAGCGCCCAGAGCACGACCCTGGACCCGGCAAAGCCTGCCACGCTCACGGTCGGCGCCAGCCCCGTTCCGCAGGCAAAAATCCTTGAGTTCATCAACCAGGACCTCGCTCCCAAGGCCGGCCTGAAGCTGGAGATCAAGGAAATCGAGGATTACCAGACGCCCAACACCGCGCTGAGCGACGGCTCCCTCGATGCCAACTACTACCAGCACCTTCCCTGGTTCGAGGACCAGGTGAAGACCAAGGGCTACAAGTTCGGCCACGGCGAGGGCGTCCACATTGAGCCGTACGCCGCGTTCTCCGAGAAGGTCAAGGACATCCAGGATCTCCAGGACGGTGCCAAGGTCGCCATCACCAACGACCCGTCCAACCAGGTCCGCGCCCTCAAGGTCCTACAGGTCGCCGGCCTGGTCAAGGACATCAAGGACGACACCTCGGTGCTGACCCTGACCGATGAGCAGAACCCGAAGAAGCTCAAGTTCTCCGAGAACCAGCCGGAACTGCTGATCAACGACCTCAAGGACCCGTCGGTTGACCTGGCCCTGATCAACGGCAACTTCATCCTCAAGGCCGGGCTGAGCACCCAGGACGCACTTGCGGTGGAGTCCGTGGAGAACAACCCCTATGCGAACTTCCTGGCATGGCGCGAGGACTCCAAGGATGACGTCCGCATCAAGAAGCTTGACGAGCTCCTGCACTCCCCCGAGGTCAAGGCCTTCATCGAGAAGGAATGGCCGAACGGCGACGTGACCGTGGCTTTCTAGTCCCCGGATCACCGACCGGTTGAACACTTGGGGCACCCGCCGCGGCGGGTGCCCCAAGTGTTTAACCACGGCACCGGACCGGCCGCCGTGGGGTTGCGCGGTTCAGCGCTACGCCCGCGCGGCAGCGGCGGCCTTGGCGGCGGCGGGCAGGGCGTCGAAGATCCGGTTCATCGCGGCGTCGTCATGTGCGGCCGACAGGAACCAGGCTTCGAAGACCGACGGCGGCAGGTACACGCCGGAGTCCAGCATGGAGTGGAAGAACGGCGCGTAGCGGAACACCTCCTGGCCCTGGGCGTCCTCGTAGTTGTGCACTCCCCGGGCCGAGGTGCCGAACGCCACCGAAAACAGGTTCCCGGCGCGCTGGATCGAGTGGTCCACCCCTGCCGACTCCAGTGCCGTGGACAGCGCCGTGGAGAGCTCCAGCGAGCGGGCATCCACGAAGGAGTAGACCTCGGGGGTGGCGTGGGTCAGCGTCGCGACGCCGGCGGCCATCGCCACCGGGTTGCCGGACAGCGTGCCGGCCTGGTAGACCGGGCCCAGCGGCGCGAGGTAGTCCATGACCTCCGCGCGGCCGGCGAGGGCCGCCGTCGGCATCCCGCCGCCGATGACCTTGCCGAAAGTCAGCAGGTCCGGGGTCCACGGCAGCGCGGCGCCGGCGGCCCCGCCGGTGAGCCCCCAGTAGCCGGAGTACCCGGTGCGGAAGCCGGTGAGGACCTCGTCAAGGATCAGCAGGGCGCCGTGCTCACGGGTGATGCGTGACAGTCCGGCGTTGAAGCCTTCTCCCGGGGTCACGACGCCCATGTTGGCGGGCGCGGCCTCGGTGATGACGGCGGCGATGTTCTCACCGTATTTGGCAAAGGCTGCTTCAACGGCGGCGAGGTCGTTGTAGGGCAGCACGAGGGTCTCGGCGGCGGTGGCGGCCGTTACCCCCGCGGAACCCGGCAGTGCCAGGGTGGCGAGACCGGAGCCGGCGGCGGCGAGCAGCCCGTCGAGGTGGCCGTGGTAGCAGCCGGCGAACTTGATGATGAGGTCACGGCCGGTGAATCCGCGGGCCAGCCGGACGGCCGTCATGGTCGCCTCGGTGCCGGTGGAGACCATCCGGACGCGCTCGGCGGCGGGGACCCGCTCCTGGACGATGGCCGCGAGGTTGGCCTCATCCGGGGTCGACGCGCCGAAGGACAGCCCGCGGTCGACGGCTGCGTGCACGGCGGCAAGGACCGCCGGGTGGGCATGTCCCAGCAGCGCCGGGCCCCAGGAGCACACCAGGTCGACGTACTCGGTGCCGTCGGCATCTGTCAGGTAGGGGCCCTTCGCGGAGACCATAAAACGCGGCGTTCCGCCGACGGAGCCGAACGCGCGGACCGGCGAATTGACGCCGCCCGGCATCAGCTGGCGGGCGCGGTCGAAGAGTTCCTCGTTGCGAGGGTGGCTGGAAGTCATGGTTCCTATTCTTTCAGTGGCTTTCAATGGCGTCGCGCAGCGCCGGCCAGCAGGCCGGCCACCCGGGGTGCCACCTCGGTGCCGAACAGCTCAATCGAACGCATCATGGCTTTGTGCGGCAGGGTGCCGTTGCTGTACTTGAGGTCGAAGCGGTCCACACCCAGGTTCTGCTTCAGCAGGGCGATTTTCGCGGCGACGGTGTCCGGGGAGCCGACGTAGAGGGCGCCCTCGGGCGTGCACAGGGCGTCGAACTCGGCCCGGTTTCCCGGACCCCAGCCCCGTTCGGCGCCGATCAGGTTTCGCTGCCCGAGCCAGTGCGGGAAAAACTCCTCCCGCGCCTCCTCGTCCGTCTCGGCAATGTGGCCCGGTGAATGAGTGGCCAGCTGCTGCATCGGGTGGCCGTATTTGGCCATGGCCTCACGGTAGAGGTTGGCCAGCGGGCCAAAGGACCGCGGCTGTCCGCCGATGATGGCGAAGATGATCGGGTAGCCGTATTCGGCGCAGCGGAGCACCGACTCGGGCGTCCCGCCGACGCCGATCCAGGCCGGCAGCAGGTGGTGTTCCAGCGGCGGGTAGACGCTGAGCCCGTGGACCGCCGGCCGGGTGCGGCCCTCCCAGCGGATGGGCTTCTGGGCCCGGGCCTTGTCGAAAAGCTCGAGTTTTTCCTCAAACAGGACCTCGTAGTCGGCCAGGTCGAGGCCGAAGAGCGGGAAGGATTCGGTGAAGGAGCCGCGGCCCAGCATGACCTCGGCCCGTCCGCTGGAGATGGCGTCCACGGTGGAGAAGCGCTGGAAGACGCGGATGGGGTCATCGGAGCTCAGGACCGTAACGGCCGAGCCGAGCCGGATGCGCTTGGTGCGGGCAGCGGCCGCTGCGAGGAACACTTCGGGGGCGGAGACGGCGAAGTCGCGGCGGTGGTGCTCCCCCACACCGAAGGCATGGAGTCCCACCTCGTCCGCAAGTTCGGCCTGTTCCAGCAGCTGGCGCAGCACCTGGGCATGCGGGACAGGGTGCCCGTCGGGGAACACGCCGACGTCGCCGAAGGTGTTCAGCCCCAAAAGGATGCGCCCCGGACCCACGGGCGCGGTGGGGTTCGCCCCGGGCGCCGGGTCAGTCGAGGTGTTCATCGGGACTCCTTCAGCCAGCCGGCGAGTTCGCTCGCCCAGTAGGTCAGGACCATGTTGGCCCCGGCCCGTTTGATGCCCAGCACCGATTCGGTGATCGCGGCCCGGCGGTCGATCCAGCCGTTGGCTGCGGCGGCCTCGATCATCGAGTACTCGCCGGAGATCTGGTACGCGGCGACCGGGACGGGGCTCATGGCGGCGACGTCGGCGAGGATGTCGAGGTAGCTCATGGCCGGCTTCACCATGACCATGTCCGCGCCTTCTTCGAGGTCCAGTTCCACTTCGAGGATCGCTTCGCGGCGGTTGGCGGCGTCCATCTGGTAGGTGCGGCGGTCGCCCTTGAGCTGCGAGTCGACGGCCTCGCGGAAGGGTCCGTAAAACGCGGAGGCGTACTTCGCGGCGTAGGCGATGACGGCGGTGTTGACGTGGCCGGCGTCCTCGAGGGCCTGCCGGATTACGGCGATCTGGCCGTCCATCATCCCGGAGGGGCCGAGGACGTGGGCGCCGGCCTCCGCCTGGGCCACGGCCATCCGGCCATAGATCTCCAGCGTGGCGTCGTTGTCCACGTAGCCGTCCGTGTCGAGGACCCCGCAGTGCCCGTGGTCGGTGAATTCGTCCAGGCAGACGTCGCTCATGATGACCAGCTCGTCGCCGACCTCGGCGCGGACGTCCCGGATGGCACGGTTCAGCACGCCCTCCGGGTCCAGTGAGGCGGTGCCGGTGGCGTCGCGGACGGCGGGGATGCCGAAGAGCATGATGCCGCCGACGCCGAGCCCGACGGCTTCGGCGGCGGCGCGCTTCAGCGTGTCAGTGGTGTGCTGCTGCACCCCGGGCATCGAGGCAATGGGGTTCGGCTCGGTGAGCCCTTCACGGATGAAGGCGGGGAGGATGAGTTCGGAGGCCGAGAGGCGGTGTTCGGCCGTCAGCCGGCGGATGGCCGGGGTGGTGCGGAGCCGGCGGGGCCGGTGGGTCGGGAAACTCATATGGTGTCCTTTGCTGGGGGCTCTGCGACGTGCGGGTAAGGAGGGGTGGGCCCGACTGCGAGGGACCGGACGACGGCGGCGACCAGGCCGGAGGCTGTGGGTTCCTCGGCGACGGAGGCGACGGTGAGCCCGAGTGATTCCGCCTCGGCGGCAGTGGAGCGTCCGATCGCGACGAAGCGGCAGTCGCCCAGCGGGGCGAGGTCCCCGTGGATGCGACGGGCTGCGCTGGGGGACGCGGCGACGACGGCGGCCAGCCGGCCGGCACGGATTTCGGCCTTCGCCTGGGCCGGGGTGAGTACGGCGGCCCCGGTGTCCCGGGGCGCTCCGGGACCCGGCTCCGCAGCGGGCTGGCATGCGGCGAGGCTCCTGCCCGGGTCGGCCGGGTAGTCCACGGTGCGGTACGCGGTCACGGCCTGGACGAAGGCGCCCCGGGCTTCCAGCCCGCGGCGGAGCCGGGGGTCGGCGATGTCCGCCTGCGGCAGGAGCACGCTGCCCTGATGCTCGGGCCAGATATCGACCAGCCCCGAACCGGACTGCTGACCGGTCGGCGCCAGATCGACCGCGACATCCCGGGATTCGAGGAAACGGCGCGTTGCGGGCCCGATCGTGGCCACAAGAAGGCTGCCCGGGAGCCAGCTGCTGAGCGTTGTCCCCCGTTCGGCGGCCTTGGCCTCCAGGGCCTGGACCGTGGTGACACTGCTGACCACCAGCCAGGCGTAGGCGCCGGCGCCCAGGGCATCGAAGGCCACATCGAGGGAATGCTGGTCGCTGGCGAGCTCAAAGTCAATGAGCGGCAGCAGCAAGGGCTCGGCACCGACGCCGCGCAGGGCGGTGACCAGCTCCGCGGACCGGTCAGGGCTGCGGGCGACGAGGACCCGGGCGCCGTCCGGCACCCTCATCCCGTGAGCCCCGCCGGGCCCGCCGGGGGCCGTGCCGTCCCGGGCGGCGGGGTTCCGGGCACTCTGCGCTGCCATGAGTTGATGGATTCCGCGGTTCAGGACGCGGCCAGGTCCGCGATGTCGGAGGCCCCGCGGGCCAGCAGGACTTCGGCGAGCTCAATCCCGAGCAGGGTCGCCCCGACCTCGGTGAGTCCATCCGTGGCCTTCGTATCCCGGATCGTGGCTGTTCCATCGACGGCGCAGACCACGGCTTCAAGGTGCAGCAGGCTGCCCTTGCGGTAGGCGTAAGCGCCCACCGGCGCGGCGCAGCCGGCTTCGAGGCGGGCCAGGAGCGCCCGTTCGGCGGTGACGGCGAGCCGGGTGTCAGGGTCGTCGAGGGCGGCGAGGGCCTGCGCCAGCACGCCCTGGGAGCCTTCGGTGGATCCTGCCTTGCGGGGCGCATCGGCTGAGCGGCATTCGATCGCCAGGGAGCCCTGCCCGGCGGCGGGCAGCATCACCCCGGTCTCGAGGAACTCACTGACCGCGTCAAGCCGGCCGATCCGGTGCAGTCCGGCGGCGGCGAGGACGACGGCGTCGAGGTCGCAGCTTTTGCCTTCGACCACGGCAGCGGTGCTGTTGCCCGGCAGCCCGGGCACGCGGCCGAGCCGGGTCTCGACGTTGCCGCGGATGTCGCGGATGTCCAGGTCCGGGCGGGCGGCACGCAGCTGGGCGGCGCGCCGCGGGGAACCCGTGCCGACGGTGGCGCCGGTGGGCAGGTCCGCGAGCTTGAACCCGTCGCGGGCGCAAAGCACGTCGCGGACGTCGACCCGTTTCGGCGTCGCCGCGAGCGTCAGCCCGGGGGCGGCGCCGGTGGGCAGGTCCTTGAGCGAGTGCACCGCGACATCGCATTTGTCCTGCAGCAGCGCATCGCGCAGGGCCGCCACGAAGACGCCGGTGCCGCCCATCTGGGACAGCGATCCGGTGAGGACATCGCCGTCGGTCCGGATGTGGACCAGTTCGACCGGGAAGCCGCCGACTGCGGCCAGCTGGTCCGCGGTCTGCTGGGTCTGGGTCAGGGCCAGTTTGCTGGCGCGGGTTCCGATCCGGACGCTCACAATGCTTCCTGACCTGCTGCCGGAGCGGCGGCGGCGGCCGGATAGGGGTCGTGGCCGGTGCCGGTGGTGGTGTCGGCGCCCGCGATGGTGGGTTTTTCACCGCGGAAGTTGGCACAGCAGCCCGGGCGGCAGACGTCGTACCAGGGACCGAGCTTGGTCAGGTGCGGCCAGTCGGCGATGTTGTTCGCGGCGGTCCGCTCGCAGATCAGGTCCACGATGCCGCCAACGAACTTGCGGTGCGTGCCGGGCGTGGGAACGCGGCTCGCGGCGAGGCCCAGTCTTTCGCAGGTTTCCAGGGCTTCGGTATCGAGGTCCCAGACAACTTCCATGTGGTCGCTGACGAAGCCAAGCGGCACGATCACAACGCCCTTGACGCCCTGCCCGGCGAGTTCCTCGATGGCATCGTTAATGTCCGGTTCCAGCCAGGGCACGTGCGGGGCACCGGAGCGGGACTGGTAGACGAGGGACCAGGGGGCGGTGTCGCCGGTCTCGGTTTCCACCCGGCGGATGACCTCGGTGCCGGTGGCGAGGTGCTGCTCGACGTAGGCGGAGTCCTCCTCGAAGTGGCGCGGTTCGGCATCGGAGCGGCCCGCCGCCTCGGCGTCACGGATGGGGATGGAGTGCGTGGCGAACAGGATGTGCACCGGCGCGCCGGGGGTGCCGTCCGCGGCCAGCCGGGCGCGGACGTCGGCGAGGCCGGCGGCGGTTCCTTCGATGAACGGCTCGACGAAGCCGGGGTGGTCGAAGTACTGGCGGACCTTGTCGACCTCGAGCTTTCCGTCCAGGCCCGTGTCGGTCAGCGCGATGCCGATGTCCTCACGGTACTGGCGGCAGCTGGAGTAGCAGGAGTATGCGCTCGTGGTGACCATCAGGACCTTGCGGTGCCCGGCGTCGTAGATGTCCTGGAGGGTCTGCGGGATGTAGGGGGCCCAGTTGCGGTTGCCCCAGAACACCGGCAGTTCGATTCCGCGGGCGGCGAGCTCGGCCTCGATGCCGGCCTTGAGCTCCCGGTTCTGCTGGTTGATCGGGCTGATGCCGCCGTTGGCGCGGTAGTGGTGCGAGACTTCTTCGAGCCGCTCGTCCGGGATCCCGCGGCCGCGGGTGACGTTGCGCAGGAACGGCAGGACGTCATCCTGTCCTTCGGGTCCGCCGAAGGAGGCCAGGAGCACGGCGTCGTAATCCTTGGGGGCCATCCGGCCGGCTTCGGTCACCTCGTTGAGCGTGGTGGCGGCTGTGACGGCTTCCTGGGGATCCAGCGGGCTCATGAAAGGACCTCGGCAATCTCGGCAGCGCTCACCCGGCGGCCGGTGTAGAACGGGATTTCTTCGCGGACGTGGTGGCGGGCTTCGGTGGCGCGCAGGTGGCGCATCAGGTCCACGAGGTCCACGAGTTCGGGGGCTTCGAGGCCGAGGATCCATTCCCAGTCGCCGAGGGCGAAGGAGGACACGGTGTTGGAGATGACCTGGGGGAAGTCCCGGCCCAGCATGCCGTGGTCGCGCAGCATCGTGCCGCGTTCGGCGTCGGGCAGCAGGTACCACTCATAGGAGCGCACGAACGGGTAGACGCAGAGCCACTCTGCCGGTTCGACACCACGGGAGAAGGCGGGGGTGTGGTTCTTCGCAAACTCGGCCTCCCGGTGTACGCCCATGGCGGACCAGGCGATCTCGGTGCCGGTAAACAGTTTGCTGCGGCGGATGTCCCGGACCGCGCGCTGCAGGGCTTCCGGCTGGGGGCCGTGAAGCCAGACCATGATGTCCGCGTCCGCGCGCATCGCCGAAACGTCGTAGCTGCCTCGGTGGACCACGCCGGCCTCGGCCAGCCGCGCGGTGAGGGCGTCGAACTCCCCGGCAGCATCGGCGCTGCGGACCACGTCGGCGGAGCGCTTGAAAACCGTCCAGAGGGTGAAGAACTGCTCGGCTGTTTCTTCGCTTGCTGATTCAGTTTTAGTGACAGTTTCGGCAGAAGTGTGGCTCATGCATACCAGTCTGCCCCTTCCCCTGAGCTAAGTCGAAATGGAGCACTTCTACAATACGTAGAAGTGCTTAATTTCACATCGGTGGGGATTTGGGCTCCGGATCCGTCAGGCCCCGCTGCCCGTCAGGGTCCTCAGACGCGGCGCATCCGCAGGACCACAACACCGGCGACCACGGACAGGACAACCAGGCCGACGCCCAGGAAGAGCAACGGCGAGGTTCCCAGCGGCCCCCGGGCCGACGTTGCCTCCAGCGATGTACTCCCGGAGCGGGGCCTGGCCGGCGCCGTTGCGGCGCCGGCCGTCGCTGTCGGGGAGGCCGTGGCCGCGGCCGACGGCGCTGCCGGGGCCGTGGTGGACGGCACTGCCGGGGCCGGGTTTCCGGCCGGGGCCTCGGCGGCCGGTTCCTGTGCTGCGGCGGACTGGCCCGGGCCAGGAACCGCCGGCAGGGCAGTCCGGGGCGCAGCAGGGGCGGCGGGCTGCGGGACCGCGGGAACCGCCGGTGCCACAGCCACGGGTGGGGCCACGGGCTGCGGCGTGATGGGCTGCGGAGAGACGGGCCACGTCGGTGATGGCCTCGGGCTGCGGCTTGGCTCCGGCTCGTCCGGTTCCCCGGAGGCGGTGGGCTGCGGCGAGGGGCTCGAGGGCGAGGGCGAGGGCGAGGGCGAGGGCGACGGCGTGGGCCGCTTTGACGGCGCCAGCAGGTCGGCGAACGGCCCGTCGAGGCCAAGGGACAGCTCCCCGGTCACCGCCGGAACAGAGGCCGGGGCCGGGAGCACCGTCGATGCTTGTGAGGCGGGCGCGCCTGCGGATAGTGCCAGCACCACTCCGAGCGTTGCAGCTGCCGCGCCGCGCCGGAGTCCCCCATGGTGACCGGCCTGCGTTTTGTGGACGTGAGACCTGTGAGTAACCATGGTCATCGACCCTAGCCGCCGCAGGACGCGGGGGAAAATTTGCGGTTTGCCCCTGTTTCCGGGTATCCGGCGTGGGGATTGCCGCCCGGATTCCGTGCCCGGCGCGATTCAGGAGAGCAGGTGCCGGACCTGGTTCGGGGTGTCGGCCACGATCGCTGCGAGGCCGTTGCCGGAAAGCCAGCCGCCCACCACAGCCAGGGTGCCGTCCGCGGCGCAGATGCTCCGCACCTCGGCGACCCGGCGCTTGTGTCCGAGCGAGGCGAAGGGCAGGGCGCCGCCCCAGCGGACAACGTCCCAATCCACCACGTCCCCGGCGGTGACCGGAATGGAAAGCAGGGCGGACGCGTCCCTCAGGGCGGCCGCGAACAGCTCGGCATCGGTGCCGGGCTCCGGCCGGGCCTGGGCGCCGTGCCGGGCGTCACCGCGCCCGTAGGACAGCCGGACAACGTGGGTGCCGGGGCCGGCCTGGTCCGCCAGCCATCCCCATTTGGCCGTGGCATGGGTGAGGGCCTTGGCTTGGATTCCCGGGCTTTGCGGCGCGACCAGGACCCCGGTGCCGCGCGGCCTCGCGTCGAGCGGCGGCAGATCCAGCACGAGTGTGACCAGGCTGACGTCGGGTCCGGGCTCGGGGCGGCGGCCGGCCAGTTCCGGCACGGCGCCGGTGAGCAGCGCGACGGCGGCCGGGCCCTCCACCGCGACGACCAGGAGTCCGGCGTCGTGCGCGGTGCCGCCGGCGGAAACCCGCCAGCCGCCGGCAGTGCGCTCCACGGAGTCGGCCCGCGTACTCTCCAGCAGCGTCACGCCGTGGCGGCGCAGCTCCGCCAGCAGCGCGGCGATGAGGGTGTGCATGCCGCCGCGGAGTCCGGCGACGGCCGATCCCGCCTTCTGCAGCCCGGGAGACGGCGGCCCCGCCGCCGGCACCCCGGCCGGCAGCGGCCCGGCGGCCCCGCGCCGGGTCCCCTGCTGTGGGGAACCGTTGCGTTGGGCCGCGACTGCGGCGGCGAGGGATCCGTGTTCCCGGATCCCGGCGCGCAGGCCAGGTGCGACCATGTCGATGTCGAGGACGTCCGGGTCCGCGGAATGGACACCGCCGACGACCGGTGCCACGAGCCGTTCGAGCACGCGCCGACCCATCCTGGCGCGGACGAGCGCCGAGACGCTGGTGGCCTCGGCCCTGGTGCCCAACGAGGCGGGCAGCAGTTTGTCCAGCGAGGCCCGGAGCGAACCGGGGAGGCCCAGGGAGCGGCGGACTTCCGGGTCCCACGGGTTGGCCGGGATGCCGAGTACCCCGGTGCGGGGAAGTTCGCGGGCGCCGTCGGGCAGCTGGACCCAGGCGCCGCCGGGATTGGGCGCAACGATCTCGGCGCCAAGGCCGAGCTCGCCGGCCAGCTCTGCCACGGCCGAGGAGCGGGTGGCGAAGGACTCGGCGCCGCTGTCCAGGGTCAGTCCGGCCACCACGTGGCTGCCGACGCAGCCGCCCCACGTGCCCGAGGCCTCCAGGACCGTGGTGCGGACACCGGCGCGGGCGAGCTCGCGGGCCGCGAGCAGGCCCGAGATGCCGCCGCCGACCACCACGGCGGTCTGTGCTGCGGGCTGCGCTGCGGACCCCACAGCGGCGCCGCCGGCTGCGTCCATGCCCTACTCCGGGGAAATCGAGTGGATAAGTTTGACAACGCGCGTCAGCACGTCGGGATCTGTGTCCGGCGGCACGCCATGGCCGAGGTTCAGCACGTGCCCGGGGGCCGAGGCTCCGGCGGCAATGACTTCGCGGATGTGGGCTTCCAGCACCTCCCACGGGGCGGACAGCAGGGCGGGGTCGATGTTGCCCTGCAGCGGCACCGTGCCGCCGAGCCGGCGGTTGGCTTCGTCCAGCGGCAGCCGGTAGTCCACCCCGACGACGTCGACGCCGACGTCGCGCATGGCGACGAGCAGTTCCGAGGTGCCGGTGCCGAAGTGGATCAGCGGGGCACCGAGGTGCCGCACGTGGTCCAGGGCGCGGGCGGAGGCCGGAGCGACGAAGCGTTGGTAGTCGGCCAGGCCAAGCGAGCCCGCCCAGGAGTCGAAGAGCTGGCCGGCGGAGGCGCCGGCTTCCAGCTGCGCGCGGAGGAACATGCCCGAAGCGTCCGCGGCCCAGTTCGCCAGCGCGGTCCAGGTCTCGGGATCGGCGTGCATCATGGTGCGCGGGCCGAGGTGGTCGCGGGAGGGCTTTCCTTCCACCATGTACGCGGCGAGTGTGAACGGCGCGCCGGCGAAGCCGATCAGCGGGGTGCTCCCCAGCTGGGCGACGGTGAGCCGGACGGCTTCGCGGATCGGCTCCAGGGCTTCCCAGGTCAGCTGGGGCAGGGCCGCGACATCGGCCGCGGTGCGGACCGGCTTGTCCAGGACCGGGCCGACACCGGGGACGATGTCCACGCCGACTCCGGCCAGCTTGAGGGGAATGACGATATCGGAGAAGAAGATGGCGGCGTCGACATCGTGGCGGCGGACCGGCTGCAGGGTGATCTCGGAGGCCAGCTCGGGGCGCAGGCAGGAATCCAGCATGGCGACGCCCTCGCGCAGCTTGAGGTACTCGGGCAGCGAGCGGCCGGCCTGGCGCATGAACCAGACCGGGCGGCGGGAGGGTTTGCCGCCGCGGTATGCGGTGATCAGCGCGGAATCCGCGGTGCGGCCGTCCATCAGCGGGTGCCCGGCGTCAAGGCCGGAGATTTCAGGAGTTGCCGCAGTGCTAGGAGTCATGCCTTCGATTGTGCCGAAAATCGGTCCCAAAAGATAACGACAGGTTGTCACCGACAGGGCAGCGGCGCGGGCAGCGACCCGGCCTGCGCCCCGGCCGTGGCGGGAATCACAGCCCGGCCTGTGCGGTCACATGCCGGTTTGTTGTTCTACACGGGAACGAAAAAGCTATGATTGTCCTGCTGTGGTTCTTTTTTCTCTGGTGGCGACCCACGCTGACATCGACCTCGAGACCGTTGCTCTACTGAGCACCGGCGCTTCGGAGCTCGCAACATCCGCCCTCGCCGGATCGCCGGCCGTGGCGGGTGCCATTGTCCTTGCCACCTGCAACCGCTTCGAAATCTATGGTGAAGCGCCCCGCCCGGATGACGTCGCCGAGGCCCGCGCGGCCCTCATCGCCCAGCTCAGCGGATCCACCGGGCTCAACGAACAGCTCGTCGCGAGTTCCTTCAACACACGCACGGGCCCTGACGTTACCAAGCACCTCTTCTCGGTCAGCTCCGGGCTGGATTCCGCCGTCGTCGGGGAGCGTGAGATCGCCGGCCAGGTGCGCCGGGCCCTGATTACGGCCCAGCACGAGGGAACGGCCAGCTCCGGCCTCATCCGGCTGTTCCAGGCGGCGTCCAAGACCGCCAAGGACGTCGGAGCGCAGACCGCACTGGGCGCCCGCGGCCTCTCGGTCGTCTCCGTCGCCCTGGACCTCGCCACCGAGCTCTCCGTGGACCCCGACTGGTCCAGCAAGAAAGTTGTTGTGTTCGGCACCGGCGCCTACGCCGGAGCCACCATGTCGCTGCTGCGCGAACGCGGCTGCACGGACGTCTCCGTCTATTCTTCCTCCGGCCGCGCCGCCGGTTTCGTCGACACCCGCGGCGGGACCGCACTGGACGGCGAGACCCTCCCGGCCGCCGTCGCCGCCGCCGACGTTATGATCGGCTGCAGCGGCGCGGACACCCGCGTGGAGGCCGCAGAACTGGCCAGGGTCCGGGCGGACTCACCTCAGCCGCTGATCGCCATCGATCTGGCCCTCACCCACGACTTTGATCCCGCCGTCGGGACACTTGACGGCGTCGAGCTGCTCACGCTGGAATCGGTCCGCCTGGCCGCCCCGCAGGAACAGGCCGAATCGCTGGCCCAGGCCAGCAGCATTGTGGCCGGCGCGGCCAGCGTGTTCGAGCAGGAGCGCGAGGCCCGCTCGGTGGACTCGGCAATCGTCGCCCTGCGCCGGCACACCATGAACGTGCTGGACACGGAGATGGAAAAGGTCCGGGCCCGCCACGGCTGCACCGCCGCGGCCGAAGAAGTTGAATTCGCGCTCCGCCGGATGGTCAAGCAGCTGCTGCACGTCCCCACGGTCCGGGCCCGCGAGCTCGCCGCCAACGGCCAGCAGGAAGACTACGTCGCCGCCCTCGAGGCGCTCTACGGCATCACGGTCGAGCAGCCCGCAAAGGTGTCCGGCGCCGGGTGCCCGGTTGTCCACGACACGGCTGCAAACACGGCGGTTCCGAACGCCGGGGTTCTGAACTCCGCCGGGGCCGAAACCCGCCGGCATACTGCCTAGGCAGCGGGCAACTCCCCGGGTCAACTCCCCCGGCAATCCGTCAGTAGACCGGCTTTCCGGGCTCTACCTCACGCACCCACGCCAGGATGCCGCCGTCGAGGTGGCTGACGCGCTCGTAGCCGGCGGCCCGGGCGGCTGCGAGGACGGCCGCGGACCGGGTTCCGGCCTTGCAGTGGAACACGATGTCCGCGTCCTGCGGAAGCTCATGCCAGGCCTCACCGGCCAGGATCCGGCCCTGCGGAATCAGCACCGCCCCGTCGATCCGGACAATCTCGTGCTCCCCGGCCTCCCGTACATCGATGAGGTGGAAGTCCTTGAGCCCGGCCGTGCGGGAGGCCAGCATCGTGGCCAGCTGGGTTGCCGTGACGGTATGTTCGGTGCCCGCGTCCGCGGCGGGCGTGATCCCGCAAAAAGCCTCGTAGTCGGTCAGTTCCGTGATCCGCTCCGCCGCGGGATCGCGGGAGACCCGGATTTCACGCCAGGTCCCGCCGAGCGCGTCGAAGAGCGCCACCCGGCCCAGCAGGGAGCGCCCGACGCCGGTGATCAGCTTGACGGCCTCCGTCACCATCAGCGAGCCGACGGCAGCGCAGAGCATCCCGAACACACCGCCCTCCCCGCAGGACGGCACGGAGCCTGCGGGCGGCGCCTCCGGGTACAGGTCCCGGTAGGTGGGGCCGTACCGTTCCCAGAAGACGCTGACCTGCCCGTCGAAGCGGAAGATCGAACCCCAGACGTACGGCTTGCCCAGGATCGCTGCGGCGTCGTTCACGAGATACCGGGTGGCGAAATTGTCGGCCCCGTCGAGGATGAGGTCGTAGCCGGCAAACAGTTCCAAGGCGTTGGAGGCGTCAAGGCGGACATTGTGCAGCCGGACCTCCACCAGCGGGTTCAGGGCCGCGATGGCGTCGCGGGCGGACTCGGTCTTGGGCCGGCCCACATCCGCGACCCCGTGGATCACCTGACGCTGGAGGTTGCTCAGGTCCACGGTGTCGTCGTCGATGATGCCCAGGGTGCCCACGCCCGCGGCGGCCAGGTAAAGCAGCGCGGGCGAGCCGAGGCCGCCGGCGCCGATCACCAGGACCCTGGCGTTCTTCAGGCGGCGCTGCCCGATCGCCCCGATTTCCGGGATGATCAGGTGCCGGGAGTAGCGTTCGACTTCAGCCGGACTTAAGCCCTCGGCCGGCTCCACCAGCGGGCCGGGCGCGGCGGGCGCATTTTCCGGGGCTGCGGGGGCTGCGTTTTGGGTGAACTTGGAAGCCATACTTCAATCTATGCCCGCAGATGCCGCCAGGTCATATTACCGGCACGTAAAGTGGACATAACAGCAAGCGAAAGAAGGCCGACAGTGGTTCATCAGGCACCGGTTGAGCGGGGTCATGCCGGAAAGTCGACGGAGGTCCCGGCACGAAGCGGACAGCGATCGGCGCGGTTGCCCCGCGATGAACGACGGGCGCAACTGCTCGCGGCCGCCCAGGAAGTCTTCGTGGCCAACGGCTACCACGGGGCCGCGATGGACGAAATCGCCGAGACCGCCCACGTCAGCAAGCCCGTGCTGTACCAGCACTTCCCGTCCAAGCGCGAGCTGTACCTGGCCCTGCTGGACAGCGAGCTCAGCAAACTGATCGCACTGCTGCTGGGGGCCCTCAACTCCACCACGGACAACGACGAACGCGTCCAGGCCGTGATGCGCGCCTACTTCCGCTTTATCGCCAGCGACGACCAGGCCCACCGCCTTGTTTTCGAGTCCGACCTCGTCAACGACCCCGATGTCAGCGCCCGGCTGGAGGCTTTCAACAAGACCTTCGCCGACGCCGTCGCGCGGGTCATCGCGGAGGACACGAAGCTGCCCGAACTGGAGGCCCAGTTGCTGGGCCGCGGTCTCGCCGGTATGGCACAGATCAGTGCCCGGTACTGGCTGGAAACGGACGGCAATCTTGACCTCGATGTGGCCAGCGACCTGATCTACCGTTTAGCTTGGCGCGGAATCTCCCGCTTCCCCAAGGAAACCTAGACTACAAATAGACATGACACCGAAGAGAACTTTGATTGGCTGGGAGGCCTTGCTGTGGAAGTAAAGATCGGCATACAGAACATCGGCCGCGAAATTGTGCTGGAATCGTCCCAGGACGCCGACGCCGTGGCCAAGGTGGTCGGCGAGGCCCTCGCGAAGGGCACCGAGCTGCGCCTGACGGACGAAAAGGGCCGCCAGATCATCATTCCGGCGAACGTCCTGGGCTATGTTGAAATCGGCGCCGAGGAAGTACGCCGCGTCGGTTTCGGCGCCCTCTAGCGACCCGGCGCTGCCACCGGGCGGCACCGCAGTTGATCCCGTCCCCGATCCGCGAGGAGTCCAAACGTGCTTTCCCTGATTGTGGTTGCCCTGGTGACCGTGGCCGCGGGCTTTGTGGTCTGGGCCAATGACAAGCGGCACGCCAAGTACGGCATCGCCGTGCCCGCAGGGGTATCGCTCGCCGTCGGGATGCTGAGCTGGATCATCTTCATCGCCGCCGGGCTGGGCTACCAGCCCGGGCTGACCTGGATTCCGTGGGTGCTGCCCATGGTTCTTGGCGCCGCCGCGGCCGTGGCGGCTGTGCAGTACCTGGGCAGGACCCGCACGACCCGCGATACCGCCCGGCTCACTGCCATCCTGCGGTACTAGTCCTGCAGCGGCCGGGTGGTGGGGGCTCAGGCCTCCGGCACCTCGGATCCGGTACCCGCTTCGGTGCAGAGGCACAGCTGGTTTCCCTGCGTATCCGTGACCACGACCCAGTTGGGTGCGTGGTCACGGTTCATTAAGGCTCCGGTGGCTGCGGTCTTTTCCAGCACCGGGCCGGACTCGGCCTTGCTGCGGTGGATGTCGAGGTGGAGCCGGCTGGGGCTGGGGGTGGACGTCTGCTGGAACCAGAGCGTCGGGCCCCGCCCGAAGGGGTCCACCAGGTCATCGGAGCCTCCCCGGCGGTAGCCGAGGGCCACCCGCCAGACCTCCGAGATGGCGGCGGGGTCCTCCGAATCGATGACCACCTCGATGGTCCGGTACAGGCCAGGCTCCGCGGTGGCGCCGATTCCGGCCGCTGCCGCGCCGGCGGCCGCTGCGGCTGCAACGTCACGCCGCGTGACTTCGTCGCCGGCGTCGTGGGAGCTGTACCGGAGGAACACGCGGTTGTAGCGCCAGTCCAGATCCGGGTGGTGGTTTTGTTCCTCGGCCAGGCGTCCGACGGCGGCGATCAGTTCCAGCGCCGCGGCTGCTGCCGGCGCTTTGTAGACCGTGACGAGACCGCCGAGCCGGTACCTCCAGTCCGGCAGCCCCCTGAGGGCCGCGTCGACCTGGTCCTCGGTGAGGACGTCCTCAGTGGCTGCCATGGCAGGCTCCTTTGCTGCGTTGTGCCGGCCCTGTCCCTCCAGGTCCCCGCCCGGCGCCCGGAATGGCGCCCGGAGGGGCTTCGACTACAGGAATTCGGCCCGCCCTTCCATTGCCGAGGAGGCCAGCGCATGCTCCCGGCGCGGGATCCGGCCGGCCTTTTTTGCCAGCCTACCGGCGATCACCGCGTGCTTGAAGGCCTCCCCCATCAGCACCGGGTTCTGCGCCCGCGTCACGGCCGTGGCCAGGAGCACGGCGTCGCAGCCAAGCTCCATCGCCAGGGCGGCGTCCGAGGCGGTGCCAATCCCCGCGTCCAGGACTACGGGAACGGAGGCGCGGGCGACGATCAGTTCGATGTTGTGCGGATTCAGGATGCCCAGGCCGGTGCCGATCGGCGCGCCCAGGGGCATCACTGCGGCGGCGCCGAGGTTTTCCAGCCGCAGGGCCAGGACCGGGTCATCGTTCGTGTAGGCGAACACCTTGAATCCCCGGCCCACAAGCTGCTCGGTGGCCTCGACGAGTTCCACGGCGTCCGGGAGCAGGGTGTGCTCGTCGGCGATGACTTCCAGCTTCACCCAGTCCGTTTCGAGGGCTTCGCGGGCAAGTTCAGCCGTCAGCACGGCGTCCTTGGCGGTGAAGCAGCCCGCGGTGTTGGGCAGCACCCGGATGTTGTGGTCCAGCAGCAGCTGGAACAGCGATCCGGCCTCCGCGGGCGAGTAGCGGCGCATCGCGACGGTG
The DNA here is from genome assembly GCF_001750145.1 of Arthrobacter sp. U41. Lineage (NCBI taxonomy): Bacteria > Bacillati > Actinomycetota > Actinomycetes > Micrococcales > Micrococcaceae > Arthrobacter > Arthrobacter sp. U41. Next base: position 4,369,641 of record NZ_CP015732.1, read on the forward strand.
GTCAGTTCGGTGCCGGACGCCAGCAGGGCTGCCCCCAGTCCGTCCAGGCTCGGCGCCCCGCCGGTGCCCATGATCAAGCGCGACCCGAGCTGCACGCCGTCGACCGTGAACGGATCCGCGGCGGGCAGCGATACTCCCGGCGCCGCTGCCAGTGTGGTCCCTCCCATGCCGCTCATCCCCCCTGCACCGCCGTGACCAGCTCGATGTCGTCGCCGTCGGCGAGCGCAGTACCGTGCCACTGGCTGCGGGGAACCACCTCCGCGTTGCGGGCCACCGCGACCCCGAGTTTCCGGCCGTCCGCAGACTGGCCGTTCGGGGCCAGCGGACGGCCGGTGACCTGGCTGACCAGCGTGCTGACCGAGGCTCCGGCGGCGAGCGTGAGCTCGGTTCCGTTCAGTTTGATGTTCATACCGTTTCCTTGCTGTGTCCAGGTTGGGGAGTGGTGGTCCGGGGGTCTGTTCTTTCGCCGGCGGCCGGCGCGCCGGCGCTGCCGGTGCTGCGGGTCCCGGCGCCGAACCTGTCCGGCCGGAACCGGGCCCAGCGGGGGTCCGCGACGCCGTCCAGCAGCTGCCGGCAGATCTCCGCGGCGGCGGGTGTGAGCAGGATTCCATGCCGGAAGAACCCGGTGGCGATGATCAGTCCCGCAACGTCCCCCGTCTGCCCCGGCACCGCCACCCGACCCAGCAGCGGCGCGTTGTCCGGGGTCCCGGGACGGGCCCTGGCGGTGGCCTCGAGCAGTTCCAGTTCGGCGACCGCCGGGAGCAGCTGCTGGGCATCGCGCAGCAGCTGGTAGACGCCGCCCGCGGACACTGCGCCGCCGGCAGGGGTGCCGCCGGCAGGGGTGCCGCCCGCCGGGGTGACCGCCCGGCTGTGTTCACCCAGGTCGTCCTCCCGCTGGGTGGCCCCGATCACGACCGTGCCGTCCTGCCGGGGGACGATGTACACCGGCACGCCGCGGACCAGTCCCCGCACCGTTGAGCTCAGCAGCGGCCGCAGTCTCTCCGGCACCCGGAGCCGGAGGATGTCGCCGTGGACCGGCCGCAGCGGCAGCCGGAGTCCTGCGGGCAGGCCCTCGAGCGCGGCAGCGCCCAGGCCGTTGGCCACGATGGTCTCATCGGCCCGGACGGAGCCGCCGCCGGCGAGACTGGCGCCTGCCACCTGCCCGTCCTCCCAGAGCAGCCCGGCTGCACGCCGGCTGATGGTGCCGCAGAGGCTGTCCGCGGCCAGGAGTTCCCCGATCCGGGCGAGCAGCCGGCGGGGGTCGACCTGGTGGTCCGCGGGAATGTCGAAGGCGCAGGAGATCCCCGGGCTCAGCAGGGGTTCGCGCCCGCGCGCCGCACGGACGGTCAGCGGCTCCACGGCCAGGCCGTGGGCCTGCTGGACGGTGCGCAGGTCCGCGAGCGCCCGGCGGTCGGCGGCGTCGGCCCCCACAGCGAGGGTCGGCGTGGTCAGGTAACCGGTGCCTGCGCCGGTCGCACCAACGGCGCCGGGGTCCGTTCCGGGGGCCCGGCCTCCGGGTTCCAGCCCGGCAGCGAAGGCCGGCCAGAGGCGTGAGGATTCGAGCATAAGTTCCAGGAGTGCTTCCTCCTGGTAGTGAAGTTCGCTCACCGGTGCGAGCATGCCGGCGGCAGCCCAGCTGGCGCCGCTTCCGGGGGCGTCGTCGATCAGTGCGACCGAACGGCCCGAGCGCCTCGCTGCCCAGGCGATCCCGTGCCCGACGACGCCGCCGCCGATCACGGCAACGTCGTAACATGTGCGGTTGGCGCCGTCATCAGCGGCGGCTGCGGCCGTGGCTGCCTCAGTGGCCGCGGCCGTTCCGCGGGCGGATATCTCGCCCATCAGGAGTCCCTTCCTACGCCGGTACTAACCGGATCAGGTCAAGCGGTCGGCTCTGACGCCCTCTCAGCCTGCCTGTGCCGGACGCCGGTGGCGTGGACGGCTGCGGCGGGCTCCCGCGGTATGGCCCCAGTTTAGAGGAACTAGTCTGGAACCATGAGCCAGGATGCCGTCCCCACCACTGCCCGTCTTTACCTCTGCACCGATTCCCGCCAGGACCGCGGCGACTTTGCGGACTTCGTGGACGCGGCTTTCGCCGGCGGAGTCGACATCATCCAGCTGCGCGACAAGTCATTGGAAGCGGCCGAGGAACTGGAACTCCTGGACGTCCTGCGCCAGGCCGCCGAGCGCCACGGCAAGCTCTGGGCCGTCAACGACCGGGCCGACGTCGCCTCCTTCTCCGGCGCTCCGGTGTTCCACATCGGGCAGAAGGACATCCCCCACGGCGCGGCACGGGACTTCCTGGGCAGGGACACCGTGATCGGGCTGTCCACGCACAGCCCGGAGCAGGTGGACGCAGCCATCGCCGCCGCCCCCGGCCTCCACGGCCTGGACTACTTCTGCGTGGGGCCGGTGTGGGCCACTCCGACGAAGCCGGGGCGCGCCGCCGTCGGGCTCGAACTGGTGCGTTACGCGGCGGACGCGGTCCGCCGCGCCGCAGCCCCGGCCGGGGACCCCGCCGGCGTGGTGCCGTGGTTCGCGATCGGCGGCGTCGACCTCGGAAACGTGGAGCAGGTGGTGGCGGCCGGCGCCCGCAGGATTGTGGTGGTCCGCGCCATCACGGAGGCCGACGACCCGGCGCACGCCGCCAAGTCCCTGCTCGCCGCACTCGACGCCGCGGGGAACTGACTCAGATCGGTGCCGTCCGCTCAGCCGGCCAGGCCGAGCTGCGTCATCCGGCGCGAGTGGTTCGACGCCAGTTCCGCCATCAGCCCGCGGACAAGTTCCCGGGACTGTTCCTCGTCCGCGCCGATCACGCCGCCAAGGAACGCGTGCTCGAAACTCACCCGCTGGGCCTGGGTCAGGGCTTCCCCGAGCAGCCGCCGCGCCCACAGCGCAAGCCGTGACGCCAGCCGCGGGTCATCGGCCAGGGCGGTCTTGAGCCGCTCGCGCAGCACCGCCTTGGCCTCCTCATCGGTCTGGATCTGCTCCACCAAGGCCCGGGTGTCGGCGTCGACGTAGCGCGAGATGGCGCGGTAGAAATCGGCGGAAACGGTGTCGATCACGTACGCCTTCATCAGGGATTCGTACCAGTCCGCGGGGCGCGTGCGTTCGTGGAAATGGTCCACGGACGGCTGGAACGGCAGCATGGCGGATTCCGGGTCCACGCCCATCGCGTCGAGCTTGGCGCTCACGAGTTCGTAGTGCTGGAACTCGATTACGGCGAGCCGGCCCAGCACCGCCCGGTCGTGCAGGTTGGGTGAATACCGCGCATCGGAGGAGAGCCGTTCGAAGGCGGAAAGCTCGCCGTAAGCCATCACGCCGAGCAGATCCCTCAGGAAGCTCTTGTACGGGGCAGGATTGGCCGGGGATGTGCTCATGATCCAAGACTAATGGCGCAAATGAAGCTAATCTGATTTTCGTGTCCCATCATCGTCTGACCCCGAGCGTCCACCAGCAGAAGAACCAGCTTGCCGAGGCGCTCAACGCGCTGCGTACGACGCTGGAGCTGCCGGGGCCCTTCCCCGAGGACGCGCTTCGGGAGGCCAAGGAGGCAGTCGCCCGGCACGAACTGCCCGAGCTGGATTTCACGCACATTGACTTCGTGACCATCGATCCGGCGTCCTCCACCGACTTGGACCAGGCCCTCTTCATCGACCGTTCCGGCGCGGGCTACAAGGTCTTCTACGCGATCGCCGACGTCCCCTCCTTTGTGGCCCCCGGCGGTGCGCTCGATGCCGAGACCCGCCGCCGCGGCCAGACCTTCTACACCCCGAACGGCCGGATTCCGCTGCATCCGGAAGTCATCAGCGAAGAAGCCGGAAGCCTGCTGGCCGGCCAAATGTGCGCCGCTTTTGTCTGGGAGTTCGAGCTGGATACCGCCGCCGAGGTGTCCGCGGTGCTGGTCCGCCGCGGGACGGTCCGCAGCCGGGCCAAGCTCAGTTACCAGGGGGTGCAGGCCGAACTCAACGCCGGCACCGCCGCGCCTGTCCTCCAGCTCCTCAAGGAGGTCGGGAAGAAGCGCGTGGAACTGGAACGGCTCCGCGGCGGCGCCAGCCTGAACATGCCGGAGCAGGAAATCGAACAGCTGGCCGACGGCGGCTACCGGATTGTCGCTGCGCCGCCGCTGCCAGTGGAGGACTGGAATGCCCAGATTTCCTTGATGACGGGGATGGCCGCCGCGGAAATCATGCTGGAAGGCAAGGTCGGCATCCTGCGCACCATGCCGCCGCCGGATGAAGCGTCGCTGGCGCACTTCCACCGCCAGACCCGTGCCCTGGGCAAGCCCTGGGACGGCGAGATGAGCTACGGCGAATACCTGCGCACCCTGGACCCCACGGACGCCCGGCAGCTGGCGATCGTGCACTCGGCCGGCATGCTGTTCCGCGGCGCCGGCTACACACCCTTCGACGGAACGGTCCCCGATTCAGCCACCCAGGCCGCCATCGGCGCCGCCTACGCCCACTCCACGGCCCCGCTGCGCCGGCTGATCGACCGCTTTGTCCTGGTGATCTGCGAGGCGCTTAGCAACGGCACCGCCGTACCTGACTGGGCCCGCGCCGCCCTTCCGTCCCTGCCCGCGATCATGGCGACCTCGGACCAGCTGGCCGCCAGGCTGGAGCGGCTCTCGCTCGACACCGTGGAGGCGGCGCTGCTGGTCAACCACGTGGGCCAGGAGTTCGACGCCGTCGTGATCTCCGGGTCCAAGCCCCCCAGAAACGGGAAGAACGGCAACGGGAAAACCGCGAACGCCAAGAACGGCAACGGCAGCGGACCCTCCGGGATCGTGCAGATCGCCGAGCCCGCTGTCACCGCCCGCTGCCCCGGCGAACTGGAACCCGGGACCCAGGTCCGGGTCCGGATTGTCTCCTCCGACATCGCCACCCGCGAGGTCCGGCTGGAGCTGGTGGGCTGAGCGCCCGGCACAGTTCCCGCGCGCCGCCTGCGGTGTCCGTCGTGGTTCCCGGCCGCATACGGCTAGACTGGAAGGGTAGATATGGATGCCCGGTCGTTGATTTCCTTGATATTCGAATTCAACAAGCCCGCCCCTACGCGATCTTGAGTCAGACCCGCTGGTCCCCAGTGCCAGCATTTAGATAGCCCGCGATCGGCTTCCACTGGATTTGCTTGCGCGCCTGAGCGTGCTCCGGAACGGCCACCCGGCCGGCCCCGTTGAGCAAGCAGCGCAGCCCAAATGAATAAGGAAACTCCCCTAGTGAGTGAATTGCACACGCACCAGCTTCTGACCGACGAATCCGGAACGGAAACGCTCGAGCCCGAAGAGACCATCATCTCGGACGAGAAGCCGCACGAGATCGCCGAGAAGACCTTCGCCGACTTCAACGTCCGCGCCGACATCGTGGAATCGCTGGCCGACGCCGGCATCACGCACCCGTTCCCGATCCAGGCCATGACCCTGCCGGTCGCCCTCAGCGGCCACGACATCATCGGCCAGGCCAAGACCGGCACCGGCAAGACCCTCGGCTTCGGCATCCCGGCGCTGCAGCGCGTCGTCGGACCGGACGACGAGGGCTATGACAAGCTTCCGGCCCCGGGCGCCCCGCAGGCCCTCGTGATCGTGCCGACCCGCGAGCTGGCTGTCCAGGTTGCCGGCGACCTGCAGAACGCCGCCCGCAAGCGCAACGCGCGCATCACCACGATCTACGGCGGCCGCGCCTACGAGCCGCAGGTCGAATCGCTGCAGAAGGGCGTCGAGGTTGTCGTTGGCACCCCCGGCCGCCTCATCGACCTTTACAAGCAGAAGCACCTCGTGCTGAAGAACGTCAAGATGGTCATCCTTGACGAGGCCGACGAAATGCTGGACCTGGGCTTCCTCCCGGACGTCGAAACCCTCATCGCCGGCACCCCCGCTGTCCGCCAGACCCTGCTGTTCTCGGCCACCATGCCCGGTCCGGTCGTCGCGATGGCACGCCGCTACATGACCAAGCCGACGCACATCCGCGCCGCCGACCCGGATGACGAAGGCCTGACCAAGCGCGACATCCGCCAGCTGATCTACCGCGCCCACAGCATGGACAAGATCGAGGTGGTGGCCCGCATCCTGCAGGCCCGCGGCCGCGGCCGGACCATCATCTTCACCAAGACCAAGCGCACCGCCGCCAAGGTAGCCGAGGAACTCGTGGACCGGGGCTTCGCCGCCGCCGCCATCCACGGCGACCTCGGCCAGGGCGCCCGCGAGCAGGCGCTCCGGGCCTTCCGCAACAACAAGGTGGACGTCCTGGTCGCCACCGACGTCGCCGCCCGCGGCATCGACGTCGACGACGTCACACACGTGATCAACTACCAGTGCGTGGAAGACGAAAAGATCTACCTGCACCGTGTGGGACGCACCGGCCGCGCCGGCAACAAGGGCACGGCCGTGACCTTCGTTGACTGGGATGACATGCCCCGCTGGGGCCTGATCAACAAGGCCCTGGGCCTGAGCGTCCCGGAGCCGGTGGAAACCTACTCCTCATCACCGCACCTCTTCGAGGAACTCGACATCCCCGCAGGCACCAAGGGCCGCCTGCCCCGCGACAAGCGTGTGCTGGCCGGTGTTGACGCCGAGGTCCTCGAGGACCTGGGCGAGACGGGCAAGAAAAACGCCCCCCGCACCGGCGGCGGCCAGACCGGCGGCGGACGCGAGAGCGCCCGCAGCGGCGGACGCGACAGCCGCCGCAGCGGCGGAGCCACCGGCAGCAAGGACAGCGCACGGTCGGGAGACCGCCGTCGTCGTCCCGCCGAGGCCGAGGCCAGCACCGGCCCGGCCGCCGAGGCTCCGGCCAAGGCCCCCGCAAGCGCACCGACCGAGGTTGACCGCGCCACCCGCGCCCGCCGCCGCACCCGCACCCGCCGCCACAACGGCGAGGTTGTTGCGGGCGAGGCCGGGGCTCCGGCACGCAGCACCGAGGCCTAAACCCCCTTATGACTGACACCGTCTGGGCGCCGGACGGCAGCAATCTGGTGGTGCACGCGGACAACGCGGAGTACCTCCCGACGCTGCCGGACGGCGCCTTCACACTGATCTACGTGGACCCGCCGTTTAATACCGGGCGGGTCCAGAAGCGCCAGGAAACCAGGATGGTGCTCAACGCCGGCGGCGACGGCGACCGGGTCGGGTTCAAGGGCCGCTCCTATGACACGATCAAGGGCGCGCTGCACAAGTACGACGACGCGTTCAGCGACTACTGGTCCTTCCTGGAGCCGCGGCTCGTCGAGGCCTGGCGGCTGCTCGCCGACGACGGCACCCTGTACCTGCACCTTGACTACCGTGAGGTGCATTACGCCAAGGTCATGCTCGACGCCATCTTCGGCCGCGAGTGCTTCCTGAACGAGATCATCTGGGCCTACGACTACGGCGCCCGCGCCAAATACCGCTGGCCCACCAAGCACGACAACATCCTCGTGTACGTCAAGAACCCCCGGAAATACCACTTCGACAGCGCCGAGGTGGACCGGGAACCCTACATGGCCCCCGGGCTCGTGACTCCGGCCAAACGCGAGCTCGGCAAGCTGCCGACCGACGTCTGGTGGCACACGATTGTCTCCCCCACCGGCAAGGAGAAGACCGGCTACCCGACGCAGAAGCCCGAAGGGCTGATCCGACGTGTGGTGGCGGCCTCCAGCCGCCCCGGCGACTGGTGCCTGGACTTCTTCGCCGGTTCCGGAACCCTCGGCGCCGTCGCCGCGAAGCTGGACCGGAAGTTCGTCTGCGTGGACCAGAACCAGCCGGCCATCGACGTCATGGCCAAGCGGCTTGCCCCGCACGCGGTCTTCACTGTTTTTCCGAGTTAGCCCTGTTGCGCCAGCACTCCCGGGGCGCCCGACCGGGACGCCGGCGTCAGCGCACCACTGAGGTTCCGGTTCCCAGTTCCTCGATCCGGGCAAACACCTCGGGCGTGGTCAGGTTCTCGCCCAGCCGGTTTGGTTTCCCCGCCCCGTGGTAGTCGGAGGACCCGGTGACCAGCAGCCCGTGCCGGACCGCGAGTTTGCGCAGGAAGGTCCTGCCCTCCTCGGGATTGTCCCGGTGGTAGATCTCCAGTCCGGCCAGCCCGGCGTCGATCATCTCCCGGTAGGTGCGTTCCCCCACGATCCGGCCGCGGGCGGATGCCACCGGATGGGCGAACACCGGCACCCCGCCGGCCTCGCGCACGAGTTGGACGGCGAGTGCCGGGTCCGGCGCGTAGTGCTGCACGAAATAGCGTGAATGCGAGGTCAGGATGGAGTCGAAGGCCTCGGTGCGGTCCGCGACCACGCCCGCAGCGACCAGGGCGTCGGCGATGTGCGGCCGGCCCAGGGTGGCGCCCGGCGCCACGTGGTGGATGACATCGTCCCAGCTCAGCGGGTAGTCCTCGGCGAGCAGGCTGACCATCCGCTCGGCCCGGGTGAAGCGGGCGTCCTTGGCCTTGGTGATTTCCTCCAGGAGCCCGGGGTGCGCCGGGTCGTGCAGGTAGCTCAGGAGGTGGACGCTGATCCCCTCGATCGTCCGGCAGGAAATCTCCATCCCGGGAACCAGCGCGACGCCGTGCTCACGGGCACCGGCCGCGGCCTCGGCCCAGCCGTCCGTGGAGTCGTGGTCGGTCAGGGCAATGACATCGAGCCCCGCTTCCGCCGCGGAGGCCAGCACCGCGCCGGGCGCTTGGGTGCCGTCGGATACGTTCGAATGGGCATGCAGGTCAATCCTCACCCCACCAGCCTAGTAGATCGCTGCCGCGGCGCCCGGGGACCAACGCCGCCCTGTTGGCCTCAGCCGCTCCGCTGGTGAGACGATGGGACCGTGAACGATGCAGATAACACCCCAGTCTCCGCTTCCCAGCCCCTCGACGAGCGCGTCAACAACCGCTCACAGCGGCCCAGCTCCGACGCCTTCAAGGCGTTTATGGCCAGCAACTGGGCACCGTCCCGCGTGCAGCTTCCGGAACGCGACGCCGTCGCCGGCCACGCAGCCGCCCGGCGGCGCGCCATCTCCGAGCAGTTCAAAGGCGAACGCCTGGTCATCCCCGCCGGTCCGCTGAAGGTCCGCTCGAACGACTGCGACTACCGCTTCCGCCCGCACTCCGGCTTCGCGCACCTCACCGGCCTCGGCCTGGACCATGAGCCCGACGCCGTGCTCATCCTGGAACCCGCGGGGGAAGGCAGGGGCGACGACGGCGGCCACCACCACGCGACCCTGTACTTCCGTCCGCTGGCTGGCCGCGACACCGAACAGTTCTACGCCGACTCCCGCTCCGGCGAATTCTGGATCGGCGCCCGTCCCACCCTGGCCGAGTTCAAGGCCCGCCTGGGGCTGGACACTGCGGACATCAGTGAACTGGAGCTGGGGATCACCAAGAACGTCGGCGCCCCGGAAATCGGCGGAATCTCCATCCGGCTGGTGCGGAAGGTCGACGAGAACATCGACGCCCTGGTGGACACCGCCCGCTACAACACGGCCAAGGACCCCGAGAACCTGGACATGGGCATCCTGGACGCCCTTGACGAGAAGCTCACCGAGGCCCTCTCCGAGCTGCGCCTGCTCAAGGACGAGTGGGAAATCGAGCAGATGAAAACCGCCGTCGCCGCCACCGTGCAGGGCTTCACCGAGGTCGTCAAGGCCCTGCCGCGGGCCCTCACCCACCAGCGCGGCGAGCGCGTCGTTGAGGGCGCGTTCTTCGCCCGCGCCCGGGAGGAAGGCAACGAGCTCGGCTACGACACCATCGCGGCCTCCGGCAACAACGCCACGGTGCTGCACTGGACCCGGAACACCGGCAAGATCAACGCCGGGGAGCTTTTGCTGCTCGACGCCGGGGTCGAGGCGGAATCGCTCTACACCGCGGACATTACCCGCACCCTGCCGGCCAACGGCACGTTCACCGAGATCCAGCGCAAGGTCTACGAGGCCGTGCTGGACGCCGCCGACGCCGGCTTTGCCGCCGCCCGGCCCGGCACCCGGTTCCGCGAGATCCACACGGCCGCGACCACCGTGCTGGCCGAACGGCTCGCCGACTGGGGCCTGCTGCCGGTCTCCGTGGCGGAAGCCATCAGCGCGGAAGGCCAGCAGCACCGCCGCTGGATGCCGCACGGCACCAGCCACCACCTGGGCCTCGACGTGCACGACTGTGCCCAGGCCAAGCGCGAACTGTACCTCGACGGTGTCCTCACCCCCGGCATGGTCTTCACGATCGAACCCGGGCTGTACTTCAAGGACGAGGACCTCGCCATCCCGGCGGAATACCGCGGAATCGGCGTCCGGATCGAGGACGACATCCTGATGACCGCCGACGGTCCGGTCAACCTCAGTGCGGCCCTGCCCCGCAAGGCTGAGGACGTCGAGTCCTGGATGGCGGGAATCTACCAGGAAGCCGACGGCCAGACTCCGTAGTCCCCGCCGGCTAAGCAGCCACTGCCGCCACGCAGAAAGCCTCCGCCCGGATCGATTCCGGGCGGAGGCTTTCTGCGTTGCTGGTCAGTGCCGCGAATCAGTGCCGCGGACCGCCCTCGTCGGGACCCTGCTTGGGCACGTCGGTGACGCGGACCCCGTACTGCGGGCGGCCGTCCGGCAGGTCCGGGTAGGCGAACCCGGAGGACTTGGGGGCCTCTTCGGTGGCCGGCTCGGTATCAGCGGTCCCCGGGTGGGACGGCTCTGCCTGGGGGGAAGGCTCGGCGTGCTGGCCTGGCGCCGGCTCCTGTCCGCCCTGCTGCTGTCCGCCGGCTTCGGGTGTCCTCTGGCCGTACGGGTCGTTCCAGCCCGCGGGGCGCTGCGGGGCATGGCCCTGCTGGCCGGGCTGCTGGGGTCCCTGCCCGGGACCCGGCTGGTACGGCTGGTGCTGGTAGTCGCACTGGGAGTACCCGGCCGACCCGGGGGACGCGGAGGCGTCCTGCTGCGTCATCGGAAGCTGGTGCAGCAACCGCCGCGCCTCGTTCGCCGCTTCAAAGGAGACCACGACATCGTAGTTGGTCGCCACGACCTGGCTCGTGGAGGTGAAGTCGCGCTTTCCCTTCTGCATGGCGTACGTGACGATGCCGAACAGCATAAAGAAGGCCGCGCCCATCAGCACCGACGTCATGATCGAGAAGGCACCGTCGGTCGTGGAGAAGAAGGAGAGCATGATGCCGACGAACAGGCCGAACCACATGCCGCTCAGCGCACCCGAGAGCGCGACCCTGGGGTAGGTCAGCCGGCCGGTGACCCGCTCCACCATCTTCAGCTCGTTGCCGACGATCGAGACCATCTGCACGGGAAACTGCTGGTCCGCGAGGTAGTCCACCGCCTTCTGGGCGTCCAGGTAGGAATTGTAGGAACCAACAGTGTCGCCCTTGGGGACAGTGCGGGCCTCGTCCGGGCCGTTGGGGGCGCCAGCCCTGGGAGCACCAAAAATGTTTGACATACGACCATTCTTACCTATCCGGCTGGGCACCGGCTGTAAATTCAGCTAAAAGAGAGCGGACTCGGTAGCCTGTACAGGTGAGCACAAATCTATCGCGGGTGTTTGTTGCGCGCCTCCTCGGCCTGGACGTCTTCGACCCACTGGGCGACCGTCTCGGCCGGCTGCGCGACGTCGTCGTGCTTTCCCGCGGAACCCGGGGCGCCCCGCATGTGGTGGGCATCGTCGTCGAGGTTCCCGGGAAGAAGCGGGTCTTCGTGCCGATGACCCGGATCACCTCGATCGACCAGACCCAGATCATCTGCACCGGGCTGGTGAACCTGCGGCGCTTCGAACAGCGCGGCGCCGAAACCCTCGTTGTGGCCGAAATGTTCGACCGCCGCGTCACCCTCGCCGACGGCAGCGGGGACGCCACGATCGAGGACATCGCAATGGACAAACACCGCTCCGGCGACTGGTTTGTCAGCAAGCTCTTCGTCCGCCGCGGCCACTCCCTCTCCCCGCTGAGCAGGCTGCGCCGCAACGAGACCATGATCATCGACTGGGCTGATGCGCAGCAGGGCGCCCGCACCGAGCCGCAGGCTGCCACCCAGTTCGTCGCAACCCACGAGGACCTCAAGCCGGCCGACTTCGCCGAAGCCCTGCAGGAGATGAGCGACAAGCGCCGCTTCGAGGTCGCCAGCGAACTCCAGGACGAACGCCTAGCCGACGTCCTGCAGGAGATGCCTGAAGGCGACCAGGTGGAGATCCTCTCCGCCCTCGACGTCAACCGTGCCGCGGACGTGCTGGAGGAAATGGACCCGGACGACGCCGCCGATCTCCTCGCGGAACTCCCCAGCGCCCAGGCCGAGCAATTGCTCCAGCTGATGGAACCCGAAGGCGCCGATGACGTCCGCCGGCTGCTCGAATACGACGAGGACACGGCCGGCGGCCTGATGACCCCGGTCCCGGTCATCCTGCCCCCGGAAGCCACCGTCGCCGAAGCCCTGGCCCATGTCCGCCGTGAGGAGCTCTCCCCCGCCCTGGCCTCGTCGATCTTTATTGCCCGGCCGCCGCTGGAGACGCCCACGGGCCGTTTCCTCGGCGTCGTCCACATCCAGCAGCTGCTGCGCTACCCGCCGCCCGAACCGCTGGGCAACCTGGTGGACAAGACCCTGGAACCCGTGTCGGACCAGGCGCACATCAGCGAGGTGGCCCGCACGCTGGCCACCTACAACCTCAACTCGCTCCCCGTCGTCAACAGCGATGGTCGGCTTGTGGGGGCGGTGACTGTTGACGATGTGCTGGATCATCTGCTGCCCGATGACTGGCGGGCCCACGAGGACGATGTCCCGATAAGGAAGCTTGGAGGCCGCATTGGCTGATAACAGCGCACGGAACCCCCATGTCCGGCACGGCAGCAAACCGGACAAGGGAGGCCTCGATACACCCCTGAGCGGCCGCCAGCGGATCCTGCCGAAGTTCTCTCCCAACCCGGACGCGTTCGGCCAGACCACGGAAGGCTTCGCCCGCTTCATGGGCACGCCGCAGTTCCTGGTCTACATGACGGTGTTCGTCGTCGTCTGGCTGGCCTGGAACACCTTTGCCCCGGTGGAGTGGCAGTTCGACTCCCGGGCCCTGGGCTATACCCTGCTGACCCTGATGCTTTCGCTGCAGGCCTCCTACGCCGCGCCGCTGCTTCTTCTGGCCCAGAACCGGCAGGACGACCGTGACCGCGTCTCGCTCCAGCAGGACCGCCAGCGCGCGGAACGTAACCTCTCCGACACCGAATACCTGACCCGGGAACTCGCCTCGCTGCGGATCGCCCTGCGCGAAGTCGCCACCCGCGACTACGTCCGGGCCGAACTGCGGAGCCTGCTGGAGGACATGCTGGAAGCGCAGGAGGAACTGCGCACCCACGATCCCTCGGCCGGCGTCCACGAGACGCCGCGGGACAAGGTCAGGGACAAGCTCAAGGACCGCCGCGACAAGCAGCGCAGCCCCCGGACCCAGCAGGTCCCCCGCATCAAGTCCGGGGGCAGCAGCGAGCCCAAGCCGAACAAGAAGGCCCGGGCCACACCGGACATCCCGGCAGGCGCCGGACCGGACAGCGCCGGCCCGGACGGCGCCGACGTCCCGGCCCACCCCGTTTCCCCCCAGAACTGAGCCGTCACCGCATGAACCGCAGCCAGGACCGCACCACCCAGGGAATCTCTCCGGCCTCCGCCATGGAAAGTTCAGTGCACGCCGCACTGGCCACCGTGATCGATCCCGAGCTCCGCCGTCCCATCACCGACCTCGGCATGGTGGAGGCCGTGGAGGTATCCGAGGGCGGCCGGGTGCGGGTCGCCGTGCTCCTGACGATTGCCGGCTGCCCGCTGCGCGGCACCATCACCGCCGACTGCGAGGCGGCGCTGTCCGCAGTGCCCGGGGTCACCGGCGTCGAGGTCGAACTGAAGGTCATGACCCAGGAGCAGCGCGACGCGCTCAAGGAGCAGCTCCGCGGCCCCGGCGGACAGCGCGGGATCCCGTTCAACGAACCCGGCTCGCTGACCAAGGTGTATGCCGTCGCGAGCGGCAAGGGCGGCGTGGGCAAGTCCTCCGTAACGGTGAACCTCGCCTGCGCGCTGGCCGCGCAGGGGCTGCGGGTGGGGATCGTGGACGCCGACGTGTACGGCTTCTCCGTCCCGGCGCTGATGGGCATCACCCAGGCCCCCACCCGGGTGGATGACATGATCCTTCCGCCGGTGGCCTACGGGGTCAAAGTCATCTCCATCGGAATGTTCGTCACCGGCAACAAGCCGGTCGCCTGGCGCGGGCCGATGCTGCACCGGGCCCTGGAGCAGTTCCTCACCGACGTCTACTTCGGCGACCTCGATGCCCTCTTCCTGGACCTTCCGCCCGGTACCGGCGACATCGCCATCTCTGTCGCCCAGCTGCTGCCGCAGGCCCGGATCCTCGTGGTCACCACACCGCAGGCCGCGGCCGCCGACGTGGCCGAGCGGGCCGGTGCCATCGCGACCCAGACCGGGCAGAGCGTGGCCGGCGTCGTGGAAAACATGTCCTACCTGGAGCTGCCCGACGGCGGCCGGATGGAGCTGTTCGGAAGTGGCGGCGGCGCGGTGCTCGCGGAACGGCTGTCCGCCACGGTGGGCACCGACGTTCCGCTGCTGGGACAGATCCCGCTGGACATCCTGCTGCGCGAAGGCGGCGACGCCGGAGTTCCCCTGGTGCTGGGCCGTCCCGAAACCCCGGCGGCCGTGGCCCTGCTGGACATCGCCGGGCGGCTCAGCTCGGTCCCGCGCGGGCTCAGCGGTAAGCCGCTCGGACTGCAGCCACGCTAGGTAGCTGCTAGGTAGCTTCTGAGTCGAAGGGCGCCGGCTCGCCGTCCGGGAGTCGCTCAACCGTCCGCTCCGGCCGGCGTTCCGCAGCCGCCGCGGAGGCAGCCGCGACGGTGGCGACCGCGGCCGGGGCGCCGGCGCTCACGGGTTTGGTGTCATCCTCGAGCAGCGCTTCCTTGATAATCCTGCGCGGATCGTACTGCCGGGGATCGTACTTCTTCCAGTCGACCTCATCGATGTCGATGCCGACTTCTTCCTTGATCTGCTCCCGCGCCCCCGACGCCATCCGGCGGACTTCCTTGACGATGTTGGCAAGTTTCTGGGTGTATTCGGGCAGCCTGCTGGGACCAATCACCAGAAGGCCGATGATCAGCAGAAGTAAGAACTCCGGTCCATTGATTCCAAGCACTGTAGGAAGATTACCCTCTCAACCGGGGCCGGGACGATTCCGCCGTGACACACGGGGCCTGCTCCCGGCAGTTCGGCCGGTCACGGTGCCAGCAGCTCCACAATCCGGCCCAGTCCGCGCTCCAGCCGCGCGGTGAGGTTGTGCACGGACCCTGCCCCGGCCGCCCCCGGGCGCTCGAGGGTGCCAGGCTCCCGGGCTCCGCCGCCACCGGGTGTCACCGGATCCGCGGCGCGGGACCGGACCAGGGCTGCCACGCCGTCGGCGGCCTGTTCCGCCGGCTGGTCCGAAACGTAGGTGAAGGTGGCATCGCCGGCCTGGTAAATGGCGGCGAAGGGCGACGCCTGGTTGGTCCACAGGGTCCCGCTTCCGCCCCCCGCTACTGCGCCCGTCCCGGCGCCAGCCTCCGGCGCCGCCGCGGCAGTGAAGCCGTCCGAGGTCGCGGGGCGGCCCGTGAGCACGTTGACCGGCGCCTGCGCCCCAGCTTCCGGCCCGGCCCCCGGGGCGCGGGACTGTCCGGGCACGCCGCTGTGCTGTTCGAGGACGCCGTGCTGTTCGAGGATGGTGGCAAAATTCCGTCCGTCGGTAAGACGCAGTTCCAGGATGTCCCCGCCGGCCAGGACCCCGGCCCTGGCCCAGACCAGGTGGTAGCCGAGTTCACGGAGTTCAGGACATGTCCAGCCCTCGGAGCGCAGAGTGGTGAGCTGGGACGCCGTGAGTGCCCCGGCCGGAGTGAAATCCGGTCCGCCGGCGAGGCTCCATCCGGCCGGTGCCCCGGCGCCTGCCCCGGCGGCCGCCGCGGAGACGGACAGGTCACGCTGCAGGAAGGCCGAGGCGCCCGGTCCGCCTGACTGCGGCACGGATTCGCCGCCCACCAGGTAGGCCGATCCGCCCAGCAGGGCCGTGGCGGCTGCCGCCCCGCCGGCGGCCAGCGCGGCTGCCCGCAGCGCCGGGCGGAAGCCGCGGGCCGCCGGCTGCCGGAAGGCTGGCTGGCCAGGGCCGGTGGGTTCTTCGGTACGGGCCAGTTCCTCGGTGCGCGCCAGCAGGCGCGCGGTCAGGTCGCCGCTGGCCGTGGGAACTTCAGCGCCCCGCAGCCGCTCAAGGTACTGGCGTTCGCGGCGCTGCTGAAGCAGGCATCCGGCACAGGATTCCAGATGCCGCCGGTCCCGCCGCTGGTGGGGGCCGCGCAGCAGACGCTGCAGAAGGCGCATCGCCTGGTTCAGAGCAGGCCGGCGATGCGGGGCATCTTCAGCCGCGGCTTCAGCGGGGCCTTGGCTGCCTGCTGCGGCCGGGGGTCGCGGTGAGCCAGTTTCTCCCGGAGCATGGTCCTGCCGCGGTGGATCCGGGAGCGGACCGTTCCGAGTTTGATGCCCAGGGCGACGGCAACCTCGTCGTAGGACAGCCCTTCGAGGTCGCAGAGGACGACGGCGGCGCGGAAGTCCGGGGGCAGTTCCTCGAGGGCGGCCTGCACATCGACGTCGAGGTTGTTGAACTCGAAACTCTGTTCCGGTCCGGGCTCGCGTCCGGGCAGACGGGACTCGGCGTCGTCGGCCAGGGCGTCGAAGCGGATCCGGCTCTTCCGGCGGGCCTGGTCCAGGAAAAGGTTGGTGGTGATCCGGTGCAGCCACCCGTCCAGGGTGCCC